>NZ_JBIAHY010000001.1:808046-1456340 GCF_042870975.1 Streptomyces sp. NPDC006259 | reverse complement strand
ACCACGAACAGCCCCACGTTCCACAGAGCGTGGTGTGGCATCGTTCGACAGTTTCATAGTGTTTCGGTGGTTATAGCGTGAGGGAAACGCCCGGTTACATTTCGAACCCGGAAGCTAAGCCTTACAGCGCCGATGGTACTGCAGGGGGGACCCTGTGGGAGAGTAGGACGCCGCCGAACAATTTTTGGGAAAACCCCCGTGCCTTCAGGCACGGGGGTTTTCTGCGTTCACGGTCTGCTTCGAGGTATGAGGGCTCCCTTCGGGGAGCCCTTTTTGCGTTACAGGCGACCTGCCGTTTTCAGCGCGAGATAGGCATCGGCCAATGCCGGCGCGAGTTCGTCCGGGGTGGCGTCGACGACGGTGACTCCGTGGCGGCGGAGTTGTTCCGAGGTGCGGAGACGTTCCGCTTGGGCCTGTGCGGCGGCCGCTGCTTCGTACACCGCGTCGGCGGTGCCTCGTGATGTGGCCATGCGGGCGATGTGCGGGTCGGTCACCGAGGCCACCAGGACTGTGTGGCGTCGGGTGAGTTGCGGGAGGACCGGGAGGAGGCCCTCCTCGACCGGAGCGGCATCGAGAGTGGTCAACAGGACGATCAACGAACTGCGGGGGGCGGTGCGCAGAGCTGTGGCGGTGAGACCGCGCGCGTCTGTCTCGACCAGCTCCGGTTCGAGGGATGCCATGGCGTTCACCAGAGCGGGGAGGACGTCCCGGGCTGGGCGGCCCTGAACGAGGGCGCGGACGCGGCGGTCGTAGGCGAGGAGGTCGACGCGGTCGCCGGCGCGGGATGCGAGGGCGGCCAGGAGCAGGGCGGCGTCCATGGAGGCGTCCAGGCGGGGGGCGTCGCCCACCCGGCCCGCGGAGGTGCGGCCGGTGTCGAGGACCAGGAGGACGTGGCGATCGCGTTCGGGACGCCAGGTGCGGACGGCGACCGTGGTCCGGCGGGCGGTGGCGCGCCAGTCGATGGACCGGGTGTCGTCTCCGGGAACGTATTCACGGAGGCTGTCGAACTCTGTGCCTTCGCCGCGGGTCAGGACGCTGGTGCGGCCGTCGAGTTCACGCAGACGAGCGAGTTTCGCGGGCAGGTGCTTCCGGCTGGCGAACGGGGGAAGAACCCGTACCGCCCAGGGAACCTCGTGCGTGCCCTGGCGGGAGAGGAGGCGCAGGGGGCCGTAGGAGCGCAGGGTGACGCGGTCGGCGTGGCGGTCGCCTCGACGGGTGGGGCGCAGACGTGTGGTGATGCGGCGGCGTTCGCCGACGGGGACGGTGACCGTGTGGCGGGAAGCGGCGACTTCGGTGCCGGGCTGCCAGCTGCTGGGGGGCCAGGCGTCGCGGAGGTGGGCGCGCAGGGGGCGGCGGGAGGGATTGGTGATGGTGAGGGTGACGTCGGCCGTGTCGCCCAGGCGGGCGGACGTGTCGCCGGAGCGGGTGAGGCGCAGGTGGCGCACGGGGGCTGCCAGGGCGAAGTCGCAGGCGCAGGCGACGACCAGGGGGGCGTTCACCGCGAGGACGCCGGTCCAGCTGGGTTCCCAGAGGGCGACGGGGAGGGAGCCGAGGGCGGCGAGGAGGGCGGTGCGTCCGGTGAGTGCCATCAGCGGGGGACGGGGACGTGGGTGAGGATCGCGGTGATGACCGAGTCGGCGGTGACGCCTTCCATTTCGGCCTCCGGGCGGAGTTGGACGCGGTGGCGCAGGGTGGGCAGGGCGAGGGCTTTGACGTCGTCGGGGATGACGTAGTCGCGGCCGGTCAGCCAGGCCCAGGCGCGGGAGGTGGAGAGGAGAGCCGTCGAGCCGCGCGGCGACACGCCGAGGGTGAGGGAGGGGGATTCCCGGGTGGCTCGGCAGATGTCGACGACGTAGGCCGTGATCTCGGGGGAGACGGTGGTCGCGGCGACCGCGGCGCGGGCTGCTGCGAGGTCTGCGGGGCCGGCCACCGGGCGTACGCCGGCGGCGTGCAGGTCGCGTGGGTCGAAGCCCTCGGCGTGGCGGGTGAGGACGTCGATCTCGTCCTGGCGGGAGGGGAGGGGGACCGTGAGCTTGAGGAGGAAACGGTCCAGCTGTGCTTCGGGGAGGGGATAGGTGCCTTCGTACTCGACGGGGTTCTGGGTCGCGGCGACCAGGAACGGGTCGGGGAGGGGGCGGGGCGTGCCGTCGACGGTGACCTGGCGTTCCTCCATGGCTTCGAGGAGGGAGGACTGGGTCTTCGGCGGGGTGCGGTTGATCTCGTCGGCGAGCAGGAGGTTCGTGAAGACGGGGCCGGGCTGGAAGGAGAACTCGGCGCTGCGGCCGTTGTAGACGAGGGAGCCGGTGATGTCGCCCGGCATGAGGTCGGGGGTGAACTGGACGCGTTTGGTGTCGAGTTCCAGTGCGGAGGCGAGGGCGCGGACGAGCAACGTTTTGGCCACTCCGGGGACTCCTTCGAGGAGTACGTGTCCGCGGCAGAGGAGAGCGACGACGAGGCCGGTCACGGCGGGGTCCTGGCCGACCACGGCCTTGGCGATCTCGGCGCGCAGGGCTTCCAGGGAGGCGCGGGCACTGCCGGGGTCCTCGGCGGTCCCGGCGGTGTCGGTGGTCGGGTCCATCATGGACGGCGTACCTCTCTTTCGAGGGCGTCGAGTCGGTCGGCGAGGGCGATCAGGCCCGTGTCGTCGGCGGGTGGCGGACCGAAGAGGAGGAGGTGCGGGGACTGTCCGTCTGCGAGGTGTGCGGACAGGGCGGGGACGAGGGTCTCGGGCGTGTGTGCCTGGCTGACGGGGACGCCTACGAGAGGGGCGAGGCGGGTGCGGGTGGCGGAGCGAAGAACGGTGGCCGCGCGGTCGCGCGCGTTGGCCTTGCGGTAGAGGCGGGCGCGGCCTTCGGCGGTTTCGGAGGCGCGGATCGCGACGGGGAGTCTTTCGGGCACGAGGGGGCCGAGTCGGCGTGCCCGCCACAGGGCGGCGAGGGTTGCCGCGACGAAGAGTTGCAGCGTGCCCCAGAGCCATCCGGAGGGGATGAGGTCGAAGAAGCCTCTCGTCTCGTCCTGGTCCGCGGCGGAGGGGTCGGAGAGCGAGGGGAGGTACCAGACGAGATGAGGGCGGGAGCCGAGGAGTTGGAGGGCGAGGGAGGCGTTGCCCTGCTCGTCGAGGCGGTCGTTGTGGAGGATGTCGGGCGCGCCCAGGACGACCGTGTCGCCGTCGCCGGTGGGGTCCGGGAGGCGCACCAGGGTGGCCAGGCGGTTGCTGGGGTAGCACTCTTCGGCGTCGGGCCGGGTGGTGGTGTAGCGGATGCCGCCGGTGTCGGCACGGCCCGCGCGTTGTGCGGCGGGCAGCGCGCAGTCGGGGTCGAGGGTGGAGTCGCGGCTGGTGGCGAGGGCGGCGGTGATGCCGGGGGCGAGGGTTTCGACGGACCAGGTGCCGGGGGCGACGAGGACCGTGCGGCCGCCGGTGTCGGCTGTCGACGATTGCAGGTTCCGCTGCTGGCGTCCCGTCAGGAGGTCGGGTGCGGCGACCAGGAGGGTGGTGGAGCGGTTCGTCGCGGCACGGGCCTCGGCCAGCGTGGTGACGACGCGGGTGGAGACGCCGTGGTCGGCGAGGAGTTCGGCGAGGGCGCGGCTGCCGGAGGGCTCCGCGGAGCGGGGATCGAGGGCGCCGTGGCGGGCTTCGGAGCGGAGGAGGGCGAGGAGCGCGGCGCCGGTCAGGAGGAGGACGAGGGCGAGGGCGACGCCGCGCGAGCGGGTCCACACCTGGCGGGCGGTGGGCGAGGCCGAGGTGGGCGGGGGCGTGGCCTCGGTCGTCATTCGGTCCCCTGGCGGGCGTGCCGTGCGGTGTCGGGGGTGGTGCTGTGGGTGAGCCGGGGCCTGGTGGTGTCCAGGTCGCGGTCGAGGTCGGCGATGCGGTGGTACGCCTGCTCGGTCGCGGTGCGGCCGCCGTACGTGACGTCGTCGAAGTCCCGTGCGGCGGAGCGGAGTCGGCCGGTGTGGGCGGGGAGGGTGAGGCCGGCTTCGGCGGCGGCCTCGTCGGCGGTGCGGCCTGGGCGGGTGTCGAGGAGGGCGCGTTCCTCCAGTGCGCGGACGATGGCGCGCATGCGTTCCTGGACGGCCTGGTTCCAGTGGCGCTGGGCGGCGTGTGCCTCGGCGGCCGCCCGGTGGTCGGCGGCGCTGCGGGGGCGGTCGTCGAACAGGGCGGCCGCCGAGGCGGGTCCGCGGCGGGGAGTGCCGAGGCGCCACCAGAGGGCGGCCACGACGGCGGTGACGGCCAGGACGACGACCACCAGTCCCACCATGCCGCCGGGGGCGGCGGTCGAGGCGGCGCGGAACAGGCTGTCGAGCCAGTCCCAGAACGTGTTCAGGGCGCGCTCGATCAGGCTGGGGTCGTTCTCGTGGTACAGGCGCTTGGACAGCTCACGACGGGCCGCCTCGCGTGCGGGATCGCGCGGGACGGTCACCGGCGGTTCGGCGCCCGAGCGGGTCCACCACGGCGGGGAGCCGTCGGTGGCTCGCGGCAGGGCGTGCGCGGCACGGCCGGCGGCGCCCGACAGGGCCGTCGGGGCCGTACCGGCCGTGCCGGGGGGTGTCTGCGTGGGCGGGCCTGCCGGTGCCGCTGTGAGAACTTCCCCCGCGAAGCTCACCGCATCAGCTCCGGGCGGGGGTGCCGGGGGTGTTCGTTCCGTAGCCCTGGACGCCGGCGGCGCGGGCCAGGTCGAGGTCGAGGGCCTCGCGGCGGATGCGCTGGTCGACGTAGAGGAGCACGGCGACGCCCGCCGTGATCGGGAAGGTGATGAGGGAGCCGATGACCGAGCCGACTCCGCTGACGATGAGGTACGTCCAGCCGAGTTCGGTGTCGGTGTCCGTGAAGGAGCTGAGCCCGCCGGGGCTGAGAGCGGCGCCGAGGAGGGCGAAGGGCACGGCGATGATCATGGCGACGATGTTCGCGATGAGCAGGGAGAGCACCTGGATGCCGAAGACCCGCCACCAGGAGCCGCGGACGAGCTTCGCGGAGCGGGTCAGGGCCTTCCTGATGCCCTGCTTCTCCAGCATCAGCGCGGGCGAGGCGAGGGAGAAGCGGACCAGCAGCGACACCGCGGCGACGACCGACGCGATGCTGCCCAGCGCGGTGAGGGCGTCGCCCGCGGCGCCGCCCAGCAGGGCGCCCGGCAGGACGCAGACGACGGCGACAGCGGTCACCGCCAGCAGCAGCAGGAGGATCAGGCCGAACAGTCTGAGCAGTTGGGGTCGGGCGTCGCGCCAGGCCTCGCGGCTGGTGACCGGCTTGCCGAGGACGGCACGGCTGGTGACGGCCGTGAGGAGCGCGGTCGCGGTGATGGTGCCGACCAGGCTGACCAGGAAGATGACGCCGGAGTTGAGCAGGACGGCGCCCATGGCGTCGAGCTGTTCGTCGACCGTGGCACTCGCGTCGCCGAGGGCGGCGGTGCTCGTGGATTCGTCCAGGACCAGGCCCTGCAGGAGGACGACGGCCACCTCGACGACGAGGGCCACGGTCAGGGAGATGCCGAGGACCGTCCGCCAGTAGGTGCGCATGGTGGAGACGGCGCCGTCGAGGATCTCGCCCACGCCGAGCGGGCGCAGCGGGATGACACCTGGCTTGGCCGCGGGCGGAGGACCGCTCCAGCCGCCGCCCCAGCCGCCGGGGCCGGTGGGGCCGCCGTAGCCGGGGCCGGTGGGCGGGCGGGTGCCCCAGCCGGGGCCGGGGGGTGGTGGCGGAGGGGTCAGGCCCGGGTTCTGGGGGCCTGTCGGCGCGGACCACTGGCCGGGCGGCGGCTGCTGGGGGGACCACTGGGTGCCGGGGCGCGGCGGGTCCGTGGCCGGCGGGCCCGCGGGCTGCGTGCCGCCGGGTCGGCCGGCGGGCTCGGGAGGCGTGGACGTCCCGGGCTCCTGTCCGTCGGACGGGGCGGATCCGGGCGAGGCCCAGCCCGGAGTGTCGTTCATCGTCGCTCCTTCACGGTGCCCGTCCGCGGTCGCGGCGGCAGGTTGGGAGCCATCGTGCCATGGGGTGGCCGACGGCGGATCGGCCGCGGTCCGGGCTGCGCTGCTTCGATTGTCCGGCGGATAACGGGCACACTGACGGCATGGCTGATCAGTACGCGCGATCCGGCGATGACAAGCGGCCCACCGAGGCACCGACGATCCGCTGGGAGGAACCACCCGAAGGTCCCGTGCTGGTGCTTCTCGACCAGACGAGGCTGCCGTCCGAGGAGGTGGAGCTGGTCTGTACCGATGCGTCGGCGCTGGTGGAGGCGATCGGTTCGCTCGCCGTGCGCGGGGCGCCACTGCTGGGGATCGCGGGGGCGTACGGCGTCGCGCTCGCCGCCGCGCGCGGCTTCGCCGTGGACGAGGCGGCGGACGCGCTCGCGGGGGCCCGGCCCACCGCGGTGAACCTGTCCGTCGGCGTGCGCCGGGCCCGCGACGCCTACCAGGCGGCGATCGCCGGGGGCGGCGGCCCGGAGGCCGGCGCCCGGGCGGCGCTGGCCGCGGCACGGCAGCTGCACCGGGAGGACGCCGAGGCGAGCGCCCGAATGGCCGAGCACGGGCTGGCGCTCCTCGACGAGCTGCTGCCCGGCGGCGGGCACCGGGTCCTCACGCACTGCAACACCGGTTCGCTGGTGTCGGGCGGCGAGGGAACCGCGTTCGCGGTGACCCTCGCGGCCCACCGGGCGGGAAAGCTGCGGCGGCTGTGGGTGGACGAGACGCGTCCGCTGCTCCAGGGCGCCCGGCTGACGGCGTACGAGGCGGCGCGCCGGGGCATGGCGTACACGCTGCTCACCGACAACGCGGCGGGGTCGCTGTTCGCGGCGGGCGAGGTGGACGCGGTGCTGATCGGGGCCGACCGCATCGCGGCCGACGGGTCGGTGGCGAACAAGGTGGGGAGCTATCCGCTCGCCGTGCTCGCCCGGTACCACCACGTGCCGTTCATCGTGGTGGCGCCGCTGACGACGGTCGACCCGGACACCCCCGACGGGGCGTCGATCGAGGTGGAGCAGCGGCCCGGGTTCGAGGTGACGGAGATGGCCGCGCCGCAGGCACCCGTGTCGGGAGCGGGCGGCGGGATCCCGGTGGCGCCCCTGGGGACGCAGGCGTACAACCCGGCCTTCGACGTGACGCCGCCGGAGCTGGTCACGGCGATCGTCACGGAGGAGGGTGTGATCTCGCCGGTGACGGCGGAGGCGCTCGCGGAGGTGTGCGCCAGGGCACGGCGCGTGACCACCGACTGAGGCACCGGCCGCCTGCGGGCGGCCTCGGTCCCCTGCCGTACGGGATCTGCCGCCGCCCTCGGGGCGATCTTGGTGCCCTGCCGTACGGGGTCTGCCGACGGCCCCGGGGCGGCCTCGGTCCCCTGCCGTACGGGGTCTGCCGACGGCCCCGGGGCGGGCGCTGGTCGCGCTGCCGGGGGCCGGGGCAGACAGTGACCGTTCCCTACGACTATCGTCACGGGCCAGTGACCTCGCTCACCAGCGACACCGTCACTGTTATGAGAATGGGATGATGTCGTTTATGAAGGGACGAGTCCTTGTCGTCGACGACGACACCGCACTGGCCGAGATGCTCGGCATTGTGCTGCGTGGTGAAGGTTTTGAGCCGTCTTTCGTAGCCGACGGCGACAAGGCGCTGGCCGCTTTCCGTGAGGCGAAGCCCGACCTGGTGCTGCTGGACCTGATGCTGCCCGGACGGGACGGCATCGAGGTGTGCCGCCTGATCAGGGCGGAGTCCGGGGTGCCGATCGTCATGCTCACGGCCAAGAGCGACACCGTCGATGTCGTCGTGGGTCTCGAATCGGGCGCCGACGACTACATCGTGAAGCCGTTCAAGCCGAAGGAGCTGGTCGCCCGGATCCGGGCACGGCTGCGGAGGTCCGAGGAGCCCGCTCCGGAACAGCTCACCATCGGTGACCTCGTCATCGACGTGGCCGGTCACTCCGTGAAGCGGGACGGGCAGTCGATCGCGCTGACCCCGCTGGAGTTCGACCTGCTGGTCGCGCTGGCCCGCAAGCCATGGCAGGTGTTCACGCGGGAAGTACTGCTCGAGCAGGTATGGGGCTACCGGCACGCCGCCGACACCCGCCTGGTCAACGTGCACGTACAGCGGCTGCGCTCCAAGGTCGAGAAGGACCCGGAGCGGCCGGAGATCGTGGTGACCGTCCGTGGCGTCGGTTACAAGGCCGGACCGAGCTGACATGTCCGGGGACAGTGCCGCTTCGGCCCCCGGCCGGTCCGGGGCCCGTCCGGAGCGGCCTGTCGGCCCGCGGCAGACGCGATCGCGCTTCGCCCGCTTCCTCGCCGGCGGGCTGCTCCAGGGCGGCGTGCGGAACAGCCCCGTCCTGCGCCTGCTGCTGCGCCTGGCGCGCCGGCCACTGCTGCCCGTCATGCGGCTGTGGCGGCGCAACATCCAGCTCAAGGTCGTCGTCACGACTCTGCTGATGTCGCTGGGCGTCGTCCTGCTGCTGGGCTTCGTCGTCATCGGCCAGGTCCGCAACGGGCTGCTCGACGCCAAGGTCAAGGCCTCCCAGAGCCAGGCCACCGGCGGCTTCGCCGTGGCCAAGCAGAAGGCCGACGAAGCGGCCGGAACCGCCGCCGACGACGGCAACAGCCCGGACGGCCGCGCCTCCCAGAACGTCATCGAATGGATGAGCGAACTGGTGCTGTCGCTGTCCAGCGGCGGCCAGGGCGCCTTCGACGTGGTCACCCTGCCCCCCGGCGACGACAGCGGCGGCGGACGCGGACCACGAGCCTCCGGCTCCGTGGACCCCAACAAGAGCGTCCCCGAGGTCCTGCGCGAGCGCGTCAACAGCAGTACCGGCGCCGTCCAGAGGTACTCCCGCATCATCTACCTCAGCGACAAGGAGTCCCAGCCGGCCCTCGTCATCGGCAAACGGGTCAACGACCCCAACGGCGACCCCTACGAGCTGTACTACCTCTTCCCGCTCACCCAGGAGGAGAAGTCCCTCAGCCTGGTCCGGGGCACCCTCGCCACCGCCGGACTCTTCGTCGTCGTCCTCCTCGGAGCCATCGCCTGGCTCGTCGTGCGACAGGTCGTCACCCCCGTGCGGATGGCCGCCGGGATCGCCGAGCGACTCTCCGCCGGACACCTCCAGGAACGTATGAAGGTCACCGGCGAGGACGACATCGCACGGCTCGGCGAGGCCTTCAACAAGATGGCGCAGAACCTTCAGCTGAAGATCCAGCAGCTGGAGGACCTCTCCCGGATGCAGCGCCGGTTCGTCTCCGACGTGTCGCACGAGCTGCGCACACCCCTGACGACCGTACGGATGGCGGCCGACGTCATCCACGAGGCCCGCGAGGACTTCGATCCCGTCACCGCCCGCTCGGCGGAACTCCTCGCCGACCAGCTCGACCGCTTCGAATCCCTCCTCGCCGACCTCCTGGAGATCAGCCGCTTCGACGCCGGCGCCGCCGCGCTCGAGGCCGAACCCGTCGACCTGCGCGAAGTCGTACGCCGTGTCGTCAGCGGAGCCGCCCCGCTCGCCGAACGCAAGGGCACGTCCATACGCGTCCGCGGCGACCAGCAGCCCGTGGTGGCCGAGGCCGACGCCCGCCGGGTGGAACGCGTCCTGCGCAACCTCGTCGTCAACGCCGTCGAACACGGGGACGGCAAGGACGTCGTCGTCAAACTCGCCAGCGCCGGCGGAGCCGTCGCCATCGCCGTCCGCGACTACGGAGTCGGACTCAAGCCCGGCGAGGCCACCCGCGTGTTCAGCCGCTTCTGGCGCGCCGACCCGGCCCGCGCGCGCACCACCGGCGGCACCGGACTCGGCCTGTCCATCGCCCTGGAGGACGCCCGCCTGCACGGCGGCTGGCTCCAGGCCTGGGGCGAACCCGGCGGCGGCTCACAGTTCCGGCTCACCCTGCCCAGGACCGCGGACGAACCCCTCCGAGGCTCACCGATACCCCTGGAACCCAAGGACTCCCGCCGCAACCGCGGACTCCACGAAGCCGGCCTGCCGCGCGGCGGAAGCGAGAAGAGCGCCACCGTGCCGGTGCAGCCCGCCGGTGAGCAGCGATCGCCCGGACGGGCGCCCCTGGCACCCCGCCAGGGCACGGTGGCCCCCACCGCCGACCCGACGGCACTGCCCGGCAGCGGCGCACGCGTCGTGCCCCGGCCCGCCTCCGGCACACGCCCCCCGGACCCCGGCCCGCCGAGCAGCGACAGGACACACGGTGAGGCGCCCGGCCGGACCTCCAGGCAAACCGACGGCGCGAACGAACAAGGAGAGGCATTCCGTGGGCGCTGACCGCGAGGGGAGCCGCCGGCGCACGCCGGTGCGCGCGACGGCGTACGCCGCCTGTGGCGTCGTACTGCTGGCGGGGTGCGCCTCGATGCCCGACAGCGGCGACCTGCGCGGCGTGGAATCCACCCCCCGCCAGGACACACAGGTCCGGGTGTTCGCCCTGCCGCCCCGCGACGACGCCCCGCCCGCCGAGATCGTCCAGGGCTTCCTCGAAGCCCTGACCAGTGACGACCCCGGCTACTCGACCGCACGCCAGTACCTCACCACCAGCGCCGCGCAGACATGGCGCCCCGAACGCTCCACCACCGTCCTCGCGGACGGGCCGGGCACCCAGGCCGACCGCGCGGGCGGCAGGGAGAACAGCGACGACTTCGCGTTCAGACTGACCGGCACCCGGGTCGCCACCATCGACGCGCAGCAGTCGTACACGCCCGCTTCCGGCGACTACGACCAGACGGTGCACCTCACGCGCGACAAGAAGACCGGACACTGGCGCATCGACACGCTGCCCGAAGGTGTCGTCATGGGCAAGTCGGACTTCCAGCGCAACTACATGTCGCTCAACAAGTACTACTTCGCCTCCCACACCACGTCCGCCGGTTCCGGACAGCCCATGGCCGTCGCCGACCCCGTGTACGTCCGCGAACGCGTCGACCCCATGACCGAGATGGTGCGCTCCCTGCTCGGCGGACCCACCAGTTGGCTGCGGCCCGTGGTCCGCTCCAGCTTCCCCACCGGCACCGCACTCGGCAAGGGCGTCACCTCCCTGGCACCCGACGACCAGAACAAGCTCACCGTGCCGCTCAACGACAAGGCGGCCCGGATCGGGCACGGCAAGTGCGACGAGATGGCCGCCCAGCTCCTGTTCACGCTCCAGAGCCTCAACCCCACCGTCGACGAGGTCGAGATACGCGCCGGCGGGAACCAGCTCTGCTCCCTCGCCGAGGAGCGGGCCACCACCGTCGCCGGACGCGGAGCGGAGAACCGCCCCGACTACCTCTACTTCATCGACGCCCGCCACCGGCTGGTACGCATGACGAACACCGGCGACAGCGCCAGGTCCGAGCTGGTACCCGGCGTACTCGGCGACGGCAGCACAGCGCTGCGCTCGGTCGCCGTGGCCCGTGACGAACGCAGCGCGGCCGGCGTGGCCCTCGACGGCAAGACGCTCTACGTCACCTCCACCGTCGCCGGCAACTCCCTCGGCGAACCCGTACTCCAGAGCAAGGGCAAGACCGAGACCGACCGGCTGACCACACCCAGCTGGGACGGCCAGGGCGATCTGTGGATCGCCGACCGCGACCCCGCCGACCCGCGCCTGCTCCTGCTGCAGAAGGGCGGCGGCGAACCGCTGGAGGTCCTCACCCCCGGCCTCGACGGACGGATCACCACCGTACGGGTCGCCGCGGACGGCGTACGGATCGCGCTCGTCGTCGACCGGGGCGGCAAGCAGACCCTGCTCATCGGACGGATCGAACGAGACAAGACCGGCGAGCGGCCCACCGTCGCCGTGCAGGAACTGCGCTCCGCCACCCCCGACCTGGAACAGGTCACCGCCATGTCCTGGGCCGGGGACAACCGGCTCGTCGTCGTCGGCCGCGAAGCCGGCGGAGTCGAACAGGTCCAGTACGTCCAGTGCGACGGCTCGATCCCCGAGACCGGGACGCTGCCCGGCCTCACCGAGGTCACGAGCATCGCCGCCTCCGAGGACAGCGAGGCACCCCTCTTCGCCACCTCCAAGGAGGGCCTGCTGTGGCTGCCCGGCGGAAGCGGCTGGCGGACGCTGCAGGAGACCGGGTCGGTCGCCTTCTATCCGGGCTGAGGCCGGCCGCCGCCGTCCGACGGGCGTCTTCCTGAGGGAGGCGCCCGTCCGGCTTGGTCGTACGGCTCTTCGCCGTCCGGCCTGGTCGTACAGACCTTTGCCGTCCGGCCTGGTCGTACAGCTCCTTGAGGCGGTCTCCGACAGCGGCCGGGCGGGAGCGGCGACGCTCGCTCCCCGGTCCCGGGCCTTTCCCGCCCCGCGGAAGTTGTCCACAAGCGGTGCCGGAGGTGCCGGAGGTTTTCCACAGGGGTGGCAGGCCCTCACCCGCCTTGGCACAGTGACCCGTGTGGAAAGCGTTCGGCGGTGGTGGCAGGACCTGTCCGGCCTGGTGCTTCCGGCCGAGTGCGGCGGCTGCGGCACGGCTCGCACGGTGCTCTGCGCCGAGTGCCGCGCGGCCCTCCACGGCGGTGTGCCCCGTCGGGTACGGCCGGATCCCGAGCCGCCCGGGCTGCCCGCGGTGCACGCGGCCGCCCGGTACGCGGACGAGGTACGGGCCGTGCTGCTGGCCCACAAGGAGCGCGGCGCGCTGGCGCTGACGCGACCGCTGGGGACGGCGTTGGCGGGGGCGGTGCGGGCGGGGTTGGGGGAGGCGGGGGTGGAGGGGGAGGGGGAGGGGCCCCCACCCTGCTCACCGCGAGCCGTTCTTCTCGTCCCCGTCCCCTCCGCGCGCCGGGCGACCCGTTCTCGTGGTCATGATCCGGCCCGGCGGATCGCGTTGGCCGCGGCGGCGGAGTTGCGGGCGGCCGGGATGCCGGTGCGGGTGGCCGCGGTGCTGCGGCAGCGGCGGCCGGTGGCCGATCAGACGGGGCTCAACTCGCGGCAGCGGCTGCACAATCTGGTCGGCGCGCTGGCGGTGGCGGCCGGTGGCGCGCGGCTGCTGCGCGGTGCGGGCGCGGTGGTGCTCGTCGACGACGTGGTGACGACGGGGGCCTCGCTCGCGGAGGCGGCGCGTGCCGTGCGGGCGGCGATGGCCGGGGAGCGGGAGGTGGGGGCGGTCGTGCGGGCGGGACGTGAAGAAGGCGTGGTGGCCGTGTACGAGGGCGCTGTTCGGGAAGGCAGAGGAGTACGACCATCCGGAGTACGGAAGGGAGGCGCGGGCCCCGTGCCGGTGCGGGCGGTGGGCGCGGCACGGACGGGAGGTCCGGGCGGCCTGTTGCGCGCGGCGGTCGTCGCGGCGCCACCGGACGCTTTCGAAATGAACCGGAACTGACTGAGGACTTTTGTCGTTGCAGGTATTGAGGGGACCAATTCACCTGAACGGAGGTACGCGGCAGTAGAGGGTGACGCCATCCGTCCGGGCGAGATATGTTCGGTTGTGAGGGAAAGCCGCAGGCCACACCTCCCGAATCCGAATGCTGTGCTGTGGTTTCGGTAATCGTCCGCAGCGCCTGGGGTGGAGATGTCGCCCATGGGGGAGGAGGAGGTGGAAGTCACCGAGTCCGCGGTTCCGGTGCCCACCGGAGCCTGGTGCAAAAGGGAGATGCTCCGCCGTCGACGCGGAGCGATCCGGGAACGGAGTTCTGCGTGGACATCGTCGTCAAGGGCCGCAAGACCGAGGTGCCCGAGCGGTTCCGCAAGCACGTGGCCGAGAAGCTGAAGCTGGAGAAGATCCAGAAGCTCGACGGCAAGGTGATGAGCCTCGACGTCGAGGTGTCCAAGGAGCCCAACCCGCGACAGGCCGACCGGTGCGACCGGGTGGAGATCACGCTTCGCTCCCGCGGTCCGGTGATCCGGGCGGAGGCAGCGGCCAGCGACCCGTACGCGGCACTCGATCTGGCGGCGGAGAAGCTGGACGCACAGCTGCGCAAGCAGCACGACAAGCGTTACACCCGGCGGGGCGCGCGGCGGATCTCGGCGGCGGAGGTCGCCGACCACGTCCCCGGCGTCGCGACCCTCAGCAGCAACGGCGAACCCGTCCCGTCCGACGACTCCGACAGCGTGCCGACGAAGAAGATCGGATCGCTGGAGGTGCAGGGCGACGGCCCGCTCGTGGTGCGCGAGAAGACCCACGTGGCGGCCCCGATGACTCTTGACCAGGCTCTCTACGAGATGGAGCTGGTCGGGCACGACTTCTACCTCTTCGTCGACTCCGAGACGAAGGAGCCGAGCGTCGTCTACCGGCGCCACGCCTACGACTACGGCGTCATCCACCTCAACACGGACCCGATGGTCACTCAGGCGGACGCCCCCGAGGCGGGCGGCACGCTGGGCGGCTGACCTCGTCCCCGGTGACTGCTGAACAGGTGCCCCTGGAGCGTGTGTGCGCCCCCAGGGGCACCCGTGTGCGCCCCCTCGGGGACGGCTCTGTCACCGCGTTGTCGTCCGGGCATGGAATCATGGCGGCAACGGCTCAACCGGTGGGTCGTTGCCTTGCGTTGGCGATGGCACTGGACCACGGCCACAGCCTTCAGGGGGAGGAACGATGGCGGACAGCTTCGGACCGATGCATGACGGGGATGCCGTAGGTGGCGTCGTCGGCATGGGCCCGGACGGGGGCGCTCCCCGCAAGGAGCCGATCAGGGTGCTGGTGGTGGACGACCATGCCCTGTTCCGCCGTGGGCTGGAGATCGTGCTCGCCGCGGAGGAGGACATCCAGGTCGTCGGTGAGGCGGGCGACGGGGCGGAGGCCGTGGACAAGGCGGCCGATCTGCTGCCGGACATCGTGCTGATGGACGTACGGATGCCGAAGCGCGGCGGTATCGAGGCGTGCACCTCGATCAAGGAGGTGGCTCCCAGCGCGAAGATCATCATGTTGACGATCAGCGACGAGGAGGCCGATCTCTATGAGGCGATCAAGGCGGGTGCGACGGGTTATCTCCTGAAGGAGATTTCCACGGACGAGGTCGCCACGGCCATTCGCGCGGTGGCGGACGGGCAGTCGCAGATCAGTCCTTCGATGGCGTCGAAACTGCTCACCGAGTTCAAATCGATGATCCAGCGGACCGATGAGCGCAGGCTGGTGCCCGCGCCGAGGCTGACGGACCGTGAGCTGGAAGTGCTGAAGCTCGTGGCCACGGGGATGAACAACCGGGACATCGCCAAGGAGTTGTTCATCTCCGAGAACACCGTGAAGAACCATGTGCGGAACATTCTGGAGAAGTTGCAGCTGCACTCCAGGATGGAAGCGGTGGTGTACGCGATGCGGGAGAAGATTCTCGAGATCCGCTAGGGCTGCGGTCAGTCGAGGGCGCGGGCGAGTTCCCGGGTGAGGGGGACGCGCAGTTCGGGGGCGTCGACGCGCTCCACTCGTACGTCTGTGCAGTCCACCCAGCTCGCCGCCTCGATCAGGGCCTGGGCGACGGCGGGTACGGCCTTGGGGCCGTCCAGGGTGATCTGCCGGGCGACCAGGGTGCGGCCCTCGCGGGCGGGGTCGACGCGGCCGACGAGCCGGCCGCCGGCGAGTACCGGCATGGCGAAGTAGCCGTGGATCCGCTTGGGCTTGGGCACGTAGGCCTCCAGGCGGTGGGTGAAGCCGAAGATCCGCTCGGTGCGGGCCCGCTCCCAGACGAGGGAGTCGAACGGGGACAGCAGGGTGGTGCGGTGGCGGCCGCGCGGAGGTGTCTCCAGGGCGGCCGGGTCGGCCCAGGCCGGTTTGCCCCAGCCCTCGACGGTGACCGGGACGAGGCCGGAGCCGGCGATCACCGCGTCGACCTGTTCGCCCCTGAGGCGGTGGTAGTCGGCGATGTCCGCGCGCGTGCCGACGCCGAGGGAGCGGCCGGCGAGGCCGACCAGGCGGCGCAGGCACTCGGTGTCGTCGAGTTCGTCGTGCAGCAGGTCGGCGGGGACGGCGCGTTCGGCGAGGTCGTAGACGCGTTTCCAGCCGCGGCGTTCGACGCAGACCACTTCGCCGTACATCAGGGCGCGTTCGACGGCGACCTTGGTGCTGGACCAGTCCCACCATTCGCTGGTTCTCTTCGCGCCGCCCAGTTCGGTGGCGGTGAGGGGGCCCTCGGTGCGGAGTTGCTCGATGACCTGCTCGTACGTGCCCGTGGGGAGGGTGTGGTTCCAGTGCGGGCGGTCGCGGTAGGCGCGGCGGCGGAAGGCGAAGTGGGGCCACTCCTCGATGGGGAGGATGCAGGCGGCGTGGGACCAGTACTCGAAGGCGTGGGGCCGGGCCCCGGGGGTGGACTTCCAGTAGGCGTTCTCGACGGTGGTGCGGCCGACGGCTCCGAGGCGGGCGTAGGGGATGAGTTCGTGGGACCGGGCGAGGACGGAGATGGTGTCGAGCTGGACCGCGCCGAGGTGGCGCAGGACGCCGCCGACGCCGGCTCTGCGGTCGGGGGTGCCGAGGAAGCCCTGGGCGCGCAGGGCGATGCGGCGGGCCTCGGCCGCGGAGAGTTCGGTGGCGGGGGGCGGGGTCGTCATGGTGCGCACGATAGGCGGTCGGTCTGACAGCGGGCGGTGAGCTGCGGGTTCGCCCGCGTTCAGGGGTGGGTGGGGTCGGGGGGTGCCGGGAGGTAGGGCGCCGCGGAGGGCAGGCCCAGGTCCGAGGGGAGCAGGGAGGCCACCCAGCAGTCGCGTCGTACGCCTTTGTTGTTGATGGCGGAGCGCAGGGTGCCCTCGAGGGTGAAGCCGGCGTGTTCGGCGACCGCGCGGGAGGCGCTGTTGCCGACTTCGGCGCGCCATTCGACGCGGTCGACGGCGAGGTGGGTGAAGGCCCAGCGGGCGGCGGTGAGGGTGGCCTCGGTGGTGTAGCCGCGGCCGCGGTGTTCCTTGGTGGTCCAGAAGCCGACCTCGGCGGTGCCGAGGGAGCGCATGGTGAGGCTGAGGAGGCCGGTGAGGCTGTTGTCGGGGAGGAAGACGCCGAAGGTGAACATCGAGCGGTTCGTCCAGCCCTCGGGGGCGAGTTGTTCGGTGAAGCTGCGGGCGTGTTCGGGGAGGTAGGGGGAGGGGATGGTGGTCCAGCGCTGGATGTCGGGGTCCTGGGCGGCGGCGTGGACCGCGTCGGCGTCCTGAGGGCCGACCGGGCGCAGGACGAGGCGGCCGGTGGTGAGGGTGACGGGCTCCATCGGCCGATTCTGCGGGTGCGGACGGGCCGGGCGCCATGTTTTTGCGCTGCGTGAGCGGGTGATCACAATTCGCGCAATTCGTCCGGCGGGCGCGGCACCATCGACGGGCCCCGGCCGTTGTGCCTGTGAAGGAGAAATTCGGCGCTGCCGTGAGGCAGTGTGCGGTCCGCGTCACGGCAGGCCTCCCGGCGTGGCGGGGTCCTCGCATACGATGGCCGTTGCTCAGTGAGTCACATGAAACCGACCGTCCCAGGCCCGACCGGCAAGGAGACCAACCCCCGTGTCCGTCCTCTCGAAGATCATGCGTGCAGGCGAAGGCAAGATCCTGCGCAAGCTGCACCGCATCGCGGACCAGGTCAACTCCATCGAAGAGGACTTCGTCGACCTCTCCGACGCCGAGCTGCGGGCCCTCACCGATGAGTACAAGCAGCGGTACGCCGATGGGGAGACGCTGGACGACCTGCTGCCGGAGGCGTTCGCCACGGTGCGTGAGGCCGCCAAGCGTGCTCTGGGCCAGCGTCACTACGACGTGCAGATCATGGGTGGTGCGGCCCTGCACCTCGGCTATGTCGCCGAGATGAAGACCGGTGAGGGCAAGACCCTGGTCGGCACGCTGCCCGCGTATCTGAACGCTCTGTCGGGTGACGGCGTCCACCTGATCACGGTCAACGACTACCTGGCCGAGCGCGACTCCGAGATGATGGGCCGGGTCCACAAGTTCCTCGGTCTGTCCGTCGGTTGCATCCTTGCCAACATGACGCCGGCCCAGCGCCGCGAGCAGTACAGCTGTGACATCACGTACGGCACGAACAACGAGTTCGGCTTCGACTACCTGCGCGACAACATGGCGTGGTCCCAGGACGAGCTGGTCCAGCGCGGCCACAACTTCGCGATCGTCGACGAGGTCGACTCCATCCTGGTCGACGAGGCGCGTACGCCGTTGATCATCTCGGGTCCGGCGGACCAGGCGACGAAGTGGTACGGCGACTTCGCCAAGCTGGTCCAGCGCCTCAAGCGCGGCGAGGCGGGCAACCCGCTGAAGGGCCTGGAGGAGACCGGCGACTACGAGGTCGACGAGAAGAAGCGCACGGTCGCCATCCACGAGGCAGGTGTCGCCAAGGTCGAGGACTGGCTCGGCATCGACAACCTCTACGAGTCGGTGAACACGCCTCTGGTGGGTTACCTGAACAACGCCATCAAGGCGAAGGAACTCTTCAAGAAGGACAAGGACTACGTCGTCATCGACGGCGAGGTCATGATCGTCGACGAGCACACCGGCCGTATCCTCGCGGGCCGCCGCTACAACGAGGGCATGCACCAGGCGATCGAGGCGAAGGAAGGGGTGGACATCAAGGACGAGAACCAGACGCTCGCGACGATCACCCTGCAGAACTTCTTCCGCCTCTACAACAAGCTGTCCGGCATGACCGGTACGGCGATGACCGAGGCCGCCGAGTTCCACCAGATCTACAAGCTCGGTGTGGTGCCGATCCCGACGAACAAGCCCATGATCCGCAAGGACCAGTCGGACCTGATCTACCGCACCGAGGTCGCCAAGTTCGACGCGGTCGTCGACGACATCGCCGAGAAGCACGAGAAGGGTCAGCCGATCCTCGTCGGCACGACGTCGGTCGAGAAGTCGGAGTACCTGTCGCAGCAGCTCAGCAAGCGGGGTGTCCAGCACGAGGTGCTGAACGCCAAGCAGCACGACCGCGAGGCGCAGATCGTGGCGCAGGCGGGCCGCAAGGGCGCCGTGACGGTGGCCACGAACATGGCCGGCCGTGGCACGGACATCAAGCTGGGCGGCAACCCGGAGGACCTCGCCGAGGCGGAGCTGCGTCAGCGCGGTCTCGACCCGGAGGAGCACATCGAGGAGTGGGCCGCGGCGCTGCCGGCCGCCCTGGAGAAGGCCGAGCAGGCCGTCAGGGCGGAGAAGGAGCAGGTCGAGGAGCTGGGCGGGCTGTACGTGCTCGGCACCGAACGGCACGAGTCGCGTCGTATCGACAACCAGCTGCGCGGTCGGTCCGGCCGTCAGGGGGACCCGGGCGAGTCCCGCTTCTACCTGTCGCTGGGCGACGACCTGATGCGTCTGTTCAAGGCGCAGATGGTGGAGCGCGTGATGTCCATGGCGAACGTGCCGGACGACGTGCCGATCGAGAACAAGATGGTCACGCGCGCGATCGCGTCCGCGCAGTCGCAGGTCGAGCAGCAGAACTTCGAGACGCGTAAGAACGTCCTGAAGTACGACGAGGTGCTCAACCGTCAGCGTGAGGTCATCTACGGTGAGCGCCGTCGGGTCCTCGAGGGCGAGGACCTCCAGGAGCAGATCCACCACTTCATGGACGACACGATCGACGCGTACGTGTCGGCGGAGACCGCGGAGGGCTTCGCCGAGGACTGGGACCTCGACCGGCTCTGGGGCGCCTTCAAGCAGCTGTACCCGGTGAAGATCACCGTCGACGAGCTGGAGGAGGCGGCCGGTGACCGTGCGGGGCTGACCGCCGAGTTCATCGCCGAGTCCATCAAGGACGACATCCGTGAGCAGTACGAGTCGCGGGAGAAGCAGCTCGGCTCCGAGATCATGCGCGAGCTGGAGCGGCGTGTCGTGCTGTCGGTCCTGGACCGCAAGTGGCGTGAGCACCTCTACGAGATGGACTATCTCCAGGAGGGCATCGGCCTGCGCGCGATGGCGCAGAAGGACCCGCTGGTCGAGTACCAGCGCGAGGGCTTCGACATGTTCTCCGCGATGATGGACGGCATCAAGGAGGAGTCCGTCGGCTACCTTTTCAACCTGGAGGTCCAGGTCGAGCAGCAGGTCGAGGAGGTGCCGGTCGAGGACGCGGCGCCGGTCGACATGGAGAAGCAGGACGTGGTGCCGGCGCAGGTGCGTCCGGAGATCCGCGCCAAGGGTCTGGATGCCCCGCAGCGGCGGAACCTGCACTTCTCGGCGCCGACCGTGGACGGCGAGGGCGGCACCATCGAGGGCGAGTTCGGCGACGACGAGGAGCCCGTGCGGTCGGAGGCGGACGGTCTGACGCGCGCGGAGCGGCGTAAGCAGGCCAAGGCCGGGCGTCGGCGCAAGAAGTAGTCACGAGCGGTGGCGGGAACGGGCGGCCGCGAACAGCGGCCGCGAGCCGTGGGCTCGTGACCCCTTCCCGTGGCTGCCTCGCGTGAGGAGCCGGGAAGCAGTCGTGGCCGTGTGAGGCGCCGGTTTCGAGGGCCGGATCACCTGTGGGTGGTCCGGCCCTTCGGCGTTCGCGGAGTGGTTCGGGCCCGGTCGGCGCCGCGGGGTGCGGAGACGGGCTCAGTCGTCGTCGGTGTGCGGCCTGCGGGGGCCGCCGAGTTCCACCGCGGTGCAGCGCCAGCGGCGGTCCGCGCCCCGCTCCAGGCGGAACGCCATCGCGCGCAGGCGGTCACCGGCGCCGATGCGGGCGAAGACCTCCAGGGCGCCGGGGCGGGCGACGTAGTAGCCGATGTCACGGACGACGGGGTGGCTGCCGCGGGCGGTGCGCAGGGGGCCGCTCTCGGCGAGGTGCGCCAGGTCGTCGTAGGCGTGGCCGACGGTGTGGCGGAGCATGGAGTGGACGGGGCGGCGGCCGCTGAGGACGGCGAGGAGGCGTTCGGCGAAGAGGTCGGTGGTGCTGGGCTGTCCGGGCTGGGTGAGGGGCCTGCGGGGGCTCTGGGCGGGGACGGTGGGTGTCGTGGTGGGGAGGGCGCGGGGCGGGCCGGCGGCGGCCGGGGGGCGGTTGTCGGCAGGGCGGGTGTGGGCCGAGGCGGTGGTGCCCGGTGAGCCGGGCGGACGGCCGCCGGCGGGCGCGGGGCGGGTCCCGCCGGTGGGGACGCGGGGCGGGGTGCCGGCGGGGCGGCGGGTGTCGCCGCGCCCCGGAGGTCGGCTGCCGGGGGTGCGCTGCGTCCTGGTCATGACCTTGTTCACTGGGTGTCCCCGTTCGCTGAGCCCGGCCGACATCGCCTACCGAGCGGTAACTTGCGTTGTGGATCTTGTACGTGGTCGCGATGCGTGACGGCAAGTGAGCGGAGTGTGGTGGCGGCAGGTCGGGCAGCTTCACCTATCCGGATGGTGGGGAACGGGAAACACCCAGGTGGCAGCGGTGTGCGGGGTGAATTCCGGGGCGTCGGGTGGACGTCCGCAGGGGTGCGGGCAGGGACCCGAAAGGGGACGCCCGCACGTATCCTGGAGCCCCTTCGCAGCTGCGGGGGACACCGAGCGGAGCCTTCGACCACGAAAGAGCGGCCCACCATGCGCGTCTACGTCCCCCTGACCCTCCCCGGTCTCGCCGAGGCGCACAAAACGGGGGAGTTGGGGTCGTCCGGGCCGCTCGTGGCGTACGCGGTCACGCCCGGACTGCGCGAGTGGTACATCTCCGACGACATCGAGGAACTCGAGTACGCGGCCCTCGGCCGGGCCGCGCTCGCCTCGCTGCGGCTGCTGGCGGCGGACCCCGCGGCGCCGCGGCGGCGCGTGGTGATCGCCGTCGACGTACCCGACGGCGCGGCCACGGCCGACCCCGACCGCGCCCTGGAGCCGACGGCGCTCGGCGAGGTCCGCGTCGCCGGGACCGTGCGGCTGGCCAAGGCGGCCGCCGTGCACGTCGACGCCGACGACGCGGAGGCGGACGTGACCGCCGCGGCCGCCGCGCTGCCGGCGTCCGACACCGGGGACGACGACGCCCAGTTCGTCGTCGACGGGGCCGAGGACCACGAGCTGCTGTGGTTCGCCCCGCAGGAGATCGCCAACCTGGTGGGATCGGACGGCTGACGGCGCTCGGGAGGGGGCGCCGGCCTGGAGGCGCGGAGGTCCGTACGCTCGGCGACGCGGCATCCGGATGCCCTTGGCCCGATGGCCGGAGCCGCGTGCCTCGGATCGGCCTTCGGACGGACCCCCGCGCCGGCTCCCAGGTCGGCCTTCGCAACGGACCCCCGCGTCGGTCCCCGAGGTCGCCCCGCGGGCCCACCCCCCGCGTCGGCCCCCGAGTCGCCTTCCAGGCCGACCCGTGCCCCGGTCCCTGTTCTCCCGCCTGTCAGTGGGGGCGGGTACGTTTGCGGGTATGGGGAAGCAGGCTGGGGCGCACATCGTGTGGGACTGGAACGGGACGCTGTTCCACGACAACGACGCCATCATCGGAGCGACGAACGCGGCGTTCGTCGAGTTGGGGCTGGAGCCGATCACGCTCGAGCGGTACCGGGCGCTGTACTGCGTGCCGGTGCCCAAGTTCTACGAGCGGCTGTTGGGAAGACTGCCCACCGACGCCGAGTGGCAGGTCATGGACGAGGTCTTCCACCGGTACTACGCCGAGCACCGGGTGCGGTGCGGGCTCACCGCCGGGGCGGCGGAACTGCTCGCCGGGTGGCGTTCGGCCGGCCGCAGCCAGTCCCTGCTGAGCATGTACGTGCACGACGAACTCGTTCCGCTGGTCCAGGGCTTCGGGATCGAGCCGTACTTCGTCCGGGTCGACGGCCGGACCGGGCCGTCCGGGGGCAGCAAGGCCGAGCACATGGTGCGCCACCTTCGGACGCTGAGCGAGATCGACGTGGAGCGCACCGTGGTGATCGGGGACGCCGCCGACGACGCGGTGGCGGCGCTGCACGTGGGGGCGCGGGCCGTGCTGTACACCGGGGGATCGCACAGCCGGGCCAGTCTGGAGAAGGTCGGCGTGCCCGTGGTGGACAGTCTCCAGGAGGCCGTCGAGACGGCGGAGCGGATCGCCGCCTGACGGTGGCGCCGCCGACGGCTCACGGCCGCGATGCGCGGCCTTGCGATGCGCGGCCTCGCGGCTAGGCGACCCTGCGGCGCGCGGCCCCGGTCGGCTCACGGCTCCATGCCCCGCCGCCCCGCCCCGCCCTGCGATGCCCGCACCGCCGCGCCGTTCGACTGCGCGTGAGGGCTGGGCGGGTGGGCGAGGCGTGAGGACTGGGCATGAGGGCCGGCCGCCCCATGAGCACGCGCCGTCGAGCCAGGCCGGGTCAGGTCACCGGCGCCTTCACGCGCAGTACCTTCAGGAACTCGCGCATCCACGCCGGGTGGTCGGGCCAGGCCCGGGAGGAGACCAGCGTGCCGTCGACGACCACCTCGGTGTCCCGGAAGGTGGCGCCGGCGCTCTGCATGTCGAGTTCCAGCGCCGGGTACGCCGTGACGCGGCGGCCCGTCAGACCGTCCACCGCGGCCGTCAGCAGCGGGCCGTGGCAGATCTGGGCGACGGGCTTGTCCGTGTCGAAGAACGACTTGAGGATCTTGCGCAGCTCGGGATCGTTGCGCAGGTACTCGGGCGCGCGGCCGCCGGGGATCACGACGGCGGCGTACTCGCCGGGGTCGACCTCGGAGAAGGCGAGGTCGGCGGGCCACGTGTAGCCGGGCTTCTCGGTGTACGTGTCGAAGCCGGGTTCGAAGTCGTGGACGACGAAGCGGAGTTGTTTGCGGGCGGGAGCGGCGATGTGGACCTCGTAGCCCTCCTCGCGCAGACGCTGGTAGGGGTAGAGGACTTCCAGGGACTCCGCTGCGTCGCCGGTGACGACGAGGATCTTCGTGGTCATGTCGGGCGGGCTCCTCTCGGGCGGGCGCTCTCCACGGGCGACCTGCCTCTGGCCGGAGGCGCTGCCGGGCGGCGGGCCGCTTCCACGGTCCCGGAGCCGGGGCGGGCGTCGACGAGGCGGTCGCTTCCAGAGTGCCCGCAGCCGGGGCGGGCGTCGACTTCTGTCCTTCGCCGCTCCCGCCCCTCTCGCCGCTTCCGCGCGCCCCGCCCCCTTCACACACCACCCCCCACCGCACCCCTGTGCAGAACGTCAAACTTCCACCCCCGGTTTTGTACACATACGGCTCATGACGGGCCCCCCGTGAGGAGCGATAGCCTGGGTGGCGTGATCAGCGCGATAGCTCGCGGGGGTGCGGTTGCCCCTGCCCCGCGCCCGGAGCGTGCGGACGACATCCGCCGCCGGGCGTCAGTCGCTGATCCTCCAGGGCGGGACGGGGCCACCAGGGCCCCCAGGACGCCGTACACACCCCACGAGCAGACGGCGCGGAGAGCAACGTCACACCTGCGGGGCATGTCGGGAATGGTCGATACCCGTCCGTTGCTCTCATCCTGCGGCATAGCGTCGGAGCAGCCCGGAGACCCCGGGCCGTGGCGTCGAGCCGCAGGGGAAGAGACCGTACTTCCTTCTACGTCACGCAACGGCGCGCGACAGGAGCCAGAGGACAATGCAGACCAAGCTGGACGAAGCCAAGGCCGAGCTGCTCGAACGGGCGGCCCGGGTCGCTGAGAACAGTCCGGTCGGAGGGCACCTACCGACCGGGACGACGGGCGAGGGCGGTCCGGGGATCCCGGGCACACCGGACCACGCGTCCGTGCTCTCGTTCCTCCAGCGCTACTACCTGCACACCGCCCCGGAGGACCTCACCGACCGCGACCCGGTCGATGTCTTCGGAGCCGCCTTCTCGCACTACCGGCTGGCCGAGAACCGGCCCCAGGGCACCGCGAACGTACGCGTCCACACGCCGACCGTCGAGGAGAACGGCTGGACGTGCAGCCACTCCGTCGTCGAGGTCGTCACCGACGACATGCCCTTCCTCGTGGACTCGGTGACGAACGAACTGACCCGTCAGGGCCGCGGGATCCACCTGGTCATCCACCCGCAGGTCGTCGTCCGCCGTGACGTCACCGGCCGGCTCATCGAGGTGCTGGAGGTGCCCCTCGGCGCCGCCGAGCTGCCGCACGACGCGCACATCGAGTCCTGGATCCACGTCGAGACGGACCGCGAGACCGACCGGGCCGACCTCAAGCAGATCACCGCCGACCTGCTGCGCGTCCTGTCCGACGTCCGCGAGGCCGTCGAGGACTGGGAGAAGATGCGCGACGCCGCCCTGCGGATCGCCGACGACCTGCCCGGCGAGCCCGTGCCCGGCGACCTGACCTCGCCCGACGTGGAGGAGGCCCGCGAGCTGCTGCGCTGGCTGGCCGAGAACCACTTCACCTTCCTCGGCTACCGCGAGTACCAGCTGCGCGAGGACGACTCCCTCGCGGCCGTCCCCGGCACCGGGCTCGGCATCCTGCGCGCCGACCCGCATCACGCCGACGGTGACGCCCACCCCGTCAGCCCCTCCTTCGAGCGGCTCCCGGCCGACGCCCGCGCCAAGGCGCGCGAGCACAAGATGCTCATCCTCACCAAGGCCAACAGCCGGGCGACGGTGCACCGGCCGTCGTACCTGGACTACATCGGCGTGAAGAAGTTCGACGCCGAGGGCAACGTCGTGGGCGAGCGCCGGTTCCTCGGTCTGTTCTCCTCCGCCGCCTACACCGAGTCCGTGCTGCGCGTGCCGGTCGTGCGGCGCAAGGTCGACAGTGTGCTGAAGGGCGCCGGCTTCTCGCCCAACAGCCACGACGGACGCGACCTCCTGCAGATCATGGAGACCTACCCGCGCGACGAGCTGTTCCAGACACCGGTCGACGAACTGCGTGCCATCGTCACGTCCGTGCTCTACCTCCAGGAGCGGCGCCGGCTGCGGCTCTACCTGCGCCAGGACGAGTACGGCCGCTACTACTCGGCCCTCGTCTACCTGCCGCGCGACCGCTACACCACCGGCGTACGGCTGCGGATCATCGACATCCTCAAGGAGGAACTGGGCGGCACCAGCGTCGACTTCACCGCCTGGAACACCGAGTCGATCCTGTCCCGTCTGCACTTCGTGGTCCGCGTCCCGCAGGGCACCGAGCTGCCGGAGCTGTCCGACAGCGACAAGGAACGCATCGAGGTGCGTCTCGTCGAGGCGGCCCGCTCCTGGGCCGACGCCTTCCAGGACGCGCTCAACGCCGAACTCGGCGAGGAGCGGACGGCGGAGCTGCTGCGCCGCTACAACAACGCCTTCCCCGAGGGCTACAAGGCCGACCACACCCCCCGCTCCGCGGTCGCCGACCTCGTCCACATCGAGCGGCTCACGGAGGAGCGCAACTTCTCGCTCAGCCTGTACGAGCCGGTCGGCGCCGCCCCCGACGAGCGCCGTTTCAAGATCTACCGCAAGGGCGACGCGATCTCCCTGTCGGCGGTGCTGCCGGTCCTCAACCGCCTCGGCGTCGAGGTCATCGACGAGCGGCCGTACGAACTGCGCTGCTCCGACCGCAGTGTCGCCTGGATCTACGACTTCGGCCTGCGGCTGCCGAAGTCGCTGGGCGGCGGCACCGGCGACCAGCTCGGTGACGACGGGCGCGAGCGGTTCCAGGAGGCGTTCGCCGCCACCTGGACCGGCAAGGCGGAGAACGACAGCTTCAACGCGCTCGTGCTGAGCGCCGGGCTCACCTGGCGCCAGGCGATGGTGCTGCGGGCGTACGCGAAGTACCTGCGCCAGGCCGGTTCCACCTTCAGCCAGGACTACATGGAGGACACCCTCCGCACGAACGTCCACACCACCCGGCTGCTCGTCTCCCTGTTCGAGGCGCGGATGTCGCCCGACCGGCAGCGCGCCGGCCTGGAGATCGTCGACGCGCTGCTGGAGGAGCTGGACGCCGCCCTCGACCAGGTGGCCTCCCTCGACGAGGACCGGATCCTGCGGTCCTTCCTCACCGTCATCAAGGCGACCCTGCGCACGAACTTCTTCCAGCACACCGCGGACGGCACCCCGCACGACTACGTGTCGATGAAGTTCGACCCGCAGGCCATCCCCGACCTGCCGGCGCCGCGCCCCGCGTTCGAGATCTGGGTGTACTCGCCGCAGGTGGAGGGCGTGCACCTGCGGTTCGGGAAGGTCGCGCGCGGCGGTCTGCGCTGGTCCGACCGGCGTGAGGACTTCCGCACCGAGGTCCTCGGCCTGGTCAAGGCGCAGATGGTGAAGAACACCGTCATCGTGCCGGTCGGCGCGAAGGGCGGCTTCGTCGCCAAGCAGCTGCCGGACCCGGGCGTCGACCGGGACGCGTGGCTCGCCGAGGGCATCTCCAGCTACAAGACGTTCATCTCCGCGCTGCTCGACATCACCGACAACATGGTCGCCGGGCAGGTCGTGCCGCCGGCCGACGTCGTCCGGCACGACGAGGACGACACCTATCTGGTGGTCGCCGCCGACAAGGGCACGGCGACGTTCTCCGACATCGCCAACGAGGTCGCGCAGGCCTACGACTTCTGGCTCGGCGACGCCTTCGCCTCCGGAGGGTCCGCGGGCTACGACCACAAGGCGATGGGCATCACCGCGCGCGGCGCCTGGGAGTCCGTGAAGCGGCACTTCCGCGAGCTGGGCGTGAACACGCAGGTCGAGGACTTCACCGTCGTGGGCATCGGTGACATGTCCGGTGACGTGTTCGGCAACGGCATGCTGCTCTCCGAGCACATCAGGCTCGTCGCCGCCTTCGACCACCGGCACATCTTCATCGACCCCGAGCCCGACGCGGCGACCTCCTTCGCCGAGCGCCGCCGCCTGTTCGAGCTGCCCCGCTCCAGCTGGGCCGACTACGACACGGCGCTGCTGTCGGCCGGGGGCGGCGTCTTCCCGCGCACGGCGAAGGCGATCCCCGTCAACGCGCATGTCCGGGCGGCCCTCGGCATCGAGGAGAAGGTCGCCAAGCTGACCCCGGCCGACCTGATGAAGGCCATCCTCAAGGCGCCGGTGGACCTGCTGTGGAACGGCGGCATCGGGACGTACGTCAAGTCGTCGGCGGAGTCGAACGCCGACGTCGGCGACAAGGCGAACGACGCCATCCGCGTCGACGGCGCCGACCTGCGCGCCCGGGTCGTCGGCGAGGGCGGCAACCTCGGCCTGACCCAGCTCGGCCGGATCGAGTACGCCCGCGGCGGCGGCAAGATCAACACCGACGCCATCGACAACAGCGCCGGCGTGGACACCTCCGACCACGAGGTGAACATCAAGATCCTGCTCAACGGCCTGGTCACGGACGGCGACATGACCGTCAAGCAGCGCAACAAGCTGCTCGCCGAGATGACCGACGAGGTCGGCCGGCTCGTCCTGCGCAACAACTACGCGCAGAACACCGCCATCGCGAACGCCCTCGCCCAGTCCAAGGACATGCTCCACGCCCAGCAGCGCTTCATGCGCCACCTGGTCCGTGAGGGTCACCTCGACCGGGCGCTGGAGTTCCTGCCCACCGACCGGCAGATCCGCGAGCGCCTCAGCTCCGGCCACGGCCTGACCGGGCCGGAGACGGCCGTCCTCATGGCGTACACGAAGATCACGGTGTCGGACGAGCTGCTGCGCACCTCGCTGCCCGAGGACCCCTACCTGCGCGGACTGCTCTACGCCTACTTCCCGAGCGCGCTGCGCGAGCGGTTCGCCGAGCAGATCGAGAACCACCCGCTGCGCCGTGAGATCACCACGACGGTCCTGGTCAACGACACCGTCAACACCGGCGGTACGACCTACCTGCACCGTCTGCGGGAGGAGACCGGCGCCTCGCTGGAGGAGATCGTGCGGGCGCAGACCGCGGCCCGGGCGATCTTCCGTTCGGCGCCGGTGTGGGACGCCGTCGAGGCCCTCGACAACCAGGTCGAGGCCGCCGTCCAGACCCGGATCCGGCTGCACTCCCGCCGCCTGGTCGAACGCGGCACGCGCTGGCTGCTGAACAACCGGCCGCAGCCGGTGGAACTCGCCGAGACCGTCGACTTCTTCGCCGACCGCGTCGAGCAGGTCTGGGGGCAGCTGACGAAGCTGCTGCGCGGCGCGGACCTGGAGTGGTGGCAGCAGATCTCCGACGAGCTGACCGGCGCCGGCGTGCCCGACGAGGTCGCCAACCGGGTGGCCGGGTTCTCGTCGGTGTTCCCGGCGCTCGACATCGTGTCGGTGGCCGACCGCATGGACCGGGACCCGCTGGACGTCGCCGAGGTGTTCTACGACCTCGCCGACCGGCTGCACATCACCCAGCTCATGGACCGCATCATCGAGCTGCCGCGCGCCGACCGCTGGCAGTCCATGGCCCGCGCCTCCATCCGCGAGGACCTGTACGCGGCCCACGCGGCGCTCACCGCGGACATCCTGGCCGTCGGCGACGGCGCCTCGACACCCGAGGAGCGCTTCAAGGCGTGGGAGCAGCGGAACTCGGCGATCCTGGGCCGGGCGCGCACCACGCTGGAGGAGATCCAGAGTTCGGAGACCTTCGACCTCGCCAACCTGTCGGTGGCGATGCGGACCATGCGGACACTGCTGCGCACGCACCGGTAGGGCTCGGAGAAGGGAAGGGGGTGCCCCCGAGCCGGTGAGGCTCGGGGGCACCCCCTTCCCTTGCACCGTGGGCGTGGGCGTGGGCGTGGGCGTGGCGTGGGACGGGCGTCAGGCCTTCGCTGCGGCCGGGCGCGGCTTCTTCCTGGGCTCCGTGAAGGCCTCGTACTCCTTGAGGACCTCCTCGGTGGGGCCGTCCATGCGCAGCTCGCCGCGCTCCAGCCACAGCACCCGCTCGCAGGTCTCGCGGATCGATCCGTTGCTGTGGCTGACCAGGAAGACCGTGCCGGCGTGCTCGCGCATCGCGCGGATGCGGTCCGCCGACCGCTGCCGGAACTTCGCGTCACCGGTGGCCAGCGCCTCGTCGATCAGGAGGACGTCGTGGTCCTTGGCCGCGGCGATGGAGAACCGCAGCCGGGAGCCCATGCCGGAGGAATACGTGCGCATGGGCAGGGAGATGAAGTCGCCCTTCTCGTTGATGCCCGAGAAGTCGACGATGTCCTGGTAGCGCTCCTTGATCTGTTCCCGGGTCATGCCCATGGCCAGGCCGCCGAGGTAGACGTTGCGCTCGCCGGTCAGGTCGCTCATCAGGGCCGCGTTGACGCCGAGGAGGGACGGCTGGCCGTCGGTGTAGATCCTGCCGTTCTCCACCGGCAGGAGGCCCGCGACCGCCTTGAGCAGGGTCGACTTGCCCGAGCCGTTGGTGCCGATCAGGCCGATCGCCTCGCCCTTGTACGCCACGAAGGAGACGTTCTTGACGGCGTGCACCGTGCGCACGCCCGCCGCCTTCTCGGTCTTCTTGCGGCGCACGATGCGGTTCAGGGCGGCGGTGGCGGAACCACGGCCGCCGGTGGTGCCGTTGACGCGGTAGACGATGTCGACGTGGTCGGCGATGACGGTGGGGACGGGCTCGTCGGCGGTGCCGGTGCCGGTCATGTCGGTGAACGGTGCGTTGTCAGCCACGGCCGTACGTCTCCTCAGCCTTCCAGAAGTAGATGAAGCCGCCGACGCCCGCCAGCAGCGCCCAGCCGACCGCGGTCGCCCATACGTGCGGCGGGAGGTTGTCGGCGTGGAAACTGTCGATCAGCGCGAACCGCATCAGGTCGATGTAGATGGCCGTCGGGTTGGCCCGCAGCACGTCCGCGACCCAGGACGGCAGGTCGCTGTGCTTGCTGAGCAGGATGTCGATGCTCCACATCACGCCCGAGACGTACATCCATGTGCGCAGGACGAACGGCATCAGCTGGGCGATGTCCGGGGTCTTCGCGCCGAGGCGCGCCAGGATCATCGAGACGCCCGCGTTGAAGGTGAACTGCAACAGTAGCGCCGGGATCGCCAGCAGCCAGGAGACGGCCGGCGGCACCCCCACGACGAGCAGGATCATCACCAGGGCGGCCATCGAGAACAGCAGCTGTTGCAGCTGCTGGAGACAGAACGAGATCGGCAGCGCGGCCCGGGGGAAGTGCAGCGCCCGCACCAGACCGATGTTGCCCGAGATCGCCTTGGTGCCCGCCATGATCGAACTCTGGGTGAACGTCCAGATGAACACACCCGTCACCAGGAACGGGATGTAGTCCGGGACGTTCTTCTTGGTCTGGAGCAGGACGCCGAAGATGAAGTAGTACACGGCCGCGTTCAGCAGCGGGGTCATCACCTGCCAGACCTGGCCCAGCCTCGCCTGGCTGTACTGCGAGGTCAGCTTCGCCGTGGCGAACGCGGTGATGAAGTGGCGGCGCGCCCACAGCTGCCGGATGTACTCGGGCAGGGAGGGGCGGGCGCCGCTGACCGAGAGGCCGTGCCGGGCCGCGAGGGCCGCGAGGTCTTCATGGGCCTCGGCCCGCGCCTGGGGCGGTGTGTGGAGGACCTGACTCACATCCGCTGCTTTCACTCGGGGGTGGGGGTGCGTGCGTCCGGCTGTCCCGCCGCGGGCCGGCGTTTCCTTACACTTCTCATCACGTTTTCTTACGTCGGGACGGCACCGTATCGTCGCAACGTGAGCGTAGGCCGAGTGGGCGTCGGAACGCAACCGTTTCGTCGTCACGGCGGTGTGGTTCCGTTGCGGCGGCGAGACCGTTCCGACGCGGCGGCGAGACCGGGGCGACGCCGGGACGAGACGGATCCGTCGCCGGGACGAGACCGTAGCGTCCCGACGCTGGACCGTGAGGCCGGGTACGCGCCCGTGGCCAGGCCGGCACGGGCGCGACGCCGGGACGGCAGGGGCGGGACGTCGGCTCGGCACGGGCGGCGTCGCCAGGACGGCACTGTTTCGTCGCGACGACACGACGAATTGCGTAAGGACGGGCCCGTATCGTCGTCTCGCCCTATGCTGGTCGGCATGACGACGAACGCCGACGGGCCCCAGACGCGTCCTCGCCGCCGGACCCCCGCGGGAGCGGCCGTGCTCCGCGAGGACGTGACGGAGGCCATCCGCGCGGCCGTGTTCGAGGAGCTGGCGACCGTCGGCTACGCGCGGATGTCCATCGAGGGCATCGCCCGCCGTGCCGGAGTGGGCAAGACCGCCGTGTACCGGCGCTGGCGCTCCAAGCTGCACCTCGTCCTCGACATCGTCTCGGCGATGGCCGTCCAGGGCCTGCCGGCCCCGCAGACCGGCAGTCTGGAGGGCGACCTGCGGGTGCTGTACGAGGTGACGTCACGGGCGCTGCGGCATCCGGTGGCCTCGCAGATCATCCCCGACCTCCAGGCCGAGGCGGCCCGCAACCCGGAGATCGCCGAGGCCATGCAGAAGGCTCTCCGAGACGGACAGGAGGGCGTCGCCCTGAAGATCGTGGCGGCGGCGGCGCAGCGCGGCGAGGTGCGCGGAGAGCTGGACGACGAGTTGGCGCTCGACCTGATCTCCGGTCCCCTCTACTGGCGTTCGGTCGTGATCCGCAGCCCCAAGCTGCCCAAGGGCTATCTGGGCGCACTGGCGCGGGCGACCGCCGAGGCGATCAAGGCGCTGTGAGTGGAGGGGCGGGCACGCCGTAACCCGGCTGCCCGCCACCCTGGCCCGCCACCCTGGCCCGTCGCCCGTCGCCCGTCGCCCCCGGTCCGGCCCGCGTCCCTCGCCGTCGCCCGTCGCGCCCACGCCGGCCCGTCCCCGCCGCCGCCCTCCTCTCCCACTACGTCGAGGAGTCTCCGCGGCGGGGTTGGCCGGCGGTCCCGGAGCCGTCACACCCGAGCCGCCGCCGGGTGCTGCCGTACCCAGCCCTCCCAGGCCGAGGTGATCATGTCCTGGACGTCGAGCTTGGCCTTCCAGCCCAGTTCCGCGGCGATGCGGTCGGCGGAGGCGACCACGCGGGCCGGGTCGCCGGGGCGGCGCGGGGTGACCGTCGGGGGGCGGTCGTAGCCGGTGACGGCGTTGACGCGGTCGATCATCTCGCGGACGGAGACGCCCTCACCGCGGCCGATGTTGAGGGTGAGGTCCTGCCCGGAGGAGGCCTTCAGGGCGTGCGCGGCGGCGACGTGCGCCTCCGCCAGGTCGACCACGTGGATGTAGTCCCGCACGCAGGTGCCGTCGGGCGTGGGGTAGTCGTCGCCGAAGATGCGGGGCGCGGCGTCCTGGGTGAGGCGTTCGAACACCATGGGCACCAGGTTGGACACGCCGGTGTCGGCCAGCTCGGGGCCGGCCGCGCCCGCCACGTTGAAGTAGCGCAGCGAGGCCGTGGACAGGCCGGCGGCCCGTCCGGTCGCGCGGACCAGCCACTCCCCGGCCAGCTTCGTCTCGCCGTAGGGGGAGATCGGCGCGCACGGGGTCTCCTCCGTCACCAGGTCGACGTCCGGCATGCCGTAGACGGCGGCCGAGGAGGAGAACACGAACGACGGGATCTCGGCGGCGGTGACCGCTTCCAGGAGGACGCGCAGCCCCTCCACGTTCTCCCGGTAGTAGTGCAGGGGCCGGTGCACCGACTCGCCGACCTGCTTCTTCCCCGCCAGGTGGACGACCCCGGTGACGGCGTGTCCGGCGAGGGTGCGGGAGAGCAGCGGACCGTCCAGGGTCGAGCCCACCACGAGCGGCACACCGGGCGGCACGCGCTCGGCGACGCCGGTGGACAGGTCGTCGTAGACCACCGCGCGCTCGCCCGCCTCGGCCATCGCCCGTACGACGTGCGCCCCGATGTAGCCGGCACCACCGGTGATCAGCCAGGTCATGTCCTGGTCCCCCCTCGTCGGTGAGTGGCGCGTCCGCCTGGTGAGTGGTCGATTTCACGGGAAAGAATCCATGATGACCCGCGATGACCCATGATGACCCCACCTGGGGTCGTCTCACAGTGAAGCAGGCGCCCGGCACTCCCGCAGGGCCCGTGGACAACCCCCGAGCGCCGGCGATCTCTCACGGACCGGCCGCCCCGCTCACCCCCCGTCGCCCAGTTCCTCCTGTCGGGCGGCCCCGTCCAGCGCGGTGGTGAGCTGGTCCAGGCGGGTGCGCAGCTCGCCGATCTCGTCCAGGCCGAGGCCGGTCGCGGCGACGATCCGGCGTGGCACCCGCAGCGCCCGCTCGCGCAGAGCCGTGCCCTCCTCGGTGAGCCGGACCTCCACCGAGCGTTCGTCGCGGGCGCTGCGCTCGCGTCGCACCAGGCCCGCCGACTCCAGCCGCTTCAGCAGCGGAGAGAGCGTGCCGGAGTCCAGCCGCAGGTGCTCGCCCAGCTTCTTGACGGGCAGTTCGCCCTGCTCCCAGAGGACGAGCATCACCAGGTACTGCGGGTAGGTCAGCCCGAGGTCCCTCAGGATCACGCGGTAGACGCCGTTGAAGGCGCGCGAGGCGGCCTGGAGGGAGAAGCAGATCTGGCTGTCCAGGCGGAGCCAGTTCTCCTCCGGGCCGCCGGTGGCGGCGTCGGCGGCGGGGGTCGACATCGGGGTCATGCCTCCAGGGTAGCTCTTGTCAGCCATTTAGTTGTGCGCAATTTAATTGTGTGCTCTACTTGTCGTCGTGAGGCCGCCCCGACGCGAACGGCGTGAGGGCGGGCCACGACGGACACCCCGAACACGGACTTCCGAGAAGGATGGTTCAGCCATGGACGCGCTCTACACCGCAGTCGCCACCGCCACCCACGGCCGCGAGGGCCGCGCCGTCTCCTCCGACGGCAGGATCGACCTCGGCCTGGCCATGCCGGTGGAGCTGGGCGGCGACGGCCAGGGCACCAACCCCGAGCAGCTCTTCGCCGCCGGGTACGCGGCCTGTTTCGGCAGCGCCCTCGGCCTGGTCGGCCGGCAGGCGAAGGTCGACCTGTCCGACGCCGCCGTGACCGCCGAGGTCGGCATAGGCAAGCAGGGCGAGGGCTTCGGCCTCAAGGTCGCCCTCCGCGTCGAGCTGCCGGACAGCGTGGACGAGGCGACCGGCCGCAAGCTGGTCGAGCAGGCCCACCAGGTCTGCCCGTACTCCAACGCCACCCGCGGCAACATCGAGGTCGACCTCGTCATCGAGTGACCGCCGTCACGGAGCGACCCGCGCCAGGACCTCACCCGTCTCCCGGCTCCACGCCACCACCACGGCCTCCTCGGGCACCCGGTGCCAGCGCGTGAGCAGCAGCCAGCGGACGCGGTGACGGCGGACGATCGCCGACCGCTCGGCGCGGGTCGACTCCGGGGCGAGATAGGCGCGCACGTCCGCCAGCCGCCGGAGCCGCTCCCGCTCGTCCAGGGCCGTATCCGGCCAGGCGGGGGCGGCGAGGTTCGGCCCGTACCCGGCGATCATGTGGACGGCGTAGTACCCGTCGGCGATCACCACCTCGCCGGGCGCCATGTACCGGGCGGCCCAGTCGTACGCCGGCCACCGCGGCGGCTGTGCGAAGCCGACCGGGTCCACCGCGCGCGGGACCACCGCCCCGGCCTGCACCGTGAGGAAGCCGACGCAGGCCGCGACCGCCGCGACCGCCCCCAGCACCCGCCGCCCCGCGCCCCACGGCCGGGGCGCCGCCAGTTCCACCGCGAGCGCGAACTGGAGCGGCACGAGGGTGAGCCCGAGGATCCGCCCGTAGGTGTAGTGGCCGCTGACCCAGCCGTACGCCACCACCAGCAGGTCCAGGGCGAACATCAGCACGAGCGGATCGCGGAGGCCGTTCCTGCGGCCCCGCAGCCACAGCGCCGGTACGCCCAGCAGCGCCAGCCAGAAGTGCCCCGCGAGACCCTCGTACAGCCGCCGGTGCATCGCGTCGACACTGCCGTCGCCGACCAGCGCGAACACGTCGAAGTACGGCCAGGCGACGGCGACCGGCAGAGCCGTCGCACCGGTGAGGGCCCAGCGCAGCACCACCGCCGGGCGCCGTCCGCGCTGGCGGCCCGCCACGAGCGCCACACCCCCGGTCACCGCCGCGACCGCCGTGATCGGGTGCACCAGAACGATCACCGCGTACAGCACGCCCAGCGCCGCGTACCCGGCGAAACCGCGCAGCCCGTTCGGGCCCACGAACCGCACCGCCCGCGCGTCACGCGCGCGCGTGGCCGTCCACGCCCACGCCCAGAACGCCAGCCCGATGGCGAACGTCGAGGGATAGCCGAGGTTGCCGGTCATCGACATCAGGTTGAGATAGCCGCTCCACCAGGCCCGTTCGGTGCCCCACAGCAGGGTCATCGCCGCCAGTGCCAGCACCGGCGCCCACGGCCGCGGGGTCAGCACGCGCGTGAAGCGGCCGATCCCGGTCAGCAGCACCGCCAGGTTCACCGGCCCGGCGACCCGCAGCACCTCCCAGCCCGACAGCCCGGTCAGCCGCGCGAACACTCCCTGCGCCACCGCGTACGGCGAGTAGTAGGGGCTGCCCGCGCCCGGCAGGTCGCCCGTCGGGTGGCGCGGGTCGAACAGGTCGGCCCGCAGCCGCTCGACGACCGCGGCGTGCTGCCCCGCGTCGCAGCACAGCGGCACCCGCCAGTACGCCAGCGACATCACCAGCCAGAACAGGAGTCCGAAGACCTGGTACGGGGTCGGACGCCGGCCACGCCCGCCGTGCAGCGCCGTCGCGCCGCGCACGGGACGCCGGGTCAGGACGGCGACGCTCATCGGACCAGAACAAAGAGGGGCATTGGCGGTATGTTCCCGCCCGCGTCAACGGCCTTACGTCCGTCACCTCATCGAGTGAGCAAGATCGGCCCGTTCCTGCGCCGGCAGGGCCACCCGGCCCCGCACCAGCGGCTCCAGCAGCAGGGGCAGTCCCAGCACCGGCAGCAGCCACGCCAGCACGATCAGCCGGCCGCCCCAGATGGCCATGTCGGGGTGCCCGGCCTGGGTGAGGACCCCGGTGGACGCGGCGGCGACCACCAGCACCCCGAACGCCCGCCGCGGCCCGCGCAGCGCCCCCCACGCCCCGGCCGCCAGCGCCGCCAGGAACAGCGGCTCCCACAGTTGCCGGCGCAGCCACTCCGGCCAGAACCGCTGCTGCAACTGCCAGAACTCCGCCCACGGGCGCTCCCGGTCCGGCCGGGCGAAATGGTGGGTCAGCAGGTCCTGAAGGCTCTCGGACTGGGACGGATGGCGCAGCAGCGCCGCGAGCAGCAGCGTCCCCACCGCCCCGCAGGCCCCTGTCACCGCCACCGCCACGACCCCGCGCCCCACCGGCCGGCCGCGGCGCCGACGCCGTACGGCGATCAGCGCGCCCGCGGCCGCCAGGGTCAGCCCGAGGAACAGGGCCTGCGAGTGCTTGACCGTGAACAGGGCGGCGAGCGCGCCGCCCACCAGCCACACCCCGGCCCGCACCCGCCCGTCCAGGGCCAGCGCGCCGCCCCACACGGCCACGAGCGTCAGCGCGAGCAGCAGGCCCTCCGCCATCGGCCGCATGGCGGTCGCGCCGCACGGCAGGACGTAGTAGAGGGCCTGCCCGGTCAGGCAGACGCCGGCCGGTGCGCGCAGGCTGCGCAGGACGAGGAGGACCAGCACCCCGCCGGCCACCGTCGCCACCACACCCGCCGCCCACATGCCCCACTCCACGCCGAACACGGCGAGGAACGGCACGAGGAACACCGGATAGCCCGGCCGCGCCTCGAAGATCCGCATGAAGCGGTCCGGCATGAACGGCACCGTGTGCCCGCCGGTCTGCCCCGCGGCCAGCCGCGCCCCGACGTTGCGCCACTCCCGCTCCCGGCACCGGGCGAACACCTCGGCGCTCGGGTCGGCGCGGTGGAACCGCACCACGTCCACGCTCTGCCGCCGGGCCGCGATCGACGCCTCCCCCTCGCACGCCCAGTCGATGGCCGCGGCCGCCGCCCGGTGCTTGCCCTCCCCGCGCAGACTCAGCGCGTAGGACAGGTAGTTCTTGCTGTCCGGGGTGGACCGGCCGGTGACGTTCGCGAGCTGGATCAGCGCGTACACCACGGCCAGGACGAGGACCCAGGCGCGCGGGCGCAGCCTCACCTGGAGGCCAGCACGTCGCCCGCGACGGCCGGGGCGGGCACCCGGAGCGTGGCGGGACCGGTCATCTCCTCGCCCAGCAGCAGCGTCCGGACGACCCGCTCGGCGGCCCGCCCGTCGTCGAACACGCAGAACCGTTCCCGGAACACGGCGCGCAGCCGCGCCGACTCCTCGTCGCGCCAGCCACCCGAGTTCATCAGCCGGACCAGCTCCGGATAGCCGCGCGAGACATGGCCGGGCGCCTCGGCGGTGATGTCGAAGTAGGTGCCCCGGCTCGCCGTGTACGCGCCCCAGTCGTCGGCGTGCACCACGATCGGCCGGTCCAGGTTGGCGTAGTCGAACATCAGGGCCGAGTAGTCGGTGACCAGCACGTCCGAGGCGAGCATCACGTCCTCGACGTCCGGGACGTCCGTGGCGTCGACGACGATCCCGCGCCGGTGCAGGTCGGAGAGGCCCGTCCCGCGCGCGTGCCCGGTCGCCAGGGAGGGGTGCAGCCGCACCACCAGGGTGTGGCCCTCGCCGAGGTCGGCGGCGAACCGGGCCAGGTCGATCCGGTCGACGTGGCCGCCGCGGACGTACTCCCGGCGGGTCGGCGCGTACAGCACGACCGTGTGGTCCGCGGGGATGCCGAGGCGGGCGCGGACCCGCGCCCCGGCCTGCGCGTCGGCGGTCACGAGCACGTCGTTGCGCGGACTGCCGGTGCGCGCCGAGGCGAAGTGGCAGGGGTAGGCCCGCTCCCACACCAGCTCGGAGTACGGGTTGGCGACCAGGCTGTGGTCCCAGCGGTCGGCGCGGCGCAGCATCTGCGGCACGTCCACCCCGTACCGGGCACCGGGCCGGTCCAGCAGGTCGGCCGCCATGTACTTGAGCGGGGTGCCCTGATGGGTGTGGATGTGGACGCTGCCGGGCCGCTTGGCGAGCGTGCCGGGCCAGTTGACGTTGTTGACGAAGAAGCCGGCCCGTGCGGTCACCCGGCGGTAGGCGGGGGAGTCCAGCAGCACGTGCTCGACCCCCTCGGGGAGCCCCGCCGCCGTCTCCTCGTCCCGTACGACCCACACCCCGCGCAGGTGCGGGGCGATCTCGCGCGCCTTGCGGTACACGGCGCCCGGATCGCCGAGCACGCCCCGGTGCGAGAACGCCGAGTACACCACCAGCCGCGGATCCAGCGGACGCCTGGCCTGCACGGCGCCCACGCCCCGGCGTACGCGCCCGGCGGCCGACCCGCGCGCCTGCGCCGCGCGCCGGGCGAGTTCCCGCCCCGCCCGCCCGCCCTGCCGCCGGACCACGTAGGCGGCGTACGGCCCTCGCAGCACCCGCAGTCCGGCGGGCACCGGCTCGCCCGCCGGACGGTGCCGGGCGAACAACTCGGCCGTACGGCGGAAGAACTCGCCCCGGTCGCGGGGGGGCAGCCGGTCCGGCTTGGCGAGGATGTCCAGACAGTGCTCGCCCATCTTGCGGTGCAGGTAGGGCCGCCAGCTCGCCAGCTCGGGACGGGAGTCGACGAAGGCGAAGACCCGCTCGTACTGGTCGTGGATGTCGAAGTGCTTGCGGCTGGTGGTGGACAGGATGTTGCCCTGGCGGCGCTGGCGGTAGTTCAGGCAGATCCGGTCCAGCGTGGCGACGCGCCGCGCGCTGAGCATGACCGGGAAGGTCCAGGGGGTGTCCTCGTAGTAGCCGGGCGGGAAACGGAAGCCGTTCTCCTCGACGAAGTCCCGCCGGTACACCTTGTTCCACACGACCATCAGCAGATCGAGGATCTCCGGGTGCTCGGCGGCCGTGAACGCGGCGTCGCCGCAGTCGGCCAGGACGTGCGCGAGGGCGTTGCGGCGGGTGCCGCCCCACCAGTAGGTGCGCGCGTAGTCGAAGACCAGCACGTCGGGGTCGGCCACCTCGTCGAGGCGGTCGGCCATGGCGCGCAGGGCGCCCGGGGTGAGGGTGTCGTCGCTGTCGAGGAAGAACAGGTAGTCGCCGCTCGCGTGCGGCAGGCCCGCGTTGCGGGCGCGGCCGAGGCCGACGTTCTCCGGCAGGTGCAGGACCCGTACCCGGTCGTCGCGGGCCGCGTACTCGTCGAGGATCGCGCCGCAGCCGTCGGGCGAGCGGTCGTCGACGGCGATCACCTCGAGATCCCGGTACGACTGCTCCAGGACCGAGTCGAGGCACTCGCGCAGGAAGCCCTGCACCTTGAAACAGGGGACGATGATGCTGAAGCGGGGCACTGCGGGAGTCAGCTCCTTACGAGGGTGGACGCGGCGGGGGCGGGGACGCGCTCGGCGAGCGGCCGCACGGGTGGGATCGCCTCCGCCGGCTCGCCGAGCAGCACCCGGCGCACCACGCGCTCGGCGGCCCGGCCGTCGTCGAACTGGCAGAAGCGGGTCCGGAAGGCGTTCCTGAGCGACCGGGACGCGTCCGAGGCGTACGAACCGTCGGCGAAGACGCGGGCCAGCTCCTCGGGCGTGCGGGCGACCGGACCGGGCGGGGCCGCCATCAGGTCGAAGTACACGCCCCGCGTCTCGGTGTAGACGTCCCAGTCGTCGGCGTACACGACGATCGGGCGGTCCAGGTTGGCGTAGTCGAACATGATCGACGAGTAGTCGGTGATCAGCGCGTCGGCGGCCAGGCAGACGTCCTCGGAGGAGCGGTGCCCGGTCACGTCGATGATCCGGCCGGAGCCGTGCCGTACGCCCCGGTCGTAGAAGTAGTGCGCCCGCAGCAGCACGACGACGTCCTCGCCGGCCGCCTCGCAGAACGCCTCCAGGTCCAGGCCCGCGTCGAAGCCCGTCCGGTGGTCGCGGTGGGTGGGCGCGTACAGCACGGCCGTCCTCCCCTCCGGGACGCCCAGCTCCCGCCGGACGCGGGCGACGTCCTCGGCGGTCGCCGTGCAGAAGACGTCGTTGCGCGGATAGCCGTACTCCAGATGCTCGTACGAGCCGGGGAAGGCGCGCTCCCACATCTGGGTGGAGTGGGTGTTGGAGGACAGGTTGTAGTCCCAGCGGTCGACGCGGCCCAGCAGTTTGGCGAAGCTGCCGGTCGCCGCCGCCACCACCGGGTACGTCGACTGGTCGACGCCCATCTTCTTCAACGGGGTGCCGTGCTGTGTCTGCACATGCACGCTGCCCGCGCGCTTGACCACGCCCTCCGCGAAGTTCGCGTTGTTGACGAGGTACTTGGCGCGGGCGAGGAGCTGCCAGGCGCGGCGGCTGCCGATCACGGCGTGCTCCACCCCCGGCGGCATGGTGTGCGCCTGGTCGGGCTCGACGAGGAACACCGAGCGGATGTGCGGGGCGAGTTCGGCGACCTTGGCGTGGATCGCGGCGGGGCTGCACGCGTAACCCCGGCCCCAGTACGCGCAGTACACCGCCAGGTCGGGGTCGATGCGCCGGCGCAGCTGGAGCCGGTAGTGGAGGCGGGTGCGCAGTCCGCGGGGGCGCGGGATCCGCTGGACGGCCGCCGACGCCTTCCGGTTGGCGTCCCGCAGCGCGCGGAAGGCGGTGTACGCCCCCGCCGCCAGCAGCCGGTGCTGCACCCCCAGGCTGCCGCCCGGCCGGCGGAACCCGGCCGGCCGGTGGCGCCGGTACAGCGCGGCCGCCCGGCGGAAGAACGCCCGGCGGCCGGCGGCGGGCAGCCGGGCCGGGTGCGCGGCCGTCTTCAGGACGGCGGCGAACAACTGGGCGAACAGGGCCCCGGTGAAGCCGCGTTCGGCGGCCCTGGTCAGCACCAGATCCGTCTGCTCCAGCAGGTCGGCGTGGTGCTCGCCCGGCAGGTTCAGCCGGCTGCCCTGGCGCCGCAGCAGATGCCGTACGACGACGCGGCGCAGCACCGCGGCCCGCTCGGCGTGCACGGTGACCAGGCCGCCGAAGCCGACGTCCGTGAAATGGCCCTCCGGGAAGGCCAGTTCGTGCGCGGTGAGGAAGGAGCGCCGGTAGGCCGCGCTCCACACGGGCAGCTGTACGCCGCTCACCTCGGGGACCTCGGCGGGCGCGAAGGCACCCCCGGGGGCCTTCGCGAACAGCGGGGCCGCCGGGTTGGCCGGCTCGCCCTCCCACCACGGGACGCGCTCGTGCTCGGCGTACAGGACGTCCACCTCGCCCGTCTCCGCCAGCCGGGCGTCCAGCGCGGTCAGCGCGCCCGGCACGAGGGTGTCGTCACCGTCGAGGAACAGCAGGTACGCGCCGGTCGCCGCCCGCGCCCCGGTGTTGCGCGCTCCCGCGAGCCCCGCCGACGGTGGCGAGAACACCGGGGTCACCCGGCTGTCCCGCGCGGCGTACCCGGCGGCGACGGCCGCCGCCGGGACGTCCGGCGCGTCGCAGACCGGGATCAGCTCGAAGTCGCCGAAGGACTGGCCGAGGACGGAGTCCAGCGCCAGGGACAGCCGGCCGGCGACCCCGTGGGAGGGAACGATGATGCTGAAGCGGGGCATGCTGCTCTTTCTGTGTCTGGCTCGGTCGGGTTCGGGCGGGGTGCCGGCACCTGGTGCCGCGGCTCCTAATGGCTGGTGACCCGAGGGCCCGAGGGCTGCGGCACGGTGCTCAGCGCGGGCCGCGTCTGTGCCGCCGCCGCCGACGGCACGGGACGGCGCTCGGCGAGCGGCACCACGGGCGGCAGCTCCGTCTCGCCCAGCACGACCCGCCGTACGACGCGCTCGGCGGCGCGTCCGTCGCCGTACGGGCAGAACCGCTCGCGGAACGTGGCGCGCAGCTGGGCCGAGCGGGAGCCGTGCCAGTGGCCGGTCGCGAAGATGTCGACCAGTTCGTCCTCGGTGCGGGCGACCGCGCCCGGCGGGAAGGCGCGCACGTCGAAGTAGGTGCCGCGGGCCGCCTCGTAGGCCTCCCAGTCACCGGCGTGCACGACGATCGGGCGGTCCAGGTCGGCGTAGTCGAACATGATCGACGAGTAGTCGGTGACCAGGGCGTCCGAGGCCAGGCAGAGGGATTCCACACTCGGGTGGCCGCTGACGTCGATGACCCTGCCGCCGGCGGGCAGGGCGGCGGGCTGCCAGTAGTGGGCGCGGGCCAGGATCACGAAACGCGGGCCCAGCCGGTCCACCAGCCGCTCCAGGTCGAGGGCGGCGTGCTGGGTGCGGCGGTAGTCGCGGTGGGTGGGGGCGTACAGGACCGCCACCGTGTCGCGGGGGATGCCCAGCTCCTCGCGCAGCCGGGAGACATCCTCGGCGGTGGCCCGCTGGAAGACGTCGTTGCGGGGATAGCCGTACTCCAGGGTGGTGTAGCCGCCGGGGTAGACGCGTTCCCAGGTGAGGGTGGTGTGGCGGTTGGCGGACAGGACGTAGTCCCACTTGTCGACGCCCCTCAGCAGCTCCGCGAAGTCCATGTCACGGGCGGCCGCGGGGCGCTCCTGGAGGTCGAGGCCCATGTGCTTGAGCGGTGTGCCGTGCTGGGTCTGCACGAAGACCTGGCCGGGGCGCTTGACCAGCCGGCGGTCGAAGTTGACGTTGTTCACCAGGTACTTGGAGCGGGCCAGCGCCGTCCAGTAGGCGGCCGTGCCGGGCCGCAGCGGGCGCGGGCCCGGCGGGACGGCGTGCTGGTGCTCGGGGCGGGCGATCCACGCCGTGCGCACCTGCGGGGCGAAGGCGCGGAACGCGCTCTCCAGCGCGCCCGGGTTGCAGCCGTGGCCGCGGCCCCAGTAGGCGGCGAAGACCGCCCGGTCGGCGCGCAGCGGGAGCCGCAGCTGGATCCGGTAGTGGACCTGGAGACAGGCGGCCTTGAGGGCGCCGCCGAGTCGCGCGGCGAGCCCGCCGACGCGGCGGCGCAGGGTCGCGGCCGCCTGGAGCGTGCGGTAGGTGCGGTGCAGACCGAGGTGGACGAGGCCGTGGCGCACCCGCGAGCGCAGCGGGACGGGCGCGCCGGGCGTGCGGTAACGGCGGTAGTGGGCGCGGGCCAGGCGCAGGAACTCGCCGCGCGAACCGCGCGGCAGCCGGTCCGGCATGGTGAACACCGTCGTCAGGTGGTCGACCATGCGGCGGAACAGCACCGGCCGCCAGTGCGCGAGTTCGGGCCGCTGGTCGATGAACGCGAACACCCGGTCGTACTGGTCGAGGACGTCGAAGTGCCGGCGGCTGGTGGTGGACAGGATGTTGCCGCCGCGGCGCCGCCGGTAGTGGACGCAGACCCGGTCCAGGGTCGCGATCGACCCGGCGGCCATCAGCGCCGGATAGGTCCACGGCGTGTCCTCGTAGTAGCCGGGGGGGAAGGTCAGGCCGGTCCGCTCGACGAAATCGCGCCGGTAGGCCTTGTTCCAGGCCACCATCAGCACCCTCAGCAGCCCCGGCCGGTCCTCCAGCCGGAAGGGCGCCGGGCCCCGCTCGGTGAGCTGCTCGGCGAACCGGTTGCGCTCGGTCTCACCCGTCCAGAACGCGGTCGCGTAGTCGTACACCAGGACGTCCGGCTCGCCGGTGTTCTTCAACCGGTCGGCGATCGCGCGCAGCGCGTCCGGGGTGAGCGTGTCGTCGGAGTCGAGGAACAGCAGGTAGTCGCCGGTGGCCTGGGCGAGACCCGCGTTGCGCGCCCGTCCCAGACCGGCGTTCTCCGGCAGGTGCAGGGCGCGCACGCGGGGATCGCGGGCCGCGAACTCGTCGATGATCTCGCCGCACGCGTCCGGCGAACCGTCGTCGACGGCGATCAGTTCGAAATCGGTGTACGACTGCGACAGCACGGATGCCAGGCACTCGTGCAGGTACGCCTGAACCTGGTACGCGGGGACGATGACACTGAACCTGGGCAAGGGACATCCATGGGTCGGCGCGGACGACAGGGCCTGGTCCGGGCAACGGCCGATGGAGTGACTTGGTTACGTTCGCCTACGGCATCCGGGGGACACCGGGTGAACGGAAGGGGGGTGGACCGGTGACGTCCACCCCCCTTGCCGTACCGACTACTTGACCGCGCCGGCCATCACGCCGGACACGAACTGGCGCTGGAACGCGAAGAACACGGCCAGCGGGATCACCATCGAGATGAACGCGCCGGGCGCCAGCACGTCGATGTTGTTGCCGAACTGGCGTACCTGGGTCTGCAGGGCCACCGTGATCGGCTGGCTGTCGGCATCGGTGAACACCAGTGCCACCAGCATGTCGTTCCACACCCACAGGAACTGGAAGATGCCCAGGCTCGCGATCGCCGGTCCGCCCAGCGGCATCACGACCCGTGTGAACAGGCGCAGTTCGCCGGCGCCGTCCAGCCGCGCCGCCTCCAGCAGTTCGCGGGGGATCTCGGCGAAGAAGTTCCGCAGCAGGAACACCGCGAACGGCAGGCCGAAGCCCACGTGGAAGAGGATCACGCCCAGCACGGACCCGAAGAGGCCGACCTTGCCGAACAGTTCGGCGATCGGGATCAACGCCACCTGCACGGGCACCACCAACAGGCCCACCACGGCCAGGAACCACCAGTCCCGGCCGGGGAACTCCATCCACGCGAACGCGTATCCGGCGAGCGAGCCGATGACGACGACCAGGACCGTCGCCGGGACGGTGATCAGCACCGTGTTGACGAGGGAGCCGGTGATGTCGCCGTTCTCCAGCAGCTTTCGGTAGCTGTCCACGGTGAGCTGGGACGGCTCGGCGAACACCTTCCACCAGCCGCTCGCGCTCATGTCCTCGGGGGAGCGCAGCGAGGAGATCAACAGGCCGATCGTCGGCACCAGCCAGAACAGGCCGACCAGGATCAGCACCACCCGGACCGCACCGCCGCCCAGCTTCTCCACGATCCGCGCGCCCACCGAACGCTCGGGCTTCACGCTCCCGACGGGGCCCTTCATCGCCTGACCTCCCGCCGCAGCCGCCGTACGTTACTGCGCTCTCCCGGGGGACGACCCCCGGACCCCCAGCCACCCGACGGGTGCGCGCTCATCGCCTGACCTCCCGCCGCAGCCGCCGTACGTTACTGCGTTCACCCGGGGGACGACCCCCGGACCCCCAGCCACCCGACGGGTGCGCGCTCATCGCCTGACCTCCCGCCGCAGCCGCCGTACGTTGAACCACATCACCGGGATCACCAGCAGCAGCAGGAAGACCGCGATGGCGCTGGCGATGCCCGGCTGGTCCTCGGAGAAGCCCTTGCGGTACAGCTCCAGGGCGAGCACGTTCGCGTCGTCCTGGGAGGAGCCGGGGGCGATGATGAAGACCAGGTCGAACACCTTCAGTACGTTGATCATCAGGGTGACGGTGACCACCGCGAGGACCGGCGCGAGCAGGGGCACGGTGACCCTGCGGAACACCTGCCACTCGTTCGCCCCGTCCACCCGGGCCGCCTCCATCAGCTCCCGCGGCACACTCGCCAGCCCGGCCGCGATCAGCACCATCGCGAAGCCCGCCCACATCCAGATGTACGACCCGATGATGGCCGGTGTGACCAGCGACGGGCCCAGCCAGTCCAGGCCGTTGTACGCCTCCTGGAAGTTGCCGGCGGGCAGCCGCAGCCGGGCCCCGTCGGCCGCCTCGGGCAGGGTGAAGGTGCCGTCGCCGGCCGCGGTGGTCGACGCCACGACCTTGCCGTCCTTGACCGCCTCGATCCGCATCCCGGCGTAGCCCAGCTCGGCCGGGTCGGGGGCGCCGAGCGTGCCGACGCCCTTGCCGCGGGTGAAGTCCTGCCAGGTCGTGCCGGTGACCTTGCCCGGCTCGGGCCGGGCCGGCGCCGCCTTCTTCGCGCTGTCGGGCATCTGGTCCGGGGCCACGCCGACGAGCGGCAGCGAGACCGGAACGCCCGCGCGGACCGGCTCCTTGGTGAGGAACGCGCCGCCCTTCGCCGACTCCAGCGGGGACTGGCGGCCCGGGTGGGCCTTGGGGAACGCCGACGACTGCGCGAACGTGTCGTGCACCCCGACCCACACCGCGTTCGCCACGCCCTTGTCCGGGTCCTGGTCGTACACGAGCCGGAAGATGATGCCGGCGGCGAGCATCGAGATCGCCATCGGCATGAAGACGACCAGCTTGAACGCCGTCCCCCAGCGGATGCGTTCGGTCAGCACCGCGAAGATCAGTCCGAGGGCGGTCGCCACGGTCGGCGCGAACACCACCCACAGGACGTTGTTCTTGAGCGCCGTGCGGATGCCGTCGTCGGTGAAGAGGGCCCTGTAGTTGTCGATGCCGGCGAAGCCTTCGCCGGACTGGTCGTAGAAACTGCGGACGACCGAGTACCCGATCGGGTAGACCACGAGCGCGCCCAGCAGCACCAGGGCGGGCAGCAGGAACAGCGCCGCCACCGCCCTGCGGGTGCCGGTCACGCTTTTGCGCGAGCGAGGAGGGGCGGGGGCTCCGGGAGCCCCCGCCACGTCGGCCGATGCCATGACCGGCTCAGTTCCCGTACGCCGCTGCCGCGTCCGACTCCAGCTTCGCCTGGATGCCGGCCACGTCCGTCGGGTTCTTCAGGAAGTCCTGGAGGTCCTTCCACTCGCCCTTGCCGGGCGTACCGCCGAACGCCTGCGGGGCCTGGTCGGACATGTCGAAGCGGAAGTCGTCGCCCGCCGCGACCAGCGCCTCGGCGATCTTGCGCTGCACGTCGTTCGGGTACGCCGCCAGGTCGACGTTCTTGTTCGGCGAGAGGTAGCCACCCAGCTTCGCCTGGATCTCCGCCGCGTCCGGTGAGGCGAGGAAGGTCGCCAGCGCCTGCGCGCCCTTGGAGTCCTTCAGGATGACCGCCGCGTCACCGCCGGAGACCACCGGCGCGGTGTCGCCGACCTTCGGGAACGGGAACACCTTCGCGTCCGTGCCCACCTTCGCGTCCGTCTGCGCGATGTTGACCTGCACGAAGTCGCCCTCGTAGACCATCGCGGCCTTGGGCTGGTCACCGCCGGAGAAGGTCTGGGTGACGGAGTTCGGGAACTGCGTCTGGAGGGCACCGTCGGCGCCGCCCGCCACGTAGTCCTTCTTGCCCCAGATCTGCGCCAGCGTGGTCAGCGCCTCCTTCACGGAAGGGTCCGTCCACTTGATCTCGTGCTTGGCCAGCTGGTCGTACTTCTCCGGGCCCGCCTGCGAGAGGTAGACGTTCTCGAACCAGTCGGTCAGCGGCCAGCCGTCCGCGCCCGGGATCGAGAAGGGGGTGACGCCGGAGTCGTAGACGGTCTGCGCGGTCTTCAGCAGTTCGTCCCACGTCTTGGGTTCGGACGCGCCCGCGTTCTCGAAGACCTTGGTGTTGTACCAGATCAGCGACTTGTTGGCGGCCTTGTAGTAGACGCCGTACTGCTCCGCGCCGACCTTGCCGATGTCCTGCCAGCCCTGCGAGTAGTTCTTCTGCAACTCCTTGAGGGCCTCGGGGCCCAGCGGCTTGGCCCACTTCTTGTCCACGGCCTGCTTGATGGCGCCCGGCTGCGGCAGCATCACCACGTCCGGGGGCTGACCGCCCGCGATCTTGGACCCGAGGAAGTTGATGATCGGGTCCTGCGCCGGTACGAAGGTGACCTTCGCGCCCGTGCGTTTCTCGAACTCGGCCAGCACCTTCTTGAAGTTGGCCTGCTCGGGGCCGGTCCAGACGGCGGCGACCTCCAGCGTCGTGCCGTCCAGCTTCGGAAGGGCCAGGGCGTCGCCGGACGCCTTCGGGCCGGTGCTCTCGTTTCCGCCGCTCTTGTCGTCGTCGCCGCCGCACGCGGTGAGCGAGAGCGCGAGTGCTCCCGCGAGGATCGTGGCGGCCGCCTTTCCGGTCCTGCGGGTCCGGATGGTGTTGCTCGTGCTGCGCATCACTGCCCCGTTCTTCGTTCCTCGTCGAACGTCGAGCGCTGTCCCGTGGCACTGGTCTACGCCGGGTGCGTGGGGTAGGCAAGTGCGCATGCGGTGTCAAGCGGGAGATCGTGACCGCGTCGTAACGCTCTCCCGGACCTTCCCGGGGACGGCACCCCCGGACGGGCCCGGTCGCCCTGCGCGGTGCCCGGCGGCGCTGCCGCTCAGAGCAGCGAGGGCACCTCCGCCGCCGACACCTCGCGCGCCGCCCGCTCCAGGGCGCTGGCGAGCAGGGCGAGGTCGGTGGGGCCGTTGCCCAGTTCGCGGACGGGTCTGCGGGTCGGGGGGTCGCCCATCCGCTGCCACTCCAGGGGGACCACCGTGGGGCGCAGGGTGGCGGTGCGGGGGATGCGGCCGGTGACCCGGCCGCCCTGGAAGGGGGTGAGCCGGCCGTCCGCGCCGCGGAGGCGGCCGCGGCCGGGGGCCGGTTCGTCGGGGCCCGAGCCGGGAGCGTCGAGGAAGATCCGCAGCGTGGCCTGCCGGGCGGGCTCGGACTCGGCCGTACGGCCGCCCGGACCGGTGGCGGCCACCAGGTGCACGCCGAGCCGCTCGCCCTCGCGGGCCACCGCCTCCAGCGCGCGCATGACCGAACCGGCGGCCGGGCGGCCGGGGGAGCCGAGCGCGGGTGAGACCAGGGCGTCCAGATCGTCCACCACGACGGCCAGGCGGGGCAGCGGCGGGGCCGCCTCCGTCCGCCGGCGGGCCGCCGCGCCGGGGCGCAGCCGCAGGGTCGAGCTGGGCGGCGTGTCGAGGTCGGCGGCACCGGTCCCGCCGCCGGCCGCCTGGCGCTGCGGGACGATACGGCCGGACACCGCGCGGTGCGTGTGCCACTCGGCGAAGTCGGACCGCCCGAGCAACTCCGCCCGCCGCTTCAGCTCGGCGCTCAGCGACTGCGCGAACTCCCGCATGCGCACCGGGTCGTTGGCGGTGAGATGCGTGGTGACGTGCGGTACGTCGGTGCAGACCCGCAGGCCCTCGCCGTGGCCGGTGCCCGCCTTGCCGACGGTGTCCCGGCCGTCCAGCAGGACGATGCCGAGCCGGTCGGGGCGCTCGGCGGCGGCCAGCGAGGCGACGACCGCCCGCAGCAGCTCCGTACGCCCGCTGCCGGGCGGGCCCTCGATCAGCAGGTGCGGGCCCTCGGCGGACAGGTCCACGCCGACCGGGCCGCGCGGGCCCGCGCCCAGCACGGCCGAGGCCCGGCCGCCGAGCGCCTCGCTGTCGTCGGCCGCGTCGGCCCAGCGGGCCATCAGGGAGGCCGGGGTCGCGCGCGCCAGGCCCAGCTCGTCCAGCAGGCGGGCCGACTGGGGCAGCGGGACGGACACGCGCGCGGGGCGCTCGCCGCCGGAGACGACCTCCGGGCGCAGCGGCGCCAGGGCCCGCGCGAACCGCTCCGCCCAGGCCGCGGAGACCGCGTCGACGGTGCCGACCGTGCCCTGACCCACCGGGCCCGGCCGCTCGGACTCCGACCCGGCCGGGGCGACCCGCAGCAACCGCAGCGCGGTCGCCACATCACCGCTGAGCAGGGCGACCGCCCCGCACGCGCGGAAGGTGGGTGCCGCCGCGCAGGCCGCCTCGTACATGTCGGTCACCGGCGCGGCGGGGGAGGCGGCGGCCGTCTCGGCCAGACAGAGGACGTGGATCCCGGCCCGGGGGCCGGCCGTCGCCAGCCGGGCCGTCACCTCGCGCAGGTCGGCGCCGCCGGGGTCGCCGTCCACGACGAGGACCGTGTACGGGCCGGGGAAACCGTCCTCGTCCGCCACCGCCCAGGAGGGACGGCGGGGTGTGCCGCGCGGGGCGGGGACGGGCGCCGCCGCACCGTCCGTCAGACGGTCCTCCAGACGGCGCAGCAGTTCGTCGGTGCGGGCGGTCGCCTGGTCGCGGTCGTGGGCGAGGAGGAGACGGCAGTCCTGGCCGTGTCCGGGGCGCAGCTGCGGCAGCCAGCCCAGCCAGGACCACTCGGCGACGCGCTCCTCCTCGGAACGCGCGCGGTCCGTGCTGATCAGGACGATCTCCAGCAGGTCCGGGGAGTGCAGCGCGGCGAGCTGCGCCAGCACCGCGCGGGCCAGCCCGGCCAGCCTCGGGCGCGGTCCGGCGAGGCCCAGGGCGCCGACCTCGCGCAGGCCCACCGTCACCGGCACGGCCGGCAGCAACGATCCGTCGGGCGCCACCCGGTCGGCCGTGCCCAGCCGGACCGCGAGCGTCTCGGGGTGACCCGGTCCGCGCTCCCACAGGCGCGGGCCGGGACCGAGCGCGGTCAGCAGCAGGGCGGCCGGGTCCGGCCAGGTGTCGGGGGCGGGCGGCACCCCGGCGGGTGGTTCCGGCGCCGCCCCGGCCGCCGGTTCGTCGTACGCCTCAGCGTCATCCGGCTCCTGCGGACCGGCGCGTCCGGCGGTCAGCCGGCGGGCCCAGGCGGACAGGCCGCCCCGCCTGCGCAGGCCCTGCGGCACCTCGGTGCCGTGCAGGGGAGTGCCCTTGCGCGAGGTGCCGACGCCGTCCTCCTCCGGCGCCGGCCGCGGGCCGCGCGCCTCGAAGGGGCCGGTGCGGGAGGGGTCGGTGCGGGAGGAGCCGGTGGCGGAGGGCCCGGTGAAGGAGGGGTCCTCGAAGGAGGGACCGGTGAAGGAGCCGAGGCCCGAGCGGCCGCCGTGGGTGGCGCCGTGGTTCTCCAGGGGCGGTGCGCCGCCCTGGCCCGGCACCAGTGCCCCGGGCGCCCGTCCGCCGCGGGCGGGCGCGGAGCCGTGCCAGTCGACCGTGCCGTGGGCGTGGCCGGTCGGGGCGCAGGGCGTGCCGTCGCCCCCCACGCGCGCGTGGGGCGCGTCCGCGGGGGCGGCCCCGGGCTCCGGGCTCGCGCACGCCACCCGGACGTGGCCCTCGCCGTCGGGTGTCGTCTCCACCCGGGCGCCGGGACCGCCGGGCGGTGCCAGCCGCAGGGCCGACTCGCCGACGCGCAGCAGGGCGCCCGGGGCGAACCGGAGCGGGCGGCCCTGCACGCGAGCGCCGTCCAGGGTGGTGCCGTTGGTGGAGCCGAGATCGGCGACCGTGACCCGGCCGTCGGCGGCGAGCGTCACCGCGCAGTGCAGGCGGGAGACGTCCGGGTCGTCGAGGGGGACGTCGGCGTCGGCGGAGCGGCCGACGCGGACCTGGCCGCCGTGCAGCAGATGGACGCCGCCCGCGTCCGGCCCCGCCACCACGTGCAGCCGGGCCGGGGCGTCGTCGACCTCCGGATGCGGCTCGGGCTCCGCCGGGGCGCCCAGGCAGAGCACGGCGCCGTCGATCAGGGGTGGTTCGCCGAGGGTGCAGCGCTGGGCGTCGAGCCGCTGCGCGCCCGCGTACAGCACGGGCTGGGCTCCCCCGGACGGAGCAGTGCCCCCTTCCCCGGAGACCGCCGCGGCCAGGGCGGACGCCACCGCGGCCAGAGCCGTGCCGGCGGGCGCCGTGACCAGCACGTCGCAGCTCGCGGCTCGGCCCCGCGTGTCCCCGGGCGGGCCCTGCGGGTCTACGACGGTCAGCCGGATCTGCATAGCCGTCAGCGGTCCCTTCTGCCCGGGCGCGGACTTTTCCCCCACCCCGCACGAGCACGTCGGCCAGTACTCCAGGCATCCTCGCACCTGTCACTGACAACGCGCCCGCCACCGAGGGACAAGTGATCTTGATTGGTCGGCTCTGCCCGTAAAAGTGATGGACGGATGACTCACGGATGACCGCTTGAGATCGGCCACGGGCGCCTTCGGCAACCAACGGACCGAGGCGAGCGTCTTTCCTTCGAACATGTACGGGGAGGGGCGCGTATCCGTACGCAGGGCGTACGGAACGACCACAGGAAGACGACAGCCCCGTGCCGGGGACACGGCACTACAGTGGGTCGGAACAGAGGCAAGCAAGCAGCAGGGAGCGCGTGACGTGCGGCCAGTCGGCAGCAAGTACCTGCTCGAGGAGCCGCTCGGACGCGGCGCCACGGGCACCGTCTGGCGAGCCCGCCAGCGCGAGACCGCGGGCGCCGAGGCGGCCGTGGCCGGCCAGCCCGGCGAGACCGTGGCCATCAAGGTCCTCAAGGAAGAACTCGCGAGCGACCCGGACATCGTGATGCGCTTCCTGCGGGAACGCTCCGTACTGCTCCGGCTGACCCACCCCAACATCGTCCGGGTCCGCGACCTGGTCGTCGAGGGCGATCTGCTGGCCCTGGTCATGGACCTCGTCGAAGGCCCCGACCTGCACCGCTACCTCCGCGAGAACGGCCCCTTCACGCCCGTCGCCGCCGCGCTGCTCACCGCGCAGGTCGCCGACGCCCTGGCCGCGAGCCACGCCGACGGCGTGGTCCACCGCGACCTGAAGCCGGCCAACGTCCTGCTCCTCCAGAACGGCGGGCAGATGCACCCGCTGCTCACCGACTTCGGCATCGCGCGCCTCGCCGACTCCCCGGGACTGACCCGCACCAGCGAGTTCGTCGGCACGCCCGCGTACGTCGCGCCGGAGTCCGCCGAGGGCCGCCCCCAGACCTCCGCCGTCGACATCTACGGCGCCGGCATCCTGCTGTACGAGCTGGTCACCGGCCGCCCGCCGTTCTCCGGCAGCTCGGCCCTGGAGGTCCTCCACCAGCACCTGAGCGCCGAACCGCGCCGCCCCTCCACGGTGCCCGAGCCGCTGTGGACGGTCATCGAGCGCTGCCTGCGCAAGAACCCCGACGAACGCCCCAGCGCCGAGAACCTCGCGCGCGGGCTGCGCGTCGTCGCCGAGGGCATCGGCGTGCACGCCAACTCGACGCAGATCGCCGCGGCGGACGGCGTGACCCACCTGCTCGCGCCCGACCCGGCGCCCGCGACCGTGCCCGGCGCCCCCGCCGGCGCCTACGACCCGAACGCGGCGACCAGCGTGCTGCCGCACACGGCCGGGCCCGGCAACCCGCCCGGTGCCGCGGACCCCACCGCCGTCCTGCCGCACACCGGCGGCCCGGCGGGAGCCGCCGACCCGACGGCCGTCCTGCCGCCGGTCCCGCCGCACCAGCCCGGCGGACACGGACCCCAGGGCCAGCAGCCGGAGGAGCCGCACCCCTGGCAGAGCCAGCTGCGTGCGGCCCGCGACCGCAACGAACAGACCCAGGTCCAGTACCTCGACCCCAACGAGGACCCGCTGCGCCGCCGCCCCCAGCGGCAGGTCGCCCGTCCGCAGCAGCCTCAGCCGCGCCAGCAGCAGCCGAGGCCCCAGCAGCGGCCCCAGCAGGGTTACGGATACCCCCAGCAGCAGCAGCCGCAGCAGTACGCCCCGCAGCAGCAGCCCCAGCCCCAGCGGTACACCCCGCAGCCTCAGCAGCCCCGGCAGCGGCCCGCGCCGGAGCCCCGGCAGCCGCGCGAGCCCAGGCAGCGAAGCGCCAACCCGATGAAGATTCCCGGCCTCGGCTGCCTGAAGGGCTGCCTGTTCACGGTCGTCATCCTCGTCGTGGCCGGCTGGCTCGTCTGGGAACTGAGCCCGCTCCAGGACTGGATCGGCACCGGCAAGGGGTACTGGGAGCAGCTCGGCGACTGGTTCAAGACCGTGAGCGGCTGGATCGGGGATCTCGGAGGGAACTCCGGCGGCGGAGCCTGACCGGCGGGCCGCTCCTAGGCGGGCCGGTCCCGGGCGGCTCGACGCGAGGCGGCTCGATGCGAGGCGGGCCGGTGCGAGGCGGCAGTCCAGGGCGGCTCGGTCCGAGGCGGGCTGGGTCGGTACAGGTCGTCGGGCGTGGCCGGTTCGGGGCCGCTCCGAGGCGACCCGACCGCGAGTTTGGGGATTTGTCGACTCCTGGCGGGTGATTTCCGTCTCCGAGGCGAGGATTGCCTCGCGGGACGCGTAGCTTTGTCGGCTGGGGTCCGGGGGCCCCGCGGCGCAGCCGCCGATGTCAGCGCCCCCGGATGGCGCAGCGTCGGCAACACGCGTCTGTAGGAGCAGCCTTGGCACGAAAGATCGGCAGCCGGTACACCGCCCACCAGATCCTGGGACGCGGCAGCGCCGGCACGGTGTGGCTGGGCGAGGGGCCGGACGGTCCCGTCGCCGTCAAGCTGCTGCGCGAGGACCTCGCCTCCGACGAGGAACTGGTGGGCCGCTTCGTGCAGGAGCGCACCGCCCTGCTCGGTCTGGAACACCCCCACGTGGTCTCCGTACGGGACCTGGTCGTCGACGGCAACGACCTCGCGCTGGTCATGGACCTGGTCCGCGGCACGGATCTGCGGACCCGTCTCGACCGGGACCGCAGGCTCGCGCCCGAGGCCGCGGTCGCGATCGCCGCGGACGTCGCCGAAGGGCTCGCCGCCGCGCACGCGGCCGGGATCGTCCACCGGGACGTCAAACCGGAGAACATCCTCCTCGACATGCGGGGCCCGCTCGGCCCCGGCGGCTCGCACCGGGCGCTGCTGACCGACTTCGGCGTCGCCAAACTGATCGACACCCCCAAGCGGACCCGCGCCACGAAGATCATCGGTACGCCGGACTACCTCGCGCCCGAGATCGTCGAAGGCCTCCCGCCGCGGGCCTCCGTGGACATCTACGCGCTGGCCACCGTGCTCTACGAGCTGCTCGCGGGCTTCACGCCGTTCGGCGGCGGACATCCGGGCGCGGTGCTGCGCCGGCACGTCACCGAGTCCGTCGCGCCGCTGCCCGGGATCCACGACGAGCTGTGGCAGCTCATCGTGCAGTGCCTGGCCAAGGCGCCGGCCTCCCGGCTGCGCGCCTCCGAGCTGGCCGCCCGGCTGCGCGAGCAGCTGCCGATGCTGGCGGGGATGCCGCCGCTGGACGTGGACGAGCCGGACACCGAGACGGCCCAGGAGGGCGAGCCGGGTGCGAGCCGGGCCGAGACCGCGCAGACGCCGGTCCCCTCCGACACCGCCGGGCGGGCCCGGCGGGGGTCGGTGTCCCTGGTGCCCGGCGCCAAGCCGGACTCCAACCGGGACACGCACACCTCGATGCGGGTGCCGGCGCCGGACGAACTGGCGGGCGGGGCGCACGGGACCGCGCGGGTGCCGCGGGCGGCGGGCGCGCCACGGCCGGGCTCCGCGCGCAATCGCGCGGCCACGCGGCGACGACGGGTCGTGGTGGGGGTGGCCGCGACGGTGCTGGCCGCCGTGGCGGGGGTGGGGACGTGGGTGGCCACGGCCGGGGACGGTGACGGAGACGGGGGTGGATCCGGGCCCGGGGAGTCGGGGAACTCGGCGCCGGTCTCGCCCTGAGCGGGTGCCGCCCTCCCCGCCCTTTCCCTGTCTTCTCCCCTCCTGCCCTGTCCCGGGGCTGCCGCCCGCACGCCCGCCGCTCCGGCTCGGCACGGGCCGCTCCGGGCCCCGCGCCCGCCGCTCCGGGCCCCACGCCCGCCGCTCCGGGCCCGCACCGGCCGCTCCGGGCCCCGCACGGGCCGTGCGCTCGAACGCCGGACGGGCCGGGTGCCGTGGCCACCGGCGCTGCACGCTTGGCGGAGCCGTTACGCTGGAGGCGTGGCAGTCGTCGATGTATCCGAAGAGCTCAAGTCCCTCTCCTCGACCATGGAGTCGATCGAGGCCGTTCTGGACCTCGACAAGCTGAGGGCAGACATCGCCGTGCTCGAGGAGCAGGCGGCAGCGCCGTCCCTGTGGGACAACCCGGACGAGGCGCAGAAGATCACCAGCAAGCTGTCCCACCTCCAGGCGGAGGTCAGGAAGGCCGACGCCCTGCGCGGCCGGATCGACGATCTCTCCGTGATGTTCGAGATGGCCGACGAGGAGGACGACCCCGACGCCCGCGCCGAGGCCGAGTCCGAGCTGGTCGCCGTCAAGAAGGCGCTGGACGAACTGGAAGTCCGGACACTGCTCAGCGGTGAGTACGACTCCCGCGAGGCCCTCGTCAACATCCGCGCCGAGGCCGGTGGCGTCGACGCCGCCGACTTCGCCGAGAAGCTCCAGCGGATGTACCTGCGGTGGGCGGAGCAGAAGGGCTACAAGACCGAGGTCTACGAGACCTCGTACGCCGAGGAGGCCGGCATCAAGTCGACCACCTTCGCCGTGCAGATCCCGTACGCCTACGGCACCCTCTCCGTCGAGCAGGGCACGCACCGGCTCGTGCGCATCTCGCCCTTCGACAACCAGGGGCGCCGCCAGACCTCCTTCGCGGGCGTCGAGATCCTCCCCGTGGTCGAGAAGACCGACCACATCGAGATCGACGAGTCCGAGCTGCGGGTGGACGTGTACCGCTCCTCCGGCCCCGGTGGCCAGGGCGTGAACACCACCGACTCCGCGGTGCGCCTCACCCACCTCCCCACCGGCATCGTCGTCTCCTGTCAGAACGAGCGGTCGCAGATCCAGAACAAGGCGAGCGCGATGAACGTCCTCCAGGCCAAGCTCCTCGACCGGCGTCGCCAGGAGGAGCAGGCCAAGATGGACGCGCTCAAGGGCGACGGCGGCAACTCCTGGGGCAACCAGATGCGTTCGTACGTCCTGCACCCGTACCAGATGGTCAAGGACCTGCGCACCGACTTCGAGGTCGGCAACCCCGAGGCCGTTTTCAACGGTGAGATCGACGGATTCCTGGAGGCCGGCATTCGCTGGCGCAAGCAGCAGGAGAAGTAACTTTGTCGACAAGGCAACTGCCCCCGCGACGGGGGTGGTTGCCTTTTCGCTTGCCCGCGTTTCCCGGCATGTCTGGGTTTTACGTCACACTCACACCTTCAATGTCCGGCAAACAGTGCCGAGTTGGACATTGCGTGCGCAACGGCCTTGACGTTGCTATGAAAAATGGGGAGGGTGCAGTCTGGCATGCGTATCTCCGGGGCGCATGTGAACCGGGGGACTTCAGCATTTCTGGCTACCCCCGTCGATCACCGCTCCGGGCGCGGCCTCACCGACGATTTCGGCTACTGGGGGTAGCAACCATATGACCAAGAAGACGCGCGTCCGTATCGCGCGCATCGCCGCGGGCGCAGTGATCGCCGCGGGCGCTTCGCTGACGGTGGCGGGCGTCGCCTCGGCCACCGGCGACGAGGGCGGCCTGAGCGGGCTGGTCTCGACGGGCGACAACACCGACGTGACCACGCAGGACGGCGACGACCCCTGCCCGATCGTGGTCTGCCCCGGCACGACGGGCGAGACCACCACCGGTGAGACCACCACCACGGGTGAGACCACGACGGGTGAGACCACCACCACGGGTGAGACCACGACGACGGGGGAGACGTCCACCACGGGCGAGACCTCGACGACGGGTGAGACCACCACCACGGGCGAGACCACCACCACCGGTGAGACGTCCAACTCCGGCGGTGACTCGGGCAACGGCGGCAACTCGAACTCCGGCGGCAACTCCGGTAACTCGAACTCCGGTGGCAACTCGGGCAACGGCGGCAACTCCGGCAACGGGGGCAACTCCAACTCCGGCGGCAACTCCGGCAACGGCGGCTCTACCACGGGTGGTTCGAGCACCACGGGTGGTTCGAGCACCACCGGTGGGTCCGCCGACGGCGGTTCCACCGCGGGTGGCGGCTCGGCGACGGGCGGTTCCACCACCGGAGGTTCCGGTACCAGCCCCGACGGCACCGCCGCTCAGGAGGTCGGCAGCTCCGCGCTGACCGACACCTCCGACGCGACCGCCGACAACGCCGCCCAGGGTGGTGGCAAGGAGCTGGCCGAGACCGGCGCCGGGCAGACCACGTTCCTGGTCATCGGCGCTGCCACGATGATCGTCGGTGGCATCGGCTTCCGTGTGCTTCCGCGTCTCGCGGAGGGCCGCGGCGGCGCCGCTGCCTGACGGTAGGCAGCCGCACCGTTACGTGACGTACGCGCGAAGGGCCCGGAGCTGGGAAGCTCCGGGCCCTTCGCGCGTACGGGGGCGGGCTACGCGGTCTGGTGGGCGAGCAGCGCCATCGCCGCGACCAGCACCGCCAGCAGCGCGATCAGCGCCATCGGGTTCAGTCCCCCGAAGAAGTTGTGGTCCTGTTGCAGCCGCTCGCGGTTCGCGCGGCACACTCTGCAGCGGCCCTCGCTCACGGGCGCGGCGCAGTTAGCGCACACCAGCCGGTCGTACGTCATGCGCTCGCCCTCCTTGCACCGGTTCCACGTGGACAACGCCCGCCGTGCCGCGAACGTTCCCCTCCACTCTGCCAGGTTCCGCGGGATTCAGCGCGGGGTCCCGGCAGGAGCTGCCTCACACGGTGGTGGACGCACAAAAACGCACAAGCCGCACCCAACCGTGACCGCTGCCTGCGCACGCCTCCCCGGTTCGCGTATGGTCACGCTCATCTACCCCCGGCGACCCGTGGTGCATCCGTGATCCGATTCGACAATGTCTCCAAGGTCTACCCCAAGCAGACCCGCCCCGCACTCAGGGATGTGTCCCTGGAAGTGGAGAAGGGCGAGTTCGTGTTCCTCGTGGGGTCCTCCGGCTCCGGGAAGTCCACCTTCCTGCGGCTGGTCCTCCGTGAGGAGCGGTGCAGTCACGGTCAGGTGCACGTGCTGGGCAAGGACCTCGCGCGCCTGTCCAACTGGAAGGTGCCGCAGATGCGCCGCCAGTTGGGGACGGTCTTCCAGGACTTCCGGCTGCTGCCCAACAAGACGGTCGCCGAGAACGTCGCCTTCGCGCAGGAGGTGATCGGCAAGTCCCGCGGTGAGATCCGCAAGTCCGTGCCGCAGGTGCTCGACCTCGTCGGGCTGGGCGGCAAGGAGGACCGGATGCCGGGTGAGCTGTCCGGCGGTGAACAGCAGCGGGTGGCCATCGCGCGCGCCTTCGTGAACCGGCCCAAGCTGCTGATCGCCGACGAGCCCACCGGCAACCTCGACCCGCAGACCTCCGTCGGCATCATGAAGCTGCTCGACCGGATCAACCGGACGGGCACGACCGTGGTGATGGCGACGCACGACCAGAACATCGTGGACCAGATGCGCAAGCGCGTCATCGAGCTGGAGAAGGGCCGTCTCGTCCGCGACCAGGCCCGCGGCGTCTACGGCTACCAGCACTGACCGCGACCGTCCACGGAAAGGCTTGAACAACCCGCCATGCGCGCCCAGTTCGTACTGTCCGAGATCGGTGTCGGTCTCCGTCGCAATCTGACGATGACGTTCGCCGTCGTCGTCTCCGTCGCCCTGTCGCTCGCCCTGTTCGGCGGGTCGCTCCTGATGAGCGACCAGGTCAACACGATGAAGGGCTACTGGTACGACAAGGTCAACGTCTCGATCTTCCTCTGCAACAAGAGCGACGCCGAGTCGGACCCCAACTGCGCCAAGGGCGCGGTGACCGAGGACCAGAAGAAGCAGATCAAGTCCGACCTCGGCAAGATGTCGGTCGTCGACTCGGTGAGCTACGAGTCGCAGGACGACGCCTACAAGCACTACAAGGAGCAGTTCGGCGACTCCCCGCTGGCCAGTTCGCTCACACCGGACCAGATGCAGGAGTCGTACCGGATCAAGCTGAAGGACCCGCAGAAGTACGAGGTCATCGCGACCGCCTTCGACGGGCGGGACGGTGTGCAGTCGGTGCAGGACCAGAAGGGCATCCTCGACAACCTCTTCGGGCTGCTCAACGGCATGAACTGGGCGGCGCGGGCGGTGATGGCACTGATGCTGGTGGTGGCGCTGATGCTCATCGTCAACACCGTGCGCGTCTCGGCGTTCAGCCGGCGGCGGGAAACCGGGATCATGCGCCTGGTCGGCGCCTCGGGCTTCTACATCCAGGCGCCGTTCATCGCGGAGGCCGCGGTCGCCGGGCTCATCGGCGGCGGGGTCGCGTGCGGATTCCTGGTGCTCGCCCGGTACTTCATCATCGACAACGGCCTGGCCCTGTCCGAGAAGCTCAACCTGATCAACTTCATCGGCTGGGACGCCGTTCTGACCAAGCTTCCGCTGATCCTCGCCACCAGCCTGCTGATGCCCGCGCTTGCGGCGTTCTTCGCGCTGCGCAAGTACCTGAAGGTGTGACGCATGCCAAGGGGGTCGTACGGTCAAGCGACCGTACGGCCCCTGCGCGTTCCCCTAGACTCACCGCCATGTCAGGCCGCGACCCGCTCTGTTCGCCCCGCCGCTTCGGCCGCGGGGCCGCCCTGACCTTGGTGTTCGCGAGCGTGCTGGTCGCGGGCGCGGCGACCGGCTCGCTGCCCGACGACGAGGCGAAGACCGCGTCCGGAGCGGCCCGCGCCACCGAACGCACCACCTCTCCCGAGGCCGTGACCAGGGCCGCCGAGGAAGCGATGGCCGACGGGAAATCGCCCCTGGAGGCCGCCGAGCGCGCCGTCAGCCGCAGCGGGGACCGCTGGGCGGCGGTGTACTCCGAGGACGAGTACGAGGAGTTCGCGGAGTCCCTCGACGGCCAGTACACCGGCGTCGGCCTGGAGGCGCGGCGGGAGCGGGACGGCCGGATCGAGGTCACCAGGGTGCAGGCGGGGTCGCCGGCGGCCGCCGCCGGGATCCGCGCGGGCGACCGGCTGCGCGCCGTCGACGGCCGCGCCGTCGACGGCCGTCCGGTCACCGACGTCGTCTCCTTACTGCGCGGTGACGCGACGGACGCGCCCGCCGGCACCACCGTCCGCCTCGGCCTGGAGCGCGGCACCCGCGCCTGGACCCAGACGCTGCGCCGGGCCCGCCTGTCCACCGACTCGGTCACGGTGCGCACCCTCGCCGAGGGCGTCACCGTCATCAGGATCACCGCGTTCACCAAGGGCGTCGGCACCGCCGTCCGCACCGCCGTCGGCACGGCCCCGGCCGGCGCCGGCATCGTGCTGGACCTGCGCGGCAACTCCGGCGGCCTGGTCACCGAGGCCGTCTCCACCGCCTCCGCCTTCCTCGACGGCGGCCTCGTCGCCACCTACGACGTCGACGGCGAGCAGCACGCCCTGCACGCCGACTCCGGCGGCGACACCACGCGCCCCCTGGTGGCGCTCGTCGACGGCGGCACCATGAGCGCGGCCGAGCTGCTCACCGGCGCCCTGCGGGACCGCGGCCGGGCGGTCGTCGTCGGCTCCCGCACCTTCGGCAAGGGCTCGGTGCAGATGCCGAGCCGGCTGCCCGACGGGTCGGTCGCCGAGCTGACCGTCGGCCACTACCGCACCCCGTCCGGGCGGACCGTCGACGGCACCGGTGTCACCCCCGACCTGGAGGCGGACGACGGGGCGCTGGAGCGGTCCGAGGCCGTGCTGAGCGGTCTCGGGGACGCGTCCTGAGCGTCCGGTCCCGCCCCTGGTAATCGGCTTTCCCTCAGGCCCCCCGCAGGTGCGAAAATGGCCGGACTATGAACAAGGCAATGTACGTACCCAAGGAGTCCCAGCCGAAGCAGGGCAAGCCGGCCGCGGACCAGACCAAGGGCCAGCGCAAGATCGTCGCGCAGAACAAGAAGGCCCGGCACGACTACGCGATCATCGACGTGTACGAGGCCGGTCTCGTGCTCACCGGCACCGAGGTGAAGTCGCTGCGCCAGGGCCGTGCCTCACTGGCCGACGGCTTCGTGCAGATCGACGGGAACGAGGCGTGGCTGCACAACGCCCACATCCCGGAGTACAGCCAGGGCAGCTGGACCAACCACTCCGCGCGCCGCAAGCGCAAGCTGCTGCTGCACCGCGAGGAGATCGACAAGCTGGCCTCGAAGTCCGAGGAGACGGGCCACACGATCGTGCCGCTCGTCCTGTACTTCAAGGACGGCCGGGCGAAGGCCGAGATCGCCCTGGCCCGAGGCAAGAAGGAGTACGACAAGCGGCAGACGCTGCGGGAGAAGCAGGACCGGCGGGAGTCGGACCGCGCCATCGCGGCGGTCAAGCGGAAGCAGCGGGCGGCCGAGTAGCGGGCGGCCGAGTGGCGGACCGTGGCGGCCCGGCAAGGCCGGGGCCGGCCGGCCGACGGGAATAGGCTGGCATCGTGGCGCGTTGGTCACGTACGATGGCGACAGTCCTCCACAGCGGGGACGAGCCGCCCCCTCGGGGGCATTGAAAAAACAACATGGGGATGATCGGTTTCGACAGCGGCTGTTGAAGCAGGGGAAGCGTGTCGAGGAAGCGGCAATGATCTCGTTAACCATATGTCGCAAAAAATAATCGCCAATTCCAAGAGCGATTCCCAGTCCTTCGCCCTCGCTGCCTAATAAGCAGTGAGTGAAGGACCCTTAATGGGTGTCAGCCCGGGAGTGTTCCCGACCCGGATCCTGGCATAATCTAGGGGACTAAACCATCGAGCCCGGTCACGGGGTTCGATGGGAAACCAAACAGTGACTGGGCCCGTCGGCGACTTGTTCGCGTGATCGCCGGGGCCGAGAAAATCGCAGCGAACTGCACACGGAGAAGCCCTGATTCTGCACCGTTGGACGCGGGTTCGATTCCCGCCATCTCCACCACCCCATGTGAAGAGAGAACCCCGCCCCCCTCAGGGAGGCGGGGTTTTCTGTCGTCCGCCACGGATTTCTCCGTCGTCCGTCGTCCGTCACGCGAGAGCGCGCGGTCCCGTGCTGGACCGTTCCGTCAGACGGGGCGGCAGCAGGGTCGCCTCCGGCACCTCGGTGCCCGCCAGCTTCGTCATCAGCAGCTCCACCGCCCGCGTGCCCACCTCCGCGGACGGCAGGGAGATGGAGGTGACGGGCACTCGCAGGCTCTCGGCGAGTTCGTCGGGGCAGATCGCGGTGACCGACAGATCGCCGGGGACGCGCAGGCCCAGCTGCTCGAAGGCGTCGACCAGTGGTTCCAGGACCGCCTCGTTGTGGACGACCACCCCGGTCAGCGCGGGCTGCTCCCGCAGGAGCTGTTCGGCGACCCGGCGGGCGGCGGCGGGCGTGGCCTCGCAGGGGTGCACGGCGGAGGCGAGCCCGGCCCGGTCCGCGGCCGCCGTGAAACCCTGCACCACCCGCTGCGCGAACGCCGTGCCCCGCACATACACCTCCGGCGGCGACCCGACGAGCGCCACCACCCGGTGCCCGAGCGCCGCCAGATGCTCCACGCAGGCCTCGCCGGCCGCCCGGAAGTCCAGATCGATGCAGGTCAGGCCCACCGCCTCGGAGGGGAACCCGATCATCACGGACGGCAGATCCAGGGAGCGCAGGAGCGGCAGCCTGGGGTCGCGGAGCTGCACGTCCATCAGGATCAGGGCGTCCACCAGCGCGGTGTCCGCGACCCTGCGCAGTCCGTCCTCGCCCTCCTCCTGCGTGAGCAGCAGTACGTCGTGGTCGTGGCGCCGGGCGGCCGTCACCACCGACACCGCGAACTGCATGACGACCGGGACATGCATGCCGGACCGCAGCGGCACCACCAGCGCCAGCACGTTGGAGCGGCTGCTGGCCAGGGCGCGGGCGCCCGCGTGCGGACGGTAGCCCAGCTCGCGGATGGCCGCCTCGACGCGCCGCCTGGTCTCCTCGGAGATCGGACGCTTGCGGCTGAGGGCGTACGACACGGTGCTGGGGGAGACCCCGGCGCGCCGGGCCACATCGGTGATCTTCACCATCGGTCCAGCTCCAGGGTGAGGAACCCGGTGCCCGCCCCGGCGTTCGCCAGCCGGTCCCCGGCCGCCAGTGCCCACGGGGCCGACGGATCACCGGCGGAGGCCCGCAGGGTGTCTCCCTCGCGGACCACGGTGAAGACGGCCTCGCCGACCCGCACCGTCACCTGCGCGCCCCGCCGCAGACCGTAGGCCCGCAGGGTGACCCCGTCGGCGTGCGCGTAGTCGGGCCGGTCGGCGTGCGCGCCCACCGCGAGCACCGCGCCCGGCCGGACCAGCAGCGGCACGCTCATCACGTCGTGCCGCTCGCGCACCCAGCGCGGCCCGGTCACCGTCCGCCCGGTGAGGTAGTGGGTCCAGTCGCCCTCGGGCACGTAGTAGGTGACGTCCCCCTCGTCGCTGAAGACCGGTGCCACCAGCAGGTCGGGGCCGAGCATGTACTGCCGTTCCAGGTGGGCGCAGCCGGGGTCGTCGGGGAACTCCAGGAGCATGGCGCGCATGACCGGCGTGCCCTCCTCGTGGGCCACGCGCGCGGCCTCGTACAGGTAGGGCATGAGGCTCAGCTTCAGCCGGGTGAAGTGCCGCAGCACGTCCACCGACTCCTCGTCGAACAGCCACGGAACCCGGTACGACGAGCTGCCGTGCAGCCTGCTGTGCGAGGAGAGCAGCCCGAAGGCCAGCCACCGCTTGAACAGGGCGGGCGTCGGGGTGCCCTCGAATCCGCCGATGTCGTGGCTCCAGAAGCCGAACCCGGACAGGCCGAGGGACAGCCCGCCGCGCAGCGACTCCGCCATGGAGGCGTAGGTCGCCTCGCAGTCGCCGCCCCAGTGCACCGGGAACTGCTGGCTGCCGGCCGTCGCCGACCGCCCGAAGACCACGGCCTCGCCCTCGCCGCGGTGCTTGCGCAGCACGTCGAAGACGGTCCGGTTGTAGAGGTACGTGTAGTAGTTGTGCATCCGTTCCGGGTCGGAGCCGTCGGACCACTCCACGTCGAGGGGCACCCGCTCGCCGAAGTCGGTCTTGAAGCAGTCGACGCCCTGCGCGAGCAGCGCCTCCAGCTTGGCCGCGTACCAGTCGCGGGCGGCGGGGCTGGTGAAGTCGACGAGCGCCATGCCCGGCTGCCACAGGTCCCACTGCCAGACGCCGCCGTCCGGGCGTCTCAGGAGGTGTCCGAGGGCCTTGCCCTCCGCGAACAGCGGGGAGCGCTGGCCGATGTAGGGGTTGATCCACACGCAGACGCGCAGGTCCTTCGCCTTCAGCCGGGCGAGCATCCCCTCCGGATCGGGGAACACCCGCGGGTCCCACGTGAAGTCGCACCACTGGTGCTCCCGCATCCAGAAGCAGTCGAAGTGGAAGACGGACAGCGGCAGTTCGCGTTCCCGCATGCCCTCGATGAAGGAGGTGACCGTCTCCTCGTCGTAGGAGGTGGTGAAGGAGGTCGACAGCCACAGGCCGAAGGACCAGGCGGGCGGCAGGGCCGGGCGGCCGGTGAGGGCGGTGTACTTGCGGAGGATCTCCTTCGGTGTGGGGCCGTGGATGACGTAGTACGTCAGCTCCTGGGTCTCGGCGCTGAACTGCACCCGCGACACGGTCTCCGAGCCGACCTCGAAGGAGACCTTGCCGGGGTGGTCGACGAAGACGCCGTAGCCGGCGTCCGTGAGGTAGAACGGCACGTTCTTGTAGGCCTGTTCGGTGGCCGTGCCGCCGTCGGCGTTCCAGACGTCGACGGCCTGGCCGTTCCTGACCAGCGGGCCGAACCGCTCGCCGAGGCCGTAGACGCTGGTGCCGACGCCCAGGTCGAGCTGTTCGCGCAGATAGTGGGCGCCGGTCGCGTCCCGCAGGATGCCGAGGCCCTTCGGGCCGCTGGAGGTCAGTGCCCGGCCGTGGGCGAGGAACTCGACCCGCCAGGGCCCGGAGCGGGAGACCCGCACCGACAGGGCCCCGGAGGTGAGGGTCGCGGACCGGTCGTCGTGGGAGATCCGCGGGGTGGTGCCGGCGCCGGTGAGGCCGAAGGCGGGCTCGCGGGACCGCTCGCCGGTGAGGTGGGTCAGGGTGACCCCGACGACGTCGGGCATCGGGGTGTGCGCTCTGATCGTCAGGACCGGTCCCGTCATGAGGTCGCCGCGCGAGCGGATGGGGCGGGTGGGGGCATGGATCTCCAGGGCGCCGTCCGCGTCGGTGACGTCGAGGACCTGGGCGGGGTGGGCGGCTGTGACGCCCTCGCGCAGCAGCCAGTAACCATCGGTGAACTTCACGTGGGGGGTCCTTACTTCACGGCTCCGACCGCGATGCCGCGGGTGAGCGTCCGCTGGAACACGAGGAAGAAGACGAGGGCCGGGAGGATGCCGAGGAGGGCGGCGGCGTTGGTCATCGTGGCGTCCATCAGGCGCTGGCCCTGGAGGACGCCGAGGGCCACCGACACCGTCTGGTTGTCGTTGGAGACCAGCATGACCAGCGGGAGCAGGAACTCGTTCCAGGTCCAGAGGAAGAAGAAGACCATCAGGACGCCCAGCGTCGGGCGGCTCACGGGCACGACGATCCGCCACAGCACCTGCCACTTGTCCGCGCCGTCGATTCGCGCGGCCTCGATGATCTCGCGGGGGAACCGGCCCAGCACCGACGACAGCAGGTACGTGCCGAACGCCGCCTGGACGACGGTGAACACGATGATCACGCTGAGCCGGGTGTCGTACAGGCCGACCTGCTTGGCGAGGTAGTAGACGGGGTAGACCAGCGCCTCCTGCGGCAGCATGTTCGCCAGGACGAAGAAGGCCAGCAGCCAGGTGCGGCCCCTGATCCGGCCGATGCCGATCGCGTACGCGTTCAGCACCGACAGGACGACCGCGAGGACCGCCACCGAGCCGCTGATCACCACCGAGTTGACGAGCTTTCGGCTGTAGTCGACGCGCTCCCAGAAGTCCTTCAGACCGTCCAGGTAGAGGCCGTCCGGGAGGCTGAGCGGGCCGCCGCGGGAGTACTCCGCCGGGGACTTGACCGCGTTCACCGCGACGATCAGGAACGGCACGATCATGAAGAGGGCGGCCAGGCACAGGGCCACCAGGACGGGGTAGCGGCGTAGGGCCCTCCTCATGCGCGCACCCCTTCCTCGGCGTCCTCGGCACGGGTCTGGAGCTTCAGACCGGCCAGCGAGAGGACGAGGATGATCACGGTCAGCACGGTGGAGATCGCGGCACCGTAGCCGGCCTGGGTCTTCTCGAAGAACATGGTGAAGGAGAAGTAGGACGGCACGTTCGTCGCTCCGCCCGGACCGCCCTTCGTCAGGACGTACACCGCGCCGAACACCTTCAGCGCGGCGATCGTGCACCACGTCAGCACGACGTGGATCTCCGGGCGGATCTGCGGGAGCGTGATGTGCGCGAAGCGGCGCCACCAGCCCGCCCCGTCCAGCTCGGCCGCCTCGTACAGGTGCGGGTCGACCCGCTGGAGGCCGGCCATGAAGACGACCAGCGGGAAGCCGAGCTGCACCCACACCATCACGCCCATCACGCTGTACAGGGCGAGGTCGGGGTCGCCGAGCCAGTCCTGCCGGAGGCCGCCGAGCCCGACGGCCTTCAGCAGCTCGTTGAGGGAGCCGTCGTCCGGGGCGAGGATCCAGCTCCAGACGATGCCGGCTACCGCGACGGGCAGCACCTGGGGGAGGTAGAAGCAGGCCCGCAGCACGGCGGCGGTCCGGGGACCGAAGTCCTTGCCGACGTGGTCGAACAGGGCGGCCGCCAGGACCAGTCCGAGGGCGGTGGGGACCGCCGCCATCGCGACGACCATGAGGAGGCTGTGCCGGAAGGACTCCCAGAACTCGGCATCGTCCGTCAGGGCGCGGTAGTTGGCGAGACCGGACCACTCGGGGGCGCCCACCCCCTGCCAGTCGGTGAAGCTCACGCCCGTGTTCATCAGGAACGGGACGACGACGACGGCGAGGAAGGCCAGGGCGCCGGGGAGCAGGAACAGGGCGTACGAGTCACGGGTGCCGGGCGCCTTCATCGCTTCGGCACGCCCTTGTCGTACGCCTCCTGCAACGCGTCCAGGTAGGCGTCCGGATCGGTGCTGCCGGTGAGGAGTCTCTGTGTCTGGGAGACGAGGACGTCGTAGAAGCCGGGGACCGGCCAGTCGGGGTAGAAGGCGAGGCCGTCGCGGTCGGACACGGTGTCGAACTGGGTGATGAGCTGCTTGGCCCTCGGATCGGTGACGGCGGCGGCGTCCGCCGCGACCGGGACGCCGCCCTTGTTGCCGAGCAGGTTCTGGATCTTCTTCGACAGGGTGATGTCGATGAAGTCGTAGGCGAGGTCCTTGTTCTTCGCGTTCTTGGGGACGACCCAGAGGTTGCCCCCGGAGCCCGGCGTGAGCCGGGTGTCCGGCCACAGGGTGGTGCCCCAGTCGAAGGCCGCCTCGTCCTGGAAGCGGCCGTACCACCAGCTGCCGGAGAACAGGATCGGCGCCTTGCCCCGGAGGAAGGAGACACCGGCGTCCTCGGCCTTGGCGCTGGTGGAACTCTTCGCGATGTAGCCCTTCTCCACCCAGTCGGCGAAGGTCTCGGCGGCGTATGTCCAGGCCGCGTCGTGGAAGTCGGCCTCGCCCTTGTACAGCTCGTACGAGTCGACCCAGGCGCGGTCGGCCTTGGAGAGGGCGAGCTGGTAGACGTACTGCTGGGCGAGGTACTCGGCGCCGGAGTTGGCGAGCGGGGTGATGTCGTTCCCGACGAAGGTGTCCATCGCCGCGACCAGGTCGTCGAAGGTCTTCGGTTCGGACAGCCGGTACTTCGCGAACAGGTCCTTGTTGAAGTACACCATCGCGTACTCGGCGTAGTTGGGCACCCCGTACCAGTTGCCGGAGCCCATCACGCCGCTCTTGTCGTACTGGCTGGTGGTGCGCACCCCCGGGCTGAGCAGCTTGTCCCAGCCGCGCTTCGTGGCCTCGGCGGACAGATCGGTGAGCAGCCCTTGCTGGGAGAGCAGGCCGGCCGTGGCGTTGCCCTTGTTGTACTCCATCAGGTCGGGGGCGTCGGAGGAGTTCAGGACCATGGGGGCGGTCTTCTGGATCTGGTCGAAACCCTTCTCCTCGAACTTCACCTCCACGCCCGGGTGCCGGGCCTCGAACTCCTTGATCGCCTCCGTCCAGGCGACACCCATCGCGCTGTTCGGCGCCTCGTAGTGCCACAACCGCAGCGTCCTGGCGTCGGCGGAGCCGCCGCCGTCGGAGCCGCCGCAGGAGGCCAGCGTCAGCGCCCCCGCGAGGACCGCCGCCGCACTCGCCACCACACGCCTTCGTGCCGTCAACATCCTGTGCCTCCGGGGGAGTCGGATGGTTCTCTCGGGCAGGAACTCTCGTCACGCGGGGTGCGTCGAACCCGTTCGATGCGTGACGTCGAAGCGCTTCGACGGGCGAAGGTAGGTGTCTGCCGTGGGCACGTCAATGGGGCGTACGGGATTCGGCCGGGGCCGGACGGGCCGGTCCGGGGGTGTCGGGACCGGGCGTCTCGGAACTGGGCGTCTGCGGTCCGGGCGTTTCGGGACCGGGCGTCTGCGGTCCGGGCGTCTCGGCACCCAGCGTGTCCGAAGCGGGCGTCTGCGGTCCGGGCGTCTCGGCACCCAGCGTGTCCGAAGCGGGCGTCTCCGGATCGGGCGCATCGGCACCCGGCGTCTGCGGACCCGGCGTCTCCCGTGAGGCCCCCCGGACCGCCGTCAAGGAGATCAGCAGGGCCGTCCCCGCCGCGAGCACTGGTATCCCGTAGCCCGCCTGCGGGGACACGTGGTCGGTGACCCAGCCGCCGGCCGCGCTGCCGCAGGCGATGCCGCCGAGCAGCCCCGTCACGGCCAGGGTCATGCCCTCGTTGAGGCGGCCCTCAGGAGTGCGCTCCTGGACCAGCGCCATCGTGGTGACCATCGTCGGCGCGGTCGCCACCCCCGCCACCAGCAGCGCCCCGGCCAGCAACGGCAGCGAACCGGCGACGGCCGCCGCGAACAGGGGCAGCGTCAGCAGGACGGTCATCGCGGCCACGCTCCACGGATGCCGCCGCGCGGCCGGCCCCGTCGGCCGCAGCGCCCCGAACGCCAGTCCCGCCGCGCACGATCCCGCCGCCTGGAGCGCGAGCACCACGCCCGCCGCCGCGGCGTGCCCCCGCGCCTCCGCGAACGCGATCGTCACGACCTCCGTCGCCCCGAAGACCGCCCCCAGCGCCAGACAGCAGACCAGGAGCGGGGCGACGCCGGGCGCGCGCAGCGGCGACGACCCGGCCGCCGTACGGGGACGGGGCGGCGGCTCGGTCGCGCGCTGGGCGGCGAACACCAGGATCCCGGTCACCAGCAGCACGGCCCCGGCCAGCGTGCCGGCCTCCGGGAAGAACGTGCCGCACAGGAAGGCCGCGAGGACCGGTCCCAGCATGAAACACAGCTCGTCGGCGGCCTGTTCGAAGGAGTTCGCGGTGTGCAGTGCGGCCGGGTCGCCCTGGAGCAGATGGCTCCATCGGGCGCGGGACATGCCGCCGGTGTTGGGTGTGGTCGCGGTGGCGGCGTACGCGGCGAACAGGGTCCAGTCCGGGGCGCCGCCGCGCACGCACAGCTCCAGCGCGAGGCTGCCGAGCACCGCGAGCAGCGTGGCCGGTACGGCGATCCGGGCCTGCCCGTACCGGTCGACGAGCCGCGCGATCCAGGGCGCGACCAGCGCGGTCGCGGCGAGCCCGGTCGCGGTGACGGCACCGGCGAGGGCGTATGAACCGCGCGTGCCGGCGATCATCACGACCGCGCTCACGCTGAACATGCCCATGGGCAGGCGGGCCATGAGGTTCCCCGCGGTGAAGGCGCGGGCGCCGGGGACGGCGAAGAGGCGGCGGTAGGGGTTCGGCTGCGGCATGGCCCCACCGTCGCCCGCGGCCGATCAACGGGTCCAACACCTGTTCGGAGCCGATTCACGCACCCCCGTTGTAAATTCGCCGGATGCCCGCTCACCTCGACCCCCGTCTGCTGCGCGCCTTCCTCGCCGTCGCCGAGGAACTCCACTTCACCCGCGCCGCGGCCCGCCTCTACGTCGCCCAGCAGGCCCTCAGCCGGGACGTGCGGCGGCTGGAGCGCGAGCTGGGTGCCGAGCTGTTCCTGCGGACCACCCGGCAGGTGACGCTGACGGCCGACGGCGAACGGCTGGTGCCCCACGCGCGCGAGGTGCTCCGCGCGCTGGACGACCTGCGCGCCGCGTTCGGTCCGGCCCGCGCGCTGCTGGTCGACCTCAACTCCCCTGGGCTGGCCACCGGCCGCAGGGTGCTGCACCGGGCCCGTGAACTCGCCCCGGAGCACGAGCTGATGGCCCGCTTCGAGAGCGGTCTGACCGGCGCGGCCGTGGAGATCGTCGCGGGCCGGCTCGACGCGTCCTTCGGCCGGTACGCGGGGCTGGATCCGGCGCTGCGGGCCCGGCTCGACCACCAGCTCGTGCGCTACGAGCCGATGGCGGTCCTGCTGCCCGAGGGCCATCCGCTGGCGTCGGCGGCGGAGGTGCCGCTGTCCGCGCTGGCCGGGGAGCGGGTGTACGCGGGCGCGGGCAATCCGCGGACCCCGGAGTGGACCGACCTGGCCCGACTCCTGTTCGAGGGACGCGGCATCGAGATCGCGCCGCCCGTCCCGCTCGCCGTGGGGGAGGAGGAGTTCCGGCGGATCATGGCCAAGGAGCCCTCTCCCATCCTCGCGGTAGTAGGTTTTCCGGCCATGCCTGGAGCGGTGCTGCGGCCGCTTGTCGACCCGGTGCCGCTGTCCCCCGTGTCGTTGGTGTGGCGAAAGGGGCTGGTCCATCCGGCGCTCGATGTCCTGCGTCGGGCGGCGGTCGAACTCGGGTTCGCAGAGGGCTGGTTGGAGCCTCCCGTCAAGGGATGGATTCCAGCCATAGACATGAACATGGCGAGTACCCATAAAAGAGACATCACACACATCGGCGTCACGGCTGCGCTAGATTCGTCGCCCTGAGCACGCTGGGTCATCGGGGGTGCGCTGACCGGGTGGGGGCCCGGTTCCGTCGGCATGTGCTCGCCGTCTCAGACGCACCCAGAAACCGATCCGTGGTGTCCCGTGGGGGGAAACGCGCACGTGAAGAATTGGCGGGAAGATGCCCAACCGGAGTGGCCGGAAGCGGCATCGCCGACCGGAAACGTACCGGCCGTGGAAGGAGACGCCCAGGCGTTTCCCGACGGCTTACGGCAGCCCGTGAGGGGCGGATCGGGCGACCGCGCCCCGGACGTGCTCCCGGACGCCGGTGCCGCCGGGGGCAGTGGAGCGGCTGCGGCGGCACTCGCGGATCAGGACGATCCCGGGCGAAACGGCAAGCCGCCGTCCTCGAACAGCCTTTCCGAAAACGAACGCTCGAGCGGCGGACTCCGGGACCCCTGGGAGGAGACCGGCGAAGCGTCCCTCCTCCTCCCCGGCCCGCGGTCGGAGGGCAACGACCCCGACGAGGTGACCGTCCAGCTCGACTCCCCGCACCGGGAGCCGGGCGCGCGCGCCGACGGCCCGGACGCCTCCGACGCACCGGTGTTCGTCGACGAGTCCGGCCGCCGCAGCCGCACCTTCCGGCGGATCGGCATCGCCGTCGGACTCGGCTGCGCCGCCTACGCCGTCGTCATCGTCGCCACCCTCCTGTCCGGGAACGCGGGCGCGCCCTGGCTGCCGGTGCCGGGCCAGAAGGACGACGAGCCGGCCGCCCAGGTCGACATCTCGGACGAAACCGGCTCCTCGCTCACCCCGACCCCGCCCGGCTTCGCGGCGCCCGGCCACCCCGGCCACCCCGCATCCGCGCCCGCGTCGCTCCCGTCGGGCAAGGGCGCGGCGCCCCGCGCCTCCGGCAGCGCCGCCGTGCTGCCGAGCGGGTCCGCCGCCGGCCTGCCGCGGGCCCTGCCCAGCGACTCCGCCCGGCCCAGCCCGGTCCTCACCAGCGCGCCGCCGGCCCCCGCGCCCAGCAGCCAGGCCGCGTCCCCTTCGCCGCCCCCGCCGCCCCCGCCGGTCAGCGCGGAGCCCACCCCGCCGCCCTCGCCCTCCCCGGGGGGAGGCGCGGGCACCGATGTGGCGGGAGGTGCGGTGGATCCCGTGGTCACAGGGTCGGAACCGGGCTCGGGGTCGGGGTCGGGGTCCGGCTCGGGCTCGGGCTCGGGCTCGGGTGAAGAGACCGGTACCGCCGCGGCCTCGGGTGCCGACCCCGGCACCGGTTCCCCGCCCGAGCCGGGCCCGTCCCCGTCCTCCGCCTCGCCCGCGTCGCCCGCCTCGTCGTCGACGTCGGCCTCGTCATCCGGTGCCGATCAGGCGTCCGATCCGGCCGTGGTCTCCGGCGCGAACGTCTGACCCCCGTCCGGCCTCGCCGGCCGTCTCCGCGCACCCGCGGAACGGCCGGCCGATCCGCCACGCCGTCCGCTCCTCGCCGCACCCGGCGACGGCCGGCCCGAGGCCCCGCCCCGAACGCCCGTCGACGCCCGCCCGCGCGGCACCGACCCCGCCGACGCACCCGTACGGCCGTCGGACCCGGCGCCACCCTCCTCCGGCGCGCCCACCGCACCATCGGCCACCCTCCCCGCCCGGCGCCCGGCCGGCCCGTCCTCGTCCCCGAAAGAACGTCCCTCATGGCTCCACGCAGCAGCCGGCACACGACCCGACGGTCCGCCGGACACCCCGCCCGCCCCTCCCACGGTCCGGCCCCGTCCGCGTCGGACGACGGCGAACAGGGCGGCGCACCGCGGCCGCCCGCGGCCGGACACCGTTCCGGCCGGAGCCGGCCGCGCGGCCGCCGGATACCGGCACCCGGCCGGACCCCGGCCGGAGGCGACACCCCGGCCGGCGCCGCCCGCAGGCGCCTGCGGCCGCCCCTGCGGCTGCGCCATCTGCTGCCCCTGGTCGTGCTGTTCGCGATGATGGCGATGCTCCTGCTGCGCGGCTACGTGCACAGCGAGGTCCTCGCCGACTACCGCGTCCGCCCCGACGCCGCCGCCGACCGGGTGCCGCAGGAGATCCTGGACGGCGGCCCCGTCGTCGACACCCGCGGCGGACAGGCCACCAGCCTCGACGTACCGGACCACCGGATCGTCCTCACCTTCGACGACGGCCCCGACCCCCGCTGGACCCCGCAGGTCCTCGACGTCCTGGAGAAGCACCACGCGCACGCCGTCTTCTTCATCACCGGGACGATGGCCAGCCGCTACCCGGACCTGGTGCGGCGCATGGTCGACGAGGGCCACGAGATCGGGCTGCACAGCTTCAACCACCCCGATCTCTCCTACCAGTCGAAAAGGCGCATGGACTGGGAGCTGACCCAGAACCAGCTCGCCCTCACCGGCGCCGCGGGCATCCGCACCTCCCTCTTCCGCCCGCCGTACTCCTCCACCGCCTCCGCCCTCGACAACAACACCTGGCCGGTGACCCAGTACGTCGGCAGCCGCGGCTACCTCACCGTCCTGACCGGCGACGACAGCGAGGACTGGCGCAGGCCGGGCGTCGCGCAGATCATCCGCAACTCCACGCCCACCGACGGCCGGGGCGCCATCGTCCTGATGCACGACTCCGGCGGCGACCGCAGCCAGACGGTCCGGGCGCTCGACACCTACCTGCCCCGGCTGGCGCGGCAGGGCTACACGTTCGAGAACCTCACCGAGGCCCTCGAAGCGCCCAGCGCGCACACCAGGGTCACCGGCCTCGGCCTGTGGAAGGGCCGCGCCTGGACCGCCCTGGTGACGGCCGCCGACGACCTCACCGGCGTGCTCGTCGTCGGCCTCGCCGTCATCGGCTTCCTGGTCTTCGCCCGCTTCGGCCTGATGCTGCTGCTGTCCGCCGTCCACACCCGGCGCACCCGCCGCCCCGACTTCGTGTGGGGCCCCGACGCGCCGGTCACCGAGCCGGTGTCGGTGCTGGTCCCGGCGTACAACGAGGCCAAGTGCATCGAGAGCACGGTCCGTTCGCTGGTCAGGAGCGACCACCCCGTCGAGATCCTCGTCGTCGACGACGGCTCCAGCGACGGCACCGCCCGCATCGTCGAGGACCTGGGCCTGCCCGGCGTCCGCGTGGTCCGCCAGCTCAACGCCGGCAAACCGGCCGCCCTCAACCGGGGCATCGCCAACGCCCGGCACGACCTCATCGTGATGATGGACGGCGACACCGTCTTCGAGCCGTCCACCGTGCGGGAGTTGGTGCAGCCCTTCGCCGATCCGCGCGTCGGCGCCGTCGCAGGCAACGCCAAGGTCGGCAACAAGGACACCCTGATCGGCGCCTGGCAGCACATCGAGTACGTGATGGGCTTCAACCTCGACCGCCGTATGTACGACGTCCTGCGCTGCATGCCGACGATCCCCGGCGCGGTCGGCGCCTTCCGCCGCACCGCCCTCGACCGGGTCGGCGGCATGAGCGACGACACGCTTGCCGAGGACACCGACATCACCATGGCGCTGCACCGCGACGGCTGGCGGGTCGTGTACGCGGAGAAGGCCCGCGCCTGGACGGAGGCGCCCGAGTCGGTGCAGCAGCTGTGGTCCCAGCGCTACCGCTGGTGCTACGGCACCATGCAGGCGATCTGGAAGCACCGCCGCGCCCTGCTGGAGAGGGGTCCGTCGGGCCGCTTCGGCCGGGTCGGCCTGCCCCTGGTCTCCCTGTTCATGGTGGTGGCCCCGCTGCTGGCGCCCCTGATCGACCTGTTCCTGGTCTACGGACTGTTGTTCGGCCCGACGGGCAGGACCATCGCCGCCTGGTTCGCCGTCCTGGCCGTCCAGGCGGCGTGCGCGGCGTACGCGTTCGTCCTGGACCGGGAGCGGCTGACCCCGCTGATCTCCCTGCCCCTGCAACAGCTCCTCTACCGCCAGCTGATGTACATCGTCCTGCTCCAGTCCTGGATCACGGCCCTCACCGGCGGCCGGCTGCGCTGGCAGAAACTCCGCCGGATGGGCCAGGTGGCGGCCCCGCCCGCCGAGGAACCACGGCCCGCCGTGCGCGAGGAGGCGGCCCGATGAGCACGCACCCCTTCGGCCTTCCGACCCGGACGCCTCCCGAGGCCGGCCGGGGGACGGAGGCGTCCCGCGAGGTGGAGGAGGGACGGGAGGTACAGCGGAAACCGGCCTCCCGTGACCGCTACTTCGATCTCCTGCGCGCCGTCGCCCTCTTCCGCGTCGTCTTCTACCACCTCATGGGCTGGGCCTGGCTGCCCGTCGTCTTCCCCTCCATGGGCGTGATGTTCGCCCTGGCCGGCAACCTCATGGCCCGCTCCCTGCGCCGCCGACCCGCGATCGACGTCGTCCGCGGCCGGCTCCGCCGCCTCCTGCCGCCCCTGTGGCTGCTGGGCGCGGTGGGCGTCACCGGCATGCTGCTGGGCGGCTGGGGCCCGGACGAGGAGGGCCACCCCGTCTGGTGGTGGCTCCACCTCGCCTTCTGGATCCTCCCGCTGAGCGACCCGCCGTACGGCGAGGGGCTGCCCGGCGTCCAGGGGCTGATCGGCGCGGACTGGGCGGTCGCCGTCGGCGTACCCCTGTGGTATCTGCGCGCCTACCTCTGGTTCGTGCTGCTGTCCCCGCTGCTGCTGCGCGCCCTGCGGGCCGCGCCCTGGCCGACGGTGCTCTCGCCGGTCGCGCTGTCGGCGGCCCTGGAGTTCGGCGCGTTCACCGTCCCCGGCTGGCGGCTGGAGGCCGCGCTCAGCGACGTCGGCGCGTTCGGCGCGTGCTGGCTGCTGGGCATGGCCCACCAGGAGGGCGTCCTGCGCCGGCTGCCGCGGTACGTCGTCCCCTCCCTCGCGCCGGTGGTGGCGTGCATCGGCCTCTGGTACGCCGTCGCACAGGACCTCAGGGAGGGCCACGACCTCGACGACATGCCGTTCGCGCAGTCCCTGTGGTCCTTCGCCGCCGTCCTCCTCCTCCTGCACCTCAGCCCCGCCTGGCGGGAGTGGCCCCGCCGGCTGCGCCGCTGGGACCGTCCGATCACCCTGCTCAACTCACGGGCCGTGACGATCTACCTCTGGCACAACGTGTGCATCGTGGTCGTGGAGTCGCTCTGGGACCACCTGTGGAGCATCGGCCTCCTGGAGACGGATGCCCACTGGATCCTGGTGAGCCCCTGGCCCCAGCTGCCGGCCGTCTGGCTGCTCACCGCGGGCTGCGTCGTCTGTTTCGGCTGGGTGGAGGACCTGGCGGCGGGACGACGCCCGAGGATCTGGCCGGACGGACGCCCGGGAGCCCATCGGGCCTGACCTCTCATCCCGCCCTCGCGCGAGGTGAGAGCAACGTTCCCTTCCGGTCACCCACAGCCACAGGCCGGAAACGCGCCCTCCCTACCTTCGGGACTCATCACCGCTCATCCCCGCGAAACACCCGAGCCCCGGAGCACGTGGAGGCGTCAATGACAGCCCCTGGTACAGCCCCCGCACCCCCGACCGACCCGAACGCCGCCTCGGCCCCCTCGAAGAAGAGGAGCCGCTGGATCGAGGAGTGGGACCCGGAGAACGAGGCCTTCTGGAACGCCAAGGGCGAGAAGATCGCCCGGCGCAACCTCCTCTTCTCCGTCCTCTCCGAGCACATCGGCTTCTCGATCTGGACCCTGTGGTCGGTGCTGGTGCTCTTCATGGGCCCGGAGTACGGCCTCACCCCCGCCGACAAGTTCCTGCTCACCTCCGTGGTGACCCTCGTCGGCGCCGTCGTCCGGGTGCCGTACACCTTCGCCGTCGCGGTGTTCGGCGGCCGGAACTGGACGATCATCTCCGCCGCCATGCTGCTCATCCCCGCGACCGCCGCGTTCACGGTGATGGAGCCGGGCACCTCGTTCAACACCTTCCTCCTGGTGGGCCTGCTGGCCGGCGTCGGCGGCGGCAACTTCGCCTCCTCGATGACCAACATCAACGCCTTCTTCCCGCTCCGCAAGAAGGGCTGGGCGCTCGGCCTCAACGCCGGCGGCGGCAACATCGGCGTGCCGGTGATCCAGCTGATCGCCCTCGCCGTCATCGGCGCCGGCGGCGGCCCGCGCGTGCTGCTCGGGATCTACATCCCGCTGATCATCGTCGCCGCGTCCCTCGCCGCGCTGTACATGGACAACCTGGCGTCCGTGAAGAACGACACCGGCGCCGCCGTCGACGCCGCGAAGGACGCCCACACCTGGATCATGGCCTTCCTCTACGTCGGCACGTTCGGGTCGTTCATCGGATACTCCTTCGCCTTCGGCCAGGTGCTCACCAACCAGTTCGGCCGTACGCCGCTCCAGGCCGCCTACCTCACCTTCATCGGCCCGCTCCTCGGCTCCCTCATCCGCCCCGTCGGGGGCTGGCTCGCCGACCGGTACGGCGGGGCCCGCATCACCCTCTACAACTACGTCGGCATGGCCGCCGCCACCGCCCTCCTGGTCTTCGCCAGCATGCGGAAGTCGCTGCCGCTGTTCGTCTGCGTCTTCGTCGTCCTCTTCGTCCTCACGGGGCTCGGCAACGGGTCGACGTACAAGATGATCCCCGGCATCTTCCAGACGAAGGCCGTCGCGAAGGGACTCGTCGGCGAGGAGGCGGCCGCCTACGGACGCCGGCTCTCCGGCGCCTCCATGGGCCTCATCGGAGCCGTCGGCGCGCTGGGCGGCGTCGGCATCAACCTCGCCTTCCGGCAGTCCTTCCTCTCCTACGGCACCGGCACCGGCGCCTTCGTCGCCTTCCTCGCCTTCTACGGCGTCTGCTTCCTGGTCACCTGGGCCGTATACCTTCGCCGCCCGGCCGGGCGCATCACCGCCTCCGGCACCGCATCCGAGGCGAAGCCGCAGCTCAGCTACGCCGAGGTATGACGTAACACTGGCGACACGAAGCCGAACCGAGCCTGTCACGCACCCTTGGCAGGCTCGCTCGGCATGTAGGGCCATACGACTCCACTGCGGGACGAGAGTGATGTACGAGCAGCAACAGCAGCGACCGGACCACACCCCGGACGGCCAGGCCGCCGAGCAGCACGGGCCCCTCGCCGGCTTCACGGTGGGGGTGACCGCCGCGCGCCGCGCCGACGAGCTGGGAGTGCTGCTCCAGCGGCGCGGGGCGGCGGTGCTGCACGCGCCCGCGCTGCGGATCGTGCCGCTCGCCGACGACGGCGAACTCCTCGCCGCCACCAAGGACCTCCTCGACCAGGCGCCCGACGTCGTGGTGGCCACCACCGCCATCGGCTTCCGGGGCTGGGTGGAGGCCGCCGACGGCTGGGGGCTCGGCGAGCAGCTGATCGCCCGGCTCGGCGGCGTCGAACTGCTCGCCCGCGGGCCGAAGGTCAAGGGCGCGATCCGCGCCGCCGGGCTCACCGAGGAGTGGTCACCGGCCAGCGAGTCGATGGCCGAGGTCCTCGACCGGCTCCTGGAGGAGGGCGTCGAGGGCCGCCGCATCGCCGTCCAGCTGCACGGTGAACCGCTGCCCGGCTTCGTGGAGGCGCTGCGGGTCGGGGGAGCGGAGGTCGTGGGCGTGCCCGTGTACCGGTGGATGCCGCCGGAGGACATCTCGCCCGTCGACCGGCTGCTGGACGCCGCCGTCTCGCGTGGACTGGACGCGGTGACCTTCACCAGCGCGCCGGCCGCGGCCTCGCTGCTGACCCGCGCCGAGGAGCGCGGGCTGCTGCCGGAGCTGCTCGCCGCCCTGCACCACGACGTGCTGCCCGCCTGCGTCGGCCCCGTCACCGCGCTGCCCCTCCAGGCGCGCGGGGTGGACACCGTCTCGCCCGAGCGGTTCCGGCTCGGACCGCTGGTGCAGCTGCTGTGCAAGGAACTGCCGGGCCGGGCCCGCGCACTGCCCGTCGCCGGGCACCGGGTGGAGATCCGGGGCCACGCCGTTCTGGTCGACGGCTCCCTCCGGCCCGTACCGCCGGCCGGGATGTCCCTGCTGCGGGCGCTGTCACGGCGGCCGGGCTGGGTGGTGCCGCGCGCCGAGCTGCTGCGGGCGCTGCCCGGCACGGGGAAGGACGAGCACGCCGTCGAGACGGCGATGGCACGGCTGCGGACCGCGCTGGGGGCGCCGAAGCTGATCCAGACGGTCGTGAAACGGGGGTACCGGCTGGCGCTGGACCCCGCGGCCGACGAGAAGTACGCCGACGGCTGAGGGGTGACGGCTGACGGGTGACGGGTGAGCCGGGGTCCGTGCGGACGTCGCGGGGCTGCCGCCCCCGGACCGGCCCCCGCCCCCGCCCCCGGCCCGAGCGGCCTCCTCCTCGAACGCCGGACGGGCCGGCAGGCGCGGGCCCGGCACCGGGAAGGGTCCCGGTCAGGCCGGAAGACGGCCCCGTCCAGGGGGTTTCCGCGAACCGCCCCCACCCGCCACTGTGAAAGGCGACGCTTCCCCCTCGCAGCCTTTCCTCGGTGGTGACAGGCACATGGCACTGGGCACGGGCACTCCCCCCTACGACCTCCGCTTCGACGCCGGGCGGATCTGCCTGGACCTTCTCGCCACCGCCCACCCCCTCGAACGCCTCGACTCCCTCCCGCCGTTGTGTGCCTGGATCCACGGGTCCGGTCTCGTGCCGCCCGGTACCCCGCTGTCCCACGCCCGCCCCACCTGGCCGCCCGCCTTCCGGGAACTGCGCGGCAGCGTCCGCCGGTTGGTGTCCGGGTGGCTCACCGGCGAGGCCCGGCCGGTGCACGGCCCCGCGCTCGCGCACGTCAACGCCGTCGCCCGTACCGCACCCCCGGCCCCCCGCGCCGTACGCGCGCCGGACGGCGCTCTGGTGCGGGAGTTGGACGGGGACCCGGAGTGCGCGGCGCTGCTCGCGGTGGTCGCGCGGGACGCGGTGGAGCTGCTCACCGATCCCCTCGCGCGGGCGGCCCTGCGGCAGTGCGCGGGGGACAACTGCCCGATCGTGTACGTCGACACGTCCCGCGGGCGGCGTCGGCGCTGGTGCTCCAGCGAGGTCTGCGGGAACCGCGAACGGGTCGCCCGACACCGCCGGCGCGCGGCGCTCGCGCGCGCCTGAGCGGTGCCGTGCGGCAAGTGGGCTGTCCGCTATGGGGTGTTCGTGACCCCACGGTCGACGTGATTTCGCTTACACGCCGTTTACCTTCGCCCATCGCCGGGCAGGGCGCCGCGACTTCCCGGCTGTGGGGGAAATGTAAAGAAAAAGGGACGGGAATGTGCCTCCATGTTCCTCTTGTCACGTCGACTCGCGGAAATCTGTCCCTCCGGTTTGAACACTCTCCGGACCGCATCCGTACCGGTGGGGGAGCGACCGACTCGGGGGAACCCCCGGACACCGGAGGTGGGCGTGCGCAAGGATGCGGCCGTGGCCAATGAACGTGGATCGAGGGCCCGACATCGCATGTCCCAGCCCTCGGAGCCTGATGAGGAGCTGATGCGTGCTCTGTATCGGGAGCATGCCGGACCCCTGCTCGCCTATGTCCTGAGACTGGTTGCCGGTGACCGGCAGCGCGCCGAGGACGTCGTGCAGGAGACGCTCATCCGTGCCTGGAAGAACGCCGGTCAGCTCAACCGGGCGACCGGATCGGTACGCCCCTGGCTGGTGACGGTCGCGCGTCGCATCGTCATCGACGGCCACCGCAGCCGGCAGGCCCGGCCGCAGGAGGTCGACCCGTCGCCGCTGGAGGTCATCCCCGCGGAGGACGAGATCGACAAGGCGCTGTGGCTGATGACGCTGTCGGACGCTCTCGACGACCTGACCCCGGCCCACCGGGAGGTGCTCGTCGAGACGTATTTCAAGGGGCGTACCGTCAACGAGGCGGCCGAGACGCTGGGCATACCCAGCGGCACCGTGCGCTCACGGGTCTTCTACGCCCTGCGGTCGATGAAGCTGGCTCTCGAGGAGCGGGGGGTGACGGCGTGATGAGTGTTTACGGGGGATTCGGAACGGGTGGTTCGGGTATGTCTGGCCCCATGCAGGGATCTATGCAGGGATCTCCGAGCCCGAGCGAACACGAGACCGTGGGCGCCTACGCCCTCGGGATTCTCGACGACGCCGAGGCAACCGCTTTCGAGGCGCATCTCGCCGGGTGCGAGTGGTGCGCCCAGCAGCTCGACGAACTCGCCGGGATGGAGCCGATGCTGGCCGCGCTCGCGGACCTGCCCGGCGCCGGGACCCCCGCGATCGGTGAGTCCCTGTCCGCGAAGCCGGGCCCGCGACTGGTCGAGAAGCTCGTCGTCGAGGTGTCCGACCGCCGCGCCCAGAAGCGCCGGCGCAGCCTCTACATGATCGCCGCCGGCGTCGCGCTGGTCATCGGCGGACCGCTCGTGGCCGTGGCGGCCGGCGGTGGCGACGACAGCGGCGGCACCGGCATCGAGGCGGGCGTGAGCCCCGCGAAGTCGGCCTTCGAGACGCTCTCCGACAAGGTCACCGGCACCGACCCGGGCACCAAGGTCACCGCGACCGTCGCCATGGGCGAGAAGGCCTGGGGCACCGAGGCCGTGGTCGAACTGAAGAACGTGGCGGGCCCCAACAAGTGCTCGCTCATCGCCGTCGGCAAGAACGGCGAACGGGAGACCATCTCGTCCTGGTCCGTCCCGTCATGGGGCTACGGCCTGCCCAATGCCAAGACCGATCAGGCCAAGAACCCGCTCTACGTCCAGGGCGGCGCCGCGTTCACCCCGAACGAGATCGACCACTTCGAGGTCATGACCTTCGACGGAAAGAAGCTCGTCCAGGTCGACGCGCCGTAGCTTCCAGGGGCCCCCTTCGCGTACGGTTGACGGCTGCCCAGCACGTCAGAAGGGGGCCCGGTGGCCGCTCAGGCTCAGCAGGAATCCGCGGTCGACTCGGTTCAGGACCACTCAGTTCGTGACCGTGAGATCAGCGTCGAACAACAACACCTGGACCGGGTGTACCGGCGCCTCGAGGAGAAGATCCACGAGGCCGAGTTCCTCATGCACGACGCGGCCCGCCGCGGCCAGGTCGGCACGCCCGGCGCCCTGGCCGAGCGGGACGCGCAGGTGTTCCGGGCGGGGGTCCACCTCAACCGCCTCAACAACGAGTTCGAGGACTTCCTCTTCGGCCGGATCGACCTCCTCCCCGGCAAGGACGGCAAGAAGGGACCCGACGGCGCCTACACCGCCGTGGAGCCCGCCGAGGGCGCGATCCGCGCCGACAACACCGCCGACATCGCCGAGACGCTCCACATCGGACGCATCGGGGTCCTCGACGAGGAGTACGCCCCGCTGGTCATCGACTGGCGGGCGCCGGCCGCCGCGCCGTTCTACCGCTCCACACCGGTCGATCCCGGCCGGGTCGTCCGCCGCCGGGTCATCCGGTCCAAGGGGCGCCGCGTCCTCGGCGTCGAGGACGACCTGATGCGCCCCCAGCTGACGGCCCGCCTCGACGGCCGGGAGCTGCCCGTCATCGGCGACGGCGCCCTCATGGCCGCCCTCGGCCAGGCCCGCAGCCACACCATGCGCGACATCGTCGCCTCCATCCAGGCCGAGCAGGACATGGTCATCCGTGCCCCCGCCGCCTCCGTCACCTACGTCGAGGGCGGCCCCGGCACCGGCAAGACCGCCGTCGCCCTGCACCGGGCCGCGTACCTCCTCTACCAGGACCGGCGCCGGTACGCGGGCGGCATCCTGATCGTCTCCCCGACCCCGCTGCTGGTGGCGTACACCGAGGGCGTCCTGCCCTCCCTCGGTGAGGAGGGCCAGGTCGCGATCCGCGCCATCGGCTCCCTCGTCGACGGCATCGAGGCCACCCTGTACGACTCCCCGGCGGTGGCCCGCGCCAAGGGGTCGTACCGCATGCTGAAGGTGCTGCGGAAGGCGGCGCGCGGGGCGCTCGAAGTGGGACGGCCCGGTGAGCCGACCGGACAGCTCGCGTTCGGGGAGGACGACGACGGCCGGCCGGCCGTCCCCGCCGGTCCGCCCGACCGGCTCCGCGTCGTCGCCTTCGGGCGGCGGCTGGAACTGGAGGCCGCCGCCCTCGGCCGGATCCGGGAGAGCGCCCTCAGCGGCACCGCGCCGGTGAACCTGCTGCGCCCCCGCGCCCGCAAGCTCCTCCTGGACGCCCTGTGGGAACGCTCCGGCGCGTCCGGCCGGCACAGCGACCCCGAACTGGCCGCCGAGCTGCGCTCCTCCTTCGACGAGGACGTGACGGGCGAGGACTCCTTCATCGCGTTCCTCGACGCCTGGTGGCCCGAGCTGACCCCGAAGTCGGTCCTCGCCGCCATGTCCGACGAACGCCGGCTCGGGCGCTGGGCCCGCCGGATCCTCAACCCCGGCGAGGTCCGCAAGGTCGCCCGCTCGCTCAAGCGCGGGGGCCACTCGGTGCACGACATCGCGATGCTCGACGAACTGCAGTCGATCCTCGGCGCCCCGGCGCGCCCCCGCAGAAGACGCGAACTCGACCCGCTGGACCAGCTCACCGGCCTGGACGAGCTGATGCCGGTCCGCGAGGAGACGCAGCGCGAGCGGGCCGAGCGCCTCGCCCAGGAGCGCACCGAGTACGCGCACGTCATCGTCGACGAGGCCCAGGACCTCACGCCGATGCAGTGGCGCATGGTCGGCCGCCGCGGCCGGCACGCCACCTGGACGGTCGTCGGTGACCCGGCCCAGTCCTCCTGGTCCGACCCGGAGGAGGCGGCCCAGGCCCGTGACGAGGCGCTCGGCAGCCGCCCGCGCCGTCGCTTCCGGCTCACCGTGAACTACCGCAATCCCGCGGAGATCGCCGAGCTGGCCGCGAAGGTGCTGGCGCTGGCCATGCCCGGCGCCGAGTCCCCGTCCGCCGTGCGGTCGACGGGGGTCGTCCCGCGTTTCGTGGCGGCGGACAAGGCGCCCGGCACGGCGGTGGCGGACACCCTGGGCGGGACCGTCCGCGCGGAGGCCCGGCGTCTTCTGGACCGGGTCGACGGCACCGTCGGCGTCGTCGTGGCCATGAACCGCCGCGAGGAGGCCCGGCGCTGGCTCGCCGGGCTCGGCGACCGGGTCGTGGCCCTCGGCAGTCTGGAGGCCAAGGGCCTGGAGTACGACGCGACGGTGGTCGTCTCCCCGGCCGAGATCGCCGACGAGTCCCCGGCCGGCCTGCGGGTGCTGTACGTGGCCCTGACCAGGGCGACCCAGCAGCTGACGATCGTCTCGGCGGACCGCGACGAACCCGACGAGAACGGTCTGCCCGATCTGCTGAGGGACTGACGGGGGCCGGTCGGGAACTGATCCGGGGCCGGTCGGGCACTGATCGGAGGCCGGTCGGGGACTCGCCGGGGACGGGATTCCCGAGAACTTCCCGCACGGGAATGGTCTTCCGGCATCCGTTTGTTAGCCTGGGTGTGACACCGGCTCGATCCAAGCCCCCGGGCCCAACCTTCGTCGCTACGAGCGACCACTTGCCGCGAGGCGAGCATGGCGGGTCGGTGTCATAGACAGACGGAAGAGGTCCACGTCATGTGACGTGGACCTCTTTCGTTGTGAACTCAACGTTCGCAACCCGGGGTGGCTAACGCCTACCCGGCAGTAGGTGCGACGATCGGACGGCATCCAGCGTCACAGGTGAAAGCAGAGGAAGTCGGCCATGGCAACGGCGCCCAGCGTCTCCTACTCGATGACGGTCCGGCTGGAGGTGCCCGCGAGCGGAACCGCGGTCTCCCAGCTCACCGGGGCCGTCGAGTCCCACGGAGGCTCGGTGACCGGCCTCGACGTCACGGCTTCCGGCCACGAGAAGCTCCGCATCGACGTCACGATCGCGGCCACCTCCACCGCGCACGCCGACGAGATCGTCGAGCAGCTCCGCGGCATCGAGGGCGTCACCCTGGGCAAGGTCTCCGACCGTACGTTCCTGATGCACCTCGGCGGCAAGATCGAGATGGCGTCGAAGCACCCGATCCGCAACCGCGACGACCTGTCGATGATCTACACGCCGGGCGTGGCCCGCGTCTGCATGGCCATCGCCGAGAACCCCGAGGACGCCCGCCGCCTCACCATCAAGCGCAACTCCGTTGCGGTCGTGACGGACGGCTCGGCCGTGCTGGGCCTGGGCAACATCGGCCCGATGGCCGCCCTGCCGGTCATGGAGGGCAAGGCCGCCCTCTTCAAGCGGTTCGCCGGCATCGACGCCTGGCCGATCTGCCTGGACACCCAGGACACCGACGCGATCGTCGAGATCGTCAAGGCGATCGCCCCCGGCTTCGCCGGCATCAACCTGGAGGACATCTCCGCCCCCCGCTGCTTCGAGATCGAGGCCCGGCTGCGCGAGGCCCTCGACATCCCCGTCTTCCACGACGACCAGCACGGCACGGCGATCGTCGTCCTCGCCGCCCTGACGAACGCCCTGCGTGTCGCGGGCAAGGCCGTCGAGAGCATCCGTGTCGTGATGTCCGGAGCGGGCGCGGCCGGCACCGCCATCCTCAAGCTGCTGATCGCGGCCGGCGTGAAGAACGCCGTCGTCGCCGACATCCACGGCGTCGTGCACGCGGGCCGCGAGGACCTCGTCGACGCGGCCCCCGGCTCGGCGCTGCGCTGGATCGCCGACAACACCAACCCCGAGGGCCTCACCGGCACGCTGAGGGAGGCCGTGCGCGACGCGGACGTCTTCATCGGCGTCTCCGCCCCGAACGTCCTGGACGGCGCCGACGTGGCCGCCATGGCCGACGACGCGATCGTGTTCGCGCTCGCGAACCCCGACCCCGAGGTGGACCCGGCCGTCGCCCGTCAGACGGCCGCCGTCGTCGCCACCGGCCGCTCCGACTTCCCGAACCAGATCAACAACGTGCTGGTCTTCCCGGGTGTCTTCCGCGGCCTGCTGGACGCCCAGTCCCGCACCGTCAACACGGAGATGATGCTCGCGGCCGCGAAGGCCCTCGCCGACGTGGTGACCGACGACGAGCTGAACGCGAACTACATCATCCCGAGCGTCTTCAACGACAAGGTCGCCGGCGCGGTGGCCGGGGCCGTGCGGGACGCGGCGAAGGCCGCCGGGGCCACGGTCTGAGGCCCCTGGCCTGCGGGGGCTGTGAGGATCGCCACGACGTGCCATGAAACCGGCGCGTCGTGGAACCCGGTACACATGACCGCCCTCTATGGTAGGCGGCCAGTCAGTGGCGCTTTTCGTGTGACTCCCAAGGGTGTTCTCACGACTCCTGCGGGTGCCGGATTGGCTTTCCCGCCGCAGGTGGGGGCAGGATGCGTCTCTGGGCGCGAGGGTCCGACAAGGGACCCGGTCCGGGGACTGTCCGAGGACCCTGGCAGCATCGGCTTCGCTGTGCCCAACATGCGGCTCCGCCGCGTGGCACGCCTCAACGGCAAGAAGAACACGGGAGTAAGAACATGAACCGCAGTGAGCTGGTGGCCGCGCTGGCCGACCGCGCCGAGGTGACCCGCAAGGACGCCGACGCCGTGCTGGCCGCGTTCGCCGAGGTCGTCGGCGACATCGTCTCCAAGGGCGACGAGAAGGTCACCATCCCCGGCTTCCTGACCTTCGAGCGCACCCACCGTGCCGCTCGCACCGCGCGCAACCCGCAGACCGGCGACCCGATCCAGATCCCGGCCGGCTACAGCGTGAAGGTCTCCGCGGGCAGCAAGCTCAAGGAAGCGGCCAAGGGCAAGTGACGCTCCGCTGAGAGCGCCGTGGGGTGACTGCGGGCCGTCTGTGACCGGTCGCGCAGTTCCCCGCGCCTCTTCGGACGCATCGGAACACGCCGATGGGGCGGCGACCCGGTACCGGGTCGCCGCCCCATCGGCGTGTTCGCGCGGGACCCGCTATCCGAGCGCCTTGCCCGGCAGCTCCACCTTCGCGCCCAGCTCCATCAGCTTGTCCATGAAGTTCTCGTAGCCCCGGTTGATCAGGTCGATCCCGTGGACCCGGGACGTGCCCTGGGCGGCCAGCGCGGCGATCAGGTACGAGAAACCGCCCCGCAGGTCGGGGATGACCAGGTCGGCGCCCTGGAGCTTGGTGGGGCCGGACACCACCGCGGAGTGCAGGAAGTTGCGCTGGCCGAAGCGGCAGTTCGAACCGCCCAGGCACTCGCGGTACAGCTGGATGTGAGCGCCCATCTGGTTGAGCGCGGACGTGAAGCCCAGCCGCGACTCGTAGACCGTCTCGTGGACGATGGACAGGCCCGTGGCCTGGGTGAGGGCGACGACCAGCGGCTGCTGCCAGTCCGTCTGGAAGCCCGGGTGGACGTCCGTCTCCAGGGCGATCGACTTCAACTGGCCGCCCGGGTGCCAGAAGCGAATGCCCTCGTCGTCGATCTGGAAGGCGCCGCCCACCTTGCGGTAGGTGTTCAGGAACGTCATCATCGAGCGCTGCTGGGCGCCGCGGACGTAGATGTCGCCCTCGGTCGCCAGCGCCGCGGACGCCCAGGAGGCGGCCTCCAGCCGGTCCGACAGGGCGGCGTGGTTGTAGCCGCCGAGCTTGTCCACGCCGGTGATGCGGATCGTGCGGTCGGTGTCCATCGCGATGATGGCGCCCATTTTCTGCAGGACGCAGATCAGGTCCTCGATCTCCGGCTCCACGGCCGCGTTCGCGAGTTCCGTGACGCCCTCGGCGAGGACGGCCGTCAGCAGCACCTGCTCGGTCGCGCCGACGGACGGGTACGGCAGCACGATCTTCGTGCCGCGCAGCCGCTGCGGAGCCTCCAGGTACTGGCCGTCCGCGCGCTTCTCGATCTTCGCGCCGAACTGCCGCAGCACGTCGAAGTGGAAGTCGATGGGCCGGCCGCCGATGTCGCAGCCGCCCAGACCCGGGATGAAGGCGTGGCCGAGGCGGTGCAGCAGCGGTCCGCAGAACAGGATCGGGATCCGGCTCGAACCGGCGTGCGCGTCGATGTCGGCGACGTTGGCGCTCTCGACGTAGGTCGGGTCGAGCACCAGCTCACCCGGCTCCTCACCCGGACGGACCGTCACCCCGTGCAGTTGCAGGAGGCCGCGTACGACCCGCACGTCACGGATGTCCGGAACGTTGCGCAGTCGGCTCGGCTCACTGCCCAGCAGGGCGGCGACCATGGCCTTGGGTACGAGGTTCTTCGCACCGCGGACACGGATCTCGCCCTGAAGCGGGGTTCCGCCGTGGACAAGCAGGACGTCGTCTGAGCCGTTGACGGTCATGTATCTCGCGTTCCGTGGAGTGGGGCAGGGCCGGAGAGGACAGAGTAATCGCCGTGGACCCCCGTCCCGTAAGCCCGAGGGCGGCCCGGGGACGTCATGGCTGTGTCACAACACGAACCGTTTCCCGCCGGGCACGTGCGGTCACCGCGGGCGGGCCGGACCGTCCGTGCGCCCGGACCGCGTCCGTGCGCCCGGCCTGCCCTCACTCCCCGGCACCCGGTTGCCTCCCCACGGGCGGGGAAGATGGGGGATCATGTCTGGCATGACCGAGGTGTCCTCGCTCACAGGGCGGCTGCTCGTGGCAACCCCCGCCCTGGCGGACCCGAACTTCGACCGCGCGGTGGTGCTCCTTCTCGACCACGACGAGGAGGGCTCGCTCGGTGTCGTCCTCAACCGCCCCACGCCGGTGGGCGTCGGGGACATCCTGGAGGACTGGGCCGACCTCACCGGCGAGCCGGGTGTCGTCTTCCAGGGCGGCCCGGTCTCCCTCGACTCGGCGCTCGGCGTCGCCGTGATCCCCGGCGGCACGGCCGTCGACGGCGCGCCGCTCGGCTGGCGGCGGGTGCACGGCGCGATCGGCCTCGTCGACCTGGAGGCCCCGCCGGAGCTGCTCGCCTCGGCCCTGGGCTCCCTGCGGATCTTCGCCGGCTACGCCGGCTGGGGCCCCGGCCAGCTGGAGGACGAGCTGACGGAGGGCGCCTGGTACGTGGTGGAGTCCGAACCCGGCGACGTGTCCTCGCCGTCCCCGGAGACCCTCTGGCGCGACGTCCTGCGCCGCCAGCGCAACGAGCTGGCGATGGTGGCGACGTACCCGGACGACCCTTCGCTCAACTGACGGGTGTGACCTTCAGTACCCTTGGCCGTATGAGCACTCTTGAGCCCGAGCGCGGCACCGGAACGGGGACCCTCGTAGAGCCGACGCCGCAGGTGTCGCACGGCGACGGTGACCACGAGCGCTTCGCGCACTACGTCCAGAAGGACAAGATCATGGCGAGCGCGCTCGACGGGACTCCCGTCGTGGCGCTCTGCGGCAAGGTGTGGGTGCCCGGCCGCGACCCGAAGAAGTACCCGGTGTGTCCCATGTGCAAGGAGATCTACGAGTCCATGGGGTCCGGCGGCGACGACGACAAGGGCAAGGGCGACAAGTAGCCGGTGGTCGTCTGATGCTCCCGGAGGCCCTCAAGGTGTGGATCGGCGCGCCCTGAGGGCCTCCGTGCCGCTCGTGGCCGGGCCGCGTTCCCCTTCCCCGCCCTCGCTGCCGGCCCCGGCGGCACGGGCGGGTCCTCCCTCGTTTCCGCGTGAAGCGAATTCGTCTTCGCCAAGTCGTCCGCCATCGGCCTCACTTCGGCCGGCGCGGGGTGGCGGCCGGTCCGGCGGCGGGGCCGGTCGCGACGCCGGTGTTCTTCGTACTCGTGCAGCGACGACTCGCCCGCGGCCCCGCGGCGGTGAAGGACTGACGTGACTTCTGGGAACGAGATCATTCCGGCGCCGCGCGCCGTCGAGGGCCCCCTGCGGTCCACGGTCCTGCTGGACGACTCCACCACCCTGTGGGCCGCGCCCGGCACGGAACGCACCGAACGCTGGCTGCGCACCACCATCGGCGCCGCTCACGCCCTGCCGCTGCGGCCCGGCCCCGAGGAGGCCCGCGACGGCGTGCGGCTGCTCCTCGACGACACGCTGGAGCCCGAGGCGTACCGGCTGAGCGTCGCCGACCGGGGCGTCGAGATCCGCGGCGGCGACCCGGCCGGCGTCTTCTGGGGGGCGCAGACCCTGCGTCAGCTCCTCGGCCCCGAGGCGTTCCGGCGCGCCCCGGTGCGGCCCGCGACGGGTTACGGCATCCCGCACCAGACCGTCGAGGACGGCCCCCGTTTCCGCTGGCGCGGCCTACTCCTCGACGTGGCCCGGCACTTCACGCCCAAGGAGGGCGTCCTGCGCCACCTGGATCTGATGGCCGCGCACAAACTCAACGTCCTCCACCTCCACCTGACCGACGACCAGGGCTGGCGGATCGAGATCGAGCGCCACCCGCGACTGACCGAGGTCGGCTCCTGGCGCTCGCGCACGAAATTCGGCCACCGGGCCTCACCGCTGTGGGACGACAGACCGCACGGCGGTTTCTACACCCAGGACGACATCCGGGAGATCGTCGCCTACGCCGCCGAGCGGCACATCACCGTCGTCCCCGAGATCGACGTACCCGGTCACTCCCAGGCGGCCATCGCCGCCTATCCGGAACTCGGCAACACCGACGTCGTCGACACCCGTGCCCTCGCCGTCTGGGACACCTGGGGGATCAACCCGAACGTACTCGCCCCCACCGACGACACCCTGCGCTTCTACGAGGGGGTCTTCGAGGAGGTCCTGGCACTCTTCCCCTCCGAGTTCATCCACGTCGGCGGCGACGAATGCCCCAAGGAGCAGTGGCGCGCCTCGCCGACGGCGCAGGCCCGCATCGCGGAACTCGGACTCGCCGGCGAGGACGGACTGCAGGCCTGGTTCATCGGGCACTTCGACACCTGGCTCGCCGCGCGCGGGCGGCGGCTCATCGGCTGGGACGAGATCCTGGAGGGCGGCCTCGCCCCCGGCGCCGCGGTGTCGTCCTGGCGGGGCTACGAGGGCGGGATCGCCGCCGCGCGCGCGGGCCACGACGTCGTCATGTGCCCCGAGCAGCAGGTGTACCTGGACCACCGGCAGGACGGCGGCGCCGACGAACCCGTGCCGATCGGCTACGTGCGCGGCCTGGAGGACGTCTACCGGTTCGAGCCCGTGCCGCCCCGGCTGACGCCCGAGGAGGCGCGACACGTGCTGGGCACGCAGGCCAACGTGTGGACCGAGGTGATGGAGGATCCGGCGCGCGTGGACTACCAGGTCTTCCCCCGGCTCGCGGCCTTCGCCGAGGTCGCCTGGAGCCGGCTGCCCGCCCCGGAGCAGCGGGACTTCGCCGACTTCGAGCGGCGGATGGAGGCCCACTACAAGCGGCTCGACGCGCTGGGCGTCGCCTACCGGCCGCCGGGCGGCCCGAAACCCTGGCAGCGGCGGCCGGGCGTGCTGGGCCGGCCGATCGAGGGCGCGCCCCCGAACCGCTGAATGCGGAGCGCTGAGACCGGAGCGCTGACGGCTGAGCGCTGAATCCGAACCGCTGAGCGCTCAGCCCGAACCGCTGAGCCCGGAGCGCTGAATCTGAACCGTCGACGCCTGATCGCGGGGCCGTGCCACCGAGGCCGGATCGTCGAAAGCGGAGTTTCGAGGCCGGGCCGCCGAGGCCGGAGCGCGGAGGCCGGGTCGGCACTCCCCGGTCAAGGAGAAATCACTTCAGGACCACCGAAGAGTGGCGATGCGCGCACACCGGAGATGTCGTGCGAAATCGGGCCATCTCCCGGACGAGACGGGCGAATGCCTCCTGACGGACCCCCGCGTTCGGGCCTTGCGAAGATGTGCCAGAGTTGCCACGTCCGCCCTGTCAGCACGTACCGTACGGCAGCACAGGTGGGACCAGGTGGGGCAGCGGGAAGGGGCAGCCGGTTTTGACCACGCACGCACCGCAGGCGGGGCAGGCCGTCACGCTGCCCGCGACACTGGACGAAGCCGTGGCGGCACTCGCCGTCACGCCGGCCGCCGTGCCCGTGGCGGGCGGCACCGACCTGATGGCCGCCGTCAACTCCGGCCAGCTCAGGCCCGCCGCGCTGGTCGGCCTCGGCCGCATCAGCGAGATCCGCGGCTGGCAGTACCAGGACGGGCACGCCCTGCTCGGCGCCGGACTCACCCACGCCCGCATGGGCCGCCCCGACTTCGCCGCCCTCATCCCGGCGCTCGCCGCCGCCGCGCGCGCCGCCGGCCCGCCGCACATCCGCAACGCGGGCACCCTGGGCGGCAACATCGCCTCCGCCGCCCCCACGGGCGACGCGCTGCCCGTACTGGCCGCGCTGGAGGCGACCCTGATCATCGCGGGCCCCGGCGGAGTCCGCCGCGAGATCCCCGTGTCGCACCTGCTGGCAGGCATGGACATGCTGCGCGGCGGCGAACTCATCGGGTACGTGCGCGTGCCGCTCCTGCACGCCCCCCAGGTCTTCCTGAAGGCGACCGGCCGCACCGGTCCCGGGCGGGCCGTCGCCTCCGTCGCCCTCGTGCTCGACCCCGCCCGGCGCGGCGTCCGGTGCGCCGTCGGCGCCATAGCGCCGATGCCGCTGCGGCCCCTGGAGGCCGAGCAGTGGGTCGCCCGGCTCATCGACTGGGACAACAACCGGGCCCTCGTCCCGGAGGCGCTCAACGCCTTCGGCGAGTACGTCGCCGCCGCCTGCATCCCGGACCCGGTTCCCGCGGAGGACGGTTCCGTGCAACCGCTACCGCCCGCCGTACTGCATCTGCGGCGCACCGTCGCCACGCTGGCCCGACGAGCACTGGGGAGGGCACTGTCATGACCGACGACCAGCACGGACAGGGCACGCCACCGGGCGGCGGCCGCTGGGACCCGCTGCCCCAGGGCGACTACGACGACGGCGCCACCGCCTTCGTGAAGCTTCCCGAGGGCGGCATCGACGCCCTGCTGGCCGCCCGCGGCGACGGCAGCCCGCTCGCTGCGCCCGGCCACGGGTACGTGCCCCCGCGGATCGAGGCGACGCACGACGGGACCGACCCCGCCGCGGCCGGCGACGGCTCCTGGGCGGCCCCCGCCGCCGGCGCCGACTGGCCCGCGCCGGCGAGCGGGACGGTCGGTGGCGACCGGTTCGCCTACCACCCCGGCGCCACCGGGCAGTGGACCTTCGACGACGCCAACGCGCCCGCCGAGCACGCCCCCGCGCCCGGCCACGACGTGACCGGCCAGTGGTCGATCCCCGTCGCGGGCGGCGACCTGCCCGACGAGTCGGGCGAGTTCACGACCTCCGCGCTGGTCGAGCAGTGGGGCGGCGGAACACCCCCGGCCACCCTGCCGGGCGGCGCGTCCGCGCCCTGGGCGACGGAACCCGCGCCGGACGAGCGGTCCTGGAACCCCGGGACCGACGGGGCCGGGGCGCCACTGGCCGAGGACGCCGGAGCGCGACCGGACGCGTCCCTCTTCGGACACGCCCCCGTGCGCGACACCACCGAGCCGGCCTCCGGCGAGCAGCCCGCCCCGCACGAGCACGGACACCCGGGCGAGCTGCCGCCGCCCGGACAGCCGTACGAGGCCGTGTCCGGCCCCGTGGAGGGCCGGCGGCCGTCCCCCGAGGGTCCCGACGACCCCAGTGGCCAGGAGAGCGCCCACGAGCCGCCGGAGGCCGCCGAGGACCTCCCGTCGGCGGCCGCCCCGGAACCGGCCGCCCCCGCGGACGAACTCCCGGAGCACCCGGAGCGCGCGGAACACCCCGAGGGCCTCGGGCAACCCGAACAGGCCGATCTCGGCGCGTCGTCCACGCGCGTGGACGACGACCGCCCGGCGGAGGAGCCCGCGCGCGGGGCGGCTCACCACGAGGACCACCCCCTCGCCTCCTACGTCCTGCGCGTCAACGGCTCCGACCGGCCCGTCACCGACGCCTGGATCGGCGAGTCGCTGCTCTACGTCCTGCGCGAACGGCTCGGTCTCGCCGGCGCCAAGGACGGCTGCTCCCAGGGCGAGTGCGGCGCCTGCAACGTCCAGGTGGACGGGCGCCTCGTCGCCTCCTGCCTGGTCCCGGCCGTCACCACCGCCGGCAGCGAGATCCGTACCGTCGAAGGCCTCGCCGTCGACGGACAGCCCTCCGACGTGCAGCGGGCGCTCGCCCGGTGCGGGGCCGTCCAGTGCGGCTTCTGCGTGCCCGGCATGGCGATGACCGTGCACGACCTGCTGGAGGGCAACCCCGCGCCCACCGAGCTGGAGGCCCGTCAGGCGCTCTGCGGCAACCTGTGCCGCTGCTCCGGCTACCGGGGCGTCCTCCAGGCCGTCCAGGACGTCGTCGCCGAACGCGAGGCACACTCCTCCGCGGACGCTGAGTCGGACGGCGACGAGGCACGTATTCCGCACCAGGCGGGCCCCGGCGGCGGAGGCATCCACGCGTCGGCGTTCGAGAACCCCGCGCAGCCCCACCCGCACGACCCGGCGTACGGCCAGGACGGAGGCCAGGCGTGACGAACGAAGCAGCCACCGCGACGAGCCCCGCGGAGGCCGCCCCGCCCCCCGAGCCGATCCCGCACGGCCTCGGCGCCTCCCTGCCGGCCGCCGACGCCCGCGCGAAGACCGAGGGCACCTTCCCGTACGCGGCCGACCTGTGGGCCGAGGGGCTGCTCTGGGCGGCCGTACTGCGCTCCCCGCACGCCCACGCGCGGATCGTCTCCGTCGACACCACCCACGCGCGGGAGATGCCCGGCGTACGGGCCGTCGTCACGCACGAGGACGTACCCGGCAGCCCGCTGCACGGACGCGGCCGGGCGGACCGCCCGGTGTTCGCCTCCGAGGTCGTACGCCATCACGGCGAGCCGATCGCGGCCGTCGCCGCCGACCACCCCGACACCGCGCGGATGGCCGCCGCGGCCGTCATCGTCGAGTACGAGGTGCTCGACCCGGTCACCGACCCCGAACTCGCCTTCGAGGCCGATCCGCTGCACCCCGACGGCAACCTGATCCGGCACATCCCGCTGCACCACGGCGACCCGGCCGCGTCCGGCGAGATCGTCGTCGAGGGCCAGTACCGCATCGGCCGCGCCGACCCCGCCCCCATCGGCGCCGAGGCCGGACTCGCCGTGCCCAGGCCCGACGGCGGCGTGGAGCTGTACCTGGCCTCCACCGACCCGCACAGCGACCGGGACACCGCCGCGGCCTGCTTCGGCCTGGCACCCGATCAGGTGAAGATCGTCGTCACCGGAGTGCCCGGCGCCACCGCGGACCGCGAGGACCAGGGATTCCAGCTCCCGCTCGGCCTGCTCGCGCTGCGGACCGGCTGCCCGGTCAAACTCACCGCGACCCGCGAGGAGTCCTTCCTCGGCCACGCCCACCGCCACCCCACACTGCTGCGGTACCGCCACCACGCGGACGCCGAGGGCAGACTGGTCAAGGTGGAGGCCCAGATCCTCCTCGACGCGGGCGCCTACGCCGACACCTCCGCCGAGGCCCTCGCCGCCGCCGTCTCCTTCGCCTGCGGCCCCTACGTCGTCCCCAACGCCTTCATCGAGGGCTGGGCCGTCCGCACCAACAACCCGCCCTCCGGCCACGTCCGCGGCGAGGGCGCGATGCAGGTCTGCGCCGCCTACGAGGCGCAGATGGACAAACTGGCGAAGAGACTCGGCGTGGACCCGGCCGAGCTGCGGCTGCGCAACGCCATGGCCACCGGCGACGTCCTGCCGACCGGCCAGACGGTGACCTGCCCGGCGCCCGTCGCCGAACTCCTCCAGGCCGTCCAGGACTTCCCGCTGCCCGCCCTGCCGAAGGACACCCCCGAGGAGGACTGGCTGCTGCCCGGCGGCCCCGAGGGCGCGGGCGAACCGGGCGCGGTGCGCCGGGGCGTCGGCTACGGCCTCGGCATGGTCCACATGCTCGGCGCGGAGGGCACGGACGAGGTCTCCACGGCCACTGTCAAGGTGCAGGACGGCGTCGCGACGGTCCTGTGCGCGGCCGTCGAGAGCGGCCAGGGCTTCACCACACTCGCCCGGCAGATCGTCCAGGAGACGCTCGGCGTCGACGAGGTGCACGTCGCGCCCGTCGACACCGACCAGCCCCCGGCCGGCCCCGGCTGCCGCGGCCGCCACACCTGGGTCTCCGGCGGCGCGGTGGAACGCGCGGCCAAGATGGTCCGCACCCAGCTCCTCCAGCCCCTCGCCCACAAGTTCGGCATGTCCACCGAACTCCTCCAGATCACCGACGGCAAGATCACCTCGTACGACGGCGTCCTGTCGACGACCGTCGCCGAGGAACTGCACGGCAAGGAGCTGTGGGCCACCGCGCAGTGCCGCCCGCACCCCACCGAGCCGCTGGACGGCGCCGGTCAGGGCGACGCGTTCGTCGGTCTCGCCTTCTGCGCCATCCGGGCGGTCGTCGACGTCGACATCGAGCTGGGCTCGGTGCGGGTCGTGGAGCTGGCGGTCGCCCAGGACGTGGGCCGGGTGCTCAACCCGGCGCAGCTCGTCGCCCGGATCGAGGCGGGCGTCACCCAGGGCGTCGGCATCGCCCTGACCGAGAACCTGCGCACCCCGCGCGGCCTGATCCGCCACCCCGACCTCACCGGCTACGCCCTGCCCACGGCCCTGGACGCGCCGGACATCCGGATCGTCAAGCTGGTCGAGGAGCGGGACGTGGTCGCGCCGTTCGGCGCGAAGGCGGCCAGCGCGGTGCCGGTCGTGACGTCCCCGGCGGCGATCGCCTCCGCCGTACGGGCCGCGACCGGCCGCCCGGTGAACCGGCTGCCGATAAGGCCGCAGGCGGCCGTCGTCACCAGCCAGTGAGCGGAGTCACCGGATGAGCGGCGTGGTGCTCGTCACGGGCGGCCCGGCCTCCGGTAGGTCGACGGTCGCACGGGCGCTCGCCGAACCCCTTTCGCGCGCGGCACACGTGCGTGAGGGCGGGACGCCTTCCGCCGGATGAGCGTCTCCGGGCGCGAGGAGTACGCCCCGGCGCCGACCACGGGGCCCAGGAGGGCGCCGCGGACGGGGCCGAGGCCCGGCTCCGGCCCCGCCTGTCGGCGCAGGCCGCGGACACCTGCGCGCGCGGGCTTCACGGCCGTCGTGCGCGACGTGGTGCTCGGCGCCCACCTGAAGGCGTTCACCGCGCCGGTCCGCACCCGCCCGCCGTACGTCGTCGTCCTCCCGCCGGACGGGGCGGTGGCGGCGCGCGAGGCGGCCCGCGAGAGCAACGGCTACGGCACCGCGTGGACCGTCGAGGACCTCGCCACCCAACCGCGCACCCCACCGCGCACCCGAACGTCACGCCTCGGACCCCGGCCGGACACCACGCAGTCGACCGTGGGTGGGACGGTCGGGGCGATCCTCGCGGGAAGGCAACGCGCGCGCGTGGCCCGACGTCCTTCCTGTCGAGGGCCGTTGTCAGTGGTGCCGCGTAGTGTGCGCAGCAGTGGGACGGCGAACTTCACGCACGGGGGACCGATGAGCACGACCAGCACCACCACCGGCACGCCGGTGATCACCCTCTCCGAGGCCGAGCTGGATCCGTACGTCACTCACGCGCCGAGCCGCCGCTGGCTGACCGGCCCCGGACTGCCCGACGTCGGCGCGCTGGTGACGTTCGAGGCGCTGCGCACGGACGGCCTGCGCACGGTCGCGGACTCCGCCGGCGACCCCGGCCACCGGCTCGCCGCCGACCTGCGCGACCAGCTGGTCATCGGCGGACTCGTCGGCGCGGACGGCCCGCGGACCGAGTCGGTGCTGCTCGACGGCGCCACCGGCGAGATCACGACGGCGTACTTCTTCCACGACCGCCCCGAGCTGATGGACCGCCGGCCGCTCGCGCCCTCCCTGGAGAAGCTCGTGCGGTTCGCCACGGCCGCCGACGAACTGGCCGCCCTGAGAGGCCAGTTCGCGGCCTACGCCGGCCGTTTCGGGCCCGAGGCGGTGGCCGAGGCGTCCGGGCAGCTCCTCGCGCTGTACGAGTCGGGGGCTGACGGCGAGGTGCCCCCGTTCTGGCGGCTGGCGGCCGTCATCCGTCCGCTGGCGCTGGTCGCGGGCCCCGGCACCCGCTCCGGGCTCGCCCTGGACCTGCCGCCCCGGCTGCTGGACGAGGAGTTCGACACCGGCGGAATCGTCCGCTTCGAGGAGGTCGACTTCCCGGCCGCACTCTCCCACGAGCCGACCCGCCGCTTCCTGCGGGAGACGGGACTCCCCGAGGAATGCGTCTGGTTCTCCCTCGACATGGACGTCCCGCTGCCCACCCTCGCCGAGCACTGGGCGGACGACCCGCACACCCAACTCCCCGAGGGCGCCGGCCGGCTGATCCGCCTCGGCCACCTCGTGGAGGACACCAGCCTCGTGCTGGACGGCGCCACCGGCGCGGTGCTGGCCTGGAGCGAGGCGGAATCCAGACTCCGCCCGCTGAACGCCGACATCTCGACACTGGCGTTCACCCTCTGGCTCGTCCACCGTGAGCACACCCTCGACGCGGAACACGAACTGACCGAGGCCTACGACCAGTTGGCCGCCACCATGACCCGCACCCTCGCCGTCCTCGACCCGGTGGCCTGCGACCCCACGCCGAGGACGCCCACCGACGACGGCTGGCGCTACTGGCCCGGCATGTTCGAGGACGAGGCGGGCGGCGGCCTCTACGCCTGAGGGCGTCCGGTGGCCCGGCGCCGCACCGTGAGGTCCGCGCAGGGACTGGCGGGCCCGGGGAACACACTGAGCCTGTTCCCACCTGTGGCCAACCCCGATCTGATCGAACGACTGCGGGAACGAGCGGCCGAGCGAGATCAGGTCCCCTCCTGCGGCGAGCAGCCGCTCACCTTCGAGCCTTCCGCCGTCCGCGGGCAGCGGTCCCCCCGCCCCAGTACGAGACCACGAGCAGCCCATGGCAGGCTCATGCCACATGATCGATGAATTCGCGAAGGGCGACCTGCACGGGAGACTGCGGCGGGGCCGCGCGGCGCTGCTCTGGAAACTCGATGGCTTGTCCGAATATGACGCCCGCCGACCTTTGACAGTGACCGGGACCAACCTCCTCGGCCTGGTCAAACACGTGGCCAGCGTCGAGGCCAGGTACTTCGGCGAGGTGTTCGACCGCCCGTCCCCGGAACCACTGCCCCGGTGGCAGGACTCCGACGGCAGCGATCTATGGGCGACCGAGGACGAGACCCGCGATCAGATCATCGGGTTCTACCGGCGCACGTGGGAACACTCGGACGCGACGATCAACGAGCTTCCGCTCGACGCCCCCGGCCATGTGCCGTGGTGGCCGGAGCCTTGTCCCAACACGAACCTCTTCGCCGTCATGGTCCACGTCCTCGGCGAGTCCATCCGGCATACCGGGCACGCCGATATCCTGCGCGAGGGCCTCGACGGCCGGACCGGGATGCGCGCCGAACACGAGAAGCAGATCGACGAGGCAGCCCGTGCCGCCCACTGCGCGAAGATCGAGCAGGCCGCCAGGTCGGCCGCGCGGAACCAGGCTTAGAAAGGGCGGAACCCCTCACGGGGCGCCGCCCTTCTGTTATCGCTGGTCACGCACCAGAGGCCGTGGCGGGATTCGAACCCACGTAACTCGCTTTGCAGGCGAGCCCCTGAACCACTCGGGCACACGGCCGTTCAGCCGGTTGTTCCGGGGAGTGCCTCCCCCTTCGAACCGCTTGGTGATGACCGTAGGCCCGGCGACCGCGGGGCTCAAGAGTGCCGTGGGGGCCGCAACGCGACTGCCATGTGCCGTTCATGAACGGGCGGCCTTCCGGCGGCGGAGGGGGGCGGCGTAGGACCAATGGACGAGGGCCGGTACGGCCTCTCGACAGGGGTCAATGTCGGTTGCGGGCCTTACTCTGGCGGGCATGGCCGTCCATGAACCTCGCGACACCGGTGTCGCAGACGCACCCGAGAAGTCCGGCTCGCTCCCGTCGCGGGAGACCGTGCTGGGGCGGGACCACCGGGCCCTGAGCATCGGGGTCGTGTCCGTCGTGCTGCTGATCGCCTTCGAGGCGACCGCCGTGGGGACGGCTATGCCGGTGGCGGCGCGGGAGCTGGACGGGCTCTCCCTGTACGCCTTCGCGTTCTCGGGGTACTTCACTACCAGCCTGTTCGGCATGGTGCTGGCCGGTCAGTGGTCCGACCGGCGAGGCCCGCTGGCGTCGCTGACCTGCGGAATCGCCGCCTTCGCCGCGGGGCTCGTGCTGTCGGGGACCGCCGGGGTCATGTGGCTGTTCATCCTCGGGCGGGCCGTGCAGGGGTTCGGCGGCGGGCTGGTGATCGTCGCGCTGTACGTCGTCGTGGGACGGGCGTATCCGGAGCGGCTGCGGCCGGCGATCATGGCGGCGTTCGCGGCGAGCTGGGTCGTGCCGTCGGTCGTGGGACCGCTGGCGGCCGGCGCGGTGACCGAGCATCTCGGCTGGCGTTGGGTGTTCCTCGCGATCCCCGCGCTCGTCGTCCTGCCGCTCGCCCTCGCGCTGCCGCAGATCCGGCGGCGGGCCGCGGGCCCGGTCGGCGGGACCGCGAGTGCCTCCTCCGACCGGCGCCGCATCCGCCTCGCCCTCGGCATCTCCCTCGGCGCGGCACTGCTCCAGTACGCCGCCCAGGACCTGCGTCCGCTGTCCGTCCTGCCCGCCGCCGCGGGCATCGCCCTGCTGGTGCCGGCCGTCCTCGGACTGCTGCCGCACGGCACCTGGCGGGCGGCCCGCGGCCTGCCCTCGGTGGTGCTGCTGCGCGGCGTGGCCGCGGGGTCGTTCATCGCCGCCGAGTCCTTCGTTCCGCTGATGCTGGTCACCCAGCGCGGCCTCAGCCCCACCCTCGCCGGGTTCTCCCTCGCGGCCGGCGGGGCGACCTGGGCGCTGGGCTCCTGGGTGCAGTCCCGGCCCCGCGTGGAGCCCTACCGGGACCGGCTGATGACCGGCGGCATGGTGCTCGTGTCCGGGGCCATCGCCGCCGCGCCGAGCGTGCTGATCGAGGCCGTGCCCGCCTGGACGGTCGCCGTCGCCTGGGGCTTCGGCTGCTTCGGGATGGGCCTGGTGATCTCCTCCACGAGTGTGCTCCTGCTCCAGCTGTCCGCCCCCGAGGAGGCCGGTTCGAACTCGGCCGCCCTCCAGATCTCCGACGGCCTGTCCAACGTGCTGCTGCTGGCCGCGGGCGGTGCCGCCTTCGCGGCGCTCGGCGGCGGGACCGTCTCGCACGCGACCACCGATTCCTCCGGCGGCTCGCATCCGGCCGCCTTCGCCGCCGTCTTCCTGCCGATGGCGGCCGTGGCCCTGGTGGGGGCATGGGTGACGACACGGCTGCGACAGAGAGTGAGCGACGGTACGGCTGTGACGTGAGTCCCACCCGGGCGCGACCCGGCCTCGTTCGCGGGGTGGCGGCCGGGCACCGCCGGTAGGGTGGCCCGGTTGTCGTACGCGGCGTGCCGCACGACGGACGGAACCGCACGACGGACCCAGCCGTACGACGCACGCGGCCGCACGGCGCACGCAGCCGTACGACGCACACGCAGCCGCACGACGGACGAAGCCGAACGACCCACGAACCGGAGACCGTGACTACCACCGCCGCCTCCACCTCGCACCACCTCTCTCCCGCCTTCCCCGGCCGGGCCCCCTGGGGTACCGCCGGCAAGCTGCGCGCCTGGCAGCAGGGGGCGATGGAGAAGTACCTCCAGAAGCAGCCGCGCGACTTCCTCGCCGTCGCCACCCCCGGCGCCGGCAAGACGACCTTCGCGCTGACCCTCGCGTCCTGGCTGCTGCACCACCACGTCGTGCAGCAGGTGACCGTGGTCGCGCCGACGGAGCACCTGAAGAAGCAGTGGGCGGAGGCGGCCGCGCGGATAGGGATCCGGCTGGACCCCGAGTACAGCGCCGGTCCGCTCAGCAAGGACTACCACGGCATCGCCGTGACGTACGCGGGCGTCGGCGTGCGGCCGATGCTGCACCGCAACCGCGCCGAGCAGCGCAAGACCCTCGTCATCCTCGATGAGATCCACCACGCCGGGGACTCCAAGTCCTGGGGCGAGGCCTGCCTGGAGGCGTTCGAGCCGGCCACGCGGCGGCTCGCGCTCACCGGTACGCCGTTCCGCTCCGACACCAACCCGATCCCCTTCGTGACGTACGAGGAGGGCAACGACGGCATCCGGCGCTCGTCCGCCGACTACACCTACGGCTACGGCTCCGCCCTCGCGGACAACGTCGTGCGGCCCGTCATCTTCCTCTCCTACAGCGGCAACATGCGCTGGCGCACGAAGGCGGGCGACGAGATCGCCGCACGGCTCGGCGAGCCGATGACGAAGGACGCGATCAGCCAGGCCTGGCGCACGGCGCTCGACCCGCGCGGCGAGTGGATGCCGAGCGTGCTGCGCGCCGCGGACCAGCGGCTCACCGAGGTCAGGAAGGCGATCCCGGACGCGGGCGCGCTGGTCATCGCCTCCGACCAGGATTCGGCCCGCGCCTACGCCAAGCTGATCCGGGAGATCACCGGGTCCAAGGCGACCCTCGTCCTGTCCGACGACACCGGCGCGTCGAACCGGATCGACGAGTTCAGCGCGAGCAACGACCGGTGGATGGTCGCCGTGCGGATGGTGTCGGAGGGCGTCGACGTGCCGCGCCTCGCGGTCGGCGTGTACGCCACCACGATCTCCACGCCGCTGTTCTTCGCGCAGGCCGTGGGCCGGTTCGTACGGTCACGGCGGCGTGGTGAGACCGCCTCCGTGTTCCTGCCGACCGTGCCCGACCTGCTCGGCTTCGCCAACGAGATGGAACGCGAGCGCGACCACGTCCTCGACAAGCCCAAGAAGGACGGCGAGGAGGACCCGTACGCCGAGGAGGACAAGCTCCTCCAGGACGCGGAGAAGCAGCAGGACGAGGACACCGGCGAGCAGGACATGCTGCCCTTCGAGGCGCTGGAGTCCGACGCCGTCTTCGACCGGGTCATGTACAACGGCGCCGAGTTCGGCATGCAGGCCCACCCCGGCAGCGAGGAGGAGCAGGACTACCTCGGCATCCCCGGGCTCCTGGAGCCCGACCAGGTGCAGATGCTTCTCCAGAAGCGGCAGGCCAAGCAGATCGCGCACAGCCGCAAGAAGCCCGACACGGAGGCCGACCTGCTGGAGCTGCCGGCCGAGCGGCGGCCGGTCGTCTCCCACAAGGAGCTGATGGAGCTGCGCAAGCAGCTCAACACGATGGTCGGCGCGTACGTCCACCAGAGCGGCAAGCCGCACGGGGTCATCCACACCGAGCTGCGGCGGGTGTGCGGCGGGCCGCCGAGCGCGGAGGCGACGGCGGGGCAGCTGCGCCAGCGCATCGCCAAGGTCCAGGAGTGGGCGACCCGCATGAAGTGACGCCTCGGGCGTCCACTGCCACGCGGGGCGCCCGGCGCCGCATTGCCGCACGGAGGCGCCCGGCGCCGCACTGCCACGCGGGGGCGCTCGGGACGGCATCGCGCACCGTACGTACCGGGACAAACACAGGTAGCCCCTGTCGGCCACTGCCCGGATTCTGGACGGAGCCTTCCGCTGAGCGAACCTGCTTCGCTACTGTCCCGCTACGCACACGCCCCGTGGCAGCGCCGCCGCGGAGCGCAGCCGTGAAGCGACCGGGTCCGGACACGCCGGACCCCTCCGCCGATCGGCGGCCTCTGACGCGCGTCGCTGACGGGACTCGGTGACGCATCCGCCGCTGTGGAGGCCGCCGACCTCACCACTTAAGGAGTGGGCGTCGTGACCGCGGAGACCTCCCAGACGCTCGACAGGGGACTGAGGGTCCTCAAACTGCTGGCCGATACGGACCACGGGCTGACCGTCACCGAGCTTTCCAACAAACTGGGCGTGAACCGGACCGTTGTGTACCGGTTGCTCGCCACCCTGGAGCAGCACGCACTCGTACGACGTGACCTGGGCGGACGAGCCCGGGTCGGACTCGGGGTGCTGAGGTTGGGCCGCCAGGTGCACCCGCTGGTGCGGGAGGCCGCGCTGCCCGCACTGCGATCGCTGGCCGAGGACATCGGGGCGACCGCGCATCTGACGCTCGTCGACGGGGCGGAGGCGCTGGCCGTCGCCGTGGTCGAGCCGACGTGGACCGACTACCACGTGGCGTACCGGGCCGGGTTCCGGCATCCGCTGGACCGGGGCGCCGCGGGCAAGGCGATCCTGTCCGCCCGGCAGCGGACGGCTTCCGCGGAGCCCGGGTACACCCTGACCCACGGCGAGCTGGAGGCCGGCGCGAGCGGGGCCGCGGCGCCTCTCCTGGGCGTGACGGGCGTGGAGGGCAGCGTGGGTGTCGTGATGCTGGCCGACGCGGTGCCGGAGCGGGTGGGGCAGCGGGTGATGGACGCGGCCCGCGAGGTGGCGGAGGCGTTGCGCTGACCGCCGGGCCGGCTGGGCGAGACGGGTGAGGCGTTGTGCTGACCGCCGGGCCGGCCGGGCGAGATGGGGACGGCGATGTGCTGACCGCCGGGCCGGGCGAGGTGGCGGAGGCGTTGCGCTGACCCCTGGGCCGGCCGGGCGAGGCGGGTGAGGCGTTGTGCTGACTGCCGGGCCGGCCGGGCGAGGTGGGCGTGGAGCGGTCGGCGTGGGGTGCGGGGTGGGCGCGGGTGGCTGCGGGGCCCGGTGGGCCGCGCGGTCCGGCGCTCACAGGGTGCCCGGGCTCTCGGTGTCGCTCGGCGGGGGAGTCCGGCATCGCCCGCCCGTCCGCCCCGGGCGGCCCGCGGCCCGAAGGGGCGGGCCCGCGGCCGGGTGGCCGCGGTGTGCCCGGCCCGCGGCTCGGCACCGGCAGGCGGACGGGGTGGTGGGGCGGGTTAGATTGGGGCCGTGCTCTCACGCCTCACTCGTCCCCAGGCCCTCGCCGTCTGCGCGTTTCCGCTCGTGGCGCTGTTCGCCGCCGTGGGGTTCGCGCCGTTGCCGTTCTCGGTGGCGCAGCCGGGGATGACGGCGAATGTGCTCGGTGAGAACAAGGGCACGCCCGTCATCACGATCTCCGGGGCGCCCACCCGTGACACGACCGGGCAGCTGCGGATGACGACCATCGAGGCGACCGGCCCGGACGCGGACATCACCCTGGGCGATGTGCTCGACGGCTGGTTCCGCACCGACCAGGCCGTGATGCCGCGTGACTCGGTCTACCCCGCCGGGAACAGCACGAAGGAGATCGAGCGGTACAACACCGAGCAGATGAAGGAGTCCCAGGACACCGCGGCCGAGGCCGCCCTGAGGTACCTCGGCCGTACGGACGACGGCATCGAGGTCACGCTGAAGCTCGCCGACGTCGGCGGCCCCAGCGCGGGCCTGCTGTTCTCCCTGGGGATCATCGACCGGCTCGACGGCGACGGCAGCGGAGGTGATCTGACGGGCGGCCGTACGGTCGCCGGTACCGGGACCATCGACGCGGACGGCAAGGTCGGAGCGGTCGGTGGTGTGGCGCTGAAGACGCAGGCCGCCCGCCGGGACGGCGCGACCGTCTTCCTGGTGCCGAAGGCCGAGTGCTCGGACGCCAGGTCGCAACTCCCCGAGGGCCTCCGGCTGGTTCCGGTGTCCACTCTCAAGGGCGCGGTCAGCGCCCTGATCGCGCTGGAGAAGGGGAGCGGCTCCGTCCCGAGCTGCTAGCCCCGTCGTCCCGTCCGGTGCCGGCCTAGTGGGCGAAGGCCGGCCTCGGGGCGGTCGCGAGGCGCAGGCCGATCTCGACGAGGGTCCAGCCGAGGCGGGTGCGCAGTTCACGTGGGCGGGCGGCTTCGGCGGCGAGGCGGTGGGCGTCGGCCCGCGCGCGGAGGTCGGCCGCGCGGAGGTGGGCGAGGTGGTGCTCGGGGTGCATGGCGGTGCCTCTCATTCCGGGGCGTGGGGAAAGAGGTGGGTGTGGACGCGCACCTGCTCGGCCTCGGGGTCCTCGGCGGTCGCGCGGTCGCGGTAGCTCTCGATCAGCTCGTGCATCCTGTCGACCAGCTCGCCGGCGAGGTCGGGTGTGAGGCGCAGGGTCATGTCGCTCATGTCGCTGGACCGTGCCCAGGACGGCGACCAGCGTTCGCGGGTGCTGAGCCAGGTGGACAGCTCGCGGGCGTGGGTGTGGGCGATCTCGTGCAGGAACAGTTCGACGGCGCCCCGTACCTCTGGTCCGGCGTCGATGAACTCCGCGCTGTTGAAGGCCAGTCCGTCGTCCACCGCGCGCCACCACCGCTCGCGCCCCTTGCCGTGTTCCGGGGCGTCCTCGACGAAGCCGTGCGCGGCGAGCTGGCGCAGGTGGTAGCTGGTCGCGCCGCTCGACTCGCCGAACCGCTCGGCGAGTTGGGAGGCGGTCGCCGGGCCGCGCTGCCGCAGCGCGTCGAGCAGTTGCATCCGCAGGGGGTGGGCCAGTCCGCGCAGCGCGCGGGCGTCGAGCACCCGACGTGTCCGGCTCTCATGCTCCGTCATGCCCGCAAAGATAGCGTTGCAAAGAGACCTTTGCAACGACTTCTCTGCAAGTCGCTCCCGGCCGACTGCCGCCCCTGCCGCCCTACTTCACCAGCCCCTCCGCCTTCATCCAGTCCAGCGCGACCTGGTGCGGGTCCTCCCCGGCCACGTCGACCCTGGCGTTCAGCTCCTGGGCGACCGCGTTGTCCAGCTTCGCGGTGACCGGGTCGATGACCTCCGCGATGGCCGGCCACTTCTCGAAGGTCTTGCTGTTGATCACGGGCGCCGCGTTGTAGTTGGGGAAGAACTTCCTGTCGTCCGCCATCACCACCAGGTGCATGGACTTGATGCGGCCGTCGGTGGTGAAGACCTCGCCGTAGGTGCAACTGCCCTTCGCCGCCTGGGTGTAGATGATCCCGGTGTCCATCTGCGTGACGCGGTTCGCCGGGACCTTCATGCCGTACGCCTTCTCCATGCCCGGCAGTCCGTCCGCGCGGTTGGCGAACTCGCTCTCCACGCACAGGCTGACGGCCCTGGGGTCCGACCGGGACAGCTCCGCCACCTCCGACAGCGTCCGCGTGCCGTACTTCTCCTGGTTGGCCCGGTTCATGGCCAGCGCGTAGGTGTTGTTCAGCCGGGACTGCGGCAGCCAGGTCACCCCGTTGCGCACGTCCGCGTCACGCACCGCCTCCCACTGCTTCACCGGGTCCGTCAGAGGCTCGCTGTTGCCCTGGTACGTGATCCAGGCGGTGCCCGTGTACTCGTACATGGCGTCGGCGTCGCCCTTGCGGATCGCCTCGCGGCCGCCGATGGAACCCTGGATGCCGGTCCGGTCCAGGACCTGCGCCCCCGCCGCCTCGAAGGCGATGCCCATCATCGCGCCGAGGATGAGGTTCTCGGTGAACGACTTGGACGTCACGGTGAGATCGGCGCCCTTGAGCGGCTCGCCCTGTCCGATCGAGCCGGGGGAGACGTCGTCGACCATGGGGGAACCGCTGGTCAGGCCGCAGCCGGAGGCCAGCACCAGCAGCCCCGCGAGACAGAACGCCATCCTCCTCACTGCCCCACCTCCAGGCCGCGCGGCCGCAGCAGCACCTCGGCCAGCGAGGCCAGCCAGTCGACCAGCAGGGCCAGCGCCACGGTCAGGACCGAGCCCAGCACCAGGACCGGCATGCGCTGGTTGGTGATGCCGGCCGTGATCAGGACGCCCAGGCCGCCGCCCCCGCCGAAGGTCGCCAGGGTGGCCGTGCCCACGTTCAGGACGAGCGCCGTACGGACGCCGGCCAGGATCAACGGCACCGCCAGCGGCAGCTCCACGCGGTTGAGCACCCCGAGCGGGGACATACCGATCCCGCGGGCGGCCTCCAGCAGCGTCGGGTCGTTCGCCTTCAGGCCCGCGATGGTGTTGGACAGCACCGGCAGGACGGCGTAGGCGATGATCCCGATGAGGGCCGCCCGTCGGCCGATGCCCAGCCAGATCACCAGCAGGGCGAGCAGACCGATCGCGGGTGTCGCCTGGCCCATGTTGGCGAAGGTCATCGCGACGGGGGTGGCCTTGCGGAAGGCCGGCCGGGTCAACAGGATGCCCAGCGGGATCGCGATGATCAGCACGAAGAAGGTGGAGATCACCGTCAGCTGGACGTGCTGCCACAGCGCCTTGGACACCTGCCCGCCGGCCAGCGCGTTCTCGGTGAGGGAGTCCAGCTCGGCCTGCTCGAACCAGAGCCAGGTGGCGAGCAGCATCACGACCAGGAACGCGGGCAGCAGGGTCAGTTTCCGCAGGCCGATGCGGCGGCGCGGGGGAGCGGGCGGCGGCGGCGGAGGCTCCTCCCGGACCGTCCCGTCGTCCGGCCGGTCGTCCAGCTCGACGGTGCTCACGCCGTCGCCTCGCCGCCGGGGCCCTCCTGTTCCGCGTGCGTCTGCGCGGCTCGGGCCTCCTCCAGTTCGTGCTGGGCCTCCAGCGCCTCCAGCCGGTCGGCCTCCAGCAGCTCGTGCACCGAGTTCATCAGCGTCTCCATGTCGACGACCCCCGTGTACTCGCCGCGCCGCCCGGTGACCACGACCCGCCCGGCGTTGTCGGTGAGGACCGCCTCCAGGGCGTCCCGCAGGGTCGCGTCGCGGGTCACGGTGTCGGTGACGAGGGTGCCGGCGCGGGCCAGCGAGCCCCTGGCCCGCATCAGGTCGCCGCGCCGCAGCCACTTGTAGGGCCGGCCGCGCCGGTCGAGGAGCAGGATCTCGTTCGTCCCGCTGGAGCGGATCCGGTTGAAGACGGCCTGGAGCGGGTCGTCGACGCTCACCGTCGGGTACTCGGTGATCTCCACGTCCCTCACCCGCGTGAGGTTGAGCCGTTTCAGGGCAGCGCCGGCGCCCACGAACCCGGACACGAAGTCGTCCGCCGGGTTGGTGAGGATCGCCTCCGGGGTGTCGAACTGGGCGATGTGCGAGCGTTCGCGCAGCACCGCGATCCGGTCGCCCAGCTTGATCGCCTCGTCGAAGTCGTGGGTGACGAACACGATCGTCTTGTGCAACTCGTGCTGGAGCCGGATCAGCTCGTCCTGGAGGTGGTCGCGGGTGATCGGGTCCACGGCGCCGAACGGCTCGTCCATCAGCAGCACCGGCGGATCGGCCGCCAGCGCCCGCGCCACCCCCACCCGCTGCTGCTGGCCACCGGACAACTGGCGCGGATACCGGTGGAGGAACTCCCCGGGGTCCAGCCCGACCAGGTCGAGCATCTCCGCCACCCGGTCCCTGATCCGGCCCTTGGACCAGCCGGTCATCCTCGGCACCAGCGCGATGTTCTGCGCGACCGTCATGTGCGGGAACAGCCCGGACGCCTGGATGGCGTAACCCACCTTGCGGCGCAGCTTGACCGGGTCGATGTCGGTGACGTCCTCGCCGCCGATGCGGATCCGGCCGCCGCTCGGCTCGATCAGCCGGTTGATCATCTTCAGGGTCGTCGACTTCCCGCAGCCGGACGGGCCGACGAAGACGACGGTCTCCCCCGCCTTGATCTCCATGTTCACGCTGTCCACGGCGGGTGCCGCGCTGCCCGGATAGCGCTTGGTGAGGTTCTCCAGCTCGATCGCGGCGCCATGGGACTCAGACACGGATCCCCCTCGGGATGGTCAGCCGGCCGACGAGGACGTACGCGGCATCGAACAGCAGGGCCAGCACGATGATGCCGAGCGTGCCCGACAGGACCTGGTTGAGCGCGTTCTTGCTGCCCAGGGAGGCGAGGCCGCGGAAGATCTCGTTGCCGAGGCCGGGCCCGGAGGCGTAGGCGGCGATGGCCGCGATGCCCATCAGCATCTGCGTGGAGACCCGGATGCCGGTCAGGATCGGCGGCCAGGCCAGCGGCAGCTCGACCCGCGCCAGCCGCATGACCCTGGACATCCCGATGCCCGTGGCCGCGTCCACCAGGGACGGGTCGACGCCGCGCAGCCCCACGACGCAGTTCCGCACGATCGGCAGCAGCCCGTACAGCGTCAGCGCGATCACCGTCGGCGGCACGCCCAGGCCCACCACCGGGATCAGCAGACCGATCATGGCGAGGGACGGGACGGTGAGGATGGTGGAGGTGGCCGTGGTGGCGAGGTTCCCGGCCCAGTCGCTGCGGTAGGTGAGGACTCCGAGCAGCACACCGATCAGGGTCGCCAGCACCATGCACTGGAAGACGGCGCTGGCGTGCTGGTAGGCGTCGGTGAGCAGTTGCTGGTGCCGGTTGCCCAGGTACTCCCAGAAGCTCACACGCCCTCACCCCGTCGTTCGGCCAGATCCTTCCCGGTCGTCCGCGGCCTGCTCCACCAGCGGGATGATCCGCAGCGGAACGGGGTTCTCCATCACGATCGCGGTGGACGCCCGGACGATCCCATCAAATCCGACAACCAGGTCGATGACCCGCTGGAGATCGGCGTTGGAGCGGGCCACCAGACGGCACAGCATGTCCCCGGTGCCGGTGGTGGTGTGCAGCTCCAGCACCTCCGGCACCGACGCCAAGTGGGCCCGTACGTCGGCGCCTTGGCCCTGCCGGATCTGGAGCGTGGCGAACGCGGTGACCGGGTAGCCCAGCGCCGCCGGGTCGACCTCGGGGCCGAATCCGCGGATGACTCCATTCGACTGAAGCCGGTCCAGCCGCGCCTGCGCCGTCCCCCGGGCGACCCCCAGCCGCCGGGACATCTCCAGCACCCCGATCCGCGGCTCCCGCGCCAGCAGCACGATGATCCGCCCGTCCAGATGATCGATCGCCACGCCCGCCTCCGAGATGGTCAGCCTGTACAGAAACACTGCCGCAACCGCCCTGCCACTGAGCAGTATGACCAGCGGTGTCGCGAACTATTGCGCACCTTGCGGGGTCGCGCGACGCTTCGGCCATGACGCAGACCACACACCACACGCCCGACACCGCCCGGCAGGCCGACCCCTTCCCGGTGAAGGGAATGGACGCGGTCGTCTTCGCCGTGGGCAACGCCAAGCAGGCGGCGCACTACTACTCCACCGCCTTCGGCATGAAGCTGGTCGCCTACTCCGGACCGGAGAACGGCAGCCGTGAGACCGCCGCCTACGTCCTGGAGAACGGCTCCGCCCGCTTCGTCCTCACCTCGGTGATCAAGCCCGCCACGACGTGGGGCCACTTCCTCGCCCAGCACGTGGCCGAACACGGTGACGGCGTCGTCGACCTCGCCATCGAGGTCCCCGACGCGCGCGCCGCGTACGCCTACGCCCTGGAGCACGGCGCCCGCTCGGTCGCCGAGCCGTACGAGCTGAAGGACGAGCACGGCACGGTGGTGCTGGCCGCGATCGCCACCTACGGCGAGACCCGCCACACGCTCGTCGAGCGCGGCGGCTACGACGGCCCCTACCTGCCCGGCTACGTGGCCGCGAGCCCGATCGTAGAGCCGCCCGCCCACCGCACCTTCCAGGCGGTCGACCACTGCGTCGGCAACGTCGAACTCGGCCGCATGAACGAGTGGGTCGGCTTCTACAACCACGTCATGGGCTTCACCAACATGAAGGAGTTCGTGGGCGACGACATCGCCACCGAGTACAGCGCCCTCATGTCGAAGGTCGTCGCCGACGGCACGCTCAAGGTCAAGTTCCCGATCAACGAGCCCGCCGTCGCGAAGAAGAAGTCGCAGATCGACGAGTACCTGGAGTTCTACGGCGGCGCGGGCGTCCAGCACATCGCCCTCAACACCAACGACATCGTCCAGACGGTCCGCACCATGCGCGCCGCCGGCGTCCAGTTCCTCGACACCCCCGACTCGTACTACGACACACTCGGCGAGTGGGTCGGCGACACCCGCGTCCCCGTCGAGACCCTGCGGGAGCTGAAGATCCTCGCCGACCGCGACGAGGACGGCTACCTGCTCCAGATCTTCACCAAGCCGGTCCAGGACCGTCCGACCGTCTTCTTCGAGATCATCGAACGCCACGGCTCGATGGGCTTCGGCAAGGGCAACTTCAAGGCCCTGTTCGAGGCGATCGAGCGGGAGCAGGACAAGCGCGGCAACCTGTAGGGCCGCTCCTTCGGATCAGGCCGGATCCGAAGGACCCGGGCAGCGCTCACGTGAACTCCGGCACCCGTGCCACGGACGGCTCGCCCAGCGCCAGCAGCGCCGCGCGGGCCGTCCGCGCGTGCAGCGGGGAGAAGTACGGGTTGATCCGCAGCGCCTCCTCCAGATGCCGCCGCGCGGCCCCGTCCCGCCCCAGCTGCCGCTCGATCATGCCCCGGTGGTAGATGTACGGGGCGCTGCGCACCGTCCCGTCGTGCGCCCGGTCGGTGGCGATCACCGCGTACCGCAGCCCTTCCTCGGGGCGGCCGGCCCGGTGCAGGGCCCAGCCCAGCGCGTCCGCGACCTCGATGCCCGGCTGGCGCCGCCACTCCGCGTCCAGCCGCCGTACCGCGGCCGCCGGATCCCCGTGGTCGGCCTCCCACCGGCCCAGCACCAACTCCCCGTCCACCCCGCCGGCCGCCTCGCGCCGGACCCGCTCGCGCAGCAGGTCGTACTGCACCCGTGCCGCCTGGGCCATCCCCAGCGACTCGTACAGCTCGCCCAGCTCCAGCGCGTACTGCGGCAGCGGCTGCTTGGCGAGCGCCACCTGGTAGGCGCTCAGCGCCTCCGAGGTGCGGCCCAGCGCGGCCAGCGCCCGTCCCTGCCCGGCCTGCGCGGCCCGCTGGTCGGGGTCGAGCCGTACCGCCTCCTGGAAGTGGCGCAGCGCCGGCTCCCGGTCACCGCGCTCCCAGGCGAGCTGCCCGGCCCGCTCCAGCCACTCCGCCCGCTCGGCGGGGGAGTCCGCGCCGGCCGCCGCGTCCGACAGCGCGGCCGCCGCGTCCTCACGCCAGCCCCGGTCCCGGTAGACGGCCGCCGCCCGCCCCAGCACCGCGGGACCCGTGCGCAGCTCCAGCAGCCGGTCCAGCGCGGCCTTCGCCCGCTTGGGGTCACCGAGCCCGGTGTAGGCGTCGATCAGCTGCGCATACACCGTCCAGCGCTTCGGGGCCAGCTCGCGCGCGGCCTCCCCCCAGGACCGCGCGGCCGGGTAGTCCCGGCGGGCGTTGGCGAGGGCGGCCAGCCCGACCAGGGCCTCGGCGTTGCGCGCGGGACGCACCGACAGGGAGGTCCGCAGGGCCCGTTCCGCCTTGGGGTAGAGGGTGGCCGCGTCGGCGGTGCGCCGGCCGTGCTCGACGTAGGCGGCACCGAGGACCGCCCAGGAGCGGGCGTCCGTCGGACGCGCGCGCACCCGGGCCTCGCGCTCACCGATCAGCACCGTGAGATCGGGCAGCGCGGCCGCCACCCCGGTACGGACCGCCGCCTGCGCCTGAGCCCCCGGCGCGGGCGCCGGCGCCGGCCGGTCGGCCTTCTCGCCCGGCAGGCACAGCAGGACCCCGCCCAGCACCAGGCAGCCGGCCAGCGAGCCGGTCAGGACCCGTCGGCGCAGCCGGGCCCGGGCCCGCTCCGGCGCGGGCCGGCTCCCGGCGGTATCGGCGACTTCGGCGGTGGCGGTGTCGGTAGCGCTCTCCATGGCGCTCACTGTGCGTCAGTGCGACGACCGCGCGAGGGTATCCGCCGGGTGCCGCAGACGGGGTTCACACCGATGGCGGCGGGTGCGACGCTGTGATCATGAGCCGTATCGAAGCCCCTCGCGACGAGGTGACGGGCAACCTCCTCGACCGACTGCTCGACGGCCTGCCCGCCGAGGCGGTCCTCACCGACCCCGACGTCACGGCCGCCTACGCCCATGACATGGCGAGCTTCTGCCCGGCCGGCACCCCGGCCGCCGTCGTGCTGCCGCGCACGGTGGAACAGGTGCAACACGTCCTGCGCACCGCCACCGAGCTGCGCGTCCCGGTGGTTCCGCAGGGCGCCCGCACCGGCCTGTCGGGTGCCGCCAACGCCTCCGACGGCTGCCTGGTCCTCTCCCTGACGAAGATGGACCGCATCCTGGAGATCAGTCCCGTCGACCGCGTCGCCGTGGTCGAGCCCGGCGTCGTCAACGCGGTCCTCTCCCGCGCCGTCGCCGAACACGGCCTGTACTACCCGCCGGACCCCTCCAGCTGGGAGACGTGCACGATCGGCGGCAACATCGGCACCGCCTCCGGCGGCCTGTGCTGCGTCAAGTACGGCGTCACCGCCGAGTACGTCCTCGGCCTGGACGTCGTCCTCGCCGACGGCCGGCTGATGTCCACCGGCCGCCGCACCGCGAAGGGCGTCGCCGGGTACGACCTCACCCGTCTGTTCGTCGGCTCCGAGGGCTCCCTCGGCGTCGTCGTCCGGGCCACCCTCGCGCTGAGACCGCAGCCGCCGCGGCAACTGGTCCTGGCCGCCGAGTTCGCCTCCGCTGCCGCCGCCTGCGACGCCGTCTGCCGGATCATGGCCGACGGCCACGTCCCCTCCCTCCTCGAACTGATGGACCGTACGACGGTCAAGGCGGTCAACGAGCTGACCCGCATGGGCCTGCCGGAGACCACCGAGGCCCTCCTCCTCGCCGCCTTCGACACCCCTGACCCGGCCGCCGACCTCGCCGCCGTCGGCGCGCTCTGCGAGGCCGCCGGCGCCACCCAGGTCGTCCCGGCCGCGGACGCGGCCGAGTCCGAACTGCTCCTCCAGGCGCGGCGGTCCTCGCTGGTGGCCCTGGAGGCGGTCAAGGGCACGACGATGATCGACGACGTGTGCGTGCCCCGCTCCCGGCTCGGCGACATGCTCCAGGGCGTGCAACGCGTCGCCGAGAAGTACCGGCTCACCATCGGGGTCTGCGCCCACGCCGGCGACGGCAACACCCACCCCACCGTCTGCTTCGACGCGGCCGACCCCGACGAGGCACGGCGCGCCCGCGAGTCGTTCGACGAGATCATGGCGCTCGGCCTGGAGCTGGGCGGCACCATCACCGGCGAGCACGGCGTCGGCGTGCTGAAGAAGGAGTGGCTGGCCCGCGAACTGGGCCCGGTCGGTCTGGAGATGCAGCGGCGGATCAAGCAGGTCTTCGACCCGCTGGGCATCCTCAACCCCGGCAAGCTGTTCTGAGCCGCGCGCGCTCATCCACCGTCCTTCGACTCGTCCGACGGCCACGGGTCGCGGGGCCGCAGGTCGTCCGCCGGAAGGGGGGCGAGCAGCTGGGACAGAGCCTCGTCGACGCCGAGCCGCCCGCCCTCGGTCCCCGGGGGCACCACCCGCAGCGTCCGCTCCAGCCAGGCCGACACCTGGGCGGCGGGCGCTTCGAGGAGGGCGTCGCCGTCGGGTGAACTCAGCGCCATCAGGACGACGCCGCGCCCGCACACCTTCGTCGGCCACACCCGCACGTCCCCGTGGCCGCACGGCCGGAACACGCCCTCCACGAGGAGTTCGCGGGCGAACGTCCAGTGGACGGGGGAGTCCGAGTCGATGTGGAAGGTGATGTGGACGGCGAAGGGGTCGTCGCTGCGGTAGGCGAGCCGCGCCGGGACCGGGACGCCGCGCTCCGGGTCCAGGACGAGCCTCAGCTCCAGCTCGCGTTCCACCACGGTGTGGTGCATGTCCGTTCTCCTCTCGGTACTGATCCGTACGCGGGGGAGAGCGGGTTCGGCGCCGGGCATTACGCGGGTTCGGCAGACTTCTTCGGCGGCCGACCTCGCGGGCCGACCGAACGTGTGAAGCGCGTGCACGCCGTTGCCCGGAAAGGAGTGGGAACGGCAGGACTGGCGATGGGGGTTGCGCTCGTCTGGTAGATGTGGAGACCCCCTTCCCACCCCCGAGCAGATACGGGACGACGGACATGAGCGCCCCAACCCCGGCACCCGGCGACGACAGGCCCCGCGAGGGGTACTACCCGGACCCGTCCATCCCTGGATACGTCCGGTACTGGAACGGCGCCTCCTGGGTGCCCGGCACCAGTCGGCCGGCCCCGTCCGACGGAGTACCGCTCGCCCCGCCGGGGGCGTCCTCGGCCCCTTCCGCGCCGGCCCCCGCCGCGGCGTCCGTCGAGGAGACGGGCCCGCATTTCTTCGACGAGGATCCGCAGCAGTACGGCAGCCAGCCGGAACCGGCCTCCGCGTGGAGCGCCGACCGCGCCCGCCAGTCCGGCTTCGGCGGTGACCAGGAGCGCCGCGTCTCCTGGGGCAACCCGCAGACCCCCCACCCGCAGACCGCGCCCCCGCAGAGCCCGAACCCGCACGCCCCGGACCCCCGCACGGCGGCGCCGCAGGCCGCGCCCGAAGCCACCTTCATGGACCGCCGCCCGACCACCGGCCCGGCGCCCACGGACGAGGGCACGATGACCTTCCGCACCCCGACCCCGCACACCACGGACCAGGGGGGCCTCGGTCCCCAGGGTCCGGTGGGGGTGGGCGGCCCGGGTGGCTCCGCCGGTGCGGCCGGCTCCGGTGAGCCGCCCGCCGGGGCCTTCGGCCCGCCGGGCTCCGGCGGGTACGGCGAGGCCGGCGGGCAGGGCGGAGCCGGAGGGCCGGCCTCGCCCGGCAAGCCCGGCTTCGGCGCGGGCAAGGCCGCCGCCGAGCGGGCCGCGACGGCCCAGGGCGTACCCGCGCAGGGCACCCCAGGCCCACAGGCCGCGCCAGCACAGGCCGCGCCAGCACAGGTCGCGCACGCGCAGGCCGCACCCGCCGCCCAGGCCGCGCCAGCGCAGGCCGTACCCGCCCAGGCCGCGCCAGCGCACGTCGCACCCGCCCAGGCCGTCCCCGCCCATGCCGTCCCCGCCCATGCCGTCCCCGCGCAGGGCGCACCCGCCCCCCAGCCGGCCGCCCCCGGCACTCCCCACCCGGCCGGCGCCCAGGGCGCCGCCGGCCTCCCGCAGCAGGCCGGCGGGGGACAGGCGGCCGGGCCGGGCGGCGGTGCGCCCATGGCTCCCGGGCCCGGTGGCGGGCAGCACTCCTGGGCGCAGCAGGTGCATCAGCTGGTGGGTGCCGGGGACGAGCAGCCCGTGACGCCGTGGAAGCCGCCGGTGGACGACGTGTTCCAGGCCGCCGCCCGCCGTCAGGCGGCGGCGCGTCCCGCGGGCCTCGGCAGGCGGCTGGGCGCGCGGCTCGTCGACACGCTCGTGCTCGCGGCCGTCACCGGGGCGGCGGCGGTCCCGCTCGGCCGGAAGGCGGTCGACCACGTCAATGACAAGATCGACGCGGCCAAGCTCACCGGCGAGACCGTCACGGTCTGGCTCCTGGACGGCACCACGTCGGTGTACCTCGGGGTCGTGCTGGCCGTCCTCGTGTGCTTCGGCATCGTGTACGAGGCGCTGCCGACCGCCAGGTGGGGGCGCACGCTGGGCAAGAAGCTGTTCGGTCTGGAGGTGCGGGACATCGAGGGCCACCAGCCCCCCTCGTTCGGCCTCGCCCTGCGCCGCTGGCTGGTCTACTGCGTCCCGGGCCTGCTCGCCGTCGGGATCGTCGGCGTCCTGTGGGGTCTGTTCGACCGGCCGTGGCGTCAGTGCTGGCACGACAAGGCCGCCCACACGTTCGTCGCCGGCTAGGGAACCCACCGCGACCGGCCCACGGGACGTCGTACCCCGGACGGCCGCTCGCCGGATGCGGGGGCGGGCGGTTCGCGGTCGACTCGGGCCATGACGACCGAACCGCCCCCCGGTTCCGGCGGCGAGCCGCCGGAGGACGATCCGTTCAGGAAGCAGCCCCCGCAGCCGCCGCAGGGTCACGGGCAGGGCCCGCAGGGTTCCCCGTACGACAGCCCGTACGGCGGGGCGGGCGGGCAGCAGCCCCCGCCGTACGGCGGCGCGGGCGGGCCCTACGGGGGCGACCCCTACGGCGGTTATCCCGCCGACCCGCTCTCCGGGATGCCCCCGCTGGCCGACAGCGGCAGGCGCACGCTGGCGCGGATCATCGACATGATCCTGGTGGCCGTCGTCGTGTGGCTGCTGACGTGGGGCTTCGGGGTCAACGAGTACGACGTCGACGGCGACGGCGTCGAGGTCGGCAAGTCCCTCGCCCAGTCCCTCGTGGCCGCCCTGCTGTACATCGCCTACGACACCGTCATGACCGCCAGGTCCGGCCGGACGCTGGGCAAGAAGTGGCTGGGCCTGCGCGTGGCCAACCTCGACAACGGCTCCACGCCCTCCGTGCAGACCTCGCTGGTGCGCGCCCTGGTCCTGTGGGTGCCGTTCGCGTTCTGCTGCGCCTGCCTGTGGACGGCCGTGTGCGGCGGCTGGAGCTTCTTCGACAAGCCCTACAAGCAGGGGCTGCACGACAAGGCGGCCAAGACGGTCGTGGTCAGCACCGGCTGACGGCCTGCCAGTACGGCGAGGGGGCCCGGCGCGGTACGGGCGCGGCCCCCGCGGCCCCGGCGGTCAGGGGGCCGACGGCTCCCGGACCGGCTCGGGCGCCGCGGCGACGGAGGCCGGCACGGGCTCGGTCACGGTGGAGCGCGCCACGGTGACGGTGACCTGGCGCCGGGGCGCCGGGAGCGTCAGGGCGACGAGTACCCCGAGAGCGAGCGCGGTGACGGCGATGACCGCGACGAGCGAGCCCGAACTCGTCCCCGACAGCAGCAGCATGGCGAGCGTCGAGATGATGACGGTGCAGGAACCGTAGGTGAGCTGTGCGACGGTCGGACGAGGCATGGCAATCGTGTCCTCGGAAGCGGGGGCGGTCTCGACTCTATTCGGCTGCATGCCCGACGGGAACGAGCGGTAAGCGTGAGCTGACACACGGTGCCGGTGCACAGGGGGCGCACGGAGTCATGGCGTCCACTGGGTGGACGGGACCACGCGCCTGTCACGTTACGGTCACGTGTCCGCAATGCGAACCCGCGCTCCCAATAATGCGTTGACCTGTTCAAGTCAAGGTCTGTCTTTTCTGGTGAAGCAGTAGTCAAATGACGGCACTTGACTACACGCGTATAACCGCGCGCGGACTTCCCTTGACATGGATCCCCCTTCCGCGCGTACGGCACGCGTTAGGGGAGGAAATCAAGTGACCAGTAGATCCTGGACGTTCAGGACGGCCGCCTCGGTCGTCGCCCTCGCGGCGGCCTCGGCGACGTTCTCGGCGTTCTCCGTGGCACAGGCGGCCGACAGCGCGCCGGCCGACACCACGGCGGTGGACCGGCACGACCCGCAGCCGGCCAAGGCCCGCGAACACGACTTCGACGGGCCGCTCAGCAAGACGCAGGAAGCCCAGCGCGAGGAAGCCCTCGAGCAGGTCATATCCGGCGAGGCCACGGTCAAGAACCGGGACGGCTCCAAGGTCGTCCAGCTCGACAGCCGCAAGGGCGCGGGCAAGTACGTGGAGCTCGGCCGCGAGAAGACCGACAAGATCTTCACGATCCTCGTCGAGTTCGGCGACCAGATCGACAGCCGCTACGGCGGCACCGCCGGCCCGCTGCACAACCAGATCGCGGCGCCGGACCGGGCCAAGGACAACAGCACCGCCTGGCAGGCGGACTACGACCAGCAGCACTTCCAGGACCTGTACTTCGGCACCGGCAGGAACACCGAGTCGCTGAAGAAGTACTACGAGAAGCAGTCCTCGGGCCGCTACTCGGTCGAGGGCGAAGTGACCGACTGGGTCAAGGTCCCCTACAACGAGGCCCGTTACGGCTCCAACGACGCCGCCACCGGCGCCTGGTACGCCGTGCAGGACGGTGTCAACGCCTGGGTCGCCGAGCGCGAGGCCGCCGGTGACACCGCCGCCGAGATCAAGGCCGAGCTGGCCGAGTTCGACCAGTGGGACCGCTACGACTTCGACGGCGACGGCGACTTCAACGAGTCCGACGGCTACATCGACCACTTCCAGATCGTCCACGCGGGCGAGGACGAGTCCGCGGGCGGCGGCGCCCAGGGCGAGGACGCCATCTGGGCCCACCGCTGGTACGCCTTCGGCACCGACGCCGGTTCGACCGGCCCGGACACCAACAAGCTCGGCGGCACCCAGATCGGCGACACCGGCATCTGGGTCGGCGACTACACCATCCAGCCGGAGAACGGCGGCCTGGGCGTCTTCGCCCACGAGTACGGCCACGACCTCGGCCTGCCCGACGAGTACGACACGGCGGGTGGCGAGAACTCCACCGGCTTCTGGACGCTGATGTCCTCCGGTTCCTGGCTCGGCACCGGCAAGGACTCCATCGGTGACCTGCCCGGCGACATGAACGCCTGGGACAAGCTCCAGCTCGGCTGGCTGGACTACGAGGTCGCCAAGGCGGGCGCGAAGTCCAGGCACACGCTGGGCCTGGCGGAGTACAACACCAAGAACCCGCAGGCCCTCATCGTCGCGCTGCCCGACAAGACGGTCACCACCGACGTCGTCGTGCCGGCGCAGGGCGCCACCCAGTGGTGGAGCGGCAGCGGTGACGACCTGCGCAACACCCTGACCCGCTCGGTCGACCTGACCGGCAGGTCGACGGCGGCGCTGTCGCTGGACGGCTGGTGGGACATCGAGGCCGACTACGACTTCCTCTACACCGAGGTGTCCACGGACGGCTCCAACTGGACGCCGATCGACGGCAAGCTGGCCGACGGCACGGCCGTCCCGCGCGACGGCAGCGGCAAGCCCGCCCTCACCGGCACGGTCGACGCCCACCAGAAGCTGACGTACTCGCTGGACGCCTACGCGGGCCAGAAGATCGACGTCCGCTTCCGCTACGCCACCGACGGCGGCGTGGCCCAGAAGGGCTTCGCGGCCGACGAGATCACGGTGACCGCGGACGGCGCCACCCTGTTCTCCGACAACGCGGAGAGCGCGGACGCCGCGTGGACGGCCAACGGCTTCACCCGCATCGGCGCGGCCATCACGGACGACTACGCGCAGTACTACATCGCCGAGAACCGTCAGTACGTGTCGTACGACAAGGTGCTCAAGGTCGGCCCGTACAACTACGGCTTCTCCACGACCCGTCCGGACTGGGTGGAGCACTACCCGTACCAGAACGGCCTGTTGATCTGGAAGTGGGACACCTCCCAGGGCGACGACAACACCAGCCAGCACCCGGGTGAGGGTCTGATCCTCCCGATCGACTCGCACCCGACCCCGCTGAAGTGGTCCGACGGCACCCTGATGCGCAACCGCATCCAGGCCTTCGACTCCACCTTCAGCTGGTACCCGACCGACGCGATCACGCTGCACAAGGCCGACGTCGCCACGAAGATCAAGGCCCGTCCGGGCGTCCCGGTCTTCGACGACGGCAAGTCGTCCTACTACGACGCGTCGAACCCGCTGGCCGGCGTCAAGATCACTGACACCAACACCTCCATCAAGATCGTCAGCGAGCCCCTGAGCGGCTCGACGGTCACCGTGAAGGTGGGTCCGTCGGCTAAGTAGCCAACGTCTTCCCAGGTCAGACACGTTTCGGCGGCAACCCTCTGGCGGGTTGCCGCCGATCGTGTTTAGGTGCCTCCTGTGCTCTTCTTATTGACAGACCCAGAGACGACCGCTTCGACGCCGACCCGCACGGGGGTGTGACCGCATGGCCGCAGGAGGTTTCTGCACGTTGCCGAACGGCTCGGTGGTGGTGGCGCTCAACCTGCCCAGCCCGGCCGCCGACGGCGCCGCCGCCGTACGCGTTCTCGTCCTCGCCCAGAACCGCGCCCGAGCCCTGACCAGGCTCCGCAACCTGGGCCTGCGCGCCGTCTACCTGCGGGGCAACGCGGCCCCGCCCAGTCCGGACGAGATCACCGCGGTCCTGCACCATCCGGACGGCCTGATATGGCGAACGGCGCCCGACCACGCCGTCTCCGCCCTGGCCGGCGTACCGGAACTGTGGCGTCCGATCCGCGCCCTGCTCCGCCGCCCGGCGGCCACCGGGACGTAGCGGCAGGGCCCGGACGCCAGGACGCCCGGGCCGTGGTGCTCCTTACTGGACGACCGGTTTGCCCGACAGGCCCACGCCCGCCCCGCGCAGCTCCTCCAGGGCCCGCTCGGTGGTCTCCGGAGCGACCCCGGCGGTCAGGTCGAGCAGCACCTGGGTGCGGAATCCCTCGCGGGCCGCGTCCAGCGCCGTGGCCCGGACGCAGTGGTCGGTGGCGATGCCGACCACGTCCACCTCGTCGATCCCCCGGGTGCGCAGCCAGTCGCCCAGCGTGACGCCGTTCTCGTCCGCGCCCTCGAAACCGCTGTACGCGGCGGCGTAGGCGCCCTTGTCGAAGACCGCGTCGACGGCGCCGGAGGCGACCGCCGGGGCGAAGTTCGGGTGGAAGCCCACGCCCTCGGTGCCGGCGACGCAGTGCGCGGGCCAGGAGTGGGCGTAGTCGGGGTTGTCGGCGAAGTGGCCGCCTGGAGCGATGTGGTGATCGCGGGTGGCGACCACGTGGCGGTATCCGGCGGGGGCCTGCCCGATCAGCTCGGTGATCGCGGCGGCCACGTCGGCGCCCCCGGACACCGCGAGGCTGCCCCCCTCGCAGAAGTCGTTCTGCACGTCTACGACGATCAAGGCGCGGCGCATGGTGGGTGTCCTTCGACTGTGGGTGAGGTGATCGAGCCGGGTGATCGAGCCAGCGGACTTCGCGGCCGGCGGGGGAGGGGCGGTTCCGGCCCCGCCCCGCGGTCACTGCGCTCTAGCTACCCGAGCGGCCATGGAGGTACTCCGTCGGAATGACGGGTTCCCCTCGTGAGAGCTGCGTCGCGGACAGCGGCAGCCCGGCCCGGGCGGCCGTGTGCCGGTCGCGGACCACGTCCAGCGACTCGCGGGCCACGACCTCGCCGCTCTTGACCAGCTCGACCAGCAGCTGGTGGTCGACCAGCTCGGCGGGGACCTGGCCGGTGCCGACGACCTCCGCCTCGGCGACCCCGTCCGCGTCCGGGCGGCGCGCGGCCCACTTGCGGCCGCCGATCGACGTCTTGCCGCCGGACGACTTCTTCGCCACCGGCACCAGCGGCGCCCTGGGGTCGTCGGACTCGGCGCGGGCGACCAGCTTGTAGACCATGGAGGCCGTCGGATGCCCGGAGCCGGTCACCAGCTGGGTGCCGACGCCGTACGCGTCCACCGGCGCCGCGGCCAGTGAGGCGATCGCGTACTCGTCGAGGTCCGAGGTCACGATGATCCGGGTGTCCGTCGCGCCCAGCTCGTCCAGCTGCTGGCGCACCCGGTGCGCGACGAGCAGCAGGTCACCGGAGTCGATGCGGACCGCGCCCAGCCCGGGCCCGGCGACCTCCACGGCCGTACGGACGGCCTCGGTGACGTCGTAGGTGTCCACGAGGAGGGTGGTGCCCGCACCCAGCGACTCCACCTGGGCGCGGAAGGCGTCGCGCTCGCTGTCGTGCAGAAGGGTGAAGGCGTGCGCGCTGGTGCCCACCGTGGGGATGCCGTAGCGGAAGCCGGCCGCCAGGTCGGAGGTGGTCGCGAAGCCGCCCACGTAGGCGGCGCGGGACGCGGCCACCGCGGCCAGTTCGTGGGTGCGGCGGGCGCCCATCTCGATCAGCGGACGCCCTCCGGCCGCCGAGGCCATCCGGGAGGCGGCGGCCGCGATCGCCGAGTCGTGGTTGAGGATGGACAGGATCACGGTCTCCAGCAGCACGCATTCGGCGAAGGAGCCCTCCACCCGCATGATCGGCGAGCCGGGGAAGTACACCTCGCCCTCCGGGTAGCCCCAGACGTCGCCCGAGAACCGGTAGGAGGCGAGCCATTCCAGGGTCGCCTCGTCGACGATCCCCCGCTCGCGCAGGAAGCCGAGGACGCCCGCGTCGAAGCGGAAGTTCTCGACGGCGTCCAGGACGCGTCCGGTACCGGCCACCACGCCGTAGCGCCGGCCCTCCGGCAGCCGCCGGGTGAAGACCTCGAAGACGCTGTGCCGATCGGCGGTGCCCGCTCTGAGGGCGGCCTGCAGCATCGTCAGCTCGTACTGGTCCGTGAAGAGCGCCGTCGAGGGAACATCCACCGGCAGCCCGAGATCCGCTGTGTTCATGGCAGGATCGTACTCCCTTTTCGTCGGTGTGACGATTTCCCGGGTGCATGGCAGCATGGTCAGTGTGACGTCACCCGCTCCCCTAGAGATCGAACGCACCGAGTCGGCGGAGGAGGTCTTCGCCGTACCCGAGCCGGACGTCCCCTGGGTCACGATCGTCCACAACGACCCGGTCAACCTCATGAGCTACGTGACGTACGTCTTCCAGATGTACTTCGGCTACTCCAAGGACAAGGCCACCAAGCTCATGCTCGACGTCCACCACAAGGGCCGGGCGGTCGTCTCCAGCGGAACCCGCGAGGAGATGGAACGCGACGTGCAGGCGATGCACGGTTACGGACTGTGGGCCACCCTCCAGCAGGACCGGAAGTAGTCACCTCACCGATGCCAGGACACTTCGAACCGATCCCCGGCGGCGGCGCGGCCGTCGCGCTCGACGACGTCGAGATCTCCATCATCCGGTCGCTGGCCGTCCAGCTCCTGGAGCTGATCGGCCCCGGTCCCGCCGAGGACGCCTCCGCCGACCCGCTCGCCGAGCTGTTCGCCGAGGGCCCGAGCGAACCGCCCTCCGACCCGGTCCTCAGGCGCCTCTTCCCCGACGCCTACACCGACCCCGAGGGCGCCCCGGGGCCCCGCGAGGCGGAGGAACGGCGCTCCCACTCCGCCGAGTTCCGCCGCTTCACCGAGAACGACCTCAGGGCCGGCAAGCGCGAGAACGCCCTCGCGGTCGTGCGCTCCCTGGACGCACTCGTCGCCGAGGGCGACGGCGTGGCGGTGCTCAGGCTGTCGCCCGAGGAGTCCCAGCAGTGGCTCCGCACGCTCAACGACCTGCGGCTGGCGATCGGCTCCCGGCTCGACATCACCGACGAGGACGACACCGACCTCCTCTACCGGCTGCCGGACGAGGACCCGCGCAAGCCGATGGTGATGGCGTACCTGTGGCTCGGCGGCCTCCAGGAGACGCTCGTGACCACGCTCATGGGCTGAGAACCCACCGTTATGGCGTGATCTGTGACGGTGAGGTGTTCGCTCAGAGGACGCTCAAATCCGGATAACGATCGCGTCACCGGCGCGGCCGACTGTGCCCCTTTTGTGTCCAGTTTGGCCGCTTCTCCTTGTGGAATGCGCCACATGCCGACCCGGCGATCATTATTGCGGCCGTGATAAATCTTCACGACCGCCCGGCGAACACCACCCGTATGTCCGCCGGGTGCGCCACCGAGCCGACGGATCGCCGGCCAGGCACAACGCTCCATCAATCCGGGGGGGATCGAGACCCGACCCGCGGCCGACGAAGGCCCGGTTCGGCATGGAGAAAGGCGCACCACACATGACCTCCGCTCAGGTCGACAGGGAAAAGGCCCCGCAGGAGCCGGGAGAGGGCTACGAGCGCGGACTCGGCAGCCGCCAGGTCCAGATGATCGCGATCGGCGGCGCCATCGGCGTCGGCCTGTTCCTGGGAGCCGGGGCGAACATCGCCAAGGCCGGTCCCAGCCTCATCCTCATGTACGCCCTCGCCGGCGTGATCATCTTCTTCATCATGCGGGCGCTCGGCGAGCTGCTCCTGTACCGCCCGGTCTCCGGATCCTTCGCGGAGTACTCCCGCGAGTTCCTCGGTCCGTTCTTCGGCTACTTCACCGGCTGGACGTACTGGCTGATGTGGGTCGTGACCGGCATGGCCGAACTGACGGCCGCCGCGATCTACGTCAACTACTGGTTCCCGGCGGTCCCCCAGTGGGTGACGGCGCTGGTCTTCCTGGTGATCCTCTTCGGCGTCAACCTGATCTCCGTGAAGCTCTTCGGCGAGCTGGAGTTCTGGTTCTCGATGGTCAAGGTCACCGCGCTGATCGGCATGATCGTCATCGGCCTCGGCGTCCTCACCTTCGGCTTCAGCTCCGCCGGCGACACCGCCGCCGTCTCCAACCTGTGGGCCTTCGACGGCTTCTTCCCCAAGGGCGTCGGCTCCTCCCTCATGACCCTGCAGGGCGTCATGTTCGCCTACCTCGCCGTCGAGCTGGTCGGCGTCACCGCGGGTGAGTCCGAGAACCCGGAGAAGACCCTCCCCAAGGCCATCAACACGCTTCCCTGGCGCATCGCGCTGTTCTACGTCGGCGCGCTCACCGTCATCCTGTGCGTCGTCAAGTGGACCGAGTTCGCGCCCGGCGTGAGCCCCTTCGTCGCCGCCTTCGCCAAGATCGGCATCCCGGCCGGCGCCGGCATCGTCAACTTCGTCGTACTGACCGCCGCCCTGTCCTCCTGCAACTCCGGCATGTACTCCACCGGCCGCATGCTGCGGAACCTGGCCGACAGCGGCGAGGCCCCGGCCGTCTTCCGCAAGCTCTCCTCGACCAAGACGCCCGCCCTCGGCATCGCCGTCTCCGTCGCCTTCATGGGCATCGGCGTGGTCCTCAACTACGTCGTCCCCGAGAAGGCCTTCGGCTACGTCACCTCCGTCGCCACCGCCGCCGGCATCTGGACCTGGCTGATGATCCTGATCAGCCACGTCCTCTACCGCCGCGCGGTCGACGCGGGCCGGCTGCCCGCCTCGTCCTTCCCGGCACCCGGCGGCGCCAAGTGCAGCTACGTCGCCATCGCCTTCCTCCTCTTCGTCACCGGCCTCATCGCCTACGACGCCGACTCCCGCGTCTGCCTCTACGTGATGGCCGGCTGGGCCGCCGCCCTCGGCATCGGCTGGGCCGTGCTGAAGTCCCGCAACCCGCAGATCACCCGGCGCCGCGAGCCGGAACCGGAGAAGGTCGGCTGACGGATCCGCACGGCCGGCCCCGTGACCGGGCCGTGTGACGAGGTCGGCTGACGAGGCGGGCCGGCCACCGAGGACGTCCGGCCGCAGGCAGCACTCGTGGCGCCCCCTGCGGCCGTCGCCCAGCACGTCCGGCATTCGGGCCGCCCCGTACCGCTCCTCGGTACGGCGCGGCCCCTCTGCTTATCCTGACGACCATGCTGACCATCACCCGGGCCCTGTTCGACCAGATCGTCGCCCACGCGCGCGCGGACCACCCCGACGAGGCGTGCGGCGTGGTCGCGGGCCCCGCCGGCTCCGACCGCCCCGAGCGGTTCATCCCGATGCTCAACGCGGCCCGCTCGCCCACGTTCTACGAGTTCGAGTCGCAGGACCTGCTCAAGCTCTACCGCGAGATGGACGACCGCGACGAGGAGCCCGTGGTCATCTACCACTCCCACACCGCCACCGAGGCCTACCCCTCCCGCACCGACCTCTCCTACGCCAACGAGCCCGGCGCCCACTACGTCCTCGTCTCCACCGCGGACACCGACGACGCCGGTCCCTTCCAGTTCCGCTCGTACCGGATCGTGGACGGCCAGGTCACGGAGGAGGAGGTCACGGTCGTGGACGCCTACTGATCCCGGCATCCGGTCGGAAACCATCCATCATGTGGGATCACACTCCAGGGCCCGGACCGGGAATCGATACGATGAGCGCATGGTTTCCCACGACGTGAGCGAGAAGACGCCGGGCGCACTGCTCGTGGCGCGGCTGCACGTCGACCTGTGCAGGCTCGCCAGCGCCATCTGTTGACGCCGGCCCCGCCGCCGTACGGCCGTGCGCCGCGGCGCCCTCACCCGCACGTATCCGCGCTGCCACACCATCCGACAGGAGCCCTGAGCCATGGCCATCGAGGTCCGTATCCCGACCATCCTCCGCCAGTACACCGACGGCAACAAGGCGGTGGAGGGCAGCGGTGACACCCTCGCCGACCTGTTCACCGACCTCGAGACCCGGCACACGGGCATCCGGGCCCGCATCGTGGACGACGGCCAGCTGCGCCGCTTCGTCAACGTGTACCTGAACGACGAGGACGTGCGGTTCGTCGACGGCATCAACACCAAGCTGACCGACGGCGACACCGTCACGATCCTGCCGGCCGTGGCCGGCGGCATGGCCTGAGCCGATCCCGATGCGCTACGACTCTCCCCTCGCCGCGGTGGGCAACACCCCTCTGGTGCGCCTGCCGCGGCTCTCGCCGTCCGCCGACGTCCGCGTCTGGGCCAAGCTGGAGGACCGCAACCCCACCGGCTCGGTCAAGGACCGCCCCGCCCTGCACATGATCGAGCAGGCCGAGAAGGACGGCCGGCTCACGCCCGGCTGCACGATCCTCGAACCCACCAGCGGCAACACGGGCATCTCCCTGGCCATGGCGGCCAAGCTCAAGGGCTACCGCATGGTCTGCGTCATGCCCGAGAACACCTCGCAGGAACGCCGTGAGCTGCTCGGCATGTGGGGCGCCGAGATCATCCCCAGCCCCGCCGCGGGCGGCTCCAACACCGCCGTACGCGTCGCCAAGGAGCTGTCCGCCGAGCACCCCGACTGGGTCATGCTCTACCAGTACGGCAACCCGGACAACGCGGGCGCCCACTACGCCACGACCGGCCCGGAGATCCTCGCCGACCTCCCGTCCGTCACCCACTTCGTCGCCGGACTCGGCACCACCGGCACCCTCATGGGCGTCGGCCGCTACCTGCGCGAACACAAGCCGGACGTCAAGATCGTCGCCGCCGAGCCGCGCTACGACGACCTCGTCTACGGCCTGCGCAACCTCGACGAGGGCTTCGTCCCGGAGCTGTACGACGCCTCCGTCCTCACCACCCGCTTCTCCGTCGGCTCCGCCGACGCCGTCACCCGGACCCGCGAGCTGCTCCAGCAGGAGGGCATCTTCGCGGGCGTCTCCACGGGCGCGGCCCTGCACGCCGCGATCGGCGTCGGCAGGAAGGCGCTCAACGCCGGCGAGAGCGCCGACATCGTGTTCGTCGTCGCCGACGGAGGCTGGAAGTACCTCTCCACCGGCGTCTACACCGCCGCCACCACCGAAGAGGCCATCGAAACGCTCCAGGGCCAGCTCTGGGCGTGAGCGGGGTCCGCCGCTAGTCCGCCAGGTGACGGACCTGGTCCCACAGGACCGGGTCCACCACACCCACCCGGCGCCGGAAGCCGCCCAACGGGACCTGCCGCAGTTCGTCCGTCTCCAGGAAACTCGCCCGCCCCCGCGCGTCCCCGACCGCGCCCGGCGGCAGCGGGATCACCCCGGCACGCTCGTCGTGGTGCTTACTGGTGATCTTCGCGACGGTCACCCGGTTCCCCCGCACCACCAGGACCAGGCACGGCCGGTCCTTCGCACCCGGGCCGTCCTCGAACGGCACGGCCGCCCACCAGATCTCCGCCGGCCGCGGCCGCCCCGCCGCCCGCCCGCGCGACCTCTGCGGCCGTCCCGGCGGCCGGGACCTGCGACCGGCCGGACGCCGGCCGCGTCCCCAGCCGTCGACGAGCGTGGCGACGAGCGCGAGCAGCACCACCGCCGCGAGAGCCAGCCACCAGGACGTGTCCATACGCATGACGGTACCGGGGCGCGTCCCACGGCGCGCGCCCTTCCGCGCGCCCCGCGCCCCCGGTCCAGCCGAACCGGTGACAGCACAGGTGAGTTCCCCCACAACGGCCCCTGGCGGAGGAGCGACCGGAGGTTTCGCGCCTTACGCTCGACGGACCGTACGACCCCTGTCGCCCCCTTTTCACGACCGTCCGTTCCCCGATCTTCCCCGGTACTTCTCGCTTTCCCGCCAGCGGAGGTTTCTGCTCTATGAAGCTCACCGTCGTCGGCTGCTCGGGGTCGTTTCCGTCCGCGGAATCGGCCTGCTCGAGCTACCTCCTCGAGGCCGACGGCTTCCGGCTGCTTCTCGACATGGGCAACGGCGCCCTGGGCGAGTTGCAGCGCCACTGCGGTCTCTACGACCTCGACGCGATCTTCCTGAGCCATCTGCACGCCGACCACTGCATCGACATGTGCGCGTACTTCGTGGCCCGCTACTACCGCCACGACGGCGGCCGCTGCGCCCCCATCCCGGTCCACGGGCCCGAGGGCACCGAGCACCGCCTCACCACGGCCTACGCCGACACCCCCTCGGCCTCCTCGATGAGCGAGGTCTTCGACTTCCACACCGTCAAGCCCTCCACCTTCGACATCGGCCCCTTCACGGTCCACACGGAACGCGTGGCCCACCCGGTGGAGGCGTACGGCATCCGTGTCGAGCACGGCGGGCGCACGCTCACCTACTCCGGTGACACCGGAGTCAGCCCGGCCCTCGACGAACTCGCCCGCGACAGCGACCTGTTCCTGTGCGAGGCCGCGTTCACGTACGGCAAGGAGAGCATCCCCGACCTGCACCTCAACGGCCGGGAGGCGGGTGAGACGGCGGCCCGGGCGGGCGCCCGCCGCCTCGTCCTCACCCACATCCCCCCGTGGACCGACCCGCAGGTCAACCTCGCGGACGCCCGTGCCGCGTTCGACGGTCCGGTGGAAGTGGCGAAGCCGAGAGCGACGTACGAGATCTGAGGCGGCGGCGCACGACGAGGCCCCCGGAGCGGTTCAGGGCTCCGGGGGCCTCGTCGTGTGCGTCACGCTGTGCGCGGTCGGCCGGGACTCACGCCTTGGTGAGGTCCTCGACCTCCTCCTCGGGCTCGCGGCCCGGGGTGGTCAGGTTGAACCGCACGATGGCGAAGCGGAAGACCACGTAGTAGATCGCCGCGAAGACCAGGCCGATGGGGATGATGAGCCAGGGCTTGGTGGCCAGGTTCCAGTTGAGGAAGTAGTCGATCGCACCGGCCGAGAAGCTGAAGCCGTGGTGGACGCCCAGGCCCCAGGTGACGGCCATCGACAGGGCCGTCAGCACCGCGTGGATGACGTACAGCAGCGGCGCGATGAACATGAACGAGAACTCGATCGGCTCGGTGATACCGGTGACGAACGAGGTCAGCGCGAGGGAGACCATCAAGCCGCCGACCGCCTTGCGGCGCTCCGGGCGCGCGGTGTGCGTGATGGCGAGGGCGGCGGCGGGCAGCGCGAACATCATGATCGGGAAGAAGCCGGTCATGAACTGGCCCGCGGTGGCGTCACCGTGGAAGAAGCGCGGCAGGTCGCCGTGCCAGACGGCACCGGACGCGTCCTTGTAGGTGCCGATCTCCTGCCAGGCCACCGTGTTGACGAACTGGTGCATGCCCACCGGGAGCAGCGCGCGGTTGACGGCACCGAAGATTCCCGCACCCACCGCGCCGAGACCGGTCATCCACTCGCCGAAGTTGGTGATGACGTCACCGATCGGCTCCCACACCAGGCCGAAGACGACGCCCACGGCGGTGCCGATGAAGGCCATCAGGATCGGGACCAGCCGGCGGCCGTTGAAGAAGCCCAGCCAGTCGGGGAGCTTGGTGCGGTGGAAGCGCTGCCAGGTGACCGCGGCTATGAGGCCCATGATGATGCCGCCGAGGACCTTGGGGTCGTTGTAGGTGGCGGCCACGTCGGCACCGCTGGTGACCTTGGCGTCGGTGATCGGGAACGCGGTCAGGACGTTCTTGTAGACGAGGAAGCCCACGAGCGCGGCGAGCGCGGTCGAGCCGTCGGCCTTCTTGGCGAAGCCGATGGCGATGCCGACGCAGAACAGCAGCGGCAGGTTGGCGAAGACGGCGTCACCGGCGGTGGCGAACACCTTGGCGACCTTGTCCCAGCCGAGGCCGTCCTTGCCGAACACGTCGTCCTGGCCGAGCCGGAGCAGGATGCCCGCGGCCGGCAGCACGGCGATGGGCAGCTGAAGACTGCGGCCGACCTTCTGAAGGCCCTGGAACAGGCCTGATCCCCACTTCTTCGTGGGGGCCGCCGTTGGCGAGGTGGCGGTGCTCATAGACTTCCTCCATCGGGTGGTGGTCTACACCACTCAGTGGTGTAGACCTGTTTCTAGCACGATGAAGGCGATATAAGGAACCCGTCAAAACTGCAACCGGAGCGCTACGCAACGCACCCGCCCGCCCCTCCCCGCCGGGCATGGCGAAGGGCCCCCGGACCAGTGGTCCGAAGGCCCAAAACCTCTGCGACGTAAGGCCTTTCAGGCCTTGGTGGTGTCCTCCCGCTCCTCCTCCGGCTCCCGCCCCGGTGTCTTCAGGTCGAACCGTGTGATCGCGAAGCGGAAGATCACGTAGTAGACGAGGGCGAACCCGAGGCCGATCGGAATGATCGCCCACGGTCGCGTCGCCAGGTTCCAGTTGATGACGTAGTCGATGAGACCCGCCGAGAAACTGAAACCGTCGTGCACCCCCAGCGCCCACGTCACCGCCATCGACACACCCGTCAGCACCGCGTGGATCGCGTACAGCACCGGCGCCACGAACAGGAACGAGTACTCGATCGGCTCCGTGATGCCCGTCACGAACGACGTCAGCGCCACCGACAGCATCAGGCCCCCGACCTCCTTGCGGCGGCCCGGCCGCGCGCAGTGCGTGATCGCCAGCGCCGCCGCGGGCAGCGCGAACATCATGATCGGGAAGAAGCCCGAGGTGAACTGACCCGCGTCCGGGTCGCCCGCCAGGAACATGTTGATGTCACCGTGCACCACCGACCCGTCCGGCTTCGTGAACGAGCCGAACTGGAACCAGATGGGCACGTTCAGGAACTGGTGCAGGCCGATCACCAGCAACGCCCGGTTCGCCACCCCGAAGATGCCGGCGCCCCAGGCGTCCAGGCCGTCCAGCCAGTCGCTGAAGCTCTCCAGCGCGTCCCCGATCGGCGGCCAGACCCACAGGCACAACGCGGCGAAGGCGATGGCCACGAACGCCATGATGATCGGCACCAGCCGGCGCCCGTTGAAGAAGCCCAGCCAGTCCACCAGCTTCGTGCGGTGGAAGCGCTGCCAGAAATAGGCCGCCAGCAGACCGATCACGATGCCGCCGAAGACCCCCGGGTTCTGGTAGGTGAACGCCACCACCGTGCCGTCCTCCGTGCCCTGGCAGCCGATGCCCACCACGGCCTTCGTCCCCTCGCCGCAGTCCTCCGGGAACTGCCGCAGCACGTTGTAGTAGACGAGGAAGCCCGCCACCGCCGCCAGCGCCGTGGAGCCGTCGGACTTCTTCGCCATGCCGATGGCCACACCGACGCAGAACAGCAGCGGCAGTCCGAGCTGGCCGTCCAGCAGGGCGCCACCCGCGCCCGCCATCACCTTGGAGACGTCCGTCCAGCCCAGCCCGTCGGCCCCGAACACGTCCGGCTGGCCCAGCCTGTTGAGGATGCCCGCGGCCGGCAGCACCGCGATCGGCAACTGAAGGCTGCGCCCCATCTTTTGCAGCCCCTGGAACAGACTGTTCCACCGGGCCCGCGAGGAACTGGCCGTGGTGTCGGCGCTCTCGGCACTCATCGTTTGGCGACCGCCTGTCAGGTGGTGTAGACCAGCTACGGACCATTTCGTTGCTGTGACGTCATCCTTCGATACATCCGGCACGATCGCTCGCAAAGATGGGCCAACTGTGGGTTACTGCGACCAAGCGGTCCGGACCAGGTCGCATCAGGCAATTCAGGGACGTCAGGGAGAAGGACATGGCCAGCAAGGCTGAGAAGATCGTCGCCGGGCTCGGCGGCATCGACAACATCGAAGAGGTCGAGGGCTGCATCACCCGCCTGCGCACCGAGGTCATCGACGCCGGCAAGGTCGACGAAGCCGCCCTGAAGGCCGCCGGCGCCCACGGCGTCGTCAAGATGGGCACCGCCATCCAGGTCGTCATCGGCACCGACGCCGACCCCATCGCCGCGGAGATCGAAGACATGATGTGAGCCTCACCGCTCACGCGAAGGGGCCCCACCGCACCCGCGGGAGGGGCCCCTTCCGCACCTGCGGGACAGGCCCCTCCCGCGCCTGCCGCTAGGCTCGACGCCATGTCTCGCATCGACGGCCGCACCCCCGAACAGCTCCGCCCCGTCACCATCGAACGCGGCTGGAGCAAGCACGCCGAAGGCTCCGTCCTCGTCTCCTTCGGCGACACCAAGGTCTTCTGCACCGCCTCGGTCACCGAAGGCGTCCCCCGCTGGCGCAAAGGCAGCGGCGAGGGCTGGGTCACCGCGGAGTACTCCATGCTCCCCCGAGCCACCAACACCCGCGGCGACCGGGAATCCGTCCGCGGCAGGATCGGCGGCCGCACCCACGAGATCTCCCGCCTCATCGGCCGGTCCCTGCGCGCCGTCATCGACTACAAGGCGCTCGGCGAGAACACCATCGTCCTCGACTGCGACGTCCTCCAGGCCGACGGCGGCACCCGCACCGCCGCCATCACCGGCGCCTACGTCGCCCTCGCCGACGCCATCACCTGGGCCAAGGGCCGCAAACTGATCAAGGCCGGCCGCCAGCCCCTCACCGGCACCGTCTCCGCCGTCTCCGTCGGCATCGTCGGCGGCATCCCCCTCCTCGACCTCTGCTACGAGGAGGACGTCCGCGCCGACACCGACATGAACGTCGTCTGCACCGGCGACGGCCGCTTCGTCGAGGTCCAGGGCACCGCCGAGGCCGAGCCGTTCGCCCGCGACGAACTCAACTCCCTGCTGGACCTGGCCGTTTCCGGCTGCACGGAATTGGCCGCGCTCCAGCGCGCCGCACTTGATACCGTCCTGCAAAAGTAAAGAGCACGCCAAAGAGGACCGGACGCGCGGGCAACCGCGCCGTCCGCCCCGGCGTCTTGCGCAGTACGACGGCCCGCGCACGGCCGCACACGACGGGGGCCTCCCGGGGCCTGCCCAAGGGGAGGAACACAGTCATGTCCGAGGTCGCGAGCCGCCACCGACGCCGCCGTACCGCCATCGCCGCCGCAGCCGCGGCCGTCGCGCTCACCATGGGACTCACGGCCACCGGATGCGACGCCGTGAACAAGGCGCTCGACTGCGTCCAGACCGCCGACTCCATCGCCGACAGCGTCACCGACCTCCAGCAGGCCGTGGAGAACGCCGCCAACGACCCGACGCAGACCCAGGAGTCCCTCACCTCCATCGAGAACAACCTCGACAAGATAGGTGACAAGACCGACGACGCCGACGTCGACAAGGCGGTCGACAACCTCCGCGAGGCCGTCACCAACGTCCGCACCGCCGTCGAGAACGGCGACAACACCCCCGACCTCAGCCCCGTCACCGACGCGGCGGGCGAACTGACCAAGGTCTGCACGCCGTAGGACACCGCGCGGGAATCGGGATACTGGGCACATGACCCGCCTGATCCTCGCCACCCGCAACGCCGGAAAGATCACCGAACTCCGGGCGATCCTCGCCGACGCAGGCCTGCCCCACGACCTCGTCGGCGCGGACGCCTACCCCGACATCCCCGACGTCAGGGAAACCGGCGTCACCTTCGCCGAGAACGCCCTGCTCAAGGCCCACGCCCTCGCCCGGGCCACCGGCCACCCCGCCATCGCCGACGACTCCGGTCTCTGCGTCGACGTCCTGGGCGGCGCCCCCGGCATCTTCTCGGCCCGCTGGGCCGGCACACACGGCGACGACCGCGCCAACCTGGAACTCCTCCTCGCCCAGCTCTCCGACATCGCCGACGAACACCGAGCCGCACACTTCGCCTGCGCGGCGGCCCTCGCCCTGCCGGACGGCACGGAGCGGGTGGTCGAGGGGCAGATGCGGGGCGTGCTGCGGCGCGCCCCGGCCGGCGCGAACGGCTTCGGCTACGACCCGATCCTCCAGCCGGAGGGCGAGGCGCGGACGTGCGCCGAGCTGACGGCGGAGGAGAAGAACGCGATCAGCCACCGGGGGAAGGCGTTCCGGGCGCTGGTGCCGGTGATTCGGGAGTTGTTGGGCTGAGACACGGGAGGGGGCCGTCCCGTAGGACGGCCCCCTCCGCAGGTGCGGCCTGAGGGATTCGAACCCTCACGGGATTGCTCCCATCGCGCCCTAAACGCGAGGCGTCTGCCGTTCCGCCAAGGCCGCCGGCCGCCCGTCGTCACGTGTGACGGGCGGCTGTCAGTGTACGGGGATCCGCGACTGTGCGGCGAGCGGTTGCGGCGAGACGGAAGGGCAGCAAAACCGATCGTCCGGCTGGTGGAGCGGCCCGCGGCGACGGGGAGTCGGCGCGGGCCGCGGGGACGGAGGGCTCAGATGCCCAGGTCCTTGATGATCTTCGCTACGTGGCCGGTCGCTCGGACGTTGTAGAAGGCGTGTTCCACCTTGCCCTCTTCGTCGACGACGATCGTCGAGCGGATGACGCCCAGGTACGTCTTGCCGTAGTTCTTCTTCTCGCCGTACGCCGCGTAGGCCTCGGTGACCGTCTTCTCGGGGTCGCCGAGCAGGGTGATCTTCAGGTTCTCCTTCTCGCGGAACTTCGCGAGCTTCTCCGGCTTGTCCGGGGAGATGCCGATGACGTCGTACCCGGCGCCGGCGAGGAGGTCGAGGTTGTCGGTGAAGTCGCAGGCCTGCTTCGTGCAGCCGGGCGTCAGGGCGGCCGGGTAGAAGTAGACGATGACTTTGCGGCCCTTGTGGTCCGACAGGGACACCTCGTGGCCGTCGGCGTCGGGGAGGGTGAAGGCGGGGGCCACGTCGCCGGGCTGGAGTCGCTCGCTCATCGGTCCAGCGTAACCGGGGGTCCTGACAGTGCGGGCGCGCGGGGAACTGACAGACTGTCCAGAACACGTAGGAAACGTCGGCTCACTTCGGAGGCCCCACCGTGGCGGACACGTCGGACACCAGAACCCCGGCGCAGATCGAGGCGGACATCAGGCACCGCCGAGAGACGCTGGCCGAGACGCTCGACGAGATCGGGGTGCGGGTGCATCCGAAGACGATCGTCGGCGATGCCAAGGCCAAGGTCGCGGCCAATGTCGATCACACACTCGGGAAGGCCTACGTGCAGGTCAACCGTGTGGTGAGCGAGGTGCGAGCGCAGTTCGTGGACGAGGAGGGCGCGCCGCGCCTGGAGCGGGTGGTGCCGGTGGCCCTCGTGGTGGTCGGGCTCGTGGGACTGCTCGCGTTCGGTACGCGACGTCGTAAGGGCTGACCCGAGGGCGTCCTCGCCGGGCGCGGGCAGGTAGGTTCGTCGGTGTGAGCGGTAAGAGAAGCGAGCACAGCAGTGACGACGACAAGCTGCCGATCCGGATGCTGCACGACCGGGTCCTGGTGCGCCAGGACGCCAGCGAGGGCGAGCGGCGTTCCGGCGGCGGCATCCTGATCCCGGCGACGGCGGCCGTGGGCCGTCGGCTGGCCTGGGCCGAGGTCGTGGCGGTGGGTCAGAACGTGCGGACCGTGGAGCCGGGCGACCGGGTGCTGTACGACCCGGAGGACCGCGCCGAGGTGGAGGTGCGCGGCATCGCGTACGTGCTGATGCGCGAGCGCGACCTGCACGCGGTGGCCGCGGACCGGTTCGAGGGGTCGGAGGACTCCACGGGCCTGTACCTCTGACGCGCCTCTGTTTCGTAGGCCGAAAAGGGCTGGTGACCATGGTCACCAGCCCTTTTCCCATTCCTTTGCTAGTTTGGAAGGAGCCCGACGAGACGCGCCGTACCGGGATGTGTGCAGGCAAAGACGACGCACCGTTCTGTCGAGAGTTCGTGTCCCGGAGGTGCTGTCATGGCCTGGGTTCTGCTGGTCGTCGCCGGTCTGCTGGAGGTGGGCTGGTCGATCGGGATGAAGTACACCGACGGGTTCACGCGTGTGGTGCCCAGCCTTCTGACCGGCGCGGGGATCGTCGCCAGCATGCTGCTGCTCTCGTACGCCGCGCGTTCGCTGCCGATCGGGACCGCTTATGGCGTGTGGGTGGGGATCGGGGCGGCGGGGGCGGCGGTGTTCGGCATGGTGGTGCTGGGGGAGCCGGCGACCGCCGCCCGGATCTTCTTCGTGTGTCTGCTGCTGGTCGCCGTGGTGGGGCTGAAGGCGACCTCGGGGCACTGAGGGTCTCTCGTTCGGGTCATTGCCGGTCTCGGCCTGACGCCGACGAGAGACCCCGGACCGTCACTCGTCGATCGGCCTTCGGGCCGTGAGCTGCGGGAAGGCGCCGCCCAAGGTGCCGGTGCCGCCGCCGTCCGAGGCGCCGGCGTCGGTGGTGCCGCCCGTGGAGGTGTCTCCGCCGGTGCCGCCGTCGGTGCCGCCACCGGTGGTGGGGGTGCCGCCGGTCGTGGTTCCGCCGTCGGTGGTGCCGCCCGTGGTGGGGGTGCCGCCGGTCGCGCTGCCGCCGGTGGGGCCGTCGGTGCTGCCGCCGTCGGTCCCGCCCTGGTCCGCGCCGGGGGACCGGGTGTTCTGGCCGCCGGTGGTGTCGTCCTCGTCCGCGCTCTCGCTCGGCTCGTTCGGGGAGGGTTCGGAGGACGGGTACGCCGTTTCCTCGGAGCCTTCCTGGATCTGGAGGCTGAAGTCGGTGACCGGGGTGCCCTTGAGGGCCTTCCTGGTGAACTGGGCCCAGATCTCGGTGGGGGCGCCGCCGCCGTTGATGCGGGGCAGGCCCATCACGTTGTAGAGCGACTTGTGGGCGGCGGTGACGGGATCCTGGCCCATGACGGCGACGACGGTGGCGAGGTCGGGGGTGTAGCCGGCGAACCAGGCGGCGGTGTCCTTCTCGGCGGTGCCGGTCTTGCCGGCGGCCGGGCGGCCGGCGGCGAGCGCCGCGGTGGCGGTGCCGTTCTGGACGACGCTGCGGAGCACGGCGGTGGTGGTGTCCGCCGCCTCGCGGCTGACGACCTGCGAGGTCTTGCGCTCGGGGAGGTCGAGGACGTCGGCGCCGTTCCTGGTGATCTTGCTGATCAGGGTGTAGGTGCCGTGCCGGCCGTGGTTGGCGAGGGTGGCGTAGGCCTCCGCCATGTCGAGGACGCTGGCGTTAGCCGTGCCGAGGGCGATCGACGGGTAGGGCTCGAGGTCGGGGGTGTCGCCGGGCAGGCCGAGGGCGACGGCGGTCCGCTCGACCTTCTCGGGGCCGACGTCGACGGCCATCTGCGCGTACACGGAGTTCACGGACTTGTCGGTGGCGGTGCGGACGCTGATGTCGCCGTAGTTGACGTTGTCCTCGTTCTCGGGGGCGTACGTCTCACCGCTCCAGCCCTGCACGGGGCGTCGGTCGGTGCCGTCGTAGACGGTGTTGGGGGTGATGCGGCGGCGGTCCTGGGTCTCGGACTCGTTCTGGACGGCGGAGGTGAGGACGAACGGCTTGAAGGTGGAGCCGACCTGGAAGTCCCGGCGGGTGGCGTTGTTGGTGTACTGCTTGACGTAGTCGATGCCGCCGTACAGGGCGAGGACGTTGCCGGTCCTGGGCTCGACCGCGGCGCCGCCCGCGCGGACGTAGGTGTCGGCCTTGCGGTCCTTCTGGTCGAGCTTGTCCATCAGCTTGTCGTTGACGGCTTCGACGAAGGCGTCCTGCTTCTTCTTGTCCAGGGTCGTGGTGATGCGGTAGCCGCCGGCTTCGAGTTCGTCGGCGGTGGCGATCTTGTTGGTGCGCAGGTAGTCCTTGATGGCGTTGACGAGGTAGCCGCGCTGGCCGGACATGCCGGTGTCGGCGCCGGAGGTCTCCTTGGGGGTGGGGAACTCCAGGCCGGCGCGGTCGGCCTGGCCGAGCCAGCCCTTGGTGACCATGCCGTCGAGCACGTAGTTCCAGCGGGCCTCGGCGGCCTTGCGGTTCTCGGGATGGGCGATGACGTCGTACTCACTGGGCGCGTTGACCAGGGCGGCGAGGTAGGCGCCCTGGGCGGGGGTGAGCGCGGCGGCGTCGACACCGTAGTAGGCCTTGGCGGCGGCCTGCATGCCGTAGGCGTTGCGGCCGAAGTAGCTGGTGTTGAGGTAGCCCTCCAGGATGTCGTCCTTGGAGATCTCGCGGTCCAGCTTGATGGAGATGAAGAACTCCTTCACCTTGCGGGTGACGGTCTGTTCCTGCGCGAGGTAGTAGTTCTTCACGTACTGCTGGGTGATCGTGGAGCCGGACTGCTTGCCCTTGCCGAGGGCGGTGTTCCAGCCGGCCCGCAGCATCGCCTTGGGGTCGATGGCGGACTCGGTGTAGAAGTCGCGGTCCTCGGCGGCGAGGACCGCGTGCTGGGCGGCCTTGGAGATCTGGGAGAGGTCGACGTTCTCGCGGTTGACGGTGCCGTCGCGGGCGATCTCGGTGCCGTCGGCGTAGAGGTAGACGTTGCTCTGCTTGGTGGCGAGGGCGTTGGCGGGCGGGATCTTCACCATGGAGTAGCCGACGAAGAACAGGCCGACGAGGAGGGCCGCGCCGAGGAGGAGGGTGCCGAGGACCATGCGCCAGGTGGGGAAGATCCGGCGCCAGCCGCTGCGCCTGGGGCGTTTGGCCTTGCCGCCGGCGGCGGGGCCTGCCACCGTCCGGGACGTGCCGGATGCAGCGGACGTGCCCGCCGCGACGGACGCGACGGCCACCTCGGGGCTGCGGGCCGACGCGGCAGGTCCGACGGCCTCGGGGCCGGGGGACGCCGCGGGGGCGGGCACCGCCTTCGGCGTGTGCGCCGCCTTGGGCGCGTGGGCCGCACCGGGTGTACGTGCCTCTTCTCGGCGTCCGGCCGTCTCGGGCGCGCGCCCGGTCCGGCGGGCGCCGGCCGCCCCGGAGGCACCGGCCGCCCCGGAGGCACCGGCCGCCCCGGACGCGTCGGCCGACCGGGATGTACCGGCCGACCGGGACGTACCGGCTGCCTCGGACGCGCCGGCCGCGTCGGACGGGCCGGCCTCCTTGCGTGCACCGACCGGGTCGGATGTGCCGGCCGCCCCGGACGTGCGCGCCGCCTCTGACGCGCCGCCCGCCTCGGATGTGCCCGCCGCTTCGGATGTGCCGGCCGCCTCGGGTGTGCCGGTCGCCCGGTCCTCGGTCGGCTGCTTCGGCTGCGGCTCGTCGCTCATGTGTTGCTCGGACTCCTGATTCGCCTCGTACGTTCCCGTACGTCTCGTACGCCTTCCGCGCCCCTTGTTGAAGACTCTCGCACCAGGCGTTCCGTTCCCGGCAATCGGCGCGTGTTGTGCCACACACGCCACATGCCGCACGTACCGCCCGTGTCGGCCGCGCCGTGGGCTGCCCGGAAACCGCGTGGCACACGAGGGGGCCCGCCCACTAAGCTCCTGCGCTTCGCCGCCGTGGCGGGATCGGCGCGGGATCGCCGCGGGTGAGGAGGGCTGGTGCCGTGGGTTCGGTGCGCTTGTACGCGACCGTGGCGGCGGGGAGTTTCCGACGGTACGCGACCTACCGGGTGGCGACGGCGGCGGGGGTGTTCACCAACACGGTTTTCGGCCTCATCCTGGTCTACACCTATCTGGCCTTGTGGGACGAGCGGCCGCGGCTGGGCGGCTATGACCAGGCGCAGGCGGTGACGTACGTGTGGCTGGGGCAGGCGCTGTTCGCGACATTGGCGATGCAGGGCGGCGGCTTCGAGGCCGAGTTGATGGAACGCATTCGTACCGGCGCGGTGGCGATCGATCTGTACCGGCCGGCTGACCTGCAACTGTGGTGGCTGGCGGCCGACTTGGGGCGTTCGTTCTTCCAGCTGCTGGGACGGGGGGTGATCCCGTTCGCGTTCGGCACGCTGTTCTTCCCGACGGCGCTGCCCGCCGACCCGTTGGTGTGGTCGCGGTTCCTGGTCGCGCTGCTGCTGGCGATGGCGGTGAGCTTCGGCATCCGGTTCCTGGTCGCGTTGAGCGGTTTCTGGCTGCTGGACGGCACGGGCGCCCTCCAGATGCTGATGGTGGCGGGGATGTTCTGTACGGGCATGGCGTTGCCGCTCAACGCGTTCCCGGAGCCGTTGGGGGGGATCGTGCGGGCGTTGCCGTGGTCGGCGATGCTCCAGCGGCCGGCCGACCTGCTGATGGGCGAGGCGGGGGCGCTGGATACGTACGCCTTCCAGGCGGGGTGGGCGGTGGCGCTGCTGGCGCTGGGCCGGGTGGTGCAGACGGCGGCGACGCGGCGGGTGGTGGTGCAGGGTGGCTGAGGCCGACCGGATGCGGGAGCCCGGGCCGCTGCGGTGGCCGGAGTGGGTGCGCGAGCCGGAGCGGGGCCGGGTGCGGGAGGGGCTGCGGGCGTACCGGCTGATCGCCGGGATGTGGATCCGCTCGACGATGGCCTACCCGCTGTCGTTCGTGATGACCCTGGTGAGCGGGCTGCTGGTGACGGGTCTGGACTTTGTCGCGATCCTGCTGATGTTCTCGCGGATCGATGTGCTCGGCGGCTACTCGCTGCCCGAGGTGGCCTTCCTGTACGGGCTGTCCGCGACCTCGTTCGGGGTCGCGGACCTGTTGATCGGGTCGGCCGGCCGGCTGGGCTCGCGGGTGCGGGACGGCACGCTCGACACGCTGCTGGTGCGTCCGGCCCCGGTGCTGGCGCAGGTGGCGGCCGACCGGTTCGCGTTGCGCCGGCTCTCCCGGATCGCGCAGGGGCTGCTGGTCCTGGGATACGCGCTGACGGCGGCGGACGTCGACTGGACGCCGGCCAAGGTGCTGCTGGTGCCGGTGATGCTGGTCAGCGGTGCGGTGATCTTCGGTGCGGTGCTGGTGGCGGGGGCCGCGTTCCAGTTCGTGGCGCAGGACGCGGCGGAGGTGCAGAGCGCGTTCACGTACGGCGGTCAGACGCTGCTCCAGTATCCGCCGACGGTGTTCGGGAAGGATCTGGTGCGCGCGGTGACGTTCGTGTTCCCGCTGGCCTTCGTCAACTGGGTGCCGGCGGCGCGGGTGCTGGGGCGGCCGTATCCGCTGGACCTGCCGGGGTGGACGGTGTACGCCCCGCCGTTGGTGGCGGCGGCCTGCTGCGCGTCGGCGGGTCTGGCCTGGCGGGCGGGGGTGAGGTCGTATCGGAGCACGGGAAGCTAGCGGGGGAGTCGCCGTGGACGCGTTCATCGAACTCGACGGTGTGGAGAAGGTCTTCGACGTGCGCAGACGCACCGGATTCCTGCGGCGCGAGCGGCGGCGGGTGCGGGCGGTGGACGGGTTGTCGTTCACCGTGGCGCGCGGCGAGATCGTCGGGTACATCGGGCCGAACGGCGCCGGGAAGTCGACGACGATCAAGATGCTCACGGGCATCCTCACGCCGAGCGGCGGCCGGCTGCGGGTGGCGGGCATCGACCCCGCCCGGGAACGGACCCGCCTCGCGCACCGCATCGGGGTGGTGTTCGGGCAGCGGACGACACTGTGGTGGGACCTTCCCCTGATCGACTCCTACCGGCTCGCGCACCGCATGTACCGCATCCCGGACGCCCGTTACCGCGAGAACCTCGCCCGGCTCGTCGAACTCCTCGGCCTGGAGGACCTGTTGGAGGTACCGGTGCGACAGCTGTCGCTGGGCCAGCGGATGCGCGGCGACATCGCGGCGGCGCTGCTGCACGACCCCGAGGTCCTCTACCTCGACGAGCCGACGATCGGCCTCGACGTCGTCTCCAAGACCCGGGTGCGGGAGTTCCTGGGCGAGTTGAACACCGAGCGGGGCACCACCGTCCTGCTCACCACCCACGACCTCCAGGACATCGAGCGGCTCTGCTCCCGCGTGATGGTCATCGACCACGGACGCATGATGTACGACGGCCCGCTGGCCGGGCTGCACGAGGCGGGGGAGAGCGAACGGACCCTGGTCGTGGACCTGGAACGGGAACTCCCGCCCATCGACGTGGGCCCCGCGGCACGGGTCGTACGGGTGGAGGGGCCGCGTCAGTGGCTGGCCTTCCCGGCGTCGGGGTCGGCGGCCCCGCTGGTGGCGCGGATCGCGGCGGAGTACCCGCTGGTGGACCTGTCGGTGCGGGAGCCGGACATCGAGACGGTGATCGGCCGCATGTACGCGGACAAGGAGACCGTGGTGCCGGCCGCGGGGAACTCGTAGGCTGCCGGTCATGACCGACGACGCAGTCCCGGACCTCCGCGCCTCCGACGCCGACCGCGAGCGGGTCGCCGAGGTGCTGCGGGACGCCCTCGCCGAGGGCCGGCTGGACATGACGGAGTTCGAGGAGCGGCTGGACGCCACGTACCGGGCGCGGACCTACGGCGAGCTGACGCCGGTCACCCGCGACCTGCCCGCCGCGGGCGTCGCTCCGCCGCCTGCCCTGTCCCTGCGCAAGTCCGCGGCGCCGGGCGGCGAGGACGGGGAGTGGGACGGGCGCGTGGTGGGCGGCGAGGGGTCGTCCACGTGGGCGGTGGCCGTCATGTCCGGCTTCCAGCGCAGGGGGCGGTGGACGGTGCCCCGGCGGTTCACGGCCTTCGCCTTCTGGGGCGGCGGGGAGATCGACCTGCGCGAGGCGGACTTCGCCGCCGGGGAGGTCGTGATCAACTGCGTGGCCGTCATGGGCGGGCTGCACGTCGTCGTGCCGCCGGGGGTCGAGGTCGTGGTGCGGGGGATCGGCGTCATGGGCGGGTTCGACCACAGTGCGCAGGGGGTGCCGGCCGCGCCGGGCGCCCCGCGCGTGGTGATCACCGGATTCGCCTTCTGGGGCGGGGTGGGAGTGGAACGCAAGCGGCGGCGCGAGCGGGCGCGGAACCGGGACCGGCACCGTCACCTGGGGCACTGAGCCGGGCGGGCGCCGGGGGGCCGGAGCCGGAGCTACAACTCCGTCCGCCCCGCCCCGCTCAGCTGGCCCCAGCCGATCAGTTCGGCCATCTTCCGGTACCCCCGGTCGCTGGGGTGGAGATGATCGCCGGAGTCGTACTCCGAGCGCAGTCGGCGCGGGTCGTACGGATCGTGCATCGCCCGGTCGACGTCCACGACCGTGTCGTAGACCGACCCGGACCGGATCGCCGCGTTGATCCGCTGCCGTACGTCCTCGCGGGCGTCGGTGTCGCCGCGGTGGCCGCGGAAGGGCAGCAGGGTGGTGCCGACGGCCTTGATGCCGTGGGCGTGGGCGCGGCGGACCAGCTCCCGCAGGCCGTCGAGGACGGCGTCGGGGTCGATGGTGTTCCGGCTGCGCAGGATGTCGTTGACCCCGAGGTCGATGACGACGACCTTGACGGCGGGCCGGCCGAGGACGTCCCGGTCGAAGCGGTCGAGGGCGCTGGGGTTGTTCGCGGGCCGGCCCGGCCCGTCGGTGAGGACGCGGTTGCCGCTGATGCCGGCGTTGACGACGCCGTAGCGCGGGGCGTCGTCGTCGCCGTCGGAGAGGGACGCGCGCAGCCGGTCGGAGAGGACGTCCGGCCAGCGGCGGTTGGCGCCGGGGGTGGAGGTGGCGCCGTCGGTGAGGGAGTCGCCGAACGCGACGACGGTGCCGTCGGCCTCCTGGGTGAGGACGTCCAGCGCGGTGAGGTAGCGCCAGTGGGCGATCCGCCCGGTGTACGGCGCTCCCGTCACGTCGCCCGTGTGCTCGCCCTCGGCGACGTAGCTGGTCTGCTGCGCCCGGCGGTGGAAGGTGACCGGGCCCGCGGAGGTCGGCGTGTAGAGGCTGACCAGCACGTCCGTGTCCGGGGGGACGGCGAGCGCGGCGGCGTCGCTGACGGCCTGCCCGCCCGCCGGGATGGTGACCGTGGGGCGGCCGCCGAAGGTGAGCCGGCGCAGGCTGCCGGGGGCTGCGGCGGGGCCGTCGTCGGCCGCCGCGACGGCGAGGGTGGCAGCGCCGACGGTCAGCGGGCCGGTGCCGTGGAGGTTGGACAGCGTGATGCGGGCACTCGTCCCTCCGACGCTGGTGTGGACGACATCGCGCACCGTGCGCTCCGCCGTGCCGTCGGTCCCGGTGAGCGGCTCGCCGCCGACGGGGGCGGCGGCCCAGCTGCCCACCCAGACGCCGGTGGAGGCGGCCGCCGCGGACTGCGGGCCGGTGCGGGAGGAGGCGAGGGTGTTTTCGCGGCGCCGACCGCCGTCCCCGGCGTCGACCCCGATGTATATGGCGGCCGAGAGGCCCACGATCACGGCGAGGATCGCGGACAGGAGGGCGTGGTGGCGGGCGCGGGGCACCCCGGAACCCGCGCCGTGATGCCTGGTCATGCGGGTGTGTCTCTCCTCGGACGAGGGAGCGCGAGGCTCCGACGGAACATGCAGGAGATCACCGTTGGACTCCCCCGTCTGACAGACGCCGGGAACTCCTGTTCCGTTCCAGGAGTCGGACAGGTGGGGACAATGGTGGCGTGCGGGTCACGGGGGACCGGGAACGGGTGGAGAGCGGATGGAACGTACGGAAACGCAGGACAGGGCGACGCCCGCGGCGCGCGCCATGACCGTCTTCAGCGCCGCCGACGAGGAGCGCCGGCGCGGGGTGCGGCGCATGAAGCTCACCGCGACCGGGATGCTGGGGTTCGTGGCGGTGGTGTACGTCCTCGCCGAGTGGGCCTCCCACCGGGGGGCCGGCGCCTGGGCGGGGTATGTGGCGGCGGCGGCCGAGGCGGGCATGGTGGGCGCGCTCGCCGACTGGTTCGCCGTGACCGCCCTGTTCCGCCATCCGCTGGGACTGCCCATCCCGCACACGGCGATCATCCCGACCAAGAAGGACCAGCTCGGCGTCTCCCTGGGCGAGTTCGTCGGTGAGAACTTCCTCTCCGAGGATGTCGTACGGCAGCGGCTGCGCGCGGTCGGCATCGGGAGCCGGCTGGGGGCGTGGCTGGCCGAGCCGGAGCACGCGGACCGGGTGACGGCGGAGCTGGCGACGGCCCTGCGGGGCGCGCTGACCGTGCTGCGGGACTCCGATGTCCAGGCGGTGGTCGGGGAGGCGATCACGCGGCGGGCGGACGCGCGGGAGATCGGGCCCGGGATGGGCAAGATGCTGGAGAAGATCGTCGCGGACGGCGGTCACCGGCGGGCCGTCGACCTGGTGGTGACGCGGGCGCACGACTGGCTGGTCCAGCACGCCGACTCGGTGATGGACGCCGTGCAGGGCGGCGCGCCCGGCTGGACCCCCAGGTTCGTCGACAAGCGGGTCGGCGAGCGGGTCTACAAGGAGCTGCTGCGGTTCTGCGCGGAGATGCGGGACATGCCGTCCCACCCGGCCCGTGGCGCCCTGGACCGCTTCCTGCGGGACTTCGCCTCCGACCTTCAGTCCGACACCGAGACCCGCGCGAAGGTGGAGCGGCTCAAGGGTGAGGTGCTGGGCCGCGGCGAGGTCCAGGACCTGATCGCGTCGGCCTGGACGGCCGTACGGTCGATGATCGTGGCGGCGGCCGAGGACGAGCGCAGTGAGCTGCGGCTGCGGGTGCGGGCGGCGCTGCTGTCGCTGGGGTCGCGGATGGCCACCGAGCCGAAGGTGCAGGGCAAGGTGGACCACTGGGTGGAGGGCGCGGCGGTGCACGTGGTGTCGACGTACCGCAAGGAGATCACCTTGCTGATCACCGACACGGTGGCGGGCTGGGACGCCGAGCACACCACGCGCAAGATCGAGGCGCACATCGGCCGCGACCTCCAGTTCATCCGCATCAACGGCACGGTGGTCGGCTCGCTGGCGGGCCTGGTGATCTACACGGTGGCGCGGGCGCTGGGGGCGTAGCCGCAGTTCCGCGGGGAAGACGGTGGTGGTTCCGCTCGTCGAGGAGGGAGCCCATGGCCACCACCGAACAGGCCGAGTCCGGCCGCACCATCACCACGAACATCCCTGCCCGCCTGGACCGCCTGCCCTGGTCCCGCTGGCACTGGACGATCGTGTTCGGTCTGGGCACCGTGTGGATTCTCGACGGCCTGGAGGTCACGGTCGTCGGCAACATCGCCGGGCGGCTGTCGGAGCCCGGCAGCGGCCTGCCCATCACCTCCGGGCAGGTCACCGGCATCGCCGCCGCGCTGTACGTGGCGGGTGCCTGCGTCGGCGCCCTGTTCTGGGGACGGCTGACGGACCGCTGGGGCCGTAAAAAACTGTTCATGATCACGCTGGCGGTCTATCTCGCGGCGACCGCGCTGACCGCGATCTCCTTCGACACCTGGTGGTTCCTCCTCTTCCGCTTCCTCACCGGCTTCGGCATCGGCGGCGAGTACGCGGCGATCAACTCCGCGATCGACGAACTGATCCCGGCGGAGTACCGGGGCCGCGTCGACCTGATCATCAACGGCAGCTTCTGGCTGGGCGCGGTCGGCGGTTCGCTGCTGTCGATCGTCGCCCTGAACACGGACCTGTTCGCGGCGAACGTGGGCTGGCGGCTGACGTTCGCGCTCGGCGCCGTCCTCGCCCTGGTCATCCTCCTCGTACGACGGCACGTGCCGGAGAGCCCGCGCTGGCTGCTGATCCACGGCCGGGACCGGGAGGCGGAGGAGATCGTCTCCTCCATCGAACGGCGGATCGAGTCCGAGAAGGGCGCCCCGCTGCCGACGGCCGAGGGCGAACTCACCATCCATCAGCGCCGCGGCGTCTCCTTCGCCGAGATCGCCCGCACGGTCTTCTCCGACTACCGCCGCCGCGCCGTCCTCGGCTTCTCCCTGTTCATCGGGCAGGCCTTCCTCTACAACGCGATCACCTTCGGCTTCGGCGCGATCCTCACCACGTTCTTCGACGTGCCGACCGGTCACACCGGCTACTACTTCGCCGTGATCGCCCTCGGCAACTTCTTCGGCCCGCTGCTGCTCGGAAAGTTGTTCGACACGGTCGGCCGCCGGATCATGATCTCGTCGACGTACCTGCTCTCCGGCCTGCTGCTGTTCGGCACGGCCTGGCTGTTCGACCGGGGTTCGCTGAGCGCGACCACGATGACGGCCTGCTGGTGCGCGGTGCTGTTCTTCGCGTCCGCGGGCGCCTCCAGCGCCTACCTGACGGTCTCCGAGATCTTCCCGATGGAGACCCGGGCGATGTCCATCGCCTTCTTCTACGCCCTCGGCACCGCCGCGGGCGGCATCAGCGGCCCCCTGCTGTTCGCCGACCTCACCGGCACGGGCAAGGTCGGCGACACGGTCCTCGCCTTCCAGATCGGCGCGGCCCTGATGTGCGCGGCGGGCCTGGTCGCCGCGTTCCTCGCGGTACGGGCCGAGCGGCGCTCCCTGGAGGACATCGCCAAGCCCCTGACGGCGGCGGCCTCGAAGGCCCGTACGACGGTGGGGGCCGGGACGGCCGGGAAGCCCGGGGAGTCCGGGGAGGCGGGGGGACCCAAGGGCCCGCAGCCTCCGCAGGGGCCGAAGACGGCCACGGCGTGACGGGTGCGGGCAGCTCTCGCGGGCTCTCCGCGTCCGAGGGGGCGGCCGTCGGCGGCGGGTGCGGCGGTATTCCGGGTGCGGGTGCGGGTGCGCTGACCCGACGTCACCTGACCTGAGGTGACGGCGAGTGGGCGGGGGTGTGCGGCGGCCGGGGCGGGTGGTTTCACGCGCCGGTCGTCGACCCCGGCCGGACGATCATCAGGACGGTGACCGTCGCCCACAGCAGGTTGAAGATCCCGGTGAACATGGCGAGTCGGACGGTCGCCCGGCGGGTCACCGTGCCCACGGTGCCCGTGCCGCCCCCGATGCCCCCGGCGGCCTCCGCGAGGACCTCCTGCCGGGGCAGGACGAGGACGACGAGGACGAGCGCGGCCAGGACGGTCAGCGCGATCGACACGATCAGCCAGGCGTCGCCGAGCACACCCATCGCGCCCGCCGTGAAGAACCCGAAGACGGGGACCGCGATCCCGACGGCGGCGTACACCTGGCAGATCCGGTGCAGCAGTCGTACGGTCTCGGCCGCGCGGGCGTCATCCGGCGCGGCCAGGGCCCGGCGCGCGGCCGGCGGGAACATGCTCGCGGCGACGGTGACGGGACCGATCGCGATGATCGCGGCGAGGACGTGGACGGCGAGGAGGAACTTGGTCACGTGCCGACGGTAGGCATGCGGCCGATCCCGCGGAAGTGACGGGAGTGCCACGGGACAACGGATTCTCGCCAGAAGGCGTCTGCCGGGGCGGGGCGGGCTGCGTCTCGTCGTCTCCCAGGTGGGCATGGTTGGCGGTATCCCGTCGCATGCCTAGGATCTCGCCATGCACACCGTCGCCATCCTGGCCCTGGACGGGGTCATCCCCTTCGACCTGTCCGCCCCGATCGACGTCTTCGGCTGGGCCCGGCTGCCCGACGGCCGTGAGGCGTACCGGGTGCGGGTCTGCTCGCCGTACCCGTCGGGCGAGGTGAGCGCGGGGGCGTTCACGGTGCGGGCACCGTACGGTCTTGAGGCCCTCGCGGAGGCGGACACGATCATCCTGCCCGGCGTCCGGCAGCCGCCGGACCGGCTGCCCGACGGCGTCACGGAGGCGTTGCGCGCGGCGGCGGCGAACGGCACGCGCATCGCGTCGATCTGCGTCGGCGCGTTCCTGTTCGCCGCGACCGGCCTGCTCGACGGCCTGCGCGCGACGACCCACTGGATCGCCGCCCGCGACCTGGCCGAGCGCCACCCGGAGATCACGGTCGACGCGAACGTCCTCTACGTCGACAACGGCCAGTTCCTGACGTCGGCGGGCGCCGCCGCGGCCCTCGACATGTGCCTGCACATGATCCGGGGGGACCACGGTTCGGCCGTCGCCGCGCAGGCCGCCCGCATGTCGGTCATGCCCCTCGAACGCGAGGGCGGGCAGGCCCAGTTCATCGTCCACGACCTGCCGCCCGCGCCGTCCGGGGCCACCCTGGAACCCGTTCTGCGGTGGATGGAGGAGCACTGCGACCGCGACCTCACCCTGGACGAGATCGCGGCCCGTGCGGGTATGAGCACCCGCACCCTGAACCGCCGCTTCCGCGAACAGGCCGGCACGACGCCCCTGCAATGGCTGCACCGGGCGCGGGTCCGACGGGCGCAGTACCTGCTGGAGACCACCGCGCACCCGGTCGAACGGATCGCCTCCCAGACGGGATTCGGCTCGCCTACCGCGTTCCGCGAACGGTTCCGCAAGGTGGTCGGGACGAGCCCGCAGGGGTATCGGCGGGCGTTCCGGTCGGGGTCGGGTTCGGTCTCAATCCCGGGGTCGGTCTCGGGGCCGGTCCCGGGGGCGGTGTCGGTCTCAGGGCCGGTGTCGGCGTCGGCGTCGGGGCCAGGGCCGGTGCCGGCGTCGGCGTCGGGCTGAGGAGAGCCGAGCCGGGCGGCGGTGTCCGGCTCAGGGGGCCACGGCCTGGACGGTCGTCGGCTCAGGCCCGGCGGTCCGCCACGGCCCAGGAGGCCAGCGCGACGGCGCCCGCGACCCCGAGGACGGACGGCCAGGCGCCCACCTTCTTGGCCAGCGGGTGGGACCCGGCGAACGCGGCGACGTACGCGACCGTCAGCGCGCCCGCGGCCTTCCCGCCCGCCCGCTGTCGCCACTGCCGCGCGGCCGCGGCACCGGCCACGGCGAGTACGGCTCCGCCCAGCGGCCGCTTCTTCGTCCAGCGGGCCACCCCGTACCCGCCGACCAGGCCGCCCGCGGCCATCACCGAACCGGGAACCTTCGCCATACCTGCCTCCTCGAAGTCGCTTCGAGGCTAACTCCCGGACCTGGCGAACAGCCGTACCTGAGTCGAGGCTTGTCAACTTTCCTCCTCCGAGCTATATAAGAAGGCGTAGGGCATCGCACCGAGAGAACTGAGGAGAGGAGTGGACTGTGATGCTCATGCGTACCGACCCGTTCCGCGAATTCGACCGACTCGCGCAGCAGGTCTTCGGCACCGGTACCGCCGCCGACCGTCCCGGCGCCATGCCGATGGACGCCTACCGGTCCGGGGACGACTTCCTCGTCCACTTCGACCTTCCCGGCATCGACCCCGAGACGATCGAACTGGACGTCGAACGCAACGTCCTCAACGTCCGCGCCGAGCGACGTACCCCCGCCCCCGAGGGCGCGGAGCTGATCGTCGCCGAGCGCCCGACGGGCACCTTCACCCGCCAGCTCTTCCTCGGCGACACCCTGGACACGGAGCGGATCGACGCCTCGTACGAGGCCGGCGTCCTGACCCTGCGCATCCCGGTGGCCGAGCAGGCCAAGCCGCGCCGCATCCAGATCTCCGGCGGCTCCGGGGACCGTAAGCAGATCAGCGGCTGACGTCCCGCCTCCCGTGGCCCCGGAACCGGCCCCCGGGGCCACGGGAGGCGCCTGCCCATGCCGCACCACACGACACCGCACCACACCGGACTCGGAGGAGGAGCCCGAACGATGACGACGACCGCTCAGACGCCGAGGACGGTCATCCCGGCCCCGCAGCGGCCCGTACGCCCGACAACGGGGGAGGACGACGGCGACAGAAGGCATGCGGACCGGGGCCGGGACCTGGACCACCTGGACCTGGACCACCTGGACCTGGATCGGGACCAGGGCTGGGATGAACTGATCGCGGCCGTAAGGGAGTCGGGTCAGTACCCGACCCTCTCCGACGCCGAGCGCGTCACCCGCGTCGTCCTCTCCGCGCTGGGCGGCCATGTGACGGGCGACGAGCGCGTGGCATTGGCCCGCGCCCTCCCGAGGGAGGCGGCGAGCGTGTTCGCGTCCCAGATCCCGGCGACCCGCCCGCAGTCGGCGAAGGAGTTCGTCGACACGGTGGCGACCCGGACGGAGGGCGCCACCCCCGCCACGGCCCGCTGGGACGTCAGCTCGGTCCTAGGCGTCCTGCCGAACCTGATCGGCGACGACCTGACCGACCGAATCCTGGACCAACTCCCGACGGGCTACGCCCTGCTGTTCGGCCGCGCGGAACTGGTGTCCCGCACGGCTTGACCCACCCGCCCCCTTTCCATCCCCCGCCTGCCGCCGCCGTACGGCAAATCCGCCGGCGGCGGCAGCGGGGCGGGGGAGACGCCGCGGTCCCCGCCGAGCGACCAGGACAGGCAGGCCCCGGAGTTGACCGCGTACCTCACCACCCCCGACGACACCCGCCTGGCCTACTGCGACCACACCCCCGGCGCCCCCGGACCCGACGGCACCCCCCGTCGTCCTCCTCCACGGCCTTGCCGAAATGCGAGCACTCCGTCAGCGGACGCGAGCGGTCAAAGTGTTGATCAAAGCTCGCCAAGCGTGACTGGAAACTGCGAAGGCGGCCCCGTCCCGCTGCTTTGAGTCGCGCACCAGCATGCCGGTATCGACGCGGGCGCACTCCACACACTCCGTGCCGCTGCCGCCGCTGTAGGAGGACTTGAACCACTCGGGGCTAGGGGCCGCCATCACTGTCACTCCCTGCTTATACGCTGGATCAGCTCCGCGGACGACTCAAGGTCGAGTGCCTGCGCGCTTAGGTACTCGAACGCCAATCTATACCGCTCCAGTTCGGGAGCTTTCTCCATGAAAAGGCCGCCGCCGAGCAGGTCGACGTACACCACATCCAGCTCTGGGGCTGGGCCGCGCAGGACTACAAAACTCCCGACGGCAGCGGCGTGGGCGCCTGTGGAGAAGGGCAGCACCTGGATGGTTACGTGTGGCCGCTTTCCCATGGTCAGCAGATGAGCGAGTTGGTCTCTCATGACTGCGCGGCCGCCGACCTGGCGTCTGACCGCGGCCTCGTCAATTACGCACCAGACGTGGGGCGGTTCCGCGCGGTCAATGACTGCAAGGTGACGTGGTGCGAGCTCGCGACCGCATCGACGGCGCCGGCGGGTCGCGTAGGCGGGTTGTCGCGCGTGGCGCGAGCCGAAACTGTCCTCAGTTCCTACCGAGACGGTGAGCTGCTTGGCACTTCCCGGCGAAGTCGGCTGGGTGCGATGGCGGCGGAGGCTGCCGCCATCGATGTCATCGCTGACCTCTTGCACTGGCTACAGGCGCATGGCCACGACACGGACGAGATCCTAGACCGGGCCCAGATGAACTTCGAGGCCGAATGGAACGCGGCGCCAGCCCATCCATGAGGGTCAGCCTGCCGCTACGGCCTTGGCGTAAGTGAGCACGTTTGCCGGAAGTGGGTGGTGGAGCCTCCAAGTGATGGCCATCGGCTTGCTGCCTTCATGCTTGGCGTACTGGGCAGGTCCCAACAGCATCCACGGCTGAGGGCCGCCGATATCGGTGGTTTTGTAGCGACGGACGAACAGCAACACGTGGCTGCCTTGCTGGACGTGGTGCTGGTACCGCAGGCCTGTGGGGGAGGTCTCCGAGGTCTGGTTTTGGGACTCCCAGTGGAACTGGGTGGCACTTAGCGCGAAGTCGCGGTAGCGGGTCTGAGGAGAGAAGTCCTTCTCATCCTTCTCCAGGGTGATCAGTAGTGCGTCGGTCTTGATGGCTTCGCACCACTTGACCCCCTCGCGAAAGTCGCCGGGCATGAAGGCGCCGATGTCGGCCTGACCGAGAGCTGGAAGGATCTCTTCGCGGCTGTAGGAGGCGTGCACCGTCAGTGGGATATCCCTGGCGCCAGTCCCATCGAGGAGCGCGATCGGCACGTGCTCGGTGTGGTCAAGGTTGTACGCCAGTACCTGGCGGAGCTCGCTGCGGAAGGCGTGCTGCTTCCGGAGTGTGGAAAAACCGGCGTCGTAGCTCGCGAAGCCCTTTCTCGTGACTCCTCCCAGCGGCCACAACTGGAAGAACAGCATGCGAGCGTATGCCTTCCCCTGCTCGTCCAGGTCGTTGTAAGCAGGGGCGTCGTCTTCCAACATGCGTGTGTACGAGTCCACGCGCAGCGGGTCATCGACGTGGAGGAAGGCAGATGCTCGCTTGAGGAGTTGAGCCTCGCCCTCGGGTGCCTCGCGGTCGATCAGGCCGGCGCGGCGCAGCAGTCCGACCCATGCGTTCCCGCTGCCTCGGTATACCTCCTTGATGTCGCGGCCGCTCTCTTCCAGATAGCGGCCGAGGCGGAGCTCGCCGTAGTCAGCCACCTCACGGGCTAGCGTGGTGACGTTGACGCTGATTTGTTCCTTGATATTCGAGATGATTCTTTGTTTTGCCTTTTCCTCCAGCATGATCGCGCAGCCGGAGGGGAGCCGCGGGAAGTCGTGCTCGATGTGGTCCAACAACCGCCTGCGGCTGAGATTCGTCAGGGCGCGGAACTGGTTCTCGAAGCGGAACTCCTTGCGGTGCTGGCCGATGAAGTCCAGAACGGTCAGCACGGCCTTGTTGTCAGAGCGGCGAAGCCCTCGTCCGAGTTGCTGGAGGAACACGGTCGCGCTCGAGGTAGGACGGAGCAGGAGCAAGGTATCGACGTCGGGGACATCGATACCTTCGTTGAAGAGGTCGACCGAGAAGACCACCCGCACCGTCCCGGATTTCAGATCGGCGAGCGCCTGACGGCGTTCGTCCGCCGGAGTCTCCCCGGATACAGCGACCGCGTGGAGACCGGACGACCGGAAAGACTCGGCCATGAAGTGGGCGTGGGCGACCGAGACGCAGAACCCCAGCGCTCGCATGCGACTGGGGTCGCCCACCTTCTCCTCTACAGCCTTCAGGATGAGGCCAGCGCGGATCTTGTCGCCGGTCAGAAGTTCGCTGAGTGAGCCCGTGTCGTATGCTCCCCGCTTCCACTGCACAGCGCTTAGATCGGTGTTGTCGCTGACGCCGAAGTAGTGGAAAGGGCAGAGGAGTTCGTTGTCCAGCGCTTCCCACAGGCGCATTTCGGCGGCGATACGGCCGTCGAAGTACTCCTCTTGAATGCTCTTGCCATCCATGCGTTCGGGCGTGGCGGTCAGGCCCAGCAGTTCCGCGGGCTGGAAGTGATCGATGATCTTGCGGTAGGTCGGTGCGGTCCCGTGGTGGAACTCATCGATGACGATGACGTCGAAGTGGTCCGGGGCGAGGCGCTCCAGTGTCTGTGTGTGCAGCGACTGGGCGCTTGCGAAGACGTGAGTCCAACGCTCCGGAATCTCACCGCTGTGCAGCGATTCGCCGAAGTTCGCGTCGAGCAGGATCTCCTGGTAGGTCCGCATGGACTGCTGCAAGATCTCTTTGCGGTGAGCGACGAAGAGGAGACGTAGGTCGCGACCGTGCCTCTGCCGAAGGTGCTTGTAGTCGAGCGCTGCCATGACCGTCTTGCCTGTGCCAGTCGCCGCTACCAACAGGTTGCGGTGCCGATGGTGTACCTCACGCTCTACATCAAGGCGCTCGAGCATGTCGCGCTGATAGGGATAGGGCCGCACTTCGAGGCCGGACAGGGTAATGGGTCGGTCGGCGGAAGGGGCTCCGCCTGCGATGGTCAGCGCCTCCTGAAGGCGGCTGCCGTCAGCGTCGGGGTCGTACCTTTCGAAGGTGGGGTCATTCCAGTACGACTCGAACGTCGCTTCAAACTTCCGCAGCACATCGGGCGTGGCTACGGACGACAGGCGAACGTTCCACTCCAGCCCGTCGAGTAGTGCTGCCTTCGACAGGTTCGAGCTGCCGACGTATGCCGTGTCGTAGCCGCTCTCTCGACGGAACAGCCATGCCTTGGCATGTAGCCGAGTCGATCGCGTCTCGTAGTTGACCTTTACCTCAGCGTTGAAGTCGCGCACCAAGCGGTCTAGGGCTCGTCGCTCGGTGGCGCCGATGTAGGTAGTGGTCAGGACCCGTATGGGCACGCCCCGCGAGTGGGCTGCGTGAAGAGACCGTTCGATGACCCGCAGTCCGTGCCATTTGACGAAGGCACACAGGAGGTCCACGTGGTCAGCGGTTGCCAATTCCGCTCGAAGTTCAAAGCCGAGACTGGGGTCTTCGGGGGCGTTGGTGAGGAGCGCAGTGTCGGACAGTGGGATGCCGGGGCGAACGGCGAAGACTCCTGGTGCTTCCTGCTGCGTCATAGCCAAGAGCTGTCGAGGGCCGTCTGCGACGAGGTCCACCCATTCCTGGGCTCCCTCAAGCGTGCTGACGGACTCCAGAATGTGGTTCGCCGCGTGCACGCGATCTCCGGCAGGCAGATTCCGCAGTACGCGCTGCACGGTGCGAGACACATGTCGAGCAAGCACGTGGGGGACCGACTCGGGTCCGACCGGATCGCTCACCGGGTGCCAACCGAGCCGGGCGAGTTCCTTGAGCTTCTGTTCGAAGCGCAGCGTGATCAGTTGCTCGTACAAGCCCGAGACGGGGCGGGACAGATCGTCCAGCTCAGACATGCAAGCTCCCTTGATCGCTCGAGCAACTGGTGCATGTCTAACAGAGGGCTCTGACGACCAGGACCGACGCTGTCACGTATAGCAAGGCCATGCAGCCCCAACCGGCCTTTGACGGAAGGGGTTTGACAATGTTGATCAGTCTCGCTCAAGTATGGGCGAATGAGAATCGAACGGGTTGGCGGGCATGTGCGAGGCGTCCCGGTGGGTGCGGTCTTCGCCAGACGAAAGGCGGTCCAGCAGGCGAAGCTACACAGGGACAACCAGCGAGGTATCTCCTGGGCCTCCGACGAGGATGGCCTTCAGGTAGGAGACGCGATCGTCCTGCATGGGGGCTACGAAGATGACGAGGATGAGTGGGACACGATCCGCTACACGGGAGCCTCGCCCAGCAAGGACAAAGACCCAAAGACGGGGAAACTCCTCCGTAGTCAGTCATGGTCATACCTGGACAATGCTGCTCTGCTGCGGAGCTTTGAGCGCGGCTACGACATTCGTGTGATCCGTGGGCGCAAGGGGGACGAGCGGTACTCCCCCCGCAAGGCCGATGGGTACCGGTACGACGGTCTGTACAAGATCACCGCTGTGCGTGACGCGATCTCAAAGTCCCTAGCCCCTGACGGTTCAGAGATTCAGATCTGCCAGTTCGACTTGGAGCGCTTGCCTGACGACCTCCAAATGCAGACTGACCTTGAGCGCCAGGTGCTCCAAGCCTTGGATGACCTGGGGGAACAGGAGGCCGCATCCCACGAGCGGGAGCCGGACGGCGACCCCGCGGCGGACGAGGGCAACGAGGAGAAGTTCCCGCTCACGCGGAGCATGCGGGTCTGCCGTCTAGTCCGGGACACCGCTGCGGTGAAGCGCATCAAAAGGCTTTACGAGGGGGAGTGCCAGATGTGTGGCCTCCGGCTGGAAGGGCCGGACGGCAAGCCCTACAGCGAGGGGGCGCACATACGGCCCCTGGGCAAGCCTCATCGGGGACCTGACGTTGAGCCGAACATCCTGTGCCTCTGCCCGAACTGCCATGTACGGCTCGATATTGGCGCAGTCCTCATCGAAACGGACTGGTCGATAGTCGTGCGTGCGGCTCTTTTCGGCACAGCCCTTCGGGCGCAGCTTGAGGTCAGGAAGGGACATACAGTCCACCCGGAGTACGTGCGCTACCACCGTGACTACTGGCGCAATCGCGCGTTGGGTTCATCCCAGTAAGTCATCGGTCGCCTAGGGGCCGGGCGGGGGCCGTCGTTGCGGGGAGTTCCCAGACGACGGCCCTGGTCACCGGCTTCCCGTATCGAAGCAGGGGCGTCAAGCCCCCACCCCATGACACCCCCCGTAAAACTCCCCCGACCCGCACCAACACTCCGCCCCCCGCCCCGGCGGCCAGGCCGCCGCCCTCCCCCTCGCCGCCAGCGTCGTCGCGTACTGGGGCAGGAGGTCGGCGTCTGCGGGCGACGTGCCCTCCGAGGCCGCGAAGGCCTCGTACGAGGGCACCGTGCCCGTCACGATGCCCAGGTTGCCCGTGCCGGAGGCGGCCAGTTCGCGCAGGGATGCCTCTATCACCGCGAGGTGGGTCTCGTGGGACGGGTACTCGTCCGCGAGCGTGGGGTAGGCCGAGACCAGCTCCGCCAGTTCCCCGGCCGGCCAGTGCAGGACGGCCACCGGGAAGGGGCGGGAGAGGGCCTGGCGGAAGGTGCCCAGTTCCGCGCGGAGGCGGGAGATCTCGGCCGCCAGTTCCGCCGGGTTCTCGGAGCCGAGGGACCAGACCCGCTTGGGGTCGTGGAGTTCGTCGAGGGGGACCGGGGACGAGTGCAGGGCGTCGGCGAGGGTGTCCCAGTCGTCGTGGGCCGCGCCCAGCATGCGGCGGACACGGTGGCGGCCGAAGAGGAGGGGATGCGTGGCGTACGGCGGCTCCGGTACGTCCGTCAGGAGCAGCCGGGCCGCTTCCGTGAACGTCGCCTCCGCCGCCTCCAGCTCGTCGTGGGACTCCAGGGACTCCGCGACGATCACCCAGGGGGCCGGGTCGCGCGGGGCGGCCGAGCGGATGCCGTCGATGATCGCGCGGGCCTCGGCCTCGTGGCCGTACTCCCACAGGTTGGACGCCTTGAGGGCGCGGACCAGGTGCGGGGCGTCCAGGCCGGCCGGGGACGACAGCAGGCGGTCGTAGAGGGTCGTCGCGGCGGGGCGGTCGCCGGACAGTTCCAGGTGGGCCGCGGCCTGGACGAGCAGGGCCTCGGCGTCCTCGGGATACCGGCCGGCGGTCCGCTCCAGGCGTGCCGCTTCGGCGGTGTGGTCGACGTTCTCGGCGGGCGTGTCGGGGCGCATGGGTCACACCGTACTGCCGACCGGTGACGAAGAGGAGAGAGCCGCAGGCCAGGCGCTCGACAAGGGAGCGGAGGCCGGCCTGCGGCCACGGGGGCGCCGAGCGGCGCCCCTAGATCGTCACTCCGTCGATCTGCAACGTCTGCACCGCGCCCGCCGCGAACGGCACGCTCACCGACTTGCCGGACAGGTAGGTGTCCGAGCGGGCCGTGTAGAGGTCGCCGCCGCCCGACGTCGCGGTGTTCCAGCGCGGCACCAGGCCGCCCGAGCCGCCGGTCACGGTGGAGAAGCGGGAGAGGTCGAAGGTCAGGGTCTGTGGTGTCGTCGCCGTGTTCACGGCGACGACGACCAGGCGCCGTGCGGCCTTGTCCAGCGCGGCCACGGCATAGCTGACGCCGGTGTCGAGGATCGTCATGCCGGGGCGGATGTGGCGGCTGAACTGGGCCATCACGTAGTACTTCGTGGTGACCGCGCCGGGCTGGAGGGTGGCCGCGTCGTAGGCGATCATCGCCCAGTTCGTCGACGGGTCCATGACCTGCCAGTACACCCAGGCCGTCGGGTGCAGCCAGCGGAAGTCGGAGAGCAGGTTCTTGGCCATGGAGAGGCCGGTGCCGTCGTTGTCGCCGGTCTCCGAGTTCCACAGGGCCTTCCCGGACGTCGTCACGACATCCGTGTACAGCAGGTCCCGGCGGCCGCCCGAGCCCTGGTAGCCGTGCACGTTCACCCGGTTGACGAGGGCCTTCGTGGACGAGCCGAAGGAGTTCCACGTCGTGCGCGCCAGGTCGTAACTCGTCTCGTCCGAGGCGGAGATACGGGTCCCGGTCAGGCCGCGCTTGTCCAGCTCGCTGCGCATGTAGGGCAGTACGGCCGCCTGGACCGTGGAGTCCATGTGGCAGCCCTCCTGCGTGCCGGTCGCCGTCCACCAGGACGAGGAGGGCTCGTTGAAGGGGTCGACCGTCGCGAAGTTCACGCCCCAGTTGTTCTTGGCGCGGAGGGCGACGGCGGCCAGGTGGGAGGCGTGCTGGCGGTAGTTCCACGTCTGGAGGTTGTTGCCGCCGTTCGCCGCGCCCGAGGGGTTGTGGTTCTGGCACATCCACCACATGGGGGAGTTGGCGAACAGCTCGGTCGTGGCGCCCCGCGCGGTCGCCTTGGTCAGCATCGCGCGCTGCTTGGCGTCCGCCGACCAGTTCCACGCGGAGGAGGCGGGGTCCTCGTTGTTCCAGTCCTGCCAGAAGCCCTCGATCTGCTTGAACGCGGGGATGTTGGGGGAGACCGCCATGGTCTGGCCGCCCACGGTGTTCCAGCTGCACGCGCCCAGGTTGTAGCGGGCGATGTTCATGCCGAGGCCGGGCAGCGTCCGGCCGCCGTACGCCACCGACTTGGTGGTGAAGAAGATGTCGGCGAAGTCGTCGCGGGCGCCGAAGACGTTGGCCCACCAGGCGAGGGAGGTTCCCCAGCCCTCCCAGTTGCCGTACGTCGTGGACGGGTTGACGCCGATCGTCGCGTCGGCGTGGGCCGTGCCGGCCGCCAGGCCGGTGCCGAGGAGGGCACCGCCGGTGGCCGCCAGCAGGGTTCTGCGTCGGATCATGACTTCTCCGCTTCACTCGACTGAGGACAGCGCCGGTCGTCCCACCGGCGGCGTCCGTGAACCGAGGACAGGGCCGGCCGTCCCGGCCGGGTCCTTCACTCGTGGCTCGTGCGGGAACGTGAGTGCGTGAGCGCGTCACGAAGCATCGGGGGCGGCGCCCGGTGTTGTCGAGAGATCTGACAGCCCTTTCTCAAACCTGTGGAGGAAGGTTCGAGGGGACGAACGGCGAGGCCCGCGCGAGGGGGTGGCCGCACGGTCGCACGGGCACGGGTCTGGAGTCCTCGCGGCCGCGCGCCTATGGTGCGGGCGGCCCCGGTGAAGGAGGTGGCCCGTGCGGGATCCCGTCGTGCACCACGGCCTGCGGCGGCGGCGCGAACGGCGTCGGCGGGCACTGTGGACCGGTGCCGAACTGCTCGTCACCGCAGGCCTGTTGGGGTTGCTCCTCGTCGTCCACCAGCTGTGGTGGACCAACCGCGAGGCCCGCGAGGGCGCCGAGCGGAGCGTGCAGGCCCTGGAACGGCAGTGGGGCGGGGGTGCCGGTGGCGACGGCTCCGAGGAGGTGCCGGAAACGGTTCCTCCGGAGCGGGTCGCCGGACGGTCGGGGCATCCGCCTCCCCCGGTCGTCTCCGGTCCGCGGCCCCCGGTGGCCCGGCCCTCGCCCGCCCAGGCGTACGCCGTCCTCGTCATCCCCCGCCTCCGTGTCCGCGCTCCCGTCGCCGAGGGCACCGGCAAGCGGAAGGTCCTCGACCACGGTTACGTCGGCCACTACGCCCACACCCAACAGGTCGGCCAGCAGGGCAACTTCGCCCTCGCGGGCCACCGCAACACCCACGGTGAGCCCTTCCGCCACCTGGACCGGCTCAGGCCACGGGACACGGTCGTCGTCGAGACGGCCGACGCGACGTACACGTACGCCGTCGACCTCGTGCTCGCCAGGACCTCGCCCGACGACACCGGCGTCATCCGGCCGGTCCCCCGCTCCCTGACCGTCCCCCGCTACGGCTACGAGGACCCCGGCCACTACCTGACCCTCACCACCTGCACCCCCGAGTACTCCTCCCGCTACCGCCTGGTGGTGTGGGGAAGACTGGTGGAGGTGCGCGGCCGGACGGCGTAGAGCGCGGCCCTCTCCCCACGCCCCCGGTCCGTTCGGGTATAACCGAACAAGAACGGCGCCAACTGCGGCGCCGGCGACGCCCGCACACGGCACGCACCACCAGGACGGGGAGGAGACGGCGGTGATCCGCACCATGGTCCGCACGCCCCTGCTCCGCCGGTGGCCCGGCCTCGCCCTGCTCCTCGCCGTCCTCGGGCTCGCCCTCCTCGACGCGGGCAGCCTCTCCGCGACCGTCGCCCTCGCCGCGACGGCCGCCGCCGGTGCCGCCCTCGCGCTCTGCTCGCTCGTCGCCGCGCGCTGCGCCCCCGCCGTGCCGCGCACCCGGGTGCGGACGGCCATCCGCGACCGTGACCGCTGTACGGCCTTCCTGCCGCAGCGCGATCCCGACGCCTCCGGACGGCCCCGGCCCAGGGCACCGGGACACGCCCTCCCGACGGCCGTCGCGAGGGCAGCACACGGGTAACGACACCCACCGACACCTTCTGCCTCTCGCGCGGGCCGTCATGCCGTCGTCTCCACTTCCCGGCACGACGAGACCCCCGGAGGGCTCTCCACCCATGTCCGTCTTCGCTGTCTTCGTCCATCTCGTCGAGCGGCTCGCCGACGCGCTCGACCCCCTCTTCCACGCCTCCTCGGCCGCCGCCGCGATCGTCCTGTTCACCGCGCTCGTACGGCTGCTCGTCCATCCCCTGTCACGGGCCGCCGCACGCGGCCAGAAGGCGCGCGCCGCTCTCCAGCCGCGGATCGCCGAACTGCGCGGCAAGCACGCCCGCGACCCGGAGGAACTCCGGCGGGCCGTGCTGGAGCTGCACGCGCGGGAGAAGGTGTCCCCGCTCTCCGGCTGCCTGCCCGGCCTGCTCCAGGCGCCCGCCTTCCTCCTCCTCTACTACGTCTTCTCGCACTCCACGATCGGCGGCGAGACCAATGGCCTGCTCACCCACCAGCTCCTTGACGCGCCCCTCGGCGAGCGCTGGGCCGACGCCCTCGCCGCCGGCGGGATGTTCGGCGGGGCCGGGCTGGTCTACCTTGCGCTGTTCGCCGTCGTCACGGCCGTCGCCACCTTCGGATACCGCCTGGCCCGGCGCACGGTGGTCGCCGACGCGACGACGGGCGCGACGGCCGGCGGAGCGGCCGGCGGGGCGGAGGTCCCCGGCCTGGGCGCGGTCACCAGGGTCATGCCGTTCCTGTCCTTCTTCACCCTCGTCACGGTCGCCGTCGTCCCGCTGGCGGCCGCGCTGTACGTCGTCACCAGCACGGCCTGGAGCGTCGTCGAGCGGGCGGCGCTGCACAGGTGACGCGGCCGGGGCAGGCGTGGTGACGGTCCAGTACGTGAACCGGGTCTTGCACAGTGGACACTCAGCTTGGACGATCGACCGGTCCTGCGACGGCCGCACCCGTCGGCGGACGCGCCGCGATCGAGGGAGATTGTGATCATGAAGCTGCTGCGAGTCGGTACGGCGGGCGCGGAGCGTCCCGCGCTGCTCGACGCCCGGGGGACCCTGCGGGACCTGTCGGGCCTCGTGGACGACATCGACGGCGCGCTGCTCGCCGACGACGAGGCGCTCGGCCGGATCCGCGCCGCCGGGGAGTCCGGGGAACTGCCCGCCCTGGACGCGGCCGGGCTGCGCGTGGGCCCGCCGGTCGGCCGGATCGGCAAGGTCGTGTGCATCGGGCTGAACTACCACGACCACGCCCGCGAGACCGGGTCCCAGGCGCCCGCCGAGCCCGTCGTCTTCTTCAAGGCGGCGGACACGGTCGTCGGGCCGTACGACACCGTGCTCGTGCCGCGCGGGTCCACCAGGACCGACTGGGAGGTGGAGCTGGCGGTCGTCATCGGCCGTACCGCCCGCTACCTGGAGTCGGCGCGGGAGGGGCTCGCGCATGTCGCCGGGTACGCCGTCGCGCACGACGTGTCCGAGCGGGAGTTCCAGATGGACCGGGGCGGCACGTGGGACAAGGGGAAGAACTGCGAGACGTTCAACCCGCTCGGCCCGTGGCTGGTGACGGCCGACGAGGTGCCCGACCCGCAGACCCTGGGCCTGCGGCTGTGGGTGAACGGCGAGTTGAAGCAGGACGGCACGACCGCCGAGCAGATCTTCCCCGTCGGCGAAGTCGTGCGGTACGTCAGCCAGTTCATGGTTCTCCGCCCCGGTGACGTCATCAACACGGGAACGCCGGCGGGCGTCGCCTTCGGGCAGCCCGAGCCGAAGCCGTATCTGCGGGCGGGGGATGTCGTCGAGCTGGAGATCGACGGGCTGGGGCGGCAGCGGCAGGAGCTGAAGCCGGCGTAGGACCCGTTCCCGCGGGGAGGCGTCCGCGTCGCCGCGGGCACCTCCCCGCAGGACCCTCGACGGGGTCTCAGCGCCGGTCCGGATCCGTTTCCAGGAACTGTTCCAGGGCCTCCACCACGAACCGGTGGTCCTCCAGCTGCGGCAGGCCCGACACGGTCACCGCGCCGATCACGCCGACGCCGTCGACGTTGATCGGGAAGGAGCCGCCGTGGGCCGCGTACTCGTCCGGGTCCAGGCGCGAGGACTCCTCGAACGTCGTCCCCTTGGCGCGGTGGCGCGAGCCCACCAGGTAGGACGAGGCGCCGTAGCGCTCCACCACCCGGCGCTTGCGCGCGATCCAGGCGTCGTTGTCGGGGGCCGAGCCGGGCAGGGCCGCGTGGAACAGCTGCTGGCCCGCCCGGTGGATGTCGACGGCCACCGGGGCCTGCCGTTCCCGGGCCAGCTCCACCAGCAGCGAGCCGAGCGCCCAGGCGTCGTCGAACGTGAACCGGCGGAAGACCAGGCGCCGTTCCTGCGCCTGCAACTCCTCCAGGGTCGGGGCGATCTCCGGGGTGAACCTGGGGGTGATCTCGTGGGTCACAGCGACACCGCCACTCCGTCTCGTGCCGAACGGCGGGCCGCCTCCAGGACGTCGAGCGCGGCGGCCGCCTCTCCGGCGGTCACCGGGTTGGGACCGCCGTCGATCAGTGCCTTCGCCACCGCAGCGTAATAGGCCGGGTAGTCGCCGGGCAGGGTCCGTACGGGGCGCCCGCCGCCGGTCGGCGGGGACTCGCCCGAGCCGACGTGCCCCCACAGCTCCTCGGGCTCCGTGCCCCAGCCGGCGCCGGGCCGCCCGCCGTCCCGCAGCGCCGCCTCCTGCGGGTCCAGGCCGTACTTCACATAGCCGGCCTCCGAGCCCAGCACCCGGAAACGCGGGCCGAGCTGCGCGGTCGTCGCGGAGGCGTAGAGGTGGGAGCGGACGCCGTTCGCGTGGGTGAGCGCGAGGAACGTGTCGTCGTCGGTCGCCGCGCCGGCGCGGCGGACGACCGACTCGGCGTAGACCCGCGTGACCGGACCGAAGAGGACCAGCGCCTGGTCGACGAGATGGCTGCCGAGGTCGTACAGCAGCCCTCCGATCTCCGCCGGATCGCCGGACTCCCGCCAGCCGCCCTTGAGCTGCGGCCGCCACCGCTCGAACCGCGACTCGAAGCGCCATACGTCGCCCAGCGCGCCCTCGGCGAGGAGGCCGCGCAGGGTGAGGAAGTCGTTGTCCCAGCGGCGGTTCTGGAAGACGGAGAGGAACAGCGAGCGCTTCTCGGCGAGGCCGGCCAGCTCCCGTGCCTCGGCCGCCGTACCGGCCACCGGCTTGTCGACGACGACCGCGAGGCCCGCTTCCAGGGCGGTCCTGGCGAGCGGCACGTGCGTCTTGTTCGGGGACGCGATGACGATCAGGTCCAGGTCCCCGGAGCGGGCGAACAGCTCGTCGGGGGTGTTGGCGACGCGTACGTCCGGGAACCCGGTGCGGGCCTGCTCCTGCCGCTCGGGGTTCGAGGTGACCACCGTGTCGAGGACGAGGCCCTCGGTGGCGGTGATCAGCGGGGCATGGAAGACGGAGCCCGCGAGGCCGTAGCCGATCAGGCCGACGCGGAGGGGAGTACCAGTCATGCGACCTACTTTCGCAACGCTGTTGCCAAAGTGCAAGCGCGGGGCAGAATGGGGCGCGTGAACAGGACGAACGGCGGCACGGCAAGCGGCAGGGACGGCGCGAGCGGCCTGGCGGGCGGGGACGTGGTGGATGCCGGTGCCGGTGTCGCGGGTGCTGGCGTGACCGGTGCCCGTGCCGGTGCCGGTGCGGGAGTGGCCGGTGCGCGAGTGGCGGGTGGCGCCGTCGGCGCGAACCTCCTCGCCGTACGCAGTCACAACGCCGCGCTCGTGCTCGACCTGCTCCGCACGGCCGGACCGGACGGCATCAGCCGGCTCGAACTCGCCGAGCGCACCGGCCTCACCCCGCAGGCCGTCAGCAAGATCACCGCCCGGCTGCGGGAGGAGGGCCTCGCCGCGGAGGCCGGCCGCCGCGCCTCCACGGGGGGCAAGCCGCGCACGGTGCTGCGGCTGGTCCCCGGAGCCGCCCACGCGATCGGCGTCCACCTCGACCGCGACGAACTGCGGGTCGTCCTCACCGACCTCGACGGCGGCGTCGTGGCGGAGCGGCGGGGCCCACTGGACCTGGGCGCCGGCGCGGAGGCGGTGCTGGGGGCCGTCGAGCGGGAGGTCGCCGACGTCATGGGGGCGAGGGGGAGCGGGCGCCTTGACGGGACGGCGTGCGCCGACGCGGACACGGACGCGGACGGCCACGCCGCCGCACCCTCGGACACACGAGCGGACGCGCGGGCGCCGGGTGCGGCGGCGGCGGGCGGGGGTCTCGGGGCGCCGGGCGGACCGAAGCGGGGGCGCCCCGGGGGAACGGGCTTTCCCGTCCGCTCGGCGCTGCTCGGAGTCGGGGTCGCCCTGCCCGGCCCGCTGGACCACACCCACGGCGTACTGCACCGCGTCACCGGCTTCCCCGAGTGGGACGGCTTCCCCCTGCGGGACGCGCTCGCGCGGCGGCTCGGCGTGCCGGTCGTCGTCGACAAGGACACCAACGCGGCCGCCCTCGGCCTCGCCGTCGGCGGCGAACCCGGCTCCTTCGCCTACCTCCACCTCGGTACGGGGCTCGGCGCCGGCCTGGTCATCGGCGGCAGGGTGCACCGCGGGGCCCGGACCGGCGCGGGGGAGTTCGGCCACCAGGTGATCCAACTGGACGGACCGCCCTGCCCCTGCGGCAACCGGGGGTGCGTCGAGACGCTGTGCCTCGCGGCCATCGACCGGGGCGACGTGGGCGAGGCGGCCCGCGTGCTCGGCGTGGCCGCCGCGAACCTCGCCGGCCTGCTCGACATCGACCGGATACTCCTCGGCGGACGCACGATCACCGCCACCCCGGACCCCTTCGTCCGCGGAGTCGCCGCGGTCCTCGCCGCCCGCGCCGCCCGAGAGGGCTCCCCGGAGCCCGCCGTACCGGTACGGCTCGCACCGGGCGAGGTGGCGGAGGGCGCGGCCCACCTGCTCCTGGGACCGGTGTTCGGACGTACGGACGTGTGAGGAGGACTCCGTCGGGGGCGCGGGCGGGTCTTCCACCGGCGTGAGTCGGGCCTCTGCACCGGGCGAGCCCGGCCTGTCCGCCGAGAGTGAGTCGAGCGCCTCCGCCGAACGAATGCATCCGCACGCCCGTACGGTGCGGCGGCCCCCGCTGGGGCGTTCCCTCCGGCAGGCTCACGTGTTCATGCGACTGTGCACGCCCGTTTCCCTCTGCCTCGCCGCAGCCGCCGTTCTGCTGCCCGTGCCCGCCCACGCGGAGGTCGGGCGCAGTTGTGCCGGGGCGGACGCCGGGGACTTCCCGCTCACCACCCGTCTCCACGGCGGGCCCGACTCCTACCGTGCCGGGGGCGGCTACGGCACCTGGTTCCTCGACCTCACCAACACCACCCGCCGTGCCTGCGCCGACGTGCACCCGGTCGTCGTCCTCGTCGACTCCGCGCACGCCCTGAAGCCGTCCCAGGCCCACCTGGAGTTCTACGCCGACGGCCACCCGCACCCGGTCCGCTGGGAGACGACCGACGAGGACGAACTCGTCGGAGCACTCGCGGACGCCCCCGACGAAGGGGCGGAACCCTCCGGTCCCCCGGAGCGGTCCGTGCCCTTCTTCCCCGGCTTCACCGTGCCCCCCGGCCGGACCCTCACCGTGAAACTGCGCCTGTCGCTCACCTCCGACGCCGTGCCCGACCGGGTGACCGCGAACGCGGCGGTCGTCCAGCGGCAGGGCGACGACGGCGAATGGGTCGGACAGTCGAACGACTACCGCTTCACCGTCGAGGCGCGGGACGAGGACGAGAGCGGGGACGAGAGCGAGAGCGGGGACGAGAGCGGGGACGAGAGCGGCTCCCCGACGGGGCCCGCCGACCGGTCGACCACCGCGTCCACCCCCGACACCTCGCCCTCCGCCCCGTCCTCCCTCGCCGACGAGGCCGAGGAGCTGGCGCTCACCGGTCTCGCCTCACCGGCCGGCGTCCTCGCCGTCACCGCCGGTCTCCTCGCCACGGGCGCCGCCCTCGTGCTGGCCCGCAAGCGCCGCTGAGGCGTACCGGCAGGGCCGTGACGGCACGCGGGCGACGTCCGAGCGCGGCCCTTCGCATTCGCTGGTGATCGACGGGTTCCGGATCACGCGGTGCTGATTAGGCTGGGGGCGTCGGTACGCCGTGGTTCCGGCGCCCCCGCACCGCCCGTACGCACGCCAGGAGACGCACCACATGGCAGACCGCAAGCCCATCGAGTCGTGGCTCACCGACATGGACGGGGTGCTCATCCACGAGGGCGTCCCGATCCCCGGCGCAGACTCCTTCCTGAAGAAGCTGCGCGAGTCCGGCCGGCCCTTCCTCGTGCTGACGAACAACTCGATCTACACCCCGCGGGACCTGCACGCCCGACTGCGTCGCATGGGCCTGGACGTGCCGATCGAGAACATCTGGACCTCGGCCCTGGCCACCGCCCAGTTCCTGGACGACCAGCGGCCCGACGGTTCCGCGTACGTCATCGGCGAGGCCGGCCTGACCACGGCGCTGCACGACATCGGCTACGTCCTCACCGACCACGAGCCGGACTACGTCGTCCTCGGCGAGACCCGCACCTACTCCTTCGAGGCGATGACGAAGGCGGTACGGCTGATCAACGACGGCGCCCGCTTCATCGCCACGAACCCGGACGAGACCGGGCCCTCCACCGAGGGCGCGCTTCCCGCCACGGGGGCTGTCGCGGCACTGATCACCAAGGCGACCGGCAAGCAGCCCTACTTCGCGGGCAAGCCCAACCCGCTGATGATGCGCACCGGCCTGAACGCGATCGGCGCCCACTCCGAGACCAGCGCCATGATCGGCGACCGCATGGACACCGACGTGCTGGCCGGCATGGAGGCCGGGATGCAGACGTTCCTGGTGCTCACCGGTCTGACCCGGCCCCAGGACGTGGAGGGCTTCCCGTACCGCCCGTCGAAGGTGGTCGACTCGATCGCGGATCTCGTCGACCGGATCTGAAACCCCTCACCGGCGAGGATCGACCCGAACGGAGTAGCGGTGCCCCGCTGGGGATGCGGGGCACCGGCGCCAGGGGGAGCCTCCAGGTACGGAGGTTCACGATGGGTCAACTGAAAGTCACACTGTGTGCGGGCTTCGCGGCCGTCGCCGCGACGCTCACCCCGACGGCGTACGCCGCGAATCCCGCGGGCGGAGTCGCGGTGATCCCGGCGGCCCCGGCCCCCGGCCACGAGGTGGCCCTCGAGGCCACCGGCTGTTCGGGCAGGAAGGCCACCGCGGAGTCCCACGCGTTCGTCTCCCCGGCACACCTGGTCGGCTCGGGCGGCTCACTGTCCGGTGAGACCCGGGTCCGCACCTCGATCGGCCCCGGCTCCTACGAGGTGACGGTCACCTGCGCCGACCTGGAGATCAGGGGCGCCGTCGAGGTCGTCGCGGCCTCGGCCCGCCCGTCCACGCCCGAGTCCCCGGTCGCGCCGGTCATGGCGGGCGGCGGAGGCGCGGCGCCGCTCCCCGCCGCCGACGAGTCGCGGGTGGCGGGCCCCGGTCTCGCCCACGCGGTCACCGGTCTCCTCCTGGCGGGCGTCGCCGCCGTCGCGGTGGTGCTGCGAGGGACTCGGCGGCGCCGCGGGACGGAATGACCATGTCCGAACGGGAACGCTCCTCCGGCCGCCTCCTGACCGGCCTGGCCTGGGCACTGCTGCTGCTCGGCCTGTGGCTGTGGGGACGAGAGGTGACCGACGTACGGCCCGGCGTGTCCGGCACCGCCACCGCCACCGGTGACATGGCCGCGGTGGGCCGGCCCGCCGACGCCGAGCTGCCGCCCGCCGCCAGACCGCTGGGCGCCGCGCCGCCCCAGCGCGTGGACATCCCGCGGCTGGGCGTGCAGGCCCCGGTCGTGGCCCGCGGCCTGGACCCGCGGGGCGCGGTCGCCGCGCCGCCCTACGACCAGGCCGGCGTCGTCGGCTGGTACGCGGCCGGGGTGAAGCCCGGCGCCGCCGGTGCCGCGCTGATGGTCGGCCATGTCGACACCGAGACCCGCCCCGCCGTCTTCCACGGGCTGAGCACCCTCGCGGCGGGCGAGACGATCCGTGTGGTCCGCGCCGACGGCAGGGTCGCCGAGTTCACCGTCGACGGCGTCGAGGTGGTCCGGCGCGACCGCTTCGACGCCCGCCGGGTCTACGGCACCCGCGAGCCGGGCCGCGCCGAGCTGCGGCTGATCACCTGCGGCGGCACCTTCGACCGGGCGAGCGGCAGCTACACGGCCAACGTGGTCGTGTCGGCGTACCTGACCGGCACCACGCGGTGACGGCCGCTCCGGGCGGCTGCCCGGAACAGCGGAAAGCCCCTCACTCGCGTGAGGGGCTTTCCCGTCTGTGCGCCGCCAGGGACTCGAACCCCGGACCCGCTGATTAAGAGTCAGCTGCTCTAACCAACTGAGCTAGCGGCGCCTGCTGACGAAGGTAACTCTACATGACCTGCGGAGGTGCTCCCGCCCCCTCGAACGGCGGCCCGGACCGGCCCCGCAACCCCTGGGAGGGGCCCGCGTACATCATTCGGACCGTCAGTATGCGCGTCGGCAAGGCAGTTGGTAAAGACTGACGAACGTGCACAGTCGTGGACATATCCAATGGGAGTGTGAGGGGAATCGCATGGCGGCTCCGGTATTCGAGGAATTCGATCCCGCGAGCGACTGCGAGTGCCCCGGATGCGTCGACCGGAGGCGGGCCGCAGCGGCTTTCCCCGCCGCCGGAGCCGGCGGCCGGCCGGCCGCCCATCGCACCGTCGTCGTCGCGGCCGCGGCCTCCGCGGTCCTCGGTGCCGGTCACGCCGTCCCCGCCCTGGCCGCCCCGCAGCAGGCCCCCGGCCGGCCGGGGACCCCGGCGGACGACGGGCCCCAGACCCCGCAGGGCGCCAAGGCGCCCCTGCACGGGCCCGGCGGCAGGCCCGCCGACTCGGTCACGCTGCCGGCGACCACCCGGACGGAGATCATCGACCGCGCCGGGAAGTGGGTGGCGGCGAAGGTGCCGTACAGCATGAGCGCGTACTGGTCGGACGGCTACCGGCAGGACTGCTCCGGCTATGTCTCCATGGCCTGGAAGCTGCCCGGCAACGAGTGGACGGGCAGTCTCCCCACGTACGCGACCCGGATCACCAAGGAGGAGTTGCAGCCCGGCGACATGCTGCTGTTCCACAACCCGGACAACCCGACGAACGGCTCCCACGTCGTCCTCTTCGGCGGCTGGACGGACTACACGCACGGCTACTACCTCGCCTACGAACAGACCCGCCCGGCCACCCGCCGGCTCGCCACCCCCTACGCCTACTGGACCGACTCCGACCGCTACGTCCCCTACCGCTACAAGGGCCTGGTCGCGGATCCGGCGGAGCCGGGCGTGCCCGGGGCGCCCGCGGGCGAGGAGGGCGGCGGGGACGGCGCCAACCCGGGCTCCGGCGCCGGGGCGCCCCCGTATCCGGGACCGGCGGCCTTCGGGCCCGGCGCCGACAACCAGCACGTCACCCTGCTCGGCCGGCTCCTCGTCGAGCGCGGCGCGCGGCGGTTCTACGCCTCGGGGCCCGGCCCGCGCTGGTCGGACGCCGACCGGCGGGCCACCCAGGCATTCCAGCAGGCCCAGGGCTGGCGCGGGGCCGCCGCCGACGGGCTGCCCGGCCCGCTGACCTGGTCGCTGCTCACCACCGGCAAGGGCAAGGACATCGCGCCCGGAGCGGCGGGCGCGCCCGCCCCCGCCCCGGCGCCGCGCGTCCCGGCCTATCCCGGCCGGGGCATGTTCCGCCCCGGCGCGGACAACGCCCACGTCACCCAGCTGGGGAGGCAGCTGGTGAAGAAGGGGTTCGGCAGGTACTACACGAAGGGCCCCGGGCCGCTGTGGGGCGAGGCGGACCGGCGGGGCGTCGAGGCCTTCCAACGGGCCCAGGGCTGGCGCGGCGGGGCGGCCGACGGCTATCCGGGGCCGGAGACCTGGCGGCGGCTGTTCTCGTAGGCCGGACCCGCGACGAACCCGGCCGTCACGGCCACCCGGCGACCCGGCCGTCACGGCCACCCGGCGACCCGGTCGTCAGGGACCCCGGTCCCTCGGCCGTCACGGCCACCCCGGCGACCTCGGTCGCCCCATCCACTGTCATGGCGTATCTGGCGCGGAGGCTGGAGGCACGCATGAGCACGACCACTTCTCAGACGCCCGAATCGGAGGGAGGGCCACCACGGCCCACCCGGCTGATCCAGAACGAGGCGACCACCGAGATCCCCGTCCATCTGCTGTTCCGCGACGAACCCGAGCCGAGGCCGGTGCCGCTGGGCCCCACCGTGGTGGGCAGCCGGGCCGGCACGGGGGAGCAGCCCAGGTTCCGCCGGCCGACCCCGGCGAAGGCCCGGCCGGTCGCGCAGGTCGATCCCGCGCTCGCCGAGCGGCCCGCCCGCGTACTGCCCGGCCTGGTGGGGGTGGCCGCCGGGGCGTGCGGGGCGGCGGGCTGCGCGGTCACCTCCTGGTGGGCGGGTGTGCTGCCACCGGTGGTGGTGGAGGCGCTCGAGGCGCCCGCCTCGGCCGGTGTCGGGCTCGGCCCGGTGCAGTGGGCGGCGTACGCGGGGGCGGGCGTCCTCGGGCTGTTCGGCTTCGGCGGGCTGGCGCGCGCCGGGACCGGGCGGGCCTGGGTGCTCGACCTGTTCGGCCGCTACCGGGGGACGGTCCGGCGCACCGGCCTGCTGTGGGTGAACCCGCTGCTGCTGCGCCGTCGGGTCGACGTGCGGCTGCGGCACTGGCGCAGTGAGGCGATGCCCGCGGCCGACGGCAACGGGGTCGCGCTGCGGGTGGTGGCGCTCGTGGTGTGGCGGGTGCGGGACACCGCGCGGGCCACGCTCGGCGTCGAGGACCACGAGACGTATCTGCGCGAGTGCGTCGAGGCGGCGCTCGCCCGGGTGCCGGTGGAGACGCCGGCTGCCGGGCGGGGGGCGGTCGAGGCGGCCGGGGAGGCGCTGACCCGGCGGGTGGCGCGGGACGCGGGCGCGATCGGCCTGGAGGTGTTCTCCGTGCAGCCGTTGCGCGTCGAGTACGCCCCGGAGGTGGCCGCCGCGATGCACCGGCGCCGGATCGCCGCGCTGGACGCCCAGCAGCGGGCGTCGGTGCTGACGTCGGTGGTGGACTCGGTGGAGGACACGGTGACCCGGCTGACCATGCGCGGGCTGGTGGAACTCGACGACTACGAGCGCAAGGCGCTGGTGAAGGACCTGACGGTGGCGTTCTGCTCGGGACGGGGGGAGCAGTCGCCCTGACCGGCCGTCGGACAAGTCCCCGATCCCGCCCTCCGATTGGTATGGACATGTTCAACGATCAGCAATAATCTCGAACTTGGTCTAGACCTGCACGGCTCACGGAATCTCCCCACGTTCCCCAGGAGCGGCAGCATGCGCAAAAAGACCAAGTGGTACGCCGCCGCGCTCGGCCTCACCACGGCGGGAGCCTTCGTGCTCACCGCCGGAGGCGCGAGCGGACACGGCTACACCGACCTTCCCGTCAGCAGGCAGAAGCTCTGCCAGAACGGCACCGTCGCCAACTGCGGCAACATCCAGTGGGAGCCGCAGAGCGTCGAGGGCCCCAAGGGCTTCCCGGCCGCCGGACCCGCCGACGGCCGGATCTGCTCGGCGAACAACACCCCGTTCGCCCAGCTCGACAGCCCGAGGACGCCCTCGGGCGGGGCCTGGCCGGCCACCCGGGTGACCGGCGGCCAGTCCTACTCGTTCCGCTGGCAGTTCACCGCCATGCACGCCACCACCGACTTCAGGTACTACGTCACCAAGCCGGGCTGGAACCAGAACCACAACCTGACCCGCTCCGACCTCAACCTGACGCCGTTCCTCACGGTGCCCTACGGCGGTCAGCGCCCGCCGCAGACCCTCTCCCACAGCGGCACCCTGCCGTCCGGGCTGAGCGGGCACCACGTCGTCGTCGCGGTGTGGACGGTCGCCGACACGGCCAACGCGTTCTACGCCTGCTCCGACGTCACCTTCTGAGCACCGCCGAGCAGGACGGGCGGCGTGCGCCGGACCGGGAGAACCGGCCCGGCGCACGCGCTCGCCCCGCATCCCGCGACGTCGTCGCCCTCCCCATCTGACGGTGGGTCAACTACCCTGCGCGTCCATGGAGTCGGCCCGGGGCACTGTCGCGGAACTCGTCCACGCCCGCTGGGGCGACCACCGGCCGGGGCTGTGGTGCGGGGACACCGTCCTGACCCACCACCAGGTCGCCGGCGGTGCCGCCGCCCGCGCCGCACTGCTGACGGACCTGCTGCCGGCCGGGGGACACCTGGGGATCCTGCTCGACAACACCCCCGAGTACCCGCTGTGGCTGAGCGCCGCGGCCCTCGCCCGCGCGGCCGTCGCCGGCGTCAACCCCACCCGGCGCGGCCCCGAACTCGCCCGCGACATCCTGCACACCGAGTGCCGCCTGCTGATCACCGAGCGGGCCCACCTGCCGCTGCTCGACGGCCTCGACCTGCCCGGCGTACGGCTCCTGGTGACGGACACCGAGGCGTACGACGCCCTGCTCGCCCCCTACGCCGGCGCCCGCCCCGACCCCTCCCGCGCCACCCCCGCCGACCGGCTGCTCCTCTACTTCACCTCGGGTTCGACCGGCGCCCCCAAGGCCGCCATCTGCACCCAGGGCAGGCTGGCCGCCGCGGGTCGCTCCCTGGCCGGCCAGTTCGCCGTACGCCCCGACGACGTGCACTACGTCTGCATGCCGATGTTCCACGGCAACGCGGTGATCGCCGACTGGGCGCCCGCCCTCGTCGCCGGTGCGGGCGTGGCGCTGCGGCGCCGCTTCTCGGCGTCGGCGTTCCTGGCGGACGTACGACGGCACCGGGCCACCTACTTCACCTACGTGGGCCGGGCGATCCAGTACCTCCTGGCCACCGAGCCCGGCCCGCACGACCGGGACCACCGGCTGCGGCTCGGGTTCGGCACCGAGGCGGGGGCGGTGGCCGCGGCCGCGTTCGAGCGGCGGTTCGGCGTGCGGCTGGTGGAGGGGTACGGCTCCTCGGAGGGCGGTGCGGCGATCCAGTGGCGGCCCGGCACCCCGCCCGGCGCGGTCGGCCCGGCGGCACCCGGTCTGGTCGTCCTGCACCCGGACACCCGCGAGGAGTGCCCGCCGGCCGTCCTCGACGCCCGCGGCCGGCTGCTCAACGGCGAGGAGGCGATAGGCGAGCTGGTGAACCGCGGCCCGCACCACTTCGAGGGGTACTGGCGCAATCCGGAGGCCGAGTCCGAGCGCCGGCACGACGGCGGGTACCGGACCGGCGACCTCTTCTACCGGGACACCGACGGTTTCCTCTACTTCGCGGGCCGTACCGACGACCGGCTCCGCGTCGACGGCGAGAACCTGGCCGCCGCGATGATCGAGAACATCCTCGCCCGCTACCCGGGCGCCGAGGCCGTCGCCGTGTACGCGGTGCCGGACCCGGTGACCGGGGACCAGGTGATGGCGGCGCTCGCGGGCGACTTCGACGCCGGGGACTTCGCCGGTTTCCTGCGCGCCCAGCCCGACCTGGGCACCAAGATGGCGCCCCGGTTCGTGAGGGTGGTCGGGCGGATGCCGGTCACGGCCACGAACAAGATCGACCGGGCGCTGCTCCGTCGGGAGGGGGTGCGGTGCGCCGACCCCGTGTGGTGGCGGCCGCCGGGGGAGGGGACGTATCGCGCGCTGACCCCGGGGAACGCCGAAGGGCCCCTCGTGTCTCCACGAGAGGCCCTTCCTCGGTGCGCCGCCAGGGACTCGAACCCCGGACCCGCTGATTAAGAGTCAGCTGCTCTAACCAACTGAGCTAGCGGCGCATGACTCCCGCCCTCCGCCTTCGGCGGCTGGCGACGAAGAAAATACTACCTGGTCCGCGAGGGTGCTCCGGACCAGGTGCGCGGACCCCGGAGGGCGTCCGGAACGCCCCCCGGGACGGCTGTCTAGAGGGCCATCGAGAGCAGCACCCCCGGCGCGCTCCTGTTCAGGGTGTCGGCCGCCTGGCGCAGTCGGTGGGCGTGTTCGACGGGCAGGGACACGGCCAGGCAGCCCACGCTGGAGCCGGCCGTGATCGGGACGGCCGCGCAGACCGTGCCGACGGCGTACTCCTGGAGGTCGAGCACCGGGACCGTGGGCGGCTGGGACTCCAGGCGGGAGAGGAGCAGCCGGTCGCTAGTGATGGTGCGCGAGGTGAGGCGGGCCATCCTGTGGCGGGAGAGGTGATCGCGGCGGCCGTTGTGGTCGAGCTGGCCGAGAAGGCTCTTGCCGACCGCGGTGGCGTGTGCGGAGGAGCGGAAGTCCACCCACTCGTTGACCGCGGGCGTGGCCGGGCCGTCGGAGTAGTGGGTGACGGTGACCTCGCCGTCGACGTAGCGGCTGAGGTAGACGGCGGCGCCGACCGAGTCGCGCAGCTTGTCCAGGGTCTGCTGGAGCCGGTCCCGGAGGGCCTCCTCGTGGTGGTGCGCGGACGCCAGGCGGGTCAGGGCGTCGCCGGTGACGTACGCCCCGTCGGTGACCTGCTCGACGTATCCCTCGCGGCGCAGCATCCGCAGGAGCGGGGTCAGTCGCTCCGTGCCGAGGCCGGTCTCGCGGGTGAGTCCGGCGTCGGTGACGCCGGTGGTGTGCCGGGCCACCGTCTCCAGGACGCGCAGGGCGTCCTGGGCCGGGTGGTGCGGAGTCTTCGGCTCGTGCTTCAGCGCCACGGTTTCCCCCCGGTCGCTTTTCCTGGCCGTGATCCGGACGGCGGATCACGACCACGATAACCGGCGAGTAGCCACCGGGGAGAGGGTCTTGACGAGATCGCGATGCGGCTTCCCTCGCCCCCAGCTGCGGGACTGATCCTCTGGCATATTCCAGAGGCATGACCCCTCACCGGGACCTGGGGTGATGGGGCGATCACCGAGCGTAGTCGGCGCGGGCGTTCACAGCACGGCGCTGAGAAATTGCCGTGTCCGCTCCTGCTCCGGGTCGCCGAAGATCTGCTCCGGCGGACCGGACTCGATCACCCGGCCGGAGTCGAACATCAGGACCTGGTCGGAGATGTCCCGGGCGAAGTTCATCTCGTGGGTCACGCAGAGCATCGTGATGTCCGTGGAGCGGGCGATGTCCCGCAGGACGTCGAGGACGCCCGCGACCAGCTCGGGGTCGAGCGCCGAGGTCACCTCGTCGAGCAGCAGCACCTGCGGGCGCATCGCCAGCGCCCGGGCGATCGCCACCCGCTGCTGCTGGCCGCCGGAGAGCCGGGAGGGCCTGGCGTCGCACTTGTCGGCGAGGCCGACCATGTCCAGCAGCGTGCGGGCCCGTTCCTCCGCCTCGTCCTTCTCCATGCCGAGCACGGTGACCGGCGCTTCCGTGATGTTCCTGAGCACGCTCATGTTCGGGAACAGGTTGAACTGCTGGAACACCATCCCGATCTTCTTGCGGACCTCGCGGACCTCCTTCTCCGACGCCGGGAAGAGCCGCCGCCCGTCCACGGTGATCGTGCCCTCGTCGGGCCTGGTCAGGGTCATCAGCAGCCGCAGGATCGTGGTCTTGCCGGAACCGGAGGGGCCGATCAGGGTGACGTGCTTGCCCGGCTCCACGGAGAAGTCCAGGTGGTCGAGGACGGTGTTGTCCCCGAACCGCTTGGTGACCTGCTCCAGGCGGATCAGCTCGCTGTCGCCGGGGGTGCCGCCGTGGGCGGGCTGCTTCAGGGTGTCAACGGACAAGGCGTCGCTCCAGGGTGCGCAGAAGAACGGAGGCGAGAGAGGAGATGACGATGAAGGCCACCCCGATCACGGTGACGGGCTCGGTGAACCGGAAGTGCTCCTGGGAGAACAGCCGCGCGCGGCCGAGCATCTCCAGGACGGTGACCGTCATCAGCAGCGGGGTGTCCTTCAGCATCGAGATGACGTAGTTGCCGAGCGCCGGCACCACCCGGCGGACCGCCTGCGGCAGGATCACCGCACGCCAGGTCCGCACGCGCGGCAGGTTCAGCGCGGTCGCGGCCTCCCACTGACCCGCCGGCACCGCCTCGATCCCGGCCCGGTAGACCTGCATCGTGTACGTCGAGTAGTGCAGGCCGATCGCCAGCGTGCCGGTGGCCATCGCCGACATCGTCAGCCCCCACTCGGGCAGCACGTAGAACAGGAAGAACAACTGCACCAGCAGCGGGGTGTTGCGGACGAACTCGGTCACGACCCCGACCGGCCACTGCACCCACCGGGTCGGCGTCCGCATCAGCAGCGCCCACACCAGGCCCAGGCTGAAGGAGATCAGCGAGCCGAGGGCCAGCGCCTGGAGGGTGACCAGCAGACCGTCCCAGAAGTACGGCATGAAGTCGCCGACGGCACTCCAGTCCCAGTTCATCGGAGACCCGCCTTCAGATGGCGCTCGAGTCCGCGCATCAGCCGCGTCAGCAGGAAGGCGATCACGAAGTAGACGAGCAGGACGTACGTGTAGATCTCCGTGCTCTCCTGAAGCGCCAGGCGCACCAGGTTGCCGCTGAAGGCGAGGTCGCCCATGCCCATCACGGACACCAGCGCGGTGCCCTTCAGCAGCTCGATCAGCAGGTTGGAGAAGGGCGCGATCATCTCGGGCACCGCCTGCGGCAGCAGGATCCTGCGCATCCGCTGGCCGGGCGTGAAGCCGAGTGCGATGCCGCCCTCCTTCTGCGCCGGGTCGACGGAGTTCAGCGCGCCGCGCACGATCTCCGCTCCGTAGGCGCCGTAGGTCAGGCCGAGGGCGAGCGTGCCCGCCCACATCGGCACCAGCTGCCAGCCGAAGGCGACGGGCAGGACGAAGAAGACCCAGAAGATCATGACAAGGGCCGAGGTCCCGCGGAACACCTCGGTGTAGAGGCCCGCGAGGAAGCGGACGAACCACAGCCGGTGGGTGCGCGCGACGCCCGCCGCGAAGGAGACGGCGGTGGCCAGCAGGGCGCTGAACACCAGCAGCTGCACGGTGGTCCAGATCCCCTTGAGGACGAGTTCCCAGAGTCCGGAGGTCATCGGCCGCACAGCTCCTTCGCCGTGAGGTCCGTCATCTCGGCCTCGGTGAACCCGAACGGCTTCAGGATCCGCAGCAGCTCGCCGCTCCTCTTCAGCTTGCGCAGCTCGGTGTTGAAGGCGTCACGCAGGCCGGTCTCGGCCGGCCGGAACGCGAACGCGCCCCCGTCGACGTGCGGCTTGCCGTCCACGAGGGGCGCGAAGGGTTCGGTGGCCTCCGCCTTGGCGGACTTCTTCACCACCTCACGGGTGGTCACCGCCGTCCCGGCGAACACGTCGACCCGACCCGCCTCGACGGCGTTCAGACCGGCGACCTGGTCCGGGACGATGAGGATGTCACCCTCGTCGTACCCCGCGTCGACGGCGTACTGGATCTCGGCGTAACCGGTTCCGGTCGCGAACCGTGCCTTCTTCTTCACGACGTCCTGGTAATGGTGGAGATTCTTGGGATTTCCCTTGCGAACGATGAAGGAATCCAGCATCTGGTAGTCGGGGTCGGCGAATATCACCTGCTCGCAGCGGGCCGGATTGACATACATCCCGGCGGCCACGACATCGAACTGCTGCGAATTCAGGCCCGGAATCAGCGACCCGAACTCCGTGGGCACGGGCTGCACCTCGTCGACACCGAGCCGCTTGAATATCACCCGGGCCAGCTCGGGCGCCTCACCCGTCAGCCGGCCGTCCCTGTCGATGTATCCGAACGGGATCTCACCCGCGATCCCGAGCCGTACGACGCCCTGTGCGCGCAGCCGGCCGAGGAGGTCCCCGCCGGGTGCGGACGAGGCCGTGGCCACGCGCGAACAGCCCGCCGCACCCACCGCGCCGAACGCCGCCACCCCCGCGAGGAGCGACCGGCGGGTGGGCGTCGGTGTCCGTGTGTCCTGTCTGACGTGTCGTTTCGGTGGAGCCATGGCGGCGCGGCTACCCGAGTCCATCCGGGTTATGCGCCGAGCACCGGGCGCCCGCAATGGTCACCGCGATTCCCCGGACATCCCCGCCATTTCCCCTTTGCGGAACGGAACCTGGTCATGCGCTTACGGCTACGGCCGCGGCATCAGTGTCCGGGCACGTACCCGCGCTGCTTGTCGACCACGTTCCGCAGCGGCCGGCCCGCCGCCCACCGCTCGAAGAACTCGACGAACTGCGCGCCGAGTTCGTCCCGCCAGCCGACCGTGTCCCCACTCATGTGCGGGGACACCAGCAGCCCCGGCACCCGCCACAACGGGCTGTCGGCGGCCAGGGGTTCGCTGGTCAGGACGTCCAGCGCGGCGCCCGCGATCCATCGTCTCTCCAGCGCCCGCACGAGCGCGTCCTCGACGACGAGCTGCCCCCGGCCGACGTTCACGAAGCACGCGGACGGCTGCATCACGCCGAACCGGCGCAGGTCGAACATGCCGCGCGTCTCCTCCGTCAGCGGGGCCGCGACGATCACCCAGTCGGCGCGGGCGAGCAGCCGGTCGAGGTCGCCGGGTCCGTGGATGCCGGTGCGCGGGACCCGGCCGACCACCGCCGCGGTGACGCCGAGCGCCTTCAGCGTGCGGGCGACCTCGCGGCCGATCGGCCCCGATCCGACGACGACCGCGCGGGTCCCGGCCACCCGCCGGCTCTCCCGGTGCCGCCACACGCGCTCCCGCTGGAGTTCCCAGGTGCGGGGCAGGTCCTTCGCCATGGCCAGGACCAGGGCGGCGACGTACTCGGCGATCGGCGCGTCGAAGATGCCGCGCGCGTTCGTCACCACGGTGTCCGAAGCGGCCAGCTCGGGGCAGAGCAGATGGTCCACGCCCGCGCTCGCCGTGTGCACCCACCCCGGCCGCGGTCCCGCGCCGGGCCACGCGGTGCGCACCGCGTGCGAGGCGAAGTCCCACACCAGCAGGACGTCGGCCTCGGGCAGCCGGCCGGCCAGTCCCGCCTCGTCGGTGTGCACCACCCGGGCCCGCCCGGTGAGCCGGCCCAGGCGCGGCGGCGGCTCGGCGTCGAGGACGAGGAGAGTGGGAAGCGCGGTCATCCGATGCCCCTTCCCGGGCCGGCCCCGGAAGTCCGACTCCCCGGCCAGGGCAGGGGCCTCGATCCCCGGTCGTGACCAAGGGTCCGACGTGCACGGATCGACCACGTTCGCACCCGAGCCCACCGCCGTCAACACGGCCGCCGACACGATGCGTCACGCCGTCCCGTCCCCCGGTGGGGGCGGCCGCCCTGGACGTGACCCGCCTCGGCAGCCTCGACGGCAGGCGCGGCCTTGGCGGTCTCGGCGCCTCTGGCGGCAGGCGCGGCCCTGGCGGTCTCGGTGCCTTCGGCGGCTCCTGCGGCAGGCGTGGCCCTCGCCGTCTCGGCGTTGCGCCGGCCGGGCGGGCGTCACGCTCGCTGACGCGTTGTTCCTCTCCCGCACCGGCGTCCCGGCCTCCCGGCGTCCCGGCGTCCCGGCCTCCCGGCGTCCCGGCGTCCCGGCGTCGCGGCGTCCCGGCCTCGCGGCGTCCCGGCCTCGCGGCGTCCCGGCCTCGCGGCCCCCGGCCACGCCGTCAGGCGCCAACCCGGCCTCCGGGCCACGCCGTCAGCCGCCAACCCCGCCTCCCGGCCACGCCGTCAGGCCCCAACTCGACGTGGAACCGCGCATACCCGCCATCTCGGCCAACCAGGTGACGGATGTGGGCGGCGCTGCGCCGATTGGGTACCCGAGCGGTGGGGCCGCACCGGGCTCCGCTGGGCGAGGGGGCGCGGAACGGCCCCCCGCACTGCCCGAAGAACAGCAGGAAGGCTGGACATGACCGCACTCGGATTCCTCTACCCGGGCCACTCCGCCGAGGACGACTACCCCCGCATCGAGCAGCTCCTGGGCAGTGACATCCGGGTGGACCTGGCCCACACGGACGTCGGCGAGGACGAGCACCGCGTCGACGCCCTGCGGCAGCTGGGCGCGCCCGAACGCCTCGCGGCCGGGGTGGAGCAGCTGCGGCTGTCCGGTGCGGAGGCGATCGTGTGGGCCTCCACCAGCGGCGGCTTCGTGCACGGCTGGGAGGGCGCCCACGAGCAGGTGCGCGCGCTGGCCCGCGCCGCGGGGATGCCCGCCTCCTCCACCTCCTTCGGCTTCGTCCACGCGGCGAAGGAGGTGGGCGCGGCCCGGGTCGCGGTCGGGGCGACCTACCCCGACGACATCACCGCGCTCTTCGCCGAGTTCCTGCGGGCGGGCGGTGTCGAGGTCACGGCGGTGCGCGGCGGCCCGGGGATCGGCACGGCGGCCGAGGCCGGCACCTGGGGCGAGGCGGAGGTGCTGGCCCTGGCCCGCGCGGCCGACACCCCGGACGCGGACGCGGTGCTCCTCCCCGACACCGCCCTGCACACGGCGGCCCACCTCCCCGTACTGGAGAAGGAGCTGGGCAAGCCGGTCCTCACCGCCAACCAGGTCACCGTCTGGGAGGCCCTGCGGCTGGCGGACCGCCGGGTCAACGCGCCGGGCCTGGGGACGCTGTTCACCCGGGAGCCGATCGTGCAGGTGTGAGCGGCCGGGGGTCCGGGGCGCGGCGTCCGCGCCCGGCCGGGAATAAGCGGGGACACCCTCCTGTTAGCGCGCGAAGGACAGCGCACGCCGAGATGCAGGAGGAACCCCGTGGCGGCAGACGAGACGGCGGCAGGCGAGGACAGGGCAGACGGGACGACGGCCGGTGACGCGTCGGCCGACGGGATCCGCGGCGCGGTGCACGGCACCGCACCCGTCCCCCTCTCCGTGCTGGACCTGGTCACCGTCGGCTCCGGGTACACCGCCGGCGACGCCCTGCGCACCGGCGTCGACCTCGCCCGGCTCGCCGAGGCCCGCGGCTTCCACCGCTACTGGGTGGCCGAACACCACTCCATGCCGGGCGTCGCCTCCTCCTCGCCCGCGGTGATCCTCGCCCACCTCGCCGCCCACACCGAACGCATCCGGCTCGGCTCGGGTGGCGTCATGCTGCCCAACCACGCCCCGCTGGTGATCGCCGAGCAGTTCGGCACCCTGGAGGCCCTCGCCCCCGGACGCGTCGACCTCGGCCTCGGCCGCGCCCCCGGTACCGACGGGGCCACCGCCGCCGCCCTGCGCCGCACCGAACGGCTCAACGAGGGCGCCGACGACTTCCCCGAGCAGCTCGCCGAACTGACCCGGTTCCTCGACGACGACTTCCCCGACGGCCACCCCTACCGCCGTATCCACGCGGTCCCGGGCCCCGTCCAGGCCACCGCGCCCGGCGGCGTGCAGTCCCGGCACCGGCCGCCGGTCTGGCTGCTCGGCTCCTCCGGGTTCAGTGCCCGGCTGGCCGGCCTGCTGGGTCTGCCCTTCGCCTTCGCGCACCACTTCTCCGCGCAGAACACCGTCCCGGCCCTCGACCTCTACCGGGAGTCCTTCCGGCCGTCGGCGGCCCTCGACGAGCCGTACGCGCTCATCGGTGTCTCGGTTCTCGCCGCCGACGACGAGCGCGAGGCGCGCCGCCAGGTCCTGGCCACCGGCCTGAACATGGTCCGGCTGCGCGGTGGCCGACCGGGCCTGTTCCCCTCGCCGCAGGAGGCGGAGGCCCATGAATTCACCCCGATGGAGCGTGAGTTCGTCGACTCCTGGACCGCGAACATCATTCACGGCACGCCCGACGAGGTCCGCTCCGGCCTCGACGACCTGCACAAGCGCACCGGCGCCGACGAGTTGATGCTCACCAGCCACGCCCATCGCGGCGACCTGCGCCTGCGCTCCTACGAACTCGTCGCGGACGCCTACGGGTTGCCGACGGCGTAGGACGCCCCGGCCATCAGCTCGGAGATGCGGTCCGGCGGCACCGGACGGGAGTAGAGCCACCCCTGTCCGGTGTCGCAGCCGATGCGGCGCAGCCGGGCGGCCTGCGCCGACGTCTCCACGCACTCCGCGGTCACGGTCAGTCCGAGCCGGTGCGCGAGGTCGATCATCGCCTCGACGACGACCTCGTCGGCCGGATTAGGGGATGCCCCCGTGCCCTCGTACTGGAAGCCCCGCACGAACGACCCGTCCAGCTTCAGCACCGACACCGGCAGCCGGCTCAGATAGGCCAGATTGGAGTAGCCGGTGCCGAAGTCGTCGATGGCGATGTTCACCCCCATGTCGCTGAGCGCCTGGAGTGCCTGCAACGGCCGCCCGGCCGAGCCCATCACCGCGGACTCCGTCAGCTCCAACTGGAGCAGCCCCGGATCGAGTTGGGTATCGGCCAGGATCTCCGCCACATCCGCCACCAGGTCCGAGTCCCACACCTGGCGGACGGCCACGTTGACGCTCACGAACAGCGGCGGATCGTCCGGGTGCGCCAACTGCCAGTCGCGTGCCTGCCGGCAGGCGGTGGCCAGCACCCAGCGGCCCAGCGGCACGATCGAGCCGTCCTCCTCCGCCAGCGCGACGAACCGATTCGGCGGCAGCGGACCGAAGCGGGGGTGGTCCCAGCGCACCAGCGCCTCCACGCCCCGCAGCCGGCCGTCCGACATCCCCACCAACGGCTGGTAGTCGAGCCGGAACTCGCCCCGCTCGATGGCCGGCCGCAGCGTCGAGGCCAGCGCCTGGCGGGTCATCAGATGTGCGTTGCGCTCCGGGTCGAACAGCGTCCAGCGGTCCTTGCCGTCCACCTTCGCCCAGTACAGCGTGGTGTCGGCGGCCTGCATCAGGCCGGTGGCCGTGGTGCCGGCCGCGTGCCGCTCGACGACCCCGATCGAGGCGGAGACGTTGAGCCGCTGACCCGAGAGGTCGAACGGCGCCTGGAGCGCCTTCAGCACGGACTCGGCGAGATCGGCGAGCTGTTCGGTGCCCGTGGAGTCCTCCACCAGCAGCGCGAACTCGTCCCCGCCGAGCCGCGCCACCAGTGGCACGCTGGGCCGGGTCCGCCCGGCCTCCTGCGCGCACGCGGTCAGCCGCTCGGCGACGGCGGCCAGCAGCCGGTCGCCGACCCGGTGGCCGAGGGTGTCGTTGACCGCCTTGAAGCCGTCCAGGTCCAGGTAGCACAGCCCGATCCGGCCGGTCCCGCTCTGCTCGTACGACTCCGCCTCCAGCGCGCCCGTCACCCGCTCGAAGAACAGCGTGCGGTTGGGCAGCCGGGTCACCGGATCGTGCATCTGGAGGTGGCGCAGCCGGGCCTGCAACTCCCGGTGACCGCTGACGTCGGTGATGGACAGCAGCACCCCGCCCGGACCGCCGTCCAGCGGAGCCACCGTGACCTGGGCCCAGAGCGAGCGCCCGTCGGGCCGCTTCAGCCGCCGTGTGCAGCGCAGTTTCGCCTGGCGGCCGCGGAGGACCTCCCGGTAGGCGTGCCAGGTGCGCGCGTCGGAGGCCAGGTCCAGCAGGTCGGCGGCGGACCGCCCGACCAGCCCCGCGGACCCGCCGCCGAGCAGGCCGCCGAGCGCCTCGTTGGCGTCGGTGACCTGGCCCTCCCGGTCCACGACGGCCATGGCCAGGGGTGCGGCCGCGAACACGGAACGGTAGGCCGGTGGCCCTCCGCCGATGTCCTCGACGGCACCTCCACGAGTAGATGCCTTGATGTCACTGACTGTGACGGCCGACCGGTCGAGGTCTGCCGCGGGCGTCGGCCCTTCGGACGTTCCGCTCACCGCTCGCTCCCGCAGTGCACTCGATCTCTGTCCGCGCAGGAAATTCTGCCGATCATAGAGGCTGCTCCCGGACGTGCGCAGCCACTGCCCAGTGTCCCGGAACAACCGGGGTTCCTGACAGATCGTTTCTGCCCCCAGGTGGACCGGTTCTGCGGGCGGGCGACCGCTTGTGACGTTCCGTGAGTATTCCGGGGGTGTCGGCAATGATGCCCCCGTTTCCACGTCCTCACTCGTCTGGGGCAGACAAACAGGGCGTAGTGCGACGAATTCCCACAGGCTGGGTGGCGGTGTCCCGTGAACCGCCCCCGGAGGTCCCCTGTGCCGCGACAGCTCCCGCGTCCCCGACTGCGCAGCACCGCGGCCATGTTCACCACCCTGACAGCACTCGCCGCGACCTGCCTCATCAGCGCCCCCGCGGCAGAACCCTTCTCGGCCACCCCCTGCGCCCTGAAACGCACGAACGCCCATCACTCCGAGGGCCTGGACACCTGGAACGCCGCCTATCCACGGCCCGCCCGCGCCCTCGACGCGGTGATGATCTTCCTGTCGTTCCCGGACTGGACGCCGATGACCCCGCCGGCCGAACTCGCCGCCGACCACTTCCCGGCCACCAGCCGGTACTTCCGGCAGGCCTCCTACGGCAAGTTCGCCCTGCGACCGCACCCCCTGCGACGCTGGATCCGCATGCCGAAGCCGTCCACCGCGTACGCCATACGGCGGGACTGGAACGCCGAGCACCGCGGCGCCTACCTGCGCGACGCCCTCGCCGCGGCCGACGGGCAGGTCGACTTCTCCCGGTACGACGTCGTCTACCTCGTGGCCGACCCGGACGCCCCCGGCGTGGACTCCGACGCCACGAAGGTCGTCAACATGGACCAGCCGCTGCGCGCCGACGGCACCGACATCCGGCGGATCGTCACCGTCTTCGAGCAGCATCCGCCGGACCGGCTGGTCCTCGCCCACGAGACCGGGCACGTGTTCGACCTGCCCGACCTCTACCACCGCCCCACGGACGGCAAGGGCGACTGGGACACGCACGTCGGCGACTGGGACCTGATGGGCAGCCAGTTCGGCCTCGCCCCCGACCTCTTCGCCTGGCACAAGTGGAAACTGGGCTGGCTGGAACCGCGCCAGGTGGTGTGCGTGCCCCGCGGGACACCCACCCGGCTGACGCTGGAGCCGCTGGCCGCCGGACCCGGCGTCCCGGTGAGCCGGGCCTCCGGCTGGCCGGCCTTCGGACTCGGCAACGGCACCAAACTCGCGGTCGTCCGCACCGGCGCCGACAGCGCGCTCGCCTTCGAGGCCCGCGGCCGGATCGGCAACGACCACGCGTCCTGCCGCTCCGGCGTGCTCGTCTACCGTGTCCGCAGCGGCGCCGAGTCCGGCCGCGGCCCGGTGGAGGTGGTCGACGCCCACCCGGGCACCGACGCCTGCTGGGGCGACTCGGTCTACCCGCCCCTCGCGGACGCCCCGGTCGGCGCCGGCGAGACCTTCACGGTCCCGGAGGAGGGCGTACGGGTGGACGTGGAAGGACGCACCGCGGCGGGGGCGTGGACGGTACGGATCACGGCGTAGCCCCGGAGCACGCGAAAGGCCCCCCGCTTCCGCGAGGGGCCTTGCTGTCTGTGCGCCGCCAGGGACTCGAACCCCGGACCCGCTGATTAAGAGTCAGCTGCTCTAACCAACTGAGCTAGCGGCGCCTGCTGACGTCGTAGACCTTAGCATCCGGATCCGAGGCGTGAGAAATCGATATCCGCACGGCCGCGCGGGCCGCCCGGACGGCCGCCCAGAGCAGGATCTCGGGGCCCGGCAGCCACGGGTGGCGGGTGTCCGGGGCGGTGACCCAGCGGGTGGCGGCGCCGGTCCCCTCCACGCCGAGCGGGGCCGGCACGGTGATCGCGTCCCCGTTGCCGTGGCAGAGCAGCGGCGGCACGGTCGCGGTACGGCCGTCCCGGCGGCCGTCGGCGCTCCATTCCTCCCACTCCAGGAGCGAGGGCAGCCGCTGGGCGGTGCCGGGAGCGGCGAACAGCAGCATCCGCCCGCGGAACGCGGCGACCGGTCCCGAGCCCGGCCCCTCGTCCCACAGCCGGTCCAGCATCATCCGCCCGAACATCGCGGGCGCGCTGACGACGTCGAAGACGGAGCCGCAGGGCAGCACGACCGGGGCGTGCGGGCGCTCCTCCCACAGGGCGAGCGTGCTGCGCGGAAACGGGCCGGCGGACGCCAGCCAGGCGGCGCCGTCCGCGGTGACTCCGCAGGCGTCGCGGCGGTCGGGGTCCGGGGCGTCCCATCTGCTGCTCATGCCACCCAGGTCTACAGGGTGTGAGGGATCCGTTCCACAGAGTCGCGGGAAACCGGGACGGGAGGTGCGAGGGGGGAGTATCTTGCCCGCCTGGCATATGCCGAAGCCTGACGCGGTGTGAGCGACGCCGGTTCCGCGGCCGCGTCACACGGGGTCGGCGTGGCCGACTCCCTCGATGTCGCCGCGCATCAGGTGCCGCCCGAACTCGACCATCTTCTTCGCGTAGTCCTCGGTCCACTCGGCCCGGTCCGCGATGTCCGCCGCCGTCAGCCGGTCGAACCGGCGCGGGTCGGCGAGCTGGGCCGCCGCCATGGCCTGAAACTGCATCGCCCGGTCGGCCGCCGCGCGGAAGGCCTCCGTCAGCTCCGTGGCCCGCGTCAGCAGCGCCCCGGGATCGTCTATGGACTCCAGATCGAAGAAGTGCTCCGGATCACCGGCCGCCTCGGCAGGCTCGAAGAGCAGGGGCGCGGGGCGTAGCCGCGGTTCGTTCCGACCCGGCGTGGGCTCCGCCATGTCTTCTCCTCCTCGTACGGTCGTCATGGCACACCGGCAAGTGGGCCACCCCCCATTGTCCCCCGGTGGCACAAGGGGACCGGGGCCCAGCCTTCTCAAGCCGTCCACCCCCGGCGATGTTCCCCAGCCACCGGCACATCCAAGCCACCTGGAGCACTTCAGCCCGTCCGGCGTTCGGGGACGAGGCGCGTTCGGAGCCGAATCGGGGGTCCGGGGGCGCGGCCCCGGGGTCGGACGGGAAGGGGCGGCGGGGGCGGGAACACGGCCCGGCCGGCGGCGGCGCGTCGCCCCTCACGGCGTCCAGGCCACCCGGTGCTCCGCCAGGTGCGCCAGGACCGCGTGGTTCGCCTCCCAGCCGTCCGGGAACTTCACGGCCGTCCCCAGCTGGACCGGTTCCGTCGACGGGTAGGCGTCCAGCAGGTCGGTCACCCCTGCTCGGCAGACGACGACGCACGCGTGGCGGTGGCGGGAGGCCAGGACGCACAGGCGGCCCGTCTCCAGGTGGAAGGCGGTGGCGTCGGGGCGGCCGGACAGGGGATGCAGGACCACCGTGACGTCGTACTCCCGGCCCTGGAGCCGGTTCGCCGTGTCCACGGTGACGTCCGCGACGCCCAGCTCGGCCAGTGCCGCGCGCACCGCCGCCGCCTGGTCGCGGTGGGCGGTGCCGACGGCGATCCGGTCGGCGGTCAGGGCGGTGGGGACGGGGGAGCGCTCGGAGGTGGCCGCGCCGTCCCGGTCGAGGAGGCGCCGGACGACCGTGGCGACCGCGCGGACCGCTTCCGGGTCGGTGCGGGGCGTGTGCCGGGCGGGCAGTTCCAGCAGACCCCAGCCGGATTCGGCCGCCTCGTCGATCACCCGGTCGGGCCCGGAGCCGTCGGAGGCGACGCCGAAGGACAGCGCGCGGTCGCCGTGAGCGGTGCCGCTGCGGAACGGCGTGTACGGGTAGAACGCGTCCGAGACCAGCGGGGCCGCCGAGGCCGGCAGTCGCCAGGACACCGGCAGCCGGTGCTGCGGCAGGTCGGGGTTGTGCGCCAGCAGCGTCGACACGGCCGAGGCCGACGGGTCGTACGACAGGCCGGCCCACTGCTCGCTGCCCACGATCGCGAACGGGTCCAGCTGCCCCGGATCGCCCACGAACAGCGCCCGCTCGAACAGCCCGGCCACGGCCAGCAGCCCGTCCGAGCGCATCTGGTAGGCCTCGTCCACGATCGCGTGCCGCCACGGCTCGTCGGTCCTCACATGCGCCCACTTCGCCGCCGTGGAGATGACGACCGGCAGCCCGGCCAGGTCACCGGCCTTCGCCGACTTCCGTACGTGCGGCAGGGCGTCCAGCGCCTTGTCGTACGCGTCGGTGTCGCTGCTGTGCAGGCGGCCCACGGGCAGCTCGGGGTTCTTCTCGGCGAGCCGCAGCACCAGGTCGTCGACCTGCGCGTTGGTCTGCGCGACCACCATCAGCGGGCGTCCGGCGTCCGCCAGTTCCAGCGCCGCGCGCACGACGAGCGTGGACTTGCCGGCGCCGGGCGGGGAGTCGACGACGACCCCGCGCGCGGTGCCGTGCAGCGTGTCGCGCAGGATCGCGTCGGTGGCGCGGGACGCGGCGGTCCCGGGGTCGACGGCGGCCTCGACGGTCACAGGGCGTCCTCCTCGGTGACGGAATCGGCGGCTTCGGGCACCGGCTCCCCGGGCGGCCCGCCGTGCGTCCACGGCGTGTCCTCCGGGTCGGGCAGCTTCGCGCCGCCGCGCTGCTCGTGCTCGAACAGGGTGAAGCACACCCGGTCGCCCTTCTCCGGCACGGACCCTTCCTCCGGCTCCTTGCTGCGGCCCATCTTGTCGACGACCCGCAGCATGAGAAGACCCTCGTCCTCCGGGCCGTCGGGCCCGTCCGGACCGTCCCGCCGCACGAACTCCGCCGCCTGCGGCTTCCCGCCCAGCGACCGGAACACCTTGACCCGCTCCCCGAGGTGCGGCCGGTCGTCGGTGCGGACGGTGACCAGCGGGCGAGGGCTCGGCCGCTTGCCCTCGCCGTACGCCATGACCACGTCGACGACCTCGCCGGCGAACGCCTCTCCGGCCAGCCGCCGCCCCGCCATCACCAGCGGGTCGTCGAGGGCCTCCTGCGCTTCCAGCCGGGCCTGTTCCCGCTCGCGCGTGGCCAGCTTGTTGGCGGCCGTGACCGCGTCGTCGCGGCGCGGCTGCGGGGGCTCGCCCGCCACCACCCGGTCGCGGTGGCCGGTGAACGACCAGCGGTCGCGCGTCCACCGCTCCTCGACATGCGCGCCCTCGGGCAGCTCCCGGAGCAGGTCGAGGCCCTGCCACACCTTCTCCCAGGTGGGGAGGGTCCGGCTGCGCACGAGTTCGCGGACCGCCCGCTCGGCGGCGGTCAGCTCGCCCAGCCGGTCGTCGGCCTGCAAGCCGTCCTCGGCGGCGGCCAGGGCGGTACGCGCGCGGTCGTAGCGCTCGATGGCCGGGGCGAGCAGCTTGTTGTCGAACGCCGGGTCGGTCGCCGGACCGGCCGGCGGGCACAGCAGCTGGCCCTTGCCGTCACGGGCCAGCTCGGCGCGCAACGCGGCCTCGGCCCCGGTCTCCCCCTCGGGCGGGGCGATCCAGGCGAGCAGCGCCCCCAGGTGCTGGTCCTCCAGGCTGGACTGACCGGTCGCCCAGTGCCGCCCCAGAACCTCCGTGAGTGCGAGCAGCAGCGAGGAGCCGGGCACCCGGGACCGCTCCCCGAAGTGCGTCAGCCACCGCCCGAGCAACGGCACGCGCGGCGGCGCGGGATACGGCGTCTCCGGGTCCTGCTCCGCCGTACGCCGGAAGCGCATGGAGCGGCCCAGGAGGCGGACGTACTCGACGCCCGCGCGGCTCGGGACGATCAGCTGGGGCGCGTCGGAGCACAGCTCGACCTCGACCTTGACGCGTTTCCCGGTCTCCGGGTCGGTCTCGGTGCGCTCGGCGGCCTCGACGTCGTCGGCGTAGGAGTCGAGGTACGGCAGGACGATGTCGGCCAGCTCGGCGAGGAACGCGAACCGCAGGTCGCGGTCGCGCGGCTGCGGCACGACGAGCAGCCGGGGCGCGTCCCGGTCGGTGCCGACGAGCGCGCCGAGCGGGGCGCCCGCCTCACCGGCGGTGGTCAGCGGCACGAACACCAGCGGCCGCTCGGACAGATGCCGGTGGCGGACGGTGGCGGAGGGCCGGGCGCGGCCGGTGGCGACGGCCTCCAGACGGGCGAGGGTGGCGATCAGCGACACGTCGCCCCCAGGGCCTCGTCGCGCAGCCGGGCCGCCCGGCGCAGCGCCGCCACCGCCGGGTCGTCCGGATCACCGGCCTCCCCGCGCGCGGCGGCCAGCACGTCCTCGACCGTGGCCAGACCGCCCAGCTCGGCGCGGACGGGGCGGCCGAGGGCGGTGACCGCGCCGGCCGCGCGGGACCGGTCCCGGCAGTGGAACGCCAGCTCGCAGGCGGCCAGGCACTCGGGCGCGTACGCGGCCGGGACGGCCTCGACGGCCGCCGTGAGCCGCTCGGGCGGCAGCTCGGGCGAGAAACAGGTGCCCTCGGGGAGGGCGTCGGCGATGTCCTCGATCCGGGTGAGCCGGGCCAGCTGCCGGTGGGTGACCGCGCGCTGCTTGCGGATGTCCACGGCGGACGCGGTGGGCAGGTTGGAGAAGTCCTTGGGACACACCAGCAGCACCCGGTGACGCACCCTCGGCGCGGGGTCGAGGCGGGCGGCGACCGCCTCCAGCGCCAGCACGTACACCGCGGCCTGCCGGGCGGCCGCGCCGACCTTCGCCGGGTCCGCGGAGCCGTCCAGCAGGGGGAACGACTTGATCTCCACGACCGTCCAGCTGCCGTCGGGGTGCACCACCACCGCGTCCGGCTCCAGGAACGCCGGGGAGCCGGCGACGTCCAGCGCGAGCATCGGATGGTCGAGGAGGGTCCAAGTGCCGGCCGCGCGGCCGGCCTCGCGCAGCGCCAGCCCGGTCCGCGCCGTGCGGCCCTCGGGGCCGATCGCGGAGAGATCCGGGACACTCGCCCCGGTGGGCGGGTCCGCGCGCGGGTCGAGCTTCTCGTGCACCAGGCGCAGCAGGTCGGCGCCGCCGTCGGCCTTCACCTTGGCCTCGAACGCGTTGCCGCGCGTGAGGGCGAACTGGGACTGGCCGAACGCCGAGGGCGAGCCGAGCGCGTCCGCGAGCGCCGCCTTGTTGACCCCGGCGCCGTCGAGGATCGCGCGCCGGCTGCATCCCGGGTTCGCGGCGAGCGCCGCCAGGGCGCGGGCGTCCAGCGCCTTGGCGGGTACGTCGGGTCCGCGCAGGTCAGCGAGCCGCTGCCGGAGCGCCGTCCCCCGCGTCCGCGGGGGTGGCACCCGGCTCGGCTCCGGGCCCGAACCGTGACTCGCGCTGCCGTGGAATTCGCTCACCCGGGGAAGTCTGGCATCCGCCACTGACAATCGGGGTCTCCGCGCCCCGAGCGGCCACCGGGACGGACGGGAACCGCCCCGCCACCCAGCCCGCGACCCGGTCCGCCCGGCGCGTCACCAGCGGCGCCAGCAGCAGGCCCGCGCCCATCACGGCCGCGCCCGCGGCCGCGTCGAGGAAGTAGTGGTTCGCGGTGCCCATGACCACGATCGTCGTCACCAGCGGGTAGACCACGCCGGCGATCCTCGCCGCGCGCGTGCCGCCGTGCCGCCACAGCATCACCCCGCACCACAGCGCCCAGCCGACGTGCAGGCTCGGCATGGCCGCGTACTGGTTGGTCATGCCGCCCATGCCGCGCGGGGCGCTGGCCTCGCCGCCCCACCAGCCGTACGAGCTGTACTGGGCCATCGTGTCCACGAAGCCGTGGTCCGCGGACAGCAGCCGGGGCGGGCAGGTGGGCAGCAGGGTGAAGCCGATGAGACCGATGAACGTCGACGTCATCAGCCAGGTGCGGGCCGCCCGGTAGTGCCCCGTGCGCGAGCGGAACAGCCAGACGAGGACCACCGGGGTGACCACGTAGTGCAGCGACGCGTACCAGAAGTCGGCCGGCACGCCGATCCACGTGGTGGTCGTGAACAGCCGGTTCAGCGGGTGCTCGGCGTTGATGTGCAGGAACTTCTCGATCCGCAGGATCGCCAGGCCGTGGTCCACCGCACTGGTGACGTCGCCGCGCGCGAGCAGCCGGCCCGCGGAGTAGCAGGCGTACACCAGCACGATCAGGGGCAGTTCGGTCCACCAACGCAGCCTGGTCGGCGAGGCCGCCTCGGTGCCTGGTGTCTCGGTCTGCGGCATCCGATCGCCTCCCCCTTCTGTCGCTGCGGTGCCCATGGCACGGAGGTGCCACTTTACGGCCTGTGCGGGTGCCCGATCCCGGACGCCCCCGGCACTCAAAGACGCTGAGATCGCCCACCGGGTTGCCCCTGTTCGGGGTGCGCGATGATGGAGGTGTTCCGCCCTCGCATTCTCCCGGAAGGGTCCTCCATGGCACCGCGCATCCTGCTGGCCCGGCACGGACAGACGCAGTGGTCGCTGTCCGGCAAGCACACCGGCAGGACCGACGTGCCCCTGCTGGAGGAGGGCCGGCGCGGCGCCAAGCTGCTCGGCGAGCGGCTGCACCGGGCGCCGTTCGACGGCCTTCCCGGTGTCGAGGTCCGCACCAGCCCGCTGGCACGCGCCCGGGAGACCTGCGAACTCGCCGGCTTCGGTGACCGCGCCACCCCGTGGGACACGCTCATGGAGTTCCACTACGGGGCCTACGAGGGCCTGACGCCCGCCGAGATCCAGGCCGCCCGGCCGGGGTGGCTCATCTGGCGCGACGGGGTCCCGGAGGGCGAGAGCCTCGCGGAGGTCACCGCGCGCGCGGACGAGGTCGTCGCGTGGGCGCGGTCCGCCGACCGGGACGTGCTGGTGTTCGCCCACGGGCACATCCTGCGCTCGATAGGAGCGCGGTGGCTGGGCCTCCCGCTGGACTTCGCGGCCCGCATACGCCTGAACCCGACGTCACTGTCCGTCCTGGGCTGGGCGTACGGGGAACCGGCGATCGAGAGCTGGAACGACCTGGGGCACCTGGCGGGCTAGCGGGTGCTGGCGCCGCCTGCGACGGTCACGCCTCGCGCGGGCGTGCGGGCGTGCCGTTCCAGGAACCGTGACACGCCCGAGGCCCGCCGGTGGGGGAGCAGCACCCTGGCCGTCCCGGCGAGCATCGTGTGGATCCGCGACGACTGCACCTGGTCCAGGAGATCCAGCACCCGCGTCCCGGCCGTCGCCGCCTCGTCGGGCCGCCCCCCGCGCGCGAGGTCGTCCGCCAGCTCGGCGGTGTAGAGCGCGATGTTGCGTGTGAAGTGGGGATCCTGGAGCCGCGCCGCCCGCCGCGCGTGCCGGGCCGCCCGCGGCCAGTCCCCGAGCGTGGACCAGCACTGTGCCTCCAGCCCCTCCAGCTCGGCCTCGCCGTAGAAGCTCATCCACTCGGGGTCGGCGTCCGAGGGGCCTCGCTCGTACAGGGCGTGGGCGCGCGCGAGCGCCTGCTCGCAGCCGGTGCGGTCGGCGAGTCCGGCCCAGCCGCCCGCCTCGCGCAGCGCGAGCAGCGACATCAGCCGGGCGGAGCCCAGCGGCCGGGCGACGCGCTGCGCGGCCTGCGCCGCCCGGACGGCCTCGCGCGGGCGGCCCGCGTCACGCGCGAGGAACGCCGTGTTGCAGAAGGCGTGCGCCTCCAGTGCCCGGTCGCCGGTCATCCGGGCGGTCGCGAGCGCCTCCGCGTAGTGCGAGCGGGCGTCGTCGAACCGGCCCGAGTCGTGTGCCAGCCAGCCCACCGAGATGGCCAGTTCGCCCGCGCCGGAGTGGAGCCGGTCGGCGGTCGCCTGCCGTACCGCTCCGGCGTCCAGCAGCGCGTACGCGGCGCGCAGCGGTGTCGCCGCGCGCCGGTAGAGCCCGTCGGCACCGTGCCGGTCGTCCAGCAGCCGGATCCTGCGGACCGCTTCTTCCACGGCGCTCGCCTCGCCCGCCCCGGCGCGCCGCACGGGGCGTTCCGCCGCCGAGGCGTCCAGGACGAGCCCGAGGGGGCCCATCGAGGCGGCGGCCACCGTGGCGCCTCCGCCGGTCATGAATGCGCGACGCAGCACGTCGCTCTCCTCGTCGTTGTGATGCGGGTCGTACGGGTTTTGCGTGTCGTACGGCTCGTACGCCCCGTCCGTCTCACCGGTGTCGGGCGCGTCACCCGTGCTGAGCCGCCGGATCGTGGGGTGTGTGTCCGGCGCCTCCTCGGTCGCGCGCGCCCCCCGGCCGCGGACGGACGAGCGGGGCGCGAACCCCAGATCGGTGAGCGTGCGGCCGGGGAACATGTGCAGGAACACCCGCTCGTACGCGTAGTTGGGGCAGCGGATCTCCCCCGCCTCGACGCGGCCGACATAGCGCGCGTCGCAGCTCACCCGCTCCCCGATCTCGCGCGCGGCCCGCCGCACCAGCGCGGCGAACTCGGCCGGCGAGCGCTGTCCGCGCAGCCGCCGGAAGGCGGGATTGGGCCGTGCCGGCCGGTCGGGCCGAAATGGGGTCACCGGTGACGACGCCATGGCCGGGTCCTCTCGTGCGAACCGTCGAACCATGCCGGAACCAGTACGAGTCGACCGAATCGTCGGTGTGATCACCCTGTTCCCGGCGGGCATGAACGTACCTTCTGTGATTGGTCCGCCACGCAGGGTTTGGCTACAAACGGGATATCTCATCCACGATCTGCCATGAACTGCCATCCTTTTGTGGCGGACTTCCTCGTAGCCGTTGACGGTCTCCCGCGTTGAACCCGGTGGACTTGCACAGTGACCGCGTGAGGGAGGCCGGAAGTGGAGACCAGCCGGAGCAACGATCCCCTCGTGCCGTCGGAGACGGCATGCGATCTCGTGACGGTGCCGACCCGACAAGGGCTGGAGGCGGTCGACATCCTGCGCCGGGGAGCCCGCGACGCCGTGGGGCCCGTACTCCACGACCACGGACACGACACCCTCGCCTTCCTGGTGCCGCCGGGTACCGCCGCCGCCTGGGACGTCCCCGGCAGCACCTGCACGGAGACCGACGGACGAGGACTGAGGCTCGCCCCCGAGCCGCCCGTCGAGGGCTCGGACTGGCTGCTCCCGCCCGGCGAGGCCGACCTCGCGACGGATCCGGCCGTGCTCCAGCGGGCGTTGGGCGAAGCGGCACGGCTCATCGAGGCGGCGGACAGCTGCCGTTAGCCGGCACCCCGCCGGGCGCGCCGCGGGTGTGCGGCCGCCGGTCGTCGGCACGGTGTGCACCCTGCGAAAATGCCTTCATGGCAAGGTCCAGGAACTCCCGGCGCGCACGCGACAGCGACGCGACCGTCAGCGAGGCCGTCGACGGCGGGCTCGCCCAGCTCCTCCCGGACCGCGACCGGGCGCGGGCCTGGACGCTGCTCATCGACGGGGCGCCCCAGTCGCACGTGGACCTCGACGACCCCGGGTACCTCTCCTTCGAGTACCAGCGCCGGCTCGGCCACGTCATCGACCTCGCCGCCCCGGCCGGTCGGCCGTTGCAGGTCCTGCACCTCGGAGGCGGCGCCTTCACCCTCGCCCGCTACGTCGCCGCCACCCGCCCCCGTTCCACCCAGCAGATCGTCGAACGGGACGCGAGCCTCGTGCGACTGGTCCGCCGCGAGCTGCCCCTGGACCCCGGCGCCCGCATCCGGGTCCGGTCCACCGACGCGCGGGAGGGGCTCGGCAAGGTGCCGGACGGGTGGGCCGACCTCGTCATCGCCGACGTGTTCAGCGGGGCCCGCACCCCCGCGCACCTGACCTCGACCGAGTTCCTCGACGAGGTCCGCAGGGCCCTCAAGCCCGGTGGTCTCTACGCCGCCAACCTCGCCGACGGCCCGCCGCTCGCGCATCTGCGCGGCCAGATCGCCACCGCCGCCGCCCGCTTCCCGGAACTGGCGCTGGTCGCCGACCCCACCGTGCTGCGCGGCAAACGGTTCGGCAACGCCGTCCTGGTCGCCGGGGACCTGCCGCTGCCGACCGCCGAGCTGACCCGCAGGGCCGCCTCCGACCCGCATCCCGGCCGCGTCGAGCACGGCAAGGACCTCACCGACTTCACCGGCGGGGCCGTCCCGGTGGCCGACGCCTCGGCGGTGGCGTCACCGGCCCCGCCGCCGTCGGTCTTCCGGTAGGGCCCGCTCAGTAGGTGCCGACCTGCACGCGCGGCGGCCCGTCGTGCCAGGTGCAGAACACCGACACGCGGTCCGCGCCCGAGGCGAACTCCACCCGGATCCAGCTCTGTGTCTTCCACACCTGCATCGACCAGCCCGCGCCCGGCGTCGCCGACACGAGCGACGCCGACGCCCTCCCCAGCTCGAAGACCACCAGCCCGCCGTCGGTGTCGTAGCTCTTGACCTGGCCGGAAGGGCTGGGCGAGGCCACGGGTGCGGCGGGGGACGAGGCCGCCGGGCGGGCGGGGGTCCGGTCCACGGACGGCGAGGCGGACGCCGGGGCGGACGGCGGGGACGGTGTCGGCGCCGGACGGCTGCCGGCCGAGGCCGTCGGCGGCCCCGACTCCTTCGCGGGCACGTCGGCCGCCGTCAACGGCAGGGCGCGCGGCGGGTCGTACGCCGTGCCCGCCATGACCGTGTGGACACCCCACCACGACAGCGTGACCGCCGCGCCCGTGGCGAGCGTCCAGGCCAGCACGTGTACGAGTCCTCTGCGCATCGTGGGCCATCCTGCCTCACCGGTCACAGCCGTGTCGCACGAACGTCCACCGCGGACCGTGGCGCACCCCACCACGAATCCGGACCACCGCGAACCACCGTGAGTCCCCCCGCGAGTTCCGCCGAAGCCGCCGTGCGTCCCGGCGGTTGTCCACAGGCGCGGAGTTGTCCACAGGCCCGAAGGGGCCTTCGCCGCATGGCGTAGGTTGCGGCGCATGGCAAGTGTGCTCGTGGTCGAGGACGACCAGTTCGTCCGCTCGGCGCTCATCCGGCACCTCACCGACGCCTCACACACCGTCCGCAGCGTCGGCACGGCACTGGAGGCGCTGCGCGAGGTCGCCCATTTCCGCTTCGACGTGGTCGTGCTGGACCTCGGACTGCCGGACCTGGACGGCTCCGAGGCCCTGAAGATGCTGCGCGGCATCACGGACGTCCCCGTCATCATCGCCACCGCCAGGGACGACGAGACGGAGATCGTCCGGCTGCTCAACGCGGGCGCGGACGACTACCTGACGAAGCCGTTCTCGGTGGAACACCTCTCCGCGCGCATGGCGGCCGTCCTGCGCCGCGCCCGCTCCGGCACCGGTGAGGCGCCGCCGCCCAGAGTGCTGCGCGTCGGCGGCCTGACCGTCGACCCGCTGCGCCGCCAGGCCGAACTCGACGGCGCCCGCCTCGACCTCACCCGCCGCGAGTTCGACCTGCTGGCCTTCCTCGCCGGCCGACCCGGCGTCGTCGTCGCGCGCCGCGAACTGCTCGCCGAGGTCTGGCAGCAGTCCTACGGCGACGACCAGACCATCGACGTCCATCTGTCGTGGCTGCGCCGCAAACTGGGCGAGACGGCGGCCCGCCCGCGCTACCTGCACACCCTGCGGGGCGTCGGCGTGAAGCTGGAACCGCCCGCCGCGCCGCCCGCCGCGCCGCCCGCCGCGCCGCCGTTCGGGGAGCCGCGATGAGATGGGCCCTCGTCAAGGTCTGCCTGGCCGTCACCACGATGGTCGTGGTCGCCTTCGCCGTGCCACTCGGCCTGGTCATCAAGGAGATGGCCCGCGACCGCGCCTTCTCCAACGCCGAACGGGAGGCCGCCGTCGTCGTCCCGGCGCTGTCCATCACCACCGACCGCGACCAGTTGGAGCGGGTCGTGGCCTCCGCGGGCTCCGACGACGGCATGGCCGTGCACATCCCGGCCGCCGACGGCCGACAGGCCCTCGACCTCGGCCGGCGGCGCGTCACCGCCGCCGACATCGCGGCCGTCCGCGAGCTGGGCCGCGCCTCGACGGCCGAGGTGCCCGGCGGCTCCGCGCTGCTCCAGCCCGTCGCGCTGAGCTTCGGCACCGTCGTCATCGAGGTCTACGTCCCCGAGTCCGAGGTCAGCAACGGAGTGGGGACGGCCTGGGCGGTGCTCGCCGCGGTCGGCGCCGCGCTGGTCGTCGGCTCGGTGGCCGTCGCCGACCGGCTGGGCGTACGCATGGTGCGGCCCGCCCAGCGGCTGGCCGAGGGCGCGCACGAACTGGGGGAGGGGAAACTGGGCTCACGCGTACCGGAGGACGGTCCGAACGAACTGCGCCTGGCGGCGGTCGCGTTCAACTCCATGGCCGACCAGGTCGTCCAACTCCTGGCGAACGAGCGGGAGCTGGCCGCCGACCTCTCCCACCGGCTGCGCACGCCGTTGACCGTCCTGCGGCTCAACGCGGCGTCCCTGGGCGGTTCTCCGGCCGCCGAGCAGACCCGTGCCGCGGTCGCCCAGCTGGAGCGCGAGGTCGACACCATCATCCGTACCGCCCGCGAGGCCAAACCGCAGACCGCGGCCGCCGGACCGGGTGCCGGCTGCGACGCCGCCGAGGTCGTCCGGGAGCGGATGGCGTTCTGGTCGGCGCTCGCGGAGGACGAGGGCCGCAAGGTGCGGGTGGCCGGAGCCGACCGGCCGGTGCGCATACCGGTGGCCCGCGCCGACCTGGTCGCCGCCCTGGACGCCCTGCTCGGCAACGTCTTCCGGCACACCCCCGAGGGCACCGCCTTCGCGGTCGACCTGCACAACGGCGAGGACGCGGCGATCGTGCTGGTCTCGGACGCGGGACCCGGCATACCCGACCCCGGGGCGGCGATGGCCCGCGGCCGGGGTTCCGGGAGCGCCGGGTCGACCGGGCTCGGACTGGACATCGTGCGCCGGCTCGCCGAGTCGACGGGCGGGGACGTACGGATCGGCTCGTCCGTGCTGGGCGGCACCGAGGTGCGGATCTGGATCCAGCTCGACGGGCGGGAGCCGGAGCGCAGGGGACACCGGGGCGCGGTGCGAAGACGCCGGCAGGGCAGACGAGCCGTCACCTTTAACCGGTCCCGATCCCTTCCTTAAGCGCGCCCTAAGATCCCCGACCCCTGCCCCAGTCAGGCGTTTTGCCCGATTCCGGAGCGCTAGCGTGCTGCCGCACCCACCCCCCGTGAGCAGTGAAGGCAGGGCACGCGATGAGCACGCACCGGCGCACCGTCAGAAACAGGAACCGGCTGATCGGGGGCGTGGTCGCCGCGGCCGCCGTGGGCGGTGGCGCCGTGTTCCTCACCGGCACCGCGCAGGCGGCCGGGATCGGAGCCGCGTACACGAGGACCAGCGACTGGTCGACGGGGTACACCGCGCAGTACGTCGTCACGAACAACAGCGGGGGCGCGAAGGCCGACTGGACGCTGGAGTTCGACCTGCCGGCCGGTTCGAGGCTCAGCTCGCTGTGGAACGCCGAGTCGAGCGTCGGCGGACAGCACGTCACCGTCCGTCCGGCCGCGTGGGACAAGGACGGTCTGGCCGCCGGTGAGTCCGTCACCGTCGGATTCGTCGTCAACGGCACCGCCGATCCCGCCGGTTGTCTCATCGACGACGTCACCTGCTCGACGGGCGGCGGCGCGACCCCCGAGCCGAGCGGCCGCCCCACCCGGACCCCGACGACCTCCCCGACGGCCTCCGCCACGCCGACGGCCACCCCGACCCCGAGCCGGACGGCCACCACCGGCCCCTCTCCCTCCCCGTCCGGGACCCCCGGCTCCGGCACCCCGGCCTCCGCTCCCTTCGCCCCCTACGTCGACACCTCCCTCTACCCCGCCTTCGACCTCCTCGCCGCCGCGGCGGCGACCGGCGTGAAGGACTACAACCTGGCCTTCGTCACCGACGGCGGCGGCTGCACACCCAAGTGGGGCGGCGTCACCGAGCTGGCGAGCGACGGAGTGGCCGCCCAGATCGGCGCCCTGCGCGCCGAGGGCGGCGACGTACGCGTCTCCTTCGGCGGCGCGTCCGGCTCCGAGCTGGGCACCACCTGCGCCTCGGCGGACGCCCTGGCCGCCGCCTACGGCAAGGTCGTCGACGCCTACCGGCTCACCAAGGTCGATTTCGACGTCGAGGGCGGCGCACTGCCGAACACGGCCGCCAACACCCGCCGCGCCCAGGCCATAGCCACGCTCCAGCGCCGGCACCCCGGCCTGGACGTCTCCTTCACCCTCCCCGTCATGCCGGAGGGCCTCACCCAGGACGGCGTGAACCTGCTGGCCGACGCCAAGGCCAACGGCGTCCGGATCACCACCGTCAACATCATGGCGATGGACTACGGCCCCGCCTACAGCGGCGACATGGGCACCTACGCCGAGCAGGCGGCCACCGCCACACAGGCCCAGGTCAAGAGCGTGCTGGGCCTCTCCGACACCGCCGCCTGGAAGACGGTCGCCGTCACCCCGATGATCGGCGTGAACGACGTCGCCACCGAGGTCTTCACGGTCGAGGACGCCACCCAGCTGGCGGCCTTCGCCAAGGCCAGGGGGCTCGGCTGGCTCTCCATGTGGTCCGCGACCCGCGACAAGCAGTGCCCGTCGCCGAAGAACACCGCGGACGCGACGTGCAGCTCGGTCACCCAGACCCCGAACGCCTTCACGAAGGCGTTCGCCGCCGGCCGCTGACCACCGCCTCCCCCCACAGCGGGGCGCGGCACGCCCCCACAGCGTGCCGCGCCCCATCCCCTGTTCCCCCGTTCTCCCGGGGTCCCCACCCCGGGGGTCTTCGGTCAGGCGGTCTCGAGCGCCGGGAGGGTCCCCGTGCGAGCCGCCCGGCTGTACCAGAGGGCGCTCGACTTCGGGGTGCGCGCGAGGGTCGCGTAGTCGACGTACACCGCGCCGAACCGCTTCTCGTAGCCGTACGCCCACTCGAAGTTGTCCATCAGCGACCACAGGTAGTAGCCGCGGACGTCCGCGCCCTCCGCGATGGCCCGGCGCACGGCCCGCAGGTGACCGTGCAGGTAGGCGATGCGCTCCGGGTCGTGGACGCGGCCGTCGGAGTCGGGCTTGTCGTCGTAGGCCGCGCCGTTCTCCGTGATGTACAGCGGCAGGCCCGGGGCCTCCTTCGTGTACCGCATGACCAGGTCGTGCAGCCCCGTCGGGTCGATCGTCCAGCCCATCTCGGTGCGCTCGCCCGGCGTCTGGTGGAAGGCGACGTCCTCCGCGCCCGGCCAGGGGGAGTGGTCGCTGGATCCGTGGCCGTCCGCCCGCGGTGCCGACGGGTCGGCGTCCGCCGCGGAGACGAGGGTGGGCGTGTAGTAGTTCAGGCCCAGCGCGTCCAACGGCTGGTGGATGGCCCGCAGATCGCCGTCGAGGACGTGCGACCAGTCGGTGATCGACGAGGTCGCGGCGAGCAGCGTCTCGGGGTAGGCGCCGCGCAGGATCGGGCCGTGGAAGACGCCGTTCGCCAGGTCGTCGATCTTGCGGACCGCGGCGAGGTCGCCCGGGGTCGGTGACAGCGGCCTGACGACCGAGGAGTTGAGGCTGATCGCCACCGAGTTGCGGGTCGGCATCACCGACCGCAGGGCCGAGGTGCCCAGGCCGTGCGCCAGGTTGAGGTGGTGGGCGGCCTTCAGCGAGGCCGCCGGGTCGGTGCGGCCGGGGGCGTGCACTCCGGAGGCGTACCCGAGGAAGGCGCTGCACCACGGCTCGTTGAGCGTGATCCACTGCTCCACGCGGTCGCCGAGTGCCTCTCCGACGATCTTCGCGTACTCGGCGAACCGGTAGGCGGTGTCCCGCTCCGGCCAGCCGCCCGCGTCCTCCAGCTCCTGGGGGAGGTCCCAGTGGTAGAGGGTGACGGCCGGCTTGATGCCCTTGGCCAGCAGCTCGTCGACCAGCCGGCGGTAGAAGTCGAGACCCACCTGGACCGCCGGGCCGCGACCGGTCGGCTGGACCCGCGACCAGGAGACGGAGAAGCGGTACGAGGTCAGGCCCAGCTCGGCCATCAGCGCGACGTCGTCACGGTAGCGGTGGTAGTGGTCGACAGCGATGTCACCGGTATCGCCACCGGCTGTCTTGCCGGGCGTATGGCTGAAGGTGTCCCAGATGGAGGGCGTGCGGCCGTCCTCCCGCACCGCCCCCTCGATCTGGTAGGCGGAGGTGGCCGCGCCCCAGAGGAAGGCGGGAGGAAAGGTCACCGGGGTGGCCGACTGTGCGGACTCATGCATGGAAGCGCTCCCATGAGTGGTCGTCGAGGTCGTCGAGACCGACGAAGGATGGGGGGACGAGGTGCGGAGGGGTGCGGAGGGGCCGGGGCGGCGGTGACCCGGCCCCCGTCGGACACGGCATCGGCGGGGGTGTCACCCCCGCACGGACGCTGGGCCGAGCGGGATTGTCAGCCCTGCGCGGACGCCGGGCCGGCGGGGTGTCGGTCCCGCGGGTCCTGGACCCGCGGGGCTTCGACCCTCTGACGGAGGTGGTCGGCGGGATTGTCAGTCCCGCGCGGAGGCGGTGGGCGGCGAGACGTCGGTCCCGCACGGGTGTGCCGGCGACGGGGCCGCCGGCCCCGCGTGGTCGTTCGTGACCGGCGGAGTGCCGGTCCCACCCGGACCCGCGAGGGCCTGAACCCTGCACGGACGGTGCACCGGCGAGGGTTTTGATCCCGTACGGACGCGGTACCGGCGGGGTCTTGAGCCTGACGGTATTGCACCCGCGGGGGTCTTGATCCCGAACGGACGCGGTACCGGCGGGGGTCTTGAGCCTGACGGTATTGCACCCGCGAGGTCTCGATCCCGCACGGTATTGCACCCGCGAGGGTCTCGATCCGCACGGACGGTGCACCCGCGAGGGTCTGGATCCGGCATGGACGCCGGACCCGCGAGGGTCTCGATCCGCACGGACGCCGGATCCAAGGGATCTCGGTTCGGCGGGGGCTGGTGACCGGCGGGGTTGTCAGTCCCGCGCGAACCCGAAACCGGGGGAGGCTGCCAGTCCGGCGGACGTCGGACCCGTGGGGGACTCGCCCCCGCTCGGGCGCCGGACCGGCTGGGGTCTCAGCCCGCCGCCGTTCCCTAACCCGGCGGTGGTGCGGCAGCGCCCGGTTGCGTGACCCCGGGTGTGACCCGGACCGGTGGCGTTACCCCGCCCGGAGGCGTGGCCCGCCGCGGTGACGGAACGCCGCCGACCGGCATGGCCTGGCCCGCAGGCGAGACCCCGCCGGGAGGCGAGACCCCATCCGCAAGAGTCACCCGGCCCGCAGGCGAGACCCCGCCGGGAGGCGAGACCTCGCCCGAAGGCGAAACCCCGACCGCAAGAGTCACCCGGCCCGCAGGCGAGACTCCACCCGCACGAGTCACCCAGCCCGCCGGTGAAACCCTGCCGGGAGGCGAGACTCCGCCCGCACGAGCCACCCGGCCCGCCGGCGTAACCCCACCGTGAGGCGTAACCCCACCGTGAGGCGAGACCCCACCGTGAGGCGAAACCCCGCCGGGAGGCGAAACCCTGCCCGCAAGAGTCACCCGGCCCGCAGGCGAGACCCCGCCCGAAGGCGAGCCCCCACCCGCACGAGCCGCCCCGCCCGCCCCCACGCACCGGCCGAGGTGCCGGCCCCGTGCGGCCGCGGTCGGCGGCGAGCGCGTCGGCCCCGCGCGGGGCGTCACCGCCGCACGCCCCACTCGGCTGACGGAGCTGACGGAGCTGACGGCGCCCACCGGCGCCGGTCAGGCCGGCACCCGCGCCCAGCAGCCCGGCGGAGCGGCCCATCAGCCCTTCACCGCGCCCTGCATGATGCCGCCCACGATCTGCTTGCCGAAGATCGCGAAGACCAGCAGCAGGGGCAGCGTGCCGAGCAGCGCGCCGGCCATGATCAGGGACTGGTCGGGGGTGTACCCGCGGCCGAGACCCGCGACCGCGACCTGCACGGTCGGGTTGCCCGTCTGGCTCAGCACCAGGAACGGCCACAGGAAGTCGTTCCAGGTCTGCACGAACATCAGCATGCCGAGCACCGCCATCGCGGGGCGCGCCGCGGGGAACACCACGTGCCACACCACCCGCCAGCTGCTCGCGCCGTCCACCCGGGCCGCCTCGATGATCTCGTCCGGCAGCGCCTGGATCAGGTACTGCCGCATGAAGAACACGCCGAACGCGCTGACCAGCGACGGCAGGATCACCGCCTGGAGCTGGTCGGTCCACTCCAGCTTGGCGACCATCATGTACAGCGGGATGATGCTGAGCTGCGGCGGCACCATCATCGTGCCGATCACGATCAGCATCATCGCGCCGCGGCCCCTGAACTTGAGCTTGGCGAAGGCGAATCCGGCGATCGTGGACAGGAACACGATGGTGAAGGCGGAGGTGCCCGCCACGATGGTGGTGTTGACGAACGCCTTGCCGAGGTTGGCGTCGTTCCAGGCGATGTCCAGGTTGTCGAGAAGGTTCCCGCCGAACCAGAACGGCGGTGGTGTCTGCGCCAGCCGGTTGTTGTCGCGGGAGGCGGCGATCGCCGTCCACACCAGCGGGAAGAGCGAGCCGATGGTGAAGAGGGCCAGGATCACGTACGCGATCGGCCCCGCGTGCATCTGCCCGCCGGCCCGCGCCGATCTGGGCCGCCGTACCCGGCCGGGCTTCTTCACGGCCGTATCCGGCGGGGATGAGGGCGGTGTCAGGGAAGTCGTCGTCGTCACGGCCGTACTCCTAACTACTGGCGCGCAGCCGGCGCGAGATGACGTAGTTGACGATGCCGACCACGATCAGGATCAGGAACATGGTCCAGGCGATCGCGGAGGCACGGCCCAGGTGCTGGTTGACCCAGCCCTGCTCGTACAGGTAGAGGCCCAGGGTCTGGAACTGGTGCTCGGAACCGCCCGACGCCCCCTTGTTGGCGTCGAACAGCAGCGGCTCGCCGAACACCTGGGTCGCGCCGATCGTCGAGACGACGACCGTGAACAGGATCGTCGGGCGCAGCGACGGCAGCGTCACGTGGATGAACTGCTTCCAGCGGCTGGCGCCGTCCAGAGCCGCCGACTCGTACAGGTCCTGCGGGATCGCCTGCATCGCGGCCAGGTAGATCAGCGCGTTGTAGCCGGTCCAGCGCCAGATGACGATCGTGGACACCGCGAACTGCGAGGGCCACTTGTCGCTCTGCCAGTCGACCGGGCCGATCCCGACGGTGTCCAGCGCCCAGTTGATCATGCCGTAGTCGCGCCCGAACAGCAGCACGAAGACGAGCGAGGCGGCCGCGATGGACGTCGCGTACGGGGCGAGCATCGCGACCCGGTAGAAGGTCGAGGCGCGCAGCTTGTAGTTGAGGATGTGGGCGAGCCCCATCGCCATCAGCAGCTGCGGAACCGTCGAGATGATGCCGATCGTGAGCGTGTTCTTCGCCGCGTTCCAGAAGAAGTCGTCGTCGAAGATCCGCGTGTAGTTGCGCAGCCCCACCCACTCCATGTCGGTGGGGGCCGTCATCTCCACCTGGTGCAGCGAGGCCCAGCCGGTGTAGATCAGCGGGAACAGACCGAACGCCAGGAACAGCAGGAAGAACGGTGAGACGAAGGCGTACGGGCTCCAGCGCATGTCCCGCTGCCAGCGGCGGGAGAGCCGGGCCCGACGCCGCTCGTCCGCCCCCGCGGGTTCGGCGGGCGGTCGGCCCGGGGCCGCGCCCCCCTCCTTGGTGGGGGGCGCGGCGGTGTCGTGGGTGGCCATACGGGTCACTTGTCCAGGTTGTTGTCGATGGTCTTGGTCGCCGTGTTCCAGGCCTCCTCCGGCGACTTGCCCTTCGTCACCAGGATGACGCCGTTGTCGGTCAGACCCTGCTGGATGATCTGGTCCTTCGGGCCGATCACCTGGACCGGGCTGGACTTCGCCGCCTCGGCGAAGATCGTGCCGATCGGGGCGTCACCCGTCATCTCGTTCTTGGCACCGGTGACCTCGGCCATCGTGTACGTGCCCGGCGCGCTCGGGAAGGAGCCCTGCACCTTGAACAGCTTGGCCTGCTGCGCGGGCGCGGTCAGCCAGGCGGCGAGCTTCTCGGCTTCCTTCACGTTCTTGCCGCTGGAGGGCACGGAGAGGAAGGAACCTCCCCAGTTGCCGGACTTGGGAGCCACGGCCACGTCCCACTTGCCGGCCGCTTCCGGCTTCGACTTGCCCTTGATGTATCCGAGCATCCACGGCGGGCAGGCCATCGCCGCGAACTTGCTGTTCGCGATCGTCGTGTCCCACGCCGGCTGGAACTGGGTCTGCGCCCCGACCAGCCCCTGCTCGGCGGCCTTGGCCGTCAGGTCGAACGCCGACTTCACGGCCGGGTTCGACTTGTAGATGATCTCGCCGGAGGAGTCGTAGAACTTCTCCTTCTCACTGCTGAGAACAGCGTTGAGCAGACCGCCGGGCGAGTCCATGAACGTGGTGCCCTTGGGCGCCTTCGCCTTGTACTGGGTGCCGACGGAGACGAACTTGTTCCAGTCACCCGCCCACAGCTTGCCGACCTCCGCGCGGTCGCTGGGCAGACCGGCCGCCTCGAAGAGGTCCTTGCGGTAGCAGATGGCCATCGGACCGACGTCGGTGCCGAAACCGATCGTCTTGCCGTCCTTGGTCGTGGCCTGCGCCCACTTCCAGTCCAGCCAGTCGCTCTTGTTCACGCCCGAAACCTTGGAGAGGTCCTGGAGCTTGGCGGCCTGGGTGCTGACGACCTCGGCGATGTTGCCGACCTCGACGGCCTGGATGTCCTGCAGACCGCTGTTGGTCGTGAGGTGGTTGACGAGAGCCGGGTAGTAGTTCTCGTTCCGCTCGGTGACGTTCTCAGCGATCTTGATGTTCGGGTTCAGCTTCTCGTACTCGGCGTAGAGACCGGCTTCCTTGAAGCCCATCGTGCCGAAAAGTCCCAGGGTGATCGTGGTTTTGTCCTTGCCACCGCCGGACGACGATCCGTCGGACGCCTTGTCGTCGCCGTCGTCGGCACAGCCGGCCAGCAGTCCGGCGCCCATGGTGGCGACGGTCGCCAGAACTACCACCCGACGGGAGCTTCGGGTACGTGCTCGCATTACGTCCTCCTGTTGCCCTGACGTGCCGACCCCCCGGCCAACTGCATTGTTGGGCCCGTTAGTTTCTCGCTGCGGCTCGGGCGGGGAACGTGCGGGTTGTGTATGTGTCAGGTACCGTGGGAGCGCTCCCACAGGTGATGTGTTGAAGAGTCGTCGGTTCGGGCGAGGGTGTCAAGGGTGGGGACGCGGAGAGACGCGTTCAGTTATCCGGCTGTTAGCTAACGCGCCGGGACGATGCTTTTCGGCCGGGGCCGGCGGCACCCGGGCGCCTCGGGGACGGACGGTCGGGACTGTTAGATTCCAGGCCAGTGTGACGATGACGGCGGGAAGGCGGGGCCCATGGCAAGCCACGGTACGCGCGGACGGAGCGGTGGCAGGCCGACCCTCGAAGAGGTGGCGGCGCGCGCCGGTGTGGGCCGGGGCACGGTCTCCCGTGTGATCAACGGTTCGCCCCGGGTCAGCGACGCCACCCGCGCCGCCGTCGAGGCCGCGGTCGCCGAGCTGGGCTACGTCCCCAACACCGCGGCCCGCGCGCTCGCCGCCAACCGCACGAACGCGATCGCCCTCGTGGTGCCCGAGCCGGAGACCCGCTTCTTCGCCGAACCGTACTTCTCCGACATCCTGCGCGGAGTGGGCGCGGAACTCGCCGACACGGAGATGCAGCTGCTGCTGATCTTCGCGGGCAGTGACCGGGAGCGGCAACGCCTCGCCCAGTACCTGGCCGCCCACCGGGTGGACGGCGTCCTCCTCGTCTCCGTCCACGCCGACGACCCGCTGCCCGACCTCATCGCCCAGCTGGAGATCCCGGCCGTGATCAGCGGTCCCCGCTCCGCCGCGGAGACGCTCCCGTCCGTGGACTCCGACAACTACGGCGGCGCCCGTTCGGCCGTCGAGCACCTGCTGGCCCGCGGCTGCCGGCGCATCGGCCACATCACCGGCCGCCTCGACGTGTACGGCGCCCAGCGACGCGTCGACGGCTACCGTGAAGCCCTGCTCGACGCGGGCCAGGAGGTGGACGAACTCCTCATCGTGCAGGGCGACTTCACCGAGGAGGGGGGCCAGCGCGCGATGCGCGACCTGCTGACCCGCAGCCCCGCCCTCGACGCGGTGTTCGCCGGCTCCGACGTCATGGCGGCCGGCGCCCGCCAGGCCCTGCGCGAGGCCGGGCGTCGCATCCCGGACGACGTGGCCCTGGTCGGCTACGACGACTCGGCGATAGCCCGCCACATGGACCCGCCCCTGACCAGCGTCCGCCAGCCCATCGAGGAGATGGGGCGCCGCATGCTCGACCTGCTCCTCACCGAGATCGCGGACGACCGCCCGGCGGTGTCGCGCGGTCTGGAGCGGCGCCAGGTGGTCCTGGCCACGGAACTGATGGCCCGGGCGTCGGCGTAACAGGTCGCGGCCGCCGGCGCGTCTCGCCGTCCCGCTGCTCACCGGTCGGCGCCGGCCCGGCCGCGGCGGCGACCGCGGCCGAGGCGTGGTGGCAGGGGTGGACGCGCGGGACGACCGTACGGACGCCCTGCTCGCACAGCCCGTCCGGACGACCGTACGGACGTCCTGCTCGCGCAGCCTGTCGACGAGTGTCCGGGCGGCCTCCGCGGCGAGGCCCCGCCCCTGCCCACGGCGTCCCCACCGCCCGGGCGATCTCCGCGAGACGGCACGCGCGGACGAGAGTGGCTGAACGGTGCCGACGGGACGGCCGGTCTCCCGCGGCCTCAGCACCCGGTTCCACCAGGTCCGGGCCGGGGCGGGGGAGTCGGCGACGAGCCGCTCGCAGGGGGGCGCGCGAGGGGGCGAGAGGCTATAGCCGCAGGGTCGGCGTACGTGCGGGGGAAAACGAATCAGCCGGTGACCTTGAGAAGGTCACCGGCTGATTACTCAGGGTGAGTGACGGGACTTGAACCCGCGGCATCCTGGACCACAACCAGGTGCTCTACCAGCTGAGCTACACCCACCACGCCCGGCAGTCGACTTTGTGGTCTCCCTACCGGCCGAGAAAAAGTGTACAGGGTCCGAAGGGGTGCTCGCGCACGCCTTTCATCCGGCGGGCAGGACGTGCTTGGCGGCGATCGCCCTGGCGGTGTCGGAGTCCGGTCCGGGCTGCGGCACGAAGACGGCCTCGCGGTAGTAGCGCAGCTCCGCGATGGACTCGCGGATGTCGGCGAGGGCGCGGTGGTTGCCGTTCTTGTCCGGGCTGTTGAAGTACGCCCGCGGGTACCAGCGCCGGGCCAGCTCCTTGATGGAGGACACGTCGACGATCCGGTAGTGCAGGTAGCTCTCCAGGGTGGGCATGTCCCGCAGCAGGAAGCCGCGGTCGGTGCCGACGGAGTTCCCGCACAGCGGTGCCTTGCCGGGTTCCTTCACGTGTTCGCGGATGTAGGCGAGGACCCGCTCCTCGGCGTCGGCGAGGGTGGTGCCGCCGGCCAGTTCGTCGAGCAGTCCGGAGGTGGTGTGCATCTGACGCACCACTTCCGGCATCGTCTCCAGGGCCGCGTCCGGCGGCCGTACGACGATGTCCACCCCCTCGCCGAGGATGTTCAGCTCGGAGTCGGTGACGAGGGCGGCAACCTCGATGAGCGCGTCGTCGGACAGCGAGAGGCCGGTCATCTCGCAGTCGATCCACACCATGCGATCGTTCATGCGCCCACCCTAAGGGTGACGTGCCCTGATCCGATCCCCCGCGACGTGCCGGAGGTCCTGGGGCTCCGCCCCCTGCCCACCCGACTCGCTGGGAGGAAGGACGACGGCCGGGTGTCCCGGCCCGCCCGGTGACGGAGGTCGAGGCTGTCGGGCGACGGAGGATGAGGCCATCCGGCGACAGAGGGCGAGGCTGTCGGGCGACGGAGATCGAGGCCGCCCGGCGACGGAGGGTGAGGCCGTCGGGCCGGAGCGGGGTCGGGGGCGCGGCCCCCCGGCCGGCACGGGAAAGGGCGAGGGCGGCGGGGGTGAGGAACTCACCCCCGCCGCCCCTTCCTCACATGCCGCCGCGCTGTCCCGGCAATCCGCCCCGGGATCCGGCGTACGCGTCCACCGCACCGACGGGTGCCGAGGCGGAACCCATCGCCCCGGCGCCGGCCCCCGCGGTCCGCCGTATCTGCGGTGGCACTCCCGCGGCCTCGGGGTGCGGAGCGGCACCGCCGCCCGTGAGGACGGACGCCGCCTCACTCTCGGCCGGAGGCACCCGCTCGCTCTGTGGCCGCCGCGCCCGGTACGCCGCCCGGTAGGCCGCCGGCGAAGACCCGAGCTGCCGCCGGAAGTGTCCGCGCAGCGCGACCGGCGAGCGGAACCCGCACCGGCCCGCGACCTCGTCGACGGAGTAGTCCGACGTCTCCAGCAGCCGCTGCGCCTGAAGCACCCGCTGGGTGATCAGCCATTGCAGCGGCGCGCTGCCGGTCAGTGACCGGAAGCGACGGTCGAAGGTCCGCCGGCTCATGTACGCGCGTGCGGCCAGTGTCTCCACGTCGAACTGCTCGTGGAGGTGTTCCAGCGCCCAGGCGACGACCTCCGCGAGCGGGTCGGCGCCGATCTCCTCCGGTAAAGACCGGTCGAGGTAGCGCTCCTGGCCGCCCGTCCGGCGCGGCGGGACCACGAGCCGACGGGCCAGCGCACCGGCCGCCTCGTTGCCGTGGTCCGTCCGCACGATGTGGAGACAGAGATCGATTCCGGCCGCGGTCCCGGCCGACGTCAGCACGTCGCCGTCGTCGACGAACAGCTCACGTGGATCGACGTGCACCGACGGATAGCGCTTGGCCAGCGTCGGTGCGTACATCCAGTGTGTCGTCGCCGGTCGGCCGTCCAGCAGACCTGCCGCGGCCAGCACGAACGCGCCGGTGCACAGGCCCACGATGCGGGCGCCCTCCTCGTGTGCCCGGCGCAGTGCGTCGAGCGCGTCGGCCGGTGGCGGGGAGGTGATCGAGCGCCAGGCCGGTACGACGACCGTGCCCGCCCTCGATATCGCCTCCAGGCCATGCGGCGCGGTGAGTTCCAGGCCCCCTGTGGTCCGCAGCGGGCCGTCCTCGCCCGCGCACACCAACAAGCGGTAGCGGGGCACGCCGGCGTCCTGGCGGTCAATCCCGAACACCGACAGCGGAATGGAACTCTCGAAAATGGGGCCGCCGCTGAACAGCAGCACCGCGACGATCTCCTTGCGGCGTCGCCCGGACAGTTTCCGGGCCGCGGCTTCCGGCGCGGCAGTGGAGTCGTGGCTCATCCTGCTAAGCCCCCCTCGGTGGTCGCGGCTCCTCGGTTGTGTCGCTCCTGCACGTTTCCCCTCGGTCCTGCACGAGTCCCCCGCCGTAGACAGTCAAGATCGAATCTACTGTGTCGCGTGGTGCCGGAGTGGCCAGTTCGTCACCCGGCACATTGTCGACATGGCAACTTGGCGTGAAGCATTCGATCACGAAGCGTTGCACTCGTGGGCCGTGCGGGGAAGTGCGCCTCGTCGCAGTGGCTAATCCACGTAGGGTGCGCAGGCCCCCCGAGGGCCTTTCCGTGCAGGTCGGACGGGGGAAGGGGGGTGGTCGCGGCAAGGGATGCGCGGTATCCGGAAGTTGGCTGAAAACCTTCGGGCGCGTGCGTGAAAACCGGTCAGCCGACCGGTGTGCCTCCGCCGCTGTGACGACCGCCACGGTGCGAGCCCGTTCCGGCGTGCTGACGGCGTCCCCGGTGCGGCACGCCCGGCGGGGGTGGGTCGTCGAGGAGCCGGGCCGCGCACCGCTCCGAGCGGCGCAGCAGCAGCCGGCAGACGGCCGTGACGGCGGCCAGGCCGACGGCGGTGCCCGCGGTCCCGGCCAGGGAGGTGCCGTACCAGAGGAGTACCACCGGGACGAGGACGCAGCTGAAGGCCGCCCAGCGGATCAGTTCCGTCGTCCTTTCGTCGCCGGCGTGGGCCTCGGGGGTCGGGCGGGATGAGGGCATGCGGCGGGCTCCTCCCTGGAGGGTGGTTCAGGGGGTTCAACGCCTGTTCGACCGGTCGGTCACTCACCTGGTGACCGGCGGGTAGGTGAATGCCGTGCGAACCGCCTGTACGGGGCAGCAACCATTGCGTTACGGGCGGCCCCTCGTGCATGCTCCCTGGAACCCCCACGGACCACGGGCGGGACTGGGCCGTGGAGGGGTGGCGCCGTACCCTTGGGGGTATGGGGTTGGGAAGATGATTCCCGGACACGCTCCGCCGCTTACGCTCGTCCCACCCGTATAAGGATCGATACGCCGAGACAGCCATGGCCGGTCACGAATTCTTCGAACCAGCGGACCGCAGGCGGCCCGTCGCCGATCACACGGCGATCGACCCCCTGGCGGCGGAAGAGGCACGCCCCTCCTGTGATCCCGCTTTCCAGCACGGCGTCGTCGTCGGCTTCGACGGATCGACGTCCAGCGAGCGGGCCCTGGCGTACGCCGTCGGTATGGCTCACCGCTCCCGCGCGGGCCTGATCATCGTCCATGTGGCCAACAGACTGCCCACCACGGTGTGGGCGGGCTGCGAGCCACCTGTCTTCGTGGACGTGCCGGACCATCGCACCGAGGTGCTCGGTCTGGAGCTGGCCTGCGCCGAGTATCTGGCCGAAGTGCCCTGGATCCTGGTCGAGCGAGGCGGTGACATCTGCCACGAACTCGAAGAGGTGGGGCGGGAGTACGCGGCGGACGCGATCGTCGTCGGCTCGACGCACGGCCTCGTCGGGCGGATTTTCGGATCGGTCGCGGGGCGGCTCGCCAAGCGGGCGAAGCGGCCCGTCGTCGTCATCCCGTAACGCGCCCTGCGTCCGGGCGAGATGGGTCCCGGACGACTCCAACTCCCTTGTGCCCCGCGGGAAACTACTCGCGCGTAGAGGTGGTTCGTGCCCTTGTGAAGGGCATATAGCGTGCACCGCACCACCGCGCATGCGTGAAGGGAGCCCGCCGTGGACAATGACGTCTCCGCGGGAAGCAGCACCACCGTCGCCGGCCGACTCGCCCTGGGTGTCACCCTGTTGGCCGTCGGCCTCGGGTACACCGGCCTCATCGACGGCGTGACGGCGGCCGACGCCGTGTCGATCGCCCGGTACGTGGGCGGAGTCGCCCTCTTCGTCGCCGGCCTGATGGCCTTGCGGGACCGTGACACCGTCTCCGGTACGGCCTTCGTGACGGTCGGCGCCCTCTGGTTCACCTGGGCCGTCTCGGCCGGCGCCGAGGTCTCCGCGAACGCCTCCGGCCTGTTCCTGCTGCTGTTCGCCCTGGTCGCGCTGACCCTCACGGTCGCCGCCGCCGACCCGCTCGCCAAGGGCACCTACGGGCTGTTCCTGATCGCCCTGATCCTGCTGGCCGTGGCGGACCTCGCCGGTCACGACGGCCTCGCCAGGGCCGGCGGCTGGTTCGCCGTAGCGGCGGGGGCGGTGGCCTGGTACGCCGCGACCGCCGCGCTCGCGCACTGGCCCACGGCGCTTCCGCGACGGGCTGCCCGCCCCGGCGTGACGGCCACGGGCTGATTCGGCAGCCGGGCCGGGGAGTTGGGCGTCCCCGGCGAACGGAGCGGACCCCCCGGTGAGTGGTGGCATCACCCGGGGGGTCCGTTCTGCCGGGAGGGTGGCTACTCGACCGTCACCGACTTCGCCAGGTTCCTCGGCTTGTCGATGTCGCGGCCCAGGGCCTTGGCCGTGTAGTAGGCGAGGAGCTGGAGCGGGATGCCCATGAGGATGGGGTCGAGTTCGTCCTCGTTCTTGGGGACGATGATCGTCTGGTCGGCCTTCTCCTGCTCCTGGTGGGCCACCGCGAGGATGCGCCCGCTGCGGGCCTTGATCTCCTCCAGGGCGGCGCGGTTCTTCTCCAGCAGGTCGTCGTCGGGGACGATCGCGACCGTGGGCAGGGCGGGCTCGATCAGGGCGAGCGGGCCGTGCTTCAGCTCGGAGGCCGGGTAGGCCTCGGCGTGGATGTACGAGACCTCCTTGAGCTTGAGGGAGGCCTCACGGGCCACCGGGTAGCCCCTGACGCGGCCGATGAAGAGCATCGAGCGGGCCTCGGCGAACTGCTCGGCGAGCTTCTTGATCTCCTCCTCGCCCTTGAGGATCTCGGCGATCTGGGCGGGCAGCCGGCGCAGTCCCTCGATGATCCGCTTGCCGTCGCGCACCGACAGGTCGCGGGTGCGGCCGAGGTGCAGCGCGAGCAGGGCGAAGGCGACCGTGGTGTTGGTGAAGCACTTGGTGGAGACGACGCACACCTCGGGCCCGGCGTGCACGTAGACGCCGCCGTCGGCCTCGCGGGCGATGGCCGAGCCGACCACGTTGACGACGCCGAGGACGCGTGCGCCCTTGCGCTTGAGTTCCTGCACGGCGGCCAGCACGTCGTACGTCTCACCGGACTGGGAGACCGCGATGTACAGGGTGTCGGGGTCGACGACCGCGTTGCGGTAGCGGAACTCGGAGGCGGGCTCGGCGTCGGCGGGGATGCGGGCCAGCTCCTCGATCATCTGGGCGCCGATCATGCCCGCGTGGTACGAGGTGCCGCAGCCGAGGATCTTCACGCGGCGGATCTGGCGCGCCTCACGGGCGTCCAGGTTGAGGCCGCCGAGGTGCACGGTGGAGAAGCGGTCGTCGATGCGGCCGCGCAGCACGCGGTCCACGGCGTCGGCCTGCTCGTGGATCTCCTTGTGCATGTAGGTGTCGTGGCCGCCCATGTCGTACGAGGCGGCCTCCCACTCGACGGTGGTGGGCTCGGCCGTGGTGCGGGTGCCCTCGGTGGTGTAGGTGCGGAAGTCGTCGGCCTTCAGGGTGGCCATCTCGCCGTCGTCGAGGGTGACGATCTGGCGGGTGTGGGCGACCAGGGCGGCGATGTCCGAGGCGACGAACATCTCCTTCTCACCGATGCCGAGGACGACCGGGGAGCCGTTGCGGGCGACGACGATCCGGTCGTTGAAGTCCGCGTGCATGACGGCGATGCCGTAGGTGCCCTCGACCACGCGGAGCGCCTCGCGGACCTTGTCCTCGAGCTTCTCGGCCTGGGAGCGGGCGATGAGGTGGACGAGGACCTCGGTGTCGGTCTCGGAGAGGAACTCGACGCCGTCCGCCTCCAGCTTGCGGCGCAGGTCGGAGGCGTTGTCGACGATGCCGTTGTGGACGACGGCGACCTTGAGGTCGGCCGACATGTGCGGGTGGGCGTTCACGTCGGAGGGGGCGCCGTGGGTGGCCCAGCGGGTGTGGGCGATACCGGTGGTGCCCTTGAAGCGGGCCGGGACCTTCGCCTCCAGGTCGCGGACGCGTCCCTTGGCCTTGACCATCTTCAGACCGGCCGTCTTCGGGGAGGTGACGACGATGCCCGCGGAGTCGTAGCCGCGGTACTCCAGGCGCTGGAGGCCCTCCAGGAGCAGGGGCGCGACGTCACGCTTCCCGATGTATCCGACGATTCCGCACATATGTAGGCAATCCCTCTGTAGTTCTCGGTCGGTCCTGGGCCGGTCGCTCAGCCGTAGACCATGCGGCGCAGCTGACGGAGCGTGGGCTCCTGCGGTGCCACCGCCCGGTATTTCAGGTCCGCCGCGATCCGTTCGAAGATCTCCGCGTTGACCAGGCCCTGGGCCTGGAGTTCGCGGTGGCGGCGGCGGACGTACTCCTCGGTCGTCTCGTCGAAGTAGGCGAGAACGTCCTGGATCACCCGCAGTGCCTCACCCCGGTTCAGGGGGGTGGAGCGCGTCAGGTGATCAACGAGTTCGTCGTGCACCCGGTAGATCCTGGGGTACCCGCGCGACTTTCGCAAGAATCTTGCCCGATTCCGGGCAGAGGCCTGTAAGGGATCTTTGGGAGAACGTTGAACCTCTCATGAGTGCCTGTTCGCCGCCCGTCCATGCGGCCGCCCGCGGTTCGTCGCCCGGAGGGACGAGTTTCAGACGCCATGGACATTCCTCGCATGGGCGTACCCGAGCAGCTGGCCGAGCGCATGAGCATGGCCGAGCAGCACGAGTACCTGCGCACCAAGTTCTCCCGCCGCACGATGATCAGAGGCGGCGCGGTCACCGTGGGCGCCGTCACCGGCGGCGCGTTCGTCACCGGCGCCACCGCGCAGGCCGCGCCCCGCACGGCCGCCCGCGCCCAGCAGACGGCCCCCCGCGCCGAGAAGGTCGACGGAGCCCTCGTCGCGCCCTTCGGCCGCCACCTCGCCTACGGCACCGACGCCCGCACCGAGATGACGATCTCCTGGCAGGTCCCGGTCGCCGTCGACAAGCCGTTCGTCCGCATCGGCGCCCATCCCTGGGACCTCTCCCACCGGATCGGGGCCGAGATCCGTACGCTCCACACCCCGGCCGGGATCGGCGCGAGCGGCGACCACACCCAGTACTACGTCCACGCCAGGCTGACCCACCTCAAGCCCGGCCGTACGTACTACTACGGGGTCGGCCACGCGGGCTTCGACCCGGCCGCCGCGCACCTGCTCGGCACCCTCGGCACCTTCACCACCGCCCCCGCGAAGAAGGAGCCGTTCACCTTCACCGCCTTCGGCGACCAGGGCGTCAGCTACCACGGCCTCGCCAACGACGCCCTGATCCTCGGCCAGAACCCGGCCTTCCACCTGCACGCCGGCGACATCGCCTACGCCGACCCGTCCGGCGCCGGCAAAACCGCCGACACCGGCTTCGACTCCCGTACCTGGGACCAGTTCCTCGCCCAGACCGAGTCGGTCGCCAAGCAGGTCCCGTGGATGGTGTCGTACGGCAACCACGACATGGAGGCCTGGTACTCGCCCAACGGCTACGGCGGCGAGGAGGCCCGCTGGGTCCTCCCCGACGACGGGCCCGACGCCGGGAACCTCCCCGGTGTCTACTCCTTCGTCCACGGCAACACGGCGGTCATCTCGCTCGACGCCAACGACGTCTCCTTCGAGATCCCGGCCAACCTCGGCATCTCCGGCGGCACCCAGACCAGGTGGCTGGAGACCCGGCTCAGGAAGTACCGGGCCGACGAGGACATCGACTTCGTCGTGGTGTTCTTCCACCACTGCGCCTACTGCACCTCCACCGCCCACGCCTCCGAGGGCGGCGTACGCCAGGAGTGGGTGCCGCTGTTCGAGAAGTACACCGTCGACCTGGTGATCAACGGCCACAACCACGTCTACGAGCGCACCGACGTCCTCAAGGGGGACCGGGTCGCCAGGAAGCTGCCGATCGGCGGCACCGCCTACCCCGAGACCGACGGCGTCGTCTACGTCACCGCGGGCGCGGCCGGGCGCAGCCTGTACGCCTTCAGCGCCGACCAGTCCTACGAGGGCCACGAGAAGGACCTGGAGTCGGTGGCCTCCTACGTCGTCCGCAAGGACGGCAGGCAGAACGAGACGGTCGCCTGGTCACGGGTGCGCTACCTCGACTACTCCTTCCTGCGCGTGGACGTCACCCCCGCCGCCAGGGGCCGCTACGCCACCCTGACCGTGCGCGGCATCGCCGAGACCGGCGAGCAGATCGACCACTTCACGGTGGCGCGCCGGGCGAAGTAGGTCCAGGTGCCCGGCGGGCGGTCCTCGCCGCGGCCCTCACATGCGCGCGAGGACCGCCTGCTTGGCCAGCGTGAACTCGTCCTCCGTCAGCACCCCGTCGCGGCGCAGCTCGCCCAGCTCCCGCAGCCGGCGCAGCAGCGCGTCATGGCTGTCCTCGGCGGGGGCGGCGGGGGCGGCGGCGACCGCCCGCGGCGCGTCGCCGGGCGGCCGTACGGCGTCCTCGGGGTGCGCCGCCGGGTGCGGGAGCCTGGCCTGTACGGCGGCGGCGACCAGGGCCATCAGCGGGTCCTTCCCGAAGCCCCACAGCTCCACGGCGTTCGGGTCGTACTTCGCCGGGGTCCTCACCGGCGCGCCCCGGACGGTGAACCGCAGATGACCGTTGTCCAGACCGGCCGACGGACACCACTCGACGGCCGTGATCTCGTCGACGGGCAGGGTGCGGGGGCCGGCTGCGGCCTTGGCGTCCTCCGTCCTCCAGTTCCACTCCAGGCGCACCAGTTCGCCGTCGAAGCTCGCGGTGCCGTCCCCGGCGGACACCGACAGGGGCACGGACGGGCCCGGCAGCAGAGGGGAGTCCACCGGGCCGGCGGGGACCCGGTCCAGCAGCAGCGCGTTGCGCACCTCGTCCACGAGGTACTCGGCGACGCCGTGGCGGTCGGGCTCCACCACCAGCTGGTAGGGGTCGTGGGGCTCGGTGAGCCGGCCGCCGGTCGCGTGCAGCAGGGGGCAGGCGCCGTCGCGCAACCGCAGCCTGAGCCGCCCGGACTTCCTGCCCTGCTCGAACGACACGCCCGCCAACGCCCCGAGCGGCACGGTGAGTTCGCCCAGGGTCCTGCGGAGCAGGCTGACGCTCTTGTCCCGTCCCGGCGTCAGCCGCAGGGCATCCCCGTCGAAGACCCAGGTGCCGTCCTTCTGGATGATTTCCGCCATGGGGGGGATTGTTCCATCACCTGTTCGCACCGGGCGGGGTGACGACGGAACGCCCCCCGAGGACCGTACTCGGGGGGCGTCGGCCCGTCGGGGGGTCAGAACCCGGCGATGGGGTTCTTCAGGGTGCCGATCAGCTGGAGGGCACCCGACGGGTCGGCCAGGTCCACCATCTGCCGGTTGTTCCGCAGCTGGAGCCGGTTGAGGCAGGACAGCGCGAACTCGGGGGCGAACATGTCGTACTGGCGGAACCTGTCGGCGAGTTCGGGGTTCGCCTCCTGGTACTCGCGGGTGACCTCGGCCACCGTGCGCCAGAAGTCGTCCTCCTCCAGGATCCCCTCGGCGGCCAGGTCGGCGGCGAGGAAGCGGAAGAAGCAGTCGAAGACGTCCGTGAAGATCGACAGCAGCTTCTTGTCCTCGGGGACCTCGACCCGGATGCGCCGCACCTCGGGCGGCAGCACCGCGGCCGGGTCCAGGACGGCGATCTCCTCGGCGATGTCCTTGTAGACCGCCCGCTGCACGACGCCGTCCTTCAGCACCAGGATGGTGTTCTCGCCGTGCGGCATGAAGACCAGGTCGTAGGCGTAGAAGGTGTGGAGCAGCGGTGTGTAGTAGGCCCGCAGGTAGTGGCGCAGCCACTCGGTGGGGGCCAGGCCGGAGCGCTCGATGAGCGCGCCGGCCACCGACCTGCCCTCGTGGTCCACGTGGACCAGGGCGGCCATCGTGGCCAGCGACTCGCCGTCCCGGAGGGTGGGGACGGGGCTCTCCCGCCACAGCGCGGCCAGCATCTTGCGGTACGGCGAGTAGCGGTCGGTCGCCGCCTCGTACTCCAGGTGCCGGTAGCCGACGGCGGCCCGCTCCCGGATGATCGACAGACCCGTGGACTTCAACACCGGGTCGTTGTCGATCAGCTGGGCCAGCCAGTCGTTGATCGCCGGGGTCGCCTCCATGTACGCCGCCGAGAGGCCGCGCATGAAGCCCATGTTGAGGACGGACAGGGCCGTCTTCACGTAGTGCTTCCCCGGATCGGTCCGGTTGAAGAACGTCCGGATGGACTGCTGGGCCAGGTACTCGTCGTCGCCCTCGCCCAGGCACACCAGGTTCCCGCGGGCGACCTCGGCGGCGAAGGTGACGGTGAGCTTGTTCCACCACTGCCAGGGGTGGACGGGGATGAGGAGGTAGTCCGCCGGGTCCAGGCCCCGCTCGCGCAGCACGCCGTCGAACCGGTCGACGGTCTCCTCACCCAGCTCCTGGCGGACGAACGACTCGTAGTCGATGCCGACGCCCGCCGTGAACGCGGCCCGCGAGCGGTGTGCGGCCAGCCACACCAGGCGGACGGGGCTCGCGGTCTCCGGCGCGTACGACAGGTACTCGTGGACCCCGAAGCCGAGCCGCCCGTTGTTGGCGACGAAACAGGGGTGGCCCTCGGTCATCCCCGTCTCGATGGCCTGGAAGCCGCCGGCGGCCAGTTCGGCGGCCGGCGTCTGCGGCTTGGTGAGCTTATAGCAGGTGCCGGAGAGGGTGGAGGAGATCTCCTCCAGGTAGACCGGCAGGATCTCGTCGCTCAGCCCGAGCGTCCGCTTCAGCTCGATGAAGAAGTCCAGCGCCGCCACGGGCAGCTCGGATCCGTCACGGGTGCGGGTGATCGAGCCGGCGTCGACCTGCCAGTGGTCCAGGGCGCGGCGCGTCGCGGTGAACCGGTAGTACGTCAGGCCGTCGTCGCTGCGGACGGTGTAGCGGTCGCCGGTGGGTTCGGGGGTGATCAGCCGCTCGTGCGCGAACTCCGCGAGAGCCTTGCGGACCAGCAGGCGGTTGGCCTTCTCCCAGCGCTCGGGGGAGAGGTGGGACACGGCGTCGGCGAGGCTCATGCCGCCACCCCCGTGGCCGCGAGGAACTGCTCGCGGGTGCAGAAGCTGAGCAGCGCCGGCTTCTCCGGCTTCTGGATCTCGCGCGCGGGCACGAACCCGACCGCCTCGTTCAGGGCCTGGACGGCCTTGTTGGACACGTCCGGCTCCACGACGACCCGTCGCACCGCCGGGTCCTCGAAGAGGTGCGCCATCACGGCCGTGATGACCGACCGGGTGAACCCGTGCACGGGCCGGTCGGTCGCGGGGGTGAGGAAGTGCATGCCGATGTCGCCCGGCAGCGGCTCGTAGAGGCCGACCAGCTCGCGGTGGGCGGGGTCGTACTTCTCCATCAGGAAGGCGGGGACACCGTCCTTGAGGCCGAGCAGGGCGTGGTGGTGCTCGTCGGCGGCGATCTCCATGTACGCGCGCTCGACATCCTCCAGCCTGGCGTCCTGCATCATCCAGAAGGCCGCCTTGGGGTGCGTCACCCAGGCGTGCAGCAGTTCGGCGTCCTTCAGGGGGTCGAGCGGACGGAACGTGAAGGTCATACGGAAAACTCCTGGAACGCGATGGTCTTCTCGACCGGGTAGTACTCGCTGCCGAGCAGCTCGCGGATGATGTAGCTGTTGCGGTAGGCGCCCATGCCGAGGTCCGGGCTGGTGATGCTGTGCGTGTGCACGCCCGCGTTCTGCAGGAACACACCGCGGCCCGTGGTGTCGATGGCGTAGTTGCGGGCGACGTCGAAGTTGCCCCGTGCGTCGTAGCGCAGTCTGTCGCGGACCGGCTTGAGGAACTCGGGCTCGGCGTACCGGTAGCCGGTGGCCAGGACCAGGCCCTGCGAGGTCAGCTCGAAGTCCTTGCCCTGCTCCTCCTGGCGGAAGGACAGGGTGTACGTGCCGTTCTCGTGACGCGCGCCGTTCAGCGCGGAGTTGGTGATCAGGCGGGTGGGCACCGGACCGCCGAGGTTCTTCTGGTAGAGCAGGTCGAAGATCTCGCTGATGAGGTCGCCGTCGATGCCCTTGAACAGGCCCTTCTGCTCCGCGGTGAGCCGGTAGCGGGTGTCCTCCGGCAGCTCGCGGAAGTAGTCGACGTACTCGGGGGACGTCATCTCCAGCGTGAGCTTGGTGTATTCGAGGGGGAAGAAGCGCGGCGAACGCGTCACCCAGTTCAGCTGGTAGCCGTGGACGTCGATCTCGCTGAGCAGGTCGTGGTAGATCTCGGCGGCCGACTGGCCGGAGCCGACCAGGGTGATCGACTCCTTCTTCTGGAGTTCCGCCTTGTGGCTCAGGTAGCGGGAGTTGTGCAGGAAGTCGCCGCCCAGTCCCTGGCAGGCCTCCGGGACGTACGGCGGGGTGCCGGTGCCCAGGACCAGGTGGCGGGCGCGGAACTCGTCGCCGTCCGTGGTCCGCACGGCGTAGAGCGCGGCGTCCTCGTCGTACGTCACCTCGGCCACCGTCGTCGAGAAGCGCACGCTGCTCAGCTGGTTCGCGGCCCAGCGGCAGTAGTCGTCGTACTCGACGCGCAGCGGGTAGAAGTTCTCGCGGATGTAGAACGCGTACAGCCGCCCCTTCTGCTTCAGGTAGTTGAGGAAGGAGTACGGGGAGGTCGGGTCGGCGAGGGTGACCAGGTCCGACATGAACGGCGTCTGGAGGTGCGCGCCTTCGAGGAACATGCCCGCGTGCCACTCGAAGTCGGGCTTCGACTCCAGGAAGACGCCGTCGAGTTCGTCGATGGGCTCGGTCAGGCAGGCGAGGCCGAGGTTGAAGGGGCCGAGCCCGATCCCGACGAAGTCGTGGGTGGCGGTGGGGCTTTCAGGACGCGCGGTCAAGGGACTCTCCCAGGTACTGCTCGGCGTGGCCGGCGATCAGATCGAGTACGGCGGCCATGTCGTCGACCGTCGTCTCGGGGTTGAGCAGGGTGAACTTCAGGTAGTGGCGGCCGCTGACCTTGGTGCCCGCGACCACGGCGTCGCCGGAGGCGAACAGTGCCTTGCGGGCGTACAGGTTGGCGCGGTCGATCTCGGCCGGGTCGGTCACGGTGCCGGGGATGTAGCGGAAGACCAGGGTGGACAGCGACGGCTCGACGACGACGTCGAAGCGCGGGTCGGCGGCCAGCATTCTCCAGCCCTCCACCGCGAGGTCGCAGACCTCGTCGAAGAGCTGGCCGATGCCGTCGGCGCCCATCGTGCGCAGCGTCATCCACAGCTTGAGCGCGTCGAAGCGGCGGGTCGTCTGGAGGGACTTGTCCACCTGGTTGGGGATACGTTCCTGCACCATGCGGCGGGGGTTCAGGTACTCGGCGTGGTAGGTCGCGTGACGCAGCGTGGCCGCGTCCTTGACCAGCAAGGCCGAGGAGCTCACCGGCTGGAAGAAGGACTTGTGGTAGTCCACGGTGACGGAGTCGGCGTGCTCGATGCCGTCGATCCGGCCGCGGTACTTCACCGAGGCGAGCAGTCCGCAGCCGTAGGCGGCGTCGACGTGCATCCAGGCGCCGTACTGCTGGCACAGCTCGGCGATCTCGGGCAGCGGGTCGATGGAGCCGAAGTCGGTGGTGCCGGCGGTGGCGACGACGGCCATGGGGACCAGGCCCTCGCGCGCGCAGCGCTCCAGCTCGCGGGCGAGGGCGACGGTCTGCATGCGCTTGTCGTGGTCGACGGGGACGGAGACCACGGCGTCCTGGCCCAGGCCCAGCAGCTTCGCCGACTTCTTCACGCTGAAGTGGCTGACGTCGGAGGCGAAGACGCGCAGTTTCTCCAGGGAGTCGGTCTTGGCCTCCTCGCGGGCGAGGAGCAGTGCCTGGAGGTTGGACTGGCTGCCGCCGGAGGTGAACACGCCGTCGGCGGCGGGGCCCAGGCCGATGCGGGCGGCCGTCCAGTCGACCAGCTTCCGCTCGATGAGGGTGCCGCCGGCCGACTGGTCCCAGGTGTCCAGGGAGGAGTTGACGGCGGACAGGACGGCCTCGCCGAGCACGGCCGGGATGACGACCGGGCAGTTGAGGTGGGCGAGGTAGCGGGGGTGGTGGAAGTACACCGCGTCGCGGAGGTAGACCTCCTCCAGCTCGTCCAGTACCGCCGTGGTGGAGCCCAGGGGCCGGTCGAGGTCGATCCGCTCGATGCGGGGAGCGAGGGCGTCGACCGAGACGCCGGTGAACGGACGGTCGGTGGCGGCGAGTTTGGCGGCCACCCGCTCTACTCCTTCGGTCACGGTGCGGCGGTACCGCTCCGCGTTCGTGTCATTGAGCAGGTGCGAGCGCATCGTGGGGGTCCTCCGGGATGGGGACGGGTCCGCCGCGGGACGGGCGCGGGGGCGGAACCTCGGATTCAATTTAGGTTAGCCTAACCTAAGTTGAGTGATGGGGGGAGCGGGGCTTCACCGTGACGGTGATCACGTCCGGGTCCCTCGGTCGACGGCCCCGGTGGACACGTCGGTCGCCTACTCGGCGGCGCGGAGCTGCTCCTCCGTCATGCCCTGACGCCAGTACCCGACGAAGGTGACCCGGCGCCGGTCGACGCCGCGCTCCCGCACGAAGTGCCGGCGCAACGCCTTCACTGAACCCGACTCGCCCGCGATCCAGACGTACGGCCGCTCGGTGGGCGGCAGTCGGGCGTCCCGCAGGGCGTCGAGCGAGGTCCCGCCGGTCAGCCAGGTGATCTCGGCGTCCGCCGCGGTCACCAGGTCCTGCGCGTCGGCGGGGTCGCCCACCTCCAGCCATGCCCGGACGCGCTGACCGGCGGGCAGCGACTTAAGGATCGACGCGATCGCCGGGAGGGCCGTCTCGTCGCCCCACAGCACCACCAGGTCGGTGTCGTGCGGCGGACGGAACCGGATCGCCCGGTTGTCGGCGACGGCGGGCCCGAGCAGCAGCACCCGGTCACCGGCGCGCGCCCGGCCGGCCCAGGCCGAGGCGGGTCCGGCCGGGGTGTGCAGCACGAAGTCGATGTCGACCTCGTCCGGATCCCGGCGCAGCTCCCGGAGCGTGTACGAACGCATCACCGCCCGTACGTCGTCCGGCAGTTCGCGCCAGCCCTGCCACCAGCCGTCCCCCAGCTCCAGCGGAACGGCCGGCGCGTCCTGCCCCGGATGCGGCAGGAACAGCGACAGGGACTGGTCGTAGCCGTCGGAGAAGAAGTGCCGGAGGTCCTCCCCGGCGAAGCTCACCCGGACCAGGGACGGGCCGAGCCTCCTCGTCCGCACGACGTGAAGCGGGAAGAATCGGAACGGGGCGGCAATGGCCGTGGTCATGCGGGCTCCTGTGACGGGGGGAGGGGCAGCCGACCTGCTTCTGGGCGGGCCCGCGCCGGTGCGGCTCGGCCGCTGGACGCGGGCCCCGGGTCACCCTGGTCAGGCGACCTTCTTGGCCTTCTCGAGCGCCTCGGCGAGGGTCTCCAGCAGCGGCACGCACTTGTCGTACGACAGGATCGGCTCGGGGGAGCGGGCGATGACCTGCCCCGCCTTCACCGCGGGGAGCTGCTTCCACGTCGGCTTGGTGATGTCGGCCGGCTGGATCGTCGAGGAGCGGTCGTCCATCATGATGATGTCGGCCTTGTACTTGTCGACGTTCTCCCAGCTCAGCGACTCGTACCAGCCGCCGCCCTCGGCCTTGGCGCTCTCCGGGGGCTCGATGAAGTTGACCCCGAGGGCCTTGAAGTACTCCAGGTCGATGGAGAGGTTGGTGCCGGAGACGTAGAACAGCTGGTCGCTCGCGGAACCGGCCATCACCGTGATGTCGGGCTTGGCCTTGGCGGCGGCGCGCAGCCGGGTGGCGGCCGTCTCGAAGCGCTTCTTGGCGTCGGTGACCTTCGCGGCGGCCATGTCCGCGCCGAGGGACTCGGCCAGCTCCCACATGCGCTCCAGCGGAGCGGTGAGCTGCCGGTCGTAGACGGAGACGGCCACGCTCGGGGCGAGCTTGGCGACCTTGTCCTTGGAGGCCTCGGGGACGTACCAGAGGGTGCCGGCGTTGTCGAACGTCGTGGAGATGAGCACGTCGGGCGCGAGGGCCGCGTACTTCTCGACGTTGAACTCGTCCCAGACGTTGCCGAGGATCTCGACCTTGGTGACGTCCATGTCGCCGGCCTGGACGTCGGCCTTGCCGTCGGTGGTCCTGGTCGGCCCGAAGACGCCCTTGACCTGAACGCCGTAGTCGTACAGGGCGGCCGCGACGCCGGTGAACGCGACGATGTTCGCCGGGATCCTGTCGAGCTTCACGGTGGTTCCGCGGTCGTCCTTGAACGTCCAGGGACCGGACTTGGCGGCAGCGCTCTCCGTCGCCTTCGAGCCACCGCTCTCCGAGTCGTCGTCCCCGCAGGCCGCGAGCACGGCACCGAGACCGAGGGCGCCACCAGCGGCGAGGATGCCGCGACGGGTGAGGTGAGAGGCTCTGGCGTTGGACATGAGTGTGGCTGCTTTCGAACGGGGCGGATCACCGCCGGACAATTCGAAGGTAGGTTAGCCTAACCTCAGAAGTTGTCCAGGGGTGGGGTCGCGGGTGAAGCCGCCCGGCCCCGGCCGGACCCGAGATCCCGGTCCCGCCGATCCCGGTCAACATGCCCCGGCGGACGTCTAGTTGACCGTGAATCACCTCCCGCCGCCACGTCGACGACTGCTCCATGGTCCCCACGGGCGGACGGGCCGGGAGGCTGCGCGCCGCCCAGGCCACCGCCTCCGCGAGTACGTCGCGTTCCCCCCACGGGCTCACGGCGCGCGAGTTCCCGGCATCGACCGCAACTCCGCGTCCGCGCCCACGACTCCAGGAGCGGCGCGGCACGCTCACGCCGGACGCCGAGGGGGCCGTCGACGACAGCCTTCCCGTCGTCGCCGACGCCGCGCACAGCCCGGCGAGCGGCGCGCGGCCCTCGTCGCCCTGTCCCGGGCCCGTCGCCGCGGTCGGGGCGGCGGCGACACCGTACCGGGCCTGATCGAGAGCCTGCGCGGCCTGCTGGGCGGCTGACGCGACCGTCAGCCCACCAGCCCCAACTCCCTGGCGATGAGCATCCGCTGGACCTCGCTCGTGCCCTCGCCGATCTCCAGGATCTTGGAGTCCCGCCACATGCGGGCGACCGGGTACTCGTTCATGAAGCCGTAGCCGCCGTGGACCTGGGTGGCGTCGCGGGCGTTGTCGACGGCGATCGTCGAGGAGTACAGCTTGGCCAGGGCCGCCTCCTTCTTGAAGGGCTCGCCCGACACCAGACGGGACGCCGCGTCACGCCAGGCGAGGCGGGCCGTGTGGGCCTTCATCTCCATGTCGGCGATCTTGAACTGGATCGCCTGGTTGGCGCCGATCGGGCGGCCGAAGGCGTGCCGCTCCTTGGCGTACTTCACCGACTCGTCCACACAGCCCTGCGCGAGGCCCGTCGCCAGCGCCGCGATGGCGACCCGGCCCTCGTCCAGGATGCGCAGGAACTGGGCGTAACCGCGGCCCTCCTGGCCCAGCAGGTTCGCCGCCGGGACCCGGACGTCCGTGAAGGACAGCTCGCGGGTGTCCGAGGCGTTCCAGCCCACCTTGGAGTAGGGCGCGGCGACGGTGAAACCGGGGGTGCCGGACGGGACGACGATGGCGGAGATCAGCGGCCTGCCGTCCGGCTTGCGGCCGGTGACCGCGGTGACCGTGACCAGGCCCGTGACGTCCGTGCCCGAGTTGGTGATGAAGCACTTCGTGCCGTTGATCACCCACTCGTCGGTGTCCGGGTCCAGCCGGGCCGTCGTGCGCGTCGCGCCCGCGTCGCTGCCGCCGTCCGGCTCGGTCAGGCCGAACGCGCCCAGGATCTCGCCGGAGCACAGCCGCGGGAGCCACTCCCGCTTCTGCTCGTCGGTGCCGAAGAGGTGGATCGGCATCGCGCCCAGCGACACCCCCGCCTCCAGGGTGATCGCCACCGACGAGTCGACGCGGGCCAGTTCCTCCAGCGCGATGCCGAGCGCCAGGTAGTCGCCGCCCATGCCGCCGTACTCCTCGGGGAACGGCAGCCCGAACAGGCCCATGCGGCCCATCTCCCGGACGATCTCGTACGGGAACTCGTGCCGCTCGTAGAAGTCGCCGATCTTCGGCGCGACGACGTCGTGCGCGAACTGCTCGACGGTGCGCCGCAGTTCTTCCAGTTCGGGGGAGAGTCGGTGGTCCATGGCGGTCACTGCTCCTTGTGGGCCTCGCGGCCCTCTTGGCCCTCTGCGTCCTCGTGGGACAGGGCGCGGACGGTGCGGGACGGGCTGGGCCGGCCCAGCCGGCCGGCCATCCAGACGCTGGTGGCGACGAGACGGCCGAGGTCGACCCCGGTGTCGATGCCGAGGCCGGTCAGCATCCACACGAGGTCTTCGGTGGCGAGATTGCCGGTGGCGGACTTCGCGAACGGGCAGCCGCCCAGCCCGCCCGCCGAGGCGTCGACGGTGGTGACGCCGTGCCGGAGCGCGGCCAGGGTGTTGGCGAGGGCCTGTCCGTAGGTGTCGTGGAAGTGCACGCCCAGCGCGGAGACGGGGACGCCCTCCTCGTCGAGCGCGGTGAGCAGTTCCTCGACATGGCCGGGGGTCGCGACCCCGATCGTGTCGCCGAGGCTCAGCTCGTCGCAGCCCATGTCGAACAGGGCCCGGCAGACCCGCACGACCTGGGGGACCGGGACCGCCCCCTCCCAGGGGTCGCCGAAGCACATGGAGAGGTAGCCGCGCACATGCACCCCGTCGGCCCTGGCCCGCTCCACCACCGGGTGGAACATGGCCAGCGCCTCGTCCACCGTGCGGTTGAGGTTGGCCTTGGCGAACGACTCGGTGGCGCTGGCGAACACCGCGACCCGCCTCGCTCCCAGGGCCAGCGCCCGGTCCAGCCCGCGTTCGTTCGGCACCAGCACCGGCAGCTCCACCGGCAGGCCGGAGAGCATGGGGAACAGTTCCTCGGCGTCGGCCAGCTGGGGCACCCACCGGGGGTGGACGAAGCTGGTCGCCTCGATCGTGGTCAGCCCGGCCTCGGCGAGCCGGTGCACGAACTCGGCCTTCACGGCCGTGGGCACGGTCGTCCTCTCGTTCTGCAGCCCGTCGCGCGCGCCGACCTCGTGGATCCTGACCCGCGTGGGCAGGCCCGGCGCGGGGACCGCCATCGGAAGCCCTCGCACGGTCATCCCTCCTCCTTCTGCGGCGCGGCCGGGTGCGGCGCGATCACGGCCAGCACCTGGTCCATGGCGACGGTCGTGCCCGCGGTGACGTCCAGTTCGGCGACCGTGCCGGCGTGCGGGGCGGAGATGACGTGCTCCATCTTCATCGCCTCCACCACCAGCAGGCTCTGGCCCGCCGTCACCTCGTCGCCGACGGCGACCTTCACCACCGTCACCGTGCCCGGCATGGGCGCGGTCAGCGAGTCGGCGCCCGCGTGCGCGGCCCCGGTCAGGGACGCGGCCACCGGGTCGTGGTCGCGCACCTGCCAGACGTCGCCCTCGCGGCCCAGCCAGTCACCGGCCCGGTGGAAGGTGTGCCGGACGCCGTCGAGGGTGACGGCGACCTGGTCGTCGGTGACGGCATGGGTGCCACGCGGCGTGTACTCCACCGGGTCGGCGACCCGGAGCGGGAACGCCACCGGTCGGTGCGCCCCGCCCAGCCGCCACCCGCTCGGCACCGAGAAGGGATCCGTCCACCCCGGCCCGGACGGCCTCAGCTGCTCCAGCCGTACGGCCGCGGCGGCCTCGTAGACCTCCTCCGGAACGTCGGCGGGGACCAGGTCGTCCACGACCCGTTCGACCAGGCCGGTGTCCAGCTCGCCCGCCACGACCGCCGGATGGGCCAGCAGCCGGCGCAGGAACCCGGCGTTGGTCTGCACGCCCAGCGTGACCGTGTCCGCCAGGGCGGCCCGGAGCCTGCGCAGCGCCGTGGCCCGGTCGGGGCCGTAGGCGATCACCTTGGACAGCATCGGGTCGTACAGGCTGCCGACCTCGGTGCCCTCGCTCAGCCCCGAGTCGGTGCGCACCCCGTCGCCCTGCGGCTCGCGCAGCCTGAGCACGGTGCCGCCGGACGGCAGGAACCCGCGGGAGGGGTCCTCGGCGCAGACGCGGGCCTCCACGGCGTGCCCCGTGAGACGGATGTCGTCCTGCGTGTACGGCAGTCGCTCACCGGCCGCCACCCGCAGCTGCCACTCCACCAGGTCGAGCCCGGTGACCAGCTCGGTGACGGGGTGCTCCACCTGGAGACGGGTGTTCATCTCCATGAAGTAGTACGCCTTGGGGTCCCCGCCGGGGACGATGAACTCCACCGTGCCCGCGCCCCGGTAGCCGCAGGACAGCGCGGCCTGGACCGCCGCCTCGCCCATCCCGGCGCGGGTCGTCTCGTCGAGGAGCACACTGGGCGCCTCCTCGATGATCTTCTGGTGGCGGCGCTGGAGGGAGCACTCGCGCTCGCCCAGGTGGATCACCTGGCCGTGGCCGTCCGCCAGCACCTGGATCTCGATGTGCCGGGGCCGGTCGATCCACCGCTCGACGAGCAGCGTGTCGTCCCCGAAGGAGGCGCGGGCCTCACGGCGGGCGGCGGCGATCTCGTCCGGGAGGCTGTCGGCCTCGCGCACCAGCCGCATGCCCTTGCCGCCACCGCCGGCCGACGGCTTCAACAGCACGGGCATGCCGATCTCCCGTGCCGCGGCGCCCAGTTCGGCGTCGTCGAGCCCGCTTCCGGTCGACCCCGGGACCACCGGGACGCCCGCCGCCCGCACGGTCTCCTTGGCGCGGATCTTGTCGCCCATGAGGGAGATCGCCTCGGCGGGCGGCCCGATGAAGACGAGCCCGGCGTCGGCGCACGCGCGCGCGAAGCCGGCGTTCTCCGCGAGGAAGCCGTAGCCGGGGTGGACGGCCTGGGCGCCGGTGCGGGCGGCGGCCTCCAGGAGCCGCTCCACCGACAGATAGCTCTCCGCGGCCGGTGCCGGACCGATCCGGACGGCCGTGTCGGCCTCGCGGACGTGCCGGGCGTCGGCGTCCGCGTCGGAGAAGACGGCCACCGAGCGCACGCCCAGCGCCCGCAGGGTGCGGATGACCTGGACGGCGATCTCGCCCCGGTTGGCCACGAGGACTGTGTCGAACATGGTCGTGAAGCCCCTCACATCCGGAAGACGCCGAACTGGGGGTCACCCAGCGGCGCGTTGGCACAGGCGGTCAGGGCCAGACCCAGCACCTGGCGGGTGTCCAGCGGGTCGATGACCCCGTCGTCCCAGAGCCGGGCGGTCGCGTAGTAGGCGTTGCCCTGGCGCTCGTACTGCTCCCGGATCGGGTCCTTGAACGCCTCCTCCTCCGGGGCCGGCCACTCCTGGCCGCGCGCCTCCAGCTGGTCGCGCTTGACCGTGGCGAGGACGGAGGCGGCCTGCTCGCCGCCCATCACGGAGATCTTGGCGTTCGGCCACATCCACAGGAAGCGCGGGGAGTACGCCCGCCCGCACATCGAGTAGTTCCCGGCGCCGTACGACCCGCCGACCACGACCGTCAGCTTGGGCACGCGCGTGCAGGCGACCGCGGTGACCATCTTGGCGCCGTGCTTGGCGATGCCGCCGGCCTCGTAGTCCCGGCCGACCATGAAGCCGGAGATGTTCTGGAGGAACAGCAGCGGGATGCCGCGCTGGTCGCACAGCTCGATGAAGTGGGCGCCCTTCTGGGCGGACTCGGAGAACAGGATGCCGTTGTTGGCGACGATGCCGACCGGGTGTCCGTGGACGCGGGCGAAGCCGGTCACCAGGGTCTGCCCGAACTCGGACTTGAACTCGGCGAACCGGGAGCCGTCGGTGATCCGGGCGATGACCTCCCGTACGTCGTAAGGGGTGCGGGAGTCGACCGGGACCGCGCCGTACAGCCCGTGGGGGTCGGCCTTCGGCTCGACGGTGGGCCGCACCTCCCAGGGGAGCGGGCGGCGGGCCGGGAGGGTGGAGACGATGGTCCGCACGATGCGCAGGGCGTGCGCGTCGTCCTCCGCGAGGTGGTCGGTGACGCCCGACACGCGCGAGTGGACCTCGCCGCCGCCCAGCTCCTCCGCGGTGACGACCTCGCCGGTGGCGGCCTTCACCAGCGGGGGACCGCCGAGGAAGATCGTGCCCTGGCCGCGCACGATGACGGCCTCGTCGCTCATCGCCGGGACGTACGCCCCGCCGGCCGTGCACGAGCCGAGCACGGCCGCGATCTGGGGGATGCCGGCGCCGGACATCCGGGCCTGGTTGTAGAAGATCCGCCCGAAGTGCTCGCGGTCCGGGAACACCTCGTCCTGCAAGGGCAGGAAGGCGCCGCCGGAATCCACCAGGTACAGGCACGGCAGACGGTTCTCGAGAGCCACCTCCTGGGCCCGCAGATGCTTCTTCACCGTCATCGGGTAGTAGGTCCCGCCCTTGACGGTGGCGTCGTTGGCGACGATCACGCACTCGCGGCCGCTGACCCGGCCGATGCCGGCGATCACGCCGGCCGCCGGGGCCTGTCCGTCGTACAGCCCGTCGGCGGCGAGGGGGGCCAGCTCCAGGAACGGCGAGCCGGGGTCGAGGAGGGTGTCCACCCGGTCCCTGGGCAGCAGCTTGCCGCGCGCGGTGTGCCGGGCCCGCGCCTTCTCACCCCCGCCGAGCCGCGCCGCGGCGAGCTTGCCGCGCAGCTCCTCGACGAGTGCGAGGTGGGCCCTCTCATTGGCCCGCCAGGCCTCCGACGCGGGATCTGCCGCGCTGGTCAGCTCCGGTGCCTGCTCCATACCTTGCGGTCCCCTCACCCAGTGGTCGACTGTTAATGAGCGTTAACCATTTCCATCAGGTTAACGAGCGCTAACCTCGATGTCTAGAATTGTTTTCATGGCCACCAGAACCGACGCCCCCACCCGCCGCGAGCAGATCCTCAAGGAGGCCGCGCGGCTGTTCGCCGAACGCGGCTTCCACGGCGTCGGTGTGGACGAGATAGGAGCCGCGGTCGGGATCAGCGGGCCCGGCCTGTACCGGCACTTCCCCGGCAAGGACGCGATGCTCGCCGAGCTGCTGGTCGGCATCAGCGGCCGGCTGCTCACCGGCGCGCGGCGCCGGGTCCAGGAGGCCGACGGGGGCGGGCACGAGACGGTCCTCGACTCGCTCATCGAGGGGCACATCGACTTCGCGCTCGACGACCGTCCCCTCATCACCCTGCACGACCGTGAGCTGGACCGCCTCCGCGACAGCGACCGCAAGCTGGTGCGGCAGTTGCAGCGGCAGTACGTCGAGCTATGGGTGGAGGTCGTCCGCGAGGCCTACCCGGCGCTGGCGGAACCGGCGGCCCGGTCCGCGGTGCACTCGGTCTTCGGGCTGCTGAACTCCACCCCGCACCTGGGGAGGGCGGGCGGGCTCCCCGGCCGGGGGGCCACGGCGGACCTCCTGCACCGGATGGCGAGGGGCGCCTTCGGGGCGGCGGCGCAGGCGTAGGCGGCCCGCCTGCGCGCCGACCGGGCCGGGCGATCCGGGCGGGTCGGCGGCGAGGGTTCCGGGGGACGGGGGGCCCGGGCCGGAGCCCACGGGGCGCGTGCGTGACGAGCGTTACCCCGTACCCACCCTGGACGCACCCTGTACTCGCCGGTACGGTGCTATGAGCAAGCGCTTAGACAGGCCGAGGTACGTGGAGGTGGCGGCGTGCGCCGTACGGTGTTCAACGAGGATCACGAGGCGTTCCGGGAGACCCTTCGCGCCTTCATCGAGGCCGAGGTCGTGCCCGTCTACGACGAGTGGTTCGCCGCCGGCCAGGCCCCGCGGGAGTTCTACTACAAGCTCGGCGAGCTGGGCATCTTCGGAATCAACGTCCCCGAGGAGTTCGGCGGCGCGGGCCTGGACAGCCATAAGTTCGAGGCCGTCCTCTACGAGGAGACCGCCCGCGCCGGCGTCCAGTTCGGCGGTTCCGGCGTGCACGTCCTGCTCGCCCTGCCCTACGTCAAGATGCTCGCCACCGACGAGCAGAAGAAGCGCTACCTGCCGAAGTTCGTCACCGGCGAGGAGATGTGGGCCATCGCGATGACGGAGCCGGGCACCGGTTCCGACCTCGCGGGCATGAAGACCACCGCCAAGCTGAGCGAGGACGGCACGCACTACGTCCTCAACGGCTCCAAGACCTTCATCACCGGCGGCGTCCACGCCGACAAGGTGATCGTCTGCGCCCGGACCTCCGCTCCCACCGCCGAGGACCGCCGCTTCGGCATCTCCCTCTTCGCCGTGGACACCAAGTCCGAGGGCTACTCCATCGGCCGCAAGCTGGACAAGCTGGGCCTGCGCACCTCCGACACGGCCGAGCTGGCCTTCGTCGACGTCAAGGTGCCCGTCGAGGATCTGCTCGGCGAGGAGAACAAGGGCTTCTCCTACCTGGGCCACAACCTGGCCTCCGAGCGCTGGGGCATCGCCTTCGGCGCCTACGCCCAGGCCAAGGCGGCCGTCCGGTTCGCCAAGCAGTACGTGCAGGAGCGCACCGTCTTCGGCAAGCCGGTCGCCCACTTCCAGAACACCAAGTTCGAGCTGGCCGCCTGCCAGGCCGAGGTGGACGCGGCCGAGGCCGTCGCCGACCGCGCCACAGAGGCCCTCGACGCCGGTGAGCTGACCCCCGCCGAGGCCGCCAGCGCCAAGCTGTTCTGCACCGAGGTCGCCCACCGCGTCATCGACCGCTGCCTCCAGCTGCACGGCGGCTACGGCTACATGAACGAGTACCCGATCGCCCGCCTGTACGCGGACAACCGCGTCAACCGCATCTACGGCGGCACCAGCGAGATCATGAAGACGATCATCGCCAAGGACATGGGTCTGTAAGCCGGCCGCGACCCCCGCCGGATACCACCTCTCCCATGAGCCAGGCACTACAGGATCTCCTCGATCTGCTCGACCTCGAGCAGATCGAGGAGAACATCTTCCGCGGCCGGTCCCGCTCCGCCGTCGTCCCCCGCGTCTTCGGCGGTCAGGTCGCGGCCCAGGCGCTGGTCGCCGCCGGGCGCACGGTTCCCGCCGACCGGCACGCCCACTCCCTGCACGCGTACTTCCTGCGCATGGGCGATCCGGGCGCGCCCATCGTCTACAGCGTCGAGCGCATCCGCGACGGCCGCTCCTTCACCACCCGCCGCGCGGTCGCGGTCCAGCACGGCCGGCCGATCTTCACCCTGTCGGCGTCCTTCCAGACGTACGAGGACGGCCTCGACCACCAGGCCCCGATGCCGGCCTCCCCGGACCCGGCGACCCTGCCGACCTCCGAGGAACGCCTGCGCGGCTACGACCATCTCCCGGGGGACGTCGTCGAGCGGTTCCTGGAGGCCCGGCAGGCCATCGACCTGAGGTACGTCGACGAGCCGCCGTACGGGAAGTTCGGCGAGCCGCGCGAGCCGCACAGCCAGGTCTGGTTCCGCACCAACGGCAAGCTCGCGGACGACCCCCTGCTGCACGTCGTCCTCGCCACCTACGTCTCCGACATGACCCTCCTGGACTCGGTGCTCCTCGCGCACGGCCGCGGCGGCTGGGCCGTCGGGGACGTGGTGGGGGCGTCGCTGGACCACGCGATGTGGTTCCACCGCCCCTTCCGCGCCGACGAGTGGCTGCTGTACGACCAGGAGTCGCCGTCGGCGCACGGCGGCCGGGGCCTCGGCCAGGCCCGCATCTACACGCAGGACGGACATCTCGCCGTCTCGGTGATCCAGGAAGGTGTGGTGCGCGTTCCCCGGGAAGACTGAGGGACATGGCCACAGTGGAGGAAAAGGGCGGCGGCGAGAGCACCTTCACGGTGATCGTCGCCGCCGTCGCCAATCTCGGGATCGCGCTCGCCAAGGCGGTCGCCGGCGTGCTCAGCGGATCCAGCGCGATGCTGTCGGAGGCGGCCCACTCGGTCGCCGACACCGTCACCGAGGTCCTGCTGCTGACCGCCCTCAGACGCAGCGGGAAACCGGCCGACGAGGACCACCCCCTCGGCCACGGCGCCGAGCGCTACCTCTGGTCCCTGCTCGCCGCCGTCGCCACCTTCGTCGGCGGCGCGGTCTTCTCCCTCTACGACGGCGTCCACACCCTCGTCGAGGGCGAGGACCTCGGCGATCCGCTGGTGTCGTACCTCGTCCTCGGCGTCGCCTTCCTCCTGGAGGGCTACTCGCTGCGGACCGGACTGCGGCAGGCCCGTGGCGAGGCCGCCCGCGTCAGGGCGCCGTTCCGGCTCTACCTCCGGCACACCCCCGACACCGCCGTGAAGGCCGTCGTGCTGGAGGACTCCGCGGCCCTGGTCGGCCTCCTCCTCGCCGCCGGCGGTCTGCTCGGCGGCCAGCTCACCGGCTCCGGCGTCTGGGACGGCGCCGCCTCCCTCTGCATCGGCGTCCTGCTGCTCTACGTCGCCTGGGTGCTGGGCCGCTCCAACGTGGAGCTTCTCGTCGGCCGCCCGCTGCCGAAGCCGATGCGGCAGCGCATCCGCGCCGAGCTGCTGGAGTCGGTGCACATCGAGGCCGTACTCGAACTGACCACCCTGGTGCAGGGCCCGCGCGAGGCCCTGGTCGCCGCCAAGGTCGACTTCCGGGACGTGTCCACGGCCGCCGAGATCGAGTGGGCCTGCGAGCAGGCGGAGGCCCGGCTGCGGGAGGTCTTCCCGGCCGTCACGCGCGTCTACCTCGACCCGACGCCGGGGTACGCCCAGCGCCGGGCGGAGGGACTCAACCCCTGGCCGTGACGGGACGCCGGCCCGGCCCGTCGTCCTGGGCGAGCCCCGCCTCCGCCAGCAGGTACGCCGTCATCGGGTCGTAGTGGCGGGGGCTCAGGACATGGTCGTCGAGGGGGACCGCCACCTGGACGGTGCCCTCCGCCTCGGCGAGGAACAGCGCGGGGTCGTTGCAGTCGGCGTACCCGACGGAGTCCACGCCGTGCTGTCCGGCGTACCCCGCCCAGCCGTGGTCGGCGACGACCAGGTCCGGCAGCGGACGGCCCTCGCGCTCCAGGGCGGTCAGGATCGCCTTCATCGGCTCGCCCGAATGGGTGTGCCACAACGTGGCGCCGTGCTCCAGCACCGCCACGTCCGCGAACTGCATGACGTAACCCTCGTCGGTCTGGAGCCCGTCCGGAATGACGACGATCTCGCAGCCGGCGGCGCGCAGCGCGTCGGCCGTCGCCCGGTGCACATCGAGGAGACCGCCCGGGTGACCGGTGGCAAACAGCACCCGCTGCCGGTCCTCCGCCGCCTTGCGGAGCCGTCCGGCGAGCCGCTCCAGGCCGTCGACCGTGAGCTGGGGGTCGATGGTGTCCTGGCCGTAGCGGTACTCGGGGTCGTCGTTGACGCCGACCCGCTCCGCCATCACCGCGAGCACGTCCTGCTCGTCGGTCCAGCGGTCGCCGAGTTCCAGGCCCAGCCAGAAGTTGCGGACGCCGTTGGCCAACTGGCGGTAGTGGGAGAGGTTGTTCTCACGCGGGGTGGCGACGTCACCCGCGATACGGGTTCTCACGAGGTGTGCGACGAGCTGGGCGCGGCTGGGTGTCCCGGGTATCGGCATGGTCTCCATTGTGAGGCAGCGGCCGGTGGGAGTCCCCGGTGTCCCGGACGCTGGGACGTGCGTCACTCGCCCTGGCCACGTGCCCTCCGGCGCCGTCGTCGCGCCTACCGCTGCCGCAGCGCGAACCACAGCTCCATCCGTACGTCCGGGTCGTCCAGGTCCGTTCCCAGCAGGGCCGCGCAGCGCGCGATCCGCTGCCGCACGGTGTTGCGGTGCACGCCCAGCGCCACCGCCGTACGGTCCCAGCTGCCGTGCAGCGACAGCCAGCCGCGCAGGGTGTCGGCGAGGGTCGGGCCGAGGGGCGCGAGCAGCGTCCGGGCGTGCGCCTCGGCCTCGTCGGGCGGCACCAGGTCGGCGAGCGCGGGGCGCGCGCCGTGCCGGACCAGAGGCGCGCGGGTGGCGCGGGCGCGGGCCAGCGCACGCCCCGCGCGGGTGTCGGCGGCCGGCCAGTCGGCGGGGGTCGCGGCGTCACCGACCCCCAGCGTCCACCCGGGCTGCGCGAGCGGCTCCCCGTCGCCCGGCACCAGCACCCGCACGACGTCCTCCCCGAGGTCGACCAGCGGCGACCCGAGCGCCGCGCCCAGCGCGGCGGCGGCCATCGCGTCCGGAGCCTGCCCCTCGGGCCGCCCGTGCACGACCTGCCACCGCTCCCCGCCCAGCAGCGGGGCCACGGACTGCGGCGGGGCTCCGAGCAGCAGCCGTACGAGGGCGGAGGCGCGGGCCGCCTCCGTGCCGCTGCGCTGCTCGCCGGTGAGCAGCGAGAGCAGGACGGCGGCGACGGAGGCGACGGTGTCGTCACCGGGTTCCCGGCGCGCGGTCGCGATCCCGAGCACGAAGCCGCGGCCGGGCCCGAGGGCGTAGGCGGCGAGCCGGGAGCCGCCGGTGGTGTCGGTCGCGGAGGCGGGGGCGGGGCGGCTGTCCGGCCGGACCACCCGCGCCAGCCGCGCCAGTGCCCCCCGCACCTCGCCGGTCGGCTCCGTCCCCGCCGTCGCGATCTCCGTGCCCTCCGGCCCGTACAGCACCGCCCGGCCGCCGACCCGCCGGGCCAGTTGCCGCAGCACCGACGGCACCGGGTCGGGGCGGGAGGCGGCGGCGGCGAGGCTCTGCTGGGCCTCGGTGACCCGGCGCAGTTCGGCGTGCCGGGCCTGGGCCATGAGCTGCCAGACCGCGCGGGCCACGCCGGAGAAGGTGGTCTGCGGCGGGACCTCCAGGAGTGGCAGCCCGTGGGTGTCGCAGGCGGTGACCAGGGCGCGCGGCACGGTGTCGTGCACCGGCGCCAGGCCGAAGCCGAGTGCCGCGCCGCCCGCCGCCACGATCCGCGAGACGTACACGTCGAAGTAGTCCCCCGGGGGCGCCGCACGGCCGGGGGCACCCCCGTCCGGCCCCGCCGCCCCCGGAACGTGCACGCCCGCCGTCAGCAGCAGCTCACCGCCCAGCAGATACGGGTACGGGTCGGCCATCTCCGAGGTGTGTGCCCAGTGCACGGCCAGGCCCGGGTCACGGGGCCCGGCGATCTGGCGCAGGGCCAGGTCCTCGCGGGCCAGCAGGGCGGCGAGGGGCACGGGCGGGGTGGGCGGAACCGTGGGCTCCGGCATGGTGTGCGTTCCTTCTGCCTGGTACGGCTGAGATGGAGGAAACGTACACTTCGCAGCCGCCCCGCGGCCGCCTAGGGTCGTCCCGACCGGCTCGCCGACCGGGAGCCCGAACGCGCGTCCGAGCCCGCTCCGGCTTCCCCAGTAGAGTCGTCACCAGGAGTACAGAGCAGTACATACGCGACGGCGCGTAGGAAAGAAGGCAGTAGATGAGCAGCAACGACACGCCCCGCGGTCCGGTCGACTCCTCCCGCGTCCCCCGGTACGCCGGCCCCGCGACCTTCGCCCGGCTGCCCCGTCTCGACGAGGTCGGCCGCGCCGACGTCGCCGTGGTGGGCGTGCCGTTCGACTCCGGCGTCTCCTACCGGCCCGGCGCCCGCTTCGGCGGCAACGCGATCCGCGAGGCGTCCAGGCTGCTGCGGCCCTACAACCCGGCGCAGGACGCCTCCCCCTTCGCCCTCGCCCAGGTCGCGGACGGCGGCGACATCGCCGTGAACCCGTTCAACATCAACGAGGCCGTCGAGACGGTCGAGGCGGCCGCCGACGACCTGCTGGGCACCGGCGCCCGCCTGATGACCCTCGGCGGCGACCACACCATCGCCCTGCCGCTGCTCAGGTCGGTCGCCAAGAAGCACGGCCCGGTCGCCCTGCTCCACTTCGACGCCCACCTCGACACCTGGGACACCTACTTCGGCGCCGAGTACACGCACGGCACGCCGTTCCGCCGGGCGGTCGAGGAAGGCATCCTCGACACCTCCGCGCTCTCCCACGTCGGCACCCGCGGCCCGCTCTACGGCAAGCAGGATCTCACCGACGACGAGAAGATGGGCTTCGGCATCGTCACCTCCGCCGACGTGATGCGGCGCGGCGTCGACGAGATCGCCGATCAGCTGCGCCAGCGCATCGGCGACCGCCCGCTGTACATCTCCATCGACATCGACTGCCTGGACCCGGCACACGCGCCCGGCACCGGCACCCCGGAGGCCGGCGGCATGACCTCCCGCGAACTCCTGGAGATCCTGCGCGGCCTGGCCTCCTGCCACCTCGTCTCCGCGGACGTCGTCGAGGTGGCGCCCGCGTACGATCACGCGGAGATCACCTCGGTGGCGGCGTCGCACACGGCGTACGAACTGACCACGATCATGTCCCGGCAGATCGCGGAGGCGCGCGCGAAGTGACACACGACCACGACCTGGTGCTCCGTCCGACGCCGGCCCAGACGGCGGCCGCGCTGAACCCGCCCCCCGGCCGCACCGGCGGAGACCTGGTCGTGGAGACCCTGGCCGGGCTCGGCGCGACCACCGTCTTCGGGCTGCCCGGCCAGCACGCGCTCGGCGTGTTCGACGCGCTGCGCCGCTCCGACCTGCGCTACATCGGCCTGCGGGTGGAGAACAACGCGGGCTTCGCGGCGGACGCGTACGGCCGCGTCACCGGTGAGGCGGCGCCGCTGCTGCTGTCCACCGGACCCGGCGCGCTGACCTCGCTCGCCGCGCTCCAGGAGGCGGCGGCGGCCTCCGCACCCGTCGTGGCCATCAGCAGCCAGATCCCCACCCGCGGCCTCGGCGGCGGCCGCCACGGCTACCTGCACGAACTCCCCGACCAGGCGGCCTCGTTCCGCGGTGTGGTCAAGTCCGTCCACACGGTCCGCGCCCAGTCCCAGATCCCCTCCGCGCTGGAGGCGGCCTGGAAGTCGGCGCTGACGGCCCCGCACGGCCCGGTGTGGGTGGAGATCCCGCAGGACGTGCTGCTGGCCGGGACGGCGATCCCCGTGGTCACCGTCGGCGACGCCTTCCCCGAGGAACTCCCGCCGCGCCCGGAACTGACCGCGCTCGCCGCCGACCTGCTGTCGAAGGCCGCGCGCCCGGCGATCATCGCCGGCGGCGGGGTGGTCCGCGCGGACGCCTCCGGCAAGCTGCGCACCCTCGCCGAGCGGCTCGACGCCCCCGTGGTCACCACCTTCGGCGGCAAGGGCGCCTTCCCGTGGACCCACCCGCTGTCCCTCCAGTCCTGGCTGGAGGACCGCCACACCACGGACTTCCTGGAGGACGCGGACGTCCTGCTGGTGATCGGCTCGGGCCTCGGCGAACTCTCCTCGAACTACCACACGTTCAGGCCGCGCGGCCGGGTCGTCCAGATCGAGGCCGACCTCGGCAAACTGGAGGCCAACCACCCGGCCCTGGGCATCCACGCGGACGCCCGCCTCGCGATCCAGGCCCTCCTGGAGACCGTCCCCGCACGCACCGACCCGACGGCGGCGGAGCGCGTACGCACGGTGCTCACCCGCGTCTCGGAACGCCTGGCGTCCCAGGAACTGGCCCTGGAGCAGGGGCTCCTGGCGTCCGTGCGCAAGGCACTCCCCGCCGGCTCCCCGTCCTTCTGGGACATGACGATCCTGACCTACTGGGCATGGTCGGCCTTCGACCCGAAGGGCCCGAACCACATGCACTCCGCGCAGGGCGCGGGCGGCCTCGGCTACGGCTTCCCGGCCGCCCTCGGCGCGGCGGTGGCCGACCCGACCCGCCCGGTCCTGGCCGTCTCCGGCGACGGCGGCGCCCTCTACTCGATCGCCGAACTGGCCACGGCCAAGCAGTACGGCCTGGACGTCACCTGGCTCATCGTCGACGACGGCGGCTACGGCATCCTCCGCGAGTACATGACCGACGCGTTCGGCGAGGCGACGGCGACGGAACTGACCCGCCCCGACTTCGTCGCCCTCGCCGAGTCCTTCGCGGTCCCCGCCCTGCGCACCGCCCCGGAAACCCTGGAGGCGGACCTGCGGAAGGCCCTGGCGTCCCCGGGCCCCTCGGTGCTGGTCCTGCCGGCGGTGCTGCGGATGTTCGCACCGACCCACTCGGGCTGACGACGGGGGCCAGGGCGCGTTGCCGGCTGTCACAGCGCCAGTTCGGCCCAGGTCGCCTTGCCGATGCCGTGTCGGCGGGGGCAGCACCCCCATCGCAGCGCCAGAGCCTCGACCAGGGCGAGGCCGCGGCCGTGTTCGTCCTCGCCGGTCGCCTCTCTCGGCTCGGGGCGGGAGTTGTCGGCGTCGGCGACCTCCACGCGCAGGCGCCCGTCGTACGTGGCGATGCGCACGCCGATCTCCCGCCCCTTCGGAACCCGGGCGTGCCGGAGCGAGTTGCTGACCAGCTCCGAGAGCAACAGCTCGGCGGTGAGGGCCACGTCGCCGTCGAGTTCCCATGCGGCGAGTTGACGGCGCAGCAGCTCGCGGGCGTGCCCCGCGCTGCGAAGGGTGTGCGGTAACCGCCACTGGACCTGCGACATTCCGGGTCCGACGAGTGGGTGCGAGACGGGGTGGGCTGACATGTCGACCTCCGAACGGCCTGGGGGACTGCTCCCACATCTCTAGAGACGTAGGAGCAGTGAAGCACCCCTGGCAGACCTCCGCCGCACATCTCTAGAGATGTGAGCGAAATTGCCCGAAGGTCGTCATCGTCCGGCTGTGGGGCGTGACTCTTGGTGCCTAGGATGTCTAGAGATGATCAGAGGAGAGGCTTGGATGAGCGGCCGGGATCCGGGGCGTCAGCCCAAGTACCAGCACATCGCCGCGCAACTGCGGGCGGCCATCGAGGCCGGTGAGTACGGGCCGGGAGAGCGGCTGCCCGGCGAGAACGACCTCATGGCGACCCATGAGGTCGCGCGCATGACGGCCCGGCAGGCGCTCGGGGTTCTCCAGGCCGAGGGCATCGTCGAAGCGCGCAAGGGTGCCGGGGTGTTCGTCCGGGACTTCAAGCCCGTGCGTCGGCTGGGCATCGAACGTCTTGCTCATGCGCGGTGGGGAGAGGGCCGGTCGGTCTGGGAGGCGGATGTCGCGGGCCGTGCACTCGTCGTCGACTCGGTCACGGTGAGCGAGGAGGAGGCCACGGCTGTCGTCGCGGGCGTGCTGGGGCTGGCGGAAGGCGAGCGGGTCTGTGTCCGCCGACGCCGCTACACGCTCGACGGCAAGCCGGTCCTTCTCTCCACGTCGCATCTGTCCGCGGACCTCGTCGTGGGCACCCCGATCACCCAGCCGGACACCGGCCTTGGCGGCGTCTACGCCAGGCTGGAGGAACTGGGCCGCAAGCCCGTCCGCTTCCGCGAGGAGATCCGCTCCCGCATGCCCGGCGCGGACGAAGCCGATCGGCTGGAACTGCCGCCGGGCGTCCCCGTGATGCTGGTCGCCCGCACCGCCTTCGACGCGGACGGTGTCGCCGTCGAGGTGAATGAGATGGTGCTCGACTCGTCGGCGTATGTGCTGGAGTACGGGTTCGACGCCTGAGCGGTGTCGGTCGGCCGCGCGGAGCGCGGGACGGCGGCCGTCCGGGGTGGCGATCCGGGGTCATGAGCCGCACCGAGGACGACCGGGCCTGCGGCCCGACGTGATGGCGACGCGGGTGACTGCCTGGTGGACGCCTGGCGGCCCGGCCGGTGGCGCGGCCCACGTGCAGTCGCCCTCAGGGAACGACGGGGGCCGGTCACGGGGACGGGTCCTCGTGGCCGGCCCGTCGGGCGGTGCGGAACCGGCTGCCTACCAGATCGCCTCGACCCACTCCGGGTGGTCGATGAACGGGTTGCGGTTGTGCTGGTAGGTGTCGTAGATGACCTGGTTGCGCTTCTCCTCGAAGGCGCTCGGCGGGTCCGCCTCGTTCCAGGCCTTGAGGACGGCGAGCTTGCCCATGTAGGGGTTGGAGCCGTTGCCGACCTTCTCGTTGGGCTCCAGGTCGGCGAAGCCGTCGTCACCCTCGTAGCGCACGGCCATGTAGAGGATCATGCGGGCCACGTCGCCCCGGTCCGCGGCGCGCGGCGCGAAGGAGTCGGAGTCGACGGTGCTGCCGCCGCCGTTGGTGACGGCGCTGCCGCCGTTGTCGAAGTCCAGGTTTCCGCGGATGCTGTTGACCTGGACGTCGGCCGGGCGTAGGTGGTGCAGGTCCGTGCCGGGGCCGGTCACCTCGCCGAAGTCGCCGTGGGACTTGGCCCAGGTGTGCTCGCGGTTCCAGTCGCCGAGGTCGCCCCCGTTGAGGGACTTGCTGCGTGAGACGCCGCTGTACAGCAGGATCACGTTGTTGCTGTTGTTCGGATCCTGGTCGGTGACCTTCAGCGCGTTCCAGACCGCGGAGTACGAGATCTTCGTCTGGCTGCTGATGATCGTGTGCAGCGAGGACTTCAGGCTCGTACCCGTCTTGCCGACCGCGTTCTTGTAGTACGTCGAGTCGTACGCCGTCGTGGTCGCCGCGGCGGGGGTCGCGGTGAGCGCGGGCGCGGTGAGGCCGACCAGGACGGCAGTGGTGGCAAGGGCCACCGACTTCCCTCGGCGGATGCGTGTCGCCAGCATGTGGGGTGTCCGATCTACGCGTGTGGATTGGAGGCGGCAATCGGGAGAGTGACATGCACATGCGGTCAAGGCAATGAATCCGACGTGTCGATCAGATGACGGGTACCGGCAAATCACCCCCAGTCCACGCGAGTCGATGGCGCGAAACGGCCCCTGACGGGAAGGTCAGGGGCCGTTTCGCGCCGTGCGGGCGGCCGACGTGCCGTCGGCCCGCGGTCAGTTCACGTCCGAGGCGTCCAGCCGGTAGACGGTCGACTCGGACGTGCCCGAAGTGCCGGAAGTGCCGGAAGTCCCCGAAGTCGCGGTCGAGTCGGACGTCGCGCTCGAAGTCGAGCTGTAGTCGCTCTCCTTCACCGCCGTCCCGTTCTTCTGCACCCACTCCGTCACCTCGGAGTTGGCCGTGGAGCCGCCGCCCATGCCGCCGCCTCCCATGCCGCCGCCGAGCTGGATGTAGTGCAGCTCGCCCTTCTTCACCAGCTCCTTCAGCCTGGCCAGCGTCATCGCGTTGTCGGAGCCGGACCAGCCCCACATGGAGATCACCGGCTCACCGCTGCTGAGGATGAGCTGCGCGGCGGACTGCGAACTCGACACCGCGAGAAGCCACTTGGCGCCGTCCTGGTTCTTCTCCAGGTACGCGAGCAGTTCGGTGCTCGCGCCGCCCCCGCCCATGCCGCCGCCTCCGGCGCCGCCGGGTCCCCCGCCCGCGCCGGTGCCGCCTTCGGCAGCGGCGCCACCTTCGGCAGCGGTGCCGTCCGGGGCCGTACCGCCCGTGCCCGCGGCCCCGCCGGGAGGCGTACCGCCCGGCTGCTCGCCGCCCCCGGGGAAGCCATCGGCCTGCCCGTCGGCCTGGCCACCGGCCTGTTCGCCCTGCTCGCCGTCGGCGCCCGGGAACCCGCCCCGGCCTCCGCCGCCCCCGGGGCCGCCGCCACCGAAGCCGCCGCTCCCGGTCGTGGGTCCGGCCGTCGGATTCGTACCGCCCATCGCGCCGCCCGAACCGGACGGCACCGACCAGGCGTACGCCGCCGGACCGGCCACCGAGGCGACGATCGCCGCGGCCACCGAAACCGCCGTCAGACGGGCGCGGCCGCCCGAGCGGAAGACGAACAGGCCCACGATCGCCAGCGCCATGACGACGCCGACGGCCGGCCACAGCCAGGTGTTCCAGCCGGACGCCCGGCGCAGCAGCACGATCGCCCAGACCGCGGTGACCGCGAGGCCGAGCGGCAGCACCCACACCCACCGCCGGTCGGTACGGAAGGCGCGCAGCAGCATCAGGCCGCCGCCCCCGCACAGTGCCGCGATGCCCGGGGCGAGCGCGGTCGTGTAGTACGGGTGCATGGTGCCCTCGGCCAGGGCGAAGGTCAGGTAGTGCAGGGCGGTCCAGCCGCCCCACATCACCAGCGCGGCACGGGTGGGGTCCGTACGCGGGGCCCGCCCGCACAGGACCGTGCCGCCGACGAGCGCGATGGCGGCGAAGGGGATCAGCCAGGAGATCTGGCCGCCGAGGACGTCGTTGAACATCCGGCCGATGCCGGCGGTCCCCGCGAAGCCTCCGCCGCCACCCCCGCCGCCGCCGTTGCCCTCGCCGCCGAGGACGCGGCCGAGGCCGTTGTAACCCATGATCAGGTCCCAGGCGGTGCCGTCGGTCGAGCCGCCGATGTACGGCCGCTCGTCGCCCGGGACCAGGGAGACGGCCGCCGCCCACCAGAGGCTGGAGACCGTGAGGACGACGGCCGCGGCGGCCAGGTTGACCAGCCGCCTCACCAGCTTCGGCTTGGCCGCGTACAGGTAGACCGCGAAGACGGCGGGCAGCGCGATGTAGCCCTGGAGCATCTTGGTGTTGAAGGCGAGGCCGAAGCAGGCGGCCGAGCCGAGCAGCGGCAGCAGTTTGCCGTTGCGCACGGCGCGCAGGGCCAGCGCCGCGCCGCCCGCCATCAGGAACACCAGCAGGGTGTCGGGGTTGTTGTCCCGGTTGATGGCCACGGTGATCGGGGTCAGCGCCAGGACCAGCGCGGCGACCGCCGCCGCGCCGTGGCCCCACACCCGCTTCACGGAGGAGTGCAGGATCCAGATCGTGCCGAGAGCGGTCAGGATCATCGGCAGCATCATCTGCCAGGTCCCGAAGCCGAACACACGACAGGACAGGCCCATCACCATCAGGGCGAACGGCGGCTTGTCGACGGTCAGGAAGTTGCCCGCGTCCAACGAGCCGAAGAACCAGGCCTTCCAGCTCTGCGTGCCGCTCAGCACGGCCGCGCTGTAGAAGCTGTTGAGGCCGGAGCCGGAGAGGTTCCAGCCGTAGAGCACCGCCGCCAGGACCAGGATCGCGAGCAGGGCGGGGAGCGACCAGCGCGGCGCCTTGTCCGGCGGGGGCGCCGCCGGGGCCGGCGCCGGCGTGGCCGGGGGCGGCGGCCGGTCGGTGGACACGGTCGGGTGGGGGAGGGGATCGGTGGCTGATGTCACCACTGAACCGTGCGCACGGCCGCTGAGCGGGAGCTGTGCTCAGCCTGGGGCCGGCCTGTGAGTGGGCGGGGGAGCCTTGCCGGGGGCCGGCGCGGTGCTGCTCACCGTGGTGTCCGCACGGGTGTCCACGCGGGTGTCCACGCGGGTGTCCACACCGTGCCGCCGGGGCGGCGGGGCTGTGCGGAGCCGAGGTGGTCGAGGAGTGTGGTGAGCGCGGGGTGCGGGTTCTCCCGGCGCCGGATGAGCGAGTGCGGGTAGACGGGCGTGGGGTCGGTCACCGGGATCCGCCGCAGGTCGTGACCGGCGGGCCAGACGAGGCGGGTCTGCTCGCCCATGAAGGTGGCCAGCGCCGGGGTGTCGGCCACGGTGTCGAGAAGCGCGTCGGAACCGAAGTTGGGACCGGTCGCCTCGATGGTGAGGCCGAACTCGGCGACGAGGTCGTCGTAGTAGGCGGCCCACTCGGTGCCGGGGACGATGCCGGGCATCCAGATCCGGTGCCCGGCGAGCTGAGCGAGGGTCACCGACCGGGCGCCCGCCAGCGCGTGGGCGGGGCCGGTGAGCAGTTGCAGGGGCTCGTCGAGCACCCGCACGGACTCGAGGTCCTCGGGAAGGGGCCTGCCGGGCACGCCGACGGCGCGGAAGGACGCGTCGATCGCACCCGACCGGATGGCGGCCACGGCCGCCTCGATGTCGAAGAGCCACACCACGTCGAGATCGATCCCGGGGTGCGCGCGGTGGAAGCCGCGCATCAGGCCCGACGCCGCGCTGCGCGAGGCGAGCACGTCGACGCGGAGCGGACGGCTGCCGGTGCGCACGGACGCGACCGCGCGCTCGGCGACACGCAGCAGCTCGCGCGCGTGGGGCAGGAACGCCTGCCCGTCGATGGTGAGTTCGGCGCCGCGCGCCGTGCGGTCGAACAGGCGCACGCCCAGCTCGCGCTCCAGCGCGGCGACGCGCTTGGAGACGGCCTGCTGGGTGACCGCCAGCTCGGCGGCGGCCTGCTGGAACTGCCCCGCGTCGGCGATGGCGACGAAGGTCCGGGCGGTGTCGAGGTCCACGCCGACGCACCCTAGTGCACAACGTGAGGTTGTGGCTTCCCGGCCGATCGGTTGTTTGACCTGCCGTTGTGCTGCCAGCTTTGCTCTTGCCGGGCAACGCCGCTTTGTTCGGCTGTTCGGCTGCTCGGCTGGTTGTTCCGCTGTTCCGCTGTTCGGTGAGTCGGTTGTTCGGGTGCGGCATCGAGGGGGTGCGGTGAGCGTGGTGGGCAGGGCACGGTTGGGCCGGGAGTTCGGATGGCTGTGGGCGGCGTACGCGGTCAGCGCCTTCGGTACGAGGATCGCGTTCGACGCATTCGCCCTGATCGCGATCCTCGTGCTGCACGCGGGGCCGGCCGAGGTGTCGCTGCTGGCCGCGACCGGGCTGGCGGTGGGGGCCGTGGTGGCGGTGCCGCTCGGCCCGTGGGTGGAGTTCCGCCGCAAGCGCCCGGTGATGATCGCGATGGACCTGACCCGGTTCGCGGCACTGATGAGTGTCCCCGCCGCGTACGCACTCGGCCTGCTCGGTTTCGGCCAGCTCCTGGTGGTGTCCGTCGTCGTCGGTGCGGCGGACATCGCCTTCAACGCGGCCGGTGGCGCGTATCTGAAGGCGCTCGTGCGGCCGGCGGACCTCCTCGTCGCGAGCGGGCGGTTCGAGTCCACGAACTGGACGGCCACGGTGCTCGGACCGCCGGTCGGCACGGCCGCGATCGGGTTCCTCGGCCCGGTGGCGACCGTGGTGACCGATGCGGTCAGCTATCTGCTCTCGGCCGCGGGGATTCGGGCGATCGGCGGCGGCGAGCCACGCCCCGTGCGCACCGGTAAGCAGGGGGCGCGGCTCCGGTTCGGTGACCTGTTCGAAGGGTGGCGTCACATCCTGGCCCACCCGGCCCTGCGCCCGTTGTTCCTCAACACGGTTCTGGTCAGCGGTCTCATCATGGCGACCTCGCCGGTGCTCGCCGTCCTCATGCTCGGCGACCTCGGGTTCGCCCCCTGGCAGTACGGTCTCGCGTTCGGCCTGCCCTGCGTCGGCGGCATCATCGGCTCACGGCTGGCCCCCCGGCTCGTCGCACGGTTCGGCCGGCACCAGGTCATGCTCACCGTCGGGACGCTGCGCGCGTGCTGGTCGGTGGGACTGGCCTTCGTCCGCCCCGGTGTGGCAGGGCTCGTCCTCGTCATCGCGGTCGAGTTCGGACTGATCACCTGCATGGGCGTGTTCAACCCCGTCCTCGCGGCCTACCGGCTCGAGCGGACGGCCACGGACCGGGTCGCCCGCGTCCTGGCGGCGTGGTCGGTCACCAGCAAGGCGACCGTCGCGGTCATGACCGGGCTGTGGGGCCTGCTGGCCGGGGTCACCGGCCCCCGCGGCGCGATCGCCGTCGCCGGCCTGCTCCTGCTGACCACCCCCTTCCTGCTCCCCCGGCACGACCACGCGCCACAGCAGCGGTCGGATCCGGTCCGGAGCCAGAGCTGAGACGCGCACGCCACGGCTCCAGACGGATCCGCCCGGTGCTGAGACGCACGCGCCCCAGCACCGGGGGACCCGGCCCGAGCCGGGGGTGACACACGCGCCACGGCGCCAGAGACGGATCCGGCCCGGAGCCGGAGGTGACACACACGCCACTGCGCCAGCGGAATTCCGCCCGGAGCCAGAGCTGAGACACACACGCCACAACCCCAGGCGGATCCGGCCCGAGCTGACACACGTCACCGCACGGGGCAATGCCGCCCCGATCCACAGGTGACGCACGCCACAGCAAGCGCCAGGGGCAGTCGGCACCCGGACATGCCACAGGCCCGGCGTCATCCCAGAAGCGCTCCGAACCGTTCCCGGTACTCGGCCAGTTGCTTCTCGTAGCCGGCGACGAAGGCCGTCTGTTCACGCGTTCCCATCGTGGTGCCCGGCAGGTCTGCCCCGAGGAAGTCCGGTATCTCGTGGAACACCTCGACGGCCGCCTTCCACCGGTCTCCTCCGTGGCGCCTCGCGAGCAGCACGTTCCTCATCAGGGACCCCAGGCCCTCGGCGAGGAGCTTGGCGGGGACCTTCTTCCCGCGGAACACGTCCTGTCGGGGCGGCTGTCCCTCGGACGTGGCGAGGCGGTGCAGAACCCACAGCGCGGCGCGCAACCGCCCAGCCGTGAAATGCCCGTTCGGTGTCTCGGTCGGCATGCCGCATTCCTACCCGCCGTTCGCGGATGTGACGAATTCGGGTCCAGGGAACATGAGTACAACTATCGGCCGGGTGTGCGAGTCAACGTGGCATGACTCACAGGACTTTCAGACGGACGAGAGGGCTCGTCGCCACCACCCTCGGCGCCGGGATCCTCATAACCGGCGTCGCCGCCGCCGCGCCCGCCGCCGCCGCCACCCCGACGGTCACCTGTACGTCGGCCAAGGCCGGGCTCGCCGCCAAGCTGAAGAAGGACATCACCGCGGCGCTCGCCACCCGCAAGGGCACGGTCGCCGTCGGCCTCTACGACCGCAGCACCAACACCACCTGCACCCTGCGCGCCTCCACCGCCTACGACTCGGCCAGCGTCGTCAAGGTCACCGTCCTGTCCGCGCTGCTGTGGGACGCGCAGAAGCACGGCCGGGCGCTGACCGCCCGCGAGAAGACCCTCGCCACGGCGATGATCACCAAGTCGGACAACGCCTCCACCTCGACCCTGTGGAAGCAGCTCGGCGTGACGAAGATCAAGGCCTTCCTCACGGCGGCCAGGATGACGCAGACCAAGCCGGGCGCGAACGGCTACTGGGGCCTGACCCAGATCACCGTCACCGACGAGCAGAAGCTGCTCAAGCTCCTCACGGCCAGGAACGCCGTCCTCACCGACACCTCACGCGCCTACGTCAACAAACTGATGGCGGGGGTCGTCTCCTCGCAGCGCTGGGGCACCCCCTACGGGCGGCCCGCGGGGGTCAACTGGCACGTCAAGAACGGCTGGCTGTCGCGCGCCACCCAGGGCTGGCGGGTGCACAGCGTCGGCACCTTCAAGGGCGGCGGCCACGACTACGCCATCACCGTCCTGACACACGGCAACAGCACGATGAGCTACGGCATCACCACCATCCAGGGCGTCGCCAAGGTCATCCACCGGGACCTCGCAGCCTCCTGAGGACTCGCGAGCGACGGCCCGGGGGACTCCCGGGCGACGGCCCGGAGGGACTCCCGGGCGACGGCCCGGGCGACTCCCGAGCGACGGCCCGGAGGACTCCCTAACGACAGCTCGGAGGGCTCCTGAGCGACAGCCCGGGGGGACCCCTGAAGAGGGAGGGGGCCGGCGCGTCCAGCCGGACGGGGGCAGCCCACCGGGCATCGGCCGTACACCCGATCAAGGCCCCGCGCCCGAACACGGTCACACCCCCTCCGACAACGCCCGGACCCCCGGCCCGCGGCCTCGGACCCCCGGCCCGCGGCCTCGGACCCCCGGCCCGCGGCCTCGGACCCCCGGCCCGCGGCCTCGGACCCCCGGCCCGCGGCCTCGGACCCGCGGCCTCGGCCCCCCGGCCTCCGACCCCCGGCCCCGGACCCCCGGCCCCGGACCCCCGGCCCCCGGACCCCCGGCCCAGGACCCCCGCACCGCGGAACCCCGCACCCGCGGAACGAATTGTTGCGGAGGGATGAAATCCGGTTCCTGTCACGTTGGTGCCTTCTGGAAGATCAGGTCGAACGGAAGGCACCGGCGTGGCTGCGCAACGGGGATGGGCACGGCGACTGGCGAGCTACGCGTGGCGCCATCCGACGGACGTCGTCCTCGCCCTCGGTTCCTCCCTCGGCGGCATGGCCGTCATGGCGCTGGTCCCGCTGATCACCAAGGTGATCATCGACGACGTGATCGGCGACCACAGCCGTGACATGGCCCCCTGGGCGGGCGCTCTGATCGGCGCGGCCGTCGTCGTCTACGCCCTCACCTACGTCCGCCGCTACTACGGCGGCCGTCTCGCCCTCGACGTCCAGCACGACCTGCGGACCGAGATGTACCGAACGATCACCCGCCTCGACGGCCACCGGCAGGACGAGCTGTCCACCGGCCAGGTCGTCGGCCGGGCCACCAGCGACCTCCAGCTCATCCAGGGTCTGCTGTTCATGCTCCCGATGACCATCGGGAACGTCCTGCTCTTCGTGATCTCCCTGGGGATCATGGCCTGGCTGTCGCCGCCGCTCACCCTGGTCGCGCTGGCCGTGGCCCCCGCCCTGTGGGTGATCGCCAGGCGCAGCCGCAGCCGGCTGCACCCGGCCACCTGGTACGCGCAGGCCCAGGCCGCCGCCGTCGCGGGCGTCGTCGACGGCGCCGTCAGCGGCGTCCGGGTGGTGAAGGGCTTCGGCCAGGAGGACCAGGAGACCGGCAAGCTGCGCGAGGTCGGCCGCCGTCTCTTCGCGGGCCGGCTGCGCACCATCCGCTTCAACTCCCGGTACACCCCGGCGCTCCAGGCCGTCCCCGCGCTCGGCCAGGTCGCGATGCTCGCGCTGGGCGGCTGGCTCGCCGTGCACGGGCACATCACCCTCGGCACCTTCGTCGCCTTCTCCACCTATCTGGCGCAGCTCGTCGGCCCGGTCCGCATGCTCGCCATGGTCCTCACGGTCGCCCAGCAGGCCCGCGCGGGCACCGAACGCGTCCTGGAACTGATCGACACCGAGCCGTCGATCAAGGACGGCACCAAGGAGCTGCCGGCCGACGCGCCCGCCTCCGTCGAGTTCGACGACGTCTCCTTCGGCTACGCGGGCGCCCAGGGGAAGCACAGGCCGGTCCTGGACGGGCTCAGCTTCGAGATCCGCCCCGGCGAGACCCTCGCCGTCGTCGGCTCCTCCGGCTCCGGCAAGTCCACGGTCTCCCTCCTGCTGCCCCGCTTCTACGACGTCACCCGCGGCGCCGTCCTCGTGGGCGGGCACGACGTGCGCGAGCTGACCCAGGACTCGCTGCGGGCCGCGATCGGCCTGGTGCCGGAGGACTCCTTCCTGTTCTCGGACACGATCCGCGGCAACATCGCGTACGGCCGTCCCGACGCCACCGACGAGGAGATCCGCACCGCCGCCCGCGCCGCCCAGGCCGACCGGTTCATCGCCGAGCTGCCCGAGGGCTACGACACCAAGGTCGGCGAGCAGGGCCTCACCCTCTCCGGCGGCCAGCGCCAGCGCGTGGCGCTCGCCCGCGCGATCCTCACCGACCCGCGGCTCCTCGTCCTCGACGACGCCACCTCGGCCGTGGACGCGCGCGTGGAGCACGAGATCCACGAGGGCCTGAGGCAGGTCATGCGGGGCCGTACGACCCTCCTGATCGCGCACCGCCGTTCCACCCTCAACCTCGCCGACCGTATCGCCGTCCTCGACGGCGGCCGGCTGGCCGATCTCGGCACCCACGAGGAGCTCCAGGAGCGCTCGGCGCTCTACCGCCGTCTGCTCACCGACCCGGACGAGCTGGGCGGCGTCTCGCCCGGCCACGCCCGCCCCGAGGAGCCCCGCGAGGACACCTCCGTCCGCGACGAGCTGGACGCCGAGTTCGACGCCGAGCGCGGGGTCACCCCACGGCTGTGGACCGGCGACCGCCAGCCCAAGGACACCGCGCTCGCCGGTACGCCCGCCACGCCCGAACTGCTCGCGCAGGTGGAGGCGCTGCCCCCGGCGGCCGACGTCCCGGACGTCGACGAGGCGCGCGCGGTCGCCGCCGAGGACTCCTACGGCCTGCGCCGGCTCCTGCGGGGCTTCGGGCTGCCGCTCCTGGTCAGCCTCGGCCTCGTCGCCGTCGACGCCGGCATGGGCCTGCTGCTGCCGGTGATGATCCGGCACGGCATCGACGACGGCGTCAGCCGGATGGCCGTGGGCGCCGTCTGGACCGCCTCCCTGCTCGCGCTGCTCGCCGTGGCCGTCCAGTGGGTCGCGCAGACCGGTGAGATCCGGATGACGGGCCGCACCGGCGAACGGGTCCTCTACGCGCTGCGCCTGAAGATCTTCGCCCAGCTCCAGCGGCTCGGCCTCGACTACTACGAGCGCGAGCTGACCGGCCGGATCATGACCAGGATGACGACGGACGTCGACGCGCTGTCGACCTTCCTCCAGACCGGGCTGGTCACCGCGTTCGTCTCGGTCGTCACCTTCTTCGGCATCATGGCCGCCCTGCTGGTGCTCGACGTGCAACTGGCCCTGGTCGTCTTCGCCACCCTGCCACCTCTCGTCATCGCCACCTTCTTCTTCCGCCGGGCCAGCGTGAAGGCGTACGAACTCGCCCGGGAGCGGGTGTCGGCCGTCAACGCCGACCTCCAGGAGTCGGTGGCCGGGCTGCGGATCGTGCAGGCCTTCCGGCGCGAACGGGACGGCGGGGCGCGGTTCGCGGAGCGCAGCGACAGCTATCGCCGGGCCCGCGTCCGCGGCCAGTGGCTGATCTCGGTCTACTTCCCCTTCGTCCAACTGCTGTCCTCGGCCGCCGCCGCGGCCGTCCTGATCGCGGGCGCGGGCCGGGTGGACGAGGCGACGCTGACGACCGGCGCGCTGGTGGCGTACCTGCTGTACATCGACCTGTTCTTCGCCCCCGTCCAGCAGCTCTCCCAGGTCTTCGACGGCTACCAGCAGGCCACGGTCTCGCTGGGCCGCATCCAGGAACTCCTGCGGGAACCCACGTCCACCAAGGCCGCGGACGAACCCCTCGACGTCGGCTCGCTGCGCGGCGAGGTCACCTTCGAGGACGTGCACTTCACCTACGGCGCGGACGAAGAGGCCCTGGCCGGCGTCTCCGTGAGGATCCCCGCCGGCCAGACCGTCGCGTTCGTCGGCGAGACCGGCGCGGGCAAGTCGACGCTGGTGAAGCTGGTGGCCCGGTTCTACGACCCCACCGGCGGCCGGGTGCTGGTCGACGGCACCGATCTGCGCACCCTCGACCTCACGTCGTACCGCCACCGGCTGGGCGTCGTCCCGCAGGAGGCGTACCTCTTCCCCGGCACCGTCCGCGACGCCATCGCCTACGGCCGTCCCGACGCCACCGACGCCGAGGTGGAGGCGGCGGCGCGGGCGGTCGGCGCGCACGAGATGATCGCCACGCTGGAGGGCGGCTACCTCCACGAGGTCGCCGAGCGCGGCCGCAACCTCTCCGCCGGGCAGCGCCAGCTGATCGCGCTGGCCCGCGCCGAGCTGGTCGACCCCGACATCCTGCTCCTCGACGAGGCGACGGCCGCCCTGGACCTGGCCACGGAGGCCCTGGTCAACCAGGCCACCGACCGCATCGCGGGCCGCCGTACGACGCTGGTGGTGGCGCACCGGCTGACCACGGCGGCCCGCGCGGACCGGGTCGTCGTCATGGACCACGGCCGGGTCGTCGAGGACGGCACGCACGACGAACTCCTCGCACGAGGCGGGCGGTACGCCGGGCTGTGGCGGGCGTTCGTCGGGGCGGCCGAGCCGGAGGAGCCGGTCGGCGCGGGCCGGTGACGGTCGCGCAACCATCCGACACATGCCCTGCGTCCGTACACGTGTACGGCCATGCGTACGGCACATGTGGGAGGGGTCGAGAACCGTGGACAGTGGTGCGATACGCCGACGGCTGGGGGTGGGGCTGGCCGTGCTGACGGCGTCCGGACTGCTCGCGGTGGCGGCACCGGGCAGCGCCCAGGCCGCGCCCTCCTCCTGCACGGGCCGCCAGGTGCGGATGCTGCCCTTCTCCACCGGCTCCGTCTTCGTCTACAAGAACGGCGGCCGGGTGTGCGCCGTGACCGTCCAGAAGCATGCCGGCACGAAGCGGGTGGTCTCGGTCGGCGTGCAGGCGCGCGGCCATGTGGCCGTGCGCAAGTCCCGCAAGCACGTCCGCAGTTCGCTGCCGGTGGAGGTCTACGCCGGTCACCGCTGCGTGCGGGTGTCGGGGTCGGTGGGAGGCGGGAAGTACACCTCCGGCTGGATCCTGTGCTGACCGGCCCCGGCTGACGATTCCCGGCCGACATTTGCCCCACTTGCCAATCCCCTCTGGTGTGACGGGTGTTGCTCCGATAGCTTCCGGCGCACATCTGTCTCACAAGGAGGGTGCACGCGCATGCGCAAGGCGCTCAGATGGCTGCTGGCGTCCACCGTGCTCATCGGCACGCTGACCACGGCCGGAGCGGCCACCGCCGCCCCCACGCTCGACGGCTCGCGCGCGGGGGCAACCCCCACGCCGGCGGCCGCGGACATCAAGGACCGGCTCCTCGCCGTTCCGGGCATGAGCCTGGTCCAGGAGAAGCCGTACCCCGGCTACCGCTACTTCGTCCTGAACTACACCCAGCCGGTGGACCACCGGCACCCCTCCAAGGGCACGTTCCAGCAGCGGATCACCGTGCTGCACAAGGACGTCAGCCGCCCGACGGTCTTCTACACCGGCGGTTACAGCGTCTCCACCACCCCCAGCCGCCGCGAGCCCACCCAGATCGTGGACGGCAACCAGGTCTCCATGGAGTACCGCTTCTTCACACCGTCGCGCCCCGACCCCGCCGACTGGTCCAAGCTGGACATCTGGCAGGCCGCGAGCGACCAGCACCGCATCTTCACGGCGCTGAAGGCGGTCTACCCGGAGAACTGGATCTCCACGGGCGGCTCCAAGGGCGGTATGACGGCCACCTACTACGAGCGCTTCTACCCGCGTGACATGGACGGCGTCGTCGCCTACGTCGCCCCCAACGACGTGGTGAACGACGAGGACTCGGCCTACGACCGCTTCTTCGCGAACGTCGGCACCGAGGAGTGCCGCGACCGCCTGAACGCCGTGCAGCGCGAGGCGCTGGTGCGCCGCGGGCCGCTGGAGAAGAAGTACGAGGCGTACGCCGCCGAGAACGGCTACACCTTCGCCACCGTCGGCAGCCTGGACCGCGCCTACGAGGCCGTCGTCCTCGACTACGTGTGGGGCTTCTGGCAGTACAGCCTGCTGTCCGACTGCGACACGATCCCCGCCGACGCGAAGAACGCGACCGACGACGAGATCTGGACCTCGATCGACACGATCTCCGGCTTCTCCTTCTACACCGACCAGGGCCTGTCCCCCTACACGCCGTACTACTACCAGGCGGGCACCCAGCTCGGCGCGCCCACCATCCACTTCCCGCACATCGAGAAGAAGTACGTCCGCTACGGCTACCAGCCCCCGCGCAACTTCGTCCCCCGGGACATCTCCATGAAGTTCCAGCCGTGGGCGATGCGTGACGTCGACACGTGGGTGCGGCACAACGCCCGCCACATGCTGTTCGTCTACGGCCAGAACGACCCGTGGGGCGCCGAGCGGTTCCGCCTCGGCAAGGGCGCCCGGGACTCCTACGTCCTGACCGCGCCCGGCATGAACCACGGCGCCAACGTGGCCGGGCTCGTCGCCGACGAGAAGGCCCTCGCCACGGCCCGCATCCTGGACTGGGCGGGCGTCGCCCCGGCCGCCGTCCAGGAGAACGCCGCCGTGGCGAAGCCGCTGGCGAAGTTCGACGCGAAGCTGGACGTCCGGGACGTGGAGCGCGAGCCCGCGCTGCGCCCGTAACCCCCGCTCACCCCGCCCACGACGGCCGGCCGGCTCCCCGCCGGCCGGCCGTCGTGCCGTGCGGTCGGTCAGTGGCCTCAGTAGGTGAGGCCGTGCCCGACCGGGAACAGCACGCTCGCCGGATCGTCCGGGCGCTGCACCGGCACCGGCAGCCTGCCCCGCGGCTCCGCGGTTCCGGCGATCACCCGGGCGGCGGCCCGCAGTTCGACGTCGGTCCAGGAGTAGGCCGCCAGGAAGGCCTTCACGGACGGCAGCTGGGCCACGTCGTACGGGTTGCGGACCGCCACCGCGACCACCGGCCGCCCCGTCGCCAGCAGGTGCTCGACGAGGGCCTTCTGCGGGCTCGCCGCGGTGACGTTGTACGTCGCCACCACCACCGCGTCCGCCCCGCCCGCCGCCGTCACCGCACCGGCGATCGTCGCCGCGGACGGGGCCGTGCCGGTGGACAGGGCCGTCGCCGTGAACCCCAGTGCGGTGAGCGCGGCGGCGAGGACCCCGGTGGGCGGACCCGTGGTACCCGAGGGGGACGCCGGATCGGCGCCCACGACCAGCAGCCGCCGGTGCGTGCGCGGGGACAGCGGCAGCAGGGAGCCCTCGTTGACCAGCAGGGTCGTCGTCCGCTCGGCGATCCGGTCGGCCGTAGCGAGGTGTGCCTTCGTACCGACCGTCCGCGCGACCCGGTCCCGGTCGACGTACGGGTCGGCGAGCAGCCCGAGCCGGTCCTTCAGCCGCAGGATCCGCAGGACCGACTCCTCCAGTCGCGCCTCCGTCAGCTCCCCGTCCCGCACGGCCCGCAGCACGGCGTTCCAGGCGACGTCCAGCTTCGGCGGGTTCAGCAGCTGGTCGACGCCCGCCTTCAACGCGAGCACCGGCACCCGGTCGTCCCCGTACTTCGTCCGCACGCCCGCCATGTCGAGCGCGTCGGTGACCACGACCCCGTCGTAGCCGAGGTGTTCGCGCAGCAGACCGGTGACGACGGGCCGGGAGAGGGTGGCCGGGTCGCCCGAGGCGTCGAGGGCCGGGACCAGGATGTGCGCGGTCATGATCGAGTCGACGCCCGCCGCGATCGCCGCCCGGAACGGCACCGCGTCCAGCTCCTCCCACACCTCACGCGTGTGCGTGATGACGGGGAAGCCGTAGTGGCTGTCCACGGCCGTGTCGCCGTGCCCGGGGAAGTGCTTGGCGGTCGCCGTGACCCCGGCCGCCCGGTAACCGCGGATCTCCGCCGCGGCCAGCTCCGCCACCGCCTTCGGGTCCGCGCCGAACGAGCGGACGCCGATGACCGGGTTCGCCGGGTTGACGTTCACGTCGGCGACGGGGGAGTAGTCCTGCCGGACGCCCATCGCCCGCAGCTCCCCGCCGGCGACCCGGCCGAGGGTGCGGGCGTCGGCCCGCGACCCCCCGGCGCCGATCGCCATCGCGCCCGGGAACAGCGTGGCCGGCTCGCCGACGCGGGCGACGATGCCGTGCTCCTGGTCGGTGGAGATCAGCACCGGCAGTCCGCGCGGCTGTCGAAGGGACGCCCGTTGCAGGCCGTTGGAGAGGTCCGTGATCTGGAGCGGGTCGCGGGTGTTGTGGGCCCACGTGAAGTAGATGATGCCGCCCACCCGGTAGCGGGCGATCAGCTCGGCGGCGGTGCGCACACCGAGTTCGGCGAGGTTGGCGTCGACGTCCGCCTGGTCGGGGGCGGTCGCCGAGTGGCCGTAGACCCGCGTGACGAAGACCTGGCCGACCTTCTCCTCCAGCGACATGCGCGAGATCAGCGCACGCAGGCGGCGGTCGGCGCCGGCGTGGGCGGTGCCGGCGAGGGGGGACGCGGTGGCGAGGGCGGTGGTGAGGCCGGCACCGGCGGCGAGGACGGTACGTCTGGAGGGCACGTGCGCTCCTTCCGGAGGACATCCGGGGATGATCGAGTGGTCCAGCGATCCGTTGAAGGGAACTTCCGTCGCGCCAGCAGTAACCGGGAAGTTTCCGCCAGTCAAGGGAACGCGCACGGGACCGGTGGAGGGGCCGCCATCGGCGCAACGGAGGGCTGGCCCCGATGCCGGCCGTGCTGCCGACCGCGGTGCGGCGGAGAGGGCGGTCCGGCGATCACGGCCGGCGGCGAGGGCCGACCCCCACCGAGGCGACTCGTCGACAGCCGGGGCTCGGACGAGCGGGGGTGAGGGCGTTCCCCCTCGCCCACCCCTCGCCGGAAGTCGGGGTGGACGGGGTGGGTCGCCCCGCGCGGGAACCGTACAGCGGCGGCTTCCGCTCTAGTCCTCCCGCGCCCACGGCCGTAGCTTCTCCGGATTGCGGACCACCCAGATACGCGTGACGCGCCCGTCGCGGACGTCGAACGAGGCCACCGTCATGACGACGCCGGACCGCTGCGCCACCAGGCCCGGCACGCCGTTCACCGAGCGCTCCAGGAGTTCGAGCCCCGGAGCCCTGTCGGCGATGGCGACCATGTACTCGGCGATGCGCGTGCCGCCCTCCACCGGGCGCAGCACGGTGCCGACCATGCCGCCGCCGTCGGCGGTCATCACCGCGGCCGGGTCGAGGAGAGCGACGAGGGCCGCGATGTCCTTGGTCTCCCACGCCTCTTTGACGTGCCGCACGACGTCCGCCCGGCCGGTCGCCGTCACCGCGGCGCCGGCGGGGCCCACCCGCCGCCGGGCGGAGGCCGCCAGCTGCTTGCAGGCGGCGGGCGTCCGGCCGAGCACGCCGGCGATCTCGGCGAACGGGTACCGGAAGACGTCGTGCAGGACGAACGCCACCCGCTCGGCGGGCGTCATCGACTCCAGGACCACGAGGAAGGCCATGGCCACCGACTCGTCCAGCACGATCTGGTCGGCGGGGTCCGCGGGTCCGGCGGCTCCGGGGCCGCCCGTGTGATCCCGCTCGGCGCGGTCGGGCAGCGGCTCGGGCAGCCACGCGCCGACATAGCGTTCACGGCGGGCCCGCGCCGAACCGAGCAGGTCCAGGCAGATGCGGCCGGTCACCGTCGTCAGCCAGGCTCCGGGCGACAGGATCTCCTCCCGCCGGCCCTGCGGCAGCCCGTACCAGCGTGCGTAGGCGTCCTGTACGGCGTCCTCGGCCTCGGTCACCGAACCGAGCAACCGGTAGGCCACGTTGATCAGTCGGCGCCGCTCCCCGGCCACCTCCGCCGTGCCGCCCCCGCCGCTCCCCATGCTTTCGGCCGCCCCCGCCTTACCTTTCGCCACCCCGCGTCGTCGGGCTGGTGAGACCTTATCGATCTGCTGCCCGAGGGCGGAAAAGGGGACCGTGACATGGCCACTCAGGTGACGGCGACGGCTACGGCGAACGCGGGGCGCGGCTCCTCGTTCCTGCGGATCGCGATCGCCCTTCAGACCCTGACCATCTTCCTCCAGGCGGTCTCCGCGGGACTGCTGCTGACCGCCTCGTACGGAGAGACCCTGCACGGTGTCGGCGCCCGTGTGATGTACGGGGCGTCGATGCTCTACCTGCTCGCGGCGGTGCTGGCGTGGAAGCCGGGCGGCGGACCGGCCCGGTCCGTCTGGCACGCGTCAGGTTTCCTCGTCCTCGCCTCGGTCCAGGTCGCGCTCGGCATCGCGCACGTCCCGTCGGTCCATCTCCCCCTGGGCGTGGCGATGTTCGGCCTGAGCGTGCTGGCACTGGCCCGCCACCGTGGTCCGGACGTCCGCTGACTCTCCCGGTGAACCGTCGCCCCCACTCGGCCAGTGCGCGCGTGGTACCCGTACCGCTCCCGCGACGGCCGGGCGGCGGGCCGCGCCGGTGCCGGCGCGGTCGTCCGGGGCCGGCGACGCGGGTCACCCATGGCCGGCGGCGCGGTCATCCACGCTCGCCGACGCCGAGGTCCGCCGCGCTCCGGGACAACTCCTCCCGCACGGCCGCCAGCACCGGATCGCCCTCCGCCCCGGCCCGTACGGCGACGAAGACGTTCCGCGACGGCGGCTCGCCCTCGGCCGGGCGCAGGGCGAGGGCGCGATGCGCGTACAGGGAGCGGACCAGGCGGGGCACCAGGGCGACCCCCTGGCCCGCCTCGACCAGACCGGCCAGCGCGGCCCAGTCGTCGACGGCGTGCCGGATCTCCGGGGTGAAACCGGCCGCCGCGCACACCGAACGGGTCACCGCCCCGCAGCAGCTGGAACCGCTGCCGACGATCCACTGGTCGCGCGCCAGCTCGCGCAGCGGCACCTCGGACCGGCCCGCGAGCGGATGGTCGGGCGGCAGGGCGACGTCCAGGATGTCGGTGAGCAGGTCGGTCCGGGTGTAGCGGGGATCGGTGTGCGGGGGCGCCGCCGCGAAGTCGACGGCCACGGCCACGTCGACCTGCCCGCCGTCGAGGGCGGTGAACAGGTCCGGCGGCTCGGCCTCCACGACGTCGACGCGCAGTCGGGGGAGGCGTTCGCGCAGTGCCCGCAGCGCGGTGGGCAGCAGCCCCAGGATGCCGCTGGAGAAACATCCGACGGTCACCGATCCCCGCCCGCCCTCCCCGTACGCCGCGAGATCGGCGCGGGCCCGCTCCAGCTGGGCGGCGATGACGTCGGCGTGCGCGAGCAGCACCCGGGCCTGCCCGGTGAGCCGTATGCCTCTGCCGTCGCGTTCCGTGAGGGGGACGCCCAGGTCACGGGCGAGGGCGGCCAGCTGCTGGGAGACGGCGGACGGCGTCAGATGCAGGGCCTCGGCGGTCCGCGCGAGGCTGCCGCGGCGCTGGACCTCCCGCAGGACGGTGAGCCGGCGAAGGTCGAGGGTGAAGGCAGGGCTTAACGGTTCCACGGCCAAAGATTAACTGGACCTGGTGCCCGGCTCCTGGAAAGGATCGAAGGCATGACCACGACGACTCCGCGCGCCTTCCTCATCCTCCACGGCTGGCAGAACCACCGCCCCGGCGGCCACTGGCAGCACTGGCTCGCCGACCGCCTGACCGAGCGCGGCCACGCCGTCACCTACCCGCAACTGCCCGACCCCGACGACCCCGCCCTCGAGGTGTGGCTCGGCGAACTCTCCCGCCACCTCGGCGCTCTCGACGCCGGGCGCGAGCGGGTCGTGGTCGCGCACAGCCTCTCCGCCGTGCTCTGGCTGCACGCCGCCGCTCGCGGCCTGCCCGGCCCGGACACCGTCGACCGGGTTCTGCTGGTGGCACCTCCGTCGGGCACGGTCCTCGGCGGCCACCCCGAGGTCGCGGAGTTCGTCCTCCCCTCCCTCGACGGCTCGGCGCTGCCCAACCCGACCCGTCTGGTCGCGGGCGACGACGACCCGTACTGCCCGGAAGGCGCCCAGTCCGCGTACGGCACTCCCCTGGGCCTGACGGCGGAACTCCTGCCCGGAGCGGCCCACTTGGACCTGGACGCGGGCTACGGATCCTGGCCGTCGGTGCTGGAGTGGTGCGAGACGGGCGACGCGAGGTTCACGGTCCGGCCGGGGCAGCGGTCGTAGCACCACCGCCCTCCCCAGCCCCCACGGGCGGAGACCCCGGCCCGTACTGGGACCCAGGCCCGTACTCGGACCCCGGCCCGTACTCGGACCCGGGCCCGGACCCGGTGTCAGGGTGCGGCTCCGGGTCCCCCGTCCCCCCTCGCAGTTCCGGAGTCGTGGCGGCCACGGTCGTCACCGCCAGGAGGCACATCACACCGCCCGTGACCAGGGCGGCGGCGCCCGAGGACCAGCCGGCGACGAGGCCCGCGCGCAGGTTGCCCAGATGGGGGCCGGCCTGCCCGACCATCGCCTCGGCCGCCGTGACCCGGCCCAGCAGCGCGTCCGGGGTACGGGTCTGGACGATGGTCGTACGGGACAGGACGGCCACCGCGTCCGCCGCGCCGGCCAGGACCAGCGTCCCGATCCCCGCCCAGGCGCTGGTCGTCAGACCGAACACGGCGAGGGACACGCCCCACAGGGCGGACGCGCACAGCATCACCGGCCCCGGCCGGGCCAGTCGCGTCACCGGCCCGGAGAACGCGGTGGCGGTGACACCGCCCACGGCCAGCGCGGACAGGAACAGGCCCAGCGTGCGCGGGTCGCCGCCGAAGCGTTCCTCGTTGACCAGCGGGAAGAGGCTGACCGGCATCGCCAGCACGGTGGCGGCCAGGTCGGTCAGCAGGGCGCCGCGCACGACCCGGTGGCCGGTCAGGAAGCGCAGCCCGTCGAGGACGCCGTTCAGTCCGGGCCGGGACTTCTCGCCCTCGGGCGGCAGCGGGGGCAGGCCGAAGGCGCCGTAGAAGGCCAGCCCGAAGGTGAGGGCGTCCAGCAGGTAGCAGACGCCGATGCCCCACCAGCCCAGCACCACACCGGCGACGGCCGGGCCGATCAGCATCATCGACTGACCGGTCGCCTGGTTCAGGGCGAGCCCGGCGGCCACCTGGTCCTTCGGCAGCAGCCGGGGCACGAACACGCCGGCCGCGGGACCCCCGACCGCCCCGAAGGAGGCCTGCGCCGCGACCAGCGCGAGGACCAGCACCACGGGCACGTGCCCGGTGAACCCCTGCACGGCCAGCAGGAGCGAGCAGACCGCCTGGCCGACGGTGGCGAGGAGGTAGACCCGGCGCCGGTCGGCCCGGTCGACCCAGGCACCGGCGAACAGCCCGACCCCCACCATCGGCAGCGCCTGCGCCAGCCCGACCGCGCCGCTCCACACCGAGCTGTGGGTCGTGTCCCACACCTGGTACATGACGGTGACCATGGTCATGAAGCCACCGAGCGTGGACACGGTGCGCCCGATCAGCAGCCGGCGGTAGACGGGGGAGGTACGAAGGGGGCGAACATCGAGAAAGGTCCGGCCGAGACTCATGAGGCCGGAGGGACGAGGGGCTGCGCGACGGCTCGATACACGGCGCGGAGGCTAACCCGCCCTCCGCTGACCCGCCAGTCATTTAGGGGCCGCCCCCCTCGGGGAGCGCCCTCTTCACGCCGACTCGTTGAGCAGCCTCCCCAGGTGCTCCCGCCCCGCGCCGAGCAGCCCGGCCAACGGCTCGGCCGCGTCGTACCACCGCTTCTCGTACTCCCAGCACACCCAGCCGTCCCACCCGTGCCGGGAGAGGACCTCCACGCACTCGGCGATCGGCAGCACCCCGGCGCCCAGTGCGACCGGCGTGGTGTCCTCGGCCGAGACGATGTCCTTGACCTGCACGTATCCGAGATACGGCGCGAGCGCGGCGTAACTGTCCTGCGGCTGCTCGCCGCCCAGCCAGGTGTGCATCACGTCCCACAGCGCACCCACCTGCCGGTGCCCGACCAGCCCGAGGACACGCGTCGCGGCGGCGCCGGTCCGGTGGGAGTCGTGGGTCTCCAGCAGGATGCGTACGCCCAGGTCGGCGGCGTACTCGGCGGCGGTCCCCAGCCGCCGGGCCGCGACGGCGTCCGCCTCGGCCGGTTCCTGCCCGTCGGCGCCGCCGGGGAACACCCGGACGTACGGCGCGCCGAGGTCACGGGCGAGTTCGACGAGCGCGCGGATCTCACCGAGCACGACCTCGTCGTCCCCCGGAGCGGCCACGCGCGCGTACCCCGCGACGCCGAGCACCTCGACCCCGGCCCCCTTGAACTCGGCGGCCACGTCGGCCCGTTCGTCCGGGTGGAGGCCCGGATGCACCGGCTCCTCGGGATGCGCGCGCAGCTCGACGCCGTGGTACCCGTGCGTGGTCGCGAGCCGCAGCACGTCGGAGATCGGAAGACCGGGAACACCGAGGGTGGAGAAGGCCAGCTTCATACCCTCGGACCCTACTAGCGGACCGCCCCACCGACGACTGCTGCGAACCGACGGGGCAACCAGCGCCCCGGACCCCCGCCACCACGACAGGGCGCGGCGGGCCACAGCGCGCGGGAGCCGGCCGTGGCGGGCGTCGCCATGCGTCGCGGGGCGCCGAAAACCCCTCGCGCGGCCCGTCTCTGCCCCGGAGAGTCTGAAAGGGGCGGCAGTACGCCCGACCGGCGACGGGCTCGACCCACCACCACGGCCCCGACCTCACCCACTCACAGCCCGCCCCACGGCCCCGCATCCCCACGCCCCCAGACCCCCGCACCCGCCGCCAAACGCCCCGTTCCCGCCCGCACAGCCCCGTTCCCGCCCGCACGGGCCCGGCGCTCGCCGCACCGCGCGGCACCCCTTCTCGGCCCCGAGGCACTCCCCTCTCACCCAGAGGCGCCCAGTCCCGAGGCACCCAGCCCAAAGGCCCCCTCAACCCCGAGGCACCCCCGAAGACCCCCGCACCATCAACTCACCCCGCACCATCGCGATCCCACCCGGCGGCGGCTCCTCCCGCCCCATGGCGATCCGCCCGGCCCGGGCCCCGGCCTCGGCCAACGGCAGCCGCACCGTGGTCAGCGCGGGGACGGCGTCGATGCTGAAGGGCAGGTCGTCGAAGCCGGCCACCGAGACGTCGTCCGGAATGCGCAGCCCGGACTCCCGCAGGGCCGCGCACGCGCCCAGGGCGACGGAGTCGTTCGCCGCGACCACGGCCGTCAGCGCCGGGTCCCGCCGCAGCAGCTCCAGCGTGGCCTCGTACCCCGCCCGCCGGTCGTAGCGGCCGTGGACGGTCCAGCGAGGATCCTCCTCGATACCGGCCGCGGCCAGCGCCGCCCGGTGGCCCTCCAGCCGGTGCCGGGTGGTGGTGCGCTCCTCGGGGCCCGCGATGTAGCCGAGCCGCCGGTGCCCGAGCCCGATGAGGTGCTCGGTGAGTTCCCGGCCGCCGCCGCGGTTGTCGAAGGTGAGGGCGATGGCCCCGGTGTCGGGTGCGGGCGGCCGCCCGCACAGCACGACCCGGGTGCCCGCCTCGGCCAGTCGGCGCAGCTTCGCCGCCACCGCCGTGGCGTGCGGCTTGTCCTCCATGGCGCCGCCGGTCAGGACGACGGCGGCGGCCCGCTGCCGCTGCAACAGGGTGAGATAGGTCAGCTCGCGCTCCGGCGAGCCCCCGGTGTTGCACACCACCGCGAGCCGCTCGCCCCCGGCGCGCCCGCCGGGCCCGCCGATCTCCCCCTGGATGGCGCTCGCCATGATTCCGAAGAAGGGGTCGGCGATGTCGTTGACCAGGATGCCCACCAGGTCGGAGGTGGCCGCGGCCAGTGCGCTCGCGGGGCCGTTGAGCACGTAGTCCAGCTCGTCCACGGCCCGCAGCACCCGTTCCCGGGTCGACGCGGCCACGGGGTAGTTGCCGTTCAGTACGCGCGACACCGTCGCGGGCGAGACCTGCGCGCGGGCCGCCACGTCCGCCAGGGTCACCGTCATGTCGTCGTCCTCCGGTCACGCATCTCGTCGTACGTCGTCGTACGCCCTGGTAGACAGCAGGCTCACCGACCTGGTTCCGGGCGTGTCGAGCAGACCTTACGGCCCCGCACCGGAGTTGTTCGCCCCCTCGAACAACTCGGGATGGACACGGTCTTGTCCGCACGCCGGTCAGAGGCTAGCTTCTTCCTGTATAGAAAGCGCTTGCTGTGACGCTGATCAGTGACAAGGCGTAGGCGGCGCGCACAACCGCGTACGAGACGCGCGCGACGCGACGGGCAACGCCACGCACGACGCCGCGTACAACGCCTAAGAAGGGATCGACGTGACACGCAAGACGGTGCGTATCGCCATGAACGGCGTGACCGGGCGCATGGGTTACCGCCAGCACCTGGTCCGTTCCATCCTCGCCCTGCGCGAACAGGGCGGCCTCGACCTCGGTGACGGCACCGTGCTGTGGCCGGAGCCGATCCTGGTCGGCCGCCGGGAACACGTCCTGAACGCGCTTGCCGAGAAGCACGGTCTGGAGCACGTCTCCACGGACGTCGACGAGGTGCTCGCCGACCCCACCGTGGACATCTACTTCGACGCCCAGGTCACCTCCGCCCGCGAGGAGGCCCTCAGGAAGGCGATCGCGGCCGGCAAGCACGTCTACACCGAGAAGCCGACCGCCACCGGGCTCGAAGGCGCCCTCGAACTGGCCCGGCTGGCCGACGAGAAGGGCATCAAGCACGGCGTCGTCCAGGACAAGCTGTTCCTGCCGGGTCTGCTGAAGCTGAAGCGCCTCATCGACGGCGGTTTCTTCGGCCGGATCCTCTCCGTCCGGGGCGAGTTCGGCTACTGGGTGTTCGAGGGCGACTGGCAAGACGCCCAGCGCCCGTCGTGGAACTACCGCGCGGAGGACGGCGGCGGCATCGTCGTCGACATGTTCCCGCACTGGGAGTACGTCCTGCACGAGCTGTTCGGCCGGGTGCGGACCGTCCAGGCCATCGCCACCACCCACGTGCCGCAGCGCTGGGACGAGAACGGCAAGCCCTACGACGCGACGGCCGACGACGCCGCCTACGGCATCTTCGAACTCGACGGCGGCGTCATCGCGCAGATCAACTCCTCCTGGACGGTCCGCGTCAACCGCGACGAACTGGTGGAGTTCCAGGTCGACGGCACGGAGGGCTCCGCGGTCGCCGGCCTGCGCAACTGCCGTGTCCAGCACCGTTCCGCCACGCCCAAGCCGGTGTGGAACCCGGACATCCCCGCCACCGAGGTCTTCCGCGACCAATGGCAGGAGGTCCCCGACAACGGCGACTTCGACAACGGCTTCAAGGCCCAGTGGGAACTGTTCCTCAGGCACGTCTACGCCGGCGCCCCCTACCACTGGGACCTGCTCGCCGGTGCCCGCGGCGTCCAACTCGCCGAGCTGGGCCTGAGGTCCTCCGCGGAGGGCCGCCGCCTCGACGTCCCGGAGATCGCGCTGTGACCATCCGACTCCCGGACCCCGGCGGCATCCTGCGGACCTACGAGCCCCGCACGGAGCCCCTCGCCGTCACCACCGGAAACCCCTTCACCTCCCGTACGGTCTTCTCCGCCGCGCACGTCGTCGCGGACCCGTACGCCGACGTGTCCCCCGACTCGCCGGCCGCCGTGGACTGGGACGCCACCCTCGCCTTCCGCCGCCACCTGTGGTCCCACGGGCTCGGCGTCGCCGAGGCGATGGACACCGCCCAGCGCGGCATGGGCCTGGACTGGGCGGGCGCGGCCGAACTGATCCGCCGGTCGGCGGCCGAGGCCGAAGCGGTGGGCGGCCTGATCGCCTGCGGTGTCGGCACCGACCAGCTCACCGGCCCGGCCTCCCTCGCCGAGGTCCGCGCGGCCTACGAGGAGCAGCTCGCCCTCGTCGAGGCCTCCGGCGCCCAGGCCATCCTCATGGCGTCCCGCGCCCTGGCCGCGGCCGCCGAGAGCCCCGAGGACTACCTCGACGTCTACGGCCACCTCCTGCGCCAGTCCGCCGAGCCGGTGATCCTGCACTGGCTGGGCCCGATGTTCGACCCGGCGCTGGAGGGCTACTGGGGCTCGTCGGACCTGGACGCCGCGACGGAGGTCTTCCTCCAGGTCATCGCCGCCCACCCGGACAAGGTCGACGGCATCAAGGTGTCCCTGCTGGACGCCGAGCGGGAGGTGAACCTGCGCCGTCGCCTGCCGGACGGAGTCCGCTGCTACACCGGCGACGACTTCCACTACCCCGAGCTGATCGCGGGCGACGACAAGGGCTTCAGCCACGCCCTGCTCGGCATCTTCGACCCGTTGGGCCCGCTGGCGGCGGAGGCGGTCCGCGTCCTGGACACGGGTGACACCACCGGCTTCCGGCAGTTGCTGGACCCCACCGTCGCCCTCTCCCGCCACCTCTTCCAGACCCCGACCCGCTTCTACAAGACGGGTGTGGTGTTCCTGGCCTGGCTGGCCGGCCACCAGTCGCACTTCACCATGGTCGGCGGCCTCCAGTCGGCCCGCTCCCTCCCGCACCTGGCCCGCGCCTACGAACTCGCCGACGGGCTGGGCCTGTTCCCCGACCCGAAGCTGGCCGAGGAGCGGATGAGGAACCTGCTCGCCCTGTACGGGGTGACCCAGTGACCGGCCTGGAGCGGTTCAGCATCAACCAGATGACGGTGAAGCAGCTGTCGATGCCCGAACTGGTGGCGGCCTGCCGCGACCTGGGCATCGCCAACGTCGGCCTCTGGCGCGACCCGGTCCGGACGTACGGCGTCGAGGAGACGGCGAAGCTGGTCCGGGACGCGGGCCTGACGGTGACGACGTTGTGCCGCGGCGGCTTCTTCACCGCCGTCGACCCGGACGAGCGCACGGCCGCCCTGGCCGACAACCGCCGGGCGATCGACGAGGCGGCGACCCTGGGCACGGAGGTCCTGGTCCTGGTCTCGGGCGGCCTGCCACCCGGCTCGAAGGACCTGCACGGAGCCCGCGAACGCATCGCGGACGCGCTGGCGGAACTCGGCCCCTACGCCGAGGACCACGGGGTGAAGCTGGCCATCGAGCCCCTGCACCCCATGTACGCCTCGGACCGCTGCGTGGTCTCGACCCTCACCCAGGCCCTGGACATCGCGGAACGCTTCCCGGCCCACCAGGTGGGCGTCACGGTCGACACCTACCACGTCTGGTGGGACGACCAGGCCCCCGCCCAGATCGCCCGAGCGGGCGCGTCCGGCCGCATCCACACCTTCCAGCTGGCCGACTGGACCACCCCGCTGCCCGAGGGCGTCCTGAACGGCCGCGGCCAGATCGGTGACGGCGCGATCGACATGCGCGCATGGCAGGCCCACGTCGAGACGGCCGGCTACACGGGCGCGATCGAGGTCGAACTGTTCAACGACGCCCTGTGGGCCCGCGACGGCAGGGAAGTCCTCGCCGAGACGGCACAGAGGTTCCTGGAGAACCTGACCCTCTGAGCGACAGGGAGTACGACAGCGAGTGCGCGGGCCGCGGGCGCCGGAGTCGTTCCGGTGCCCGCGGCCCTTCACGTCACCGCTCCCGGTCCGCCGCCATGATGCCCACGCACTCCTCCAGCGCCGCGTGCAGGGACGGGACGAAGGCGGCGAGTTCGGTCTCCGACGACCTGCCTCCCTCCAGGACGGCACCCACGACCGTCACCAGGACGGCGGCGGCCTTGAGGGCGTGCGCGTCGGCCAGTTCCTCGAGCACACCGCCGGGGCGCGCGACCACGAACGCCTCCTTGCCGGTGGCGGGGTCGACGCCGACGCTGCGGAACCTCCTCGCGCTCACGCGGCGGCCCCCGACGGGACGTAGTCCTGACCCAGGGTCGCGAGCACGGCCGCACGGCGCCGCTCCCGCTGGAGGTGCCTGCGCTCCCGTTCGTCACGCTCGCGTTCCCAGACGGCGAGGTACGGCCGGACCAGGGGCAGGGCGTCGGCGGGGATCACGTCGGCGGGCCGCTGCGCGGAGGCGGCCGGGGGCGGCAGGAGGAGCGGGAAGGGGCCGAGGGCGCGGTGCGCTCCGCGGGGCGGCAGGAAGAGGCTCAGGATCGCGGCCAGTAGGCTGCGCATAGGTCGACTCCTTGGGTCGGCTCAGCCCCGGCACGGAAGCTGTCATCTTCCCGCCGGGGCGTTTTCTTGGACTCATGGTATCGCCTTGTATCGCTTCGTCGCGATACGTATCCCAAAGAGTGTGTAGCGCTCTCGTTGCCTAGCGTCGACTCCATGAACCCTGACGCTGAGATCGATCATGGAGCGCCTCTGACCCCCTACCGACAGCTGGCCGAGATTCTGCGTGCGCAGATCCGGCGCGGCGACTGGCAGCCCGGGCGGATGCTTCCCAGCGAGGCTCAGCTCGTACAGCGGTACGGGATCGCCCGGACAACCGTGCGGCGTGGACTTGGGCTGTTGGCCGACGAACGCTGGGTGTATGCCGTTCCGCAGCGCGGATGGTTCGTCTCCGACCCCCTCCCGCCCGCCCCCGAGGCATGACCCGGGGGGCCGCCCTCCGCAGGATGTGAGCGGACGGACGGCCCCCTGGTGCCTGGCGTGGTGTCGGGTCAGTCGGGCAGGCGGTCCATCAGCCAGGTGCACAGTTCCCCGGTGATCGCCGTGTGCGCGGTGGTCGTGGGCGAGCAGAAGTAGTCGTCCACCTCGCTCTCGTCCGGCGAGAGTCCGTTGACCGGCGTGTACAGGTCCTCCTGCGTCCCGATGTCGCGAACGGCCACCGCGCTCACCGACGGGACGAAGCAGATCTCCTCGTGCCGCAGGTCCACCGTGCCGCCCAGCTTGCGCATCGCGTCGGCGAGGATCCTGTACGTGTGCAGCGTGCCGCCGGGCGCCCCGTCCATCTCCGGGAAGCCGCTGGTCGTCACGGTCTCCTCGGCCTTGGGGAACCGCCGGTTCAGGTAGGCGGCCGTCACGTCGGCGCCCTGGGCCTGGACGTAGAAGGTGGTGCCCGGATAGATCCTGTCGATCCGCAGCGCGACCTCGCCGGGCGTCACGTCGGGCAGGCCGATCCCGTCGGCGCGGCCGTTGGCGACGGCGATCTTCATCGGGATCCGGGGCCAGTCGCCGAGCCGGGCCAGGGCGTCCAGGAACTCGGTGCGCTCCGGGGCGACCCCGATCTTCTTGGTGTCCTTGTCGTAGTGCTGCCAGAGCATCTGACGCGCCGCCGGGCTGTCCATCTGCCTGGCGAAGTCGTTCGCGAACGGGATGAAGTGCGAGAACGCCTGCACGCCGACGGGGATGGAGGCGCCGCGGTGCGGGCTGTCGTAGGAGAAGTACACCGCGGTCTGGTGGTCCATCCGCTTCCTCTCCATGTCGGCCAGCGCGTAGCGGGTGACGATGCCGCCCATGCTGAACCCGCCGACGACCAGCGGGGAGTTGCCCTGCCGGTGTTCGATGGTCTCCCTGATGGCGGCCTCGGCCGCCCGCGCGTTGTCGAGGATGGACGCGCTGCGCTCCTCGAAGCCGAGGAGGACGACGTCCTTGCCGCGCCGGTGCAGCTCGCTGATGAACTGGTAGCCGCTCTCCAGCCCCTGGTAGGTCTTGTCCAGTTCGCTGCGGCCGAGGTTGAAGCCGTCGGCCATGATCACGGGTCGGACGACGCGGCCGGCGGTGTTGCCGTCGGCGGGGAAGACCCAGGCGAAGCCGTTCGGCAGGGGCCACTCGGCGTGTGCCGGCACCGCCACCGGTTCGGCGGGCCCGGTGGTCAGCGGGTCGGCCAGGGTGAACGCGCCGACGTTGGGCTCGGTCGTTTCGGACATGGTCGTACTCCTCTGGAGGAGGGTGGGGGAGACCACGTCATCATGGGGGGTGTTTCGGGGCGATCACGGCGCTGAGCTGCGGCTTCATCACAACAGGTGCATTCCTCGGCGCGTATGTTTGATGCGCTAGGCATGTGCCGATGGCCAGATTTCTTCGCTCGTCCGTTCCGTCGCCCGTTGCGCCGTCGGTTCGCCTCCCCTCCGCTCCGGAATTTCCTCGGCCGGCGTGCAACCGTTCCGCCCTCACACGGGTCATACACGGTGTCAGAACTTCTGGGGGGGATCCGGGGGGATCGCGGGGGTTCTGGCGACGGAGGGGGCGAGCTAGAGGGGCCCGGTCGACGGACCGGGCCCCTCGAAGCATGCGCGGGGATCAGCGGGCGGTCAGAAGAACACCCCGCACCGCAGCAGCACATTCGCGTACGGCCGCGCCTCCCCGGTCCGCACCACCAGCCGCGCCGCCGCCGACAGCCTCTTCAGCTCCTCGTGCGGGACCAGGGCCAGTCCGGGGAAGTGCCCGTCCAGCAGTCCGGCCGCCGCCGGGTTCGCCTCCCGTACCTCGCGAGCCGCCGTCGCGCCCTCCACGACCAGCTCGGCCAGCAGTCCCTCCAGCACGTCCGCGAAGGACGGCACTCCCGCCCGGAAGGCGAGGTCCACGACCCGGGGGCCCTCGGGTATCGGCATGCCCGCGTCGCACACCAGCACCTCGTGCCCGTGCCCCAACTCGGCGAGGGCGCCGGTGAGATGACGGTTGAGTATCCCGCCCTTCCTCACCGGGCCTCGACCTCCGCCGCCGTGGGGAACGACTCCTGCGCGCCCCGCCGGGTCACGGCCACCGCCCCGACCCGCGCCGCGTACGCCGCGGCCTCGGCGAGCGGCGCACCCGCGCCCAGCTTCCACGCCAGCGCCGCCGTGAAGGAGTCGCCCGCCCCGGTCGTGTCCACGGCGTCCACCTTCACCGCCGCCACCCGTTCCACGCCGTCCGCCGACGCCACCAGCGCGCCCCGCGGTCCCAGCGTCACGACCACCGACTTCGGCCCCTTGGCGAGCAGCAGCCGAGCCCACTCCTCGGGCTCGTCGCCGCCGCCCGCCTCACCGAGGATCACCTTCGCCTCGTGCTCGTTGACGATCAGCGGATCGCAGGCAGCCAGCACCTCGGCGGGCAGCGGGCGCGGCGGCGACGGGTTCAGCACGAAGCGGCTGTCCGGCGCGAGACTCCGTACGACCTCCGTCACCGTCTCCAGCGGGATCTCCAGCTGCGCCGACACCACGCGGGAGGCGTGGAACAGCCCGGCGGCGGCAGCCACGTCGCCCGGCGTCAGGCGGCCGTTCGCGCCCGGGGACACCACGATGCTGTTGTCGCCCGACGGGTCCACCGTGATCAGCGCGATCCCGGTCGGCGCCCCGCCCACCAGCACGCCCACGGTGTCGACCCCGGCCGCCCGCTGCGAGTCGAGCAGCAGCCTGCCGTACGCGTCGTCGCCGATCCGGGCCAGCAGCGCCGTACGGGCGCCGAGGCGGGCGGCCGCGACCGCCTGGTTGGCGCCCTTGCCGCCCGGATGGACGGACAGGTCCGAGCCGAGGACGGTCTCGCCCGCCGCCGGGCGCCGTTCGACCCCGATCACCAGGTCGGCGTTGGCCGACCCTACGACCAGGAGGTCGTAGTCGTACATGAGAACTCCCCTAGGTACGTCGTACGCGACGGGAGGCGGGCGGTCCCCCGACCGCCCGCCCACTCCGTCCGCCTGCCGTCATGCTTGCCGGATGTCAGCCCTGGAAGCCGGCCACGTTCTCCTTCGTGACGACCTTCACCGGCACCTTCACCGTCTCCGCGACCTTCTTGCCCTGGAACGCCTTGAGCGCGTTGTCCACGGCGATTCTGCCCAGCTGCGAGGGCTGCTGCGCGACCGACGCGTAGAGCGTGCCGTTCTCGACCGCGGTGAGGCCGTCCGGGGTGCCGTCGAAACCGACGACCTGGACGGACTTGCCGGCCTTGGAGCCGAGCGCCTTGACCGCGCCGAGCGCCATCTCGTCGTTGGCGGCGATGACGCCCTGGACGTCCGGGTGGGCCTGGAGCAGGTTCGACATCACGTCGAGGCCCTTGGTGCGGTCGAAGTCGGCCGGCTGCTGGGCCAGCACCCGGATGCCGGGGAAGGCCTTCAGGCCCTTCGCGAAGCCCTCGGCGCGTTCCCGCGCCGCCGACGTGCCCGCCTGCCCCTGGAGGATGACGATCCTGCCGGTGCCGCCGAGCTTCTCGGCGACCGTCCTGGCGGCGAGTTCACCGCCGGCCACGTTGTCGGAGGCGACGAGGGTGTCCGTGGTCGCCTTGTTGACGCCGCGGTCGACCGCGACGACCGGGATCCTCGCCTTGTCGGCGGCGCGGACGGCCGGGCCGGCGGCGTCGGAGTCCACCGGGTTGACGATGATCGAGTCGTAGCCGGAGCTGGTGAAGTTCTGGAGCTGGTTGGCCTGCTGCGAGGCGTCGTTCTGCGCGTCGGTGACGGTCAGGTCGACGCCGAGCCTCTTCGCCTCGGCCCTCGCGCCCGACTGGATCTGCACGAAGAACGGGTTGTTGAGGGTGGACAGCGCCAGACCGACCTTCGGGTTCGACGTCGACGAGGAACCGTCGTGCAGGAACGAGGTCGCGCCGACCACCGCCACGGTGACGACCGCCGCGAGCCCGTACGTCGCCGCCTGGCGGCCCTTGCCGCCGCCGGCCCCGGCGGTCACCGGGGTCGCCCCCGCCTTGCGGCGCACGGTGTCGAGCAGCACGGCCAGCGCGATGACCACGCCGATGACGACCTGCTGCCAGAACGCCGAGACGGAGAGCAGGTTGAGGCCGTTGCGCAGCACCGCCAGGATCAGCGCGCCGATCAGGGTGCCGGACGCCTTGCCCGTACCTCCCGCGAGGGAGGCGCCGCCGATGACGACGGCGGCGATCGCGTCCAGCTCGTAGCCGTCGGCGGCCTGCGGCTGCGCGGAGGACAGCCGGGAGGCGAGCACGACGCCCGCGGCGGCGGCGAAGACACCGGACAGCGCGTAGATCGCGAGCTTCTGCTTCCTCACCCGCAGTCCGGACAGGCGCGCGGCCTCCTCGTTGCCGCCGATGGCGTACATCGAGCGGCCGATGTAGGTGCGGCCCAGGACGAAGGCGGCGATCAGGCCCATGACGACCATGACCAGCACGGGCACCGGCAGCCAGCCGCCGAGCGTGTCCCCGAGGTGGGAGACGGAGTCGGGGAAGGCGATCGGGGAACCCTCGGAGATCACCAGCGACAGACCGCGCGCCACCGACAGCATGGCGAGCGTCGCGATGAACGGCGGCAGCTTGCCGTAGGCGATGAGGAAACCGTTCACCAGCCCGGCCGCGATGCCGGTGGCGACGGCCAGGACGACCGCCAGGACGACCGGCACGCCGTGCGAGGTGGCGCTCCAGGCGAGGACGGTGGCCGACAGCGCCGCCACCGAGCCGACCGACAGGTCGATGCCCGCCGAGACGATCACGAAGGTCACGCCGAAGGCGAGGATGGCGGTCACGGCCGCCTGGACACCCACGTTGAGCAGGTTGTCCGTGGTGAGGAAGTCACCCGACAGCGCCGACATGGCGACGACGAGGACGATGAGCGCGGTGAGCGCCCCGTTGTCGAGCAGCAGGCGGCGCACCGCCGCGGCGCCGCCACCGGCGCCCGTCGTGCTCTTGAGCGTGTCAGCGGCCACGGCCGGTCTCCACTTCGGAGGTAGTAGGGGTACTGGGGTTGCTCACGGCGAGAGCCATCACCGCGTCCTGGGTGGCCTCGTCCGCGGGGAGTTCGCCGGCGATCCGGCCCTGGGCCATCACCAGCACCCGGTCGCTCATGCCGAGCACCTCGGGCAGGTCGCTGGAGATCATCAGGACGGCGGCCCCGGCGGCCGTCAGCTCGTTGATCAGCTGGTAGATCTCGACCTTGGCGCCGACGTCGATACCGCGCGTCGGCTCGTCGAGGATCAGCACCCGGGTGTCCGCCAGGAGCCACTTGCCGATGACGACCTTCTGCTGGTTGCCGCCGGACAGCGTCCGCACCTGCTGGCCGAGCCCGGCCATCCGCACGCCGAGCTGTTCCGCGATGCGGCCCGCGGCCTCGTGCTGCCCCTTGAGGTCGACGAGCCCGGCGCGGGTGGCCGAGCGCAGGGTGACCAGGCCGAGGTTCTCCTCGACGGAGGCGTCCAGCACCAGCCCCTGGCCCTTGCGGTCCTCCGGCACCAGCCCGATCCCGGCGGCCATGGCGGCGGTCACGTCGTGGCGGGGCAGCCGCGCCCCCGCCACCCGCACGGCTCCGCGGTCGTACGGGTCCGCCCCGAACACGGCCCGTACGACCTCGGTACGGCCGGCGCCGACCAGACCCGCGACCCCGACGACCTCGCCGGCCCGCACCTCGAAGCTGACGTCGTGGAAGACGCCGTCCCGCGTCAGACCTTCGACGGACAGCAGGGCGGGGCCCGCCTCGGCACGCTCGCGCGGGTACTGCTGCTCGATGGAACGGCCCACCATCAGCCGCACCAGTTCGTCCTCGGGCGTGGACGCCGGGACCTGCCCGACGCTCCTGCCGTCCCGGATGACGGTGACCCGGTCGCCCAGGGCCGCGATCTCCTCCAGGTGGTGGGTGATGAACACGACGCCCACGCCGTCCTCGCGCAGCCTGCGCACGATGGCGAAAAGCTTCTCCACCTCCTCGGAGGTGAGCACGGCCGTCGGCTCGTCCATGATCAGCACGCGCGCGTCCAGGCTGAGCGCCTTGGCGATCTCGACCATCTGCAGGCGCGCGATGCCCAGTTCCCGCACCAGCGCGCGGGGCGACACGGTGACGCCCACCCGCTCCAGAAGGACGGCGGCCTCGGCCTCCATCCGCTTGCGGTCGATCATCCCGAACCGGCGCGGCTGGCGCCCCAGGAAGATGTTCTCGGCCACCGTCAGGTCGGGGACGAGGTTGAACTCCTGGTAGATGGTGGCGATCCCGAGGCGCTCGGAGTCCTGCGCCCCGTGGATGCGCACCTCCTCGCCGCCGGCCAGGATCCGCCCGGCGTCGGGCGTGTACGCGCCGGAGAGCATCTTGATGAGGGTGCTCTTGCCGGCACCGTTCTCACCGAGCAGCACATGCACCTCGCCCCGCCGCAGGTCGAAGTCGACGCCGTCGAGCGCGACCACTCCGGGGAAGGTCTTGCGTATGCCTTCGATGCGCAGCAACTCGTCCGCGTTGCTCACGACTGGCTCCTGTTCCTTGCTGAGTCCTGGCCGCCTCGGCCTTGCCGGCCGCCTCGGCCTTGCCGGCCGCCTCGGTCTTGCCGGCCGTCCTGGCCGTCCTGGCCGACCTGGCGGTCCTGGCCGGTCTCGCCGGTCTCGCCGGTCTCGCCGGTTTCGCCGGTCTCGCCGGTTTCGCCGCACGAGCGGCGCACGACGAGACGGGCGGGGAGGGTGACGGATCGCGGGGCGCGCCCCTCGATCCGGTCGACCAGCGCGCGTACGGCCGCGCGCCCCAGCTCGCCCGTCGGCTGGGCGATGGCGGTGACCGGGGGATCGGTGTGCACGAACCACGGGATGTCGTCGAACGCGGCGAGCGCGATGTCGTCGGGAACCCGCAGCCCACGCGCGCGTACGGCGTCGAGCGCGCCGAGCGCCATCAGGTTGTCGGCGGCGAACACGACCTCGGGCGGCTCGGGCAGGTCGAGGAAGCCCTCGGTGACCCGCCGTCCGCTCTCGGCCTGGAAGTCGCCCTGTCCGATGTAGGCGTCCGGGAGATCGATGCCGCAGGCGCCGAGGGCCTCCCGGAAGGCCTCGACACGCTCGCTGCCGGTGGTGGTGGCGGCCGGGCCCGCGATGATCGCGAGCCGTCGGTGCCCCAGCCGGTGCAGATGCGCCACCAGGTCCCGTACGGCGGCCCGTCCGTCCGCCCGGACCACCGGCACGTCCACGCCAGGGATCCACCGGTCGACGAAGACCATCGGGGTCCCCGCGCGCGCGGCGTCCAGCATCAGCGGCGAGCCGCCGTCGGTGGGGGAGACCAGCAGACCGTCGATACGGCGGTCCAGCAGGGTCCGTACGTGGTGGTCCTGGAGGTCGGGCCGCTCGTCGGCGTTGCCGATGATGACGCTGTAGCCGAGCGCGCGGGCCTCCTCCTCGACGGAGCGGGCCAGTTCGGTGAAGTAGGGGTTCATCACGTCGCTGATGACCAGGCCGAGGGTGCGGGTCTGGTCGGTGCGCAGCGACCGGGCGACGGCGTTCGGGCGGTAGCCCAGCGCCTCGACGGCCGCCGACACGCGGGTGCGCGCGTCCGCGCTGACCGAGGGATGGTCGTTCAGGACGCGCGACACCGTGGCGACGGAAACGCCCGCCTCGGCAGCGACGTCCTTGATGCTCGCCATCGCCGCTCCACCTCCTTGTGGAATCGATTACAACGCCGTACGAGAAGGATTGGAATCGATTACACGCCGGTAAATCAAGACCCTGGCGAGCCCGAGACCGAACCGTGATGACAGCGGACGCCCGCACTCCGGTCGCCGGCCGGGCGGATGGGCCCCAGCCTGCAAGCGGACAGGGGCGTCCGCGAGGCCCGTCGGTCCGGCGGACCCGGGACGCAGGAGCGATGACGTCGGCGGGGTCCGCCCGGCGACGCCTGCCAGGTCCCGCACCGGGGCACCGGGGTCACCTGTTCAAGGACCGCCCGCGGATGCCCACGGCCGAGGGCGAGCGGGTCCACGAGGCGGGGCAGGCCTCCTGCCGGGCGCCCGGCAAAGGTGCCGCCGGCGCTGGAGGACCGCCAACTCGTCGAGTTCTCCCCGACCGACGGCTTCCGGAAGGTGCTCGACCACCTGACCGCCCGCGCCGACTCGACCACCTGACCGCCCGGGCCGCCCGGACCGGATGAGCTGTCGGACGTGTTGTCGGTGCCGGGCGGTACCGTCGGATCATGGAGCGACCGACGGGGAGCGGGGAGCGGCAGTTCGCCGTCCTGGAAGGCGTGCTGGAGCGCATCACGTACGCGAACGAGGAGAACGGCTACACGGTCGCCCGAGTCGACACCGGCCGGGGCGGCGGCGACCTCCTGACGGTCGTCGGCGCGCTGCTCGGCGCCCAGGTCGGCGAGTCCCTGCGGATGGAGGGGCGCTGGGGCTCCCACCCGCAGTACGGCAAGCAGTTCACCGTCGAGAACTACACGACCGTCCTGCCCGCCACCGTCCAGGGCATCCGCCGCTACCTCGGATCGGGCCTGGTCAAGGGCATCGGCCCGGTCTTCGCCGACCGCATCACCCAGCACTTCGGCATGGACACCCTGAAGATCATCGAGGAGGAGCCGAAGCGCCTGATCGAGGTGCCCGGTCTCGGCCCGAAGCGCACCAGGAAGATCGCCGACGCCTGGGAGGAACAGAAGGCGATCAAGGAGGTCATGCTCTTCCTCCAGACCGTCGAGGTCTCGACGTCGATCGCGGTCCGCATCTACAAGAAGTACGGCGACGCCTCGATCTCGGTCGTGAAGAACCAGCCGTACCGCCTGGCGTCCGACGTCTGGGGCATCGGCTTCCTCACCGCCGACAAGATCGCCCAGTCCGTCGGCATCCCGCACGACAGCCCGCAGCGCGTCAAGGCGGGCCTCCAGTACGCCCTGTCCCAGTCCGGCGACCAGGGCCACTGCTACCTCCCCGAGGAGCGCCTGATCGCCGACGCGGTCAAGCTGTTGCAGGTCGACACCGGCCTCGTCATCGAGTGCCTCGCCGAACTGGCGGCGCCTCCGGAGGAGGGCGAGGACCCCGGTGTCGTCCGGGAGAAGGTGCCCGGTCCGGACGGTGGGGCGGAGTCCGTCACGGCCGTCTACCTGGTCCCCTTCCACCGGGCCGAACTCTCCCTCTCCGCCCAGCTGTCGCGCCTGCTGCGCACCGGCGAGGACCGCATGCCGGACTTCCGCGACGTGGCCTGGGACAAGGCGCTGGCCTGGCTGCGGGCGCGTACCGGCGCCGACCTGGCCCCCGAGCAGGAGGCCGCCGTCAAGCTGGCGTTGACCGAGAAGGTCGCCGTCCTCACCGGCGGCCCCGGCTGCGGCAAGTCCTTCACGGTCCGCTCGATCGTCGAGCTGGCCCGCGCCAGGAAGGCCAAGGTGGTCCTCGCCGCCCCCACCGGCCGCGCCGCCAAGCGCCTGGCCGAGCTGACCGGCGCCGAGGCCTCCACCGTGCACCGCCTGTTGGAGCTGAAGCCCGGCGGCGACCCGGCGTACGACCGCGACCGTCCGCTCGACGCCGACCTGGTGGTCGTCGACGAGGCCTCGATGCTGGATCTGTTGCTGGCCAACAAGCTGGTGAAGGCGGTCCCGCCGGGCGCCCACCTCCTCTTCGTCGGCGACGTCGACCAGCTCCCCAGCGTGGGCGCCGGCGAGGTGCTGCGCGACATGCTCGCCGACGGCAGCCCGATCCCCGCCGTGCGCCTCACGCGCGTGTTCCGTCAGGCCCAGCAGTCCGGCGTGGTGACCAACGCGCACCGGATCAACGCCGGGCAGCACCCGGTCACCGACGGCATGAAGGACTTCTTCCTCTTCGTCGAGGACGACACGGAGGAGGCGGGCCGGCTCACGGTGGACGTGGCCGCCCGTCGCATTCCGGCCAAGTTCGGTCTCGACCCCCGCCGGGACGTCCAGGTCCTCGCGCCCATGCACCGTGGCCCGGCGGGCGCCGGCGCGCTCAACGGACTGCTCCAGCAGGCCATCACCCCCGGCCGCCCCGACGTCCCCGAGAAGCGGTTCGGCGGCCGGGTCTTCCGCGTCGGCGACAAGGTCACCCAGATCCGCAACAACTACGACAAGGGGAAGAACGGCGTCTTCAACGGCACCGTGGGGGTGGTCACCTCGCTCGATCCGGTCGACCAGCGCCTCACCGTGCGCACCGACGAGGACGAGGAGGTGCCCTACGAGTTCGACGAACTGGACGAGTTGGCCCACGCGTACGCGGTGACGATCCACCGTTCACAGGGAAGTGAATATCCCGCCGTGGTGATCCCCGTCACCACCGGCGCGTGGATGATGCTCCAGCGGAACCTCCTGTATACGGCCGTCACCCGCGCCAAGCGGCTGGTCGTCCTCGTCGGCTCCCGCAAGGCGATCGGCCAGGCGGTGCGCACGGTGTCGGCGGGCCGCCGCTGCACGGCTCTCGACTTCCGGCTCTCGGGGCGACGGTAAAAATGATCGATCAAATGAGTCATGAAGGTCACAGAGCACTTCCGCAAGCGTGACGGAGGCGGCAGGATGAACAAGTTGGCGGCACTGAGTGCCGTGGATAAGCCCAATGGCCGACCCCGAGTGCACTCTCCTGCGCCAAATGGGGGAAGGTAGAGACAGTCAGGGCAACCTCGAAGAAGAGGCACAACGTCGGTGAGGGATGACGTGAGCGAGCACACCAACAACGCTGTAGTACTGCGGTACGGCGACGGCGAGTACACCTACCCGGTGATCGACAGCACCGTCGGCGACAAGGGCTTCGACATCGGGAAGCTCCGCGCCCAGACCGGTCTCGTGACCCTGGACAGCGGGTACGGCAACACCGCCGCCTACAAATCCGCCATTACCTACCTCGACGGCGAACAGGGCATCCTCCGGTACCGCGGCTACCCGATCGAGCAGCTGGCCGAGCGGTCGACCTTCCTCGAGGTCGCCTACCTGCTGATCAACGGCGAGCTGCCGACCGTCGACGAGCTGACCGTCTTCAAGAACGACATCACGCAGCACACCCTGCTGCACGAGGACGTCAAGAACTTCTACCGCGGCTTCCCGCGCGACGCGCACCCGATGGCGATGCTGTCGTCGGTGGTCTCGGCGCTGTCGACGTTCTACCAGGACAGCCACAACCCGTTCGACGAGACGCAGCGCAACCTCTCGACGATCCGGCTGCTCGCCAAGCTCCCCACGATCGCGGCGTACGCGTACAAGAAGTCGATCGGTCACCCGTTCGTCTACCCGCGCAACGACCTCGGCTATGTCGAGAACTTCCTCCGCATGACCTTCTCGGTCCCCGCGCAGGAGTACGACCTGGACCCGGTCGTCGTCTCCGCGCTCGACAAGCTGCTGATCCTGCACGCGGACCACGAGCAGAACTGTTCGACGTCCACGGTCCGCCTGGTCGGCTCCTCGCAGGCCAACATGTTCGCGTCGATCTCGGCCGGCATCAACGCGCTGTGGGGCCCGCTGCACGGCGGCGCCAACCAGTCCGTGCTGGAGATGCTCGAGGGCATCCAGGCCAACGGCGGCGACGTCGACTCCTTCATCCGCAAGGTGAAGAACAAGGAGGACGGCGTCCGCCTGATGGGCTTCGGCCACCGGGTGTACAAGTCCTTCGACCCGCGCGCGAAGATCATCAAGGCGGCGGCGCACGACGTCCTCTCGGCCCTCGGCAAGTCCGACGAGCTGCTGGACATCGCGCTGAAGCTGGAGGAGCACGCGCTCTCCGACGACTACTTCGTCTCGCGCAACCTCTACCCGAACGTCGACTTCTACACCGGCCTGATCTACCGGGCCATGGGCTTCCCGACCGAAATGTTCACGGTCCTGTTCGCCCTGGGCCGTCTGCCGGGCTGGATCGCCCAGTGGCACGAGATGATCAAGGAGCCCGGCTCCCGCATCGGCCGCCCGCGCCAGATCTACACGGGTGTCGTCGAGCGTGACTTCGTGCCGGTCGAGGAGCGCTGACACCTGCCGGTGGGGGCGCCTCTCGCGGGGTGCCCCGCGGTGGGGTCGTGCTCTCTCGGCTCGGGCCTGCGGGGCCTCTCGACGAGTGGCTCGGCGGCCCGGGGCGTGTACGCGCGTGAATGAGGGGCTGCCCGAAGGGCAGCCCCGTACGTGCCTCATGGCCCGTCGGCGAGGCAAGGCATGAAGAAGGCGCCCTGATGCGTCGGTCCCCCCACGGGCCGACGACCAGGGCGCCTTCCCATGTCCCGGTGCGGATTCCCCCCACGGGATCCGGCCGGGCGTCTGGAGGACACAGCGCCTGAATTCGCTGATGCCATATGTGATTGTCGTGCGCGGGGTCGAGCGCGACGAGCGAACTCGCCGACCCCCGCCGTGTGCGATCTGCCGGGACAGCGCACGCTGGGAGGGCCGCTCAAAGCTTCCCGGTGTGCCTGCCCCGGCAACGCATCTCTGGAGAAGTCCCCCAAGACATCTCCAGATGCCAGTCCGCGCCCCCCAAGACGCTTTCTGACATCGTCAACTTAGACCGTCGAACCCCTTCGATGGTTACGTTCGCATCACTGTGATCTGTGTCTCTTGCATATGTCCCGTTACCTACGCAAGAGCCCGGATACGGCGATCGAGGCCCAAGCGTAAGGAAGATGCGCGAGCCTTGTGAAGAGCTTATGTGAGGCGCGCGCCGGACTCCAGGGGGCCCTGGTTTCGACTTGGTCCTAACCACCGGTAACTTCCCGGTAGTTCGCTGCGAGTCCTTGAGAGTCGGCGGAAGTCGGCGGAAGTCAGCGGAACGTCCGCAGCCGCAGGCTGTTCGTCACCACGAAAACGGACGAGAAGGCCATCGCGGCCCCGGCGAGCATCGGATTCAGCAGCCCCGCGGCGGCCAGCGGAAGCGCGGCCACGTTGTAGCCGAAGGCCCACACCAGGTTGCCCTTGATGATGGCCAGGGTGCGCCGGGACAGCCGGATGGCGTCCGCCGCGACCCGCAGGTCCCCGCGCACGAGCGTCAGATCGCCCGCCTCGATCGCCGCGTCGGTGCCCGTGCCCATCGCCAGCCCCAGGTCGGCCGTGGCCAGCGCGGCGGCGTCGTTGACGCCGTCGCCGACCATGGCGACGACCCGCCCCTCGCCCTGGAGCCGCTTCACGACGGCGACCTTGTCCTCGGGCAGCACCTCGGCGACCACCTCGTCGACGCCGATCTCGGCCGCCACCGCCTCGGCCACCGCCCGGTTGTCCCCGGTGAGCAGCACCGGTGTGAGCCCGAGCGCGCGCAGCTCCCGTACGGCCTGCGCGCTGGTCCCCTTGACCGAGTCGGCGACGGCGAGCAGTCCGCGTACCGCCCCGTCCCAGCCGACGACGACCGCCGTGCGACCGAGGCGCTGGGCCTCCTCCCTGGCGTGTGCCACGTCCGGCGGGAAGTCGGGGAGATCGTCGAAGAGTCGCCCCACGGCCACCTCGTGGCCCTCCACCCGCCCGCGTACGCCGCGTCCCGGCACGTTCTCGAAGCGCTCGGCCGGCGGCAGCCGCCCGGCCCGTTCCTCGGCGCCGGCGGCGACCGCCCGGGCGACCGGGTGCTCGGAGGCGTGCTCCAGGGCGCCCGCGAGCCGCAGCAGCTGCTTCTCGTCGGTGCCCTCGGCGGCGTACACCTCCTGGAGGGTCATCCGGCCGGTGGTGACCGTACCGGTCTTGTCGAGGACGACGGTGTCGATCCGGCGGGTGTTCTCCAGGACCTCGGGGCCCTTGATGAGGATGCCGAGCTGGGCGCCCCGGCCGGTGCCGACCATGAGCGCGGTGGGGGTCGCGAGCCCCAGGGCGCACGGGCAGGCGATGATCAGGACCGCGACGGCCGCCGTGAACGCGGCGACGGTGTCGCCGGTCAGGCCCAGCCAGGCACCGAAGGTGGCGGCGGCGATCAGCAGCACGACGGGGACGAAGACCCCGGCGACCCGGTCGGCCAGCCGCTGGACGTCGGCCTTGCCGTTCTGCGCGTCCTCCACGAGGCGGGCCATGCGGGCGAGCCGGGTGTCCGCGCCGATCCGGGTGGCCTCGACGACGAGCCGGCCGCCCGCGTTCACGGTGGCGCCGGTGACGGTGTCGCCCGGACCGACGTCCACGGGTACGGACTCGCCGGTCAGCAGGGAGGCGTCGACGGCGGAGACGCCCTCGACGACGGTGCCGTCGGTGGCGATCTTCTCGCCGGGCCGCACCACGAACCGGTCCCCGGCGGCCAGCCGGTCCAGCGGGATCCGGCTCTCCCGCCCGTCCCGCAGCACGGCCACGTCCTTGGCGCCCAGCTCCATCAGCGCTCTGAGCGCCGCTCCCGCACGCCGCTTGGAGCGGGCCTCCAGATAGCGGCCGAGCAGGATGAAGGCGGTGACCCCGGCGGCGACCTCCAGATAGATCGTGGAGGCTCCGTCGGCGCGCGACACGGTCGGTGCGAAGGGGTGCCGCATCCCGGGCATGCCCGCGTCGCCGAGGAACAGCGCCCACAGCGACCAGCCGAACGCGGCCAGGGTGCCGACGGAGACCAGCGTGTCCATGGTCGAGGCGCCGTGCCGCAGGTTCGTCCAGGCCGCCCGGTGGAAGGGCAGGCCGCCCCAGACGACGACGGGCGCGGCCAGGGTCAGCGACAGCCACTGCCAGTTGTCGAACTGCAGGGGCGGGACCATCGCGAGCAGCACGACGGGCGCGGCGAGCAGGGCGGAGACGAGGAGGCGGTGGCGCAGGGCCGACAGCTCGGGGTCCCCGGACGGCTCGGCCGGTATCTCCTCGGGTGCCGGGGGCGCGGGCTCCTCGGCGGTGTAGCCGGTCTTCACGACGGTCGCGATCAGGTCGGCGACCCGCACCCCGGAGGGGTAGCTGATCCGCGCCTTCTCCGTCGCGTAGTTGACCGTCGCGGTGACGCCGTCCATGCGGTTGAGCTTCCTCTCCACGCGGGCCGCGCAGGAGGCGCAGGTCATCCCGCCGATGAGCAGCTCGACCTCGCCGGACTCGGCGGTCGTCGGGGCCGTGGTGGTGGTGCTGGGCATGTCCGTGACTCCAGGGAACGGAACGGGCCGTGTCCGACCAGTGTCGACCGGTCGGCACGGCCCGATGCCGGAGGGGGGTGGCTCAGGCGCGGCCGACCAGCTCGAAGCCGGCCTCGTCGACGGCGGCGCGCACGGCCTCGTCGTCCGGTGTCGTGGCGGAGACGACGGTGACCTCGCCGGTGGAGGCGACGGCCTTCACGGAGGTGACGCCGGGGATCCCGGAGATCTCGCCGGAGACGGCGCCCTCGCAGTGGCCGCAGCTCATGCCGCTCACCTTGTAGACGGCGGTGACGGTACCCGGGGTGTCGGTGTGGGCGGTCATCTCGTTACTCCTCGTCGAGGCGTGTGGTGGGGGTGGCCGGCCCGGGGGGACGGCCGGTGGGGGCGGGGGCGGGCCGAACTGGCCGGAAGGCCTCCACTTCATTCAGGTTATACCCCTAGGGGGTATTTCTCCAAGCACCCCCGTCGCGGCCGGGTCGCTCGCCGACCAGCGGTTCCGGAGGGGGCACGAGGCGCGACGCCGCGCTGTGGGGTTCCCAGGACGGCCGCCTGTCGGTCCCCGCGAACCGCTTGCTCCCACCGCCGTACCTCCTCCGGTTCCCGCGTTCACCGGCTCGCACCGCCGTACCTCCTCCGGTTCCCGCGACCGCTTGCCCCCACCGTCGTACCTCCTCCGCCGCTCCTGCCCGACGGGCGCTGAGCCCGCTCCGGCCGCACGACCCGACGGAGGCCGACCCGGATCCCGCCGCACGACCCGACGGGGGCTCGGCCGGCTCCCGCCGCACGACGCCGTACCGGTGCGCCAAGGACACCGTCGGAGCGCACGGTGCGGGGCGGGCCCTAGCATGCGCGGTGATCTCCCCGGCCCGGGGACGGTCGGTGAGGGCGGGCACAGGTGGAAGGAGCCGCACGTGCGGGCTGTGGTGTTCGAGCGGTACGGGGAGCCGGCCGAAGTCAGGGAGGTGCCCGACCCGCGGCCCGCGGAGCACGGCGTGGTGGTCCGTGTCGAGGCCAGCGGTCTGTGCCGCAGCGACTGGCACGGCTGGATGGGCCACGACCCGGACATCGTCCTGCCGCACGTCCCGGGCCATGAACTCGCCGGAGTCGTCGAGGAGGTGGGCGCCCGGGTCACCCGGTGGAGCCCCGGCGACCGGGTGACCGTGCCCTTCGTGTGCGGCTGCGGCAGCTGCCCGGCCTGCGCGGCGGGCGACCACCAGGTCTGCGAGCGCCAGACCCAGCCCGGCTTCACCCACTGGGGTTCCTTCGCCCAGTACGTGGCGCTGGACCACGCCGACGTGAACCTGGTCGCGGTCCCCGGCGACCTCTCCTACGCCACCGCCGCCGCCCTCGGCTGCCGGTTCGCCACCGCGTTCCGCGCGGTCGTGCGGCAGGGCCGGGTCGCGGCGGGGGAGTGGGTGGCCGTGCACGGCTGCGGCGGGGTGGGCCTGTCCGCGGTGATGATCGCGGCGGCCTGCGGGGCGCGGGTGATCGCCGTGGACGTCTCCCCGGAGGCGCTGGAGCTGGCACGGGCGTTCGGTGCGGCCGAGTGCGTGGACGCGCGGGCCGTCCCGGACACCGCGGCGGCGGTCCGCGCGCTGACCGCCGGCGGGGCGCACCTCTCCCTCGACGCCCTCGGCTCGCCCGCCACCTGCGCCGCCTCGGTGAACGGCCTGCGCCGCCGCGGCCGGCACGTCCAGGTCGGCCTGCTGCCCTCGGCGGACGGCACCACCCCCGTCCCGCTGGCCCGTGCCATCGCCCTGGAGCTGGAACTGCTCGGCAGCCACGGCATGGCCGCCCACGCCTACCCCCCGATGCTGGAGCTGGTGCGCGCGGGCGTGCTCCGGCCCGACCTGCTCGTGACCTCGACGATCACGCTGGACGCCGTACCGGACGCGCTGGCGGGGATGGGGACGGCGCCGGGTGCCGGGGTCACGGTCGTCGAGCCGTGGCGGTGAGGGCGGCCCACTCCCGGTCCAGGAGCGCCATCAGCACCTCGTCCGCCCAGCCACCGTCCCGCGGCGCGGCCTCCCGCCGCACGCCCTCCACCACGAAGCCGACCTTCTCGTAGACCCGCCGGGCCCGGTGGTTGTCGCCGTACACCTCCAACTGGACGCGGTGCAGACCCAGTCGCTCGAAGCCGTGGCCGACGATCAGGCGGGTCGCCTCGGTGCCCAGCCCGCGGCCGCGGCCGCGGGGCCCGATCAGGGTGCGGAAGGTGCAGGTGCGGGTGTACGCGTCGTACTCGTGGAGGACCACCTCGCCGACGAGTTCGCCGGTGGCCCGGTCGGTGACGGCGAGGTCGAGGCGGTCGGGCCGCTCGGAGCGCGTGGCGTACCAGGAACGCAGCCGCTCCAGGGTGAGTTCGCCGTCCGCCGGGAAGGTGAAGCGGACGACCTCGGGGTCCCTGATGATCTCCCACATGGTCTCGGCGTCCGCCTCGGTGAAGGGCCGCAGCACCGTTGCCTCACCGGTGAGGCGGGGTTTGACGGAGAAGTCGCAGGGGTCCATGGACAGCACTGTGCCCCACCCGGGGGTGGGGCACGGAACGGTTTTCCGGGCGGTCAGTCCGCTCGGCGACCCCGGCTGCCGGGCCGGGAGGCGACCCAGGTGCGGACGGTGTCGGCGTACCAGTAGGGCTTTCCGCCCTCCACGTGGTCGGGCGGGGGGAGCAGCCCGTGCTTGCGGTAGGACCGTACGGTGTCCGTCTGCACCTTGATGTGTGCCGCGATCTCCTTGTAGGACCAGAGCCTTCGGTCGGTCATGGGTCGCACCTCCCTGCGCTGCGGGGGCGGCGGCCTGGAGGCCGCCGGGGGGAGCCCGGCGCTGCGCTGGCGATCACCAGGCCTGTGCCCACTCAGCGACGCACGGTGACAGCGGGGAAGCGGTTGTCGACGTGGCGTGACCGTTCACCCGCGTACGCGCGACATCGGTGACGGAACATCGATCTTTGTGACGCAGGTGACACAAGTGCACCAAAGGTGCGCCCGGCCTCGATGGGCTACCCGTCGAAAGGTGCGCCCGGCCTCGATGGGCTACCCGCCGAAAGGTGCGCCCGCCCTCGAAGGGCTACCCGCCCAAAGGTGCGCCCCGCCCGCGCAGGGCTACGCCCCGCAGGAGCGCAGGAACGCCCGGGTCCGCTGGGCGATGGGCAGCGGCGCGTCCGCCTCGCACGGGTACATGTCCTGCTCGACGATCGCGAACAGGTCGACGTCCAGCTTCTGCGCGGCCTCCAGCACGGGTCCCAGCGCCGGCACCCCCGAGGGCGGCTCGCACATCACCCCGCGTGCGACGGCCGGTCCGAAGGGGACCTCCTGCGCCCGCACCTCCGCGAGGATCTCCGGGTCGACCTGCTTGAGGTGCAGGTACCCGATCCGCTCGCCGTACGTCTCGATCAGCTTGACGCTGTCGCCGCCGCAGTACGCGTAGTGCCCGGTGTCGAGGCACAGCGACACGAGGCCGGAGTCGGTGCCGTCCAGGAACCGGACGACGTTCTCCTCGCTGTCGATGTGGGTGTCGGCGTGCGGGTGGACGACGATCTCCAGCCCGTACCGCTCCCGCACCCGCTTGCCGAGCCGCTCGGTCAGCGAGGTCAGATTGCGCCACTGCTCGGGCGTGAGCGTGTCCGGTTCCAGCACCTCGCCGGTCTTGTCGTCCCGCCAGAACGACGGGATCACGACGAGGTGCCGTGCTCCCATGGCCTGCGCGAGCGCCGCGTTGTCCGCCACGTGCGCCCAGGTCTTCTCCCACACGGCCTCGCCGTGGTGCAGCCCGGTGAACACCGTGCCGGCCGACACCTTGAGGCCGCGCCGGGCGGTCTCCTCGGTGAGGACGGCGGGATCGGTCGGCAGATACCCGTAGGGGCCGAGTTCGATCCACTCGTAGCCGGAGAGCGCGACCTCGTCGAGGAAGCGCTGCCAGGGCACCTGCCGCGGGTCGTCCGGGAACCAGACGCCCCAGCTGTCGGGGGCCGAGCCGATCCTGATGCGGGAAAGTGAGGGCTGAGGTGACAACGACGTCATGGCCGTCAGCGTGCGGCGCGCCCGCAGGGGGTGTCAAGACCTGGTCCGAATGTCTGGACAAAACATTGACAGGGTCCGCCGTGCGGGGCTAGAAAGCCGTGGAGAGCCGATACGAAGGGAACTCGATGGCCTACGACCTGATCACCATGGGGCGGATCGGAGTGGACCTCTACCCGTTGCAGACGGGCGTGCCGCTGCCGCAGGTCACGTCCTTCGGGAAGTTCCTCGGCGGCTCGGCGGCCAACGTCGCGGTCGCCGCCGCCCGACTCGGCCGGTCCACGGCGCTGATCACCCGCACCGGCGACGACCCCTTCGGCACCTACCTGCACGAGGCCCTGCGGGATTTCGGCGTCGACGACCGCTGGGTGACCCCGGTCCCCGGCCTGGCGACCCCCCTCACCTTCTGCGAGGTCTTCCCGCCGGACGACTTCCCGCTCTACTTCTACCGCCGGCCCAAGGCGCCCGACCTGGAGATCGACGCCCACGACCTCGACCTCGACGCCGTCCGCGAGGCCCGCGTCTTCTGGGTCACCGGCACCGGCCTGAGCGAGGAGCCCAGCCGTACCGCGACGCTGGCGGCCCTCACCCACCGCGCCAAGGCCGGCACCACCGTGTTCGACCTCGACTGGCGGCCCATGTTCTGGTCCGACCAGTCCGGCCCGGATGCCGCCCGCCCCTTCTACGCGGAGGCCCTGAAGCACGCCACCGTCGCCGTGGGGAACCTGGACGAGGTGGAGGTGGCCACCGGGGTGCGCGACCCGCACGCCGCCGCCCGCGCCCTCCTGGACGCCGGGGTCGAACTGGCCGTCGTCAAGCAGGGACCCAAGGGGGTCCTGGCCGTGAACAGCGCGGGCGACTCCGCCGAGGTCCCCCCGCTCCCCGTGCGGGTCCTGAACGGGCTCGGGGCCGGCGACGCCTTCGGGGGCTCCCTCTGCCACGGCCTGCTCGCGGGCTGGGACCTGGAGAAGACCATGCGCCACGCCAACGCCGCCGGCGCCATCGTCGCCTCCCGCCTGGAGTGCTCCTCGGCCATGCCGACGCCCACCGAGATCGAGGAAGCCCTCGCCGCCGGAGCGGTGCTGTGAGGGCGGGCCGTGTGGGAGGCGCCCCGCCCGAGGGCGCCGGCGCCGCTAGCGTCACCGCGGGCCGTCCCGCCCCCACCGCCGTCGACGTGTCGGAACTCGTCCGTCTGCGCACCCACCACCCCGAGGCCATCGCCGAGGCCGCCGCCCGCCGCACCCGCCGCCCGCTGCTCGAAGAGGCCGGCCGGCTGATGATCGTCGCCGCCGACCACCCGGCGCGCGGCGCCCTGGGCGTGGGCGACCGCAAGCTGGCCATGGCCAACCGCGCCGATCTGCTGGAGCGCCTCTGCCTGGCGTTGAGCCGACCCGGCGTGGACGGCGTCCTCGCCACCGCCGACATCCTCGACGACCTGCTCCTGCTGGGCGCCCTCGACGGCAAGGTCGTCATGGGCTCGATGAACCGCGGCGGCCTCCAGGGCGCCCGCTTCGAACTCGACGACCGCTTCACCGGCCACCGCGCCGAGGACATCGAGCGTCTCGGCTTCGACGCGGGCAAGCTGCTCCTGCGGATCGACTACGACGACCCCGGCTCGCTCACCACCCTGGAGTCGACCGCCCGCGCGATCGACTCCATGGCGGCCCGCGGGCTGCCCCTCTTCGTCGAGCCGTTCATCAGCCGGCGGACCCCGGAGGGAAAGCTCACCAACGACCTCTCGGCCGAGGCCGTCACCAAGTCGATCGCCATCGCCTCCGGCCTGGGCGGCACCTCCGCCTACACCTGGCTCAAGGTCCCGGTCACCGACAACCCCGACGACATGGCCGACGTCATGGCGACCTCCACGCTCCCCGCCGTCCTGCTGGGCGGCGAGGTGGGCGACGACCAGGACGGGGCGTACGAGAAGTGGCGCGGCGCGCTGCGCCTGCCCACCGTCCGCGGCCTGGTGGTCGGCCGTTCGCTGCTGTACCCGGCGGACGGCGACGTGACCGGCGCCGTGGACACCGCCGTGGGACTGCTGTGAGGGCCGCGTCGAGCGTGAGCGCCGCACCGGACGTGAGCACCGCAGGGAGTGTGAGGGCCGTATGAACGACGAGTTGTACCTTCCGCGGGGCAGCACCGCCGACGCGCACCACGTGCTGGACATCGACCCCGAACGGGCCGGCTGGAAGCACAGCAGCCTGCGCGTCGTCGAGCTGGCGCCGGGCGGCACCCACAGCCTCACCACGGGTGACAGCGAGTGGATCGTGCTTCCGCTGGAAGGCGGATGTACCGTGCAAACAGCTGGTGAAGAGTTCCAACTCCTGGGCAGGGAGAGCGTGTTCGCGTCGGTAACCGACTTCGCGTACGTTCCCCGCGACGCCCGGGTCCAGATCGCCTCCGGCGCGGGAGGCCGCTTCGCCCTGGCAGGAGCGAAGTGCGAGCGACAACTCCCCGCCCGCTACGGCCCCGCGCCGGAGGTCCCCGTCGAGGAACGCGGCAGCGGCAACTGCGCCCGGCTGGTGCGCAACTTCGCCTCCGCCGACGCCTTCGACTGCGCCAAGCTGATCGCCGTCGAGGTCATCACCCCCGGCGGCAACTGGTCCTCCTACCCACCGCACAAGCACGACGAGCACCGGCCGGGCGAGGAGTCGGAGCTGGAGGAGATCTACTACTTCGAGATCGACGGACCGGACGGCTTCGGCTACCAGCGGGTCTCCCCGTCGCGCGAGGGCGGCTCCGACGTCCTGGCCGAGGTCCGCTCCGGTGACGCCGTCCTCGTCCCCGATGGCTGGCACGGCCCGTCGATCGCCCAGCCGGGCCACGCCATGTACTACCTGAACGTCATGGCCGGACCCGGCGAGACCCGGGAGTGGCGGATCTGCTTCCACCCGGCCCACACCGCGACCACAGGGGGTTACCGATGACCATCAGGCTCACCGTGGCCCAGGCACTGGTGCGTTTCCTCGCCGCCCAGTACACCGAACGCGACGGCGTACGGCAGCGGCTGATCGGCGCCACCTGGGGGATCTTCGGCCACGGCAACGTCGCCGGCCTCGGTCAGGCGCTCGTCGAGTACGCCGACGAGATGCCGTACCACCAGGGCCGCAACGAGCAGTCGATGGTGCACGCGGCCGTCGGATACGCCCGCCAGTCCAACCGGCTCTCCACGCACGCGGTGACGACCTCCATCGGCCCCGGCGCGACCAACCTGGTCACCGGAGCCGCCCTCGCCACCGTCAACCACCTCCCGGTGCTGCTGCTGCCCGGCGACACCTTCGCCACCCGTGTCGCCGACCCCGTCCTCCAGCAGCTCGAAGTCCCGTACGCCGGCGACGTCTCGGTCAACGACGCGCTGCGCCCGGTGTCGAGGTACTTCGACCGCGTCACCCGCCCCGAGGCCCTGATCCCGGCCGCCCTCCAGGCGATGCGGGTGCTGACGGACCCGGTGGAGACCGGCGCGGTCACCCTCGCCCTGCCCCAGGACGTCCAGGCCGAGGCCCACGACTGGCCCGACGAGTTCTTCACCGAGCGCACCTGGACGGTACGGCGTCCGGGCGCCGACCCCGCCGAACTCGCCCAGGCGGTCACGGCGATCCGGGCGGCGAAGCGCCCCCTCCTCATCGCGGGCGGCGGCGTCCACCACAGCCGCGCCGAGGAGGCCCTCGCCGAGTTCGCCGCGGCCACCGGCATCCCGGTCGCCTCCACCCAGGCCGGCAAGGGCTCGCTGCGCCACGACCATCCCCAGGACGTCGGCGGCGTCGGCCACACCGGCACCGCGACGGCGGACGAACTGGCCCGCACCGCCGACCTGGTGATCGGCGTCGGCACCCGCTACACCGACTTCACCACTGCCTCCCACACCCTCTTCGGCCATGACGACGTCCGCTTCCTCAACCTCAACATCGCGCCCCACGACGCCCACAAACTGGCCGGCCTGCCGCTCGTCGCGGACGCCCGCAGCGGCCTCCTGGAGCTGACCCGGGCCCTCGGCACGCACTCCCACCGCGTCGCGGACGCGTACGTCGCCGAGTACGGCGAGGACAAGGAGCGCTGGGAGCAGCGCGTCGACGCCTGCTACGAGGCCGAGGAGCCCGACGTACGCCCGACGCAGCCGCAGGTGCTCGGCGCGCTGGACGCGATCGTCGACGAGTCGGACGTGATCATCAACGCGGCCGGTTCACTCCCCGGCGACCTGCACAAACTGTGGCGGGCCCGCTCGCGCGACCAGTACCACCTGGAGTACGGCTACTCCTGCATGGGCTACGAGATCCCGGCCGCGATCGGCGTCAAGCTCGCCGCGCCCGACCGGCCGGTGTGGGCGCTGGTCGGTGACGGCACCTACCTGATGATGCCGACGGAGATCGTCACGGCCGTGCAGGAGGGGATCGCCATCAAGATCCTGCTCGTGCAGAACCACGGCTACGCCTCCATCGGCGGTCTGTCGGAGGAGACCGGCGGCGAGCGGTACGGCACCGCCTACCGCTACCGCGCCGACGACGGGACGTTCACCGGCGCCCCGCTCCCCGTGGACCTGGCCGCCAACGTGGCCAGCCTCGGCATGCGCGTACTGCGCGCGAAGACCGTCCACGACCTGCGCGAGGCCCTCGCCGAGGCGCGCGCCGCCGACACTCCCACTTGTGTCTACGTCGAGACCCAAACGGCAGACACAGTGTCGGGCCCGCCCCCGGCGCAGGCCTGGTGGGATGTACCCGTGGCCGAGACCGCGACCCGAGCGTCCGCGGTGAAGGCCCGTGAGCTGTACGAACGGCACGTCTCCACCCGACGCCGCCATCTGTGAAGGAGTACTCGGTCATGACGAAGATCGTCAACCACTGGATCGGCGGCAAGACCGTCGAAGGCGCGTCGGGCACGTACGGGCCGGTCACCGACCCGGCGACCGGCGCGGTCACCACCAAGGTCGCGTTCGCGACCGTCGACGAGGTCGACGCGGCGGTCGCCGCCGCGAAGGACGCCTTCGCCACCTGGGGCACGTCCTCGCTGGCCAAGCGCACCACGATCCTGTTCGCGTTCCGGGCGCTGCTCGACGCGAACCGGGACGCGATCGCCGAGCTGATCACCGCCGAGCACGGCAAGGTGCACAGCGACGCGCTGGGCGAGGTCGCGCGCGGCCTGGAGATCGTCGACCTGGCGTGCGGGATCACCGTGCAGCTGAAGGGCGAGCTGTCGACCGAGGTCGCCAGCCGCGTGGACGTCTCCTCGATCCGCCAGCCGCTGGGCGTCGTGGCCGGCATCACGCCGTTCAACTTCCCGGCGATGGTCCCGATGTGGATGTTCCCGATCGCCATCGCGACCGGCAACACGTTCGTGCTGAAGCCGTCCGAGAAGGACCCGTCGGCGTCCCTCAAGATCGCCGAACTGCTCGCCGAGGCCGGTCTCCCGGACGGCGTCTTCAACGTCGTCAACGGCGACAAGGTGGCCGTCGACCGCCTCCTGGAGCACCCGGACGTCAAGGCCGTCTCCTTCGTCGGCTCCACCCCGATCGCCCGCCACATCCACACCACCGCCGCCGCGAACCACAAGCGGGTCCAGGCCCTGGGCGGCGCCAAGAACCACATGCTGGTCCTCCCGGACGCGGACCTGGACGCGGCGGCGGACGCGGCGGTCAGCGCGGCCTACGGCTCGGCGGGCGAGCGCTGCATGGCCATCTCGGCCGTGGTGGCGGTCGGTGCCATCGGCGACGAGCTGGTGGAGAGGATCCGCGAGCGCGCCGAGAAGATCAAGATCGGCCCCGGCAACGACCCCACGTCCGAGATGGGCCCGCTCATCACCAAGGTCCACCGCGACAAGGTGGCCTCGTACGTGACCGGCGCGGCGGCGGAAGGGGCGGAGGTCGTCCTGGACGGCACCGGCTACACCGTCGAGGGCTTCGAGGACGGCCACTGGATCGGCATCTCGCTCCTCGACAAGGTGCCGACGACCGCCAAGGCCTACCAGGACGAGATCTTCGGCCCGGTCCTGTGCGTGCTGCGCGTGGACACCTACGAGGAGGGCCTGGCGCTGATCAACGCGTCGCCCTTCGGCAACGGCACCGCGATCTTCACCCGGGACGGCGGCGCCGCCCGCCGCTTCCAGCTGGAGGTCGAGGCCGGCATGGTCGGCGTGAACGTCCCGATCCCGGTCCCCGTCGGCTACCACAGCTTCGGCGGCTGGAAGGACTCCCTCTTCGGCGACCACCACATCTACGGCAACGACGGCACGCACTTCTACACCCGCGGCAAGGTCGTCACCACCCGCTGGCCGGACCCGGCGGACGCCCCGGCCGGCGTCGACCTGGGCTTCCCGCGCAACCACTGACACGGCGCCGTACGAGTCGCCCCGTCGTCCCCGTCGAGGGGAGGGCGGGGCGCCGTCGTGTGCGGGCGACTGCCGGCCGTCGTCGCGTGTGCGGCCCACCGGCCGCCGGTCTCCCCGTCCGCCGCGAACGCCTCGACCGCCTCGGTGAGGTGCCGGTCCGCGCGGCGAGGAGGCCCGGTGCCATCGCCGCGGCGGCACCCGAACCCGGCGGATCCCAGGGCGATCCCCCGCCCGCACGTCCGGATAGCGGACGAGGGCACGTTTTTTCGCCACGGCCCCTACGGTTCCCGTACGCCCCACCACCCCCTGGGCGCCTGCCCGTCACTGTCGAATACCTCTCCAACGCGGCCTCCGATCAACGGATTCCGTAGATGAACACCTATTGACGTGGTGGTTTTCGTCGGGGTTCCATGCAGCGCCGGGAGCGGCCCGAACGAGTACCACCCAAGCCGCCGGAGGCGATAGCGCTCCCGACCGAACCTCGCCGCACCAGTCGATCGGAACTCCATGACCGACACGCTCCGCCCCGTCCCGGCCGCCGTCGACGGGTCAGCCGTCCCCGACGCCCAGGACGGCACCCAGAAGCTCAAGCGCTCCATCGGAGTGGTCGGCGGCACCCTGCTGACCCTGTCCTGCGTGACCCCCGCGTCCACGCTGTTCGTCGTCGTGCCCGACCTGTTCGGCTCGCTCGGCACCGCCACCGCCCTCACGATCGCGATCGGCTCCCTCCTCTGTATCGCCGTCGCGTTCTGCTACTCCGAACTGGGCACCCTCATCCCCAGCGCGGGCGGCGAGTACGCGATGGTCTCCACGATGGCCGGGCGGCTGGCGGGCTGGCTGGTGTTCGTCCTCTCCCTGCTGGTCGTGATGATCGTCCCGCCGGTGATCGCGATGGGCACGGCCGACTACCTGGCCCCGATCGCGCACCTCGACCCGTCGCTGGCCGGCGCCGCCGTGATGCTGCTCGCCACCCTCGCCGGCCTGCTCGACCTGCGCGCCAACGCCTGGATCACCGGCGTCTTCCTGGTCCTGGAGGTCATCGCGGCGGCCGTGGTCGCGGTGCTGGGCTTCGCCCACAGCGAGCGCGGCGCGGGCAGCCTGGTCTCCCTGGAGGTCGCCGGCACGGACGGCCACGCCGACACCGTGACCGCGATGCTGATCGTCTCCGGCCTCGCGATCGCCCTCTTCGTCACCCAGGGCTTCTCCACCGCCGTCTACCTCTCCGAGGAACTGGAGAACCCGCGCCGCAACGTCGCCCGCACGGTCCTGGCCACCCTCGCCATCTCCACCGTGATCATCCTGGTCCCGGTCGTCGGCATCACCCTCGGCGCCTCCGACCTCACCGAGCTGACCGGCGGCGACATCGGCGCCATGGTGACCGCCTGGTCCAACTCGGCCGTCGGCACCTTCGTCAGCCTCTGCGTGGCCCTCGCCATCGTCAACGCGGGCATCGTCATGGTCATCCAGAACTCCCGCGTCCTGTTCGCCTCCGCCCGCGACCGGGCCTGGCCCAGGCCGGTCAACACCGTCCTCTCCAAGCTCGGCCGCTTCGGCTCCCCGTGGGTCGCCACCCTCGCCGTCGGCGTCCCCGGCGCGCTGCTCTGCTTCGTCAACCTCGACACCCTCTACGGCGTCACCGGCGTCTCCGTGACCGGCATGTACCTGCTCGTCGCGGTCGCCGCCCTGCTCTCCCGCCGCGGCGCCCACCGCCACACGCACGCCTGGCGAATGCCCCTGTGGCCCGTCGTCCCCGCCGTCCTCATCGCGGTCCTCGCCTACATCCTGACCCAGCAGGAGACCGTCTACCTCGTGTGGACCGGAGGCATCACCGCCGCCGCCACCCTGTACTGGGCGCTCTACCTCCGCCCCCGGCCCGACACCCGCTGGCTGGTGTCGATCCCGGAGGACGCGCGGGACTGACCCGTACCGCGCCTGGTGTACGCCGGCACCCCGCCGTACGCCTACGGGAGGTCGCGCAGTTCGGTCTCCGGTCGACAACTCCCCGACAGTTCCACCCCGTACCGTTGACGCATGGATCTTCGACTGCGCGGACCGCGGCGGCCGCGGCGGACGATCGCCGCCGCGGCCGCCGTCACCGTGCTCGCCGGCGCCGGCACGTGGACGGCGGCGGCCTCGGACGACACACCCCCGGTGCACCGCGCCGACCAGGTCATGACGGTGAACGGCGTACGCCTGGACACCTCCTACTTCACCTCCGGCGGCTCCGGCCGCCGCCCCGCCGTCCTGCTCGGGCACGGCTTCGGCGGCACCAAGGAGGACGTCCGCGGGCAGGCGCAGGACCTGGCCGCCGACGGCTACGCGGTGCTGACCTGGTCGGCACGCGGCTTCGGCGAATCCACCGGCAAGATCGGACTGAACGACCCCAAGGGCGAGGTCGCCGACGTCTCGAAGCTGATCGACTGGCTGGCGAAGCAGCCCCAGGTCCAGCTCGACAAGGCCGGCGACCCGCGCGTCGGCCTGGCCGGCGCCTCCTACGGCGGCGCGATCTCCCTGCTGGCCGCCGGACACGACCACCGCGTCGACGCCATCGCCCCCGCGATCACCTACTGGAACCTCGCCGACGCCCTGTTCCCCGACGGCGTGTTCAAGAAGCTGTGGACCGGCGTCTTCTTCAACACCGGCGGCGGCTGCGCCAGATTTGAGCCCGAGCTGTGCGCGATGTACGAGCGGGTCGCCGAGTCCGGCACCCCCGACGCCGCCGCCCGCGCCCTCCTGGAGGAGCGCTCCCCGTCCGCCGTCGGCGACCGCGTCAAGGTGCCCACCCTGCTGCTCCAGGGCCAGACCGACTCCCTCTTCACCCTCGCCCAGTCCGACGCCGCCGAGAAGGCCATCCGCGCCAACGGCGCCCCCGTCGACGTCGACTGGATCGCGGGCGGCCACGACGGCGGCGACCTGGAGACGAGCCGCGTCCAAGCCCGTGTCACCTCCTGGTTCGACCGCTACCTCAAGGACGACGAGAGCGCCGACACCGGCCCCGCCTTCCGCATCACCCGCACCGGAGGCGTCGACTCCACCGACGGCGCCGCCCTCCTGCGCGGCGCGAGCGACGACACCTACCCCGGACTGACCGGCGGCGACCGCCCGATCGCCCTGACCGGCCGCGAGCAGTCCTTCGCCAACCCGCCGGGCGCCAGCCCGCCCGCCGTCTCCGCCCTGCCCGGACTCGGTGGCGGCGGCCTCTCCCAGCTGTCCTCCCTCGGCCTCGGCGTCTCCCTCGACTTCCCCGGCCAGTTCGCCGCGTTCACCTCCGCGCCCGTCACCACGGACCTGCGCGTCACCGGCTCCCCGACGGCCACCGTCCACGTCAGATCGACCAGCGAGGACGCCGTCCTGTTCGCCAAGGTCTACGACGTCGGCCCGGACGGCCGCCGACAGGTGCTGCCCGCCCAACTGGTCGCCCCCGTCCGCGTCGAGGGCGCCAGAGCCGGCAAGGACGTGACCCTCACCCTCCCGGCCGTCGACCACGAGGTCGACAAGGGCCACCGGCTGCGCCTGGTCCTCGCCTCCACCGACCTCGGCTACGCCTCCCCGGCCGCCCCGGCGACGTACACCGTCTCCCTGAAGGGCGACCTGAAGGTGCCCACCGCCGCCGGCGTGAGCACCGCGGCCGCCCCGCTGCCGTCCTGGGTGTGGTGGCTGCCCCTCGCCGGCGCGGCCCTCGCCCTTGCCCTGCTGCTCACCGGCCGCCGCCGCATCGCGACACCCGCCCCCGACCCGCACCTGGCCGAGGTACCGCTCCAGATCACCGACCTGAGCAAGAAGTACGCGGGCGGCGACCGCTACAGCGTCCGCGACCTCTCCTTCCGCGTCGAGAAGGGCCAGGTCCTCGGACTGCTCGGCCCGAACGGCGCCGGCAAGACGACCACCCTGCGCATGCTGATGGGCCTCATCAAGCCGGACGGCGGCGAGATCCGCGTCTTCGGCCACGCCATCCGCCCCGGCGCCCCCGTCCTCTCCCGCGTCGGCGCCTTCGTCGAGGGCGCCGGCTTCCTCCCGCACCTGTCCGGCCGGCAGAACCTGGAGCTGTACTGGCGGGCCACCGGCCGCCCGCCCGAGGACGCCCACCTCGACGAGGCCCTGGAGATCGCCGGCCTCGGCGACGCCCTGGCCCGCGCGGTGCGCACCTACTCGCAGGGCATGCGCCAGCGCCTGGCCATCGCCCAGGCCATGCTCGGCCTGCCCGACCTCCTCATCCTCGACGAACCCACCAACGGCCTCGACCCGCCCCAGATCCGCGAGATGCGCGAGGTGATGATCCGGTACGCCGCCGCCGGCCGCACGGTGATCGTCTCCAGCCACCTGCTGGCGGAGGTCGAGCAGACCTGCACGCACCTCGTGGTCATGGACCGCGGCCGACTGGTCCAGGCGGGCCCGGTCGGCGTGATCGTCGGCTCCGGCGACACCCTCCTCGTCGGCACCGCCACGCCCGTCGAGGAGCCGCTCGCCGAGAAGGTGGCCGCGCTGCCCGGCGTCGCCTCCGCCGTCCGCACCGACGAGGGACTCCTCGTCCGCCTCGACGCCGACGGCACCGCCCAGCACCTGGTCGCCGAGCTGGTGCGGCTCGACGTGCCCGTGCAATCGGTCGGCCCGCACCGCCGCCTGGAAGACGCCTTCCTCACCCTGATCGGAGGCTCCGCATGAGCACGCTGACCGAGCCGGGCCCGCACACCGAGCACACCGTGCCCGTCGCCACCGCCTCCGGCTACCGCGCCTCGCACACCCTGCCCCTGCGCGTCGAACTGGCCCGCCAGCTCAGGCGCCGCCGCACGCTGGTCATGGGCGCCGTCCTCGCCGCCCTGCCGTTCGTCCTGGCCATCGCCTTCGCGATCGGCGGCGAACCGGGCGAGGGCGGCGACCGGGTCAACCTGATGGACACGGCCACCTCGTCCGGCGCCAACTTCGCCGCGGTCAACCTGTTCGTCTCCGCCGGCTTCCTGCTGGTCATCCCGGTCGCCCTGTTCTGCGGCGACACCGTGGCCTCGGAGGCCGGCTGGGCCTCGCTGCGCTACCTCCTCGCCGCCCCCGTCCCGCGCGCCCGCCTGCTGTGGTCCAAGCTCGTCGTCGGACTCGGCCTGAGTCTCGCCGCGATGGTGCTGCTGCCGGTGGTCGCCCTCGCCGTCGGCACCGCCGCCTACGGCTGGGGCCCGCTACAGATCCCCACCGGGGGCGCCCTCGACGCCGGCACCGCCGCCCAGCGGCTCGTGGTGATCGTGGGATACGTCTTCGTGTCCCAGCTGGTCACCGCCGGCCTCGCGTTCTGGCTCTCCACGAGGACCGACGCCCCCCTCGGCGCGGTCGGCGGCGCGGTCGGCCTGACCATCGTCGGCAACGTCCTCGACGCCGTCACCGCCCTCGGCGACTGGCGCGACTTCCTGCCCGCGCACTGGCAGTTCGCCTGGGCCGACGCCATCCAGCCCACCGCCGAGTACTCCGGCATGATCCAGGGCACCGCCGTCTCGGTGACGTACGCCCTCGTGCTGTTCGCCCTGGCCTTCCGCGGTTTCGCCCGCAAGGACATCGTCTCCTAGGCCGACGGAGGATCACCACCGGTCTCGGCGGGCTTCCGCCGTGCCCTCTTCGAGCCCCCTCCGCACCACCTCGTGCCGCACGTGCCGGCGTGCCCGTGCCATGCGGAAGGGGCGGACACCGCGTCGGTGTCCGCCCCTGGCCGTGCCGCTGTCAGCCCTCGCTGTTCGCGGACAGGATCGACACGTCCTCCAGGAGGTGGGCCAGCGCACCGTCGCGCTTGGTCTGCGTGGAGTTGTCGGCACACTGCTGCGTCAGGTCGTCCGACAGGATCGGGACGTTCTGGATCGGGACGACGTCGAGGACGGCGACGGGAATGTCGTTCACGGCGATGCACGGCTTGTTGAACGAGCCCTGGATGAGCGCCATCTGCGGGCTCATGTTGCCGTACGTCGCCGAGTTGCCGTAGCTCTGCATCGCGCCGTTGCCGTTCGACAGCGTGGGGCCGCTGTCGTCGCCGATCGCCAATGCCTGCGGAGCAGCGGCGGCGGAGGCTCCCATGACGGAAGCGGCGATTGCCGTGGTGGCAAGAACCTTCTTGATCACTGGCCTGTCCTTTCTGAGGAAACCCCGTCCACCGGAGCCTCCTGGTCAACTCCGAACAGGCCGAGCAGTTTCTCCCGTTCACTCGATCGGCCCACGCGCTCGACGGGCGCTCCGGCCCGGTCGTTCCGCGGTTTTGGGGCCAACCGGGTGAACTGCCGCAACCAATCCCGCCGGGCCGGGTTGATCTCGCCGTACGACAGTGCGTCGCTACGAGGAAAGGAACGCGAAGTGCTCAAGAAGGCAATGGTCGCTGCGGCGGCCGCCGCTTCTGTCATCGGTATGTCGGTTGCGGCCGCTCCCCAGGCTCTTGCCACGGGTGACGACTCGGGACCGTCCGTGGCCAACGGCAACGGTGGTTCGGCGGCGTTCGGCAACTCGTCCACCAAGGGCGACATGAGCCCGCAGCTCTCGCTGGTCGACGGCTCGCTCAACAAGCCCTGTGCGGCGCTCGAGGACATCAACGTCGCCGTCATCAACATCGTCCCGATCCAGGATGTCCCGATCCTGTCGGACGACCTGGCGCAGCAGTGCTCCGACAACTCCACCCAGAGCAAGCGCGACGGTGCCCTGTCGCACATCCTGGAGGACCTGTCGGTCCTGTCGGCGAACGGCGGCTGAGACCGAGTCGTCCCCGCGCGGCCCGCTGAGCTCTCTGCGGGCCGCGCGCTCGCGTCCGGCGGGAATCGCGCCGGGCGGAACGGAACGGCGACGTTGCTCCCACCGGGGGAGTGACGCGCTGTGGAGTGAGGCATTCGCATGAATTCGTCGTGGCGCCGGTTCGCGGTCACCTCGGTCGTCAATTCCTCGTGTGCAGGCTGTGGTCATGGTGCGAGCCGTCCCTGTTGTGCTCGCTCGGTTTCGACCGTCATCCAGGCGTGACCGCTGAGAAGGGAAAATCATGAAGAAGACCGCTGCTGTCGTCGCAGGTCTGGTTCTGGCCCTCGGTGGGGCCGCCCCGGCTTTCGCCGACGCCGGTGCCAACGGCGCGGCCATCGGCTCCCCCGGTGTCCTCTCCGGCAACGTCATCCAGGTTCCGATCCACATCCCGGTCAACGTCTGCGGTAACACCGTGAACGTGATCGGTCTGCTGAACCCGGCAGTCGGCAACACCTGCGTCAACGACTGACCGACAGTCGCACCAGTCGTCTGGCTGGATCGAGGCCGGCCCCGGACACCGAGTTCCACGTCCAGGGCCGGCTTTTCCCACTTCTCCAAGCAGGAAGACCACGAGATTGCGACAGACCCTGAGCAAGGGAATGGTCGCGGCCGCCGCCGCGACGAGCATTCTGTCCCTGTACGGCGGTTCGGCCCTCGCCGACTCATCCGCGAACGGCACCGCCAGGAACTCGCCCGGAGCCGTGTCGGGCAACGGCGCCGAGGCCCCGCCGGCGGCCCCGCCGAACGCCTGCGGCGACGCGGTCGACGTCGCCGCCGCCCTGAACCCGGCCCTCGGCGACTCCTGTGCGAACATCTCGGGCGCGCACGGCCAGGACCGCGGCCACACGGCACCGTCGTACGGCGACTCCCCCTCCGACGACGAGGAGCCGGGTTACGGCGACTCCCCTTCCGGCGACGAGGAACCGGGCTACGGCGACTCCCCTTCCGGCGACGAGGAGCCGGGCTATGGCGACTCCCCTTCCGGTGGGGACCAGCCGGGTTACGGCGACAGCCCCGAGGAGGAGTGCGGAGGCTACGGCGACACGTGCGGCGGCGAGACGACGCCGCCGGGCGACCATACGTCGCCGCCGCCCGGTGGTCACTCGTCGCCTCCGCCTGGTGGTCATACGTCGCCCCCTCCCGGTGGTCACACGTCCCCGCCTCCCGGTGGTCATACGTCGCCCCCTCCCGGTGGTCACACGTCCCCGCCTCCCGGTGGTCATACGTCGCCCCCTCCCGGTGGTCACACGTCCCCGCCGCCGGGTGGTCACACGTCCCCGCCGCCGGGTGGTCACACGTCGCCCCCTCCCGGCGGTCACACCTCCCCGCCTCCCGGTGGTCACACCTCGCCCCCGCCCGGTGGCCACACGCCCCCGCCCCCCGGTGATCACACCTCTCCGCCGCACGGCGGACCCCGGCCCGAGTTGCCGCACACCGGTAGCGGGGCTCTGCTCGCGGCCTCGGGGGCCAGCGCCGTGCTGATCGCCGGCGGCGCCCTGCTGTACCGACGAGGCCGGGCCGCGTCCCGTCGGTGACGGCGATGACGGCGACGAGTGCCGGACGCCTCGCACGCGCCCGGCACTCGTGGCGGTCTCAGGCCGGTCCCAGGCCGGTCTCAGGCCGGCAGGGTGTCCGGCGCGTCCTGCCGTGACCGCCCGTCGGGCACCGCGATCGCGCCGCCCGGCACCCCGGCCCGCAGCCGGCGCCGTACCCCCTTCACCAGGGTCCCCGCCGTGAAGGTCGCGCCGTGCACGAACCGCATGGCCGGGCCGAATCCGGACGCCGTGACCAGACCGGCCAGGAACAGGCCGGGGCAGGACGACTCGAAGTCCCTTCCGACCGCGGGCGAACCGTCCCCCACCACGGCCAGCGTGCCGCGCAGCTCGTCGGCGAGCATCCCGAGCCGGTCGCGCGAGGCCCGGAACCCCGTGGCCGCGATGACGTGCTCGGTCTCCAGGGGGCCCGCGCCCCGCACCTCCAGCCGTACCCCGCCCGGTACCGCGCGGGCCGTCGTGACCTCCTGGCCGAGCCGCACCGGTACGGCGGTCTCGACCCGGTCCCGTACCCACCAGGCGCCTGCCGGTCCGAGCGCCGTCGACGCGATCCGCGCGCGGGTCGGCTCCGGCAGGCGCCGGTAGAGGCCGGGCCGCTCGGCGTAGAACCAGTTGCGCCAGCCGCAGCCGAGGCCGCTGTGCGGGGCGCGGGCCGACTGCCACCGGGGACGCCGCCAGGGCGGTGGCACGTCGTTCCAGCACAGGCGGTCGGCGCGGGCCAGTAGCCGTACGCGGGTGCCCTGTTCGGCGAGGAGGGCCGCCGTCTCCAGGGCCGCCTGCCCACCGCCGATCACGGTGACGTCCCGGCCACCGAACCGGGACAGGTCGTGGTGGTGGCTGCTGTGGGTGACGAGGTCGCGGGGCAGCCCGCGCAGGGGCGGGGGGATCTCGACGAACGGCATGACGCCGACGGCGAGGGCGACCGTGCGGGCCGCGAAGACCTCCCCGTCCTCGGTGACCGCCTCGAAGCCGCCCGTCCGGGGCGCGATCCCGGTCACCGTGCGCTCGTCGACCCCGGGGACCGCGTTGCGGGCGAACCACAGCCCGTACTCGGCGAACACCTCCACCGGGATCGGTTCGCCGTGGCGCGCCGTCGTCCCGCGGCCCGCGCAGTAGGCGTCGAGCCGCCAGCGCCGGTCCGGGTCGGAGAGGTGGGACGCCCACGGCTCGGACTTGAGGTACATCCCGGCGGGCATGTGGTCCCGCCAGGAGGCCATCGGCCGGCCGAAGACGCGCAGCCTGAGCCCGGCGGCCGCGGCATGCGACGCGATCGACAGACCGTACGGGCCGGCTCCCACCACCAGCAGGTCGTACATCAGCGGCTGCTCGCCTTCTCGTCGTCGGCCGGGTCGGCCGCGCACGGCACGTGCGGTACCTCGGGCAGGCCGGTCAGGGACGACGGGGGCGGCGGTCCCTGGCGGACCACGCGGGGGAGGACGCCCGTCGCGCCGGCCGCGCCGATCCGGCGCAGCCGGCCCAGCAGCCGGCGGGTCACGTGGGCGGCCCACAGGCTCCACATGGCCCGGCCGGGCACGGGGTCGTCACCGGCGTGCCAGGCGAGTTCGCGGCCGCCGGGCCTGGCCCGCCGCAGGGCGGTCAGCGGCGCGTAGTTCTCCACGACGAAGGTCCGGCCCGGGCGCGCGCGGCCGTCCGGCAGGGGACGGTGGGTCAGGTCGAGGTGCTGGGCGCGTACGACGTCCAGGCCCGCCGTGTCGGTGAAGAGGCGGAACTGGGCACCGGGACGCGGGTTGAAGTCGAGCAGGTGATAGCGGCCGGTCGTGTCGCAGCGGCGGAAGTCGAGATCGAGGATGCCGCGGTAGCCGAGCTGGGAGGTGAGGCGTTCGGCCAGGGTCCGCACCTTCGGATTGGGGGACCACTCGCCGACCGCCGTCAGCCCCGCGCCGCGCGGCCAGGCGCACAGTTTGCGGCCGGGGCCGCCGCCGCGCAGCGCGCCCGAGCGGTCGGCGTACCCGTGGAAGAACCAGTCGCGGTCGGTGCCCGGCGGGAGGAACTCCTGGAGCAGCAGCCGACTGCCGGCCTCCTCGCTGCGCAGGTACAGCTCACGGGCCTCCTGCGGGGAACGCACCACGACGGTGCTGCGCAGTCCGGTCCCGGACGGCAGCAGCCAGGGCCGGCTCCACTTGGCCATCACCGGCAGGCCGAGCCGCCAGGCGGCGGACGCGGCCTGTGCCGCGCTGTCGGGGACGACGGTGACCGGGTGCGGGACGTCCGCCGCGGCGCACAGCCCGGCCAGTTCGGCCTTGTCGGCGACGCGTTCGGGCACCGCGGCGGGCTGTTGCGGCAGCAGGTAGGCGGGGGCCAGTTCCGCGCGCAGGCGGCTCACCGCGACGGCGCTCGCGTCGTCCATCGGGATCAGGACGGCCGGCCGCTCGATGTGCGCGGCGATCCCCAGCAGCGCGTTGGCGATGTCACCGGCGGTGGCGCCGGGCGGCGGCGGGGGATGCAGTCGGCGGACGAAACGGGATTCGCGGACGGGACTCCCGGTCACCTCGGCGACCAGGTGGACGTCGATCCCTGCTCGGCCGAGGGAGCGCACGGCGCCCAGCGTTCCGTGGTGGAAGGGATTCCGGTCGATGCGCAGGAGTACGGCGGGGACGCGGGTGTCGAGGTGCGACACGTCTGTTTCCTTCGGTTGTTTCACCGGTGCGGACTATCAGGGCACTCGAAAGCCGTAACGGCGGTGGCGTGATTCCTTTTCCTGTGACTTTCATATGACTGAGTGTCAGTAATGCGCTTGCGCATCGGTGACAGCACGAGAGTGGAGAAAGGAGCAGGCATGGCCCCACAGCAGCGACGCGCCCGGTCCCGGCGGCTGGCCGTCGTCGCGGCGGCGGTCGCGGCGTCGGCGGCGCTGGCGTCCGGCCCTGGATTCGCCGCGGGCGCGGGGGTGGCGCGGGTCGCCGATCCTCCCGCCCCCACGCCGACCGTCACCGCGCCCACCGCGCCGGAGACCCCCGCCACGGCCGAACCGGCACCGAACCCCACCTCCTCGGGACCCCCGGCCACGACCGCCGGCCCGACCGTGAGCCCGACCGCGAAGCCGACCTCCGCTCCCACCCCGCCACCCGCCGCCGGCCCGGGCCCCGCCTTCGGCGCCTACCTCGACTACGGCCCGCTGGGCGTGGCCAGGATGGCCCAGCTCAGCCACTGGCTGGACGGCGCCGAACTGCGCGTCGGCCACACCTACCTGCCGGGCGACCGGTGGAGCAACATCGAGGGGCGGCCCGGCTTCCTCGACGTGTGGGCCGACTGGCGGGCCGGGAAGGACGACCGGATGCTCGTCCTCAACGTCCCCATGCTGGAGCGCAACGAGGAGGGCGTGTCCGACACCGGGGTGCGACGGCTGCTGCGGCAGGGCGCGGCCGGCCAGTTCGATCACCACTTCCGCAGGCTGGCCGAGCGGCTGGTGAGGGCGAACGCGCCGGACACGGTGATCGTGCTCGGCTGGGAGATGAACGGCATCACGTACACCCATCGCTGCGGGCCGGACCCGGAGGCCTGGAAGACGTACTGGAGGCGGATCGTCACCGCCATGCGGGCGGTGCCGGGCCAGGAATTCAAGTTCGACTTCGCCCCGAGCCGTGGCCGGGACGCCGTTCCCTGGACGCAGTGTTATCCGGGGGACGACACGGTCGACATCGTCGGAATGGATTCCTACGACCAGCCGACGGGGATTTCCTTCGACGAGCAGGTGACGGAGCCCTACGGACTCCAGCAACACGTGGACTTCGCCAAAAGTCACGGCAAGCCCATTTCCTATCCCGAATGGGGGCTCTTCCGCAACGGTGACAACACCGAATACATGCGGCGCATGCTCGCCTGGATGGACGAGCACAAACCCCTGTACAACACGGTGACCGACTACTGTCCGCACGGTGTGTGGCAGTGCTCGCGCAACCCCGGGGCGTCGGCGGTCTACCGCGCGGTGCTCTCCGGTCGCACCGACGAACCGCCGGCCACCCCCAGCACGCCCACCACGCCGGCCACACCGACCGCACCCGTGACGCCGGTACCGGAGACCCCCAAGCCCTCGACCGCGCCGGCTCCGCAGCCCACGGTGAACTGCTCGCCGCTGAACCTCGGCGACTGGGTCGAGCACTGGATCGGCGGCAGGCTGTGCGTGCGCCTGGACTGGTGGTCGCGCAACCGCTGAACTGTTCCCGTGAGACGCCCCCGGCGGCGGCAGGCCCACCTCAGGACCCGCCGCCGCCGGCCCGCGCCCGGTGCTCCCGCCGTTCCCGCCGGTCCTCCCAGCGGCGCAGCAGCTCCTTGCCCCGCCGTCGTGCGGCCACGTCCCACACCGCCGCCGACAGCAGCGGGGCGGTGCGCCGACGGGCCAGCAGCAGCCGCTGGTTGACGACCGGTTCGGGCCGCCAGTGGTGCTTGTACGGCTCGTTGCCGCGCAGCAGGCTCAGCGCGCCGCACGTCTCGTGGCGGGTGTGCTCCGAGCAGGCGTCGAGCAGCATCACCGCCACGTCCGCCTTGTGCTCGCGCAGCCGCGGATGGGCGCCGTAGAGGTAGCCGCCGGCCAGGCTGCGCGAGAGGAGGGTGAGGTCGACGGCCACCACGTCGTCCTCGAGGCGGAACTCGGTGACCACCGCGTCCCCGGAGCGCACCATCGGCCCGACCGAGCGGACCAGGTGCTCGCAGAAGCGGGGGCGCAGGTGCTCGTTCGTCACCTTCCGCCCCTGCCACTGCAACCGGTGCAGTTCCAGCAGCCGCCGCAGCGCCGAGTCCACCTCGTCGGGGCGGACCACCTCGCGCCGCACGCCGAGCGCGGTCAGCTTGCGCAGCTTGGCGCGCACCCGCTGCGCCTTCGCCGACGGCAGCCGGGCCACCAGCTCGTCCATCGGCACGGCGGGCAGCTCCAGGCACAGCGAGTCGCTCACCCGCCGCCGCGGTCCGCTCCAGCGCTCGTACACCCGCTCCACGGCGCCGCCCGGCCGGACCTCCCGGAAGTCGATCAGCGCGGTGCGGGCGGCAGCCGCGAGCGCCTCGGTGAGCGCGGCCAGGGCCGTCTCCCCCCGCTCGTCGTCGACCAGCACGTCGCCGTAGTCGGAGATCGCCCCGCCGAGCGGCACCAGCGTGGGCAGCGGACGCCGTACGGCCATCAGCGGGGCGACGGCGAGGAGGTCGTCGCCGGAGCGCACCACCAACAGCCGCAGCCGGCCGCGTCTGCCGTACGACAGCCACCACGAGTGCAGCCAGGCGTGGCTCTGGAACGGGGTGGCCGCCGCGCACCGCCGGTACAGGCGCGCCCAGGCGGGGGCGAGGGCGGCGAAATCCTTCTCGTCGGTGACGACTTCGGTGGTGTACGCCGGCTTCACAGCGTTCCGTGGGCGTCGGCGGCGAGTGCCGGGCTCGGCACGGCGGCCGGTCTCGCGGCCTCCTGCCGGCTCCCCCGCGGCCGCACCAGCAGGAACAGGCCGCCCAGCAGGCCACCCGCACTGGCACCCACCAGCCCGGTCACCGCGGCGGACGCCGAGGAGGGTTCGGCGGGCTCGACCGCGCGGGCGAACGGTTCCAGTTCGACGTTGGTGGCGGCCTTCGCCTCGGCGGCGTGCCGGGTCAGCGCGCGGGACACCGCGTTGGCCATGTCGGCGGCCAGGTCGGCGCGCGAGGAGGTCGCGGTGATCGACACCATCGGCGCGTCGGGCGAGGTTGCGGTACGCACCGCGCCCTGGAGCGTCCTCACCGGGACGCCCGCCCACACCTGGGCGTCCCCGAGCACCGCGAGCTGGGTGGCGACCCGGCCGTAGGCCTGCGCGAAGCCCAGCGCGGACGCCGGGTCGGACTTCTCGGTCGGGACGGCGACGACGTACGCCGTGGCCGTGTACACGGGCGGATTCAGGACGCCGTACGTGCCCCCGAGGAGGCCGCCGGTGAGGGCGCCGGCGGCGAGCAGGGACCACGGGGGGAGCGTCCTGGCGCGGCTCAGGGCGCCGGAGCGGCGGTGCGGCCGGGTGAGGTTCTCGGTCATGAGGAGGGGACTCCCTGAGGTGACGGGGCGGACGAGGGGGACGGCAGCGGCCGTCGGGCCACGGTCGCCGTGTACACGTCCATGAGCCGGGCGGCGCTGCGGGTGATGTCGTAGTGGCGGGCGGCCTCGGGCGCGGTGCGCGGGCCGGGAGCGGCGGCGCGGGTGTCGGCGAGCGCCCGGGCGAACGCCTCGGGGCCGCCCGCGACCCGCCGGGCGGCGGGCGCGGTGTGCGCGGGGAGGTCCTCGATGGCCGGGCAGGACGCGTACAGCACCGGCAGTCCCGAGGCCAGGGCCTCGACGGCGGCCAGGCCGAACGCCTCCTCCGGGCAGGGGGAGGCGAACACGTCCATCGCGGCGGTGAGGGAGGGCAGGTCGGGGCCGGGGCTGCCGTCCGGCACGCAGGGGCGCTCGCCGGTGAACAGGACCCGGTCGGCGACCCCGGCCTCGCGCGCGGTGCGGCGCAGGGCGCTCTCCTCGGGGCCGCCGCCGACCAGCAGCAGATAGTGGTCGGCGGGAAGTCCGGCCAGGGCGGTGATCAGGACATCGAAGCGTTTGCCCGCGTGGAGGCGTCCGACGGCGCCGACGACCCGGGCGTGGTCGGGCAGGCCGAGGCGGCGCCGGGTGCGGTGGCGCCGGTCCGGGTCGAAGCGGAAGCGGGCCAGGTCGATGCCGTTGGGGACGACCTCGATCCGGTCGGCCGGGACCCCCCAGCGCCGCAGGCGTTCGGCGACCGTCGCGGAGACGGCGACCGTGGCACGCCCGAGCCGCTCGCCGGCCAGGTACAGGGCGCGGACTCCCGGGGTGAGCGGACGGCCCTCCATCTGCGAGTCGCCCAGCGAGTGTTCGGTGGCGACGATGGCGCGCACCCCGGCGAGCCGGGCGGCGAGGCGGCCGTAGAGGCAGGCGCGGTAGAGGTGGGTGTGGACGAGGTCGTAGCCTCCGGAGCGGACGACGCGGACCAGGCGGGGCAGGGCGGCCAGGTCGCGGTTGCCGGCCATGTCGAGGTGGACCACGCGCACCCCGTCCGCGGTCAGCCCGTCGGCCACCGAGCCGGGATTGGTCAGCGTCACGACGTCGCAGTCGGCGGGCAGGTGGTTCAGCAGCAGCCGCAGTTGCTGTTCGGCGCCGCCGACGCCCAGGCCCGTGATGATGTGCAGCGCCCTCATCGCAGGCCTGCCACGGGGCGGCGGCGCAGCCGGTGCAGCCGGTGTTTGAGGAACAGCCGGGCGGCGGTGTCGTTCTGCCCGATGTGGACGCGCGGCAGGGCGTGCGGGCCGGTCAGCGGTCCGGGATCGATGGCGCAGGCGTACGCGTATCCGGCGTCCCGTACGGCGTCCACGGCCCGCCGGTCGATCGTCCCGTACGGGTAGCAGAACCCCGCGACGCCGGTGCCGAGCAGCTCGGCGAGCGTGGCCCGGCTGCCGGCGGTCTCGGCCGTCAGGGTGCGGTCGTCCGCCTGGGTGAGGTCGAGGTGGGTGAGGCCGTGCGAGCCGATCTCGACGCCCTCGGCGGCGGCCTCGCGGATGCCGTCGGCGGTGAGCAGCGGTCGGCGGGGGCCGAGCGGGTCCCAGGCGTTGTCGCCGCCGAGCCGGCCGGGCAGCACGAAGAGGGTCGCGGTGCAGCCGTGCCGGCGCAGCACGGGCAGGGCGCCGGTGAGGAAGTCGGCGTAGCCGTCGTCGAAGGTCAGTCCGGCCAGGTCACGGCCCTCGCCCCGGGCGCGGGCGGCGAGCAGCTCGGCCATCGAGACACCCCGCAGCCCCTGCCCGGCCAGCCAGGTCAGCTGCTGGTCCAGCCGCTCCGGCGTGACCGTGATGCGGTAGGGATCGTCGGAGCAGTCGCCCACGGAGTGGTACATCGCCACCCAGGGGACGGGACCGGGTGTGGCGTCAACGGGAACGGACATGCGGCAGCCTTCGGGTCGCGGAACGGACGGATCGGAGTGCGGAGGCGATGCCCTGGGCGCCCAGCGCCCAGCCCAGCAGGACGAAGACGGCGGTCACGGTGAGCGTCCCGGCGACCAGCCCCGCCGCGGGGTCACCGAACCGGCCCCCCACGAAGGCGCCGGCCGGGGCGGCGACCAGGGCCGCCCGCACGGGTCGGCTCAACTCGGCGAGCACGCCGGGAACATGGAGCGGCACACCGCGCGGCACGCGGTGCGCGCCCCGCCTCGGGGAGGTGCCGCCCGGACCGCCCGCGGTGCCGGCCAGCAGCACCAGGGCGGTGACGGTGATGCCGGCCGCGTTGGCGGCGGCGATCCCGTACACCCCCCAGGGCGCCACGCACAGCGCGCCCAGCCAGGAGGTCACGACGATCCCGACGGCCATCGCGCCGGCCGGGTACCAGGAGGCGCGGCCCGTCGAGAAGTAGGAGCGGGCCAGTACGCCGACGAGGGTCTGGCCGAGCAGTCCGAGCGCGTACACCCGCATCACGCCGGCCGTCGCCGCGGTGTCCCGCGCGGTGAACGCGCCCCGCTGGAAGAACAGTTCGATCATCTGCGGCGCACAGGCGACGACCGCGGCCGCGCCCAGCAGCACCACGCACGCGGCCAGCGCCAGGTCCCGCTGCACCCGGTCACGGGCCCGCTCGGTGTCGCCGTCGGCCAGCGCCCGCGCGACCACCGGGAAGGTGACCGTGCACACCATCAGCGACAGGATCATCGGCATCTGCGCGACCTTCTGCGCGTAGTTCAGATGCGAGATCGCCCCCGACGGCAGCTGGGAGGCGAGGAACCGCTCGACCAGGACCTGGGACTGCCGGCACAGCGCGAACAGCAGCACGGTCGCCACGACGGCCCCACCGAGCGGCCGCGGCTCCTCGGCGACGCCCGCCGTCCCCGCCTCGCGCTTGCGCAACTGACCCCACAGCGAAGGAAGCTGCACGGCGACCATCAGGCAGCCGCCGACCGCGACGCCGGCCGCCGCCGACCGCACTCCCCAGCGCTCGCCGAGCACGAACATGCCCGTGACGATCCCGGTGTTGTACGCCACGTAGATCGCCGCCGGTGCCACGAACCGCCGGTGGGCGCGCAGGGCCGCGCTGCAGTACCCGGCGAGCCCGAAGCTCACCACACAGGTGGCGGTGAGCCGGGTGCAGTCGACGGCCAGCCCGGGGTCGGGCAGACCGGGCGCGAGGGCCCCGACCAGCTGGCGGGCGAGGGCCGCGACGAGGACGCCGACCGCGACGAACGCCAGCGACAGCCGGGGGAGCGTGCCGGCGACCAGGGCCCGGACCGGGTCGCCGCCGGCCCCCCGGGCGCGCCGGGCCAGGGCCATGCTGAACGCCGGGATCAGCGCGAACGCCAGCCCGTCCTCGATGAGCAGCGTGGCCGCGAACTCCGGCACCGTCCACGCGACGAGAAAGGCGTCCGTGTCCCGGCCCGCCCCGAACAACCGGGCCAGCGCCTGGTCACGGACCAGCCCGAGCAGCGAACCGGCCACCGACAGGACGGCGGTGACCAGGGCGGCACGGGCGAGGAACCCCCCGGACACCTGGGTCGGCTCGGGTGACACCCCGGACGGCGCCCCGGCCCGTGCGGTGGGCCGCGCCGGCGGCAGGACCGCGCCGTCGTCCGCGTCGCCGTCCGCCCGCGGGGCCCGGGAAGGCGTCACCGTCATCGCCCGAGCGCCTCCTCGCGGCCGCCGCTCCCGAGCGCCCGCGCGCGACCCTCGCGTCCCACGGGCGACTCCTCCCCGCGAGCCTCCTCGCCCCCGACCAGCGCCCACCAGGCGGCCAGTCCCAGCACCACCGCGGTCAGCACCGTGGAGGGCCCGCCGATGTCGGCGTACAGGAAGTCGGTGAGCTGCCAGACGAGGAGGCCGCAGGCGACGAGGGCGCAGTCGAGGCCGGGCGCCCGGTGCCGGTGGGCGCGCGACAGCCCGCGCAGCGCGCACACCAGCAGCGCCAGCCAGCCGCCGGCCAGCGCGAGCAGCCCGATCAGGCCCTGCTCGCCCAGGACCAGCAGGTACATGTTGTGCGGGGACAGCAGCGGCTGCTTGCGGTAGCCGGCGCCGGCGCCCTCGGTGTCGCTGCCGGCGGAGAGCGCCAGCGAGGCGTGCGCGTCCCGGTGCTCGGGGAAACCCTTCAGCCCGACGCCGGTCAGCGGCTGCTCACGCCACATCCCGGCCGCCGCCGCCCACATCGTGTACCGGTCGGTGACCGACTGGTCGGGGGCGTCCGCGACCTGCGTGATGCTGCTGATGCGCTCCTGGAGCATCGCCGTGCCGACGCCGAGACCGCCGACCAGCACCACCCCGACCGCGACCGCGACCGCGCCCACCTTCAGCGCCCGCCGCAGCCCGGCCAGCGCCAGCTGCGCCGCGCAGGTCACCGCCGTCGCGATCCACGCCCCCCGGCTGAAGGACAGCGCGAGCGGCAGCAGCAGCCCGAGGGCGCAGGCGGTGGCGACCGCCCGCTGCCGTACCGGCGACCGGCCCAGCGCCAGTCCCACCGCGCAGACCAGGCCGAACGAGACGACCGTCGCCATGCCCATCACGTCCTGCGCGCCGAAGGTGCCGACCGCCCGGATCTCCTCGCCCTGGTAGGAGGCGCCGGTCCCGGTGACGTACTGGTGCGCGCCGACCGCGCCCTGCCAGCCCGCGAGACCCACGAACGACCAGGCCAGCAGCCGGAAGTCGGACCGGTCGCGGATCAGCAGCAGCACCGCCGCCGGGACCAGCACGAACACCTGGAGATAGCGGCCGAGACCGCCGATCCCCGCGCCCGGCGAGGACGCCCCCATCGCGGCGAGCGCCAGCCCGGCCACCGGCAGCCCCAGCACCACGGCCGCGGTACGGGACAGCGGGCGCCGCCGCTGCCGCAGCAGCCGGACCGCGCAGAACAGCACGACGAGCGCGGAGAGCGCGTCGGCCGGTCCCGCGCCGCCCTCACCGCCGGGGGAGACCGGCAGCGCGAGCAGGGCCACCACGGCGACGACGGGCAGCACCGGCGACAGCGTCCGGGCACGGGGCAGGGGCAGGGCGGGACTCATCGGACGGCTTCAGCTCCCGGTCGGTCGCACGAGGGCGGCCGCGGTCCGCAGCAGGATGCAGATGTCCTGCCACAGCGACCAGTTGTCGATGTAGGCGTTGTCGAAACGGGCCCGGTCCTCGATGGAGGTGTCGCCGCGCAGCCCGTGGATCTGGGCGAGTCCGGTGATCCCGGTCCGCATCCGGTGCCGGGCCGCGTAACCGGGGTAGGTCTGGCTGAACTGGCCCACGAAGTAGGGCCGTTCGGGGCGCGGCCCGACCAGGCTCATATCGCCCCGCAGCACGTTCCACAGCTGGAGCAGTTCGTCCAGCGACGTCTCGCGCAGGAAGCGGCAGAACGGGCTCATGCGGACCTCGCCCGCCACGCTCCACCGGGTCGCGGACTCGTGTTCGTCCACCGGACGGTGGGTGCGGAACTTCAGCAGCGTGAACGGGCGCCCGTCCTTGCCGATGCGCTCCTGCCGGAACACCACGCCCGGCCCGCTGGTCAGCCGCAGCACCGTCGCGAACGCCAGCAGCAGCGGACTGACCAGCAGCAGCAGCGTCCCGGACACCGCGAGGTCCAGCAGTCGCTTGCCGGCACCGCCGCCGCTCCCGGTGCCCATGCCCAGCCGCCGGCAGGGGAATCCGGCGAGCTGCTCACGGGTCGCGTACGACGGGGTGTCGGCGTCGACCTCCCACACCGTGCAGCCCGACTCGGCGAGCGCCCGCAGCAGCGGACCCTGCGCCGTGCGCACCGAGGGGTGGACGCACAGGACCTCGCGGACCCCGTTCTGGATGAGCGCGCGCTGCACCTCCTCGCCGGTCGTCAGCACCGGAAGCCCGTCCGCGCCGTCGGGGTGGCCGGGGTGTTCGGCGACGATCCCGACCGGCCGCACCCCGTAGCGGGGATGGCGCAGCACGGCGGCGGCGACCCGCTGCGCGGTGGCCGCCGGGCCGATCACGAGCGCCGCGCGCGGGCGGCGCAGCAACGCCCGGCGGCGCCGCAGATGGACGACGGCCCGCCCGGTACAGCCGGCCAGGGCCTGCGCGGCGAACCCGAGGACCAGGGTGCGCGCGGACAGCGCGTGCGTCGGGGCGTACGCCGCCACCAGCGCCCCCAGCGTGAGCCAGACCACCGCGATCCGGCCGCAGACGGCGGGCAGTTCGTCCAGGATGCCGGCGACCGGGCGGGAGCGGCCCGGACGCAGCAGCGTCGTCGCCGCCACGAGCGCGGCGATCAGCAGCGGGTGGCGCTGAGCCCCGGTCAGCGCCAGGGCGCCCGCCGACGCGGCGAGACCGTCGGCGAGCAGCAGGGGCAGCGGCGAGACGGGCCGGATGGCGGGCCGCCGGGCCGGGAACCGGAATCCCGCTCCGCTCTCGCGCCGCGGCAGGACCGAGACGTGGGCGAACCCGGGCTGCCCGCCGGGGGAGGGGACGGTGCTTTCCGCAGTCACGAGTGGATGGACTCCCTGCACTCGGTGGGCACGACCCGCGCCGTGTGACCGGCTGCGGACGGCGGCCGGCCGAGCAGCTCGCGGTACACGCCCGCGATCTGCCCGGCCGTGCGCCGCACGTCGTGCGTGGACAGGACGTAACGGCGCCCCTGACGGCCGAGGCGCTCCCGCAGCGGTGGGTCGAGCAGCAGCTCGGCGACCGCCCGGGCCAGCGCGGAGGTGTCCTCCGGGGCGACCAGACAGCGGGGCGCGAGCGCGGCCGGCAGGCTTTCGCGGGCGCCGTCCACCTCGCTCACCACCACGGGCCGCCCGCAGGCCAGCGCCTCCAGCGGGGCCAGCGCCATGCCCTCCCAGCGCGAGGGGAGCACGACCAGGTCGGCGGCCTGGTACCAGGGGACGGCGTCGGCGACGGACCCGGCGAAGACCACCGACTCCGGGGCGCGGCGGCGCAGCGCGTCCCGGTCCGGGCCGTCGCCGACCAGGGCGAGCCTGGCCCCCGGCACCCTGGCCAGCACGGCGTCCCACGCGGCCAGCAGCACGTCCTGCCCCTTCTGCCGGCACAACCGCCCCACGCACACCACGAGCGGGGCGGCCGGGTCGGTGTCCGGCAGGAGCGCGGCGCGCGCGGTGCCGGCGGGCGCCGGGTGGAAGCGCCGCGGATCGATGCCGTTGGGGACGACCGTCCACCGCCCGGTGATCCCGGCCCGCTCTCCGGTCGCCCGCTCCGCCTCGCTGACACACACCAGCCGGTCGGCCCAGCGCGCCCCGGACCGCTCCCATCGCAGGGCGAGGGCGGCGGTGACCCCGCCGACCGCCTCGAACGACCAGGCGTGCGGCTGGAACACGGTCGGGATCCGCCCCCGTACGGCGAGCCGCCCGGCGAGCCCGGCCTTGGCGCTGTGCGCGTGCACCAGGTCGGGCCGCACCGCGTCGAGCACCCGTCCGAGCCGCCGCACCTCACCGGGCAGCGCGGGCCCCGGCGCCCGCGAGGCCTCCCACCGCCGTACGGCCACGCCCAGGGACCGCAGGTCCTCGGCGAGGGGGCTCTCCGGGCAGGCGACGGTGACGTGCAGTCCGGCGGCGAGCTGGGCGCCCGCCAGGTCCGTCACGACACGGGCGACGCCGCCGTCCACGGGTTGGGTGAGGTGCAGGACCCGCGGTCCGACGTCGGGTTCTGGCTGGTGCATCGCGCGGTTTCCTCGCTCACGGGTGGCGCTCTGGACGGTGGGAACGCGCCTACTGCTTCCGTGTGTCGACGGCGACGAAGAGCACGCCGGCCCACGCCGCGTCCCGCTGGGAAACGAGCCGGAAGGCCAGCTGGTCACCGCCGCGCCGCAAATCCGCTCGCAGATCGAACACATCCGAGTCGTAGCCGAGCGTGTTGGCGTACGCCGGGACACGCGCCGCCGGAGCCGCCCCCGGCTCGCTGATCGTGGAGTTCAACACATCGTCAGATGGATTGACCGGGTCGGAGAGCGCCGAGACGGGCCGCGAGCCGGTCGAGAACATGAACGAATCACCCGAACGGCCGCGGTCCCCGTCGTAGGCGACCAGCCCGGCCCTGCCACCCGCACCGCGCGGGATCCGCACCCCGCGCAACCGGATCTCCTGCCCGGCGCCCGAGCCGAGGGAGTCGAATCCGTCCCACAGCGCGAGGTGCCGCAAGGGCTCGCGCGGGTTCTCGTAGACCGCGACCAGCGTCCAGCCGCCCCACGCGCCGGCCGCCGACCTGCCCATCGCCACGTTGACCTGCGCCACGGTGTACAGGCCGGACCCGCTCTCGCGCACCAGCTCCGTGACGTCCGCGGAGGCCTGGAAGGCGTCGGCCCCCCGCGCCGCCCGGTGGCCGACGACCGTGTCGGCGAGGACCGCCTTGTACGCGCCGCCCGGCTCGGCGATCAGCACCCGCCCGTTGTCCTTCGGCGGCTTCTGCTCGCCGACGCGCAGATTGCCGCCCCAGTACAGCCGCGCGTACGTCACCCGGGAGCCCCGGGGGAGGCGGACCTCGGCCCGGGAGGAGTTGTAGGTGTTCGGATCGCGGTCCACGTCGACGTAGGCCATGTCGAACTCACCGTTGACCGCGGCCCGTCCCTCGCGGACGGCCGCGCAGGCGGGGGCCGTTCGGGTGGTGGTTGCGGTCGCGGTCGCTGGTGGGGCCGCCGGTGTCGTACGGCAGCTGACGGCCGAGTTGGCGGCGCGGACGATGCCGCCGTGTCGGGTCGCGTGGTACCGCTGGCCGAACGCGAGGCGTTCGGCCTCCGGGGCGGGCGGTGCCGGGGCGGCCAGCGCGCCGTCCGGAGCCCAGAGGGCGGCGAGGACGAGGGCGAGGGCGAGGACGCCCACCGTCGCGCGGCACGGCAGCGAACCCGGGGAGTGGCGCATGTCCGGCGTGGCCCTTTCAGAAAGGTGCGGTGGGCTGGCGAAGGCGTGCGGGAACGAGCCGCCACTCTAGTCACAATGCGGATTAACAAGGAGAATTCGGTCATCCGTGTCGGCGGGGAGGAGGCCCGGACGCCGTCACGTCACCCGTTCGGAGGCAAAACTCCGGAGGATTTCGCGCGTTGACACACCGCCGGGCATCCCCGCCCAGGTGTATGTGTCAAAACCCCCAAGGAGCACCTCTCCATGTCGCGTATCGCGAAGGGCCTGGTCCTGACCTCCGTTGCCGCCGCGGCCGTCGCCGGCGCCTCCGGCATCGCCGCCGCCGACAGTGGCGCCAACGCCGCCGCCGTGAACTCCCCCGGCGTCCTGTCGGGCAACGTCGTCCAGGTTCCGATCCACATCCCGGTCAACGTCTGCGGCAACACCGTCGACGTGATCGGTCTGCTGAACCCTGCGTTCGGCAACACCTGCGTCAACGACTGACGTCACCTCGACCGAGGTCACGACGCGTGCGACGTCGTACGGCCGCCCTTCCGCCAGGAGGGCGGCCGTTCACGTTGCGCCGAACGGGGGTGGAGGGGCGCGGTGGGCCCGCGAGGTCCGGCGGGCGTCCCACCAGGGGAGGAGCGCCCCCACCCGGTGTCGCGGACGGTGACCTTCTGTTGCGGAGAGTGAATGGCGCTTTCACGCTGGAGCTGCGTCCCGACGCATATCGAAAGGAACCTCCATGCGTGGTCTGCCCGTTCGGCGTACCGCTCTCCCCGCCCTCTGCGCCACCCTCCTCCTCGGCATCGCCGCTCCCGCCGCACTGGCCGTCGACGGCGAAGCACCGCTCGAGCGCACCCACCCGGTGCCGAGCGCGCCCCTCACCGTCCCGGACGCGCTTCTCGCCCGCGCCGGGGGCCTGGACGACCTCCAGCCCGCGCTCACCCCCGTCACCGACCTGCTCCGCACCTCGCTCAGGTCCGACGGCGACCGCCTCGACGCCGACCGGGCGAGACGGCTCGACACCGCCGCCGAGAGGGCCCTCACCAAGGCCACCGAGGCCGCCACCGAGACCGCCACCAAGGCCGCCACCGAGGCCGCCACCCCGACCGGGACACCGGCCGGCGCCGGTACCGGGGCACCGGCCCGGGCCGCCGATGTCGTGGACGACGTGCTCGCCACCGTGCAGAAGCAGGTCGACGCCCTGGTCGCGGCGGCCACCTCCGGTGACGTCGGCCAGATCCTGCCGGCGGCCACGAGCCTGGTGAGCGGCCTGACCGACCTGGTCACCTCCCTGCTGGACGGCCTGTCCCTGCCGTCCCTGGAGGAGCTGCTGCCGGAGCTGCCCGCCCTGCCGGCGACGCCGGAGCTTCCGGTCGAGGCCCCCGCTCTGCCGGCGACGCCGGAGCTTCCGGTCGAGGCGCCCGCTCTGCCGACGACCCCCGAGCTGCCGGTCACGCTGCCGGCGCCGGTCACCGTCGGCTGACGGCTCGGTCGCGTCCTGCCGCACCTCGGCGTTCGGGTGGCCCGCGCCGGGGTGCGGATTTCTTGCGCGTCCAGGGTTTCCGCCGTCGCCGCACCTCGTTAGGCACAGGTCAGAATCCCTCCTGGTGACCCGCGTTGCCGAGTCGCCGAAGAAAGGTCCCCGATGAAGTCCCTGAAGGCTGCCGCTGTCGTTGCCGGATCCATGGTGATCGCGGGTGCCGCCGCACCGGCGTTCGCGCACGACACCGCCGACCTCACGCCCACCAGCCTCAACGGCGCCGTCAACACGCTCACCAAGGGCCCCATCGACGTGATGCCGCTGCGGCACCAGTCGGACGCGCTCGACACGGAGAACGAGAACTCCCCTCTCAGCACGGTCAAGGACGCGACCACCGCGCTCAACGCCCCGAACTCGCTCCTCGGCGGCCTGCCCCTGCAGGGCTGACGTCCCGCCCGCAGGGCTCCCGGACGGCCGGTCCCCTCCGGTACGGGACCGGCCGTACACGTTGTTCGAAGCGGGTCGGCGGACCCGTCCCCCGTTCGTGTGGAGCAGGCACCCGGTGTCCTCCGACCGGGTGACAACCGTCCGGGTGGGGCCGCGGGACGCCTTACGGTCGCGCGGTGACCTCAACCTCCAGCGAAACCCGTCCCTTCCCCGTCGCCGACCTCGGAACGCTCGTCATGATGCCGTGGAGCGGCGAGGCCGCGGACGGCCGCGCGATGCCCTACCTCCTCGCCTGTTCCCTCGGCAACGGTCCCGGCGGCCCCGAGGGCGCGACCGCCGCGGTCGAGAGGCTGCTGGAAGACAGTGGCCTGGTCGTGGGCGGTACGACCGACGGCACCCAGAAACCGAGTCTGCCCGTCACGTTGCTGGTCGTGGCCGGCCAGGCCGTCGTGACCATGCCATGGCTCAAGACCCAGTGCACGGTGCGACCGGAGTGGCTGGAGGCGGTGGCCCAGCGCGGGTGGGCCTACTTCCTCTTCACCACCCGCCCCTGGACCGGTGACGCCCCCGGTACGACGGTCGCCCCCGAGGCGCTGAACGCGTTCGCCGGCGACGAGAAGACCTTGAAGGCGGCCGCCCACATCATCCTGCCCGCCCGCAGCCTGCGTGCCTGACGACCTCGCCGGCGCCTGACGGTCCGACGGTGCCTGACGGCTTGGACGACGCCTGACGGCCCGACAGGTGCTTGACGGCTAGACGGTGCCTCACGGCGTTGACCGCAGTCCCCGCGACCGCAGTCCCCGCGGGCAGTCCCCGCGACCGTCGGCCGTCGGGGGCCGCCGTCCGCCGGGGGCCGTCGTCCGGACGTGCTGACGGCCGTCCGGGCCCCGATCCGCGTCCCGGCGCCGGGAGGAACTCGGCGTGCCGCCGATGCGCTCCCGTGCGGTCACCGCACGTGCGGGATCCCCGGCCCCCGGCCCCGGCCCCGGCCCCCGGCCCCCGGCCTCGGTCCCCGGCCACGACCCTGGGCCAGGGCCCCTCGGGCACCCGCGGCGCGCGCCAGGGCCGCCCCGGGGACGGGCCCCTTCGCCCCCGGTGGGATCTGCGGACGGCCCGACGATCCCACTGTCGTACGAATACGGCATTCAGGGGGTTTGTGAACTGATGTCGTTTTCCGGCTCGTTACCCGGTACGCAGGCACAGCCTCGTCCAGAACTCCGAAAGGGCCCGTACCCGAGATGAAGTCGACCACCCGAGGAACCCTCGCCGCCGTGCTCACCTGTGTGGCGGCCGCGGCCGGCGCCGCCTCCGCGACCTCCGCCGCCGCGGTCGGCACGGTCCCCGTCCCCGTCCCGCTGGACGGCGTCGAGAAGTCCCTCAACGTGGCACTGCCCCGGATCGGCGGCGAGATCCCGCTGCCCACGCCCGGCGCCCCCGAAGGTCCCCGATACGTCGAGGGACGCCTCATCCCGGACCGGGTGGTCCCGCAGCTGCCGGTCTCCGGCGGGGTCCCCGGACTGGATCTGCGCGCACCGCTGCCGGAGGTCCTCGGCGACGGGTTCAACCACGTCGGCCTCGACGCCCCCGCTTCCGACGTGCGCACCCTCAGCCCCGGCCTGACCCTGGACACCCCGCTCACGGCCCCCAACCCCGACCGGTTCGGCCTGCCGGACCTCCAGCTGCCGCAGGCCGGCGTGCTCACCCCGGTCCTGCAGACGGTGCCGGGCGCGGACCTCGGGCTCGGACAGGGGCTGTAACCCGCGAACCCACCCCGACTCAGGCCCGGACCCGCCGTCCGGGCCTGGCCCCTTTCCCGGCCCGCACGGTGACCCCGCGGGCCGTCGGACGGTTACCGCTGTGGACAACGGAACCGGACGAGGAGCACACATGGTCGTCAGCGTGGACGGACCCGCCGCCAGGCCGGTCCCGGCCGGCACGGTGGGCGCGGCACGAGGCAGAACACGGCGGCGGGACGCGCTGCGCGGACTGCTCGGCGCCGCCGCGGCCCTCGCACTCGCCCCGCTCGTCGCGGCCTCCCGGCCCGCCCGCCGCCGAGACGGGCCTCGGGAAGCCGCCTTCGACGAGATCTACCTCGGCCGCCGTCTGCTCGGCAGGCTCGTCCCGTCGGCCGGCGCGGCCGGCGCCGGCCGCTGGGAGATCACCGTCGACGGCCGCCCCCTGCATCTCATGCGCCGCGCCGACGGCACCTGGCTCAGCATGGTCGACCACTACCGCTCGTACGCCGACCCGCTGGACGCGGTCCGCGCCGCCGTCGACGAGCTGGGACCCGGACAGATGCTGCGGGCCGCCGCCACCGGTCGCCACACACACCTGGGGGGACACCATGGCCTACATCCGTAAGGACGTCAGCACGCTCACCGTCGCCGAGCGCCGACGCCTCGTCAGGGCCCTGCTGGAGCTGAAACGCCGGGGCGAGTACGACGAGTTCGTGCGCATGCACATCGACCACTACGAGTCCGACGGCGAGGGCGGCCTGCGTACGGCACACATGGCGCCCTCCTTCCTGCCCTGGCACCGCCGGTTCCTGCTGGAGCTGGAGGACGCGCTGCGCCGGATCGATCCCTCGGTGACGGTGCCGTACTGGGACTGGACGCGGGACCGCACCACGACCTCCGCGCCCTGGACGGCGGACCTCCTCGGCGGCAACGGGCGGCGCTCCGACCGGCAGGTCACCACGGGGCCGTTCGCCTACGCCAACGGCGGCTGGACGATCACGGAAGGCGTCACCGACGTGGAGTTCCTCACCCGCGACCTGGGCCGGGCCCGCGACCCGATCGCACTGCCGACCGGGGCCGACGTGGAGCGGGCGCTGAAGGACCCGGTCTACGACGTCTCTCCCTGGGACTCGACGGTCACCCGTGGCTTCCGCAACAAGCTGGAGGGATGGGGGACCGGCCGGGGCAGCACCGCCTGGCTCAACCACAACCGGGTGCACCGGTGGGTGGGCGGCGCCATGGTCGGCGGGGCGTCCGTCAACGACCCGGTGTTCTGGCTGCATCACGCCTTCGTCGACCTGCTGTGGACCCGCTGGCAGCGGCGCCACCGCGAGCACCGCTATCTGCCCGCCCGCCCGCCGCTGCCCGGCAGCGATCAGCACGGCCGGGTCGTCGCCCGGCACCAGACGATGCCCCCGTGGGACGTCACACCCGAGCAGATGCAGGACGTGGGGCGGATCTACCGGTACGCGTGAGGGACGTGCGGGACAAGGGGAGAGCCCCGGCGCTCGAGGTGCCGGGGCTCTCCCTTGGATGGTGCGAGACGGACGTCAGCCGCCGTAGCCACCGGCGTCGCCGCCGCTGTGGTGGTGGCCGCCCTTGTCGTCGCCGCCCTTGTCGTCGCCACCCTTGCCGTGGTCGCTGACGTTGGCGCAGGTGTTGCCGAAGGCCGGGTTGAGCAGGCCGACGATGTTCACGGTGTTGCCGCAGATGTTGATCGGCACGTGGACCGGGACCTGGACGAGGTTGCCGGACAGGACGCCCGGCGAGCCCACGGCCGCGCCCTGCGCGCCCGCGTCCGCCATGGCCAGGCCGGCTCCGCTGACCATCATGGCGCCGGCGCCGACGGCGACAGCCGCTGCCTTCGCGATGCGAGACATCACGTTCTCCTTAGTGATTCGGTTCGCACGGCAGCAGGAAGCGCCGCCGCACTCCCCGTTCAACGCCGGCCCCGCGGGCAGGTCACGGCGGGGACCGCCGGATCACCCTTGCCGAGCACGCGCCGGGGGGCGTGCGCCTCAGCGGACGCTCCGGTGCGCCGTCACGAAGTCGGCCAGGGTGGCGATGGACTGGAGGCTGTCCAGACTGAGGTCCAGAGCGGCGACATCGACACCGAAACGGGCGTCGACCGCACCCAGCAGCGTCACCCCGGCCAGCGAGGTCAGGCCGATCCGCGGGCCGAACAGGTCGGTGTCGGCGGGCAGCCCGGCGACCACGGCCGCGTCCAGGCGGGCGGCCTCCGCGATCATCGAGCGGAGTTCCCGCTCCACCGCCGAACGGTCCGTGGAGGAGGGGGTGGGGGCGTCCGTCACGCGTCGGCGTCCTTTCGGGTGGAGACATGCAGCCAGGAAGGGGGCTCCGGCAGGTCGCCGTCGCCGTCCAGGGAGCGGGCCAGGACCGCCCCGTCGTCGATGTCGCCGTCGTCACCGGTACGGCGCAACCCCGCCTGGCGGAGCAGGATCCGCATCTCCAGGTTGGCGTCCGTCGGCCGCAGCGTCACCCGGAACTCCCGCGCGCCCGACTCCCGCGCCCGCTCCATCAGCCAGAACAGGAACGCCGCCGCGGCACCCCGGCCGGCGACCCGGCAGGAGAGCGCCAGCAGCGGCACCGACCAGGAGCCGGGCGCGGTCCGGTCGACGAGGGCGGCGCCGATGATCCCGTACGCGCCGAAACGGTCGGACATGCGGGCGGTGTACAGCCCGTGCCCGTCGGCGGCGGCGAGCGCGCGCAGGCGGTCGGGGGTCAGACCGGAGGAGTTCAGACGGTGGGTGCGGGCGGCGAGTTCCAGGGCCCGCGGGACCTCGTCCGCGACGGCGGAACCGACCGTGAGGCGCATGTCGCACCAGCGCAGGAACTCCTCGCGGGTGCCCTGGAAGCGTTCGCCCTCGGCCCGGCGGGTCGCCTCGGTGCGGTACCGGTGGACCCGCTCCCGCGACTCGGGAGTGACCTCGCGGTCCCCGAACGCCGCCAGCAGGGCGGGGACTTCGCCGGGGTCGAGGGTGCGCACGCCCGGCAGCAGCGCCTCCACCTCGGCACGCTCGTACGGGGAGTCGTCGACCAGGACCAGCGCCTCCACCGCGATCCCGAGGTCCTGGGCGATGCGGCGCAGCGACTCGCTCTTGTCCTGCCAGGACACCTGCGGGGCCAGGAAGCGCTCCCGCAGCCCGGGCACGGCGTCCATCCGGTCGAGGACCGCGGGCGCGCTGCGGCTCGCGAGGCTGCTGAGCACGCCGCGGGCCGCCAGCGCGTCGATCGCGGCCAGCATCTCGGGCCGGGCGACGGGCAGTTCGTCGGTGGGGGTCTCCACCGCGATCTCGTCCCACAGGGTGCCGTCCAGGTCCCAGACGACGCACTTGATCCGGCTGGGGTCGTTCTCGATCCGGCCGGGGGCGTCCTTGACCCGGCTGGGGTCGCCCTCGATCCGGCCGGGGGCGTCCTCGATCCGGCCGGGGCCGTCGCCGGTCGAGCCGGGTGTCCCCGTCGCGCCGGTCATCGGGGGTCCTCCTCCGGGAGGCGCAGCTTCATCGTCAGGGTGGCGGGGTCGAAGCCGAACTTGCGGTAGACGGTCCGCATCGGGACGTTGCCGACGTGGACGCGGCCGACGACCTCGGTGATCCCGTTCGCCAGGCAGAACTCCAGGCCCTCGGTGAGGAGGAGTTCGGCCACGTCGGCGCGGTTGTCCAGCGGGGCGACCGCGAGGGAGCGGAAGTTGGCGTAGCGGTCGCCGGTCATCTGGTTCTGGTTGATGCTCACCCAGCACCAGCCGACCGTCTCGCCGTCCGGACGATGGGCGACGATCATGCCCTCCCTGGACTTCTCCATGGAACGGCCCACACGGGAGGCGTGCCGCGCGGGGTCGTCCACGGCGTCCTCGCCGAAGGAGATGCGGGCGATCTCCGCCTCGAACTCACCGATGGCCGGGAGGTCGCCCTCGTCGGCCTGACGGGTGAGGTAGGGCCGCGCCCGCTGGGCGAGGGCGGCGCGCGATTCGGGGGTGGGACGGTGCCAGCCGGGTTGCTGGGAGAGCGCCGGGGCCGGGGCCGAAGCTGCGGCTGGGGCCGGAGCTGCGACCGGGGTGGCCAGGGGTGCGGCTGCCGGGGCGGAGGCCGGGACGGGGGCGGACTCCTCCGCCGGGACCGTCAGGGTGGTCGGGGTCTCGTCCGCGGCGACCAGGCGGCCGGGGCGGAAGGGACCCTTGCCGCACTGCGGGCACCCCTCGTCGCGCAGGGCGGCGACGGACGTCCAGCGGGCGCCGGGGCCGACGCGGAGCCGGTTGCCGCAGGCCACGCACTGGTACTCGCGCTGCCGGGTCCGCTTGTCGCCCGTGTAGAGGGGGCCCTCGTAGTCGCCCTGCCGGGAGGCGGTCGAGGTGGTGGTGAGGAGATGCTGGAAGAAGCCGACACCGCCGAGGATGCCGCTGCCCTCGTACTCGTTGAAGTTGCGGATGTAGCCGTTGGTGACCAGGCCGAGGGCCATGATCTCGCGCTGCACCTCGAGCATCTCGTCCGGGCTCTTGCCGCCGAACGAGAAGAAGACGCTGTGGGCGGGGCCGGGGCGCAGGCCCTCCACGGCGCGCGACAGGAACAGCCGGGCGCCCTCCGCCGTGTACGGCGGGTCGGTCATTGCCACGTCGAAGCCGTCGTGCAGCTCGGCGGGGAGCGGCTGGCGCAGGTCGTGCTCGACCGTCTCGACACGGGTACCGAGGCCCGCGGACACCTTCCGGACGTAGGCCAGGATCTCCGGGGAGATGTCGACCACGGTCACGCGCTCCACGATCGGGGAGCCGAGGACGTCCCCGACGACGGCGACCGCCAGGGAGACGAGGTCGTCGTCCCCGATCAGCAGCAGGGAACCGCCGGGCAGCGCGCCCGCCGCGAGCAGCGCCAGGACGCGGCGCACCTTGGTCTCGGGCGTGCAGTGGGACTGGTCGATCGCCATGTCGGCGGCGGGACCGGACTCCATCAGGGCCCGCAGCCGTCGTACGGCCTCGTCGAGGACGGAGGGGATCACCAGCTCGCGGCCCTCGCAGGTGGCGCAGGTCGCGTCGAGCGTGAGGTCCATGCCCAGCTCGGCCACCACGTCCAGTCCGGCCTGGGTCAGCCGGGACGGACGCTCCGCGGTGAGCAGGTCGCGACGGCGCAGCTCGTTCCCCAGAGCGGCCACGATCGGGACGGGCAGGCCGGTGGCACGGCTGATGTCCCTGGTGGAGGCGGGGGCCAGACGGCGCAGGGCTCGCAGCACGGAGCGCACACCGGGCGGGCCCTCCTGAAGCCTGACGGCGTCCGCGACTTCCGTGAGCACTCGATCGGCGGGGGTACTCCGACGGTGTCGAGGCGCGTTTTTCACAAAGCTGCTCCGGCGGGGCGATGGAATCCAGTTCTATCGAGTATACGGGCTGACGCGGCATCGACAGGACCCGCCCTCGACGGGGCGAATACGGAAAGCGGAAGGGGCGAATGCGGGATTTCTTTTCGAAGTGTTCAGGGATTTGTTTCTCGACTACGGGAAGGGGGTGAGCGGAGAAGGCTTCACGCCACTTGACGGTATGTGAGCGCGAGCCGTAGAGCGGCCCGGATGCTAGGCTGGGCCAGATCGAGCGCCGGTTTTCGGCCTCGGCGGTTCCCCTTCGGCCGCGCGGACCAGCGCACTTCTATGCGAAAGGAGACGGGGGCAGCGGAACGCGACCCCCGATTCCCCATGACCAACCCCGCCAGCCTCGCCACCGAGGGCATAAACGTCGATGATTTGTGCTCCTACGCCGTAGACGTGTGGGTGAGCGACCACAGCATCCTGACGGACGAGGAGCGCCTCCTCCAGGTGCTGCGCACGGCCGCCGAAAAGGGAAACGCCCAGGTGCTCGGTGAGGCCTCGCACGTTTTCCCCAATGGTGCCGTCACCGCGATCCTGCTGCTTTCCGCCTCGCATCTGAGCATTCACACCTGGCCGGAATTCAGCCTGGCCAACGTCGATCTGCTCGCCTACGGCCGGCTGAACGGCGAGCGGATGATGCAGAGCGTCGAAGTCGGCCTTTCGCCGACGAAGATCAACGTCACGCGCATGCTGCGCGCGGTGCACTGATCCAGCAGCACGCGACTCACCTCCTGAGCGCCCACCTCACGTCCTGACGGTGCGGTGCGCCGACTTCGGCCCGCGTCGACCTCGTTCGGTGCGTGCGGCGTCCTCGGCGCTCCGCTTTCACAGCCACCCCGCGAGAGAGCCGACGAACGCGTCGAACCGGTCCCGGTGGATCGCGTGCGGCGCGTCGGGCACCGTACGGACCTCGAAGCCCCGCCGGACGAGTTCCGCCCGCGCCTGCGCGCTGACGAGCGTGCTCGGGTCCGAGACCTGGACCAGCGAGGGGACGACGGCCTTCTCCGGGGTGTGGTCGACGAGGCGGTGGGCGGAGAGGGCGAGGGCGGTGGTCTCGTCCCAGGCCTCGAGAGCCTGCCGCTCGACCGCGAGCCGCTCGCCGTGCTCGGCGCCCTCCCGTGGGCGGGAGAGGCTCGTCAGCAGGTCGGGAGAGCGCTTGAACAGCGTGAAGAACGCCGGGTCGAGGCCGCCCTCCGCCCCGCTCATCCGCCAGGCGGGCTCCGAGTAGACCGCGCGGGCCGGAGCCAGCTCCTCCACCGCGAGGGCCAGGGCGAGTGCGCCCAGCGAATGGCCCAGCGCCAGCTCGGGGCGGCGCGGGAGCGTGTCCAGGAGGTCCTCGGCGAAAAGCGCGGGCGCGTACGCCCCGCGCGCGCTCGCGCCGTGGCCGCGCAGATCCACGGCGAGAACGCGATAGCCCCGGTCCGTGAGCACCGGTGTCAGCTCGTGCCAGGTGCGGTGGTCGGCCATGATGCCATGGACGAGGACGGCGAGCCGGTCGCCGGTTCCCCACTCCTGTGTGTGCAGACGCATCCGGTCGCTTTCCTGTCGTCGTCGTGGGACGGGCGGGCGGGTGCGGGTCGTTGCCGTACGCGGCGAACAGGAGTCTAGAACGTCGGCCGATCGGCGGAGCGGAGCGGAGCGAGGGACGGTGACGGAGCACGAGGTACTGGTGCGGTGGGCGGCCCCGGGTGACGCCCGGCCGGGCCTCCTCGGCCTGCTCGACACCGTGGAGCGCGCCCGCTACGAGGCCACGGCCCGGCCGGCCGACAGGGCGCGCTTCCTGGTCGGATGCGCGCTCAGCCGCCTCGCCCTGGGCGAGCTGCTCGACCTGCCTCCCGCCGACGTGCCCCTGCGCCGGGTGTGCCCGCGCTGCGGCGGGCCGCACGGCAAGGTGCGGCTGACGGTGCCGGAGGGGGTGCCGTACCCGGACGTCGACTTCTCCGTGACCCACAGCGGGGACGTGGTCGGGGTCGCCGTCTGCCGAACCGCGGCCGTGGGACTCGACGTGGAGGACGACGGCATCCCGCTCGACGTGGACGCGGCGGCGCGCACAGCGCTCGGTGACGCGGAACTGAGGTCCCTGTACGCCCGTCCGCCCGCCGGACGCCGTTCCGCCTTCCTGCGCACCTGGACCCGCAAGGAGGCCGTACTCAAGGCGCTCGGCGTCGGTCTGGGCGTGCCGTTGCGCGGGCTGGAGGTGTCCGCCCCGGACGCCGCTCCGGCGGTCCTCACCTGGCCGGAGCAGCTCGGCAGACGGCCGGAGGCGAGCCTGACGGACCTGACGGACCTGACGGTCCGGGGCACCCACCCGGCGGCCGTCGCGGTGCTGGGAGGAGGCGGGGTGCGGGTCGTCGTCCGTGCGGGGTCCGGGGTGGCGGCCTGAGCGGGGGCGGCGGCCTGAGCGGGTGGCGGCCTGGGCGGGTGCCGGCCTGAGCGATCAGGCGGGCACCGGGCGGATGGGATGCGCGGGGTTGTCGGACGGGACCCCAGGGCTGTCGGATGAGATCCGCGGGGCTAGATCCGCGGGGCTTCCGGACGAGATCCGCAAGGCTCCCGGCGGGAGGCGCCGTACCTCCGGAGGGGAGGCGGAATTCGGATTCTTGGTGAATTGCTCACGGAGATCCATGAGCAATCAACCAGGGCCGCGGTGCCGAATACCCGCAACGTTTCACGGGTCACCGGCGGCGAGCTGAGGTCGGCCCGCCACGTCCCCGAGACGGATCCGTCCCTTTCGCGCGGCTGCGGTACCGCGCACGGTCGCGGTTTTCCGCTCACGGGAACCCATTCGAACGAGGGCAGGGCTGACATGTCGGTGGAGGACGCCGCCCTGGAACGAGTGGACGGGGAGATCTACGACCTCGAAGGGAACCTGTGCTTTCCGGTCACCTCCGATCGACGGTCGGCCTCAGTGTTCCGAACAGCGGGCAGTTCCACGTATCCACCCCCGCCCTCCCCCTCGCCCCCGACTTCCGCGCCCGGGCGGGCCCGCTGCGACGGGACCCGGACACGCGCCTCACTGCCGGCCGGAACGGCCCCGCGTACGCCGAAGTGATCGACGTCCTGCCACACGACGGCCGCCTGCGCCCGGCGCGGACAGCCGTCGTGTATCGAGCGAGCGGCGCGGGTGGCCCGCACGACGGTCCGGCTCACGGGCTCACGGGCTCGCCGGCTCACCGGAACTCACCGCCCCGATCGCCCTCGCGCTCGGCACCACCGCCTACGCGGGCGTCGGGCCGGCCGCCGAGGACCTCGCCGGTGTCGACGTCCGCGACACGTTGCCCGTCGTCGACGGCCGTCTGTAGGCCGAGGGCTCGATGCCTGGCTCGGCATTCGGCAGAAGGGCGAGCGACGCGTGTCGGCTGAAGCCACACACCCGGGGTATCCGCCTGAACATGCTTGCTCTGATTGCCTACCGCTCGTACCACGGCGCAACGACCGTGTGGGCCTTCGTCGTTGCCATCCTCATCGTGCTGGTGGCCGGTTGGTACGTCCGACGCCGCAGGTAGTCGCGACATCCGCCGGCCTGCTTCAACGGGTCCGGCAGACCGCTACGGACGGTTCATCGGAATCGCGTAGCCGATCTCGCAGTGAGCGGCGGACATCACGATGTCCGCCGGCTCCACCGGGCGCCCCTGGCCGCTGTGGTACGTGCCCCGGATGTGCGTAACGAGTGTGGCCTTCTGGATGCCTACGAGACGCCTTCTCACCATGGCTCCGGCTGTTCCAACGGCGTGGCCGACGGTGATGCCGATCACGGCCGTGCGATTCACGACACCCGCCCCGGCGTGCGGCCTCCCTCGGGCAGGACGACGAGAGTGTCGACGGTGAGGTCGTACGGTTCCGACCTGCGCGGGGGCCGTCCTGTTCAACAATCACACCGGACAGCTCTGGCAGCGCTCCACCCCCCGGCTCCGCCGCGAACTCACCGTCCGCGGCGGACTGGCCCGCCGGGAACTTGCAGGCCACCTCCGCGTCTCGTACGGCAAGGCGGCCGAGTTCCAAAAGCGCACCTACGCTGCGTCGAGGGGCAGCTTCCTGGGACAGCCCCGGAACCTCCCCTTGATCGTCGGGGGAGTGTCCGGGGCTTCGTCGTGGCGAGTGAAACACGCCGTGACCAGCAAAAAGGCCCTCCCATGGGGAGGGCAGAGACTTGCGCCCCCGGCAGGACTCGAACCTGCGGCCAAGCGCTTAGAAGGCGCTTGAGCTGACCACCGGATGGGCGGGCCTGACCTGGCCGTTTCGGCGCGCTGAGTGTGGACGTTCGGCGACTTCGACACGCATTCGACCGACGAGGATACGAACGCGCTTCGGCTACGTCCACGCATCCCGGGTGCACTTGGATGTCAGCGGAACAGCTGCGGCACTGGGCAGGCCTTTAACGGCTCCTCCGGCCGGTCGGCCCAGCCCCACCAAACATGCCGACCAGCACACCTCCACAGCGACCGACAGGTCCGTCGGCCGTCATCCTCGCGCTTGGACAGTACGAAGCCACCGGACTTCATGGGCCGGCCACAATCAGGGCAGGCCGGGGCGTCGTTGGTCATGCGGTGGACCCTAGCGGAGCGACGACCCGCTGCGTCCCGAAGGGATGTCGTCAGGCACTCACCCGCGCACGAGGCGCTGTCGTAGGGCTCGGCTACGTTGCACGCATGACTGACAGGGATTCGCTCGTGCCGGCGCTCACCGGCGTACTCGTCGATGTCGTGTGGTGGCTGGAGAGCTGTGGGGATGAGGAAGTGGATCCCGATTCCGCGGTGAAGGTGATGGAAAGCATCGGCGGGGAACTGCTGCGCCTGCCCTCCGGCCAACGCGAGCGGCTCGTGCAGGTGCTCTCGGAGTTGGCGAAAGCGGAGGAAGACCCTGTGCGGCGCGACTTCCTGAAGTCGTTCCCCTTCGCCATCGGCCTGGTCGAGGACGAGGACAGTTGAGCGGGCGTCCGGCTGGTACGCGTCAGTTCAACTGTCGTCGTGCCTGGATCGGCTAACGGTTGATCGGGATCTCATAGACGATTTCGCAATGGGCGGCGGGCACAACGATGTCCGCTGTCTCCACGGGCCGACCCTGGTCGCTGTAGTAGGTCCGTCGGATGTGCGTGACGAGCGCTGCCTTCTGGATGCCCAGTAGCGACGCTTCCTCGGAGGTCGCCTGCCGCGGCTCCGGCTGTTCCACGGCGTGGCTGACGGTGATGCCGATCGCGGCCATGCGGTTCACGACGCCCGCCCCGGCGTGCGGTCCTCCCTCGGGGAGGACGACGAGAGTGCCGGCCGTGAGGTCGTACGGCTCCCAACTCGTCGACAGTTGCACCGGCCTGCCGTCGGCAAGGAACTCATACGCCGTTCGGACGCACAGGTCGCCTTCGGTGATCCCCAGACGTGTCGCGATCTCTGCCGGTGCCGACACCTTGGCGTCAGTTCGGCTTTCCCAATCGCCCTGCCTGCCGACGGCCTTCATGTCGGCACGGAACGGGGACCCAGTGGGTTGCTCACGCGCCGATGAACGAACGACCCGCACCCGCTGCCTGGGCTCGGCAACGTACGTCCCAGAACCGGCCCGGCCTTCCAGCACGCCCTGGGAGATCAGCAGCTCCTGGGCCCGGCGGACCACGTTCTCGCCCACGCCGTACTCCTGGCCGATCTGGGCGCGGGAGGGCAGGCGGTCTCCCGGCGCCCACACGTGCTCCACGATCCGCCGCCGGAGTTCGTCGGCGACGCGGAGATAGGGCGGCTGCTCAGGCATATGGAAAATCTAGTCCACTAGCTCTAATCTAGTTAACTAGCTTCACTCAAAGTGATCGCTGGTTCGGAGGCTGCCCTATGCCCGCTTCGGGAGTTAGCGCGGCGGCCCTCGCCGCCCGGCTGTCCGCCCTCGGGCTCCTCACGCGAGTGGAGGAACACCCCCGGCACACGTCGGTCGAAGCGGAGGTGCCGGACGCGCTCGCCGCCGAGTTATGGCGGGAGGCCCTGGACGTAGTGGCGGAGGCCGATCGATTCGGGCTCCTGGCCACCAGCATGAACGGCCGCACCCTCTGGGCGGTCGTACGCAAAACGGTCCCCACGACGGGCGATGTCGGGGGACCGGGCCATCAGCGATAGGAGCTGACCAGCGTGCTCAACCGTATCCGCCGTGCCGTCTCGCTCACCAGAGAGCGGCACTTCCACAGGGGCAGGCACCGCCGCCCCTTAACGACCTCCGGGCCGTCGGCCCCTGCCTCCTCCCTGTCTCCGGACAGGACGACGGCCGCCCGCCGACGTGCCTCCGACGACGTGGACCACCGGCAAACGCTCAGGGGTGAGGACGTCGCGCTCGTCCGCCCGTACGTACTGGCCTGGGAGAAGCGTGTGCGAACGCGCGAAGTGGTAGTCGCTCCCTATCTGTCGGCCGACGCGTGGTCGGCCCTGGTGGGGGTCCACTGATGCATCCCCGTCGACAGACCCGCGTCACGGACGCCTCGGCCGTCCCCTACCGATCCACCGCATGCCGGATCGGCACCCACCACGCCTGCGCGGAGTCCTCCCCGGCCTCGGCGCCGGTCGACCTCCCGGTGGTCTATGAGTCGTGCGACTGCCCGTGCCATTCGATGTCGGGTCAGACGAAGCCCTCGGAGGTGCAGCGGTGAGGCAGTGGGCGCCCAGCGGCACGCTGGCATCAAACGTCGAGGTGACCGCGGCCACCGTGCAACGCGGCGACGTCATCCAACTCGGAGGCCGCGCCTGCCGGGTGCAAGATCTCTTCCAGCTTTCCCAGGGCGCGAAGCAAATCCTCTTCGACTCGGGCGAGTTGCTGACCATACACACGCGGACCCGGCTCGCTGCCGTGCGGATGATGAGGCGGCGGTGATCCGGTCCGTGTCTCCTCGCCGCCACGACATCGCCGACGATCTCCGGCACCAGATCACGACCGGCTACCTCAAGCCCGGCGAACGGCTCCCGTCCGAAACCGGCTTGGCCGACCGGTCGAGCAGAGAGTTCGATCCGAGCGCGGCCCAGTGGCGCTACTACACCGCCGGCTCGACCGCAGCCGGGCCGTACAGAGGTGCTCACCTCCGGCGCCGTTGGTGGCAGTTGTGGACGTCAGCCGGAGCTAGCGCTTCTTGCGAATCCTGCGCTTCTTCTCCTTGGCCTCTTTCTCCTTGCGTTGCGCCACACCGTACGCAGACCACGGTCCCTGATGGACTGGACACCGGGAGGTGCCGGTCACCACCTTCCGCTGACATCGCCCGCCTGCCTTGGTCGGCGCACCACACTTCGCCACGCTGTTGCCCCCTCTGGTCTTGACACGCAGTACGTGGAGCTCCAGGAACCGTGGCTCGGCTTCCGCCAGCAGGGAAGGCGCGTGCTGAAACTGCCGGGTGCGCGCGGGCGCACGTCGACGCCATCAGCTTGACAAGCTGGGGTTCCTTAGCAGCGGTTGCTGTACGTCACTCCCGTACTACTAGCACAACCACCCGCCCGTTGAGGTGACCGTCAGCTATGCAGCCCCCAGAACCGGAAGAGTTGGCCCCGGTTGCCCGGCTGGACCGGTAGACGTCACTGGCGGCTTTGGGGCTGGCCTTCTCGGCTTGGCGAGTTGACCATGCTGGACAAGCCGTCGTGGGCTGACTGTTGTCGGCTGAATGGACAGTCCAAGGCTGAAATGATCACAGCCTCCAAAGTCGAGGGATCTCGCGCCGTCGCCACGGACAGCCGTCGCGGCCTGCTCTGGTCGACGGCGCAAGTCGGCTGCGGGCAGTGGGGGTGCAGCGAGACATAAGAGGGCAAGTGGTAGCGGGATTCCAGCAGGGCGAGGTGCACTCGAATCATTCGTTACGCGGACAACACAGGAGAAGACGAGTACCCTCAGATTATCAACGCTTATGGAGGGGTACCGGTGTCTACTAAGCAGACCGAGTTGGCAATCCAGAACGCTCTGGCCGACCGCCTGGGAGTCATCGAGCCCGGAATGAAACTGATTAAGGAGAACTATCACCTTCAGAACAGTGCCGGCACGCGCGGCTTTGTCGATATCCTCGCTCGCGATCGTCACGGCATCTTCGTTCCGATCGAAGTAAAAAAATCCGACAACACCGCCAGGGAGGCAATTCACGAAGTCCTGAAATATTGTGAACTCCTGCGGCGGGAGCGCGGGATGCGAGTCGATCAAGTCAGAGCGGTGATCGCTAGCACCGACTGGAAAGAGCTCATCGTTCCGTTTAGCGAGATAAGCCGATCGAGTGTGTATCCCATTACGGGGGTGAAGATTGACGTCGGGACGGATTTCCCTGCATCTATGGCAGTAGAGCCTGTCACGCCGTTGCCAGTGCCGAACGAAAGAGATCTCTCCGTAGCCGCAATCCGAATTTCCGTCGAAAACCGATCTGATGCTGACGAGAAATGGGATTCACTAACTAGGTCTTTGGTGAAGGTGGGGATTGAGGATCTGATTGGTGTCCTTGCTGTGAGGCCTCATGATGGGACGGGAATCCTCCATGTAGCTCTTGGAGTGGCGGATGCTAATGACCCCAGGTTGCCGGCTCCAGATGAGGATGAAGGGCTTGAGGAGCCGGAGTTGCATGCGGCTGAGTATCGTGCTGCTTGTGCTGCGGGATTTGAGCATCCAGAGGCTGAAGTTACAGTGCCCGAGAAGCTAACTCGATACATGCAAACAAACTCACTGGAGGTTGCTCACGTATATCGTAGGGGAAGCTTTGAAGAGTGGCGTGATCTCATAGATGATTCCGAAGCGGCTACAATGGCTCAGCACGCTGCTGGTTGGAATCAAGTCCTCCTGCGGTCGTCTGCTAACACTTCGCATTCTCTCGCATGGGGGCGTTTCCGTGCGCGCGTCGATTATGTCCTTGAAGGTAACCCGGATTGGACACAGGTGTTGAGGCTATGGCTTGACGAAGTGGAACATCAAGGGAAGAGTCTTGACGTACTTTTGCAAGCATATAATCCCGCCGACTTCTTGGCCTCCCTCATTCATGGCTATGGCGGAGATTTGCGCTCACTGATTCCCGAAATCTCTGGGGCTGTTGACGCTCCGAGAGGCGACGGCAAGCTAATTCATGGCCTTCTAACATGGGACGGGAGGCCAATCAAGGACTTGTGGCAAGCAATTCATGTCGCCTATCCCACCGTGGCTGACTGGGGAATGGCAAGGGCGGTTGGGGGAGTCTACGAGACGGATATGGACCTGTTGAGGTCCCTTGGGTTGAGATATTCCTTGTTTGAGTTCCTTCCAGGTGATTCCGCTCTTCCGAGTCAACTGATTGCGGAGGACGGTAATTTGCGGCGAATCCCGAGCGGCGCAGATGGGGTCTCGTGGCCGGGGGTTCGACCTCTTCAGGAGCTTCTGCAGCATGTTGACTTCGGGCCCGTCGTCGAGTCCTTCCGTCAGTGCATGACTCCGGTGGACGGCGGCGACCAATGGATTGTGAGTGGTTAGCGAGACCTCTGACGCCCGCTAGGACGTGCCTGAGCGGCCCGTCCTCACGGTGGCGAAGGTCTCTCGCCATCTCCCCTACTCGATCGCGCCGCGCTACCGGCTGCTCGTGCTCCTGGCGACCTTCCCACCCTGCGGTTCGGCGAGCTGGCGGGGCCCTGCGGCGCCGGGGCATCGACCTGGAGGGGCTGACCGTCACCGTGCGCCGTGCTCAGGTCGAGTTGCCAGGACGGTCGGCTCTTCGGCAAGGCGCCGAAATCCGCGGCCGGGGTGTGCTCCGTCTCCTTCCCGGCCGAACTGCTCGATGGGGTCACGCACCGGCTGGAGTACTTCGCCGCTCCCGCCTCGATGTACCCCCGCCGGCCTCAGCCCCCTGCCGAGTCGGGTCGTCAAACGAGAGCAAGCCGCGACGGCCGTCCTCGTGACCACGGTGCGCGAGCCCTCAGCTTGGGGGACGCTTGGGTCTTCTACGGCTTCTTGCTGGAACAAGCTCACGACGTGGGCGACAGCGCCTGCCGCGATTGCGCCACGGTGACGGGAAGGTTCTGCCAGCGCGTGTACTCATCCAGGCTGCGGGGGTCCCACTCGCAGTTGTTCGAAGGGGTCTCATCGATCCGCTACTGGCCTTACCATCGCGACATGGCAACCGGACTGTCCCCATTGAACCGAGCCCTCAACCTCGTGCCCAAGCGGGCTGAGTCGCGTCAGTCAGAACAGTTGAGGGACACTTTCGTTGACTCAGGCGTTGCTGTCGTCATGGAGTCGGTCGATCATCAAATCATCTATGGCCGACGAGGTACGGGAAAGACTCACGCTTTCAGGTACCTTGAGACCGTTTTAAGAGTCAATGGGGACATCCCTGTCTATCTTGACTTGCGCACCGTAGGGTCTCCCGAGGGCCTGTTCTTGGGGGAGGAAGTGAAACCCACGGAACGAGCTTCCAGGTTGCTGGTTGACTTGCTTAACCAGTTTCACGACTCTCTCATGGAAGCTGCCCTCGACGATGATGATCTGATCACAGATGTTGCCCTGATCTCTAAACTTGATGCACTTCTCGATTCCATCTCAACGGTTCGGGTCTCTGGCGAGATTGAGGTCTCCAACGAGGGTGAAAGAGTGAAGGGGACAAAATCGAGTCTGGCTGTCAGGCTCGGCTTCAAAGCCCCCGAGGTGGACATTTCGGCGGAAGACTCGGACGAGACCAGAAAGATGACGACGGAAACTCGTCGTGGCACGGAAAGCATCTCGCTCAATTTCAGCGACATAGCACGGAGCTTGCGTTCTCTTTTCGACTCACTTAAAAGTCGCCGCGTGTGGCTGTTGCTTGACGAGTGGAGCAGTGTTCCTGGGGAAATCCAACCTTATCTGGGCGAGTTCCTTGTCCGATGCCTTCTGCCCCTTCAGGGTCTTACTGTCAAGATCGCGGCGATCGAGCAGCAAACCAACTTCCGGACCGCGCTATCATCCGGTCAGTTGATTGGCCTCGAACTCGGCGCCGATATTGCGGCCAACGTGAGCCTTGACGAGTTCATGGTATTCGAGGAGAATAAGGAAAGGTCACGCGAGTTCTTCAAGAGTCTATTTTTTAATCACCTCACCTTGGGTGGTGCCCCCAACTCACCCGTTACAAGCATTTCCAGCCCGCAAGGGATTGTTCGGCAAGGTTTCACTGATACGCGTGCTTTTGATGAATTGGTGCGCGCGGCTGAAGGGGTTCCTCGTGACGCCTTGAACATCGCCGCAAAGGCGGCCGTAAGGGCCGCTACGGAGAAGATTTCCGTTCACGATGTGCGGGCTGCTGGGCGGGGATGGTTTCAGTCAGACAAAGAGGCAGCTCTCAGAAGCAAGGAAGATGCCTCCAGGCTATTGAACTGGATCATTGACAAGGTAATCCGTGAACGACGTGCTCGTGGATTCTTGGTCAATCAACGTGACGCTAATAATGCACTATTGCTGGCGTTGTTTGACGCCCGGGTCCTCCATGTCGTTAGGAGGGGCTACTCCGCGCAGGATGAACCCGGCGAGAGGTATGACGTCTACGTGATCGACTACGGCGCTTACGTGGACCTCATGCAGACTCGTTACGCCCCACAAGGAGTGCTGCCAATCGGCCCCGAGGATGAGGAGCCCGAGTACGTCGAGGTGCCAACTCAGGATCTCCGCGCTATCAGGCGTGCAGTACTTGACATCGAGTCATTCATCGCGACTCTGCCGGGAACGCGTGCCAGCTCTTGACAAGATCGGGAATGCCGCCGCTCGAAGGTCCGTGGAGTGGCTTTGGGCTGGAGCTGCTTTGGCGCGAGTGATCATGGCCCCGTAAGCTTCCGGCGCGTCGGGCAGTCTGTGGACCTGCCCGGTAAAGCTCGACGTTGGGGCCATGATCTTCGAGGCTCGCGCCAAATTGGCTGCCTAAAGCCGCGGAACCGACCGCCCCAGCCACAACGTACCCGCTGGGATGAGGTGCCGCCCGTCGTGGCTTCGTACATGGGGGCCGTTGCAGTCCAAGGCATCCAGAAGTCTGATGGTGAAGGCCTCGGACATGCGCTCGGTGACCTCGTCGGGCGTGATCCATGAGACCGCCGTGGACTCACTTGAGGTGCGTTCGCTGCCGCCTGAGGGCTCGCAGCGAACGACGCCGCGGGTCAGGTTCTTGTAGACGCCGGTGACTTCGTCGACCTCGACGTGGATGCCGGTCTCCTCCAGGACCTCGTAAGCGACGCCGGTCCCTGGGGTCTCGTCGAGTTCGAGGATGCCGCCGGGGAGTTCCCAGGTGCCGTGTCGGCTCGGCGGAACGAGCCGGGCGGACGGCTCCGCCTCGCCTGCGGCAACCGACCGTGCCTCTCGCTGCCCGTCCTGCGCTTGGACCTATGCGGGCGACACCCACCTACCACCTGATCCGCGTCGGCCTTGCCGGTGACGACCGCCGGGACATCCCCGCCGCAGTCCGCGGTCACCCGTGCGTCTTCGCGACCCTCACGGGCCCCTCATTCGGCCCGGTCCACAACCGGCCCGATCACGGCAGCTCCTGCCGCCGCGGTGACCGGCACGCGTCCGACGCCTCGGAGCTGGGCACTGCCCTCGACCCGGACATCTACGACTAGGCGGGTGCCGTCCTGTTCAACAATCACACCGGACAGCTCTGGCGCGCTTCGCCCCCCGGCTCCGCCGCGAACTCACCGTCCGCGGCGGACTGGCCCGCCGGGAACTCGCAGGCCACCTCCGCGTCTCGTACGGCAAGGCGGCCGAGTTCCAAAAGCGCACCTACGCTGCGTCGAGGGGCAGCTTCCTGACCGGAAACGGCGCCTGGAGGCCGCAGGGGATCTCCCTGAGCCGCCCGGTGCGGGCTGGCGCTCCTGGCCGGAAACTTCGACACGTATTCGACAGGGCCACCCGCAAAAACCCGGTGACAGCCGGATAGCCCCGGCACTTCCCCATGATCGCAGGGGGAGTGTCCGGGGCTTCGTCGTGGCGCGTGAAACACGCCGTGACCAGCAAAAATGCCCTCCCAAAGGGAGGGCGGAGACTTGCGCCCCCGGCAGGACTCGAACCTGCGGCCAAGCGCTTAGAAGGCGCCTGCTCTATCCACTGAGCTACGGGGGCCGGGTGTGGTGGCCTCGTACCTGGTGCCCGGGTGTGGGCTGATCCGTGACGTTGCCGGGGACAAGGATAGGGCTCCCGGTTCCTTGTCCTGAGCGCTTCGCCTCCGTGGCTCGATGTGGAGGTTCGGTGAAGCGGTCCTGATAATCGCAGGCAGGTACGAATTGTGCATCGCTTTTGGCGCCTGGAGCGCCGGGTGTTGTGCACTCGTTATGCCTGCGCTGTGCCTCTGTCCCGGTAGTACCTTCCGTCCCTTCTGTCCCGTCGGCGCGCACACATGTCTATATGCTTCATAAATCCCCCGAAATTGGGCATTCTTCGCATGTGGTGACCTTGGACGTACGGCCTCAGCTGCTCGACGCACTCTCCGCCCTGCGCGACCGTGTCGCCGCCGCACGCTTCCCGCTGCCCCTGGCGGGGGCGCCACGCGCGCGTGCCAACCGCGACGAACTGCTCGCCCAGCTCGACGACTATCTGGTGCCTCGGCTGAGACAGCCCGAAGCGCCTCTGCTGGCCGTGGTGGGCGGATCCACCGGTGCCGGAAAGTCGACACTCGTCAACTCCCTCGTGGGGCGGCGGGTCAGCGAGGCGGGCGTACTGCGCCCGACGACCCGGACACCGGTGCTGGTGTGCCACCCGGAGGACCATCACTGGTTCAGCGGCATGCGCGTCCTGCCCGACCTCACGCGCGTGTGGGTGCCCCATCAGGAGCCCGCCGAGGACCTGTTGCTGCCCGGCGAGGACGGCAGACGCCTGTTGCGCGTCGAGACGGCGGACACCCTTCCGCCCGGCCTCGCCCTTCTCGACGCGCCCGACGTCGACTCCCTGCTCGCCGACAACCGCGTCCTGGCCGCCGAACTCATCTGCGCCGCAGACATCTGGGTGATGGTCACCACGGCCGCGCGGTACGCCGATGCCGTGCCCTGGCATCTCCTGCGCACCGCCAAGGAGTACAACGCCACGCTCGTGAGCGTCCTCGACCGGGTACCCCACCAGGTCGTCTCCGAGGTCTCCCGGCAGTACGGCGCCCTGCTCACCAAGGCCGGCCTGGGCCACGTACCGCGCTTCACCGTGCCCGAGCTGCCCGAGTCCGCATGGGGCGGGGGACTGCTTCCGGCCACTGCCGTGGCACCCCTGCGCACCTGGCTCATCCATCACGCGCAGGACGCCGCCGCCCGACACGAAGTGATGGCCCGCACGGCCTACGGCGTCCTCGACTCGCTCAAGTCCCGCATGCCCGAACTGGCCGGCGCCGCCGCCGCCCAGTACGCGGCCGCGCTGCGGCTCACCTCGGCCGTCGACGGGGCGTACGACAGCGAGTACGCGCGCGTGCGAGGCCGGTTGCAGAACGGTGCCGTGCTCGCCGGTGACGCCCTCAAGCGCTGGCGGGCGTTCCCGCTGGACTGCACCGCCGGGGAGTTGCTCGACGCGCTCGCGGAGAGTCTGGTCGCGCTGCTGCTGTGCGCCGTCACCGCGGCCGACGAACGCGTCGACGAGGCCTGGCGTCGCGAACCGGCCGCGGGCGCCCCGGAACTGCTCGACCGTGACTCCTCCGTGGAGACCGCCGAACACCGCATCGGCATGGCCGTACGGCGCTGGCGGCGCGAGTTGGAGGAGTACGCCGAGGACGAGGTGCGCGGCCTCGAACGCGGCGCCGCACCCGATCCCGAACTCGTCGCGGCCCTCGTCGCCACCGTCCTGCTCGGCGGCCGCAGAGCCCGTTCGGCCGGCGAAGGGCTCGCTGAACGGATCGGCGCCCATGGCGCGCTGCGGCTGCGCGACCGGGGCGGGCGGCTGCTCGCCGAACACCTCGACCGCGTCATGCACAACGAACGCGAGCGCCGGCTCGCGCCGCTGGACGGACTCGACGTCCACGCCGAACCGCAGGCCGAACTCATTGCCGCGCTGTCCGTACTTCAGAAGGAGAGGTGACCGGTGACCGCCGTCACGAACCAGGACCACACGGACCACGCGGAACCTGGGGAACACCGGGAGCGCCGGGAACACCGGGGCCACGCGGAGGGTGGTGGGTCGGCCGGGGAGGGGCGCCCCGGTGATCACCGGGGTAGGACCGACCTGGAGCGCCTGAGGGGCTTGGTGGATCAGCCGGGTCAGTCGGCATCGGGCGCCGAGGGCGCCGGGCAAACGCGGCCGTCGGGGAAGAACGAGCCCGACACGGGCGGCGAGGAAGAGACGCAGAGGTCCGGCGAGAGCCTGCACGGCGCCCGGGACGGCAAGGGCGGAGACGGTTCGTCGGGCGGTCGGGAGGAGAACAGCCAGGAAGGCGACGAGGACGTGCGGGTGGGGGCAGAGGATCACGTCGGTGAGACGGATGTCGACGGTTCGACGCATGAGGCTGACGTCGCTCTCTCCTCGTCTCCTGACATGGACCATCCCTCGTCTGTGGCCGACGTGGACCGTCCCGCGCCTGCGGCTGACGTCGATGGTCCCGCGCGTGGACCTGCCGTCGGCGGTTCCTCGTTCGAGGTTGACGTGGACGGGCCCGAGCGTGCGGCTGACGTGGACCGTCCCGAGCGTGCGGCTGACGTCGACGGTTCCTCGTCTGCGGCCGATGTGGACGGGCCCGTGCCTGCGGCTGACGGGGACGGGCCCGTGCCTGCGGCTGACGTCGATCGCTCCGCTCGGGAGGCCGAAGGAGAGGATCCCGCGGGCGTGGTGGACGGGGAGGGCTCCGCGGAGCCCGCTGAGGAGACGCAGCCCGCATCCGTGGCCGAAGTGGAGCCTTCCACGCGCGTGAGCGACGGCGAGCGTCCCACCGCTGCGGGCGAGGGGGCTGTGCCCGCATCGTGCACGGCCGACGACGGCCGTCCCACGAAGGCGGCCGAGAGCGTTCCCGCCACGCCCGACGGTGGGGACGACCGCCCCGCGCGTGCACACGCGACCAGCGACTCCCCGGGCAGCCCGTCCGGGGCTGACGAGGTGCCCACGGGTGTCGCCGAGTCCGAGCCTCCCGCGCGCGTGCGGGACACGGACCGCCCGACCCGCCTGCCGGAACGCGGCGAGGACGGCGAGGGCGGCGAGGATGGTGCACCCGGCGAGTCCCCGGGCAGCCGCTCCAAGGCGGAAGCCGAGGCGCACACGCGGGTGGCCGAGACCGAGCCTCCCGCGCGCGTGCGGGACACGGACCGCCCGGCCGGCCTGCCCGAGGCGGGCGGGAAGGGCGGCGAGGCCGGCAAGGCCGGCAAGGGTGGCGCACCCGGCGAGTCCCCGGGCAGCCGCTCCACAACCGAAGGCAAGGCGCACGCGTCCAAGGCCGAGGGCAAGGCGCACGCGCGTGGGCGGGGCAAGGAGCGCCCCGCGCGGGCGGAGGGCGAACGCCCCCGACGCGTGCCCGGCACCGACCGTCCCGCCCGCCCGCCGAAGGCCGAAGCCGCCGCGCGCGGCCGTGACGGTCGTGGGAGGAACGGTGAGAGGCACGTGCCTAAGGAGGAACCCGGTTCCGGTGAACCCTGGGGTGACGGTCTCATCGCGCGTCGCGTGAACGAGGCCACCGCCGCCGAACAGGCCGCCGCCGTCCTGGAGGTCCGGTCCGGCGGCTCCCAGACCGCGACCCCGCTCGCCTACGACGGTCACCTGCGCTCACGGCTGGACGCGCTGCGGGAACTGGTGGGGCTCTCCCGTACCCGGCTCGACAGCAGGACGCTCGCCGAGGCGGGCCGCGTTCTCGACGAGGCGGCGGCGCGGCGCAGGCTCTCCGGGCAGCACACCGTCGTCGCGATCGCGGGGGCCACCGGCAGTGGCAAGTCCCAGTTGTTCAACGCCCTCGCCGGGGTCACCATCTCGGACACGGGCGTACGACGGCCCACCACCGCCGCGCCGATCGCGTGCAGTTGGAGCGACGGCGCCGCGAGCCTGATCGACCGGCTCGGCATCCCGGGCCGGCTCCGCCGCCGTCCCGTGCAGAGCGCGGACGCGGAGGCCCAGCTGCGCGGGCTCGTCCTGGTCGACCTGCCCGACCACGACTCCGCCGCCGTGGAGCACCGCGAGCAGGTCGACCGTGTCCTGGCCCTCGTGGACGCCGTCATCTGGGTCGTCGACCCCGAGAAGTACGCCGACGCCGTACTCCACGAGCGCTACCTGCGGCCCATGGCGGGCCACGCGGAGGTCATGTTCGTCGTCCTCAACCAGGTCGACAGGCTGCCGGGCGAGGCCGCCGAGATGGTCCTCGACGACCTGCGGCGGCTGCTCGACGAGGACGGCGTCGCCCTCGGCGAGTACGGCGAACCGGGCGCGACCGTCCTCGCGCTGTCCGCGCTCACCGGGGACGGCGTCGGCGAACTGCGCGAGCTGCTCAGCCAGTTCGTCGGGGAGCGCGGTGCCGCGGCGCGGCGCATCTCGGCCGATGTGGACGCCGCCGGGCAGCGGCTGCGGCCCGTCTACGCGACGGCGCGGCGCACCGGTCTGAGCGAGGAGGCGAGGGACGATTTCGCCGCCCGGCTCGCGGACGCCGTGGGCGCCGTCGCCGCCGGCGAGGCCGCAGAACGCGCCTGGTTGCGCAACGCCAACCGTGCCTGCGGTACGCCGTGGCTGAGGTTGTGGCGGTGGTACGAGGACCGAGGTGAGCCCCCGACCGGCAGCGTTCGGGTCCGCTCGCAGGCCGACGAGGAGGCCACCGCCCGGCAGCGCGTGGAGCAGGCGGTGCGCACGCTGTCCGAACGGGCCTCTGCGGGCCTGCCCGCGCCGTGGGCGCAGGCGGTGCGGGAGGCTGCCGTACGCGGCGCGCAGGGGCTGCCCGAGGCGCTTGACGAGCTGACCGCGCGGGCCGGGGTGCCGCAGGGACGTCCGCCGCGGCCGGGCTGGTGGCCGGTGGCCGTCCTGGCGCAGGCGTCGATGACGGTTATCCAGGTCTTCGGCGGGCTGTGGCTGGTCGGCCAGATCGCCGGGCTCGTGTCGCCGAACCTGGGGGTGCCGGTGCTGCTCATGGTCGCCGGCATCATCGGCGGTCCGCTGGTGGAGTGGAGTTGCCGGATCGCGGCCCGCGGTCCCGCGCGCAGGTACGGCCAGGACGCGGAACGACGGCTGCGGGAGGCGGCCGCCGGGTGCGGCAGAGCGAGGGTGCTGGACCCTGTGGCCGCCGAGTTGCTGCGGTACCGGGAGGTGCGGGAGCAGTACGGGCGGGTGATGGGCGCGCAGGCGCTGGCGAGGTGAGGTGAGGGGGGAGAGGCGGGAGAGGGGAGAGGGGCGGATGGGGAGGCGCGGAGGGGGAGAGGCGGGTGGGGGCACGGTCCTGGGAGGGATCCGGAGCTGGTGCGTCGTGGATCCCTCGTCCGGGTGACGGGTTTTTCCACAGGCGGGTGGTGGTCCACAGCGCTCGGCGGGCCTGTCCCGGCGGAGGCAGTCTGGTTTCGCGGCGATCGCGGTGGACGCGGTCGTGGCGACGGTGGTGGTGAGCGGCTCGGGGCGGATGCCCCGCGACCGCCGCCACCCCGGCGGACGCAGCCGTACGGGACGGGCCCGTACGCGCATCATCCGGCATGGACGGCCGGGCGAGGGAGGGGTTCTCGATGAACGAGACGATGGTCTGCGCGGTGGGGAACGTGGCGACGCAGCCGGTGTACCGGGAGTTGTCGACGGGGCCGTCGGCGAGGTTCCGGCTGGCGGTGACCTCGCGCTACTGGGACCGGGAGAAGAACACCTGGGCCGACGGCCACACCAACTTCTTCACGGTGTGGGCCAACCGCCAACTGGCGACGAACGTGGCCGCCTCGCTGAACGTGGGGGAAGCAGTGATCGTGCAGGGCCGGCTGAAGGTGCGCGCGGAAGCGCGCGAGGGACAGAACTGGACGTCGGCCGACCTCGACGCCGTGTCGATCGGCCACGATCTCGCCCGCGGCACCTCCGCCTTCCGCCGGGCGACCAGGGCCGAGCCGGCCGCCGCGGTCGGTGCTCCCGCGCAGCCGGAACCCGACTGGGAGACTCCGGCCGGGCATCCGGTGGAGCCGGAGTCACCGCGGCGACGCGAGCCGGCGGCCGTGACGTGACGTCGGGGAACGTGCCGATCTGACCGTTGGGTGGCTTATCGACGGATCTGCCCTGGAGTAGTGCGTGGATTTGTCGATAAGCCCAGCTCGCAGGCGATCTTGGGATAACGATTCCGAGTCGGATCACCCATCGGAGGACCGGACCGGGAAGGCCGGTACGCGCGCCTCTCTAGGATGCCGGACGTGGCTCACGGGGCTTCTGATTCTGCTGGTGGGACCCGCCCCCCCCATGTCAACGGGTCCCGCTCGAAGGGGAATTACGTGATTTCTTCGTTCTCCGCGCCGTTCGCGCGCGGACGGGGCGCGGTCCGCCTCGCGGCGGGAACGCTGGTGTCCGGGCTGGTCGCCGCCGGTGTCCTCGCCGCCGCGGGCACGGCCGTCGCCCAGACCGCGGCGGGAACCCAGGGCGGAGCGACGGCGACGATAGGCGGCCTCAAGACGTACGGTGCCGCCGTGCTGCATGACGACACCGGGGACCAGGAGGTCTCGGCCGGCCTGTTCGAGATGTCCGTCGAGGGCGGCGGCACCCTCCAGACCTACTGCGTCGACCTCCACACCCCCACGCAGAAGGACGCCAAGTACCAGGAGACCGCCTGGAGCGGCACCTCACTGGGCGTCAACAAGAACGCGGGCCGCATCCGTTGGATCCTGGGGAACTCCTACCCGCAGGTCAACAACCTGGCCACGCTGGCCAAGAAGGCCGGTATCGCCGGGGGCCTCACCGAGCAGGACGCGGCGGCCGGCACCCAGGTGGCGATCTGGCGCTACTCCGACGGCGCGGACGTCGACGCCGTCGACCCGCAGGCCGAACGGCTCGCGGACTACCTCCACAAGGCCGCCCGCGCGACGGCGGAGCCCCGGGCCTCGCTGACCCTCGACGGGCCCGCCGTCTCCGGCCACCCCGGCGAACGGCTCGGCCCGGTCACCGTACGCACCGGTGCGGGCGCCGTGACGGTGACACCGCCGCTGAACGCCGCCACCACGGGCGTCCGGATCGTCGGCAAGGACGGCAAGCCCGTCACCACCGCGAGGGACGGCAGCGAACTGTTCTTCGACGTGCCCGCCGACACCGCCGCCGGGGCTGCCGAGCTGACCGTCCAGGCCTCCACCACCGTCCCCGTCGGCCGCGCCTTCACGTCCGAGAGCCACAGCCAGACCCAGATCCTGGCCGGCTCCAGCGAGTCGACCGTCTCCGCGACGGCGTCCGCGACCTGGGCGGAGGCGGGCGCCGTACCGGCCCTCTCCGCGGCGAAGAACTGCCCGAAGAACGGCGTCGACCTCACCGCGTCCAACCAGGGCGACGAGGCCTTCACCTTCGAGCTGATGGGCGTGCGCCACAGCATCCCCGCCGGCACGTCCGCCACGGTGACGATCCCCCTCCAGGAGGACCAGGCCTACGACTTCACCATCACCGGCCCACAGGGCACCCAGAGCCGCTTCACCGGCGTCCTGGACTGCCGGACCAGAGCCGCCGAGACCGGCCTGACCACCCAGACGCTCGCCGAGCCCAGCCCGGCCACGGTGGGCGGCACCGCCACCTCGGGCACCGACCTCGCCGAGACGGGCGGCTCCGACGTCACCCCCCTGATCGCCGGCACCGCGATCGGCCTGGTCGTCATCGGCGGCACGGTCCTGGTGCTCGTGGGCCGCAAGGAGAACGACGCGCGGGGCTGAGTGGCCGTCGCTGGTGACCACCTCTGCACATGGGGGGGACTACGGCAAGCGGGCATGATGGATTACAACGGCAGATGCTGCGACGAGAGTTCACCCTTAGGGCTCGTCGACCGTCTCAGTTTCCGTCTCATTCAGCACTGTTCAACGTCGTTCAGACGGGACCGCACGCCGGGCTCCCCCCACGGACCAGCCGTCCATGAACGCAGGTGAACGCCCCTGCACATGTCCAGCCACCCCGCCAACACAGTTGGAAAGCGTGCGGGTGCGGAAGCGCGATATGTCCGCTGGACCGCTACCCCTGGACGGGAAGATCAGGATAGTTGGCCAGAAAGATCATGTAGGTGATCGCCGCTGTTGCCCCCAGGAGAGACAACACGGCCCCCACTACGGCCCGTGACCTGCTCGCTCGACCCGACTTTGATGCGCGGTACTCGACACAGGCCCGCACGAAGCCGACGAGGGCCAGGGGTAGCGCGACGAAGCTGACCAGTGCCCAGAACGGGCAACAGAACCAGCACACCATGGACGCCCCGCCAAACCAGACCGCGAGTTCTGCCCCTTCTCGTGTCTCGTCCGGTGCGCCCACAGAGATCATGGACTGATCCAAGCAGAACACTTGTAGGAGCTGCGCCGCAGGAGGAGGCAGATCACCTTGCTGGAGACGGCAGGCAGCACACCAAGGCCGCCGATGCGTCCCAGCGGGGCGCACCACAAGCGCACCAGATCGAGCGGGGAGCAGCGGGGAACCACGGTGAAAGCCAACGGCACCAGCGAGGGCGCAGACCAACCATCAGCACAAGTCAGCGCGCGAAGCGCCCGCTAGTGATCGCAGCTTCCCAAGCTGATGGCTTCGCTGGGTGATCAGCTCTGTTCTTATTCACCGGCCCGGCTGGCGCGGCTTGCTCTGGTCGACGACACCGGCGGCGTGGCTGAAGTCGGTGGGGGGTGCGGCGAGGCACACGCGTGCCTGGTCGTCGTTGGCCGAGGTTCGGGCCGGCCGTACCGAAGTGGCCGTCGTCGGTCGACCGGCCGTCCGAGATGATCAACGCTGGGCCGTCTCTGGGCCGTCCGAAGTTCCCCGAGGCCACTCGACGGCGACCGACAGTGACAGACCTCCCGCAGCCGTCAGCACAGAACCCCCAGGTCAGCGACTCCCGCCTGATCGGGTTTCCCCCCAGGGGTAGCCGTCCGGCAAGATGGGGTGTATCTGCCCACTGCCAGAATTCAAGCTGCCGGACGGTTTCTCTTGGCTGAGTACATCTACACCATGCGCAAGACGCGCAAGGCGCACGGCGACAAGGTCATCCTTGACGACGTGACGCTGAGCTTCCTGCCCGGCGCGAAGATCGGTGTGGTCGGTCCTAACGGTGCCGGTAAGTCCACCGTTCTCAAGATCATGGCCGGGCTGGAGCAGCCGTCCAACGGCGACGCCTTCCTGTCGCCCGGCTACTCCGTCGGCATGCTCCTCCAGGAGCCGCCGCTCGACGAGTCCAAGACGGTCCTGGAGAACGTGCAGGACGGCGCCGCCGAGATCATGGGCAAGCTCAAGCGCTTCAACGAGGTCGCCGAGCTGATGGCGACCGACTACTCGGACGCGCTCATGGAGGAGATGGGCAAGCTCCAGGACGACCTGGACCACGCCAACGCGTGGGACCTGGACGCCCAGCTGGAGCAGGCCATGGACGCCCTGGGCTGCCCGCCCGGCGACTGGCCGGTCACCAACCTCTCCGGTGGCGAGAAGCGCCGCGTCGCGCTGTGCAAGCTGCTGATCGAGGCCCCCGACCTGCTGCTGCTCGACGAGCCCACCAACCACCTGGACGCCGAGTCCGTGCAGTGGCTGGAGCAGCACCTGGCGAAGTACGCCGGCACCGTCGTCGCCGTCACCCACGACAGGTACTTCCTGGACAACGTCGCCGGCTGGATCCTCGAGCTGGACCGTGGCCGTGCCATCGGCTACGAGGGCAACTACTCCACCTACCTGGAGTCCAAGGCCTCCCGCCTCAAGGTGGAGGGCCAGAAGGACGCCAAGCGGGCGAAGCGCCTCAAGGAGGAGCTGGAGTGGGTGCGGTCGAACGCCAAGGGGCGTCAGGCCAAGTCCAAGGCGCGTCTGGCGCGCTACGAGGAGATGGCCGCCGAGGCCGACAAGATGCGGAAGCTGGACTTCGAGGAGATCCAGATCCCGCCGGGCCCGCGTCTGGGCAGCGTCGTCGTCGAGGTCGCCAACCTCAGCAAGGCCTTCGGCGAGAAGGTCCTCATCGACGACCTCTCCTTCACGCTGCCGCGCAACGGCATCGTCGGCGTGATCGGCCCCAACGGCGCCGGCAAGACCACCCTCTTCAAGATGATCCAGGGCCTGGAGGAGCCGGACTCCGGCTCGATCAAGGTCGGCGACACCGTGAAGATCTCGTACGTCGACCAGAGCCGCGAGAGCATCGACCCGAAGAAGTCGCTGTGGGCCGTGGTCAGCGACGAGCTGGACTACATCAACGTCGGCCAGGTCGAGATGCCCTCGCGCGCCTACGTCTCCGCCTTCGGCTTCAAGGGCCCGGACCAGCAGAAGCCGGCCGGCGTCCTCTCCGGCGGTGAGCGCAACCGCCTGAACCTCGCGCTCACCCTCAAGCAGGGCGGCAACCTGCTGCTCCTCGACGAACCGACCAACGACCTCGACGTGGAGACCCTGTCCTCCCTCGAGAACGCGCTGCTCGAGTTCCCGGGTGCGGCCGTGGTCGTCTCCCACGACCGGTGGTTCCTCGACCGGGTCGCCACCCACATCCTCGCCTACGAGGGTGACTCCAAGTGGTTCTGGTTCGAGGGCAACTACGAGTCGTACGAGAAGAACAAGATCGAGCGGCTCGGTGCGGACGCGGCCCGTCCGCACCGCGCCACCTACAAGAAGCTGACCCGGGGCTGATCTTTCTTGCGGCACATCTACCGCTGCCCGCTGCGCTGGGCGGACATGGACGCGTACGGCCACGTCAACAACGTGGTGTTCCTCCGCTACCTGGAGGAAGCCCGTATCGACTTCCTGTTCCGCCCGGAGAAGGACTTCAAGCAGGGGTCCGTGGTGGCGCGCCACGAGATCGACTACAAGCGGCAGCTCGTCCACCGGCACACACCGGTCGACATCGAACTGTGGATCACGCAGATACGCGCCGCGTCCTTCACCATCGCCTACGAGGTGAAGGACGGCGACCAGGTCTACGTCAGCGCCTCGACGGTGATCGTGCCGTTCGACTTCGCGGCGCAGCGACCGCGCCGGCTCACCGACGAGGAGCGTGAGTTCCTCGAGGAGTACCGGGACGACGACAAGGAGGCCGTCGCCGCATGACGGTCCTCCACCTCGCCGACGAGGGGGAGGCGGCGGATCTCGCGGCCTTCCTCTCCCGGCTGCTCCACTACGACCGTGCGGCGGCGGTCCGCCTCCAGGCGGCCGGCACCGCGCTGGCCGTCTTCGGGCGGCCGCCGTCCTTCGAGGTCCTCGCGATCCGGGCGGTGAGGCTGGCGAAACCGTACGAGGACGGCCTCGACGTCACGCTGGACGTGACCGTGTCCGCGGGGGAGCTGCTGGAGGGCCTCGACGAGGCGGCGGCCACGGCCGGGGTGCCCGCCGCGGTCACCGGGCCGCCCTGGGCGGGTGTCCTGCCGCCGCGCGGCGGCTGGCAGCCGCAGGCGGGGCTTGTGGCGCCGGACGAGCTGCGCGCGCTGGTCGGCGCGGCGGTCACCGAGTTCCGCCGTCGTACGGAGGAGCTGCCGGCCGAGCGCCGTACCCGCGCCGAACTCGACCGCATCGGGCGGGACATCTGGTCCCGGACGGTCGGGGACACCGGCCTGCCCGTGCGGGCCGTGCACGCGGCCCAGTCGTTGGGCTTCCTGCGGCCGGCCACCGCGGCGCGGGACACCCTGCTGTTCACCTCGGGGTCCTGGCTGCGGCTGCGCACGCCGTACGGCTCGATCGCGGTACGGCGGGCCGGACTCGGCGCCCTGGGCCTCAGCGTGCGCTGAGCGGCCGTGGCCGCCCGCGGGCGGCCGTGCGCCGGGTCATTCCGGGGTGTTGAGCATGGACGCCGCCGCGTACGTCAGGTAGTTCCACAGCGTCTCCTCGTGCTCCTCGGACAGCCCCAGCTCGTCCACCGCGTCGCGCATGTGCCTCAGCCAGGCGTCGTGCGCGGCCCGGTCCACGGCGAAGGGCGCGTGCCGCATCCGCAGGCGGGGGTGGCCGCGGTTCTCGCTGTACGTCGTGGGGCCGCCCCAGTACTGGATCAGGAACAGCGTCAGCCGCTCCTCGGCCGGCCCCAGGTCCTCCTCCGGGTACATGGGCCGCAGCAGCGGGTCCTCGGCGACTCCCTCGTAGAAACGGTGGACCAGCCGGCGGAAGGTGTCCTCCCCGCCGACCTGCTCGTAGAAGGTCTGCTCCTGAAGCGTGCCGCGCCGAATCTCTTTCACGCTCCCCATGGTCTCAGACCCGTGGACCGAGGACTTCAGCCCTACGACCTCCGTGCCTACGACCTTCGGGCCGGTGACGTCCGGGCCGGTGACCTCCGGGCCGACGACCGTCACCCCGCGACGTCCCACCGGGGGAGCACGGGTGCTCGCCTCGTCGGCTCCCGCGCCGCACAGTGGACGTATGGCAACGCATGGACGTATCGCAACGCATGCGCTCGGCAAGGAGTTGGAGGAGCTGGCCGTCACCGGGCGGGCGGCGTTGGTGCGGGAGATCGAGGCGAGCGGGGCCTTCGCCGCCGATCCGGCCTGGCGGGAGGCGTTCGCCGTCGTACCGCGCCATCTCTTCGTGCCGTACTACTACGTCGGCGGCGCGCGCGGGTACGAGCGGCGCTGGGGTGAGAGTCCTGATCCTCGGGCTCGTCAGCGGTGGGTGTCCGGGGTGTACGAGGACGTGCCGCTGGCCACCCGGCTGCGGGACGGGGAACTGCTCTCCTCCAGCAGTCAGCCCTCGCTGATGGCCGAGATGCTGGCCGAGCTGCGGGTGCGGGACGGGGACCGGGTGCTGGAGATCGGCGCGGGCACGGGATACAACGCGGCGCTGCTGTCGTACCGGCTCGGGGACGAGCGGATCACCACCGTGGACCTCGATCCGGAGATCGCCGAGTCCGCCCGGCGGCATCTCGCCGCCGCCGGCTACCGGCCGACGGTCGTCACCGGCGACGGCGCCCGCGGGGTCGCGGAACGCGCCCCCTTCGACCGGGTCGTCGCGACCTGCGAGCTGCCGTCGGTCCCGCGGGCCTGGATCGGGCAGTGCCGGCCCGGCGCCCGCATCCTGACGCCCCTCGCCACCGGACTGCTCACGCTGACGGTGGGTGGGACCGGGCAGGCCGAGGGGAACTTCCTGCGCACGCCCGCCTACTTCGTCCCGTTGCGTGGCACCGACCGGTTCGCGCCGGAGCCGGTCGCCCTGGGCGAAGTTCCGCCGCGGGCCAGGGAGAACGACCTGTTCCGCTTCCTGCTGGCCCTCACCCGCGAGACCCTCGACCCCCACGAGGCCTACGCGCTGTGGGAGCGCGAGGGCAGGCCCCGGCGGGACCGGTACGGCGTCACCGTCGGCGGCGAGCAGATGTGGGCGTGGCTGGACGACCCGGAGGGGCCGTACGCCTGGCCCCTCCCGGGATCCTCGGGACCCAGCCTCGTCGAGGCCTAGTCCTACGGGAGCCTGCCCGCCGGGACCTTGTCCCACCGGGCCGGGTGCTGCCGGGACCCTGCCCCGCCGGACCCGGTGCTGCCGGAGCCCTGCCCAGCCGGACCTTGGCCCACCGGACCCGGTCCGGCCGGGACCCGGTCCGGCCGGGACTAGCCCCGTCGGATCGTGATCGTCGTCCACGCGCCGACGTGGACCCGGTCGCCGTCCTGGAGCGGTACGGGCACGAAGGGCTGGATCGGCTCGTCGGAGCCGTTGACCGTGGTGCCGTTCGTCGAGTTCTGGTCGACGACGGCCCAGCTGCCGTCGGGCTGCTGGACCAGCACCGCGTGCTGGTGGGAGACGCCCGGGTCCTCCGGCGGCACCGACAGGTCGATGTCGGGGGTCTCCCCGGTGGAGTGCCGGCGGCGGCCGATGGTGATCTGGTTGCCGCCGAGCGTGCGTTGCTGCTCGGGGGAGTACGCGGGCAGGTTCAGGCCCGCGGCCTCCGGTCCCGAGCGGTGCATCATCGCCATGAAGTACTCGCGGTCCGGGCCTATGGTGGCCGTCCAGGTCGCCGGCTGCTGCGGGAACGCCGGTCCGGGCGGGGGCGGGGCCTGGTTGCCGCCGGGCTGGGGGTAGCCGTAGCCGCCCTGGTCGCCGCCGGGGCCGGTGCGGGACGGCGGCGGGAGCGTCCAGTCGTCCTCACCGCCGCCGAAGGACGGGCCGGACGGCTGCTGCGGCCGACCGGTCTCCTGCGGGTAGCCGGACGGGGCCTGCGGGCCGCCGGACGGCTGGAAGGCCTGCGGAGCACGGTGACCACCGGGGCCTCCGGGGCCTCCGGGGCCACCGGGGCCACCGGGGCCACCAGGGCCACCGGGGCCGCCGGGCTGCGGCGGAGCCTGCCGTGACGGGTCGGGGCCGTAGCCGCCCTGGCCGGCCGGGTTGCCGGGGCCGGAGGGCTCGCGTGCGAAGGGGTCGGAGGACGGGTTCGTGGGGCCGAGACCGCGTCCGAAGGGATCACCGGCGCCCGCCGGGTCACGCCCGTAGGAACCCGCGGGCGACCCGCCACCGCTCGTGCCGACGGGACCCTGGGGACCGCCGGGAGGACCGCCGTACGGGCGACCGCCCCCCGGACCGCCCTGGCCACCGGGGCTGCCCTGGGGACCGGGACCGCCCTGGGGACCGGGACCGCCCTGGGGACCGGGACGTCCCGGACCGCCCGGGCCTCCCTGTGCGCCGGGACGTCCCTGGCCGCCCTGCTCATGGCCGAAGGGCCGGCCGCCGCCCTGGCCCGGAGGCCGCGACGGGTCGCCGCCGAACGGCGGGCCCGGCGGGATCGGCTCGGCGGGACGGTTCACCTGGGACGGACGGGAACTCTGGTAGTCGAACGAGTCGCTGCCGCCGAAGGACGGGGGCGGCGGCTGGAACCGGGAGTCCGGCCCCGCTCCCGGTCCGCCGGGCCCACCCGGACCACCGGGTCCGCCCGGACCACCGGGGCCGCCGAACCCTCCGGGGCCGGGCGCGCCGGGCCCCGGCGTGCGGGGGGCGGCCGGGGTGTACGAGGTGGCCGTGTTGGTCAGGAAGTTCCACCGGCACTCCTCGCAGAACGGCGCGCCGCCCTCACGGGGCGTGCGGCACTGCGGGCACAGCTCCGGCTCGGCGTTCGGTGCGCCGGACAGGTGTCGGTTGTCGGGACGGCCGCCGCCGCCCGGCGGGGGCGGCGGGAAGCCGTACCCCCCGCCGGCCGTGGGCGGCGGGGGAGGGGGCGGAGGTACGGCACCGGCCATGCGGTGACCGCAGACCTCGCACCAGTCGTCGGAACCCGACTGGTGTCCGTTCGGGCAGGTCGGCATGTCGGCGCGTCCCCCTTTCCTTCGGTGTCCCACTAGCGTTCCGCTAGGTCACTTCTTTACACGAACAGTCTTTGTGGACCGGGTCTCGAGGGTCATCTCGTCGGCCTCCGCGACCTTCGCCTTCAATCGCACAGTACCTGTCGGCGCGTCGACCACGTCCACCACCTTCGCAAGCAGTTTCGCAGTATCCGCGTTCCCGGACACGCTGGCGAGCTGAACGGCCCGGCCCAGTTTGGCCGTTGCTCCATCCATATCGCCCGCTTTGCGGAGGTCCAGTCCCTGTTGGATGGTCCGTGCCAGTTCCGCCTGCCCGGTGTAGTGGGCGACCTGCGGGTTGATCGACGTGGAGGCGGTCATGTCGTCGGTCCACACGGCCCGTACGAGACCCTGCGCGCCCAGGTTGCGCACGCTCCCGTCGGGCTGCGGAACGATCAGCGAGACGCGGGCGGCCAGCATCTCCTGGCCGATGTTCGCGGCCGGGACCTCGACGCACACGTGGTAGTCGCGGGACTCGTCGCCCCAGGATCCGGTGGGGTAGTCGCCGGAGCGGGGGCCCGACTCGGTGCGCCGTTCGGTCAGTTCCTCGACCGTCGGCGCGACCTGCTTGACGAACTTGACGGCCGTGCCGACCGGGGTCCACAGCCGCAGGGCGACGTCCGCGACCTCCTTGCCCATGGCCGTCTCCATCATCCGCGTGAAGTCGGCGGCGAGGCCGGCCGGGTCGGCGACGATGTCGGCGGTGCCGAGCAGGGCGGAGGCGATGCCTGTGACTTCTTTCACTTCCCAGTCGGTGCCCACACCGCGCGCGTCACAGGTGAACCGGCCCGCGCACGCGTCCAGCGCGGCCTTGAGGGCCTCGGGCGACTCGTGTTCGTTGCGGCCGTCGGTGAGCAGGATGCCGTGCCGGATGGCGACGTCGGCGGTGGTCAGCAGCCGGTCGGCCAGCCGCAGCCAGGTCCCGATGGCCGTGCCGCCGCCCGCGCCGAGCCGGCGCAGGGCCTGCTTGGCCTGGTCGCGGGTCGCGGAGTCGGCGACCGCGAGGCGCCCGCCACCCGGGTAGATCTCCGTGGCCACGTGCGTGCCGCCGATGACCGAGAAGTGCACGCCGTCGCGGAGCGTGTCGATGGCGGCGGCCGTGGCGTCGCGCGCGTTGCGCATCTTGGTCGGCGGGTAGTCCATGGAACCGGAGCAGTCCACCATGATCGCCACCGCGGCGGACGGGCCCTCGCCCGGCGCGTACAGGTGCGGTGCCGCGACCGCGGTGCCGACGGTGCCGCCGCCGGTGGCGGTGACCGTCACGATCGCGTTGACCTCGCGGCCGCCCTCCGGCAGGTACTCGTTCTGGTAGACGTCCACCGAGAACTGCGGCACGTTCGACTTCGAGAAATTGGCCATGCCTCTTCCCATCCCCCTCGGAAACTCCCACGGCGTGTGGGGTGACCATCTGGACGGACCGGTCCCCTCCGGTCCGTCTCCGCTTCCCCGTGTGCCGGCCGGCGGTGCGCTGCGGTGCGTACCGGCCGAGCGGTGCTCTGTCCCTGCGGCTGTGACCTGTGGCTGTGTCCTGCGACTCTGTCTGTGGTGCTGTCCTGCGGGTGCGTCCCGCGGATTCGCGGGCCGCGGCTCTCTCCGTTCGGTGCTCTGTTCCCGCGGCGCGGTCCGTACGCGGTCTCAGGCCGATCCTGCCCCCTGCGCGGGGGCGGGGAACGGCACGACGGCCACTGTTACGTTGTCGTGGCCCCCACCGTCCAGGGCATGACCGACGAGAACCTGGGCGGCGTGCAGCGGGCGGGCGGCGGCGTCGAGGGGGAGCGCCTCCGCCATCTCCTCGGCGCCTTCGGCGTAGTTCCACAGGCCGTCGGTGCACACGATCACCACGCCCGGCCGGTCCGGTTTGAACGCGGCGGTGTGCGGTTCGAGTTCGTAGGCGTCGGCGCCGAGCCAGCCGGTGATCGCGTGGGCGCGTTCGTCGGCGTAGGCCTCCGCCTCGTTCATCAGGCCCGCGGAGACCATCTGGGCGGCCCAGGAATCGTCCTCGGTGAGCCGGGCGGGCGGTGAACTCCGGTCCGCGGGGACCCAGTAGACGCGGCTGTCGCCCACCCAGCCGACGACCAGCAGGCCCGCGGTGACGACCGCGCCGACCAGGGTGCAGGCCGGGGCGTTCTGGTGCGGGGCCTGCTCACGGGCGGTGGCGGGCTCCTCGGCGAGCGCGTTGACGGCGTGTGAGGCGGCCAGGATGGCCTCGTGCATGGCCTGTTGCGGGTGCGCGCCCTGCGGCAGGGCCGTCAGCAGGGTCCGGCCGGCCGCCTGTGCCGCGGCGTACGAGGCGTCGTCGGGTCGGGTCGCGGAGGAGACGCCGTCGCAGACGATCGCCACGAGCGCGGGGGTGCCGTCGGGCAGCGCGGTGTGGCCGACGGTGAAGGAGTCCTCGTTGCGGTGGTGGCGCAGGCCGCGGTCGCTGACGGCCGCGATCGGGCCCGACTCCTGCTCCATGTGGTCGCGTTCGCGTGGCTGGGCGTGCCCGCAGTTCTCGCAGTACCCGTCGTCGTCGACCCGGCCCGCCCGGCAGGCCACACACACCTTGGCGACGGCCAGCCGGGGGTCCGGCGCCTGGAGGGGGTACTCCTCCGGCTCGGCGGGCCGGTCGAACCGGACCCCGGCAGGGTCGGGAGCGGCGGGCGCGGCGGCAGCCGGCGGCGGCACGGGCGCGCCCGGCGGCTGCACAGGCGTGCCCGAAGAAGCAGTACCACTGGAAGAAGCGGAACCACCCGACGGCACATGTCCACCCGACGGCACGTGTCCGCCCGGCGCGACGGGTCCTCCCGGCGGCGGCACAGGCGCGCCGGGAGGCACATGGGCCGGCGCGGCGGGCCCCGGCGGCGGCACGGCGGGCGACTGCGAGGCAGCCGGTGACTGCGGGGCGGCGGGTGGCTGCGGAGTGGCGGACAGCGGCGGACCGGTTGCGGCCGCACCCGGCGGCGGTGGGCCGCCCGCGGCCGGTCCCGGCGGCGGGCCGCCGAGTCCTAGCACGCCCCGCACCTCCGCCCCGGTCATGGTGAGCGTCGGAGTGTCGTCCGGGCGTGCCGGCACGGCGGACAGGTCGTATCCGCACGCACCGCAGAACCGGTCACCCTCATCGAGCGGTTCCGTGCAGCTCGGACACGCGGGCAGGGCGGCCTGCCTGGGGATCTGGGACATCAACTACACCCACGTCCGGGGGCGGTAACGATTGGCACGTTCCACCAGGTCGATCCTCTCCTCGGCACCGGTCGCCAGCCGGGCCAGCGTGCGGTACGAACGCTCCAGTCCGAAGCGCAGCCCCCGCTCGTCCAGTTCGCTGCCGAGCAGCAGCCGCGGGGCACCGGGGCCGGTGCTGCCCCGGCCACCGGAGAGTACCCAGTCCAGCGCGCAGCCGAGGACTTCGGCGGACAGCTGCTCGCGGCGCGTCGGATCGAGCCCGTACGCGTCCAGCGCCTCGACCTGTGCCGCGGCCGCGGCGAGGTCCTCCTGGAAGGGTACGTCGGCGGCGGCCGCCGTCCGCTGCCGCAGCCGGGCGCGGACGGCCGCGACGCGGGCGGCGGTGTAGTGGATGGAGGACTCCGGCACCGACTCCAGCGTCCGTACGGCGCTGGTGCGGTCGCCCGCCGCGAGCTGGACGCGCGCCAGGCCGAACGCGGCGCTCACGAAGCTCGGGTCGGTCGACCACACCAGGCGGTAGTACTCGGCGGCGTTGTCCAACTGGCCCAGCACCTCCGCGCACAGGCCGAGCGCCAGCTTCGGCGTGGGCTCCCCGGGGAAGGCGTCGTAGATCGCGTCGAAGGCGAGGGCCGCGCCCTCCTGGTCCCCGGTGACCAGCGAGGTCACGCCCCGGTACCAGACGACCCGCCAGTCGTCGGGCCGTTCGCCCTCCAGCTTGGCCAGGGACATCAGGGCGGCATCGAAGTCGCCGTTCTCCAGCCAGGCGCGGATCTGCCGCAGCCGGGTCTCCACCGACGGGGCCGGGGCGGCCGCGAGGGCGGTGATCAGCTCGCTGGGCGCGGACGCCAGCAGACCGGCGAGGAAACCGGCATTGGGGTCGGACGGGTCGACGTGCGGGACCGGCAGGGCGAGCCCGGCGGCGGGCGCGGGGACGGGCTCGACCAGCCCCGCCGGAGGAACACCCGCACCGGCTCCCGCTCCGGCAGCGGTCGGCACGGCACCGGTCGGCACGGCACCGGGTACGCGGGGCGAGGGCACGAGGCCGGTCGAACCGGCCGCCCCCGGCAGGGCGTTGCCCGAGGGCGCCGCCGGGGACGAGGTCGCCGTCGCACCCGAGGCGCGCCGGGACGCGGTCACCCGGGACCCCAGCCGTGACACCTCCCCGTGCGCTCTGGGGAACAACGTCGTGTCCGTGACCCTCACTTCGGGTCCGAACAGGGTCGACAGCGCGGGCCGGGCGCGCCCGGACTGGAGGGAGACGACCTCGCGCAGCACACCGGTCAGCTGCTCGGCCATCTCCTGTGCGGAGGCGAACCGGCGGGCCGGGTCGGGGTCGGTGGCACGGACCAGCAGCCGGTAGAAGGACTCGTACCGGTGGAAGACGGCGATGGAGTCGGGGTCGGGCAGGGAGTCCGCGAAGACCGTGGTGTAACCCTGGAAGTCGAAGGTGAGCACGGCGAGGGTGCGGCCGACCGTGTAGAGGTCGCTCGCCACCGACGGGCCGACCTCCGCCACCTCCGGCGCCTGGTAGCCGACCGTGCCGTAGATGGCCGACTCGTCGTCGTCCATCCTGCGCACCGCGCCCATGTCGATGAGTTTGAGCTGGTCCTCGGTCTGGATGGCGTTGTCGACCTTGAAGTCGCAGTACAGCAGGTTGCGGCTGTGCAGATGACCGAGGGCTTCGAGGGCCTCGATGCCGAACGCGCAGGCCTGCTCCACCGGCAGCGGGTCGCGCTTGCCCTCGGGGGTGCGGCGGGCGTTGGCGATCTCCTTGAGGGACTTGCCGCCGACGTACTCCATGACGATGTACCCGTCCAGCGAACCGGTGCGCTGGTCGAGGTGCTCGACGAAGTTGTAGATCCGCACGATGTTGGCGTGCTCGATCTCGGCCAGGAAACGCCGCTCCGAGATCGCCGCCGCCATCGCGTCCTGGTCGCCGGTGTCCAGCAGGCCCTTGAGGACCACCCAGCGGTCGGAGACCGCCCGGTCGACGGCGAGGTAGACCCAGCCGAGACCGCCGTGCGCGAGGCAGCCCACGACCTCGTACTGGCCGTGCACGACGTCGCCGGTCTTCAGCTTGGGGACGAAGGAGTACGGGTGGCCGCACTTCGTGCAGAAGCCCTCGGTACGGCCCTCCCGCTCACCGCGGGCCCGGCCCACCGGCGCCCCGCAGTCGGAGCGCGAGCAGAACCGCTTGCGCTCGGGCACCTCCGGGTTGTCGAGGACCATCGCGCGCGGGTCCGGACGCGGCACCTGCGGCACCGTGACCAGGCCCACCCCGAGCCGGGCCCGCCCGGAGGAGGCGGCCGTGGAGCCGGAGCTGCGGACCGACACCGAGCGGCCGGTGGAGTTGCCCGACAGCGACCGCGAGAGCCGCCCGGACACCGAGCGGCGCGACTTCGACGACTGCGAGGAGGTGCGCGAGCTGCGCGCGCTGGAGGCCGAACCACGGCTGCCCGTGGACCCCCTGCCACCGCGGGTCACCCCGGTCGGGGGCGACCCGACCAGGCCTCCGCCGGAGGAGGGACCCCCCGACGCGACGACGGGGGCCAGGCCGCAGGTGTCGCAGTACAGCTCGCCGCCGCCCACGTCCTCGTACGAGCCCTCACAGCCCGGTCGCTGGCACGTCTGACCTGCCTGACTCATGACCTCTGCTCCCCCCTGTGGTCCTGAGGTCCGCCCTGCTCGGGCACGCGGGGCGCGGCGAGCAGTTCGGCGGCCGCCTGCTGGTAGCGCAGGACGGCCTGTTCGGCGACGCGCAGATCGCAGGGCGCGCTCCACAGCATCCGCCGGGCCGCGTCGTAGCGCTCGATGAGGAACGGGTCCTCGGCGAGCCCGTGCCGGGCGACCTTCGCCTTGTAGGCGTCGAGACGTCCGCGCAGTTCGGCGCGGACCGCGAGCGGCGCGGTGACCTCGGTCAACGACTCGCGGGCGCGCAGCAGTTCGTCCTCCGCCTTGCGCTCCAGCGACTCCAGGAGCGGGGACAGGCGGTGCCACTGGGCGTGCCGGCGGTACTCGGCGGCCGTCGCCAACTGCTCCTGGAGTGCGGTCGGCGGGCCGCTGACGACCGGCACCTCCGTGGCGGCGATCTTGGCGAGCACCTCGCCGCGCGCGGTGCGCGCCTCGGCGAGGGTCCGGTCGGCGCGGCCGAGTATGTCCCGCAGCCGCACCAGGCGCTGCTCCGCGTCCTGGCGGACGGTCAGCACGGCGTCGATCTCCCGGCGCACGTCCTCCAGGGCGCGCGCCTCACGGTCGTACACCGTGGTGTCGGGGCGGCCGCCGCCCGGTGCCGAACTGCCCTGCGCGGGCACCCAGAACGCCAGCGGGTCGGAGATCACCTGCTCGCGCAGCGAGGTCAGGGTGCGGGTGATCCGCTCCAGGTCGTCGCCGGACGGATGCTCGCCGGGGCGTACGCCCACGGAGTGCGCGAGCTGCCGGGTGCGCTGGAGTTCCGCGGCCAGCAGGTCGATCCGGGCGGGCAGCGCGGACCACACCGCGTCGGCGGCGACGACCATGTCCAGCGAGGACGCGTACAGCTCGTTCATCCGGTCGACGAGGGCGGTCAGCGAGAAGCTCTCGCTGAGCTTGCCGGTGCCGGTCAGGGTCGGCGCGTGCGCGGCGGCCGAGCCCGCGACCGTGACGGACTCGCCGCGCAGCAGCTCCGTCAGCTCCGTCAGGTCCTCACGGCTGGACCAGCGGCGCCGCGAGCGGATGTCCCGCGCGCGGCGCAACGTGTCGGTGTACGCGTCGAAGTACGTCCACAGCAGCGTGATCGACGCCTCCGCGGACGCCCAGCGCTCCTTGGTGACCCCGGTCAGCCCGGCGCCTTCGAGGAGTCTGCGGCCCGCGTGGTCCTGGAGGGCGAGGAGCGAGGTCTCGATCGCCTCGTGCTCCGCGCCGAGCCGCGCCAGCGCACGGTCGACCTCGTCCCGGTCCATCACCGGCCCGGGGGGTCCCGTGACGCCCATCGATCACCTCTCGTCGCTGTGTACGTCTCCTGCTCGGTCCGCCGTCCGCCGGCCGTCCCGTCAACTCGTGCGCAGATACTGCGGCGCGGGCGGCATCGACGTCGCCGAGTCCGCACCCAGTGTCGCCGACAGCCAGCCGGCGTACGACCGTTGCCAGCCGTCCGCCCGGTACGCCACCAGGATCTGGTTGACCCGGCGTACCAGGTCGTCCGCGTCCTGCTTCATCGCCACGCCGTAGTACTCGGCCGTGAACGCGGCGCCCTTCAGCTCCACCGTGGGGTCCTGCGCGGCCTGGCTCGCCGCCAGGGCGCCGTCGGTGACCACGGCGTCGACCTCGCCGAGCTGCAACCGCACCAGGCAGTCCAGCTGGTTGGGGACGGTGGTGGAGATGTCGGCGGTCGCGGGCAGCTTCCCGGCCTTCAGGTCCTCGGTCAGCTGGGTGTTGGCGGTCGAACCGGCCGCCGTGCAGATCCGCTTCTTCGCCAGCGTGTCGTCGTAGCCCGTGATCGTCGACGACTTGGGGGCCAGGACCTGCTGGCCCGTCTTGAAGTACGGCGCGGAGAACGCGACGTTTTTGATCCGGTCGCAGGTGATCGTCATCGTGCGGACCACCATGTCGACCCGGCCCTCCTCGATGGCCGGGATGCGCTGGTTGGTCGGGATCGCCTTGAACTGGACGGCGTCGCGGTCGCCCAGGATGTCCTCGGCGATCCGCCGCACCAGGTCGATGTCGAAACCCTCCAGCACGGCGCCCGTGTTGTTGGGGTCGCGGTAGCCCCACCGGTAGCTGTTCTGGTCGACGCCGACGATCAGCTTGCGCTTCTCACCCGTACGGGCCTTGATCGCGGCGATCGTCGGACCGTCGGCGGCCGACGGCGCCAGCGTCTGCTTCTCGGGGGACCGGCATGTCGTGTCGACCGCCTGAACGCCCTCGGCGGCGCCGGGCCCGCCGGTGCCGGTGCTGCCGTCGCCCTGCGACTGGGTCCACGGCAGCAGCAGCGCGAACCCGAGGGCGAGGACGCAGACGAGCGCCATCGCGCCCACCCCGCCCCAGCCCCGCAGACCGGCCCGCATCCGTCGAACTCGCATTGTCACGCCCCCTTTCACCGGTACTCCGACAGCCTGCGGCCGATGCCGAGGACCGCGCCCGCCGCCGCCAGGACGGCGAGGACGGCCGCGCCCAGCGGCAGCCCGCCCATCGCGTCCAGGCCGTCACCGGCCGCCTGCTTGAACTCGTACTGCTCGTGGTCGAGCGCGCTCGCCAGGCTGGCGTCGACGCCGTCGAAACACGCGCCGGTCGCACCCTTGGCGCCGATCACCAGGGCCAGTGCCTGCTCGTAGTTGCCGTTGTCGTCCTGGGCGCGGGCCGCGGTGTGGCGCTTCTTCCACTCCGCCATGTTGCCCTGCGCCGTCGCGACCGGCTTCCCGCCCGCCTGGTCGTCGGCGAGCCGCGCCGCCGCCGCGAGGCCCTTGCCGAGGGTCGCCATCTCCTCGGTGAAGTCGTGGTCGTACGCGTCGAGCGTCGTGTCGCCGACCTTCACGGTCTCGGCGCCGCGCGCGACCAGCGTGAGGTTCTCGTTGCCGCGTGCCTTCAGCGAGGCGATGCGCGCGTCGTGCAGGACGTTGAGGGAGCGGACGCCGTGGTCGTAGGAGTCGTCGAGCCCGGCCCGGGCCAGGCTGTGACCGACGACCAGCCACAGCAGGACGACGGCGGAGGCCGCGGACGCCGCGACCAACCCGTGGTTCAGGACCCGGTTCGTACGGCGGTAGTTGCGGTGCTGCGCCCAGCCGAGGGCGGCCAGCGCGAGGACACCGAGGGCGATCGCCGCCCACGGGTACGGTTTCGCGGCCGCGTAGTCGTCCTGGAGGCGCTGGTTCTCCTTCTTGTAGAGATCCTCGGCGGCCGGGAGCATCTCGTCCTGCATCTTCTGGTTGGCGTAGCGCAGGTACGCGCCGCCGACCGGGAAGCCCTGCCGGTTGTAGGTGCGGGCGCGCTCCACCAGGCCCTTGTACTCCGGGAGCAGCTTGTTCAGCTTCGTGATCGCCGCGGTGGAGGGGGAGCCGGCGTCGGAGTTGTTCGCCGCGGTGACGAGCTTCGCGGCGGCCGTGTCGATGTCGTCCTCGTAGCGGTTGCGCGACTCGGCCGTCTCCTGGCCGCCCGCCAGGAAGCCGCTGGACGCGGCGGTGTTGGCGTCGGCGAGCGAACGGTAGATGTCCGCGGCGGCCGTGCTGAGCGGCTGGCTCTTGTGCAGCACGTCGTCGGCGGCGGCCGTGCGGTCGCTCATCTGCCAGGCGGTGACGGCGCCGAACGCGACGACGAGGAGGGCGAGGACGGCGCCGATGATCCGGAGCCTGCCCGGCTCGGTGGTCGCGGCGGAGCGCAACTGGTCGACGCCCTCGGCGAATGCCGTCCGGCGGCCGGGCGGTGACGCCGTGATGGTTGTCGGCGGGTTTGCCACGTCTGTCTGACCTCCCCCATGGTCAACTGTCGCGCCAGTATCGCGGCTCGGCGCGATGTTGCGCACCGGGCTTAGCTGGATCTTGATCAGATCGCAGCAGGGCCCTGCGGGTGAACACGTCGCAGGCGCGGGTTCGGTTCCACCGGGGGAGGGGCCGTGGTCGCGCCGCGGGCGCGTCGTGGCTGATCACCCCCAGGCGGCGGAGCCGCGTGTCGGTACGGTCCCGCGTCCCCTCGGGCCGGTGCGGTCAGGGGCGGGCGGGAGCGGGGGGCTGCGCCCGGTGCGGGGTGCAGGCGTGGTGGGCGGCCCGGCCGTCCGGGGAGGCGCGCGGCAGGCAGGTCTGTTGAGCCGCGGGTGGGGCCCGGTGGCCATGTGCGGTCAGCCGTGCGCGCGTCGTGGCTGGGCACCCACGCGGCGGAGCCGCATGTCGTACGGTCCCCGCGCCCCTCGGGCCGGTGCGGTCAGGGGGGAGCGGCGGTGTCGCCCGGTGCGGGGTGCAGGCGTGGCGGGCGGCCCGGCCGTTCGGGGGCGCGCGGCAGGGATCACGCGATACGCGCGGCCCTGCCACCCGCAGACGCGTGCGGCAGGCAGGTCCGCCGGGCCGCGGGTGGGCCCGGTGGCCAGGTGCGGTCGGCGGGGGAGGGGCGGTCCGGTGGCCGGGTGTGTGGTCGGGGGACCTGCCTGCCGGCGGAAGGGACGGGTGGGCGGCGGTCCGTCGGCGCGGGGGTGTGTGGTGCGCCTGCGGTGGCACCCGTGCCGGTCACGCCCGGAAGTGGGAGCGGGCCTTCTCCTGTGCCTCCGGGCTCGCTCGCACCCGGTCCAGGCCCAGGAGCGCCGCTCCCAGGACGGGGGGTTGGCGTACCACCCTCGGGGTCGCCTTCGGGGCCCTCGCCGCGAGCGACTCGCCGATGGCGTCGTCCAGTTGGCGGTGGCCCGCCGTCAGGACCCCGCCGCCCAGGAGTACCGGGGTCTCCTCCGCCAGCAGGTCGAGGCGGGTCAGGGCGACCGTGGCCATGCCGACGACCTCCGCCGCCAGGCGGTCGACGACCGTGCGGGCCACCGTGTCGCCGGCGGAGGCCGTGGCGAAGAGGACCGGGGTCAGCTCGTGGCGGCGGGACGGGGGGACGCGCTCCAGGTGCAGGGACTCGATGAGGGCGTACATGGTGGGGAGACCGAAGTGGGCCGGGAGGGTGTGCGTCAGGGCGGTGGCGGGGCCCCGGCCGTCCTCGGCCCGTGCCGCGTGCCACATGGCCTCCTCGGCGAGGGCCCAGCCGCCGCCCCAGTCCCCGGAGATCCGCCCGAGCGCGGGGAAGCGGGCGGTGCGGCCGTCGGGGCGCATGCCGACGCAGTTGATGCCGGCGCCGCAGACGACGGCCACGCCCCGCGGCTCGGCGACGCCCGCCCGCAGGATTGCGAAGGTGTCGTTGCGGACCTCGACGGACTCGCCCCACGCGCGCGCGTGCAGCGCAGCCGCCAGCCGTTCCTCCTCCACGGGCAGGTCGGCATTGGCGAGGCAGGCCGAGACATGGGTCACCGAGGTGACCCCCGCGGCGGCGTACGCGCGCGTGACGGCGTCCGCGAGGGCGTCCACGGCCGGGCCCACGCCCACCGCGGGCGGCCGGAAGCCGCCGCCGCGGGCCGTGGCGAGAACCTCCCCGTCGGCCGCCACGACGGCGACGTCCGTCTTGCTGTTGCCCGCGTCGATGGCGAGGACACGTGCGGTCAGGCCCACGCGAGATGCTCCCGGTTGTGTGCGATCAGTTCGTCGGTCAGCGTCTCGGCGTACGCGTACTGGCCGATCAGGGGATGGGCGAGGAGCGCGCGGAGGACGCGGTCGCGGCCGCCGCGCAGGGCCGCGTCCAGGGCGAGGGCCTCGTAGGCGGTGACGTTCGCCGTCAGGCCCGCGTACAGCGGGTCCACCGCGGTGACCGGCAGGGGGGAGGGGCCCTTGGGGCCGACCGCGGCCTGCACCTCGATCACCGCGTCGTCGGGCAGGAAGGGCAGCGTGCCGTTGTTGTGGGTGTTCACCACCTGGTAGGGGCTGCCGGATCCGGTGAGCAGCGCGGCCGCCAGGTCAACGGCCGCCTCGGAGTAGTAGGCGCCGCCCCGCTTCGCCAGCAGCGCCGGCTTCTCGTCCAGGGCCGGGTCGCCGTACATCTCCAGCAGCTCCCGCTCCATGGCGGCCACTTCGGCGGCGCGCGAGGGTTTCGTGCGCAGTTCGCGCACGACCTCGTCGTGGGCGTAGTAGTAGCGCAGGTAGTAGGAGGGGACGACGCCCAGCCGGTTCAGCAGGGGACGCGGCAGGTGCAGGTCGGCGGCGATCGCGTCGCCGTGGTCGGCCAGCAGCGCGGGCAGGACGTCCGCTCCCTCGGGACCGCCGAGGCGCACCCCCGTCTCCCAGGTGAGGTGGTTGAGGCCCACGTGGTCGAGGTGGATCTCGGACGGGGAGGTCCCCAGCAGCGCGGCGAACCTGCGCTGGAAGCCGATGGCCACGTTGCACAGTCCGACCGCCTTGTGCCCGGCCTGGAGCAGGGCGCGGGTGACGATGCCGACCGGGTTGGTGAAGTCGATGATCCAGGCCTGGGGGTTGGCGCGGCGGACCCGGTCGGCGATGTCGAGGACCACGGGGACGGTGCGCAGTGCCTTGGCGAGGCCGCCGGCGCCGGTGGTCTCCTGGCCGACGCAGCCGCACTCCAGGGGCCAGGTCTCGTCCTGCTGCCGGGCGGCCTGGCCGCCGACGCGGAGCTGGAGCAGGACGGCGTCGGCGCCGTCGACCCCGGCGTCGAGGTCGGCGGTGGTGACGATCCGGCCGGGGTGGCCCTGCCGGGCGAAGATGCGCCGGGCGAGTCCGCCGACGAGTGCGAGCCGGTCGGCGGCCGGGTCGACGAGGACGAGTTCCTCGATCGGCAGGGTGTCCCGCAGACGGGCGAAGCCGTCGATCAGTTCGGGTGTGTAGGTCGAGCCTCCGCCGACCACGGTGAGTTTCATATCCGGGCTAACCCTTCACTCCGGTCAGGGTGACGCCCTCGACGAACGCCTTCTGCGCGAAGAAGAACACGAGGATCACGGGGGCCATGACCAGCAGGGTGGCGGCCATGGTGAGGTTCCAGTCGGTGTGGTGCGCTCCCTTGAAGGACTCCAGGCCGTAACTCAGTGTCCAGGCGCCGGGGTTCTCGGAGGCGTAGATCTGGGGGCCGAAGTAGTCGTTCCAGGCGTAGAAGAACTGGAAGAGGGCGACGGCCGCGATGCCCGGCTTGGCCATCGGGACCACCACCCGCAGCAGGGTGCGCAGTTCGCCGCAGCCGTCGACCTTGGCCGCGTCGACGTACTCGTTCGGGATGGTCGTCAGGAACTGGCGCAGCAGGAAGATGGAGAACGCGTCGCCGAACGCCATGGGGACGATCAGCGGCCACAGGGTGCCGGACAGGTCCAGCTGCCTGGCCCAGAACAGGTACATGGGGATCACGACGACCTGTGGCGGCAGCATCATCATCGAGACGACGAGCATCAGCGTGAGATGGCGGCCCCGGAAGCGGAACTTGGCGAGCGCGTACGCCACCGGGAGCGAGGACACGACCGTCAGCACGGTGCCGAGGCCGGCGTACAGGAGGGTGTTCCGCCACCAGGTGAGGAAGCCGGGGGTGTCGAACACGCGCCGGTAGTTGTCCCACTGCCAGGTGTCGGGGATCAGGTCCCGGCTGAGGGCCTGCGAGTCGCTCATCAGGGAGGTCAGCAGCACGAAGACGAAGGGCAGGGTGAAGAAGAGGGCGGCGGCCACGCCGAGGGAGTGGACGGCGATCCACTCCAGCAGGGCCCGGCGGCGGGCGGTGCGTTCCGCCGGGGTGGCGGCGGGCGACTCCACCGGTTCGTCGAGTACGCGGGACACGTGGGTCATGGGTCAGTCACCTGCCTGGATGAGCCCGCCCCGGCGCCGCATCAGCAACGCGGTGAACGCCATCGACAGGGCGAAGAGGACCAGGGCGACCACGCAGGCCGAGCCGTAGTCGAAGCGCTGGAAGCCGAGGTTGTAGACGAGCTGGGGGAGGGTGAGCGTCGACTTGTCCGGGTAGCCGGGCTCGAACAGGGTGCCGGCGCCCTGGATGACGCCCGAGGCGACCTTCCCGGCGACCAGCGGCTGTGTGTAGTACTGCATCGTCTGGATGACTCCGGTGACGACGGCGAACAGGAGGATCGGCGAGATGTTCGGCAGCGTCACGTACCGGAACCGCTGCCACGCCGACGCGCCGTCCAGCTCCGCCGCCTCGTACTGTTCCTTGGGCACGTCGAGCAGCGCGGCCATGAAGACGACCATCAGGTCGCCGACGCCCCAGAGGGCGAGCAGGGTGAGGGCGGGCTTGGACCAGGCGGGGTCGTTGAACCAGCCGGGCGCCGGGATGCCGACGCTCTCCAGGAGCGAGTTGACCGGGCCGGTGCCGGGGTTGAGCAGGAACGCGAAGGCCATGGTGGCCGCGACCGGCGGGGCGAGGTAGGGCAGGTAGAAGAGGGTGCGGAAGACGCCCGTGCCGGTCCTGATCCGGGTGATGAGCAGGCCGACGCCGAGTCCGAAGAGGACCCGGAGGGTGACCATCACCAGGACCAGCCAGAGGGTGTTGCGCAGGGCGGGCCAGAAGTAGGGGTAGTGCTCGAAGACGTACGTCCAGTTCCTCGTTCCGGCCCAGGTCGGCGGCTTGAAGCCGTCGTAGTGCATGAACGAGAAGTAGACCGTGGACAGCAGCGGGTAGGCGAAGAACACCGCGAAGCCGATCAGCCACGGCGACAGGAAGGCGGTGGTGCGAAGCGCCGCCCGGCGGCGCTTCGACCTCAGCGTGTGGGGCCTCGGCGTGTGGGGCCTCGGTGCGGGGGTGCTCACGGTCACTTCGCCTGCGCGATGTCCGTGTCGATCTGCGCGGCCGTCTTCTCGAGGCCCGCCTTCAGGTCCTTCAGCTTGCCGCTCTCGTAGTCGAAGCCGAGCTGCTGGAGCGTCGAGAGGTACACCCCGCCGTTGACCGAGGCGGGGGAGGTCGTCGAGTGGGGGTTGCCGGCGATGTCGAGGAAGGTCTTGAAGCGCGGGTCGTACGTCAGCTTCGGCGACTTGAGGGCGGCGAGCGTCGAGGGCACGTTGTGGATGGCGTTGGAGAAGGTCACGACGGCGTCCGTGTCGGTCGTCATGTACTTCACCAGTTCCCAGGCCGCGTTCTGCTTCTCGCTGGTGGCGGCGATGCCGGCGATGGTGCCGGTGATGTAGCCCTTGCCGTACTGGTCCGCCTGGTCGTCGGGGACGGGCAGCGGGGCGACGCCGATCTCGAACCCGGGCTTGGCCTCCAGGGCCATGCCGAGGCGCCATTCGCCGTCGAGCTGCATGGCGACCTGCCCGGTGTGGAAGGGGTGCTTGGGTCCCCACTCGTCGCCGAGGCCGGCCCGGTACCTCTCCAGCTTCCGGTAGCCGCCGAGGGAGTCGACGAGCTTCTTCTGGAGGACGAATCCGGCTTCCACGGCCGGGTCGGTGGCCACGGTGGACCTGCCGTCCCGGTCGAAGTAGGTGGGCGAGAACTGGCCGAGGTAGTGCTCGGTGGTGCTCTCCCAGCCGTGGTAGTTCGGCATGAACCCGAGCTGCCGGTAGCCGTCGCCCTCGGGGATCGTCAGCTTCTTCGCGACGGTCCCGAACTCGGACCAGGTCTTCGGCGGCCCGCTGATGCCGGCCTTCTCGAAGGCGGTCTTGTTGTAGTAGAGGCCGTACGCGTCACCGAGCAGGGGGACGGCGCAGCGGTCGCCCTCGAACTGGGTGTACTGGTTCATGGCCTTGGGGAACGTGGTCTCCGGGTCGATGCGCGCCTTCTCGAAGAAGGGGTTGAGGTCGACCAGGGCGCCCGACGAGCAGAACTTGCCGACGTTGTTGGTGGTGAACGACGAGATCACGTCGGGAGCCTTCGAACCGCCCGCCCGCAGCGCCTGGTTGATCTTGTCGTCGGTCATGTTGCCGACGACGTTCACGTGGATGGCGGGGTGCGTCTTCTCGAACCCGGCGACCAGGTCCCGCACCGCCTTCACCTCGCCGGGCGCGCTCCAGGCGTGCCAGAAGGTGAGGGTGGTCTCCTTCGAGGCGTCGTCGTCGGCGCCGGAGGAGGCCTGGCCGGTACAGGCGGTGCTGAGCAGGGCCAGGGACGCGGTCAGGGCGAAAGCCGCTTTCCGGGCCACTTCGGGAATGCGTGCGGGCATGACGGGGCCTCCCAGGGACGGGCGTGGCGATGAGGGGTGACGGCGTGGGTGCGGGGGTGGGTCAGCGCGAGGTGTCGAAGACCTCGTCGCGGGTGGCCGCGAGCGCGCTCTCCAGCGCGCCGCGCAGCACGGGCTGTTCGGTGACGCCCCCGACGACGAGCTTCGGCCGGGACGCGGCCAGCTCCGCCAGTTCGGCCTGGACGAGGGCGCGCAGCACCTCGCCGCCGGCGGTCAGGGAGGCCCCGCTGAGGACGACGAGTTCGGGGTCGAGGACGGAGACGAGGGAGGCGAGACCGGTCGCGAGCCGGGTGGCGTAGGTGGCGAGCAGCTCGCGCAGCGGGCCGTCCTCCTCGGCGGCGGCCCGCGCGACGAGGGCGGCGGCGGTCTCGGCGTACGGTCCCGAGGGGATGCCGGTGACGCCCAGTTCGCGGGCCAGTCTCGGCAGGGCCTGCGAACCGGCCAGTTCCTGGTAGCCGCCGCTGTTGGCCTTGGTGACCTGCCGGACCAGGGGGGCGCCCGGCACGGGCAGGAAGCCGACCTCGCCCGCGCCGCCGGTCCAGCCGCGGTGCAGCCGGCCGCCGAGGACGAGGGCGGCGCCGAGGCCCCCCTCGTTCCACAGCAGCACGAAGTCCTCGTGGCCGCGGGCCGCGCCGAGCCGTTGCTCGGCCACGGCCACGAGGTTGACGTCGTTCTCGTACTCGACCGGCATCGGCAGGACCGCCGCGAGGTCGTCGAGCAGTGCGGGGGAGTGCCAGCCGGGCAGGTGGGAGGCGTAGCGCAGCCGGCCGGTGGTGGGGTCGAAGGCGCCCGGCGTGGCGACGACCAGCCGCCGCACGTCGTCCCGGGCGAGCCCGGCGGCCTTGACGGCACCGTCCAGTGCCTCGGTGACCTGCCGTACGACGGTTCCCGCGCCCTTCCGGCCGGGTGTGGGCACCTCGTACGCGCCGATCGTGCGGCCCGTGATGTCGGCGACGGCGGCGAGGACGCGTTCGGGGGTGACGTCGAGGCCCGCGGCGTGACCGGCGGCCGGGTTCACCTCGTACAGCTGGGCGTTGGGTCCGGGCCGTCCCTCGGTGGTGCCGGTGGCCAGGACCAGTCCCGCCGCCTCCAGCCGGGACAGGAGCTGGGAGGCGGTCGGCTTGGACAGGCCGGTGAGCTTGCCGATCCGGGTGCGGGACAGGGGTCCGTGCGTTAGCAGCAGGTCCAGGGCGGCGCGGTCGTTCATGGCGCGCAGGACGCGCGGGGTGCCCGGCGTACCGGCGGTTCCTGCCATGGGTGTGCACCTGCCCTTCTCAGCCGCCCAGCTTCTCAGCGATCACGCGGGGAAGTCCATCAAGGGGGCGTCACCCCTCGCCGCCGATCATTGTTAGGAAAGTTTCCTATCCGGTGGAGGGAAGGTAAGCCCGGCGGCCCGGAGGCGTCAAGGGAGGCGCGGGAGCACGGAGGGGGGTGTGCGTGGCTCCGCCCGGACCCCCTCCTCCGCCTGGCGGCGCACGGCGCCGGACCCCGCTACCTGATCCGGCCTGATCCGACCTGATCCGAATTGGACCCGGGGCCCGGCTCCGCTACTTCCCGTCCCCGGCGGGGCCCGGCTCCGCTGCTTCGCCGTCCCCGGGGTGATCCGAACGGAAGACCCCGGGCCCGGCTCCCTACTTCGCCGCCCCCGGCGGGGTCACGGGGGTCAGCGGGGACGCCGCCGCCACCTGCGGGGAGGCCGCGTTGGAGTACACCGACGGGGCGGCGACGGCGGCCGTCGGGTCGTTGTCCGGGTCCTGCTCCGGCGGGACCGTGGCACCGCCGACGATGCGGATGTGCGCCGCGTCGAAGGCGCGCTTGATCCGCCAGCGCAGCTCACGCTCGACGGTCAGGGACTTGCCGGGCATCGTCTTCGCGGAGACGCGGACCACCATCGAGTCGATCAGGACGCTGTCCAGGCCGAGCACCTCGATCGGGCTCCAGAGAAGCTCGTTCCAGGGCTCCTCCTTGTTCATCTTCTCGGCGACGTCGACGAGGATGGCCTTGACGCGGTCCAGGTCCTCGGACACCTTGACCGTGACGTCCACCCCGGCCGTCGCCCAGCCCTGCGACAGGTTGCCGATCCGCTTGACCTCGCCGTTGCGGACGTACCAGATCTCGCCGTTGTCGCCGCGCAGCTTGGTCACGCGCAGGCCGACCTCGATGACCTCGCCGGAGGCGACGCCCGCGTCGATCTGGTCGCCGACGCCGTACTGGTCCTCAAGGATCATGAACACGCCGGACAGGAAGTCCGTGACCAGGTTGCGGGCGCCGAAACCGATGGCGACACCCGCGACACCCGCGGACGCCAGCAGCGGGGCCAGGTTGATCTCGAAGGTGCCGAGGATCATCAGTGCGGCGGTGCCGAGGATGAGGAAGCTCGCCACCGAGCGCAACACCGAGCCGATCGCCTGGGAGCGCTGGCGGCGCCGCTCGACGTTGACCAGCAGACCGCCCAGCGCCGTGCCGTCGACGGCCTGGACCGTGCGGTTCATCCGGTCGATGAGCTTGGTGATGGACCGGCGTACCACCACGCGCAGGATCGCCGCGATCACCAGGATCAGCAGGACGCGCAGGCCGATCGCGAGCCACGTCGACCAGTTCTCCTCGACCCAGCTGGCGGCGTTCGTCGCGCTCTCCTGGGCGTCCTGGAGGGTCGGGACGGTCACGGCGGTCGGCGACTCCGAGGGGGTCGGCGTCGGCGACGAACCGGCGGCCGTCAGGACGGCGGACAAGGACACGGCAGGTACCTCCAGGTGCGGCACTGCTCCCGTCGGCGTGGACGTCAAGGTGGTCCAGGTCACGAAAAGGTCACCGACAGGGCAGAGCAACCACACTAACGGGGCATCGTGGGTGCCTCGGCGCGATGGGTGAAGGAGAGGCCGTGCTCACCCGCGCTTGAACAGGCAGGGGTACTGGGGAGGTATGCAGATGTGGTCGAAAACACTCCCAGCCCGTTACCGGGACATGGTGGCGCGCCCACCAGGCAAGAGGGGAGACTGACCTCAGATCGTCCCGGCGCGAGCCACGCGCCGCCGACGCCCAAGGAGGCATCCGTGCCGCATGTCCTGGTCCTGAACGCGTCGTACGAGCCGCTCGGCGTCGTACCGCTCCGCCGCGCGCTCGTCCTCGTCCTGGAGAACAAGGCAGTCTCCCTGGAGGAGTCCGGCGCCTTCCTGCACAGCGCGACCGTCACCGTCCCCGCACCCAGCGTGGTCCGGCTCAAGCGATTCGTCCGGGTGCCCTACCGAGGACCCGTACCGCTCACCCGCCGGGCGCTCTTCGCTCGTGACGGGGGCCGGTGCATGTACTGCGGTGGCGTCGCCACCAGCGTCGACCACGTCATCCCGCGCAGCCGCGGCGGCAAGCACGTGTGGGACAACGTCGTGGCGTCCTGCCGTCGTTGCAACCACGTCAAGGCCGACCGTCACCTCGTCGAGATCGGCTGGCGGCTGCGGCACAAACCCGCCCCGCCCACCGGTCTGGCCTGGCGCATCATCGGCACCGGCCATCGGGACCCGCGCTGGCTGCCGTACCTGCAACCGTACGGCGCGGACGACGCCCTGGCCCGGATCGACGGCATCTCCGCCTGACCGTCCGGGCTTTCGTGTGCCCCGTGGCCGCGCCACGGGGCCCCGCGGCGCGGCTCAGCCGCGTGAGTGCTCCGGGCGGCCGCCTCGCACCGGATCGGGGGCCGAGTCCGCCCGCACCGCCGCCCACCCGGCGAGGGCGACCGTCCCGGCGACCGCGGCCTGCACCACCTCCCGCACCACCTCGGGATCGGCGCAGCGTCGGGTGAGCCGTGCGTGCAGCCAGCCGGCGTGCCGGTCGTACAGCGCGGCCAGGGCGCGGGCGTCCCCGTCGGCGACGGACCGCAGCAGCGCCGCGTCCGTGTCGCCTTCCCCGTGGCCCCTCATGGGGCGGAACAGTCTCACACCCACTCTGTCGGCCGGCCCGGCGCCGACGGTTCACTCCGGGAAGCGACCGGCGCGCGGTCTGCCCTATTCATCACTGCTTGGGCAGAATGTCAGGGTGAGGAATGTGACGAGATGCGTGTTGTCCGGTGCGGGGACGTCTGCGGTCGCGCCCGCTGGGTAGGGCTTTTGCGGTAACCGCCAGACACCGTCAGGCGCCGCCCGCGCGCCCTACGACGCCGCCGCGCATCCCCTGCGAAGGCGCCGTCCCCGACAAGGAGGCCACCGTGGTCGCACCGGCACAGCAGTTGCTCCCGGACCCTTCCAAACGTCCGGCGGCGCCGTCCGCCTACACCGAGGAACCCCACCTGTACGTGTGCAGCGCGGAGGGCGCCCGTGCCGAGGCGCCGCTGACCAGCGAACCCCCGCTGCCCGACGCCGAGCCCCTGACCAGCGAACCGCCGCTCGCCGCCGCGGACTCCGACTTCACGAGGCCGTAGATGACCGCACCCCTCGGAGAGGACCTCGTCCGGCTCGCCGGGCTGCACGGCGTCGACGTCTCCTACCGGCCCTCCCCCGACCGCACGGTCACCGCCTCGGCCGCCGCCGTCACCCGCGTCCTGGCCGCCCTCGGCGTGGACGCGGGCACCCCGGGGGCGACCCGTGCCGCGCTGGCCGACCGGGAACGCGAACTGGCCGCGCGGCTGCTGCCGCCGACGGTGGTGCACTGGAGCGGCGGCGCCGAGCCGGACGCCCTCGCCGCCCTCCCCGCCGGCACCCGCCTGCTCGTCGAGACCGAGCAGGGCGAGACCCGCGCCTCCCTCGACCAGCTCCCGCCGGGCGTCCACGCGCTGACCGCGACCGCGCCCGACGGCCGTACCGCCCGCGCCCACCTGGTGGTGGCCCCGCCCCGGCTGCCCACGCCCGCCAAGCGCTCGTACGGCCTCCTCGTCCAGCTCTACTCCCTGCTGTCCGGCCGCTCCTGGGGCATGGGCGACCTCGGGGACCTCGCCGAGCTGACCGGCTGGGCCGCGCGGACGCTGGGTGCCGGGTTCGTGCAGGTCAACCCGTTGCACGCGGCCGTGCCCGGCGCCCCCACCGATCCCTCCCCCTACCGGCCCTCCTCCCGCCGCTTCCCCGACCCGGTGCACCTGCGGATCGAGGACGTCCCCGAGTGGGCGTACGTCACCGACACCGAGCGGGCGCGGGAGCTGCGGGAGCGGGCCGCGGGGCTGCGCGGGACCGTCCTCGACAAGGGTGCGCTGATCGACCGGGACGCCGTCTGGGAACTGAAGCGGGAGGCGCTGGAGCTGATCGCCGCCGTGCCGCTCGGACCGGGGCGGCGCGCCGACTACTGCGACTTCCTCGCCCGCGAGGGGCAGTCCCTGGAGGACCACGCCACCTGGTGCGCGCTGGCCGAGGTGCACGGCTCCGACTGGCACCGGTGGCCGGAGGGGCTGCGCGACCCGCGCTCCGCCGACACCGCCCGCGCCCGCCTGGAGCTGATGGACCGCGTCGACTTCCACTCCCGCCTCGCCTGGCTCACCGACACCCAGCTCACCACCGCCCAGCGCGTCGCGCGCGAGGCCGGCATGCCCCTCGGGATCGTCCACGACCTCGCGGTCGGCGTGCACCCCGGCGGCGCCGACGCCTGGGCCCAGCAGGACCACCTCGCGTCCGGCATGTCCGTCGGCGCGCCGCCGGACGCCTTCAACGCCCGCGGCCAGGACTGGGGCCTGCCCCCCTGGCGCCCCGACCGGCTCGCCGAGTCCGGTTACGCCCCCTACCGCCGCCTCCTGCGCGCCCTCTTCCGCTACGCCGGTGCCCTGCGCATCGACCACGTGATGGGCCTGTTCCGGCTGTGGTGGGTCCCCCAGGGCGAGCCACCCACCGAGGGCGCCTACGTCCGCTACGACGCCGAGGCCATGCTCGCCGTCCTGGTCCTGGAGGCGTCCCGGGCCGGCGCGGTGGTGATCGGCGAGGATCTCGGCACCGTGGAGCCGGGTGTGCGCGAGTCCCTGCGCGAACGCGGGGTGCTCGGCACCTCCGTCCTGTGGTTCGAACGCGACTGGGCGGGCGACGGCCGCCCGCTGCCCCCCGACCACTGGCGCGCCGACTGCCTCGCCACCGCCACCACCCACGACCTGCCGTCCACCGCCGCCCGTCTCACCGGTGAACACGTGGAACTCCGCGACCGCCTCGGCCTGTTGACCCGACCGCTGGAGGAGGAACGCGCGGAGGCCGCCGCCGACACCGGCGAGTGGCTCGACGTCCTCTCCCGGCTCGATCTTCTGCGGGGCACCGGCGGCGGCGGTGACACCTCCTCGGAGGAGGCCGAGATCCAGGCCGTCCACCGGTTCCTGCTGAGCACTCCCGCCCGCATGATCGGCGTCTGGCTCCCGGACGCCGTCGGCGACCGCCGTCCGCAGAACCTCCCCGGCACCTGGGACCAGTATCCGAACTGGCGCCTGCCGATCGCGGACGCCCAGGGCCGGCCGGTGACGCTGGAGGAGCTGGCGGCGTCCCCGCGGCTGCACGCGCTGATGGAGGTGGTGCGGGAGGGCGACGGCGCGTGAGACCGGGCAGGGGGCGCGGGGGCGTCCGCGCCTCGTACGGCACCCCGGACGCGCGCACCCGAGGACCGTTCGCTAACTTGGCACCGTGGACAAGAAGAACGCCCTGCGCGCCGGCGCCCTGGCCGCCGGTACGACGCTGATGATGCTGCTCATGTCGTCCCCCGCCCTCGCGCTGACCCGCGACGACGGCGACGACCCCGGTCCGGGCCTCAGCGTCGTCGAGACGCTGGGCCTCTACGTCCTGGCGCCTCTCGCGCTGTTCGCCGCCATCACCGGCCTGGTGTGGGTGCTGGACCGCTCGAAGGACCGCGGCGACGTCACCAGTTCCAACATCACCGTGAAGGGCGAGGCCACCAAGGCCCACTGACCCCTTCGCCGGCACGCCTTCCGAGGGCGCCGTCCCCGACGTCCGTACGCGCACACCGCCGTACGGCGCCGGAGACGGCGCCCTCGCGCGTGTGCGCCCGCCGCGCCGGGAGTCCGGCCCCCCTACTGTTCCGTCGCCAGGAGCAGCTCGCGCAGCAGGCCCGCCAGCTGGCCGGCCCGTTCGGCGTCCAGGGCCGATGCCAGGGCCTCCGTCTGGACGGCGAGGCCCGCGCCGACCGCCTCCTCGACCACGGTCAGGCCCTGCTCGGTGAGGGTCACCCGCAGCCCCCGGCGGTCGTGCGGGTCGGGGGAGCGGCGCAGGAGCCCGGCCCGTTCCAGTTTGTCGAGGCGGCCGGTCATGCCGCCGGTGGTGAGCATCAGCGTCGCGGACAGCTGCCGGGGCGAGAGGGCGTACGGCTCGCCGGAGCGGCGCAGGGTGGCCAGCACGTCGAACTCGCCGCGTGAGATCCCGAGGCCCGCGTAGGCCTTCTCCATGCGGTCGCCCATCGCGCGGGCGAGCCGGGAGACGCGGCCGAAGACCTCCATGGCGGTGGTGTCGAGGTCGGGCCGTTCGGCCGCCCACTGCTCGACGATCGCGTCGACCGGGTCCTTGCGCTGTGCACTCATGCGGGGAGTATCCGCCCGCCTTCCGGTCGCCCGCAAGAAAGTAGCTTGACGGCAAGTTGCTTAGAGCTAAGCTAGTATCCGCAAAGCTAATCACCGCCGAGCCTTCGCCGAGTCGATCACCGCCAGAACCGATCACCGCCGGGCCGATCCCCGAGCCGATCACCACCAAGGCGACCACCGTCAAGCCAACCGCCTCCCGAGAGGGGTGCCGGTCATGAACCGGGCCGCGACCGTCCTGCTCACCGCCCTCGCCCCCGTCTCCTGGGGCACCACCTACGCCGTCACCACCGAGTTCCTGCCGGCCGACCGCCCGCTGTTCACCGCCCTCATGCGCGCCCTGCCCGCCGGCCTGCTGCTGCTCGCCCTCGTGCGGGTGCTGCCCCGCGGCGCCTGGTGGGGGAGGGCGACCGTGCTCGGCGCCCTCAACATCGGCGCCTTCTTCCCGCTGCTGTTCCTCGCCGCGTACCGGATGCCGGGCGGCATGGCGGCCGTCGTCGGCTCCGCCGGGCCGCTGTTCGTCATCGGGTTCTCGGCGCTGCTGCTCAGGCACCGGCCCGCCCTCCGCACCCTGCTCACCGGGGTCGTGGCCGTGTTCGGCGTCAGCCTCGTCGTACTGAAGGCGGCCGGGGGGCTGGACGCGGTCGGGCTCCTGGCGGCACTCGCCTCCACGGCGTCGATGTCGGCCGGTCTCGTCCTGGCCAAGAAGTGGGGCAGCCCCGACGGGGTGGGCCCGCTGGCGCTCGCCGGCTGGCAGCTGACCATCGGAGGCCTGCTCATCGCCCCCCTCGCCCTCCTCGTCGAGGGCGCCCCGCCCGCCCTGGACGGCGCGGCCGTCGGCGGCTACCTCTACCTGGCGCTGGCGGGCACGGCCGTCGCCTACTGGCTGTGGTTCCGCGGGATCGGCCGGCTCAGCGCCACCCAGGTCACCTTCCTCGCGCCGCTCTCCCCGCTGACCGCCGCCGTGGTCGGCTGGGCCGCCCTCGGCGAGGCGCTGACGGCCGTGCAACTGGCCGGTATGGCGCTGGCGTTCGGCGCGACGGTGGCCGGACAGCTCGGCTCGCGCCGTACCGGGGCCGCCCCGACCGTGGAAGGCCGACGGGAGGCGCCTCGGAAGGTCGTCGCCCGACGCGGCACCGCCGTGGAAGGATGACGCAACCGACACATCACGAGGAGATGACCGCGTGCCTGGCACAAACCTGACTCGCGAAGAGGCGCAGCAGCGGGCGAAGCTGCTCACCGTTGACTCGTACGAGATCGATCTCGACCTGTCCGGTGCGCAGGAGGGCGGGACCTACCGGTCCGTGACCACGGTGCGCTTCGACGTGGCGGGCGGGGGCACCTCCCGCTCGAGCGACGCCGGGAGCGGGGGAGGCGCCGAGTCCTTCATCGACCTGGTGGCGCCGACCGTCCACGAGGTGACGCTCAACGGGGACCCGCTCGACCCGGACGAGGTGTTCGCCGACTCCAGGATCGCCCTGCCCGGCCTCCTGGAGGGCCGTAACATCCTGCGCGTCGTCGCCGACTGCGCCTACACCAACACCGGTGAGGGACTGCACCGGTTCGTCGACCCGGTCGACGAGCAGGCGTACCTGTACACGCAGTTCGAGGTGCCGGACGCGCGCCGCGTCTTCGCCTCGTTCGAGCAGCCGGACCTCAAGGCGACCTTCCAGTTCACGGTCAAGGCGCCGAGCGGCTGGACCGTCATCTCCAACTCGCCGACGCCGGAGCCCAAGGACGACGTCTGGGTGTTCGAGCCGACCCCGCGCATCTCCACGTACATCACCGCGCTGATCGTCGGCCCGTACCACTCCGTGCACAGCGTGTACGAGAAGGACGGGCAGAGCGTGCCGCTCGGCATCTACTGCCGGCCCTCGCTCGCCGAGTACCTGGACTCGGACGCCATCTTCGAGGTCACCCGGCAGGGCTTCGACTGGTTCCAGGAGAAGTTCGACTACGCGTACCCGTTCAAGAAGTACGACCAGCTGTTCGTGCCGGAGTTCAACGCGGGCGCGATGGAGAACGCGGGCGCGGTCACCATCCGCGACCAGTACGTCTTCCGGTCCAAGGTGACCGACGCGGCGTACGAGGTGCGGGCCGAGACGATCCTGCACGAACTGGCCCACATGTGGTTCGGCGACCTCGTCACCATGGAGTGGTGGAACGACCTGTGGCTGAACGAGTCGTTCGCCACCTACACCTCCATCGCCTGCCAGGCGTACGCGCCGGACAGCCGGTGGCCGCACTCCTGGACGACGTTCGCCAACTCCATGAAGACCTGGGCGTACCGGCAGGACCAGCTGCCGTCGACCCACCCGATCATGGCCGAGATCCGCGACCTCGACGACGTCCTGGTCAACTTCGACGGCATCACCTACGCCAAGGGCGCCAGCGTCCTCAAGCAGCTCGTCGCGTACGTCGGCACGGACGCGTTCTTCGCGGGCGTGCAGGCCTACTTCAAGCGGCACGCGTTCGGCAACACCCGCCTGTCCGACCTGCTGGGCGCGCTGGAGGAGACCTCCGGCCGCGACCTGGGCGTCTGGTCGGAGAAGTGGCTCCGGACCGCCGGCATCAACATCCTGCGCCCCGAGATCGAGACCGACGCCGACGGCGTCGTCACCTCCTTCGCGATCCGCCAGGAGGCGCCCGCCCTGCCCGCCGGCGCCAAGGGCGAGCCGACGCTGCGCCCGCACCGCATCGCCGTCGGCCTGTACGACCTGGACGGGGCGAGCGGCAGGCTGGTGCGCGGCGAGCGCGTCGAGCTGGACGTGGACGGCGGACTGACGGCCGTACCGCAGCTGGTCGGCAAGCGGCGGCCGGACGTCGTCCTGCTCAACGACGACGACCTGTCGTACGCCAAGGTCCGTCTCGACGAGCGGTCCCTCGCCTTCGTCACCGAGCACCTCGGCGACTTCGAGGAGTCCCTGCCGCGCGCCCTGTGCTGGGCGTCCGCCTGGGACATGACCCGCGACGCCGAACTGCCCACCCGCGACTACCTGTCCCTGGTGCTGTCCGGCATCGGCAAGGAGTCCGACATCGGTGTCGTGCAGTCCCTGCACCGCCAGGTCAAGCTCGCGATCGACCTGTACGCCGACCCCGCCGCCCGCGAGGCGCTGCTGACCCGCTGGACGGACGCCACCCTGGCGCACCTGCGGACCGCCGAGGCGGGCAGCGACCACCAGCTGGCGTGGGCCAGGGCGTTCGCGGTCACGGCCCGCACGCCGGAGCAGCTGGACCTCCTGGAGGCGCTGCTGGAGGGCACGCAGACCATCGAGGGCCTCGCCGTCGACACCGAGCTGCGCTGGGCGTTCGTGGAGCGCCTCGCGGCGGTCGGCCGGTTCGACGAGACGGAGATCGCCGGCGAGTACGAGCGCGACAGGACCGCCGCCGGCGAGCGCCACGCGGCGACCGCCCGCGCCGCCCGTCCGACGGCGGAGGCCAAGGCGGAGGCGTGGGCGTCGGTCGTCGAGTCCGACAAGCTGCCCAACGCCGTCCAGGAGGCCGTCATCGGCGGCTTCGTGCAGACCGACCAGCGCGAGCTGCTGGCGCCGTACACGGACCGGTACTTCGACGTCGTCAAGGACGTCTGGGACTCCCGTTCGCACGAGATCGCCCAGCAGATCGCGGTCGGCCTCTACCCGGCCGTCCAGGTCTCCGAGGAGACCCTGCGCAGGACCGACGCCTGGCTGACCTCGGCCGAGCCGAACGCGGCCCTGCGCCGCCTCGTCTCCGAGGCCCGCTCGGGCGTGGAGCGCGCCCTGAGGGCCCAGGCGGCGGACGCGCGGTAGCGGCGGCCGCCCGCGGGGCTCGTACGGTGGTGAGGGGCGTCCGGTGTCCGGCCGGGCGCCCTTCGCCGCGCCGCGGGAGCGTTCACAGCCGCAGGGGGAGCCCGAAGGCCGGGAAGAGATGCGGCTCGAAGGACGTGATCTCCACGATCCGGCCACCCTCGGCCCACAGCACGTCGAGGGCCTCGGCGCGGTAGACGTTCGTACCGGGCCGGCGGAGGTAACCCCCCGCCGCCGGCTGCCCGTTGGCGCGGGCGGGCAGGTACCGCCAGTGGCCCGGGAAGGCCGCGGAGGCCGGGTCCCGGCTCGGCCGCAGGAAGGCCGGCACGGCGTCTCGGCCCCGGCACCAGTACGGGTTCGGCGGCGCCGTCAGCAGCACGTCGTCGGCGAGCAACCCGCCCAGCGCGGCCTGGCCGAGGGCCTCGCATGCGGCCATGTACCGGGCGAGCAGAGCCTCTTCGCGCTCGGCCGGCTCCCGTGGCCGCCGCTCCGGCAGCAGGGAGCGCAGGGCGGCACGGGCCCGCTCCAAGGAGCCCTCCACCGACACCGGCGTCAGGTCGAGCGTCTCGGCGGTCTCGGCTCCGCTCAGCCCGAGCACGTCCCGCAGGATCAGCGCGGCCCGCTGCCGGGGCGGAAGGTGCTGCAACGCCACGAGCAGGGGCAGCTCCACGGTGCCGTACGGCCCCGGGGCGTCCCCGGCCGTCTCCGGCAGCTCGGCGTCCGGGTAGGGCTGGAGCCAGGTGACCCGCGCGGGCGGCTCACCGGCGAGGTGGTCCGCGCCGGGGAGCGGCTCGTAGTCGTGGGGGCGCCGCGCGGTGCGGCGCAGCAGATCCAGGCAGGCGTTGGTGGCGATCCGGTACAGCCACGTCCGTACGCTCGCCCCGGCCCGGAAGGTGTCCCGGGCCCGCCAGGCCCGCAGGAACGTCTCCCGGACCAGGTCCTCGGCGTCGTCGTAGGAGCCGGTCATGCGGTAGCAGTGGACCAGGACCGCACGGCGGTGCGTCTCGGTGAGCGCGGCGAAACCGGCTGCCGGCAGGGCGAGTTCGGGCGGACCGGCGTCCGGTTCGCCGTACCCGTGATTGTCGTCCGCCGCCGTGTCCCGCGCCGTCCGGGCGACCCGCCGCAGGCGGTCCACGGAGGCCGTCAGCTCCACCACCCCGGCGTACAGAGCGGCCGGATCGCCGGGCGTCAGCTCCGCCGCCCCACGTCCGACGTCGGCGACGAGACCCTCCACGGTCACCTCGTCGCAGGGGCGGGACTCCGCGTCGGTCGAGGCCACGCTCACCTCCTGTTGGTTGAGAACGTGACGACCGTACGCCGGATCACGTCCGCGCCAGACCGGGAAGGTGAGATGTGCGCGATGTCCGAAACCCGCCGGTGGGGCGGCCGGCGACGCGTCAGCCTGGAACGCATGACGACCACCACCGCGACCACGATCCACACGGCGCGCCCCATCGCCCCCGCCGCCCTGGCGGAACTCCGCGTCACCGACGACGCCGGGCGCCCCACGACGGCCTTCACCGACGGCGAGGGCGGCGCCCCGCTGCGCTGCTGCCTGCGCCGCGCCACGCCGGGAGAGCGGATCGCCCTCGTCTCGTACGCGCCCCTGCGCCGCCGGGCCGCCGCGACGGGCACCGACCCCGGGGCGTACGACGAACAGGGCCCCGTCTTCGTCCACGCCGACCCGTGCGCGGGCCCGGACCCGGACGACGGCACCCTGCCCTTCCCCGGCGCGCACCGCACGGTCCGCCGCTACTCGGCGGACGGCCGCATCCTGGGCGGCCGGCTCGTCGGGGACCCCTCGCCTGAGGCGTTCGCGCGGGCCTTCCGGGAAGCGTTCGACGACCCGGCCGTGGCGTTCGTCCACGTCCGGGCCGTCGAGTACGGCTGCTACCTCTACGAGGTGGTCGCGGAGACCACCCGTGACCACTAGCGCCCCGCCCTCGCCCTCGTCCTCGCCTCCGCCGGGCGCCGCCCGGCGGGCGGGCGACGGCCGGCCTACCGGGCCTTCAGCTCCTTCGCCACCAGCTCCGCGATCTGCACCGCGTTCAGGGCGGCACCCTTGCGCAGGTTGTCGTTGGACACGAACAGGGCGAGACCGTTGTCCACGGTCTCGTCCCGGCGGACGCGGCCCACGTACGACGGGTCCTTGCCGGCCGCCTGGAGCGGGGTCGGGATGTCGGTGAGGACGACGCCCTCGGCGTCCGCGAGCAGCTCGGTGGCGCGCTCGGCGCTGATCGGGCGGGCGAAACGGGCGTTGATCTGGAGGGAGTGGCCGGAGAACACCGGGACACGCACACAGGTGCCGGAGACCTTCAGCTCGGGGATCTCCAGGATCTTGCGGGACTCGTTGCGGAGCTTCTGCTCCTCGTCCGTCTCGTTCAGACCGTCGTCCACGACCGAGCCGGCCAGCGGGATGACGTTGAAGGCGATGGGCCGCTTGTACACCTGCGGCTGCGGGAAGTCGACGGCCTCGCCGTCGTGGGTCAGCCGGTCGGCGTCGGCGACGACCTTGTGCACCTGCCCGTGCAGCTCCGCCACGCCCGCGAGACCGGAGCCCGACACCGCCTGGTAGGTGGCGACCACGAGGGCCTCCAGGCCCGCCTCCGCGTGCAGCGGCTTGAGAACCGGCATCGCGGCCATCGTGGTGCAGTTCGGGTTGGCGATGATGCCCTTGGGGCGGTCCGCGATCGCGTGCGGGTTCACCTCGGAGACGACCAGCGGCACGTCGGGGTCCCGGCGCCAGGCCGAGGAGTTGTCGATCACGACGGCGCCCTGCGAGGCGACCTTCTCGGCCAGCGCCTTCGAGGTCGCGCCACCGGCGGAGAACAGCACGATGTCGAGCCCGGAGTAGTCGGCGGTCGCCGCGTCCTCGACCGTCACGCCGTCCAGCTCCGTCCCCGCGGAACGAGCCGAGGCGAACAGGCGCAGCTCGCTGACGGGGAAGTTCCGCTCCTTGAGGATCCTGCGCATGACCGTGCCGACCTGACCGGTGGCTCCGACGATTCCGACCCTCACGACGACTCCCTCTGTCCGTGCTTCCGCGTGCCTGTCGCCCGCGTGCGTATTGCCTGGCCGAGACTTTTCCATGATGCGGCCGACATGGGCGTGCCTGTCCAATTCTTTGGCCGCCATGCCCGAGGACTGGGACACCCCGCACCCCCGAACGGTTCCGGAACTCCCGTCCGCACCCCCGCTGAGCTGGAGGAATTCGCCCCGTGGGGGCTCCCTGCCGCAAGCTGTGCGGTCGCGCGCGGCGGTGTGACGTACGCCTCCGGACGATTTCCCGGGCGCCGCGCCGAACCTTTCCGCGCGCGGCGGCGTCGTAGAGGTGACGCGGGGAGGGGAGGGGTGTCCGTGCTGCGCAGAACGGCCCGCCGCGGACCGGGGGAGGGCACCGCGCACGGTGATCCCCTGGACGCGGCGCAGGAACGCCGGGTGCGGGCGGTGCTCGCGCTCGGCGGGGTACCGCAGGCGGACCTGCCGGACGGGGTGCAGCAGGTCCGCCTGCGGTTGCTGGAGCGTGCCGCCAAGGGGGACGAGGCGCCGCGGGACGTCTCGGCGTGGGCGGCCGTCGTCGCCTCCAACCTCGCCATGGACTGGCACCGGGCCAAGCGCCGCCAGGAGCGCCTCGGAGAGCGACTGGCCTCCCTGCGCCAGCACGAGCACCCCTCGGGCGAGGACACCAGCGTGCTCTCCCTCGCCGTCGCCCAGGGCCTGGACGACCTGCCCGACGCCCAGCGACAGGTGGTCGTCCTGCGTTTCTACGCCGACCTCCCGGTGCGCTCGATAGCCGAGGAGCTGGGCGTCCCCGAGGGCACGGTCAAGAGCCGCCTGCACACGGCGGTCCGCGCCCTGCGCGCCCGCCTGCACGAGGACGAGGTGGTGTGACATGCCCGCCGAACACGAGCCCCGCCGGGACGGTCACGATGACCGCGACGGCCCGGACGTCACGGACCCCCTGATGGCGGCCATCCTGGGCGTGCCGCCGGCCGGGGACGCCTCGGCCGACCCCGGCTCGGTGGCCGGCTACCGAGCCGCGGCGGCCGACGTGGCCGTCCTGCGTGAGCAGTTGGGTGTCCTCGCCGACGCCCTGACCCGGCCGCCGGAGGCGGAGTCCGCGCGGTGGCCCGCGCCCGTCGCCCTGCGGCCGTCCCGGCGCCGTCTGTTCCCCCTGGCCCTCAAGACGGTCGGGGTGGCCGCCGCCGGCGCGCTGGTCGTCGGGGGCGGATGGCTGCTCGGCCAGGTGGACGGGGACGCCTACGACATCGGCTCGTCCAGCGGCGCAGACAAGGCGGCCGACGACGAGAGGTCCGCCGCGTCCGGCGCCCCGGACAGCCCTCTCGGCGACCCCGGCTACCTGGCCTGCGCCCGGCTGGTGGTCGAGGGAGACGTCACGGAGGTCGCTCCGGTGAGCGGTACGTCCCGCGAGCGCGTCACCCTGCGCGTGACCCGCTCGTACAAGCCGCAGGCGTCGACGCAGGACGGGGCGGGGGACGGGGCGGGGGGCAAGGTGGGGGACGAGGTGGAGTTCGTGAGGGAGCGGGACCTGGACCCGCTGCTCGCGGAGGGCGACCACGTCCTGGTCGGCTTCGCGCGGGGGTCGGAGGCCCCCGACGTCTGGGCCGTCGGCGAGGACGACATCGCCGCCGAGCGCTCGGCGCTGGACAACGCGCTGCCCGGGGCGGGCGCCACGGCCTGCGAATGAGCGAGGGGCGGGCGCCCGACCGGACGCCCGCCCCCCTTACCGCTCACCGTGGTGCTACGGCGTGACCTTCAGGATGGAGACGCTGCCGAGGCCCGCGACGGTGCCGCGCGCGTTCACCAGCTGGACCTGGCCGAAGAAGGACCGGCCCTCCGGCGCGGGAGCCGCGGCGGTGACCGTCGCGGAGACCGTCGCCGAGGCGCCCGTGGCGAGCTTCACCGGCGTCGACTCGTCGACGCCGACCGTGCCGAGCGAGGACGAGAAGAACACGTCGAGGTAGTCGTACGCGGTCGTGCCGGCCGGCACCGAGTAACCCGCGACCTCGACGGTGTACGTCCCGGCGGCGGGCGACGGGATGGACACCGCCTCGTTGGAGTCGCCGTCGGCCTGCTGCGCGACCTGGTTGCCGGCCGCGTCGTACACGGTCAGGTCGAGGTCGGCGGAGGCGTCGGAGACACCGCCGATGGAGACGTCCAGCGACTTGGCGCCCGCGGGCACCTCGACCGTGGTCGTCTGGTTCTCGTGGTCCGCGATGGTCGGACGGGCCTTCTTGGACGAGCCGAGCGGGCCGCCCACCAGCTTGCCGTCGACGGCGGCGAAGTTGTTCGTCACCTTCCAGGAGACGGCGGCCGGGGTGCCGACCTTCGCCTCGGGCACGGTCACGGTCTCCGGGTCGAAGGCCGCGCCGTAGACGGTGACGTCCAGCTTGTACGGGTTGTCGAGCAGCGGCGACGTGCGGCGCGACTCGACCTCGATCTCCCAGACGCCCGGCTGCGGGTCGGCGTACGACCGCGCGTCGGGCCGGCAGCCGTTGCCGTCGAGGTAGTTGTTGTAGCAGTAGATGGTGGCGCTGTCCTCGACGGCGACACCGTACGGGTGGATCGAGATGAACCGGGTCTGGCTCTTGTCCTTCAGCCCGCCCAGCGCGACCTCCAGCGACGACGCGCCCTCGGGCACGGTCAGGAAGTAGTGCTGCGAGCTGTTGCGCTGCACGGTGCTCTTGGCGGAGAACGTGTGCGCCACCGGCGTCGAGACGACGACCGTGTTCAGGACGAGCTTGTCGGTGCCCTCGGTCTTCGGGTCGTCGACCTCGAGGATCGCGCTCTTGATGCCCGCGGACCTCGGAGCCGCCTGGATCTTGACGGTCACCGGCTGGTTCAGCGGCAGCCTCACCTCGTCCGAGCCGACGATCCGGAAGGTGCCGGCCGCGTTGTTCCCGAGGTGCAGCTCGTGCCGGACCGCCTTGTCGGCGCCGGTCGTACGGGTGATGGTGACGTCGTACGTCTTCTTCTGACCGGCCTTCAGACCGCCCTCGCGGTCGTAGACGCCGGTGCCGAAGCCCGGCGTCTTCAGCGCGGCGTCGAGCGCGGTGTCGACCGGGGCCTTGACCGTGTACTCGTGGGCGGTGGCGCCGTCCTTGATGGCGTCCCAGGCGTCCACGATGTTGATGGCGCCCGCGCCCTCCTCGTAGGCCTGGAGGCCCTTGATGTGGTCGGCGGTCGAGGTGAGCGCCGTGCGCAGGTCGGCGGGCGTCAGCTCGATGTGCTTCTGCTTGGCGGCGCTCAGCAGCAGCGCCGAGGCGCCCGCGGCCTGCGGGGACGCCATCGACGTGCCCTGGAGCATCGAGTAGCCGGCCGGCAGGGTGTACCCCGCGTCGGCGACCGGGGCGCCCGGCAGCCAGGTCTGCGTGGTGTTGATGGAGGCACCCGGGGCGACCAGGGTCGGCGTGAAGCCGCCGTCCTCACGCGGGCCGCGCGAGGAGAAGGGCAGCAGCGCGTACTTCTTCGTCACCTGCGAGCCGTAGTTGGCGGCCCAGGTCTCCTTGGAGATGGCCGCGCCGACCGAGACGACCTTGTCGGCCAGGCCGGGGTCGCCGATGGTGTTGGCGCCGGGGCCCTCGTTGCCCGCGGAGATCACCAGCTGGACGCCGTAGGTGTCGATCAGGCGCGTGTACAGCTCGGCGCGCGCGTTGTTGCCGTCGTTCAGCGCCGGGAGCCCGCCGATCGACATGTTGACGATGTCGACGCCGCGGTTCACGACCAGGTCGATCATGCCCTCGGTGAGTGCCACGTTGGTGCAGCCGGGGCCGAAGACGCAGGCGCGCGAGGAGACGATCTTCGCGCCGGGGGCCGCGCCGTTCATCCTGCCGCCGAACAGGCCGTTCGCGGCGGTGATGCCGGCGACGTGCGTGCCGTGCTCGCTGGCGATGAGACCGATGTTGGCGAAGTCGGCCTTCTTGCCGACCCAGTCGCCGCCGAACGGGTCCATCGGGACGTCCTTGCGGACCTCGACGACGAACGGCTGCCGCTCGGCGACGTCGGTCGCCGGGTCGTCGGTGCCGAAGTACCCGATCTGGTAGCCGTCCTTGTACGGCTTCATCGCGGTGTCGTCGGTGAAGTCGCCGTTGGCGTTGACATCGACGGTGACCGTGCCCGCCGCGGCGTCGTACAGCACGCCCCAGGAGTCGGTGGTGTCGCCGTCGCGGTTGACGTCGCCCTTGGCGTCGCCGCCCGCGGTGGCCGACTCGCGGAACAGGTTGACGGAGTGGGCGCCCGCGGGCGCCGTCCAGGTGCGGCCGCCGTAGGTGAAGGTGGGCCCGGAGACCGCGTTCACCATGGGGCGCCAGCTCGCGTCGCTGTCCAGGATCGGGTCGGTGGCGGTGACCCAGTCGACGATCTTGCGCTCACCCGTGGTGGTCTTCTGCAGCGCGGGGTGGGCGAGGTCCACGCCGGAGTCCAGCACACCGATGGTGATGCCGCGGCCGTCCGCCTTCGGGTGGTCGTCCACGAAGTCGACGGCGCCCGTCTCGAAGGACGGGTTGTACGGGTTCTCGGCGGGCGTCTTCCTGCCCGGCGCGGGGTAGGTCTTCGCGCTCGTGGTGGTGCCGGCGCTCCTGGCGGAGTCCGCGGTCGGCGTCGGGTCGTCGAGGACGATCTCCTGGCGCAGGTCGATGGCGCGCACCGAGGACAGCTTGGTCGCGGCGGCGATGGCCGAGTCCGCCCGGCCGGTGGGGACGGTGGCGCGGACGTAGCCGAGCTTGTCGTAGGACAGGCCCACGGAACCGCCCTTGACCGCGTCCAGCTCGTCGGCGACCTGCTCGGTCTGGCCGGGTGCCGTGGCGACCATCAGCGTCACGTTCTTGTCGCCCGCGGCCTTGGCCTCGGCGAGGACGCCGGCGTCGTCCGAGCCGAGCTTGTCGGCGGCGGACTTCACGCCCGGGTCGGCGGCGGCCGGGCTCTGGTCGGCGGAGAAGGCCAGAGGTATCGGCCCGGCCGCGGACAGCGCGGCCACCAGGCCGGCGGCCACGGCTATCTGGGCCACGCGTCTCGCGCCGGGTATCGATTCGCGCTGGGGGGTGTGGGTCATCGGCATCCCTTGTAGGTAAAGGAACGAGCGTGACGCGACCGGGCCGTTCCTGCCTGATCGCGATCGTCCGGAATGTGATCCCGGTCGATCGCACAGCTTTATCCAAGGGGCAGTTGTTTGGGGACTGTTGACCGAATCGATATGGATGTGTGGGGAAAACCCTCTACGAACCACCTGTGCAAGGGCTTTCGGCCATCTGTGTGACACCGGTCGGGCGCCGCGGTCCTCCTGTGCCCCCGCCGGCGCCGCCGTCCTCCCGCGCTCCGTCGGTCGGGCGCCGCGGTCCTCCCGCGCTCCGCCGGTGTCGCCGTGCTCCCGCGCCCCGCCGGTCGGGCGCCGCCGTCATCCCCGCGACGCCGGTCCGGGCGCCGCCGTCTTTCTCGCGCGTGACGCCGGTCAGGCGTCCTTCGTGCGGGCGTAGTGGCGGGACGCCTTCGCCCGGTTGCCGCAGGCCGCCATCGAACACCAGCGGCGGGTGCCGTTGCGCGAGGTGTCGAAGAAGTGCAGGACGCACGCCTCGTGCGCGCAGCCGCGGATCCGGTCGGGCGCGGTGCTGAGCAGCTCCAGGTAGTTGCGGGCGGCCAGCCAGGCGGGACCCCACGCGTCGTCCGCGAACTCGGCGCGCTCGCCGGGCCCTTCGGGGCCGAGGGTGGGGCGGATACGCCCGTGCTCCAGCACAGCGTCCACCTCGCCCGTGGACGCCGGGTCCGCTGCCGCGCGGTCCGCTACCGCCGGGTCCGCTGCCGCCCGGTCCATTGCCGTCGCGTCCACGCCCTCCGCGTCCACGCCCGCGTCCACGCCCCCTGCGTCCACGCCCGCGTCCGAGGCCGCTCCGTCCACGGCCGCCTTCAACGCTTCGCGCGCCCGCAGGACGTGCCGCAGGGTGGCCGCGTCCGCGGCGAACCGCTCGTCCAGCCCGTTCGCGGCGAGCCACACCGCCAGGCCGTCCGTGTCGGTCAGCAGGTCCTGGAGTGCGCCCTCCCGCATCCAGCGCGTGTTGAGCAGGTCGAGCGCGAGGGGCTCGCCGGTGAGGGGGCGCGGGTCGGGGGTGGAGGTGGGCATCGGGGGACTCCTTCCGTACTAACCAGTAAAGGGTACGTGACCGGTTGACGCGCCCCTCTCTAACCCCTAACCTCATGAACACAGGTTAGAACCGTTGAGCTGTTTCCACCGAAGGGACACCCGTCATGACGCTGCGCACCGGCCACGTCGGCCTGAACGTCACCGACCTCGACCGCTCTCTCGCCTTCTACCGGGAGGTCCTGGGCTTCGCCGTCGTCGGCGAGGGCAAGGAGGAGGGCCGCCGGTTCGCCTTCCTCGGTGACGGCGACCGGCTCGTGCTCACCCTCTGGCAGCAGGCGGACGGGCCGTACGACGGAGCCCGCGCCGGGCTGCACCACCTCGCCTTCGAGGTCGACTCGGTCGAGCGGGTCCGCGAGTACGAGGCGGCGCTGCGGGCGTACGGCGCCGACTTCGCCCACGACGGCGTCGTCGCCCACCACGAGGGCGCCGCCTCGGGCGGCGTCTTCTTCCACGACCCCGACGGCACCCGCCTGGAGATCTCGGTGACCGACGGGGTGGAGGGAGCCCCGGCCCCCGGCGGCGCGTCCGCTCCGACCTGCGGCTTCTTCTAGGCCGGGGCAGGCCGTGGACCTCTATCACGCCGGTTCGCGCACCCTCCAGGACCGGCTCGGGGTGCGCGATCTCGCCGACCACGTCGGCCGGTCCGTCGGCGAGGGCGTCCGGTCCGTCGCCGCCGCCTTCCTGCGACTCCAGCCGCAACTGGTCCTGGGTGCCGCCGACCCCGCGAGCGGCGCGGTGTGGGCCTCGGTGATCACGGGTACCCCCGGCTTCGTCCGGGCCACCGGGCCCCGGCGGATCTCCGTCGCGGGAGGGCCACCCCCGACCGACCCTCTCGCGACGGCCCTCGCCACCCCGCACGCCCCCGTCGGCACCATCGCCCTCGACCCGCGCAGCCGCCGCCGTATGCGCCTCAACGGCCGGCTGCGGCCCACCCCGCACGGTTTCGCCGTCGAGGCCGACCAGGTGTTCGCCAACTGCCCCAAGTACCTCCAGAAGCGGGAGACGTACGAGACGGTGTCCGACCGCCCTCCCGGTCCGCCCCGGCACGGCGGCGAACTCACGGCCGAGCAGGCCGGGTTCGTCGCCGCCGCCGACACCTTCTTCCTGGCCAGCGTGCGCGAGGGCGGCGCCGACGCCAGTCACCGCGGCGGCAACCCCGGCTTCGTACGGGTCCTCTCGCCGGGCGAACTGGCCTGGCGCGACTACCCGGGCAACTCCATGTTCCTCAGCCTCGGCAACCTCGCGGCCGACCCGCGCGCCGGACTGCTGTTCCTCGACTGGGCCACGGGCCGCACCCTCCAGCTCACCGGGGAGGCCCGCACCGAGTTCGGCGCCGGCGGCGAGCGCACGGTCCGCTTCACCGTGACGCACGCCCTCGACACCCCCGCCGCGCTCCCCCTGCGCTGGTCCGCGCCCGCATACTCGCCTGCCAACCCGGACCGGGACCGCTAACGTCTCGGTGTGCGAAAGACGTTGAGGGTGGCGGCCTACGCCGTGTGCGTCCGGGACGGACAACTGCTGCTGGCCCGTTCGCCCGCGCCCGACGGCACCCGGGAGTGGGTGCTGCCCGGCGGCGGCATGGAGCACGGCGAGGACCCCCACGACACCGTCGTACGGGAACTGGAGGAGGAGACCGGCTACCACATCGAGGTGACCGGTCTGCTCGGCGTGGACTCCTCCCGCCGCGCCTTCGGCCGCGCCCGCCTGCGCGGCCCCGTCGACCACCACGGCGTGCGGATCGTCTACGAGGGCCGGGTGACCGGGGGCGAACTCCGTAACGAGATCGGCGGTTCGACCGACCTGGCCGCCTGGCACGACCTCACGGCCGTGCCGGAACTGGCCCGGGTGCGACTGGTCGACGTGGCGCTGGCGCTGTGGCGCGAGCGGCCCGCGAACGGCCGGGTGCCGGGAGCCGTCCACCCAAGCGGAACATGACAGGTGCGGCCGGCGACACGAGGAGGGGCCGCCGGATCGCGCCGGTGGCCCCTCCTCTCCCCTCCTGGTACCGCCCCGGTCCGTCACTACCTGGGCAGCACCACGACATACGCCGCCGGATCACGGTCACCCGACGCCATCAGGGCCGTCCGCACCACGGTCGCCTGCTGTTCCATGCCGTCCCGGAGCTTCTTCGGCGTGATGTGGACGACCGTGATGCCCAGCCGCTCCAGGTGCTCCCGCTTGCGGGCGTACTCCGACCACAGCGCGTCCTCGTCCTGACGCGGGGCCCGCGTGTCCAGCTCCACCGCCACCGCCTGCTCCGGCCAGTACGCGTCCAGGCCTCCCAGGTGCGGGCCGCCCGGCAGCCGCAGGTCCACGTTCCACACCGGGTCCGGCAGGGCGAACTCCCGCACCATCGTGTAGAGGCGGTCCTCGGCGATCGCCCGCCCCTCGGCCAGCAGCGAGTCCACCGCGTCCACCACGTGCGGCAGACCCAGCAGCTTGGCCTGGTCCAACTCCCGTACGATGGCGGCCGGTTCGCAGTGCCCGCCGCGCACCGCCTCCGACAGCAGCAGCCGTACCGTGGCGGCGTCCGTCAGCTGGGACGTCGCGTCCGCCAGGGCGCGCGGCACCGGCGCCACCGGCACCCCGGTCGCCTCCTGCGGAGCCGGCAGGGCCGCGGTGCGCAGGACGTGCGCGCAGCCCGTCGAACGCAGCCGGCGCAGTCGGGGCACCAGGACGTCGATGCGGTCCAGGGAGGACAGCGGGGGCGCGGAGGTGAAACCGTGCAGGGTCAGCGCGGCCAGCCCCGTGATCATGGCCTCGCGGTACACGGGCCGGTGCGGCTGCCCCGCCTCGGGCTGGACCGGCACCCCGGGCGCCGGCACCTCGCGGGCCGCGTACAGCAGCACCGCGTGCAGCCGCTCCTCGCTGGTCGGCGGCCCCGGGTGCAGCAGGTACACGCCCGGCAGGAGCTGCTGCCAGGGGCCGCCCGACCGGCACTGCTCGTTCGTCTCGGCGGGTGACACGCCGTGCGAGCGGAGCTGGGCCGTGGTGAGCACGAGCCGCTGCGCCTGCGAGAGGTGGCGCAGGGGGCGGGCGGAGGCCTGGGGCAGGGGGGTGTTGTGGTTCATGACCCGGAGGTTCCCGTGTCCGATCCCTCCTGTAACCCCTGTTACACGCCCGTCGACAAATCCGGACAAGCTCGCACTAAAGGACGGGTGTTCGGATGCCGAGTAGGCGCCGAAAACCCCTGGTCCATTCGGTGGAGGCCAGGGGTTACGGTTCCGATTGACTGAATTGCGTAACGGTCACCGTCCGCCGGAGTTCAGGCCAAGGATCAAGGTGGACGTGAGCCGCGCCCGGCCGCTGCCGCTTGGTGTCGGCGCTGCCGCCGGGATCCGCTGGGACAGTGCGGGTTCGCCGTCAACCCGCACTGTCCCAGCCCGCCGTCATTCCGTGTCGGCGCCGCCCCTCGCGTCGCAGGCCTGGCCGCGCAGACCTCGTGCCAGGTCGTCCCGTGCCTCCAGCACCAGGCGGCGCAGGGCCGGCGGTGCCGACTCGTGCGCGGTGAGCCACGCGTCCGTCGCCGCCAGCGTCCCCGGCGAGTCCAGCAGGGCCGGGAACAGGCCCTTGACCACGTTCATCGCGATCTGGATGGACCGCTGCTCCCAGATCCGCCCGATCACCGCGAAGTACTTCTCCGCGTAGGGGGCGAGCAGCTCGCGCTGCGACGGCTGCTGGAACCCCGCGATGGTCGCCTCGGCCAGCGCGTTGGACAGCGCGTCCGACTCGACGAGCTGCACCCAGGCCTGCGCCTTGACCTCAGCCGACGGGCGGGCGGCGAGGCAGCGCACCTGGTGCCGCTTGCCCGACGCGGTGTCGTCGCGGGCCAGCTCCGCCGCGAGGACGCCCTCGCCGGCGCGGCCCTGCGCGGCCAGCGGCTCCAGGAACGCCCACCGCAGCTCCTGGTCCACCTCCAGGCCGTCGACCTTGGCGGAGCCCTCCAGCAGCTCCTGGAGCAGGTCGAGGTCGGCGGGACCGGACGCCACCGACGCGAAGAACCGCGCCCACGCGAGCTGGTGCTCGCTCCCCGGCGCCGCCGCCCGCAGCTCCGCCCGCGCGCCCTCCGCGAGCAGCCGCTCGCCGACCGGCCGCCAGTCCGGCGCCGCGTAGTGCGCCAGCGCCGAGCCGGCCCACGCGTGCAGCATCTGGAGCACGCCGATGTCGGTCTCGCGCCCCGCGAACCGCAGCACCAGGTCCACGAAGTCCCGCGCGGGCAGCAGCGCGTCCCGCGTCATGTTCCACAGCGCCGACCAGCACAGCGCGCGGGCCAGCGGGTCGGTGACGTCGCCCAGGGACTCCCGGAGCGCCGCCAGCGAGGTCTCGTCGAACCGGATCTTGCAGTACGTCAGGTCCTCGTCGTTGACCAGGACCAGCTCCGGCGCCTCCGCGCCCGCCAGCTCCGCCACGACCGTCCGCGGCCCGTCGACGTCCGCCTCAGCGCGCGCATAGCGCACGAGACGCCCGTCGACCCGCCGGTACAGGCCGATCGCCACCCGGTGCGGCCGCAGCTCCGGATGCGACTCGGCCGCCTCCTGGAGCACCGCCAGCTCGTCGATCCGGCCCCCCGCGTCCAGCAGCACCTGCGGGGTCAGCGAGTTCACCCCGGCCGTCTGGAGCCAGGACCGCGCCCATCCGGCCATGTCCCGGCCGCTGGTCTCGCCGAGCACCGACAGCAGGTCGCCCAGGCGCGTGTTGCCGTAGGCGTGCCTCTTGAAGTAGCGGCGGGCGCCCTCCAGGAACGCGTCCTGGCCGACGTAGGCCACCAGCTGCTTCAGCACCGAGGCGCCCTTGGCGTAGGTGATGCCGTCGAAGTTGAGCTTGGCGTCCTGGAGGTCGCGGATGTCGGCGGTGACCGGGTGGGTGGAGGGCAACTGATCGGCCCGGTAGGCCCACGCCTTGCGACGGTTGGCGAAGGTGATCCAGCCGTCGGTGAAGCGGGTCGCGCCGACGAGCGCGAAGGAGCCCATGAAGTCGGCGAAGGACTCCTTCAGCCACAGGTCGTCCCACCACTCCATGGTGACCAGGTCGCCGAACCACATGTGCGCCATCTCGTGCAGGACGACGTTGGCCCGCGCCTCGTACGACGCCTGTGTCACCTTGCCCCGGAAGATGTACTCCTCCCGGAAGGTCACCAGACCGGGGTTCTCCATCGCCCCCAGGTTGTACTCGGGCACGAACGCCTGGTCGTACTTGCCGAAGGGGTACGGGTAGTCGAAGTGGTCGTGGAAGAAGTCCAGGCCCTGCTTGGTCACCAGGAACACGTCGTCGGCGTCGAAGTAGGGCGCCAGCCCCTTGCGGCACAGCGCGCCGAGCGGGATCTCCAGCGTCGTACCGTCGCCCAGGTCACGCGTGTAGGAGTCCGTCACGTGGTGGTACGGGCCCGCCACCACACAGGTGATGTACGTCGAGATCGGCTTGGTCTCCGCGAACCGCCACACACCGTCGGCGCGCTCGCCGACGCCGTTGCTCCACACCACCCATTCCTCGGGCGCCCGCACCTCGAAGCGGAACGGGGCCTTGAGGTCGGGCTGCTCGAAGTTGGCGAAGACGCGCCGCGCGTCGGCGGGCTCGTACTGCGTGTAGAGGTAGACCTCGCCGTCCTCGGGGTCGACGAAGCGGTGCAGGCCCTCGCCGGTGCGCGAGTAGGCGCACCGGGCGTCGACGACCAGCTCGTTCTCGGCGGCGAGGTCGTCCAGCCGGATCCGGGAGCCGTCGAAGACCTCGCCGGGGTCCAGATCGCGGCCGTTGAGCGAGACGGCGGTCACGCTCGGCGCGACCAGGTCCGCGAAACTGGAGGCGCCGGGCTCGTTGCAGCGGAAGCGGATCGTGGTGACCGAGCGGAAGGTGCGCGGCTCACCGCGGCCGTCACCGGCCGTCCCGCCGCCCGCGTCACCGGCCGTCCCACCGCCCGCGCCGCCGGTCGCCTCGCCGATCGCGGAGCGCACGTCGAGCGACACGTCGTACCCGTCGACGGACAGCAGGGCGGCCCGCTCCCGGGCCTCGTCACGGGACAGGTTCTCACCGGGCACGGGCGGTACTCCCTCGATGCGTCTGCGCAATGGCTGTGGACAGCACCGATCCTGCCATGCGCCCCTGACGGCCGTCAGCGGGGAATGCCCCGCGGGGGCGGTGGCGTTCACCGGGGAAACGCTTCCTCCTGAGGAGAGACATGTCGCAGAAGACCCCCGTCGACTTCTGGTTCGATCCGCTGTGCCCCTGGGCCTGGATGACCTCCCGATGGGTGCTGGAAGTGGAGAAGGTCCGTGACATAGAGGTCCACTGGCATGTGATGAGCCTGGCGGTGCTCAACGAGGACAAGCTCGACGAGCTGCCCGAGGAGTACCGGGAGATGCTCACCACCAAGGCCTGGAAGCCCGTCCGGGTCGTGACGGCCGCCTGGCAGAAGCACGGCGCCGAGGTCCTCGGCCCGCTCTACACCGCCCTCGGCACCCGCTTCCACAACAACGGCGAGGGCCCGACCCTCGAGGCCGTCGCCGGCGCTCTGGAGGACGTCGGACTCCCCGCCGACCTGATCGAGTACGCCGATCAGGAGAACTTCGAGTTCGACGCGGAGCTGCGCGCCTCCCACAAGGAGGGCATCGACAAGGTCGGCCAGGAGGTCGGCACCCCGGTCATCGCCGTGCCCGGCGCGGACGGCGAGCAGATCGCCTTCTTCGGCCCGGTCGTCACCCCCGCGCCCAAGGGCGAGGACGCCGCCCGGCTGTGGGACGGCACCCTCGCGGTCGCCTCGGTGCCCGGCTTCTACGAGATCAAGCGGACCCGCACGAAGGGCCCCGACTTCAGCAACCTGTGACCCCCGGGGCCACCCGGCGTGAGTGCCCCCGCGAGCCGTGCTCGCGGGGGCACCCTGGTCTACGGCCGTCGCACCCTGCTACGGCCGCCGCACCCTGGTCTACAGCCGCACCCTGTCTACGGCCGTCGCAGCAGCCCCCGGTCCAGCGTCACCACCGCCCGGGTCCGGTCGTTGACGTCCAGCCTGGCGAACAGCCGCAGCAGATGCGTCTTCACGGTGGCCTCCGTGATGACCAGGCGGCGGCCGATCTCTGCGTTGGTCAGCCCGTCGGCCACCGCGTTCAGCACTTCCGTCTCCCGCGCGGTCAGCGGGTCCTGCACCGGCCGCCGCAGCCGGGCGACCAGCCTCTCCGCCACCCGCGGCGCCAGCACCGTCTCCCCGCGCGCCGCCGCCCGGATCGCGTCGGCCAGCTGCTCGCGCGTGGTGTCCTTCAGCAGATAGCCGACGGCCCCGGCCTCCACCCGCCATCGGCCGCCGCCTGGTCATCACGGAGGCCACCCAGCAGCAGCGGTACGGCGGCCATGGTGAGCGAGCCGAACACGACCAGCAGGGTGAGCAGGGTGACCGGCAGTGTGATCTTCTCGGAGAGCGCCAGGTCGGCGCCGCGCTGCGCGTCGACCCCCTTGCTAATGGAGGGGCTGCCGGTCTCCTCCAGGAGCAGGCCGGGATGGGCCTCGCGGACGGCGGCCGTCTGTGCGGTCAGCGCGTCGACCTTGTCCTTGGCGTCCCGTTCCTCGCCCTTCAGCGCCACCTCGACCAGCAGGGTCCGGCCGTCGCCCGAGCGGACGGGCGCGGCGACGCCGTCGACCTCGGGGAGCCGCTCCATCCGGTCGGTGAGGTCCCGTACGGCCGCCGCGGCGGCCCGCTCGTCGAGCGTGCCCGACCGGGCCGAGATCAGCACCTGCTCGGTGGATCGGCGTTCCAGCCCGCCCTCGGCGGCCAGGGCCTCCGCCCGGCCGGCCTCGCCGACCCGGTAGTCGGCGGTGCGGGCGCTGTGGGTGCCGACGGCGCCGCCGACGCCCAGGCACAGGGCCACGAACACCAGCCAGCCGACGATCGCCCGCCAGGGGTGCCGGGCACTGCTCCGTGCCATGCGCACAGTGAGTGAGTTCATGCCCGAAAGCCTGGTCGGCGGGGCGGGTCGCCCTACAGAGGCGACCGGTGGAACCTGCCGTCCACCGATCGGCTGACCGGTGGGACGGGGAAAACCCCCGCGAGTCACGTCCTCGCGGGGGTTCCCCTCCTTCCGCCCGCCGCCGTGAAGGGTGAGAAGACGATCACGAGGCGGGACGATGCGCGGCGCCCTACGACACGAACGGCAGCACGTGCGGCAGGTCGGGCCATGTGCAGACGGGCATGACGGGGTTCCCCCTCAGACCTTGTTGCGTATAGGTCGCAAGTGCAGATTAGCAACAATAAGGCGCTCGCGGGCAAGAGGAAGGCCCCCGCACGTCGGTCGCGCGGGGGCCTCGTGCCGGGCCGTCTCAGAGCTTGGCGCGCGTCCGCTGCCAGGCGTAGCCGCCCAGTGCCAGGGCCGCCGTCATGGCACCCGTCGAGTACAGCTGCACCCGCGTGCCGGGCTCCCGCGCCATCAGGACGAAGATCGCCGCCATGCCGGCCAGCGCCACCCAGGTCAGCACCGGGAACGCCCACATCCGCACCACCAGCCGCTGCGACGCCTCGCGCTCCAGCCGCCGGCGCAGCCGCAGTTGCGACACCGCGATGAAGACCCACACGACGAGGATCACCGCGCCGATCATGTTCAGCAGCCAGGAGAAGACGTCGTCGGGCCGCCAGTAGCTGAGCAGGACGCAGCCGAAGCCGAACACGCACGACACCAGCACCGCCGTGCGCGGCACCCCGCCGGACACCCGGCCCAGCGCCTTCGGGCCCTGCCCCCGCGCCACCAGCGAGTAGGCGATCCGCGAGGAGCCGTAGACGTTGGCGTTCATGGCGCTCAGCAGCGCGGCCAGCACGACGACGTTCATGAGCTGACCGGCGCCCGGAATGCCCAGCCGGTCGAGCGCGGCCACGTACGGGCCCTTGTCCACGACGGCCTTCGCGTCCCAGGGGACGAGGGTCACGATCACCGCCATCGAGCCGATGTAGAACAGCGCGATGCGCCACATCGCCGTACGGACCGCGCTCGCCACACCCCTGACCGGGTCCTGCGACTCGGCCGCCGCGATGGTGACGGTCTCCAGACCGCCGTACGCGAACACCGAGGCGAGCAGACCGACGACCAGGCCCTCGCCGCCGTGGGGCAGGAAGTCCCTCAGATGCGAGGCGCCGGGGGAGTCCGTGCAGGGCAGGACGCCGGCGATCGCCAGCACGCCCAGCACCAGGAACAGGCTGATCGCGCCGACCTTCAGCGCCGCGAACCAGAACTCGAACTCGCCGAAGTTCTTCACGGCGGCCAGGTTCGCCGCGCAGAACACCACCATGAACAGCGCCACCCACGCCCACTCGGGGGTGCCCGGCACCCAGCCGGTGACGATCTTCGCCGCGCCGATGCCCTCCAGGCCGACGGCCGTGCACAGCAGGACCCAGAAGGACCAGCCCGCCGTGAAGCCCGCCCACGGGCCCATCGCGCGCTCGGCGTGCGCCGAGAAGGAGCCCGACGAGGGATACGCGGCCGACATCTCGCCCAGCATCCGCATCACCAGCATCACCAGGAGACCGGAGAGGGCGTAGGCGAGGACGATCGACGGCCCCGCGGCGGCGATGCCCGCCCCGGATCCGACGAAGAGGCCGGCGCCGATGACCCCGCCGAGGGCGATCATCGACAGGTGGCGCTGTTTGAGGCCGTGCGAGAGGGAGACGTCGTCCGACTCCGGCGGAGTCCCGACTTGGGTGCTGGGCATGGGCGCGGCTCGTCCAATGCGTGAGAGGGCAAAAACGCCCACATAATGGGCAGCACGTCCGCCGGGACGAACGCGCTGCCCACTATCCGGACACCTCCGGCACCCGCTGTGCCTACGCCGCTACGGAGGTGTAGTGCGCGGCGTCGCCCTCCACGGCCCAGCTCTCCTTGCCGTCGATGCCCACCGGGACGTCCCCGGCCACGGTCACCCGGTGCAGCCGGCGCGGCCGCCTGTCGTAGTTGTCGACCGCGTAGTGCTGGGTGATGCGGTTGTCGAACAGGACGAGCTGGTTCGGCGACCAGCGGTGGCGCAGGATGTTCTCCGGCCGGGTGACATAGGACTGGAGCAGGTCCAGGACCGTGCGGGACTCGCCCACCGACAGGCCGACGATCCGCTGGGCGAACCCGCCGATGAACAGCCCGCGTTCACCGGTCAGCGGGTGGACGCGGACCACCGGGTGCGCGGTGCGGTACTTGATGGACGTGAACCGGGCACGCTGGGCGGCCCGCTCCTCGTCGATCTCCTCGGCGGGCACCGCGTAGTCGTAGTCGTTGGTGTGCTCCGCCCACAGCCCGTCCGCCAGCCGCCGCAGCGGCTCCGGCAGCTGCCGGTAGGCCGCCGCCGAACTGGCGATCAGCGTCTCGCCCCCGTACGGCGGGACGGTGAGGCTGCGCAGGGTGCTGGCCTGCGGCGGGTTGAGCACGAAGGTGACGTCGGTGTGCCAGTGGTTGGCGCTGCCCTGCTCGCTGTCGACGGGCAGCACGTGGGGCGCGCCGTCGACGGCGGCCACGGTCGGGTGGGCGGTGGTGAGGTCGCCGAAGTGGCGGGCGAAGGCCTGCTGGCCCTCGTCGTCGAGGTGGACGTCGTCGAAGACCAGGGCCTTGTGGGCGTTGAGCGCCTCGCGGAGGGAGGCGACCGTCTCGCCGTCCAGCGGCTTGGAGATGTCGACGCCGAAGACGTGGGCGCCGATGTGCGCGGTCACCTTGCGGAGGTCGAGGGTCATGGCGGGACCTTCCTTTCAGACGAGGGCGGGGGCCGGGGCGGAGTGCGGGGCGTACTGGTTGGCCGGGCGCGGGAGGCCGTACCTCTCGCGCAGGGTCCGGCGGGGGCCGTACTCGGTGCGGAGCAGGCCGCGGGCGCGCAGCAGCGGGACGACGTGGTCGACGAAGGCGTCCAGGCCGGAGGGGAGCAGCGCGGGCATGATGTTGAAGCCGTCGGCGGCACCGCTGGTGAACCAGGTCTCGATCGCGTCGGCGACCTGCTCGGGCGTCCCGGCGAAGGTGAGGTGCCCGCGTCCGCCGCCCAGCCGGCCGATCAGCTGCCGCACGGTGAGCCGCTCGCGCCGGGCCAGCTCCACCACGAGCGTGTAGCGGCTCTTGGCGCCCTCGACGGCGTCCTCGGACGGCAGGTCGGCGGGGAGTTCCGCGTCCAGGGCGAGGGCGCCCGGCTCCAGCTGGAGGAGCTGCTCCAGCCGCTGGACACCGTGCGCGTGCACGATGTGCTCCTCCAGTTCCCGCTCGTGCGCTCGCGCCTCGGCCTCCGTGGAGCCGATCACCGGCACGATCCCGGGCAGCACCTTGAGGTGTTCGGGGTTCCGGCCCGCCCGGACCGTCCGTGCCTTGAGGTCGGCGTAGAAGGCCTGCGCGTCGGCCAGGGTCTGCTGCGCGGTGAACACCGCCTCCGCGTACCGGGCGGCGAACGCCTTGCCGTCCTCCGAGGAGCCCGCCTGCACGAGCAGCGGGTAACCCTGCGGCGTGCGGGGCACGTTGAGGGCCCCCTCGACACTGAAGTACGTCCCCTTGTGCCGGGGCGGGTGGATCTTCGCGTCGTCGCCCCAGACGCCGGCCGCCTTGTCGGCGACGATCGCGTCGTCCTCCCAGCTGTCCCACAGCTTCAGCGCCACGTCGAGGAACTCGGCGGCGCGCGCGTACCGTTCGGCGTGCGCGGGCTCCGCGTCGAGCCCGAAGTTGCGGGCCGCCTCGGCGCCGGCGGTGGTGACGATGTTCCAGCCGGCCCGGCCGCCGCTGATGATGTCCAGCGACGCGAACTTGCGGGCCAGGTTGTAGGGCGAGTTGTAGGACGTGGACGCGGTGGCGATCAGACCGATGTGCTCGGTCGCCGTGGCCAGCGCGGTCAGCAGCGTGAGCGGCTCCAGCGCCCCGGCCGGCCGCTGGGCGACCGTCCCCCACAGCTGCGGCCCGTCGGCGAGGAACAGCGAGTCGAAGGTGCCGCGTTCGGCGATCCGCGCCAGGTGCACGTAGTGCGCCAGCTCCACATGGGCGTACGGGTCGCTCTCCGGCAGCCGCCACGACGCCTCGTGGTGGCCGGTGTTCATCAGGAACGCGTTGAGGTGGAGTCTTCTCGTGGTCACTGGTGGTCCTCCGTGACGCCCAGGGCGGCGAGCAGCCGCTCGCGGAACTCGCCGAGCAGCGGGTCCCGGTACGAGCGCGGGTGCGGTCGGTCGATGGTCAGGTCGAGGCCGATACGGCCCCGGTCCAGGACGAGGACCCGGTCGGCGAGCACGATCGCCTCGTCCACGTCGTGGGTGACGAGCAGCACCGACGGCCGGTGCCGCTCCCACAGTTCCCGCAGCAGGGCGTGCATCCTGATCCGGGTGAGGGCGTCGAGCGCGCCGAACGGCTCGTCGGCCAGCAGCAGTTCGGGTTCGCGCACCAGGGAGCGGGCCAGCGCCGCCCGCTGGGCCTCGCCGCCGGACAGTTCGTTGGGCCAGGCCCGCTCCCGGCCGGCGAGACCCACCTCGGCGAGCGCCTCCCGGCCGCGCTCCTCGGACTGCTTGCCGTCGAGCCCGAGCAGGACGTTGGCCAGCACCCGCCGCCAGGGCAGCAGCCGGGAGTCCTGGAAGACGACCGACACCCTCTCCGGAGCAGTCAGCCGCCCGCTCCCGGTGACCTCGTGGTCGAGCCCGGCGACCGCCCGCAGCAGGGTGCTCTTGCCGGATCCGCTGTGCCCGAGGAGGGCCACGAACTGGCCGGCCGGGATGTCCAGGTCGACGCCGTCGAGGACCGTGCGTCCGGCGAAGGAGCGGGTGAGGCCCTCCAGCCGTACGGCGGGACGGGTCAGCTGCTCAGTGTGCGGCGCCATGACAGCACCCTCCGTTCGATGAGACGGACCACGCTGTCGGAGGCCAGGCCGAAGACGCCGTAGACGACCAGGCCCACGAGGATGACGTCCGACTGGCCGTAGTTCTGGGCCTGGAACATCAGGTAGCCGAGGCCGCTGGTGGCGTTGATCTGCTCCAGGACCACCAGACCGAGCCACGACCCGGTCACCCCGAGGCGCAGCCCCACGAAGAAGCCGGGCAGCGCGCCCGGAATGACGATCTCCCGGATGAAGGCGAGCTTCGACAGGCCCTGGACCTCCGCGAGTTCGACGAAGCGGTGGTCGATGCCGGACAGCGCGGAGTGCGTGTTCAGATAGATCGGGACGTAGACGACGATGGCGATGATCGCGATCTTGAAGGTCTCGCCGATGCCCAGCCAGAGGATGAACAGCGGGATCAGGCCGAGCGTCGGGATGGCCCGGTTGAGGTTGACCGTCCCGTCGATCAGCGCCTCCCCGGTGCGGGTCAGCCCCGAGGCGAGTGCGAGGAGCACGCCGGCGGTCAGGCCGATCGCGAAGCCGGACCCGGCCCGCTGCAACGAGGTGAGGACGTCGTCGCTCAGCGTCCCGTCGGTCCACAGCCGGACGCCGGTCTCCAGCACCGTCCAGGGCGCGGGCACCGCACCGGGGTCGAGGCGCCCGGCGGCCGAGGCGCCGGCCCACAGGGCGAGCAGCAGCAGCGGCCCGGTGAGCCGGGCGGCGGGCAGGCGCCTGCCGGGGGAGAGCCCGCGCCGTCGGGTGCGGGGCCGCTCGTCGGCGACGGCACCGGGGGCGGGCTTCTCCACGGCGGCGGCGGTGGTCACGGTGGTCGTGGTCATGGCGGTCACTTCCGGTATTCGGCCGGTACGGACGCGGCGGCGATGCCCTCGAAGCGGTGGTCGAAGAGCGTGCCGACGTCGAACTCCTTCACGAAGCCGCCCTCGGCGAGCAGATCGGCGGTCTCCTGCTCCCAGGCGATCGCCTCCGTCCAACTCGGCGGGAACAGCGGCTTGTTGGCGAGTGCGGTGATGGACCGCGCCTGGGGGAGGGTGAGGTTCTGCGTCTTGACGTAGAACTCCTCGTTCCAGACGTCCGGGTGTTCGTACTGCCAGACCTGGCCCTGCGCCCACCGCGGGACGTACGCGGCGACCGCGGCGGCCTTGGCCCGGTCGTTCAGTACGGAGACCGGCGCCCACAGCAGGTTGAGCAGGTCGACGACGTCGGTGGCGATCGTGCGGGCGCCCTTGCCCCCGTACTGCGCCAGGTACGCGGGCGCCTGGGTGTTGCCGAGCGGGGCGACGTCGACCTGGCCCGACTGGAGGGCGGTCAGGAACTGGTTGCTGGTCAGCGGGACGAGGTCGACGTCGTCGTACTTCAGGCCCGCCTCCTTCAGCGCCCGCAGCAGCACCACGCCCTGCGCCTGCCCCTGCGAGAAGGCGAGTTTGCGCCCCTCGAAATCCTGGACGGTGCGGATGTCGCTGCCGGGCTTGGTGGCGAAGAGATAGTTCGGCTTGCGCGTGATGTTGATCGCGACGATCTTCGCGTCGAAACCCTGATAGTGCGCCTGGATCGGCGGAATCCCCGCGTTGTTGGCGACGTCGAGCGACTTTGCCCGGAACGCGTTGATGACATCGGGACCGGCCCCGATGTTCAGCCAGCTCGACACCTTGAACGGCAGTTCGGGCACTTTCGCCAGCTTGAACTGGAGTTGCTGGACGTTCTGGTAGGAGGCGATCTTCAGGCTGGTGCCGGCGGGCACCTTGCCGGCGAGCGGGGCCGTGGACGCCCCCTCGGATCCGTTGGCCGCACTGCTCTCGGCGCAGCCGCTCAGCCCGGCGGCAGCCGCGGTGACCCCGAGCAGCGAGGTGAGGAAGAGGCGCCGGTCGACACCGGGCACACGGGAAACGGACATGGCTGGACTCCCTGAGGAAAAGGCAGGACAAAGCGCCGTACGGCGGCGGGAAAGCGTGCGTGATTCCGGGAGGAACGGGCCCGTGCGGAGAATGCGAAAGGGCCGCGAAGGAAATCTCACGCAGGAGAAGATGAGCGCCCGGGGCGCGTCAACGCGTCAGCAACAGAGGGTGCGACAGCTCATGAGGATGATGTTCCTGTTCTCGGGCGGTGCCTGTCAACATTCGGAGTTTCTGAATTAACTGCGTTCAGGTGAGGCGGCCGACGGACCCCCGTGCGGCAGGCCCAGCGGGTCCCGGTACAGCACGTCCAGGGCCACCGCCCCGCCCGCCACCGCGAGCACGGCGTCCGGAAAGCTGGTCGGCGACACCGACGCCGCCCGCTCCGCCCCCACCTCCGCCCGCAGCGCGGCCAGGCAGTCCTCGCGGAACATGGCCCCCACCTCCGTCACGACCACGCTCTCCGGATTGAGCACGTCCAGCAGCAGCCCGGCGGCCCGCCCCGTCATCCGCGCCCGCTCCAGCAGCAGCCGTACGGCCACCGGGTGGCCGTCGGCGGCGGCGGCGACCACGTGCATCGGGTTCGTCCCGTCGATCAGCCCGGCCGCGCGGGCCCGCCGGCACAACGTCCGCTCGCTCAGCTCCACCTGGAGGCAGCCGGTCCGCCCGCAGTCGCACGCCTCGGTACCGCCGGCCAGCGGCAGATGGGCGATGGCACCCGCCTGCGAACGCGGTCCGTGGTGCACCTCGTCATGGGTGGCGAACGCCGCGTCCACCACGTTGCCCACGAACAGATGCAGCACACTGCGGCTGCCGCGCGCCCGCCCGAACAACCGCTCCGCGTTGACCAGGGCCCGCGCGTGCCCGTCCACATGGACCGGCAGCCCCGTGCGGTCACCGACCAGCTCCCGCACCGGCACGTCACGCCAGCCCAGCAGCGGATGCTCGACCACGGTGCCCGAATCCCGGTCCACCCAGCCGCCCACGGCCACCCCCACCCCCAGCGGTCGCCGGCCGGGCTCCTCGGCGAGCAGCGCGGCCAGCCCCTCGGCGGCCCGAGCGAGCACCCCGGCCGGTTCCACGCCCCGATGCCTCAACTCCCGCCTCGCCACCACCCGTCCGCGCAGATCGAGCAGCGCGACCGTGGTGTACGGCACGGCCACATGCACCCCGCCCACCACGAACCGGGTGTCGTCCAGGTCCACGGGGACGTGCGGCCGGCCGACGCCGTTGCTGCGCCGCGGCAGGTCGGCCTCCCTGACCAGTCCGAGCCCGGCCAGGCGCGCGCAGTGGTCGGTGACCGAGGCCGGGGACAGCCCGGTCAGCCGGGCGATGGTGCTGCGCGCCACCGGCCCGTGCTCCAGGACGGACCGCAGGATCACACTGGCGCTCGTACGCCGCCGGTCAGGGTCGGCGACACGGGGAACGGGGTTGAAGGCAAGGGGAGCTGTCGCGGTACGGGGCATGGAGATTCCTCACGGGCCGGTCCGACACTGCGCCGTCGACGTACGAGGCGCCACGGATCGGCTCCGCCCGCCTCAGACCGGAGGGCGACAGGCGGCCGCGCCCACGCGTCGCAGATCGACGTGGCGACGCGACGAGAAGTTCAGGGCCTGAGCAACCATGCGCCCGAAGCTAACAAAGGCGCCGACCGCTGCCCAGACGGCGACCGACGGGTGAGACGGCGCCGGCCGAAACCTGGACGCCCCGCCGGCCGCCGCCGATTGGCGAGACCCGACAGACGCCCGTCACACGCCCCGCGTCGCCGTCGCCACGGCACCTCAGTGACCAGGGTCACGCCGTACCGCGTGTAACCGCCAACCTTTGTCCGGAGCCCACCAAGCCGCCGCTCGCCCGTTTGTCGACCGCTGACGGTGATCGCGGCGAGTCCCCTGGGATAGCGTCACGGTGTCCCCAACGCACCTATCTCCGCGGAGACCCCATGAGCACCGCCGCCGCCACCCCCGTCAGCCCCGGACGGGTCCTCGCCGACCTGATCCCGGCCTCCCGTGTCCGGGACGTCGCGCTCGTGCTCGGCGGCGCCGCGCTCACCGGCCTCGCCGCCCAGATCGCCGTGCCCGTGCCCGGTTCCCCGGTGCCGGTGACCGGCCAGACGTTCGCCGCCCTGCTGGTCGGCACCACCCTCGGCGCCCGGCGCGGCTTCCTCTCCCTCGCCCTCTACGCCCTGGTCGGTGTGGCGGGCGTGCCGTGGTTCGCGGAGGGCGGCTCCGGCGCCGCCGCGGTCTCCTTCGGTTACGTCCTCGGCATGATCCTCGCCTCCACGGTGGTCGGCGCCCTGGCCCGCCGCGGCGCCGACCGCTCGGTCCTGCGCATGGCCGGCGCGATGCTGGTGGGCGAGGCGGTCGTGTACGCGATCGGCGTGCCCTACCTCGCCTACGCCGCCGACCTCTCCGCCTCCGCCGCCATCGCGGCCGGCCTCACCCCGTTCCTGGTCGGCGACGCCCTCAAGGCCGCCCTGGCGATGGGTCTGCTGCCCACCGCCTGGAAGCTCGTCAAGCGCTGAACCGAGGTTCCGCCGAGGGAAGGTCTCCGCAGGAGGCGCGCCGGGTCGCACGGTGATGCGACCACGGGGCGCCTCCTCCGCGTTTCCGTGAGGTACGACGTCAGCCCTGCCGTGGGCCGGGCCGTCGCCGGGACCACCACAGCCCGGCGGCGCCCGCCGCGAGCAGGGCGGCTCCGGCGGCGCCGAGCGGCAGGACGTCCCGTCCGGGAGCGCCGGTGCGGGGCAGCTCGCCGCCGTCCGGGGCCACGGGGGCGTTGTCGGTGCCGAGGAGCAGCGGGGTGGCGGGCGCGTTCGGCGAGGGGTTCGTCGTACCGAACGGCACCGGTCCCTGCTGCCAGAACGTCTTGGACCCGTCCGAGGCCTGGACGGGCAGACAGATCTTTCCGGTCCTGTCGAGAGCGAAGACCGCGTCGGCGGTGTACGACTTCGAGGCCCCGGCCGCCAGATTGTCGATGGGGCAGGAGAAACCACTGTGGGAACCCTCCGGCAGATCTCCTTCCGCGATCCGTGAACACCCCGGAACGTTCTTGACCGTCAGCCCGCCGAAACCGACGAGCAAAAGCCGGATGCCACCGCTTTCCCTGGTCCCGTCATTCTTCACGGTGGCGGTGATCGTCGTTTTGCCCGACCCGTTGTCGACCGAGATCCTCTCCGGCAGCAGCGTGGTGAGCCGCACGCCCGCGGGCGCCTGGTCGACGGCCTTTCCCCCCTTGTCGCTGCCGGGTTCCGGGCCCTGTGCCGCGGCGGGAGGGCCAAGGGCCACCACTGCGGAGAAAGATGCCGCGACCAGCGATCCGGCGACGGCCGCCATACGATGAGAACTCATGTTCGTCCCCCTTTGGTGCGCCTGAATTCGCACTATCCGAAGAGGTACCACAAGATTTCCCCGCACTATGCTGGCACGGCATCAAGTGTGACCATTGTGTTCCACAGGAAGGGCAATGGAGGGGGTGTGGAGAGTTGCCGGGAAACAGGGGAGAAGCGGGAGATCCGGGAGGCCCGGGAAATTGGGGGGACCCGAGGACCGCGGGGCACGTGGGAAATGCGAGGGCTTCGGGGAATTCGGGTGCGGCGAGGGGCGAGGGGATTCCCGGGCTGCTGGTGGCGGGGCGCTACCGGCTGGTCGAGGCCATCGGGCAGGGAGGCATGGGGCGGGTGTGGCGGGCCGTCGACGAGATGCTGGACCGGCTCGTCGCCGTGAAGGAGATGCGCATGGACGGCATCGACGCGGAGGACTCCCGCACCCGCCGCGAGCGCACCCTGCGCGAGGCCCGGGCCACCGCCCGCATCGACCACCCCCACGTCGTGCGTGTCTACGACGTCGTCGACGAGGGCGAACGCCTGTGGATCGTCATGGAGTTGGTGGCCGGCCGCAGCCTGGAGCGGAGCACGGCCGAGACGGGCCCCCTCGGCCCGCGCGAGACGGCCCGGATCGGCCTCGGGCTGATCGCGGCACTGCGTCAGGTGCACGCGCGGGGCGTCCTGCACCGCGACATCAAACCGGGCAACGTCCTGGTGGAGGACGCCGGACAGCGCGTCGTCCTCACCGACTTCGGCATCGCCGCCATCCAGGACGCGAAGGCGCTGACGATGGTCGGCATGCTGGTCGGCTCCCCCGACTACATGGCACCCGAGCGCATCGCCGGCCGCCCCCAGGGCCCGCCCTCCGACGTCTGGTCCCTGGGCGCCACCCTGTGCGCGGCCCTGTCCGGACACTCCCCCTTCTCCCGCTCCACGACCCTGGCCACCCTGCACGCCGTCCTCTACGAGGAGCCGCTCCTCCCCTCCGCGGCAGGACCGCTGCGGGAGATCCTCGCCGCCGCCCTGGAGAAGGAGCCCACGCGCCGGGCCGGCCTGACGGACCTCGAAGCGGCCCTGCTCCCGGTGGCACACCCGCCACCGCCACCGGCGGCGGTTCACGGGGAGGAGCGACCGGCCCCCACCCTGCTGAACGCCCCTGCCACCCCCACCACCCCGTCCCGTGCGCGCCCGCGCCGCCGTACGACGTCGACGGCGGCCGGGGGCGTGGTCGCCGTCGCCGCGGTCGTCGGCATCGTGCTGGCGTCGGCGTGGGCCGCGGACCACGACGGCGACCGGGCGGGCGCCTCACCCGGAACCTCCGCACAGCCCTCCGCCGGGGCAACCGCCGGCCACTCCGCCTCTCCCTCCCCCTCCCCTTCTCTCTCTTCCTCTTCCTCTTCCTCTCCCACGGTCGAGGGCACGGCCAGGCAGCCCAGCCCGCCGCCGGGGGCGCACCGGGAGGCGGGCGGGTACGCGTGGGCGACACCGAAGGGGTGGCAGCGGGACGTGCGGACCGGCTCCGAGGTGCACTACACCTCTCCCGACGGCAGGCAGGAACTCGCCGCCAAGTCCTCGCTGTCCGGCGGCGACCTGATGGAGACCTGGCGGACCTCGGAGCGCAACGCCCACCAAGGGGAGGACTACCGCAAGATCCGGCTGGAGGAGACGACGTTCGACGGCCGCCCGGCGGTGGTCTGGGAGTACACCTTCACCCTGCGGGGCACCCCCTGGCACGCCCGCCTTCTCGGCTTCGACGAGGGCGGGAGGTCGTACCAGATCAACACCTGGTACCGGCCGGACATCGAGACGTCGGCCGCACGGACGTACGAGAAGGTGAGGGACAGCTTCACGGTGCTGTGACCGACGGGCCGGCGGCGCCACGGGCACGGCAGAGGGGCCCGCGGAAACGGGCCCCTCCAACGATGCGCACCACGGCCCCAAGGGGGCGCGGCCGGACGCAACTACACCTCGGCCCGCACCTCGTCCCGCGCCCTCAGCCGCTGCTTGAGGAAGGCGATGGCGATGACGATCGCGGCGACGAGCAGCGACAGCAGCACGGTCTCCCGGCCGTCGTGCTCGGTGTCGGTCAGCATGTAGCCGAGGACGAAGACGATGAGCGCGGCCGTGGCCCAGGTCAGGTACGGGTACAGCCACATCCGCACGACCAGCTTCTCCGGCGCCTCGGCCTCGATGATCTTCCGCATCCGCAGCTGCGAGAAGCAGATCACCAGCCACACGAACAGGGCGACGGCACCACTGGAGTTGACGAGGAAGAGGAAGACGGAGTCGGGGAACTTGTAGTTGAAGAAGACGGCGACGAACCCGAACACCACGGAGGCGATGATCGCTGTCATCGGCACGCCGCGCGAGGTGGTCCGTGCGAACGCCTTCGGCGCGTCCCCGCGCTCACCGAGCGAGAACGCCATGCGGGAGGCGGTGTAGAGCCCGGAGTTCAGGCAGGACAGCACCGAGGTCAGCACGATGAAGTTCATGATCTGGCCGGCGTGCGCGATGCCGAGCGAGTCCAGGGCGGCGACGTAGGAGCCCTGCTCCTTGATGGAGGGGTCGTTCCACGGCAGCAGGGTGACCACGATGAAGATCGACCCCAGGTAGAAGACGGCGATCCGCCAGATGATGCTGTTGGTGGACTTCGTGACGGCCTGCTGCGGGTTCTCCGACTCACCGGCGGCCAGCGTCGCGATCTCGCTGCCCATGAAGGAGAAGACGACGAGGAGTACGCCGGTCAGGATGGCGCCCGGCCCGTGGGGCAGGAAGCCGCCGTGGTCCACGAGGTTGCCGACCCCCGCCTTGTCGCTGTCGACGCCGGGCAGCACGCCGAACACGGCGAGCCCGCCGATGACGATGAAGGCACCGATGGCGACGACCTTGATACCGGCGAACCAGAACTCGAACTCGCCGTAGGAGCCGACGGAGACAAGGTTGGTGGCGGTCAGGACCACCATCACGATGAGCGCCCACCCCCACTGCGGAACGGCGGGGATCCAGGACTCGAGGATGGCGGCGCCGGCGGTGGCCTCGACGGCCAGCACGACGACCCAGAAGAACCAGTAGAGCCAGCCGATGGAGAACCCGGCCCAAGGGCCGAGCGCGCGGTCGGCGTGCGCGGAGAACGAACCCGAGGTCGGGTTGGCGGCGGACATCTCACCCAGCATCCGCATCACCAGCACCACGAGCGTGCCGACGAGGGCGTAGGAGAGGAGGATGCCGGGCCCGGCGGTGGCGATGCCGGAGCTGGATCCGACGAACAACCCCGCCCCGATGACGCCACCGATGGCGATCATCGAGAGGTGGCGGTTCTTGAGGCCCGCCTGGAGACCGGAGCGGGGTTCTCCGGAGTCTTCGGGGCCGTTTCCGGCCTTCGTCAGGGTCGGCTGCGAAGTCATGGGACGGATTTCCTTTGCGCCGCGTGAGGGGGTCTCCCGTACGAGCGGTGTACGGGCCGTACAGGGGGCGTACGAGCCGCACCAGTGAATCCGAGGCGAACAGATTCGGGAACCTTTGATTCCGGATTGTTACTTGAGGTTTTCCTGAGCTTCCATTGCGTTGCTCACACTTTTCCGGCGCGACACCCGGCGCTGCTACCCGGCAACACCCGTGTCACACTCATCCCATGCGCGTGTATCTCGGCTCGGACCATGCCGGCTTCGAACTCAAGAACCACCTCGTCGAATGGCTGAAGGAGGCGGGTCACGACCCGGTCGACTGCGGCCCGCACATCTACGACGCCCAGGATGACTACCCGCCCTTCTGCCTGCGTGCGGCCGAGCGGACCGCCGCGGACCCCGAGTCCCTCGGCATCGTCATCGGCGGCTCCGGCAACGGCGAGCAGATCGCGGCGAACAAGGTGAAGGGCGTCCGTGCCGCCCTGGCCTGGAGCGAGGAGACCGCGTCCCTCGGCCGCCAGCACAACAACGCCAACGTCGTCGCGGTCGGCTCCCGCATGCACACCCAGGACGAGGCCACGAAGTTCGTCGAGACCTTCCTCGCCACCCCCTTCTCGGGCGACGAGCGCCACATCCGCCGCATCGACATGCTGACGGCCTACGAGACGACCTCGGAACTCCCGCCGATCCCGGCACACCACCCGCAGGGCTGAACCCGCGGCGGTACCTCACGACAGGCTGACCCGGCCGGAGCCCGCGCCCGGCGGAGTCCACGCCCGGTCGGAGTCCACGCCCGGTCGAGTCGGAGTCCGCGCCCGGTCGGAGTCCGCGCCCGGCCGGGTCGGAGTCCGCGCCCGGCGGAGCCCGCAACCGGTCCGGTCGGAGCCCGCTCCCGGTCCGGTCGGAACCCGGCACGAGTCTCACCGCTCGTCCGGGCGAGGCGCCGGGGGCGGCCGTCGACCGAGCGAGCGGGATGGGGGCGGCGCGCTCCCAGGCCCCCGGGGCCACGCGCTCCCAGGCCCCCGGGGCCACGCGCACGTCTCATCCACCCGAGTCGGGCGGATCGGTCGGTGAGCGGGTCGGTCGGTCAGGGTTTCCAAGGGTGTGGGGGCGGAGCCCCTCGGGAGTCCTGGGCACAGCCCCGACATGAGGCGCGCCCCCCTCCACCCTGGTGGGGCGGGGGCGCGGACGTGACGCGACGACCGAAAGGACCCCCGCCGTGCCGGAAGGGCACACGATCCACCGCCTCGCGCGGGACTACGCCCGTTTCTCCGCGAGCCCACCGCGGGTGACCAGCCCCCAGGGCAAGTTCTCCGACGCCGCCGCCCTCCTCACCGGCACGGAACTCACCCACACCGAGGCCCACGGCAAGCACCTCTTCCTCGGCTTCGCCGGCGACGCCTGGGTCCACATCCACCTGGGTCTCTTCGGCAAGGTCACCTTCGGCGAGGTCGGCCCGGACACCCCCGCGCCCCCGCCCACGGACACCGTCCGTCTCCGCCTGGCCGGCCCCACCGGCTACGTGGACCTCCGCGGCCCCACCACCTGCGCCCTGATCACCGCCGCCGAGAAGCAGGCGATACACGACCGCCTCGGCCCGGACCCCCTCCGCGAGGACGCCGACCCGCAGCGGGCGTACCGCCGTGTCTCCCGCAGCCGTACGACGATCGCCGCGCTCCTCATGGACCAGAAGGTCATCGCGGGCGTGGGCAACGTCTACCGCGCCGAGGTCCTCTTCCGGCACGGCATCGACCCGTACCGCGCGGGCAAGGACATCACCCCCGCCGAGTGGACGGCGATCTGGTCGGACCTGGTCGCCCTGATGCGCGAGGGCGTCCGCCTCAACCGCATCGACACGGTCCGCCCGGAGCACACCCCGGAGGCGATGGGCCGTCCACCGCGCGTGGACGACCACGGCGGCGAGGTGTACGTCTACCGCCGCACCCACCAGCCGTGTCACCTCTGCGGCGACGCGATCCGCACCGCACCCCTCGCCGCCCGCAACCTCTTCTGGTGCCCCACCTGCCAAAAGCCCTGACCGGGCTTCCCGCGGAGCCCTCCACGAACCCCCCGAACCCCTCCGCGAGCCGCTAGAACCCGTGCGGCAGCCAGGGCTCCCCGCCGGACGCCCCGAACCCCACCGAGGCCTCCGTCAACGCCCCCGGCCGCGCCTCCCGCACCCGCCCGGCGCGAGCCAGCGAGCCCAGGGACACACCGCCCAGATACGCCGCCCCCAACTCCCGCACCGACAGGGACAGGTCCGCCGCGTCCGTGGTACGCGAGCAGGTGGCCCCCTTCGCGTCCCCGGAAAGCCGCCAACGCCCGGCGTTCCAGGGGCAGAAGGCGTCTTCGACCTCCAACACCACGTCCACGGGCGCCTGGTAGGTCCGCGCCTCCAGCGCGGCTCCGACGTCCACCAGGCGTACGTACAACGCGTCCCGCACCCGCAGATCGCACCGCCGGACGTCGGAGACGAGATGCCGCCAGGCCTCGTCCAGCGGCCGGCCCCGCACCTTCAGCGAGGTCGTGAGGTCGATCCCGAACAGGAACCGCCACAGGGCCGCCTCCGACACCTCGTCGACCGCGCTCAGGTCGGCGAGCTGCACCTCACCGTTGTGTCCGGACTCCGTCCACCTCGGCCTCACCCGGAAGCGGACGTACCCGGTGACCTTCCCGCCCCGCTCGGCGAGCACGCACTGCAACGGCGACGCCCCGCCCCGGTCGCTCTCCGGGTCGAGCACGCCCAGCCGCTCCCAGCCGGGCCGCCGCGCCAGCATCCCGGCCCGCAGGGGCACGGTCCGCGCGTACACCGCCTCGCACACGTCGAGGGAGGCGCCGGGGTCGGCGTACCGCAGCCGTACGTCATCGGTGCCGGCCGGGACGGACAGCCGTACCCGGCTGGTGTCGATCTCCGCGTGCAGTCCGAAGGTCGCCGCGGCGTACCCGAACCGCCCGTAGATGGCGGGCTCGGAGGCGGTGAGGACGGCCAGCGGCTCGCCCCACGCGCGTACGTCGTCCAACTGCCGCCGCATCATCGAGGTCAGCACCCCGCGCCGGCGGTGCGTCGCTGCCACACCGACCATCGTCACCCCGGCCGTCGGCACCGAGGCCCCGCCGGGTACCGTCAGCCGGAAGTCGAACGCCCCGGCCGTGCCCACGAGTTCGTCGCCGTCCCAGGCGCCGATCGACCGTTCGCACGGCGTGAGGTCGCGCCACAGGGCGCGCTCCTCGGCCGATTCGTCGACCCCGCCGAAGGCACGTATCAGGGTGTCGAACCAGTCGTCCCAGTCGTCCCGCCGCAGGGGCCGCAGTTCGGTCGCCGCACGGCCCGTCGCCTCAGTCGTCATGGAGCCATGCCTACCAGCGCGATGCCGGACGAGCCAGGGAATTTCTCCCTCCTGGCGGCGCGGGCGCCGTTCGTGGCGTTCACTGTGAAGGCGAGCCTCGGACGGGGGACAAGTGGGACCTCCCGTGCCAAGCGGTGGGTTGGATGGATAGGGTCCCGAACTAATGGCAGCAGGACGACAGCGGCGCGCGGAAGCCGAGACGTTGACGGCCCGGTTGAAGCACCTGGTGCACCGGGTCCGCACCGGCCTGCGCAGAAGCGCCGTGGACTACTTCCGCGGCGACGGCTCGGACTGGATCGCGCTGGCCGGTCTGCTGCTCACCGTCCCGGTGATCGCGGCCACCACGCTCGCCAATCCGGTGTGGTGCTCCCCGGCCGCCCTGGTGCTGCCGATCGTCGCCGGCGGCCTCGTGCTGCGCCCGGCGAGTCTGCTCGGTCTGTACGCGGCGGCGGCCACGGCGCTGATCGTGGAGTCGGTGCGACTCGGCCCGTACACGGAGGGCCCCTCCCGGGTCACGCCCGGCGTGGTGCTGGTCGTCGCCGCCTGCGGTTTCGTCGGCCTGCTCATCGCCCAGTTCCGCAGCAGGGTCGGCGTGCCCTGGCGGCGCGGCGGCACCATGCTCTTCGACCTGCGCGAACGCATCCGGGTCCAGAGCAAGCTGCCGACCCTGCCGCGGGGCTGGCACCGGGAGATGGCGCTGCGGCCGGCGGGCGGCCAGTCGTTCTCCGGTGACTTCGTCGTCGCGGCCCGCACCAACGGCGGCCGCACCATGGAGGTCGTCCTCACGGACGTCTCCGGCAAGGGCATGGACGCGGGGTCGCGGGCCCTGCTGCTGTCCGGCGCCTTCGGCGGTCTGCTCGGCTCCCTGCCCCCGCACGCCTTCCTCCCAGCCGCCAACGGTTACCTCCTCCGCCAGGACTGGGACGAGGGCTTCGCCACCTCCATCCACCTCGTCCTCGACCTGGACTCCGGCGACTACGAGCTGTACTCCGCGGGCCACCCGCCGGGTCTCCAGCTCAGCGCGGGCAGCGGCCGCTGGGAGGAAAAGGCCGCGGAGGGCCCGCTGCTCGGCGTGTACGAGGGCGCCCAGTTCGACCCGGTGAAGGGTTCGCTGCGCCCCGGCGACGTACTGATGCTGTTCACCGACGGCCTGGTGGAGACCTCCGACCGCGACATCGTGGAGGGCATCGACCGCCTCACCGGCGAGGCCGACCGCTATGTGGCGGGCGGCTTCCAGGGCGCGGCCTGGCACCTGATCGAGGCGGTGGCCAAGGACGTCAACGACGACCGCGCCCTGCTCCTGATCTGCCGCGAGGGCCCGACGGCCCAGGCCGCCTCGCTGCTGTAGCACCGCCGCGGAAGGACACCATGCTCACACTCACCGAGGTCGAGACCCTCGCCCGCGCCGCCCACGAGGGCCGGACCGACAAGGCGGGCCGCCCCTACGCCGAGCACCTCCAGGCGGTGGCGGAAGGCGTACGGTCCCGGGGCGGCGACCCCGACCAGATCGCGGCGGCCTGGCTGCACGACGCCGTCGAGGACGACGCGCTCTCCGAGACCTGGCTGCGCGAGGCGGCCCTGAGCGGCCGTACGAAGGACATCGTGCGGGCGCTCACCAAGCGCTCGGGTGAACCGCCCGAGGAATACGCGGGGCGCGTGCTCGCCACCCCGGGCGCGCTGCTGGTGAAGGAGTCCGACCTGGCGCACAACGCCGACCCGGCCCGGCTGGCCGTCCTGGACGAGCCGACCCGCGCACGCCTGACCGAGAAGTACGCCCGCATGCGCGCGCTCCTCGGCCTCACAGGGCGACACAGCTAGGCGTCGACCTTCTCGCGCCCCCCGCGTTCCCGTGCCGGCTCCCGCGTTTGTGCGCGGGCCGGCTCGGGAGCGGCGGCGTCCCGCTTCCTGAACGCCCAGTCCATCTTCGGCTCCATCACGCCCCGGAACACCCACCGGACGGGCTTGGTGCACAGCAGGGTGACGGCGGCGGCGACGGCCAGGGTGACGGTGATCTCACCGAGCGGGCGGTGCAGCCAGTCGTGCTCGAACAGACCGCGGTAGTCGGCGCCCTTGATCAGGAAGCCGTGCAGCAGATAGCCGCAGAGCGTGCCCGCGCCGAGCGTCGTGAACCACATCGAGCGGCCCGGCACCCAGGACAGGAAGCAGGCGGTCAGCAGCAGCGAGCAGCCGAACAGCGCCACCTGCATCACCGGCCCGACCCACCACGGCACCCCCAGCTCCTGCGCGGAGGCACGGTGGTAGAGCCACTCGGTGTCCATGCGCGGCACCGCCCACCAGGAGAACATCAGCGCGAGGACGAAAACCGGCACGGCGGCGATGCGCACCGGCCAGTTGCGCACCATCCGGAAGTGCTCGGGCCGCAGGCACAGGCCCAGCACGAAGTACGGCAGGAACTGAAGGACCCGCGGAAGGTCCAGGTCACCGGTGATGCCCGGCGCGGCGGACGCCAGCATGGCGATGCCCAGCGCGACCGGCAGCGGATGGCGGACGATCTTCCAGATCGGGGTGGTGAGCCGCCAGATGAACAACGCGCAGAGGAACCAGGTCAGGTAGTACGGGTCGAGGAGTGTGACGGAGGTCCGGTGATCGTGGTCGACGACCTGCTTGAACAGCGGATAGGCGGTCTCGAAGACGACGTACGGCACGACGACGCCGGTCACGAGCCGCTTCAGCCGTTCCGGGCTGCCGTCGAAACTCCGCGAGAAGTAGCCGGAGATGAGGATGAACGCCGGCATGTGGAACGCGTAAACGAACTGGTACGCGGCCTGAAGCACCCGGCTGCCGCCCTTCAGCGGCTCCCAGGAGTGACCGACGGCGACCAGCACGATCGCCAGGTACTTCGCGTTGTCGAAGAACGCGTCACGCTGCTTCGCCCGTCTGTCCGGGGACGGCCGCTGCTGATCCTTCTCGTTCGGGGATGAGCTGGGACTCGGCGCGAGCGAAGAGGCGGCGTGGAACATCTGAGGCACCCTAGCGTTGTCTGTGGCGGTCCGTAAAACCTTCCTCGTCCTCGCGTTCTCATTCCTTGACATTCCCAAGTACCCCCTCCCCCCGGCGCCTTGTATGTCACGTTTCATCCCGACTAAAAGGTGCATACCGTCGGTTGTGCTGCTCTCGGCGCAGACCCTGCGACCACAATTCGAATTACCTGCGCGGCAGTTGTGAAATTCCGTGGGGGATACGCCGTGAATTGCCGTGCGGCGGGCATTCGCGGGCGGTACGGCCCGGTCGGGCACGGACGGTCGCCGCCGAGGATGTGTCAGCGGCCGCATAGGGGGGCCGCGTTGGTGGCACGATGGTCTCTGGCGGGGTGCGCGGGGTCGCGTCCCGGGCCGGGAGAGCGGACCGACCGAGGGTGTGTGATCAGTTGTGGCCATTTCACTGTCAGTGGTGCTGCTGTTGGCGATCGTCCTGGTCGTGCTCATCAGAGGTGGGTCGATCAAGGCGGGCCCCGCCATCGTCGCGATCCTCTTCGGCTTCTTCCTCGCCTCGACGGGCATGGCCCCGTCGATCAACCGCTTCCTCAACTCCCTCGCCGAAACGATCAACTCGATCAGCTTCTAGACGGGATCAGCGGCTTCGGGGCGGGTGCCGGCGCCCTGGGCGGCGGTGATCGGTCCGGTCCGGGAAACACCAGGGGCCGGACGGAAGAGTCACTTCCATCCGGCCCCCGGCCGTAAGAGCGGGCGACGGGAATCGAACCCGCGTAGCTAGTTTGGAAGACTAGGGCTCTACCATTGAGCTACGCCCGCACACGCGCACCGCAGGTCGGCCGACCGCGGCGCTTCAGGCATCGTAGCGGGTCGGCACCCCTCGTCGCACACCCTGTTCCGCGCCGCGCCCGGAGCCCCGGCGCACCCGCGTGAATGCGGCGGCCCGGCGGCCTGCGGGCATGTACCCTACGTGTCGCACCGAACGGGGTGTGGCGCAGCTTGGTAGCGCGTCCGCTTTGGGAGCGGAAGGCCGTGGGTTCAAATCCCGCCACCCCGACCATCTGCGTCATCCGCGCGCCATCCGCGCGATCACGCCGGGCGCCGCACCGGGGATCGTCTTTTGGGCGGTTCAGCTGCTGCGGCTACTATGCAGACTGCGCGCCCGTGTGTCCCGGCCCACCGGCCTCGAACTCTCCCGGGCGCCGAGTCGCCGGACCTGTCAGGTTCCGGCGAAACCCAAGAAGTCAGCCACAAGGAGACCGAACCGTGAAGAGCGCCGTGGAGACCCTGAACCCGACTCGGGTTCGGCTCACTGTCGAGGTGCCCTTCGAGGAGCTCAAGGACAGCCTCGACGCGGCGTACAAGAAGATCAACCAGCAGGTCACGGTGAAGGGCTTCCGTAAGGGCAAGATCCCGGCCCGGATCATCGACCAGCGGTTCGGCCGCGGAGCCGTGCTGGAGGAGGCCGTCAACGACGCGCTTCCGAAGTTCTACACGGAGGCGGTCAACGGGGCCGAGCTGGACGTCCTCGGCCAGCCGGAGGTCGACATCACGGAGCTGAAGGACGGCGAGACGCTGAACTTCACCGCCGAGGTCGACATCCGTCCCGTCCTGGACCTCCCGGAGGACTTCTCCTCCATCGAGGTCGAGGTCGACGCCGTCGAGGTCAGCGACGAGGACGTCGAGAAGTCCGTCGAGCAGCTCCGTGAGCGCTTCGCCTCGACCTCCCCGGTCGAGCGTGCCGCCGAGGAGGGCGACGTCGTCACGGTCGACCTGGAGGCCAAGGTCGACGGCGAGGTCCTGGAGGACGGCGTCGCCGACGGCGTCTCCTACACGATCGGCTCCGGCGAGCTGCTCGAGGGCATCGACGACGCCGTGAAGGGCCTGGAGGCCGGTGGCGAGACCACCTTCACCTCCGAGCTGAAGGGCGGCTCGGCCGCCGGGCAGCAGGCCGAGGTCACCGTCAAGGTCACCCAGGTCGCCGCCCGCGAACTGCCCGAGCTGGACGACGAGTTCGCGCAGCTCGCCTCCGAGTTCGACACCCTCGAGGAGCTGAAGGCGGACAGCCGTAAGCGTCTCGCCAACATGAAGCAGTACGACCAGGCCACCCAGGCCCAGGAGCGCGTCCTGGAGAAGCTCCTGGAGCTGGTCGAGGTGCCCGTCCCCGAGAAGCTGCTCGAGGACGAGATCAACACCCGCAAGCACAACCTGGAGCACCACCAGCTCGGCCAGATGGGTCTGGACCTCGAGAAGTACCTGGAACTCCAGGGCAAGACCGTCGAGGAGTTTGAGACCGAGACCCGCGAGGCCGCGGTCAAGGGCATCAAGACCCAGTTCGTCCTCGACGAGCTGGTCAAGCGCGAGAAGCTGAACGTGAACCAGGAGGAGCTGACCGAGCACCTCATGCGCCGCGCCGCCTCCTCGGGCATGTCTCCCGACCAGTTCGCGCAGGCGGTCGTCGAGGGCGGTCAGGTTCCGCTCCTCGTCGGCGAGGTCGCCCGCGGCAAGGCCCTGGCCGTGGTCGTCGAGTCCGCCACGGTCAAGGACACCAACGGCGAGATCATCGACCTGGACGACGAGGAGGACACCGAGGAGGCCGCCGAGGCCACCACGGAGGACGCCGCCGAGTCCGTCGAGTCCACGGAGGACAAGCCCGAGGCCTGAGCCTCGCGCCACTCCTGAAGCGATCGAGAGGGCCCCGGAGCACCACGCTCCGGGGCCCTCTCGGCATACGACAGGCAGCCCCGGGCGGGGGCCCCGGTCCCAGGCAGCCCCGGCCCCAGGGGGCCCCGGCTCTAGGGGGTGGTGCCCCGGTCCCAGGCAGGTGCCGTGCGGCCTTCCCCTGGGCACTGCCAGTCCGGGCAGGGGCACCAGGGGGGCGGGAGGGTGCCTCGCGGGCCTCGCCAGTCCTGGCAGGGGCACGGGAAGGTCCGCAGGACCGTGCCGACGCGCGGCCGCGCTCCGTGAGCATGACCAGCCGCAGGTGGCCGCACGCGTACGTGGCCGCACCGGCAAGGTGGCCGCACCGGCGCGTGGCCGCACGCGCACGTGGCCGCACCCCGCACCGGCGCCTGGCCCGCATCCGGACCCGACCGCGATCCGTGTCCGGATCCGCTCCCACCGCGGTGGCCCCGGCTACGCCCCCGGCGAACACTCACCTCTCCGGGATTCTCCGAAGGGACCCGCGCGTTAGGGTCCATGAATACGAGGGCAGGGGAGTCCCCGTTGCCCCCGGCAGTACACGTGAGACGGCCCGGACGCCGTCGATAAGACGAGCAGGTGGATACGTGACGAATCTGATGCCCTCCGCCGCCGGCGACCCTTCCATCGGTGGTGGCCTCGGCGACCAGGTCTACAACCGGCTGCTCGGCGAGCGGATCATCTTCCTCGGCCAGGCGGTCGACGACGACATCGCCAACAAGATCACCGCGCAGTTGCTGCTCCTTGCCGCCGACCCGGACAAGGACATCTTCCTCTACATCAACAGCCCCGGCGGCTCGATCACGGCCGGCATGGCGATCTACGACACCATGCAGTTCATCAAGAACGACGTGGTGACCATCGCGATGGGTCTCGCGGCCTCGATGGGCCAGTTCCTGCTCAGCGCCGGCACGCCCGGCAAGCGCTTCGCGCTGCCGAACGCCGAGATCCTGATCCACCAGCCGTCCGCCGGCCTGGCGGGCTCGGCCTCGGACATCAAGATCCACGCCGAGCGCCTGCTGCACACCAAGAAGCGCATGGCCGAACTGACGGCCCAGCACACGGGCCAGAGCATCGAGCAGATCACCCGGGACTCGGACCGCGACCGCTGGTTCGACGCCTTCGAGGCCAAGGAGTACGGCCTCATCGACGACGTCATCCCCACGGCCGCCGGCATGCCGGGCGGCGGCGGTACCGGGGCGGCCTAGTACGGGCTCGGCACGGCCCAGGGGGCACCGCCGGACACCCGGCGCCCCCGAGGCCGTCAGCGCCCCTCTCAGCGCCCTTCACCCACCGCCCCAGCCTTCTCTCCAGGAGACACCGTGAACGACTTCCCCGGCAGCGGCATCTACGCCCGCACCGAGGCCGAATACACCGGCCCCCGAGCCGAGTCCCGCTATGTGATCCCGCGCTTCGTCGAGCGCACCTCCCAGGGTGTTCGCGAGTACGACCCGTACGCGAAGCTCTTCGAGGAGCGCGTGATCTTCCTCGGCGTCCAGATCGACGACGCCTCCGCCAACGACGTCATGGCGCAGCTGCTGTGCCTGGAGTCGATGGACCCCGACCGGGACATCTCGGTCTACATCAACAGCCCCGGCGGCTCCTTCACGGCGCTGACCGCGATCTACGACACGATGCAGTTCGTGAAGCCCGACGTCCAGACGGTCTGCATGGGCCAGGCGGCCTCCGCCGCCGCGATCCTGCTGGCCGCCGGCACGCCCGGCAAGCGCATGGCGCTGCCGAACGCCCGTGTGCTGATCCACCAGCCGTACAGCGAGACCGGCCGTGGTCAGGTCTCCGACCTGGAGATCGCCGCCAACGAGATCCTCCGGATGCGCGCCCAGCTGGAGGACATGCTGGCCAAGCACTCCACCACGCCGATCGAGAAGATCCGCGAGGACATCGAGCGCGACAAGATCCTGACGGCCGAGGACGCGCTGGCGTACGGCCTGATCGACCAGATCATCTCGACCCGCAAGATGAACAACGCCGACCTGCGCTGACGCGGGTGGGGGAGTATCGTCTGCCGCCCCTTGGCATGGTGTGACACGGTCCACGTGGAAGTGAACCGTGCCAAGGGGGGCCCGAACGAGGGGCCCGGCAAGGTACCGTCGACATAAGGCAGCACCAGGAGTCGCTGGACTCGAAAGACGTCCAGTCGGCTCCCAGGCGAAGGGGAAGCACACCGTGGCACGCATCGGTGACGGCGGCGATCTGCTCAAGTGCTCGTTCTGCGGCAAGAGCCAGAAGCAGGTCAAGAAGCTCATCGCAGGGCCCGGTGTGTACATCTGCGACGAGTGCATCGACCTCTGCAACGAGATCATCGAGGAAGAACTCGCGGAGACGAGCGAGGTCCGCTGGGAGGAACTCCCGAAGCCGCGCGAGATCTACGAGTTCCTCGAGGGCTATGTGGTGGGCCAGGAGCCGGCCAAGAAGGCACTGTCGGTCGCGGTGTACAACCACTACAAGCGCGTCCAGGCCGGTGAGCACGGCGGCGGTCAGAGCCGCGAGGACGCCATCGAGTTGGCGAAGTCCAACATCCTGCTGCTGGGCCCCACGGGCTCCGGCAAGACCCTCCTCGCGCAGACCCTGGCGCGCATGCTGAACGTCCCGTTCGCGATCGCCGACGCCACCGCGCTGACCGAGGCGGGGTATGTGGGCGAGGACGTCGAGAACATCCTCCTGAAGCTGATCCAGGCCGCGGACTACGACGTCAAGAAGGCCGAGACCGGGATCATCTACATCGATGAGATCGACAAGGTCGCGAGGAAGAGCGAGAACCCCTCGATCACCCGCGACGTCTCGGGCGAGGGCGTCCAGCAGGCCCTGCTGAAGATCCTCGAGGGCACCACGGCCTCGGTTCCGCCGCAGGGCGGCCGCAAGCACCCGCACCAGGAGTTCATCCAGATCGACACGACGAACGTCCTGTTCATCGTGGGCGGTGCCTTCTCCGGCCTGGAGAAGCTCATCGAGTCCCGGGCCGGCGCCAAGGGCATCGGCTTCGGCGCGACGATCCGCTCGAAGCGGGAGCTGGAGGCCAAGGACCAGTTCGAGGACGTCATGCCCGAGGACCTGGTCAAGTTCGGCATGATCCCCGAGTTCATCGGCCGCCTCCCCGTGATCACCTCGGTCCACAACCTGGACCGCGAGGCCCTGCTCCAGATCCTCGTCGAGCCGCGCAACGCGCTGGTGAAGCAGTACCAGCGCCTCTTCGAACTCGACGGCGTGGAACTGGACTTCGAGCGGGAGGCGCTGGAGGCCATCGCCGACCAGGCCATCCTCCGCCAGACCGGCGCGCGCGGCCTGCGCGCCATCATGGAGGAGGTCCTCCAGGCGGTCATGTACGAGGTCCCGTCCCGCAAGGACGTGGCGCGCGTCGTCATCACGGCGGACGTCGTCCTCTCCAACGTCAACCCCACCCTGATCCCCCGCGACGCCCGCAACGGCCGGGGACCGGGGGAGCAGAAGACGGCGTAGCGACGGACACACGAAGGGCCCCGGTCGAGCGACCGGGGCCCTTCGTCGTGTGCGGCGGGCGCGTCAGGCCTTGACGCGGACCTGCTCCCGCAGCTTCGTGGTGAGGTCGACCGCGGCGTCCTTGCCGACACCCGTGCCGGTGTTGTCACCCGGCGAGACCATGGCGACCGTGCTGTAGTCGGCCCAGGCGCAGAACCAGTCGGTCGACTCCTTCTTGGTGAGCGCGTTGGTGCTCTTGGTCGACTGGCACTTGGCCACCGCGCCGTCGATCTCGACCTCCTCCGGCTCACCGACCAGCTCCGCGTTCTGCATGCCGCCGGTGTTACTGGTCGAGCTGTCCTCGACCTGCTTCTGGATGGAGGCGAAGAACTTGTCCAGGGTCACCTGCGGGTCGGCGATCTTCCCGTAACCGCCCACCATCGTCATGCCCTTGGCGGTCAGCAGCTCGGACCGGTCGGGCACGGTGGAGGGGTCCTCGGGGTCGTAGCCGCTGAAGTCGGCGGTGGACCACTGCCCGAGGACACCCGTGCCGCTCTTGACGCCGCTCTTCTCCATGTCCTTGGCGGTGTCGGAGCTGCTGACCTGGTTGCCCTCGCCGACCCGCTTGTACTCACCGACGACCGTCTCCGGCGTCGTCAGCTTGTGCGCCCCGTCGTCCTCCAGGCCGCCCGCGCCCCCGCTCCCGCCGAGCACGAAGTACGCGCCCACACCGATCGCCGCGACCACGGCGACCGCGCCGATGACGAGGCCCGCCTTCTTCTTGCCGCCGCCCGGGGCCGGGGGGTGGGGGACGCCGTAGGCGGGCTGGCCGTACGGGGGCTGCTGGCCGTAGGGCGGGGTGGGCGGCTGCTGGCCGTACGGGGGCTGGGCGCCGTACGGCGGGGTCTGGGGCGGGACGGACTGCGGCGGCTGCTGGGGGTAGCCGTAGCCGGGCTGGGGGGCCTGCGGCGGCTGGCCGTACGGGCCCTGCTGGCCGTACGGTCCGGGCTGCTGCGGCTGCTGCCCGCCGTACGGGCCCGGCTGGTTGTAGCTCATGACGGGTTCCCCTCCAGATGCTTATGCGATTTTCACATCCTGGCTCAATCCCCCTGCGGGAACGGCGGCGGGTCCCCCACCGTTACAGAACAAACGCGTTTCGGGACGGCGTGGTGACACCCCTAAACTGGCCCCGTGACCGAGAACGCTCAGCCCCCAGCGCCCACGACCGAACTGCCGACCCAGTACGCGCCGGCCGACGTAGAGGCGCCGCTGTACGAGCGCTGGGTCGAGCGGGGTTACTTCGAGGCCGACGCCAAGAGCGACAAGCCCCCGTACACCGTCGTCATCCCGCCGCCGAACGTCACGGGCAGCCTGCACCTCGGCCATGCCTTCGAGCACACCCTCATCGACGCCCTCACCCGCCGCAAGCGCATGCAGGGCTTCGAGACGCTCTGGCAGCCCGGCATGGACCACGCCGGCATCGCCACCCAGAACGTCGTCGAGCGCGAGCTGGGCAAGGAGGGCAAGTCGCGGCACGACCTCGGCCGCGAGGCCTTCGTCGAGCGCGTCTGGCAGTGGAAGGGCGAGTCCGGCGGCCAGATCAGCGGCCAGATGCGGCGCCTGGGTGACGGCGTCGCGTGGTCGCGCGAGCGGTTCACCATGGACGAGGGCCTCTCCCAGGCCGTCCAGACCATCTTCAAGCGTCTCTACGACGACGAACTGATCTACCGGGCCGAGCGCATCATCAACTGGTGCCCCCGCTGCCTCACCGCCATCTCGGACATTGAGGTCGAGTACCAGGACGACGACGGCGAACTCGTCTCCATGAAGTACGGCGAGGGGGACGACACCATCGTCGTCGCCACCACCCGCGCCGAGACGATGCTCGGTGACACGGCCGTCGCCGTCCACCCCGACGACGAGCGCTACCGGCACCTGGTCGGCAAGGAGATCCGCCTCCCGCTGACGGACCGCTCCATCCCGGTCGTCGCCGACACGCACGTCGACCCCGAGTTCGGCACCGGCGCGGTCAAGGTGACCCCGGCGCACGACCCGAACGACTTCGAGATCGGCCAGCGCCACAACCTGCCGTCCCTCACCGTCATGGACGAGCACGCCGTCATCACCGCCCACGGCCCCTTCCAGGGCCTGGACCGCCTGGAGGCCCGCTCCGCCATCGTCGCCGCGCTGCGCGCCGAGGGCCGGATCGTCGCCGAGAAGCGGCCGTACGTCCACAGCGTCGGCCACTGCTCGCGCTGCAAGACGACCATCGAGCCCCGCCTGTCCATGCAGTGGTGGGTCAAGGTCGGCCCGCTGGCGAAGGCCGCCGGCGACGCCGTCCGCGACGGCCGCGTCAAGATCCACCCGCAGGAGATGGAGAAGCGGTACTTCGACTGGGTCGACAACCTCCACGACTGGTGCATCTCGCGGCAGTTGTGGTGGGGTCACCGCATCCCGGTCTGGTACGGGCCGAACGGCGAGGTCGTCTGCGTCGGCCCCGACGACGAGGCCCCGACCGGCGAGGGCTGGCACCAGGACACCGACGTCCTGGACACCTGGTTCTCCTCCGGCCTGTGGCCGTTCTCCACGCTCGGCTGGCCCGAGCAGACCGAGTCGCTCGCGAAGTTCTACCCGAACTCCGTCCTGGTCACCGGCTACGACATCCTCTTCTTCTGGGTCGCCCGGATGATGATGTTCGGCCTGTACGCGATGGACGGCACCCCGCCGTTCCACACCATCGCCCTGCACGGCATGGTCCGCGACCAGTTCGGCAAGAAGATGTCGAAGTCCTTCGGCAACGCGGTCAACCCGCTGGACTGGATGGACAAGTACGGCTCCGACGCCCTCCGCTTCACCCTCGCCCGTGGCGCCAACCCGGGCGTCGACGTGCCGATCGGCGAGGACTGGGTCCAGGGCTCCCGCAACTTCGCCAACAAGATCTGGAACGCCACCCGCTTCGCGCTGATGAACGGCGCCACGGTCGACGGCCCGCTGCCGGACGCCTCGAAGCTGTCGGCGACCGACCGCTGGATCCTGTCCCGCCTCAACTCGGTGGTCGCCGAAGTCGACGGGTTCTACGACGACTTCCAGTTCGCCAAGCTCTCCGACGCCCTCTTCCACTTCGCGTGGGACGAGGTCTTCGACTGGTACGTCGAGCTGTCCAAGACGACGTTCCTGGCGGGCGGCGAACCGGCCGAGGTCAGCAAGCGCGTCCTCGGCGAGGTCCTCGACGTCACGCTCAAGCTGCTGCACCCGGTCGTCCCGTTCGTCACCGAGACCCTCTGGACGACGCTGACCGGCGGCGAGTCGCTCGTCGTCGCCGCGTGGCCGTCCGCCGTCTCCGTCCCCGGCGCCGACGCACCGGGCGGCTTCCGGGACGCCGACGCCGAGCGCGAGATCGATACGCTCCGGTCCGTCATCACCGAGGTCCGCCGCTTCCGCGCCGACCAGGGCCTCCAGCCCGGCCAGCGGGTCCCGGCCCGTCTGGAGCTGGGCGGCACCGCGCTCGCCCCGCACGAGGCGGCCATCCGCCAGCTGCTGCGGCTCCAGCCGGAGGGCGACGACTTCTCGGCGACGGCGACCCTGCCGGTCTCCGGCGCCACGGTCGCCCTCGACCTGTCCGGCACGATCGACGTGGCCGCGGAGCGCAAGCGGCTGGCGAAGGACCTGGCCGCCGCCGAGAAGGAGAAGGCCCAGGCCCAGGGCAAGCTCGGCAACGAGGCCTTCCTGGCCAAGGCGCCGGACAAGGTGGTCGACGGGATCCGCGCCCGGCTGGCGAAGGCGGACGAGGACATCGCCCGCATCAAGACGCAGCTGGACCGGCTGCCGGAGGCCTAGGCGCCTGCCGTGTCAGCATGCCGTAGGGCAGCGAAGGCCCCCGGAACGTACAGCTCCGGGGGCCTTCGCCCACGTCTGCCGGCGGCCCTCCGTAGACTGGCCCCGTGAGCGACCTCCCCCACGGCAACGACGACGACCAGCCCGATGCCCTCGACTCGTTCGAGGAGATCATCGCGGCCGAGACCGACCGCGACCCGGACCTCGCGGTGATCGAGGCCGGCAGCCGCACCCTGCGCACCCTGGGCGGTCCGCCGGAGCCCGACGTGCCCACCCGGCCCGCGGACCCCGAGGTCGACAAGGCCCTGCGCGAGGTCGAGACGGAGCTGGCCACCCGCTGGGGCGAGACCAAGCTGGAGCCGTCCGTCAGCAGGATCGCCGCGCTGATGGACCTCCTGGGCGAGCCGCAGCGGGCGTACCCCTCCATCCACATCACGGGGACGAACGGCAAGACGTCCACGGCCCGCATGATCGAGGCCCTCCTCGGCGCCTTCGACCTGCGCACCGGCCGGTACACCTCGCCGCACGTGCAGTCGATCACCGAGCGCGTCAGCCTCGACGGCGCACCCGTCTCCGCCGAGCGCTTCATCGAGACGTACCACGACATCAAGCCGTACGTGGAGATGGTCGACGCGGCCCAGGAGTACCGGCTGTCCTTCTTCGAGGTGCTCACCGGCATGGCGTACGCCGCCTTCGCCGACGCACCCGTGGACGTGGCCGTCGTGGAGGTCGGCATGGGCGGCTCCTGGGACGCCACCAACGTGATCGACGGGGACGTGGCCGTCGTCACCCCCATCGACCTCGACCACACCGACCGGCTCGGCGAGACGCCCGCCGCGATCGCCGTGGAGAAGGGCGGCATCATCAAGCGGGGCGCGACCGTGATCCTCGCCCAGCAGCCCGTCGACGCCGCTCAGGTCCTGCTGAAGAAGGCCGTCGAGGTGGACGCCACGGTGGCGCGCGAGGGCCTGGAGTTCGGCGTCGTGGCCCGTCAGGTCGCCGTCGGCGGACAACTGCTCACCCTGCGCGGCGTCGGCGGCGAGTACCCCGAGGTGTACCTGCCGCTGCACGGCCCCTACCAGGCGCACAACGCGGCCGTCGCCCTCGCCGCCGTCGAGGCGTTCTTCGGCGTGGGCGCCCAGCGGCCCGAGCCGCTGGACATCGACACCGTGCGCAAGGCCTTCGCGGCCGTGTCGGCGCCGGGCCGCCTGGAGGTCGTCCGGCGCTCCCCGACCGTCGTGCTCGACGCCGCCCACAACCCGGCCGGCGCCCGCGCCACCGCCGAGGCGGTCGGCGAGGCCTTCGACTTCAGCCGGCTGATCGGCGTGGTCGGGGCCAGCGGCGACAAGAACGTACGCGGACTGCTCGAGGCCTTCGAGCCGATGTTCGCCGAGGTCGTCGTCACCCAGAACACCAGCCACCGCGCCATGGACGCGGACGAGCTGGCCGCGATCGCCGTCGAGGTGTTCGGCGAGGACCGCGTCCAGGTCGAGCCACGGCTGCCCGACGCCCTGGAGGCGGCGATCACGCTCGCCGAGGAGGAGGGCGAGTTCGCCGGCGGCGGCGTCCTGGTCACCGGTTCCGTCATCACCGTCGGGGAAGCCCGGCTGCTCCTGGGGAAGGGCTGAGTCCTCACACCATGCGTACGCTCTGCTCCTCCACCCTGATCGGCGAGTTCTTCATCATCGGCTTCGCCGGCCTGGTCGCCATGAAGGACGCCGACCTCTCCACCTCCACGGTGTGGACGGTCTGCGGCGTCGCCATGTTCCTGTGCCTGCTGCTGTGCGGCCTGATCACCCGGCCCGGGGGAGTCGCCCTCGGCTGGGCGCTCCAGATCGCGCTCGTCCTCAGCGGCTTCGTCGTGCCGATGATGTTCATCCTCGGGGTGCTGTTCGGGGCCCTGTGGTGGGCGTCCGTGCACTACGGCCGGAAGATCGACGAGGCCAAGGCGCGCTTCGCCGCGCAGGCCGCCGCCTCCCCCTCGGATGCCGCTGACGCTGTGTGACAGGGGCTCGGACACGCCCTGTAATCTCGTCCCACCGCACACCGGCCGTAGAAGGAGTCCCCCCGTGAGCCAGCGCACCCTCGTCCTGCTCAAGCCCGACGCCGTCCGTCGTGGCCTGACCGGCGAGATCATCAGCCGTATCGAGCGCAAGGCCGGCTGGCAGATCACCGCGCTGGAGCTGCGCACGCTCGACCAGGACACCCTGGAGCAGCACTACGGCGAGCACAAGGGCAAGCCCTTCTACGAGCCGCTGGTGGAGTTCATGGCCTCCGGCCCGGTCGTCGCCCTGATCGTCGAGGGGGAGCGGGTCATCGAGGGCGTGCGCGCCCTCGCCGGTCCCACCGACCCGATCGCCGCCGCCCCCGGCTCCATCCGCGGCGACTTCGGCGTGATCGTCCGCGAGAACCTGATCCACGCGTCCGACTCCGAGGAGTCCGCCGACCGCGAGGTGAAAATCTTCTTCCCCGGGCGCGCCTGAGCCAGGAGATAATTTTTCTGAGGGGCCGTCACCTCGCTTCCTCGCCCGACCACGGACGGCCGTACGATTTCGGCCGTCCTTCGGCATATGCGCGCCGATCGGGGGAACGCATGCCCCCGATGGACCGTCTCCACAAGCGAGGCACCACGGCATCTGCTGACAATGGCGAAGACCCTCGCGCAGTGTTCGTGCAGGCGCGTTTACGATGTAGGCCTTCACGTCACAGCACCCACCTCGCCGACCTGAAAAGCCCTCACAAGCTCACGGGAAGGCCAGTCGAATCCTGATGGGGAACTCAATGTCGTTCATCGGCCGTGACATGGCTGTCGACCTCGGGACCGCCAACACGCTGGTGTACGTCAGGGGTCGCGGGATCGTACTCAACGAGCCGTCCGTCGTCGCGATCAACACCAACACCGGTGGCATCCTCGCGGTCGGCTCCGAAGCGAAGAAGATGATCGGGCGGACGCCCGGCAACATCGTCGCCGTGCGTCCGTTGAAGGACGGCGTCATCGCCGACTTCGAGATCACCGAGCGGATGCTCCGCTACTTCATCCTGAAGATCCACAAGCGGCGGTATCTGGCCCGGCCGCGGGTCGTCGTCTGCGTGCCCTCGGGCATCACGGGCGTCGAGCGCCGCGCCGTCATCGAGGCGTCGACCCAGGCCGGCGCCCGACAGGTGCACATCATCGAGGAGCCCATGGCCGCGGCCATCGGCTCCGGCCTGCCGGTCCACGAGGCCACGGGCAACATGGTGGTGGACATCGGCGGCGGCACCACGGAGGTCGCGGTCATCTCGCTCGGCGGCATCGTCACCGCCCAGTCCATCCGCGTCGCGGGCGACGAGCTGGACAACGCGATCATCCAGCACATCAAGAAGGAGTACAGCCTCCTTCTCGGTGAGCGGACGGCGGAGCAGATCAAGATCACGATCGGCTCGGCGTACGACCTCGACTCCGACGAGCACACCGAAATCCGTGGCCGGGACCTCGTCTCCGGGCTGCCCAAGACCGTGGTCATCTCGGCCGCCGAAGTCCGCAAGGCGATCGAGGAACCCGTCAACGCGATCGTCGACGCCGTGAAGACCACCCTCGACAAGTGTCCGCCGGAGCTGTCGGGCGACATCATGGACCGCGGAATCGTTCTCACCGGCGGCGGAGCCCTGCTGCGCGGTCTGGACGAGCGGCTGCGCCGGGAGACCGGCATGCCCATCCACATCGCCGAGGACCCGCTGGACAGCGTGGCGCTCGGATCCGGCAAGTGCGTCGAGGAGTTCGAGGCGCTCCAGCAGGTCCTGGACGCCGCGCCGCGCAGATGACGTAACGCTTCGATTCCGCCGTACGAGATGATCGCCTCTCGTGCGGCGGATCGTTGATACCGAGGCATAAGATCCTCAAGAGCCCCCCAAGCACCCCATACCGCGCCCTCGGACCTACCCGGGGGCCATCCGAATTCCGCATTGCTATGAGGAAGGGCACGGCCGCCGCACGTGAGGGACACACGAGAGAGCCGGCTGCTCCTGGTGCTGCTGACCGCCGTCGCGTTCGCGCTGATCACGGTGGACATCCGCGGCGGAGAGGACTCCCCGGTCGACGGTGCCCGACAGGCCGCCGCCGCGGCCTTCGGTCCGATCGAGAACGGGGTGGCGTCGGCGGTGGACCCCGTCGGCGACGCCGTCTCCGCCGTACGCGACTCGGGTGAGCGCCACGACCGGCTCGCCGCGCTCGAGAAGGAGAACGCGGCCCTCGAGGCGAAACTCGGCAGCGACGACCGCAACCGCAGCCGGCTGGCCCAGCTCGACAAGATGCTGAAGACCGCCGGCGCCGGCCAGTACGGCATCAAGGGCGCCGAGGTCATCGCGATCGGAGCGGCCCAGGGCTTCTCCTGGACCGTCACCATCGACGTCGGCGCCCACGACGGCATCACCCGCGACATGACCGTCCTGAACGGCGACGGCCTGGTCGGGCGCGTCACGACCGTCGGGCCCGACACCGCCACCGTCCTGCTCGCCAGCGACCCCGACTTCACGGTCGGCACCCGCATGGAGGCCTCCGACGAACTGGGCTTCGCCTCCGGGCAGGGCGACCGCCCGCTGCGCGTCGAACTCCTCAACGGCAAGGCCGAAGTCAAGAAGGGCGACCGGCTGGTCACCTTCGGCTCCCAGGCCGACAAGCCCTTCGTACCCGGCGTGCCGGTCGGCGTGGTCTCCCGCGTCGACCCGTCCGGCGGCGACCTCACCCGCACCCTCTACGTCACGCCGTACGTCAGCTTCACCAAGCTCGACATCGTCGGCGTCGTCGTCGAGGCCCCGAAGAAGGACCCGCGCGACACCGTGCTGCCCACAAAGCCCAAGCCGGTCCCCACGCCGACGGTGACCGTCACGGTCACCCCGAACGCGAACGCACCCGTCGAAGGCCAGGAAGAGCAGTAGGAGCTGACTACCCCATGCGCGTCAACCGGATCCTGCTCTCCGTCCCGCTGATCGTGGTCGCCCTGGTGATCCAGGTGAGCGTCCTCGCCCGCCTGCACCTGCCCGGCGCCGTCCCCGACCTGCTCCTCCTCACCGTCCTCGGCCTCGCCCTGATCTACGGCCACGTCGGCGGCGCCCTCATCGGCTTCGGCGCCGGACTCCTCGCCGACCTGGCCCCGCCCGCCGACCACGCCGCCGGTCGCTACGCCCTCGTGCTGTGCGTCGTCGGCTACCTCGCCGGGCTCGTCAAGCCGGAGACCGGCCGCATCAAGTCGGCCACCGGCCCGATGGTCGTGGTGGTCGCCGCCGCGATCGGCTCCACCCTGCTGTACGCCGGTGTCGGCGCCCTCGTCGGCGACACCGCCGCCCGCCACGTCGGGCTCCCCGGCCTGCTGTTCTCGGCGGCCCTGTACGACCTGCTGCTCGCCCCCTTCGTCGTGCCGGGCGTGATGTTCCTGGCCCGGCGCGCGGACAACGACCCGCTCGCCGAGACCAACTCCGCAGGCAAGGGGGCCGACATCTCCTCCGGTTGGCTCTCCTCGGGTACCGGCCTGCGGATCGGCGGTCAGCGCGGCGGCCTGAAGATGAAGGCGGCCCGCTCCCGGATGGCCCGCGCCGGACGCATCAAGGGGGTCAAGCGGCTGTGATCGCCGGGGAGTTGACGCCGGGTGTCGCCGGAGGCGGCGCCGGGCGCGGGTCGGGTCGCGGCGGAGACGGCGCCGGTCGCGCGGGGGACGGCACCGGAGACGGTGCCGGCCGTACCCGGGGCGGGGGCGGCGTTCGAGGATTCACTCGAACGGGGCCGCCGCGGCGGAACGGGGTCTCACAGGCCGATCGTTCATCATTCGTACGCACGGGATTCGTCCGCACGGACACGAGCACGGGGACGGGGACGGGCACAGGGACGGGCACAGCCGAAGCCAGGGCCACGGCCATATCCGCGGGGACGGACATCACCACGGGCGCAGGCACGGCCCGGGGCAGGGACACGGCCCGGGGCGCGGACACGGCCCCAGGCACCAGCAGCACAGCCACACCCGCAGTCACACGCATCCGGGCACACACGTCCGCACACTGAGAGGGGGAGACAGCCGCAGTGACCAACATTCCCGAGACCGGGCGGACCCCACGGGTCCAGATCCGGCTCGTCGTGATCCAGATCCTCGTCCTCTCCCTCCTCGGCACCCTCGGCGGCCGACTGTGGTATCTGCAGATCCGGGAGGGCGCGGAGTACGCCAAGGAGGCATCCGGCAACCACGTCCAGCAGGTCGTCGAGCCCGCCGTCCGCGGCTCCATCCTGGACGCGCGGGGGGTTCCCCTCGCGGACAACGAGACACGGCTCGTCGTCTCCGCCTCCCGCACCGACCTGCTGAAGCAGAAGGACGACGGCAAGGCCGTCCTGGCCAAGCTCGCCGCCGTCCTCGGCATGACCGCCGAGGAGGTCGCGCAGAAGGTCCGGCTGTGCGACGCGAAGACCCCCCAGCCCTGCTGGAACGGCTCGCCCTACCAGCCCATCCCGATCACCGACGAGGCCACGCCCAGGCAGGCCCTCCAGATCCGCGAGCGCGCCGAGGACTTCCCCGGCATCACCGCCGAACCCGAGGCCGTGCGCCGCTACCCGAGCCCCGGCGCCGCCAACACCGCCCAGGTCCTCGGCTACCTCTCCCCGGTCACCGACGAGGAGATCACCAAGGCCCAGGACACCGACTCGCCCTTCCTGCGCTCCGACCAGGTCGGCCGGTCCGGCCTGGAGCGTGAGTACGACAAGGAGCTGCGCGGCAAGGCCGGCGTCACGCGCTACGAGGTCGACAACCTCGGCCGGGTCATCGGCGAGGCCGAGGCCGACCCGGCACAGCCCGGCTCCAACCTCGTCACCAGCATCGACGCCCGCGTCCAGCGAGTCGCCGAGTACGAGCTGAACGAGGCCATGAAGGAGGCCCGCAGGCAGTTCGACAAGAACACCGGGGAGAACTACAAGGCCGACGCCGGCGCGGTCGTCGTGATGGAGGCCAGGACCGGTCGCGTGGTCGCCATGGCGTCCAACCCCAACTACGACCCCAACGCCTGGGTCGGCGGGATCTCCGCCAAGGACTACAGGAAGCTCACCGGGAAGTCGTCCAACTACCCGCTGCTCAACAGGGCCATACAGGGTCAGGCGGCGCCCGGCTCGATCTTCAAGGTGGTCTCCACGGCCGCCGCGGTCCAGGCGGGCTACGACTTCGACGGGCGCTACAACTGCTCCAGCTCGTACTCGGTCGGCGGCCAGGTCTTCAAGAACTTCGAGTCCCAGAACCACGGCCCGATCAGCCTCGGCCGCGCCCTGGAGGTCTCCTGCGACACCGTCTTCTACTCCCTCGCCCACCGCGAGTGGCAGAAGGACGGCGGCATCAACCCCAAGGGCAAGCCGAAGGACTTCTTCTACAAGACCGCCCACCAGTTCGGCCTCGGCAAGGAGACCGGCGTCGACCTGCCCAACGAGGTCAGCGGCCGCGTCCCCGACCGTGAGTGGAAGCAGTCCTACTGGGACGCCAACAAGGCGGGCTGGTGCAAGACCGGCAAGAAGGACGGCAGTTACGTCGAGAAGATCTCGTACGAGAACTGCCTCGAGGGCAACAAGATGCGCGCCGGTGACGAGATCAACTACTCCATCGGCCAGGGCGACACCCTCGTGACGCCCATCCAGATGGCCACGATCTACGCGGCCATCGCCAACGGCGGCACGCTGTACGACCCGACGGTCGGCAAGGCCGTCGTCAGCCCCGACGGCAGGACGGTCGAGCAGATCGCGCCCAAGGCACACGGCAAGCTGCCCGTCACCAAGCAGACCCTGGCCCAGATGGACGAGGCCCTCGCCGGTGTGGCCACCCGCGGCACGGCGGCCTGGCGCTTCGGCGGCTGGCCGCAGGACAAGATCGAGATGCACGCCAAGACCGGTACCGCCGAGGTCTACGGCAAGCAGACGACGTCCTGGTTCGCCACGTACACCAAGGACTACTCGATCGTGATGACGATCTCCCAGGGTGGTACGGGTTCCGGCGCCTCCGGACCGGCCGTGCGGAACATATACGACGCTCTCTACGGCGTCTCCGACGCCGGCGTGATCGACAAGAAGAACGCGCTGCTGCCCACCCCGCAGAAGACCCTGCCGAAGATCAAGACGGACGGCACCATCGCGTCCCCGAAGATCTCCAAGGACCCGGCGAAGGAGCAGCAGACCTACCAGAAGGCCACCGAGACCGGCCCCCCGGTCCCCGACGGGACACAGCAGGGGGCGACCACCGCCTCCCCCGAGGCCACCAACCGTGACACGCGGCGGCGAGGGCGCCGGCGCGGAAGCCGGAGGAAGTGCACATGACCGGCGCGAACGGCTTCTCCGTCTCCGGGTACGGGCCCGAGCGGGCCGGCTGGACGCGGATCTTCGCCCGCGACTCCCTGGCCCGACGCCTGGACTGGCCGATACTGCTGGCGGCGATCGCGCTGTCGCTGATCGGCTCCCTGCTGGTGTACTCGGCGACCCGCAACCGCACGGAGATCAACCAGGGAGACCCGTACTTCTTCCTGCTGCGACACCTCTTGAACACCGGCATCGGGCTCGCCCTGATGGTCGGCACGGTCTGGCTCGGCCACCGCACCCTGCGCAACGCCGTCCCGATCCTCTACGGCCTGTCGGTGCTGCTGATCCTGCTGGTGCTCACCCCGCTGGGCTCCACCGTCAACGGCGCCCACTCCTGGATCCAGCTCGCCGGCGGATTCTCGCTCCAGCCCTCGGAGTTCGTGAAGATCACGATCATCCTGGGCATGGCGATGCTGCTGGCGGCCCGGGTCGACGCGGGCGACAAGCTCTACCCCGACCAGCGCACGGTGCTCCAGGCACTCGGCCTGGCCGCCGTACCCATGCTGATCGTCATGCTGATGCCCGACCTCGGGTCGGTCATGGTCATGGTCATCATCGTGCTGGGGGTGCTGCTGGCCTCCGGCGCCTCCAACCGGTGGGTCTTCGGGCTGCTCGGCGCGGGCGCGGCAGGCGCGCTCGCCGTCTGGCAGCTGCACATCCTGGACGACTACCAGATCGCCCGCTTCGCCGCCTTCGCCAACCCCAGCCTCGACCCGGCCGGCGTCGGCTACAACACCAACCAGGCGCGCATCGCGATCGGTTCGGGCGGGCTGACCGGGTCCGGCCTCTTCGAGGGGTCGCAGACGACCGGCCAGTTCGTCCCCGAGCAGCAGACGGACTTCGTGTTCACGGTGGCCGGCGAGGAACTGGGCTTCGTCGGCGGCGGCCTCATCATCGTGCTGCTCGGCGTCGTCCTGTGGCGGGCCTGCCGCATCGCCCGCGAGACGACCGAGCTGTACGGCACGATCGTCGCCGCCGGCATCGTGGCCTGGTTCGCCTTCCAGTCCTTCGAGAACATCGGCATGACCCTCGGCATCATGCCGGTCACCGGCCTCCCCCTGCCGTTCGTGTCCTACGGCGGCACGTCGATGTTCGCCGTGTGGGTGGCCGTCGGGCTGTTGCAGTCGATCCAGGTGCAGCGCCCCATGTCGGCCTGACCGGCCGCCCCCGCCTCACTCGGTGTTCTGCGGGTGCGGCGGCCGGTCGAGCCCGGAGGACCCTGCCGTCCGGGCTCGGCCGCTGGTCCCTTTCGTCGTTCGGGGACGCCCCATGAGCGGGTTAGGCTAGATGGTCACCCTCCCCCAGCCCCCGGCCGGGGGTGCCCCCCGCCAGCTCACGAAGGTAACCCCGCGATGTCTGTCGAGTCGGTCTTCCCGCAGCTCGAAGCTCTGCTCCCGCACGTGCAGAAGCCGATCCAGTACGTCGGTGGCGAGCTAAACTCCACGGTCAAGCCCTGGGAGTCCTGCGACGTCCGTTGGGCGCTGATGTACCCGGACGCGTACGAGGTCGGGCTGCCCAACCAGGGCGTCATGATCCTCTACGAGGTCCTCAACGAGCAGGAGGGCGTCCTCGCCGAGCGCACGTACAGCGTGTGGCCGGACCTGGAGGCCCTGATGCGGGAGCACCGCGTCCCGCAGTTCACGGTGGACAGCCACCGCCCGGTGAAGGCCTTCGACGTGTTCGGCCTGTCCTTCTCCACCGAGCTGGGTTACACGAACATGCTGACCGCGCTCGACCTGGCGGGCATCCCGCTGGAGTCGAAGGACCGCGGGCTGGACGACCCGATCGTGCTGGCGGGCGGTCACGCCGCGTTCAACCCCGAGCCGATCGCCGACTTCATCGACGCGGCGGTCATCGGGGACGGCGAGCAGGCCGTGCTCGACATGACGAAGATCATCCGGGAGTGGAAGGCCGAGGGCCGGCCGGGTGGCCGCGAGGAGGTCCTGTTCCGCCTGGCGAAGACCGGCGGCGTGTACATCCCGCGCTTCTACGACGTCGAGTACCTGCCGGACGGCCGGATCGCCCGAGTCGTGCCGAACAGGTCGGGCGTGCCGTGGCGGGTGTCGAAGCACACGGTCATGGACCTCGACGAGTGGCCCTACCCCAAGCAGCCGCTGGTCCCGCTCGCCGAGACGGTCCATGAGCGCATGTCGGTGGAGATCTTCCGCGGCTGCACCCGCGGCTGCCGCTTCTGCCAGGCCGGCATGATCACCCGCCCGGTGCGCGAGCGCTCGATCACCGGCATCGGCGAGATGGTGGAGAAGGGCCTGAAGGCGACCGGCTTCGAGGAGGTCGGCCTGCTGTCGCTGTCCTCCGCGGACCACAGCGAGATCGGCGAGGTCGCCAAGGGCCTCGCGGACCGCTACGAGGAAGACAAGATCGGCCTCTCCCTGCCCTCGACCCGCGTCGACGCCTTCAACGTCGACCTGGCCAACGAGCTGACGCGCAACGGCCGCCGGTCCGGCCTCACCTTCGCCCCCGAGGGCGGCTCCGAGCGCTTGCGCAAGGTCATCAACAAGATGGTCTCGGAAGAGGACCTGATCAGGACCGTCGCCACCGCGTACGGCAACGGCTGGCGCCAGGTGAAGCTGTACTTCATGTGCGGTCTGCCGACGGAGACCGACGAGGACGTCCTCCAGATCGCCGACATGGCGACCCGCGTGATCCAGAAGGGCCGCGAGGTCTCCGGCGCCAACGACATCCGCTGCACGGTCTCCATCGGCGGCTTCGTGCCCAAGCCCCACACCCCGTTCCAGTGGGCGCCGCAGCTCTCCGCCGAGGAGACGGACGCCCGTCTGGGCAAGCTGCGCGACAAGATCCGCGGCGACAAGAAGTACGGCCGCTCGATCGGCTTCCGCTACCACGACGGCAAGCCCGGCATCGTCGAAGGCCTGCTGTCCAGGGGCGACCGCCGCATCGGTGCCGTCATCCGAGCGGTCTACGAGGACGGCGGCCGCTTCGACGGCTGGCGCGAACACTTCTCCTACGACCGCTGGATGAGCTGCGCCGACAAGGCGCTGGCCCCCTTCGGCGTGGACGTCGACTGGTACACCACCCGTGAGCGCGGCTACGAGGAGGTCCTGCCCTGGGACCACCTGGACTCCGGCCTCGACAAGGACTGGCTCTGGGAGGACTGGCAGGACGCCCTCGACGAGACGGAGGTCGACGACTGCCGCTGGACCCCGTGCTTCGACTGCGGGGTGTGCCCGGCCATGGACACCAGCATCCAGATCGGCCCCACGGGCAAGAAGCTGCTGCCGTTGACCGTCGTGAAGTAGGTCGTGGAGTAGTCGCGGAGCTGCGCGGCTCGCGGGGGGAGGGCCCGGTCGCACCGGACGGTGCGGCCGGGCCCTCGCGCGTTGCACGCGTCGTCCCGGACCCCCCGGGGGACCCTCGGTTGCCCACCGTCCGGTCCCGGCCGGCACCAGGCCGGCGCAAGGCCGGGGCGGTGGATGCGAGAACCGTGGGTGCGGCGGGATCCAGGCGGGCCGCTGCGGCGTCCTCGCAGGTATGGACCTCGACAAGCCGCCCGTCCGGCACCCACCGCGGCAGCGGCCCGAAGGATGTCTCGTCGTGGCGATCCGGCTGCCCGTGCGGATCGTCGCGCTGGTGCTGGTCGTCCCGGTGCGGATGGCGTGGGACGCCCTCGTGGTCGCCTGCCGCTTTCTGAACGACGCGCTGCTGCGCCCGCTCGGCCGCGCCCTGCTGTGGCTGGGCAGGGTCCTCGTCGTCCTGCCCCTGGTGGGCCTGTGGCGGTACGTCGTCGTCCCCGTGGGGAACGCTCTGGTGCGGCTCTGGACACTGGTCCTCGTCGCCCCGCTGCTCTGGTGTCACCGCTGCCTCCTGACCCCCGTCGGTCACGCCCTGGTCCGGCTGTACGTGCGCGTGCTGACGCCCGCCGTCCTGGGCCTGGGCGCCGCCCTCGCCCGGCTGGCGCGGTACCTGGTCGTCGTACCCGCCCGTTGGCTGTACGACTGGTTCCTGGCCCCCGTCGGACGGGCCGTCGCCTGGGGCGTGCGGGGCGTGGGGCGGCTGCTCGCCCTGCTCCTGGCCGGGATCGGCCGAATCCTGTACTGGGTCACCCGCGTCCTCGTCGTGCTGCCCGCCCAGGCGCTGTGGCGCCGGGTCCTCACGCCGGCCGGCCGGGTGCTCGCCGTCGTCGGGCGGGAGGTGGGGGACGCCCTCCGGCACGCCTGGCGGATCGCCGGACACGTCTCGCTCGCCGTCGGACGGTTCCTCGGCACCCTCTTGCGGTGGATCTTCGTGGAGCCGGTGCGCCGGGTGTACCGCAGTGTGCTGACACCGGTCGGGCACCTCGTCCGGGACCTCGTGCTGCGGCCCGCCGTCGAGGCCGCGCGCGCCGCGGGCCGCACCGGCCGGGAGGCGCTGGCGGCCGCCCGGACCTCCGTGCGGCAGGCGCGTGCCGACGTGCGGCGTTTGCTGTTCGGCGAGTCCGGGCAGTCGGACCCCGTGGCCCGGAGGGAACCTTCCGGGCGCGGGACACGTACTCTTGATAGCCGTACGACCGCTCTCACGAAGGACTGAACGACACTGGGCAAGCGACAGCCCGAAGGCCCGCCGCCCGCACCCGCGGTGCAGCGCATCCGACTGCGCTACACCAAGCGCGGCCGCCTCCGGTTCACCAGCCACCGTGACTTCCAGCGTGCCTTCGAGCGCGCGTTGCGCCGTGCCGAGGTGCCGATGGCGTACTCGGCGGGGTTCACGCCGCACCCGAAGGTGTCGTACGCCAATGCCGCACCCACCGGCACGGGCAGCGAGGCGGAGTACCTGGAGATCGCGCTCACCCAGGCGCGGGACCCGCAGAAACTGCGTGAGCTGCTCGACGAGTCGCTGCCCACCGGGCTCGACATCGTCGACGCGGTCGAGGCCCGGACCTCCGGGCTCGCCGACCGGCTCACGGCCTCCGTGTGGGAGATGCGCCTGACCGGCGTGGACCCCGAGGAAGCCGACCGCGCGGTGGCCGCCTTCAACGCGGCCGACACCGTCGAGGTGCAGCGACTGATGAAGAACGGCGTCCGCACCTTCGACGCCCGCTCCGCCGTCGTCCATCTTGAATCACTGAGTCCACAGGCTGATAGGCCGACGGACCAGCCCTGTGCGATACTGCGGCTGGTTGTTCGGCACGTGACGCCTGCCGTTCGACCCGACGACGTCCTGTCCGGTCTTCGCGCCGTGGCCGACCTGGCGCCGCCGGTCCCCGCAGGGGTGACCAGGCTGGCGCAGGGGCTGTTCGATGAAGAGACCGGCGCGGTGACCGACCCGCTCGCGCCCGACCGCGAGGCAGCCGAGGCCATGACAACGGCCGATGTGACTGCCACCGCGAAGGCGTCGGCGTAAGGAAGGTTCCGCACAGGGACGCACGTCGTAGCGCAGCCCTCGCACTCGGGAGCCACCTGGGTCGGGCAGCGCACCGACCACAAGACTTTCGCCAGGCCGTGCACATTCGGTGTACGGAACCGGCGAGACAGGACACTAGAGAGCTCCCGTGCGGCGCCCGCGCCCCGGACGGCGGCACCGCGCACAGCGCGAGCCGCGGACGTCAACGGCGACCGATCCACCGTGATCGGCGCCGGACCAGCGCGGAGCCCGGGAGCCTGACGGGAGATACGCCCGCATGCTCGAACCGACCGAATCCAACGAGTCCGTACCGGACTCCACAGAGAACACCCCGAGCGACACGTTGCCGCCGCGCCGTCGACGCCGTGCCGCCTCCCGACCGGCGGGTCCGCCGGTCGGCGCCGCCGAGACCTCGGCCGAGACCGTCGCGCCGGCCGTACCGGTCGCCGAGTCCGTCGCCGATCCGGCCGCGGAGGACATCGAGGAAGAGACGGCGGAGGACACCGCCGTGGAGCCCGCCGAGGCTCCCGCGGTGACCGAGGAGGCCGCACCCGCCGCGCGTCCGCGTCGCCGTGCCACCCGTCGGGCGTCCGCGCCCGCCGGTGCCCCGGCCGGTGGGACCGCGGCGGCCGAGGCCGCCGAGACCGTGCTGCCCGCGACCGCCCCCGAGGCGGTCGAGTCCGTCGCGGCCGTCGCCGCCGAGGAGCAGGCCCCCGTCGAGGAACCCGCACCGCGCCGTACCCGCCGCCGGGCCACCCGCACCGTGACGGCCCCCGCCGCACCGGAGCAGGCCGAGACCACGGAGACCGCCGAGAGCGTGGCCCCCGCCGGAGACGATGACGCCGTGACGGCCGAGCCCGCCGAGACGGCTCCCGCCGGGCGCAGCCGCCGTAGGGCCACCCGCCGCGCGACCGCCCCCACCGGTGCCCCGCAGGCCGCCGAAGCCGCCGAGACCGTCACCGCGGTCGCCGCGCCCGCCGAGTCGGCCGTCGCCGAGGGCGCCTCCGACGAGACCGCTCCCGCCGAGGCCGCTCCCGCCGGGCGCAGCCGTCGCAGGGCCACCCGCCGCGCGACCGCCCCCACCGGTGCCCCGCAGGCCGCCGAGACCGCCGCCGAGACCGTCACCGCGGTCGCCGCGCCCGCCGAGACCGTCACCACGGCCACCGAGCCCGCCGAGTCGGCCTCCACCGAGACCGCTCCTGCCGAGACCGCTCCCGCCGGGCGCAGCCGTCGCAGGGCCACCCGCCGCGCGACCGCCCCCACCGGTGCCCCGCAGGCCGCCGAGACCTCCGTCGAGGCCACGGAGGCGCCCGTCGCCGTCGCCCAGCAGGCCGAGCCCACCGAGGCGCCCGCCGACGAGGAGGCGGCGCCCAAGGGCCGTACGCGCCGTCGGGCCGCCCGTGCCGCCACCGCGCCCGCCGTGGCGGCGGAGCAGGCAGAGACTCCCGCCGAGCCCGCCGTGGCGGAGGAGGAGGCCCCCGAGGCCGCGCCGACGCCTGAGGCCGACGAGGAGGCCGGCCCCCGCCGTGGGCGTCGCCGCGTCACCCGCAAGGCCGCCGTCGGATTCTCCGCGCCCGCGCGTCCGGCCGGGGAGGAGGACGCCCCGCGTCGTCCGGCCCGTCCCGCCGTCGCCGTGTTCCAGGCGCCCGTGTTCACCGAGCCGCGCTTCCAGACGCCGGAGCGTGCCGCCGCCGAGGCCGCCGCCGCCGAGGTCGAGGTGGAGGAGCCGGTGGCGGAGCCCGTGGCCGCCCCGGTCGAGGTGGCCGAGGAGCTTCCGGAGGAGCAGACCGGTTCGCGTCGCCGTCGCCGGCGCCGGGGGGCCGGCCAGGCCGAGGAGCCGGCCGAGCCGACGAGGACCGTCGAGCAGCCGGCCGCCGAGGACGAGACGGAACCGGAGGAGGCCGACGAGGCCGCCGACGACACCGCCGAGGGCGACGACGACACCGACGAGGGCGCGTCCCGCCGCCGTCGCCGCCGGGGTGGCCGTCGCCGCCGCCGCGGTGACAGCGCCGACGGGGACGTCGACGCCGAGGACCTGGCCGTGGAGCAGGCCGCACAGGACGCCGAGGACACCGCCGAGCAGGAGGACGAGGACGCCGAGGAGGGCCACGCCGACGACGAGGCGGGCTCCACCGCCGGCAGTCGTCGCCGTCGTCGCCGTCGCCGTCGCGCCGGGGACGCCTCGACCGACGTCGAGCCGGGCGACAGCGACCCGGAGCGCACCGTCGTCAAGGTCCGCGAGCCGCGCAAGGCGAGCGAGCCGTCGGACGAGGTCACGTCCATCAAGGGCTCGACCCGTCTGGAGGCGAAGAAGCAGCGCCGCCGCGAGGGCCGCGAGCAGGGCCGCCGCCGCGTGCCGATCATCACCGAGGCCGAGTTCCTGGCCCGCCGTGAGGCCGTCGAGCGCGTGATGGTGGTCCGCCAGTACGGCGACCGTACGCAGATCGGCGTCCTGGAGGACGGCGTGCTCGTCGAGCACTACGTCAACAAGGAGGAGTCGACCTCCTACGTCGGCAACGTCTACCTGGGCAAGGTCCAGAACGTGCTGCCGTCGATGGAGGCCGCCTTCATCGACATCGGCAAGGGCCGCAACGCCGTCCTGTACGCCGGTGAGGTCAACTTCGAGGCGCTCGGCATGGCCAACGGGCCGCGCCGCATCGAGTCCGCCCTCAAGTCCGGCCAGCCGGTCCTCGCGCAGGTCACCAAGGACCCGATCGGGCACAAGGGCGCCCGCCTGACCAGCCAGGTCTCGCTGCCGGGCCGCTACCTCGTGTATGTGCCCGAGGGCTCGATGACCGGCATCAGCCGCAAGCTGCCCGACACCGAGCGGGCCCGGCTGAAGAGCATCCTCAAGAAGATCGTTCCCGAGGACGCGGGCGTCATCGTGCGCACCGCTGCCGAGGGCGCGAGCGAGGAGGAGCTGCGCCACGACGTCGAGCGGCTCCAGGGGCAGTGGGAGGAGATCCAGAAGAAGGCCAAGAGCGGCAACGCGCCGACGCTGCTCTACGGCGAGCCGGACATGACCGTCCGGGTCGTGCGCGACATCTTCAACGAGGACTTCACCAAGGTCGTCGTCAGCGGCGACGAGGCCTGGTCGACCATCCACGGCTACGTCTCGCACGTCGCCCCGGACCTGGTCGACCGGCTGTCCAGGTGGACCTCCGAGGTCGACGTCTTCGCCACCTACCGGATCGACGAGCAGCTCGCCAAGGCGCTGGACCGCAAGGTCTGGCTGCCCAGCGGCGGTTCGCTGGTGATCGACCGGACCGAGGCGATGGTCGTCGTCGACGTCAACACCGGCAAGTTCACCGGTCAGGGCGGCAACCTCGAGGAGACGGTCACCAGGAACAACCTGGAGGCGGCCGAGGAGATCGTGCGTCAGCTGCGGCTGCGCGACCTCGGCGGCATCATCGTGATCGACTTCATCGACATGGTGCTGGAGCAGAACCGGGACCTGGTGCTGCGGCGCCTGCTGGAGTGCCTGGGCCGGGACCGGACGAAGCACCAGGTGGCCGAGGTGACCTCGCTGGGTCTCGTGCAGATGACCCGCAAGCGGGTCGGACAGGGTCTGCTGGAGTCGTTCTCCGAGACCTGCGTCCACTGCAACGGCCGTGGGGTCATCGTCCACCTCGACCAGCCGGCCGCCGTCGGTGGCGGCGGCAAGCGCAAGAAGCGCGGTCGGGGCGGCGACGTCCACGAGCACGAGCACGAGCACGAGACCGTGGTGGGCGCCGACGAGGAGACCGAGAGCGAGGCCGAGGTCGCCGCCGAGGTGGCCGAGCCGGTCGCCCTGGAGATGCCCGAGTTCGAGCCCGACGAGGAGCTGTACAGCAGCGTCGCCGAGGCGGAGGCCGCAGCGGGCCGTGGTCGTGGCCGACGCCGGTCGAGCCGTCGGGCCTCATCCCCCGCGGGTGCGCCGAGGAGCGGCGCGCCCAGGCGGGAGGCCGTGGCCGAGCCGGCCGCGGAGGTTCCCACGGCGCAGGACGTGTCCGCCGAGGTGGAGGCCGAGCGCGCGGTGCAGCCGGCCGAGGCCGCTGTCGCGCACGCCGAGCCGGTCGCGGTCGAGGACCCGGTCGTCGAGGCCCCCGCTGCCGGGGACCCCGTCGCCGAGGAGGCCGCGCCCAAGGGCCGTACGCGCCGTCGGGCCACGCGCAAGGTGTCCGCGCCGGCCGGTTCGCCCGCCGGGGCGGAGGCCGCCGTCGTGACGGTCACCGAGTCCGCGCCCGCGCAGGCTCCGGTGGAGTCCCCGGCGGAGCAGGCCGGGACGCGGCCGGAGCCGGTCGCCGAGCCGACCGCCGAGCCCGTGTCCGAGCCGGTCGCCGAGAGCGCGGCTCCGGCCCGTCCGAGGCGCCGTGCCGTGCGCAAGGCCACCGCGCCCACTGCGTCCGAGGAGACGGCCGTCGTGGTCGTGCCGTCGGCCGCGGCGGAGGCCCCGGTGGAGGCCCTGGCCGAAGCCGCGGCGCAGGCCCCGGCCCCCGTCGAGGCGGAGTCGGTCGAGGCGGAGTCCGCCGAGGAGCCGGAGGAGGGCGCCCCGGTCAAGAAGACGGCCGCCCGCAAGACGGCGAAGAAGGCCACGGCGAAGAAGGCCACCACCAAGAAGACCGTGGCGAAGAAGACGGCCGCGAAGAAGACGGTGGCCAAGAAGACCGTGGCCAAGAAGGCGGCGAAGTCGGCGTCGAAGACGACGGCGGCGGCGCAGCAGGGCGTTTCGTCCGTCTCGGCCAACACGGAGGACTGACCGTTCCGTCGGCCCCATGGCCGGCCGGACAGCGGCGGCGTCATGACGCCCGGTGGCGACCGGGTGCCGTGCGCCGCCGCTCGTGTCGTGCCGCGTCGTGCGGCGTTCGTGCGAGAGTTAGTCTGTGTCTCGCTTGTGAGGGAGCGCACCTCGAGGACTGGTTTCTGTGTGGTAACCCTGGGGAAAATTGCCGTCCCCGTGCTGGTAACGTGAACCGTGGTCTCGGTGGCGACAGCCATGCCCGCCGGGACCGCAGCCGACCAGCACATCCGGCCCTCCGGCTCGGATACGGCTGTATTCCCGCAAGGAACCCTCGGGGGGCGGGTCCTGTGTACAAGCCGTTCGCCCGCCCGAAGGCAGCGGTGAACACCCAGGGATGCGGCCGTGCTGATCTCGACGCGGCCCCTTCCCGACGAAGCACGACGCGCCTTTGAGGTCGCCGTAGAGGAGGGGATGTCGATGACCGACGCCCATGAGTTCATACCGGCCGCCAAGCCTGTGATCGGCGAGGACGAGATCGAGGCCGCGGTCCGCGTGCTGCGCAGCGGCCGTGTCGTCCAGGGGCCCGAGGTGGCCGCCTTCGAGGAGGAGTTCTCGGAGCTGGTCGACGGGCGCCACTGTGTCGCGGTCAACTCCGGCACCTCGGCGCTGCACCTGACGCTGCTGGCCCTGGGGATCGGTCCGGGTGACGAGGTCGTCGTCCCCTCGTTCTCGTTCGCCGCCTCCGCCAACGCGGTGCGCCTGGTGGGCGCGGACGTGGTCTTCGCCGACATCGAAGCCGACAGCTTCTGTCTGGACCCGGCCGCCTTCGAGGCCGCGATCACCCCGCGCACCGCCGCCGTCATGCCCGTCCACCTCTACGGCCACCCGGCCGCGATGGACCGGATCATGGCGATCGCGCAGCAGCACGGCGTCGCCGTCGTCGAGGACGCCTGCCAGGCCCACTCGGCCGCGCTGCACGGCACGCCGGTCGGCGCGTTCGGCGCCGCCGGCACTTTCAGCTTCTACCCGACGAAGAACATGCACAGCCTCGAGGGCGGCATGATCTCCACGGGTGACGCGGAGGTCGCCCGGACCCTGCGCCTGCTGCGCAACCAGGGCATGGAGCAGCGGTACGCCAACGAGATCGTCGGCGCGAACGTGCGGATGACGGACGTGTCCGCCGCGATCGGCCGCGTGCAGCGCGCCAAGCTCGGCGGCTGGACCGAGCAGCGCATCGCCAACGCCACCTACCTCACCGAGCACATCACCGCCCCGAACGTGGTGACGCCCACGGTTCCCGAGGGCGCTCGCCACGTGTACCACCAGTACACCGTGCGGATCCGGGGCGACCGCGACGCGGCCATGGCCAAGCTGACCGAGGCCGGCATCGGCAACGCGGTGTACTACCCCACCCCGATCCACCGGCTCAAGCCGTACTGGGAGCCGGACCAGAAGGCGGGCCGCTCCTGGGACCTGCCGGAGACGGAGCGGGCGGCCGCGGAGGTCGTGTCGCTGCCGGTGCACCCCGCGCTGTCGGCGCAGGACCTGGAGCGCATCGTGACCGCCGTGAACGCGCTGGGAGAGCAGCTGTGACCAAGCCTCTGCGGGCCGGACTCGTCGGCCTCGGCTCGATGGGACGTCACCACGCCCGTGTCCTGGCGGGTCTGGACGGCGTCGACTTCGTCGGCGTCGTGGACCCGATGGGCGACAAGTTCGGTGCCGCGCAGGGCGTACCGGTCCTGAACACGGTCGAGGAACTGATCGCGCTCGGTGTGGACTACACGGTCGTGGCCTGCCCCACCCATCTGCACGAGGAAGTCGGTCTGGCGCTCGCCGCGGCCGGCGTCTGCGCGCTGATCGAGAAGCCGGTCGCCGACACCGTCGAGGGCGCCCGCCGCCTCGTGGAGGCCTTCGAGTCGCGCGGCCTGGTGGCCGGCGTGGGTCACATCGAGCGGTGCAACCCGGCACTGCGCTCGCTGCGCGCCCGTCTGGAGGCCGGCGAGCTGGGTGACGTCTACCAGGTCGTCACCCGCCGCCAGGGGCCGTTCCCGCACCGCATCGCCGACGTCGGCGTGGTCAAGGACCTGGCCACGCACGACATCGACCTCACCGGCTGGGTGACGGGCAGTCAGTACGTGTCCATCGCCGCGCACACCGTCTCCAAGAGCGGCCGTGAGCACGAGGACATGGTCTCCGCGGTCGGCCGCCTGGCCGACGGCACCATGGTCAACCACCTGGTCAACTGGCTGAGCCCGCTCAAGGAGCGGTTCACCTCGGTCACCGGTGAGCGCGGCTGCTTCATCGCCGACACCCTCACCGCCGACCTGACCTTCCACTCCAACGCGGCGGTCACCACCGAGTGGGAGGCCCTCCAGGCCTTCCGCGGCGTCTCCGAGGGCGACATGATCCGCTACGCCATCCCGAAGCGCGAGCCGCTCCAGGTGGAGCACGAGCTGTTCCGGGACGCGGTCCTCGGCGAGCCCGCCGACATCTGCACCCTGCGGCAGGGCATGCGCACGGTGGAGGTCGCGGCCGCGGTTCTCGCTTCGGCGACCAACGGCGGTACCGTCAATATCGAACCGGTTGAGCACGTGGCTGCCCGATAGCTTCCGGTGCGCGCCACTGCCACCCGCCGGCCCCCCCTGCAACAGGGGGGGCCGCGCTCCTGTACCCCCGGAGGAAGTACGTAATGGAATCCCCTGCCCGCAGGCCGAGGATCGCAGTGATCGTCGCCAACGGCATCACGGGCGACTCCCGTGTCCAGAAGACAGCCGTCGCCGCGGCCCGAGACGGCTGGGACGTGACGCTGATCGGCCGGAGCGACACCAAGCGCGTCCAGCGGTCGAAGATGGGGCCGATCGACGTCATCCGGGTGCCGGTGAGCGCGGACTACCTGCGTGGTGTGAAGGTGCGCCGGGAGCGGTCCCTGCGGGCCGCGGCCACCCAGTTCCACCTGCCGGACCAGGCGGCTCTGAACCGTTACACGGCGGAGTACCGCGCCTGGGTCCGGCAGAAGTCGGCCGAGAGCAACTGGGCCAGCGCGCCGCGCCGTACGTCGATCAAGGCGGTGCTGCGGGCGCGCCGCTCGGTCCACCGGCTGCGGGTCCAGGCGTACAAGTGGGAGCAGCGGCGCAAGTCCAAGGACGACCTGGCCGGGGACTGGCGCGTCGACTGGCCGCAGGTGGTCGATCTGGACCTCGCCTTCGGCCCGGTGATCGAGGAACTCGAACCGGACGTCATCCACGCCAACGACGTGACGATGATCGCGACGGCCGCGCTCAGCGCCGCCCGGCTGCGCGCCCGGGGCCTTAAGTGCGCCTGGCTGTACGACGCGCACGAGTACATCAAGGGCGTGGAGTGGCCACACCCCCGCCAGGCCTACGCGCTGCCCGCGGTGGAGGCCGAGTTCATCGGCCGCGCCGACGCCGTCGTCACCGTCTCCAGCCAGATGGCGGAGCTGCTGAAGCAGGACCACGGGCTGCCGAAGGCGCCGCTGGTGGTGGGCAACGCGCCGGTGCGCGAGGTGATCGGCGGCGGCACGTCCGCCTCGTCGGTGCGCGCGGCCTGCGGTCTGGGCCCCGAGGTGCCGCTGATGGTCTACTCGGGCTGGATCGGCCCGGAGCGTGGCGTGGACGCCGTCATCGACGGCCTGCCGCAGCTGCCCGATTTCCATCTCGCCCTGGTGCACGGCCGGATGACACCCCTGCTGGAGCAACTCCTCGCACGGTCCGAGGCCTTGGGCGTCCGTGACCGGATCCACCTGGTGCCGTACGTGCCGCAGCACGAGGTGGCCGACTACCTCTCCTCCGCCGACCTCGGCCTCACCCCCTTCCGGCGCGTCCCCAACTGCGAGGTGTCGCTGCCGACGAAGGTCTCCGAGTACCTCCAGGCCGGGCTGCCGCTGGTCACCAGCGACGTCAAGGTCATCAAGGCGTACGTGGAGGAGCGCGGCCTGGGCGAGGTGTGGACCTGGGACGACCCCAAGACCTTCGCCGAGGCGGCCGCTCGCGCCATGGAGAACCGCGGCAAGCTGGCCGCCGCGATCACCGAGGACGTCCTCACCGACCTGTCCTGGGAGGCGCAGAGCGCCAAGCTGTTGCAGCTGTACCGGGACCTGTCGAAGAAGACCCCGCCGGGCCCCCGGCCCGAGGTGTCCTGGACGGTGCAGGAGACCCCCGAGGCGGTGCGCAAGGCCGACAACACCGGTGCCGACGGACGGCCGCTGTGGCGCAAGCTCGGCGACACCCGGGTCCGGCTCGGCCTGGGCCCCGCCAACTACGCGGGCCAGGGTGCCGCGTTCGCGCAGGCCGTCACGCGCCTCAACCCGGACGTGTCCGCCGAGGTCGTGATGAACAAGCGGCCGGAGTCCTTCGACTACCCGGCCGACGTGTACGTGGACGCGGACCGGCTGCGCGACCTCGACGTGCAGGTGCAGCAGATGGAGCGGGTCATCGGCCGCTTCACCCACCTGCTGGTCGACGCCTTCATGCCGGTGTTCGGGCACCTCAACGGCACCAACATCGCCGGTGACCTCGACGCCCTGAAGCAGGCCCGGATCAAGGTGGCACTGCTCGCCCACGGCAGCGAGATCCGGCACCCCGCCGACCACATGGCGCGCCATCCGTTCTCCCTGTTCCACGACGCCCCCGACGGCATCGCCAAGCGGCTCCAGGCCAAGGTCGAGGTGAACAAGCGGATAGCGGCCGAGGCCGGACTGCCGCTCTACGTCACCACGCCCGACCTCCTGGAGGACCTGCCGACGGCCAAGTGGCTGCCGCTGGTCGTGGACGTCGACAAGTGGGCCACCGACCGCCCGGTCATGGAGCGCGAGCGGCCGCTGGTGCTGCACGCCCCGTCGAAGCGGTGGACCAAGGGCACCGACCGGATCATGCCGGTGCTCACCGAGCTGCACGACAGGGGCGTCATCGAGTTCCGGCTCGCCGAGGGCATCCCCTGGGCCGAGATGCGCGAACTGGTGCAGAGCTGCGACCTGGTCCTCGACCAGTTCACCACCGGCAGCTACGGCACCTTCGCCGTGGAGGCGATGGCGGCCGGCAAGCCCGTCGTGGCGTACATCAGCGACAGCGTGAAGCGCGCCACCGACGGTGCCCTGCCCATCGTCAACGCCACCCCGGAGACTCTCCGCGAGGTCCTGGAGGGGCTCGTCGGTGACCCCGAGGGCACGGCCCGGATCGGCGCGAGGTCCCTGGAGTTCGCCCGCACCTACCACGACGGCACATGGACCGCCCAGGTCCTGAGCGATTTCCTGAAGTGACCGGTTCAGAAAGGCTGTTCATGGAAGCGCAGCGCACCGACGCGCCCCGCCCGACCAAGGGCCGGGTCGTCATGCTGGTCGACAACAAGGTCGACGGCGACTCGCGCGTGCAGAAGGCCGCGGAGTCGGCGGCGGCCGCGGGCTGGGACGTGGTGCTCCTCGGCCTCGTCCGTTCCGGCAACGGGCGTACCTGGAAGCTCGGTGACGCCGAGGTCCGGCTGCTGCCGCTGAAGACCCCGCTGGCCAAGCGGCATGCCGAGCGGCACCGCTCGCCGCTGCGCCGTCCGCTCGCCTACCCGCCGGGGCCGCTGGCGGCCTACCGGCGGCAGTGGGCCAAGGCGTGGCGCGCGGACCTCGCCGCCCGCCGGGCCGCCCTGAAGGTGGCACCGCAGGCCGTGGGCAGTCCGCTGTTCCGACGGGTCGAGAAACTGCGCCTCGTGGTGGCCGGACCCGTCTCCAGGTTCATGCAGAAGTGGATCGAGTTCCGGGCCCGCCAGAGCAGCCAGGCGCAGAAGGCGGGCCGTGCTCTGCGCGGGCCCGTGGACCGCGCCTTCACGGCCCTGTGGAGGGCGGCCAAGGGCAGGCGTGCCTGGCGTCGCCTGGAGCCCGTGCTGTGGGACTACGAGCTGACCTACGGCAAGGAGATCGACGCCCTCAAGCCCGATCTCATCCACGCCAACGACTTCCGGATGCTGGGGGTCGGCGCCCGTGCCGCGGTGCGGGCCCGTGCCGCCGGCCGGTCGGTCAAGCTGGTGTGGGACGCCCACGAGTTCCTGCCCGGGGTGCGTCCCTGGGAGGACAACGCCCACTGGATTCCCGGCAACACCGCGCACGAGAGCGAGTACGCCCCGTTCGCCGACGCCGTGGTCACCGTCTCCGACGGGCTGGCCGACCTGCTGGTGGAACGCCACGGGCTGAAGGAACAGCCGACCGTGGTCCTCAACGCCCCCGATCGTCCCGTCGAGCGGGACCCGGTGCTCGAGGACAGCGAGCCGGAGCCGGACCTGCGCGCCCTGTGCGGCATCGGACCGGACGTCCCGCTGGTCGTCTACAGCGGCTCGCCCGGCCCGCAGCGCGGCCTCGGTGACATGGTGGAGGCCCTGCCGAAGCTGGACGGCGTCCACATGGCGTTCGTCGTGCCGGCGCCGGCCGCCGGCTACATACAGGGGCTGCTGCGCCGTGCGCAGGAGCTGGGGGTGGGCGACCGGCTGCACGCGGTGCCGTACGTCAAGCACTGGCAGGTGGTCCGCTTCCTGGCCGCCGCGAACGTGGGCTGCATCCCGATCCACCACTGGCCGAACCACGAGATCGCCCTGATCACGAAGTTCTTCGAGTACTCCCACGCGCGGCTGCCGCTGGTGGTCAGCGATGTGAAGACCATGTCCGAGGTCACCCGGTCCACGGGACAGGGCGAGGTCTGCCGGGCCGAGGACGTCGACGATCTGGCCCGCGCCATCAAGGCCGTACTGGCCGAGCCGGAGAAGTACACGGCCGCCTACGACAAGCCCGGCCTGCTCGACGCCTGGACGTGGGAGGCGCAGGCCGAGGTGCTGGACGGGCTGTACAGCCGGTTGGTGTCGAGATCCTCGAAGGCGGGTTCATGAACGGGGCCGTTCCCGACGTCACTGTCGTCGTCGCCGTCTACAACACGATGCCGTACCTGACGGAGTGCCTGAACTCGCTCGTCGGGCAGAGCATCGGGCGTGACCGGCTGGAGATCGTCGCCGTCGACGACGGCTCCACCGACGACAGCGGCCGCGAACTCGACCGGTTCGCGGCGCAGTACCCGGACACCGTCAAGGTGCTCCACCAGGCGAACTCCGGTGGTCCGGCCGCGCCCAGCAACAGGGCGCTGGAGGTGGCCACCGGCCGGTACGTGTACTTCATAGGCTCCGACGACTACCTCGGCGAGGAGGCCCTGGAGCGCATGGTGACGTGCGCCGACCGGAACGACTCGGACGTCGTGGTCGGCAAGATGGTCGGCACCAACGGCCGGTACGTCCATCAGGCGCTGTACAAGGAGAACAACCCGGACGTCAGCCTGTACGACTCGGCGCTGCCGTTCACCCTGGCCAACACCAAGCTGTTCCGCCGGGAGCTCGTCGAGAAGCACAAGCTGCGCTTCCCGGAGCACCTTCCGGTGGGCAGTGACCAGCCGTTCACCATAGAGGCGTGCGTGCGCGCCCGGAAGATCTCGGTGGTGGCCGACTACATCTGCTACTTCGCGGTCAAGCGGGGCGACGCCAGCAACATCACCTACCGCGCCGACCATCTGGCACGGCTGCGGGCCGCGGCGGAGATCATGGACTTCACCGCCGGGCTCATTCCGGCGGGTCCGGAGCGGGACGCGGTTCTGCGCCGGCACTTCACGTGGGAGCTGGCCAAGCTCGTCCAGGACGACTTCCCGGCCCTCGACCGTGAGTTGCAGCGGCAGCTCTGCGCGGGCATCGCGCGGCTCGCCGACACCTACTTCACCGACGGCATCCGCGACGCCATGGACGTCACGCGCCGGGTGCGCATCGCGCTGGCCCGCGCGGGGGCGATCGACGCGCTGTCCGAGGCGATCAGCGCCGAGCGGGAACACGGGGCGCCGCCGTTCGTCGTCGAGGGCGGGCGCGCCTACGCCCGCTACCCCGGCTTCCGTGACCCGGCCGTCGGGCTCGCCGACCGCGTCTACGAGCTGATCGAGGAGTCCGTCCCGGGCCGCCTGGCCCAGGGCACCGAGTTGCTCGCCTCCGACTGGGAGCAGCAGGGCGAAGGGCTCGTCTACACGGCGTCCGTGCGGGTGCCCGTGGTCGGGCAGGTCGACGGGGCCGGTGCGGTGCTGCGGCTGGCCAGGGGCGCCATGCCCAAGTCGGCGGACAAGCCGGGCGCCCGCCGTCTCAAGGTGGATCACGCGCTGCCGGCCCCGGCCGGTGAGATGCGGGTGGAGCCGGCCCAGGACGGCGCGGCCAGTGTGCTGCACGCCCGGGTGCCGCTGGAGTACGTCACCGCCAAGCGGGGCGTCCGGGTCTATCTGGACCTCGCCGGCCGGACGTACGAGATCCCGGTGCGCGGTGCGGGGCTGCCCATGCCGCTGGCCCGGCGATGGGGCCGGGACGACGATCCGTACCGGGCGTCTGCCATCGTGAACGACAAGGGGCGTGTGGTGATCGACACGGCCCAGCTGTATCCCCCGAAGAGGACTTTGGTGCGGCAGGCGCTCGGGCGTCTGGCGCGGAAGGTGAAGTCCCGCTCCGTCGGCTCGAAGTCGAACGGTTCCAAGAAGTCGAAGTCGAACGGTTCCTGAAGCCGAACGGTTCCAGAAGGAAGTAGCCACCGTCCATGAACATCTGTGTAGTAGCGCTCGGCAAGATCGGCCTTCCGCTGGCCGTGCAGTTCGCGTCCAAGGGCCACCGGGTCATCGGCGCGGACGTCAACGAGAAGGTCGTCGAGCTGGTCAACGCCGGTGTCGAGCCCTTCCCGGGTGAGCACGACCTCGATGTCAAGCTCAAGCAGGCGGTCGACGCCGGGCTGCTGAGCGCGACGACGGACACCGCGTCCGCGGTCGCCGAGTCGGAGGCCGTCGTCGTGGTCGTGCCGCTGTTCGTCGACGCCGAGGGCGTGCCGGACTTCGGCTGGATGGACGCCGCGACGAAGGCGATCGCCCAGGGTCTGAAGCCGGGCACGCTCGTCTCGTACGAGACGACGCTGCCGGTCGGCACCACGCGCACCCGCTGGGCGCCGATGCTGGCCGAGGGTTCGGGCCTGACCGCCGGTGAGGACTTCCACCTGGTGTTCTCCCCGGAGCGCGTCCTGACCGGGCGGGTCTTCGCCGACCTGCGCCGCTACCCGAAGCTGGTCGGCGGCATCGACGAGGCGTCGAGCGCCCGCGGTGTGGAGTTCTACGAGCAGGTCCTCGACTTCGACGAGCGGGCCGACCTGCCGCGCGCCAACGGTGTGTGGGACCTGGGCACCGCCGAGGCCTCCGAGCTGGCCAAGCTCGCCGAGACCACCTACCGGGACGTCAACATCGGTCTGGCGAACCAGTTCGCCCGCTTCGCCGACAGCAACGGCATCGACGTCAAGAAGGTCATCGAGGCCTGCAACTCGCAGCCGTACAGCCACATCCACCAGCCCGGCATCGCCGTCGGCGGGCACTGCATCCCGATCTACCCGCGGATGTACCTGTGGAACGACCCGGCCGCGACCGTCGTGCGTTCCGCGCGTGAGGCGAACGCCGCGATGCCGGAGTACGCCGTCGACCTGCTGGCCGCCGCCTACGGCGACCTGACGGGGGTCAACGTGCTGGTGCTGGGCGCCGCCTACCGCGGTGGCGTCAAGGAGACCGCGTTCTCGGGCGTGTTCCCGACCGTCGAGGCGCTCAGGGCGCGCGGCGCGGTCCCGTTCGTCTCGGACCCGATGTACACGGCCGAGGAGCTGGCGGCGCACGGTCTCACCCCGCACGTGGGCGAGAAGGTCACGGCCGCGATCCTCCAGGCCGACCACGCCGAGTACCGTTCCCTGACCCCGGCCGACCTGCCGGACGTCACGGTCCTGGTCGACGGTCGCCGTACGACCGACGCGGAGGCCTGGAAGGGCGTCCGGCGGGTCGTCATCGGCGGCTGACACACTCGGCCGGACTCACCGAACGGGGGAAGGGCCCGGCACCACCGACCGGTGGTGCCGGGCCCTTCCCCCGTTCTCTCGTGCGGCGTTTCGCGGAGCGGATCAGCCGCGGGCCGGCGGGGTGTGCCTGCCGGACTCCTTGGCCAGGCGGTTGCGCAGCCACCGCTGGGACGGCTTCTCCACGAACCGGTGGACGAGCCACGCCAGGACGACCAGCACGGCGGTGGTGGCGGCCAGGGTGGCCCACCCGCCCAGGTGACCGCCGCCGTAGAGCTTGCGGATCATGGCCCAGCCCAGTTCCTCGTGGATCAGGTAGAGCGGGTACACCAGAGCGCCGGCCGTGGTCAGCCACTTCCACTCGAGCCGGTCGAACTTGTGCAGGGCGACGGCGAGGACCACCACGTAGAAGACGGTGACCAGGGCGAGGGCGACGTAGGGCTCACGGTCCATGCCCTGGGCGTCGCGCACGTGGTCCGCGTGCTGGATGAGGTCGCTCTGCATCACCAGCCAGCCCGCGGCGAGCAGGCCCCACAGCTTGAGGTCGGGCCCGAACCGGTACATCAGGTACATCGCGATGCCGGAGACGAACAGCGCGGTGTTCAGGGGCTGGGCGAAGATGCCGACCAGCGGGATCTCGTCCTTCTGCACCAGGACGCTCGCGAGCAGCCACAGCCAGCAGAAGACGGAGACCCGGACGTAGTCCAGCCCTTTCCAGATCACCACCAGGAAGATCAGGTAGAAGGTGAGTTCCACCCACAGCGTCCAGTAGGCGCCGACCAGGTGCCGGGCCGAGAGCGGCGCCTGGACCATGGTGAGGTTCGTCAGCGACTCGCTGAAGCTGGGCGCCTTGCGCTCGCCGTCGGGCAGTCCGCGCCAGACGAGGACGGCGACGACGACCGAGAACCAGTAGGCGGGGAAGAGGCGGAGGAAGCGGGCCTGGACGAACTGGCCGGGGGTGCGGCCCCAGGCGGACAGGCAGATGACGAAGCCGCTGATGATGAAGAACAGCTGGACGCCGTAGGAGCCGTACGAGGTGTACGGGAAGATCGACGGGAACAACGCCTTCGGGTTGATGCCCCAGTTGGCCTTGGTCGCCGCGTCCACTCCGGTGAAGTGGAAGAGCATCACGGAGAGCGCCGCCACGACACGCAGCGCGTCCAGCGCGTAGAGCCGCGGGGCCCGTGCGGGCGCGGGCTCGGGGGCGTCGTCGGAGCCGGCCGCGTCCTGGGGGGCCGGGACCTTGACGTCGGTCTGAGACATGGTGTCGTCCTCGTTGGGTGTCCTGGGCGTCCCGCCGCGTGGTCCGGGCGCCGTCACGGGCTGGAGGACCGAGGGGCCCGGGGTGTCCCGGGCCGGTTCCCACCCTCCTGGTGCTGCTGGGCTCACTCCGAGTCGGTGAGCGTTCCCTCGGCCGTCTCGCGGTAGAGGCGGCCGGACTTCGGGCACTCCCACACCCCGGCCCGGTCCTCGCGCGGGACCAGCCGGACGCCCTCGTGGCCGACCCAGCCGATCTGCCGGGCGGGGACGCCGACGACCAGGGCGAAGTCGGGGACGTCCTTGGTGACGACGGCGCCGGCCGCCACCATGGCCCACCGGCCGATCTGGATCGGGGCGACGCACACCGAACGCGCGCCGATGGAGGCGCCGTCGGCGATCCTCACGCCGACGGCCTCCCAGTCGCCGCCCCGCTTCTGCTTGCCCTCGGGGTCCACGGAACGGGGGTTGTGGTCGTTCGTCAGAACCACTGCGGGGCCGATGAAGACACCGTCGCCCAGCTCGGCCGGCTCGTACACCAGCGCGTAGTTCTGGAGCTTGCAGTTGTCGCCCATGCGCACGCCGGTGCCGACGTAGGCGCCACGGCCGATCACGCAGCCCTCGCCGAGACGGGCGCCCTCGCGGACCTGTGCGAGGTCCCAGACGCTGCTGCCGGCGCCGATCTCGGCGGTGTCGTCGACCTGAGCGCTGGGCTGGACCCTGTAGTTCACTTCGATGCCTTCCGGTGTCTGACGTCCGGGCGAGCATACGGGGATCGGTCCGTGGCCCGCAGACGCGGTGCACGACAGCTCTGGCATATGCCACGGAGCGTGAAGCCGGTGTGCGATTCCTGTGATTCTTGTCATGTTCTGGTGGTCCAGTCACCTATTGCATGGCCACGTCACGCACAGCGATGATCCATGGGTCTTTCTTTAGATCTTCTTTAGCTGCGGGGGCAGGACTGTGTTGACCGTGAGGAGAACGTGGCGGCACAGCGCTGCCGCGCTGGTGACCGGGACGCTGCTGGTCTGGGGGCTCGGAGCGGGCGGCACACCGGCCGCCGCCGCGGTCGCCTGTCCGTCCGGGATCGACTCGGACTTCAACGGGGACGGCGTCCGGGACACGGCGATCGCCGACCCGGAGGCGACCGTCGACGGCGTGCCGAAGGCCGGCGCGGTGCACATCGTCTACGGCGGCGGCAAAGGCACCCTGACGGTCTCCCAGGCACCCGCCGAGGTGCCGGGCGCGCCCGAGGCGGGTGACCGGTACGGCACCTCGCTGGCCGTCTACGACGCCGACCTCGACGGCTGCAGCGACCTGGCGGTCGGCATTCCGTACGAGGACCTCGACACCGTGCCCGACGCCGGACTGGTGCAGGTGCTCTACGGCTCCACGAGCGGACTGAACGGCGGCGGCAAGGCCGTCAAGGAGTGGCTCCAGGGCGCCGAGAAGACGCTGGGCGGCGGCGCGGAGGCCGAGGACTGGGTCGGTTACGCGCTCGCGGCCGGCAAGACCTCGGCCGGCACGCCGTACCTGCTGATCGGTGACCCCGGCGAGTCGATCGGCACCCTCGAGGACGCGGGCGGCTTCTACTACATCAGCGGCACCGCGCAGACGGCCACCCTGACCCACCAGGACACCGAGACCGCCGGTGCCGTGGCCGGCGCCGCGGAACAGGACGACCGCTTCGGCTCCACCCTCGCCGCGACCCCGACCCACTTCGCCGTCGGCACGCCCGGCGAGGCGGTCGGCACCACGACCTACGCCGGCGGGGTGGCCTACTTCAGCCACACCCTCACCTCCGGCTACCCCAAGCCGCTCGGCGGACTCGCCCAGGACCAGGACGAGATCAGCGGCGCCGAGGAGGTCGGCGACCAGTTCGGCGACGCGCTCGCCATGGTCCCCTACCGGGCCTCCGGCGCCACCTCCACCACCGAGTCGCTGCTCGTGGTCGGCGTTCCCGGCGAGGACCTGTCGACGACCGTCGACGCGGGCGCCGTCCAGGTGTTCAAGCTCGCCGCCAACGGCACGTTCACCCAGCTTGCCTGGATCGACCAGAACACCGCCGACGTGGAGCAGGAGTCCGAGGCCGGCGACTTCTTCGGCAAGCGGGTCGCCGCCGTCAACACCTCCCCGAACGCCACCTCCACGGCCACCACCACCCGCCTCGCCATCGGCGTGCCGGGCGAGGAGTCGTCCGAGGAGCACGCGGAGAAGGGCGGCGTCCACATCGTCCCGCTGGTCGGCGCGCCCGGCGCCTCCGACCAGTGGATCGACCCCGGCTACGGCCTGCCGGGCACTCCCGCCCCGCGCCAGCTCGCCGGCCTCTCCCTGGCCGCCACCCCCTCGCTCCTCTACGTCGGCATGCCCTACGGCCCCGCCGAGGCCCGCGGAGTCCACGGCTTCCCGTGGAACGTGACCTCCGGCGGCGCACCGACGGTGACGATCAAGCCCGGTGAGGGCGGAGTCCCGGCCGACGGCGTGGCCTTCGGCGCGACCGTCCGCTGACGGCACCCACGCGGTGGCCGGCCCGGAAACGTCCGGCCGCCGCGCCCTCACCCCACCCTGACGAGCCGCGCACGGCTTCCCGTGTGAACGGGCCGGCGCGCAGACCCCGGGCACGGCGAGGGCGGCACCCCCTTCATGGCGGCGCTCCGCTGCCGGCCCGCCGACCGCGGGCCCGGCGCGCCGAACCGGTGCCGGTGATCCCTCGACTTCCCAGACAGACACGAACCGACGGGAGAGTGGACGCGTGTCCGCAGACAGACCCAGACCGATACGGCGCGGCCTCGCGCTGCGCGCCGCCGTCGCGGCAGCCGTCACCGGCGCCGTGGTGGCCGGCGCCGCCGCGCTCCCCAACGGCGGCGGACCCGACCAGGGCCCCGCCCCCGTCTCGGCCGACCAGCCGCTGGTCACCGAGCAGCAGGCCATGGCCTCCGCGAAGGACAGCGGCAAGCGGGCCGAGGTCGTCGGGCTGCGCACCGAGCGCAGGGAGATCTTCGCCGAGCCCGACGGCACCTTCACGGCCCGCGAGTACACCGAGCCCGTCCGCACCGTCCAGGGCGGCAAGTGGGTCTCCGTCGACCCGACGCTCGTCAGGCACGCCGACGGCACCTGGGGGCCGAAGGCCGCCACCGTCGACCTGGCCTTCTCCGCCGGACAGGCGGGCAAGCCCTTCGTCACGATGCGCCGCGCCGGCCGTGAGTTCGCCCTGACCTGGCCGTACGGCAAGCTGCCGGCGCCCGCCGTCGACGGCGACACGGCCACCTACGCCGAGGTCCTGCCCGGCGTCGACCTGACCGTACGGGCGGAGGCGGACGGCTTCGGTCATCTGATCGTCGTCAAGACGCCCGAGGCGGCGGCCGATCCCCGGCTGGCCCGGCTCGACCTCGGCATGACCACCGACGGCCTCAAGGTCGCGGAGGACGCCACCGGCGCGATCCTCGCCGAGGACGCCGCCGTCGGCGGCACCGTCTTCCAGGCCGGCAAGCCCGCGATGTGGGACTCGGCGGCGGTCGAGGAGACCGCCGCGCGCAAGCAGGGCCCGAAGGCGGTCGCGAAGGCGCTGAAGTCGGCGACCGCGGGCGCGGCCGACACGAGCACCGCCACCCCCGGACCGCAGGCCGCCCCCGAGCCCGCCCTCGAAGGCCCCGGCGGCGGCGGCCGGGTGGCCCCGCTCGGCGTCGAGGTCGGCAAGGACAAGCTGAGCCTCGTCCCCGACCAGAAGCTCCTCAAGGGTGAGGACACCGTCTTCCCCGTCGTCATCGACCCGATCCAGCGCACCACCTCGCGCACCGCCTGGACCGGCGTCATGTCCGGGATGCCCGGCGAGCAGGACTGGAAGTACTCGGGCAGCGCGGGCGTCGGCAAGTGCCCCACCGACTACAACCCGGTCTCCTGCAACGGCGTCGGCACCCGCCGCGTCATGTTCACGATGCCGCTCTCCTACTACAAGGGGAAGCAGATCCTCGGCGCCACCTTCTCCGCCCGCGTCGAGCACATCTACAGCGCCTCCCCGACCGCCGAGCCCATCCAGCTCTACCGGATCGGCGGCGCGAACTACGGCCTCACCTCGTCCAGCAGCTGGTCCAACACCTCCGACGACTGGGACGACTACCTCCAGACCGTCGACAAGGCGATCTCCCCGACCTCCTGCTCCAGCCAGGCCAACCTGCACTTCGAGAGCGGCGCCACCGGCGAGCTGACCAGCGAGATCAAGACGGCCGCCGCGGGTGGCTGGAACGCGATGACGCTGGGCCTGCGCGCGGCCGACGAGTCCCGCTTCGCGGAGTGGAAGCGGATCTGCGGCAACGCCTACCTGTCGATCAAGTACAACAACCTGCCGCGGCAGATCAAGACGTCCGACATGTCCTCGGACCCGGGCGGGGTGTGCAAGTGGGGCACGAACCGTCCCACCACCGACGTACCGCCGAAGCTCCAGGCCATCGCGAGCGACCCCGACCACGGCAACGGCCAGACCGACAAGGTGAAGGTCCAGTTCAAGGTGGAGTGGGGCGGGAACACCCCGGGCTCCTACACGTACACCACCCCGGACTGGCTCTCCCCGACGACCGGCACCAAGTTCGTGCACACCGTCAAGTCGTCGATCCCGCAGGGCACCACCATCTACTGGAGCGCGCGGGCCTACGACGGTGACGGCTACGGCCCGTGGAGCTCCGAGGGCGACAACCCGCAGCGCTGCGAGTTCACCTACGACAAGACGTGGCCCGGCAAGCCGCTCGTGCTGTCCAAGCAGTACCCGTCCGACACCGTCTACCGCGACGGCGTGGGCACCTACGGCACCTTCACCTTCTCGCCGAACCCGAACGACACCATCCCGGACAACGACGTCGTCAAGTACCAGTACTCCTTCAACGGCGCGGCGATGACCACCCTCACCCCGGCCTCGCCGGGCGGCGCGGTCTCCCTCCAGTGGATGCCGACCCGGTCCGGACGCCAGGTGCTGGAAGTGGTCGCCATCGACAAGGCGGCACACGCCAGCAGCACGCCGTACGACTTCCTGGTGAGCGAGGGCAAGCCGGTCGTCGCCCAGTGGAACCTGGCCGACCAGGCCGGTGACACCGAGGCGCACGACGAGAGCGGCGAGTTCTCCGCGACCGCCGGCACCGCCGTCGCCTTCGGCGCGGACGGCCCCGGCGGCAAGGTCGACAAGGCGGCCCGCTTCGACGGCGGCGCCGAGTCCTACCTCGACGCCGGCGAGACCGTGCTGGACACCGCCAAGAGCTTCAGCGTCAGCGCCTGGGTGCGGCCCACCGCCCTGGACAAGGACATGACGGTGGTCAGCCAGGACGGCACCGGCGAGCCCGGCTTCACCCTCGGCTACGACGCCACCGCGAAGACCTGGAAGTTCTCCGTCCCGGTCAACGACGTGGACTCGCTCGGCGAGTGGAAGGCCGTCTCCACCGGCATCACCGTGGTCAAGGACCAGTGGGTCCTGCTCACCGGCGTGTACGACGCGCAGAAGACCGGCGGCCCGCAGCTCCAGCTCTACATCAACAAGGACCTGAAGGGATCAGCCACCCGGCGCTCCACCTGGAAGTCGTACGGCCCGCTGCAGATCGGCCGCTCGACGGCCAAGAGCGGCTACCGCGACCACTTCACCGGTGACCTCGCCGAGATCCGGGTCTTCGACCGCGTCCTGCCGGCGGCCCAGGTCGCCGAGCTGATGACGATCATGCCGGTTCGCAAGGCCTACTGGCAGCTCGACCAGGCCACCAACGGCGCGGTCGCCGAGACCGGCGGCGGCCAGGCGCTGACCCTCGCGGGCAACGCCTCCATCTACCGCCCGGCCGACCCGCTGTTCGACACGGCCGCCCTGGTCGGCGACGGCAACCTCGTCCTGGACGGCGACGGCGACTACGCGTCCACCGCCACCGCCCCGGTCACCGGCAACAGCAGCTTCACCGTGACCGCCCGCGCCCAGCTCACCTCGCTGGACCCGGAGAAGTCGCAGACGGTGCTGTCCCTGCCGGGCGCCAACGCCAACCGGGTGCAGGTGCGGTACCAGGCGGCGACGCAGCAGTGGGAGCTGGCGGTCGCCAAGACGGACGCGGCCACGGCCCAGATCGTCACCTTCACCGACAATCAGCAACTGGCGGACACCGGTGGCTCCGGCCAGCACCTGGCTGTCGTGTACGACGCCTTCGCCAACTCGATCCGCCTCTACGTCGAGGGCCAGCTCGTCGCCGGCGCCTACGGCACGGACAACACCCTGTGGTCCGCCACCGGCGGTCTCCAGGTGGGCCGTTCGCTGCGCGGAGCGAGCGAGTACTTCGCCGGTGCCATCGACGAGGTCCGCGTGTACAGCGGCGCCGCCGATGTGATCGCGGTCCAGCAGATGAGCCTTCTGGCGGCCGTGCCGGACATGTGACGGCGCGTGGCTTTTGAGGTGTGCCGGGCCCCCCAAGGCCCGGCACACCTGTCCCACGCACCACTTCTCCTTCTCTCATTCCTACGATCAGGAAGTTGCCGATGTTCTTCCGTGGCCGCTCACTGAGCCGCCGCATGCCCAGACAGACGCTCGTCGCGACAGTGATGGGACTCTCCCTCGCGCTGTCCGCGTCGTCGGTCCAGGCAGTGGTGCTCGACGACGGAGACCGGGGCCGCACCAGCCGCCCCGGCGTCCAGGACGACGGCGATCCCGCCGAGGGATCCGACGCCAAAACGAAGAAGCGCCCCTCCGACCCGGCGCGCAAGGCCGCGGTCAAAAGCCTCGACAAGGCGGTGTGGCCGAAGCAGGGCGGCGCCGAGATAACCGTCGGCGCCACCGCCGCGACCGAGGCCGGCGGCCTGCCGGTCAAGGTCGGCAAGGCGCAGGCCAAGGCGAAGGCGAAGACCGAGGCGGCGACGGCCGCGGGCAAGGTCCGCGTCGACGTCCTCGACCCCGAGCGGGCCGCACAGCTCGGCGCCGGCGTGCTGCTCGGCGTGGAGCGTGCCGATGGGGCGGCCAAGGCCGCCAAGGTCCGCCTGACCGTGGACTACTCGGAGTTCGCCGAGGGCTTCGGCGGCTCCTACGCCTCCCGCCTCCAGCTGGTCCAGCTTCCCTCCTGCGCCACGGTCGCCGTGCCCGGCAGCAAGGAGTGCCCGGAGCAGCCCAAGGTGCTGCCCACGGTCAACGATCTGAAGACGGGCACCGTCTCCGCCGACGTGACCGCGGCTCCGGCCCCGGCCGAGGGCGTGTCCACGATGGCCGGGACGGCGACTTCTCTCGTGGCCGTCGCCGCGGGCCCCTCCAGCGCCCAGGGCACCTACACGGCCACGGCCCTCGCGCCGTCGTCGAGCTGGAGCGTCGCCACCTCCTCCGGCTCGTTCAACTGGAACTATCCCTTCAGGTCCGTGCCGACCCCGGGCGGCCTGACGCCGACCGTGGGCCTCGGCTACTCCTCCCAGTCGGCGGACGGCCGCACCTCGGCCACCAACAACCAGGGCTCCTGGATCGGCGAGGGCTTCTCCTACGACCCCGGCTACATCGAGCGCCGCTACAAGCCCTGCTCCGACGACGGCCACTCCGGTTCGGGTGAGCAGTGCTGGGCGTTCGAGAACGCCACGGTCATGCTCAACGGCTCCGCCGGCGAGCTGGTCAAGGACGACACCACCGGCAAGTGGCACATGTCGTCCGACGACGGCAGCAAGGTCGAGAAGCTGACCGGCGCCACCAACGGTGACAACGACGGCGAGTACTGGCGCATCACCACCTCGGACGGCACCGAGTACTACTTCGGTCAGAACCGCCTGCCGGGCTGGGCCACGGGCAACGAGGAGACCAACTCGACCTGGACCGCCCCGGTCTTCGGCGACGACTCCGGCGAACCCTGCTACAACGCCACCTTCACCAGCGCCCACTGCCAGCAGGCCTGGCGCTGGAGCCTGGACTACGTCAAGGACAGCCACGGCAACGTGATGTCCTACTTCTACGACCGCGAGACCAACTACTACGCGCTCAACGCGAAGACGGACGTCAACGGCACCGCGTACCACCGCGGCGGCTACCTCAAGCGCATCGACTACGGCCAGCGCGACGGCCAGGTCTACGCGGCGAAGGCCCCGGCCCGGATCGTCTTCAACACGGCCGAACGCTGCCTGCCCACCGCAGACTTCGACTGCGCGGAGAGCAAGCGCACCAAGGCGAACGCGGCCAACTGGCCGGACGTCCCGGTCGACCAGGAGTGCAAGGCGAGCACGAAGTGCACCTCGCCGGTCCAGACGTTCTTCACCACCAAGCGGCTGACCTCGGTCGTCACGCAGATGCGCAAGGACGCCACGAACTACCAGGACGTGGACGCCTGGACCCTGACGCACCTGTTCACCGACAACGGTGACGACTCCAAGACGCTGTGGCTGTCGAAGATCGAGCACGAGGGCCGCGCGGGTACGGCGATCAAGCTGCCCTCCGTGGACCTGTTCGGCGAGCAGCTCGCCAACCGCGTCGACGCGATCGGCGACAACATCGCGCCGTTCCACCGGTTCCGGCTCTCCATGGTGCTCAGCGAGACCGGCGCCCAGCTCGACGTCAACTACGCGCCCACCGACTGCACGAAGGCGACGCTGCCCACACCGGGCGAGTCGACCAAGCGCTGCTACCCGGTGAAGTGGGCCCCGCCGGGCTACGTCGACCCGATCACGGACTGGTTCCACAAGTACGTCGTCTCCGCGGTCATCGAGACCGACCGCACCGGCGGCAACGACGGCATGGTCACCCGCTACGACTACCAGGGCGACGCGGCCTGGCGTAAGGCGAAGCCGGACGGCATCACCGACGCCAAGTACCTGACCTGGGGCGGCTGGCAGGGCTACGGCAAGGTCAAGGTCACGTCCGGCACCGCCGACGTGCAGAAGACCCGCGTCGACTACACGTTCATGCAGGGCATGGACGGCGACAAGGACGCCTCCGGCAACGCCCGCTCGGTGAGCGTGAAGGACTCCACGGGCGCTTCGTACTCCGACGACGAGGAGTTCACGGGTCACCAGCTGGAGGTCGCCACGTACGACGGCGCCAAGCTGATCTCGAAGTCCATCGAGACCCCGTGGAAGCGCTACACCGCGACGCAGACCAACAGCTGGGGCACCACCCACGCGGTGAACGTGCGGTCCCAGATCGGCCGTGGCTTCAATATCCAGTCCGACGGCACCTGGCTGGAGACGAAGTCCACCACGACGTACGACACGTCGAACGGCACCGGCCGGGTGCTGATGGTCGACGACCAGGGTGACGTCTCCACGACCAAGGACGACACCTGCACCCGCACCACGTACGCGGACAACACGGCGAAGAACCTGCTCGCCCTGCCCGCGCGCAGCGAGTCGGTGTCCGTGAAGTGCGCGACCACGCCGGACCGCAAGACGCAGGTCCTGGCGGACGAGCGCACCTCCTACGACGGCGGCGCGTTCGGCGCGGCGCCCACCAAGGGTGACGCCACCAAGACCGAGCGGATGACGTCGCACAACGGCACCACGGCGACCTACCAGGTCACCGGCACCACCACCTACGACGCCTTCGGCCGCCCCCTGTCCCAGAAGGACGCCAAGCAGCAGGGCACGTCGGAGGAGACGAAGACCGCCTACACCGAGACCAACGGCCTGCTGACGAAAACGGTCGTCACCAACGCCGCCGGTCACCCCACCACCACCGACTACGCCCCCGCCTGGGGCATGTCCAAGGGCCAGACCGACCCGAACGGCAGGCGGACGGACCTCGCCTACGACGCCATGGGCCGGCTCACGTCGGTGTGGCTGCCGGACCGGGTGTCGACCCAGACGCCGAGCATCAAGTACTCGTACAACGTCCGCAAGGACAAGGTCACCTCGATCAAGACCGAGAAGATCGAGAACGACGGCTCCTACGGCGCCGAGTACCAGCTCTACGACAGCATGCTCAGGCCCCGCCAGATCCAGACCGAGGGCCTGGACGGCACCCGCATGGTGGCCGACACCTGGTACGACGGCACGGGCAACGTCAGGAAGACCAACGCCACGTACAACGCGGCCGGCGCCGCGTCGGACGAACTGCTGCTCGTCAGCAACGGTGAGGTCGGCCAGCAGAGCCTGATGGAGTACGACGGCCTGGGACGGCCCACCGCGCAGATCCTCGCCGTCGGCGGCGGTGAGCAGTGGCGCACCACGACCACCTACAACGGTGAGCTGACCAGCGTCGACCCGCCCATCGGCGGCGTCCCCACCACGACGATCACCGACGGCCAGGGCAACGTCTCGGAGATCCGTCACTACCGCGGCGCCTCACCGGCCGCGGGTGTGCCGTACGACTCGACGAAGTACACGTACACCGCGTTGGGTCAGCTGGAGACCGTCACCGACGCCAAGGGCAACGTGTGGCGGCACGAGTACGACCAGCTGGGCCGCAAGACCAAGTCGATCGACCCCGACGCGGGCACCTCGCGCACGGAGTACGACGAGCTGGACCGGCCGGTCGCCGAGTACGACGCCCGCAACAAGAAGACGTCCACGGTCTACGACAACCTGGGCCGCGTCCTGACCACCTGGCAGGGTGACGCCGGCACCGGCACCAAGCTCACCGAGACGAAGTACGACAAGGCGGGTTGGCTGGGCCAGGCCTACGGCTTCCTCAGCTACACGTCGCCGACCGAGTACTTCGCCACGGCCGTCCAGTCGATGGACGAGTTCTACCGCCCGCTGAAGACCGCCTACCAGGTCCCCGCCTCGCAGGGCTCCCTGGCGGGAACCTACGTCTTCACCACCTCCTACAACCAGGACGGGACCGTCCGGGGGACCACTCTTCCGGCCGTCGGCGACCTTCCTGAGGAGCCGCTGACCTTCACGTACGACAGCCTCCAGCGTCCCAGGACGATGACGGGCTCCACCTCGTACGTCACCAACACCGTCTACTCCGGAAAGAGCCTCCTCCAGCAGCTGGAGCTGAACACCGGCAGCGGAAAGAAGGTCTGGCAGACCTTCAACTACGAGAAGGGCACCGACCGGCTCACCCGCTCGATCGTCGACGTCTACGGCGCGACGGCCCCGGCCAAGGACTCCCGGTACTCCTACGACCAGGCCGGCAACGTCCTGTCCATCGCGGACACCGCGAACTCCGCCTCGCCGGACATGCAGTGCTTCGCCTACGACGACCGTCAGCGGCTGAAGGACGCCTGGACGCCGACGGCCACCGCGACGACCGCGGCCGGCATGGGCACCCGTGGCTCGGCCATTCCGGTCGAAGGATCCGGCCCGACGGCCTGTGACTCCGCCGCCGGCGCGAGCGCTCTCGGCGGTCCGGCCCCGTACTGGAAGTCGTACGAGACCGACGCCATCGGCAACCGCGTCTCGGACACCGTCCACGACACCGGGCTCGACGCCGCGAAGAACATCACCCGCACCTACGAGTACGGCACCGCGGGCGCGCTGGGCGACGGCCCGCACCAGGTCACCAAGATCGTCGAGAAGACCCCGACCGGCGACCGTCAGTCGACGTACGAGTACGACGACTCGGGCAACACCACCAAGCGCACCATCGGCGGCAACGCGCAGTCCCTGCTCTGGACCGACCAGGGCAAGCTGGGCGAGGCCACCGAGGCGAACGGCTCGAAGACCAGCTACCTCTACGACGGCTCAGGCAACCGCCTGGTGCGCAAGGACCCGTCGGGGACGACGGTCTACCTGCCCGGCACCGAGCTGAAGCTGTCGGCGGACGGCACCAAGAAGGAGGCCACCCGCTACTACGAGTACGCCGGCCAGACGGTCGCCGTACGCACCGCGGGCAAGGTGTCCTTCCTAGCCTCCGACCACCACGGCACGGGCGAGGTGGCGATCGACGCCGCGACCGGCGCGATCAGCCAGCGCCGCTTCGACCCCTTCGGCGTCGACCGCGGTGAGAAGACCGGCGTCTGGCCCGGAGAGAAGGGCTATGTCGGGGGCACGATCGACGCCTCCACCGGCCTGACGCATCTGGGCGCTCGGGAGTACGACTCGGCGATCGGCAAATTCATCTCGGTCGACCCGGTCATCGACTACAGCCAGCCGCAGCAGATCAACGGCTACGCGTACGCCAACAACTCACCGGTCACGCACGCCGACCCCAGCGGCATGATCATCCCGGAGTGCCGGGAAGGTCTGATCGAGTGCCGTGGCGGCCAGCCGTACTTCCCGAAGACCGACGTCGAGAAGGCGGAGTCGGAGAAGGACCAGGCGTCCTGGAACGTCACGCAGGCACAGGGCCAGCAGTCCGCAGCCAAGCAGCGCATCAAGTCCGCGGGCAAGGCGCTGGTCAAGATCGCGCGGGACATCCTCGGTGTCGACGCGGCCCTGGACTGCATTTCCAGTGGTGACGTCGGCGCCTGCGGCGAGACCCTGCTCAACATCGCCGGCAGCTTCGCGGGTGGCCTGGCGGGCAAGATCCTCGCCAAGTACGGCGCCCCGTGGAACTGGGCCAAGGGGCTCAAGCTCGCCAAGCGGGTCACCGGCCTGGTCGGGGACCTGATCGGCGGAGCCAAGTCCCTGTGGAAGGCCAACAAGGCGGTCGGAAAGGCCCAGGCCGGGCTGGCCAAGGCCGGGGAGAAACTCGCGGCCGCCAAGAAGAAGGCGGCGGCCGCACTCAAGAAAAAGAAGACCGAGTGCCACAGCTTCCTGCCGGGCACGAAGGTCCTCCTCGCCGACGGCACCACCAAGCCCATCGAGAAGGTCAAGCCCGGCGACAAGGTCGTCACGACCGCTCAGAAGAGCGACAAGTCCACGGTCCGTGAGGTCGCCGGCACCATTGTCACCGAGGACGACAAGCACTTCTCCGACCTCACGGTGAAGGTGGCCTCGGGGCAGAAGGACACGCTGGTCGCCACGACCACGCACCCCTTCTGGGTGGAGTCCGAGCAGGCGTGGATCAAGGCCGGCGACCTGAAACCGGGCATGACCCTGCACACGCCGTCGGGCACCGCTGTCGAACTGGTCTCCAACCGTCACTTCGACAAGCGGCAGCGCACCCACGATCTGACGATCACCGGGATCCACGCGTACTACGTACTGGCCGGCGCCACCCCGCTGCTCGTGCACAACTGCGACGGCACGGCGACCGTCACCTGGGACGAGGACCACGGCCATGCCACGATCAAGGTGGAGTTGGACGACGGTCGCGCCTTGGAGACGGAGCAGGTCATCGACGCCCCCGCGGGCGTGGAAGATTTCTCCGGCTACGACACCTCGGCCCAGGTGGTGACTGAGAAGGCGGGGCCGAACACCAAGCAGCTCACATTCCGGCTGCCCAACGCCCGCGGGGCCATCAAGGCCCAGCTCAAGTCCATCAACGCGGATCTCGGCGCGTACAGCTACGGCAGCAACAGCTGCGTGACGTACTGCGTCGGCATCCTGCGGGCGGGCGGGGTCGACATACCCGCGGGCCGGGCCGGAGCTGCGAGACTCGGGCGTATGGCCAGGGAGATGGAGAACTGATGCTGGACGGTGAGGAACACTGGAACGCCGTGCTGGCCGAGATCCTGCTGAGCCGGAAGATCGGGGCGCTCCACGTGAAGCTCGTGGGTGACCTGATCTCGGTCACGGCTCAGCTGGATCTGGCCGCAAGAAGCCGTAGGCCGGCCTTCGCGCTCGACGGGATCGTCGACTACGACGAGCGGGTCGGTCCGTTGGAGGAGGCCTACCGCGCCGCCTGGCAGGCCGTGGAGGCCGCGCCCGACCGGGAGCGGCGTGCGCCGGAGTTGGAGAGACTCGCCACCGCGCTGAGGGCTGCGGTCGAGGGTGTGGCTGACTTCGCCCGACAGCGGGGAGTGGACGTACGGCTGCACCGCTTCGGCGACCCCGAACGGTAGGCAGGCGGCTCCACGGGGCCCGGTTTGACCCCTCAAGCCGGGCCCCGTAACCTTGACCGTCGGCGTGTCGATTGACACGCCACATCCCCGTAAACCTCTTCCTTCCGGACGCCGGTCTCCGGTGGCCGGGAGAGGTCGCCCGTGTTTCCTGCCCGGGTGGCTGGCCTGCGGGGGTGCCGTTCTCCGAGCGAAAGAGAGACCCGCGTGTACGCCATCGTGCGCAGCGGTGGTCGCCAGCACAAGGTTGCTGTCGGCGACATCGTTGAGGTTGACAAGATTTCCACTGCCAAGGTTGGCGACACGGTCGAGCTCTCGACCCTGCTCGTGGTCGACGGCGACGCCGTGACCAGCGACCCGTGGGTGCTGGCCGGCATCAAGGTCCAGGCCGAGGTCGTGGACCACCACAAGGGCGTCAAGATCGACATCCTTCGCTACAAGAACAAGACCGGTTACCGCCGTCGTCAGGGCCACCGCCAGCAGTACACGGCGATCAAGGTCACTGAGATCCCCGCGGCTGCGAAGTAAGGGACTGAGGAGACATGGCACACAAGAAGGGCGCATCGTCCACCCGGAACGGTCGCGACTCCAATGCCCAGCGGCTCGGCGTGAAGCGCTTCGGCGGTCAGGTCGTCAACGCGGGTGAGATCCTGGTCCGCCAGCGCGGCACCCACTTCCACCCCGGCTCCGGCGTCGGCCGCGGCGGCGACGACACGCTGTTCGCGCTCCTCCCCGGCGCGGTGGAGTTCGGCACGTTCCGCGGCCGCAAGGTCGTGAACATCGTCCCGGTCGCCTGATCCCAGGCCCATCGGGAACGCTTCGCGAGGCGGACCTCACTTCCCTTTCGGGAAGGCGGGTCCGCCTTTCGCGTGTTAACACAGGAAACACCCGTACAGCACGCACGTACATCACCCGCATCACTGGAGGCACCCACCATGACCACCTTCGTGGACCGCGTCGAGCTGCACGTCGCCGCGGGTAGCGGAGGTCACGGCTGTGCCTCCGTCCACCGTGAGAAGTTCAAGCCGCTCGGCGGCCCGGACGGCGGCAACGGCGGCCGCGGCGGGGACGTGATCCTCACCGTGGACCAGTCAGTGACCACGCTGCTCGACTACCACCACTCCCCGCACCGCAAGGCCACCAGCGGCAAGCCCGGTGAGGGCGGCAACCGCTCGGGCAAGGACGGCCAGGACCTGGTCCTGCCCGTGCCGGACGGCACCGTCGTCCTGGACAGGGCGGGCAATGTGCTCGCCGACCTCGTGGGCCACGGCACCTCCTTCGTCGCCGCCCAGGGCGGCCGCGGCGGTCTCGGCAACGCGGCGCTGGCCTCGGCCCGCCGCAAGGCGCCCGGCTTCGCGCTGCTCGGCGAGCCGGGTGACCTGCACGAGATCGTGCTGGAGCTGAAGACCGTCGCCGACGTGGCGCTGGTCGGCTACCCGAGCGCCGGGAAGTCGTCCCTGATCTCGGTGCTCTCGGCCGCCAAGCCCAAGATCGCCGACTACCCGTTCACCACCCTGGTCCCGAACCTGGGCGTCGTCACCGCCGGCTCGACCGTCTACACCATCGCCGACGTGCCGGGTCTCATCCCCGGCGCCAGCCAGGGCAAGGGCCTCGGCCTGGAGTTCCTGCGCCACGTCGAGCGGTGCAGTGTGCTCGTGCATGTCCTGGACACGGCGACCCTGGAGTCCGAGCGCGACCCGATCTCCGACCTCGACATCATCGAGGAGGAGCTGCGCCAGTACGGCGGGCTCGGCAACCGTCCGCGCGTCGTCGTCCTGAACAAGATCGACGTACCGGACGGCAAGGACCTGGCGGAGATGGTGCGGCCGGATCTGGAGGCGCGCGGCTACCGCGTCTTCGAGGCGTCCGCCGTGGCGCACATGGGGCTCAAGGAGCTGTCGTTCGCGCTCGCCGACATCGTCGCCAAGGCGCGCGCCGCCAAGCCCAAGGAAGAGGCCACGCGGATCGTGATCCGGCCCAAGGCCGTGGACGACGCGGGCTTCACCGTCACGCAGGAGGAGGACGGCCTCTTCAGGGTCCGCGGCGAGAAGCCCGAACGCTGGGTGCGCCAGACCGACTTCAGCAACGACGAGGCCGTGGGCTACCTCGCCGACCGCCTCAACCGGCTCGGTGTCGAGCAGGAGCTGATGAAGGCCGGCGCCCGCAACGGCGACGGCGTCGCCATCGGCCCCGAGGACAACGCGGTCGTCTTCGACTGGGAGCCGACCGTGACGGCCGGCGCCGAGATGCTCGGCCGCCGTGGCGAGGACCACCGCTTCGAGGCCCCGCGCCCCGCGGCCCAGCGCCGCCGCGACCGCCAGGCCGAGCACGACGAGGCGGCCGAGGAGTTCGAGGGCTTCGAGCCCTTCTGAGCCACCGGCCCCACCGCCACCGGCCGCGCAGCCACCGGCTCGGCAGCTCGACCGCCACCGGCTGCACGGCTTCACCGCCACCGGCCGCACAGCCACCGGCCGCACAGCTTCACCGCCACCGGCTTGGCGGCTCCACAGCCGCCGGCGGCGCAGTACCGGCTTCGAGAGACCCGTTGCGGCCCGCCGCAACGGGTCTCTCCGGCTCCGCTGCCGGGCCGCCGCTCACCTGCTGCCCAGGGCGCCCAGTCGCCGTATCGAACACGTCCGCGGCAGCCGGAGTCGCCCTGAGGAATTCCGTGGCGACGGCCTCTGCGCCGGGTGTCCTCGGCGGAACATGTGAAAGTACTCGGTCAACGCTGCCCGAAACCGCCGCGACCGTCGGTGAGCCGCAATCTCGTCACTCTCGGCAATCCGTTACCGTCAGTGCGGTTACTCACAGGATTTCACGAGATGATCCGAGGAAGGCTCACCGTGTCCGGCCAATCAGCCCGGCGCGGGCTTCACCCGAACCGCTAGGTGAATGCCGGGTAGCGGGCACATATGCACTGAAGGGCGCTCACCTTGCATCGTGGTTACCGAAAGTGGGAGCATTTCCCCGTTCCCTGTCGCCCCGAGGTAGGTCACCCGTGTCACAGCGCATAGCCAAGCCCCGTACCACCGCAGTGATCCTGGCCGGTGGCACCGGCCAGCGGGTGGGTCTGTCGATCCCGAAGCAGTTGCTGAAGATCGCCGGCAAGGCCGTCATCGAGCACACCCTGACCACCTTCGAGCAGGCCGACTCCGTGGACGACGTCATCGTGCTCATGGCGCCGGGCTATGTGCCGGACGTCGAGAAGATCGTCGCCAAGGCCGGGTTCCAGAAGGTCTCCCGCATCATCGAGGGCGGTTCCACCCGCAACGAGACCACCGAGCGGGCCATCTCCGCCCTCGGTGAGGGCCTGGCCGAGGGGGAGGACCTCAACGTCCTCTTCCACGACGCCGTACGCCCCCTGCTCTCCCAGCGGGTCATCGACGACTGCGTCGCCGCCCTGGACCGCTACCAGGCCGTCGACGTGGCCATTCCGTCCGCCGACACCATCATCGTCACCCGCACCCACGGCGAGGACGGCGAGTTCATCACCGAGATCCCGGACCGCTCCCGGCTGCGTCGCGGACAGACCCCGCAGGCCTTCAAGCTCTCCACCATCCGGCGGGCCTACGAGGTCGCGGCGGCCGACCCCAACTTCCAGGCCACCGACGACTGCACCGTCGTACTGCGCTATCTGCCGGACGTGCCGATCCACGTCGTGGCGGGTGACGAGTACAACATGAAGGTGACGCAGCCCGTCGACGTCTTCATCGCCGACAAGCTGTTCCAGCTCGGCTCCACCGCCGCGCCCGAGCAGATGAGCGAGGAGGCCTACCGCGAACTCCTCACCGGCAGGACGCTCGTCGTCTTCGGCGGCTCCTACGGCATCGGCAAGGACATCGCCGAACTCGCCCGGTCCTACGGGGCGGCCGTCTACGCCCTCGGCCGCTCCACCACGAACACGCACGTGGAGAACCCGGAGGAGGTCGACGACGCGCTGTCCAAGGCCTACGCCGAGACCGGCCGCATCGACTACGTCGTCAACACCGCGGGCGTGCTGCGGATCGGCAAGCTCGCCGAGACCGACAACGCGACCATCGAGGAAGCGCTGAAGGTCAACTACCTGGCGCCGGTGCAGATCGCGCGTTCCTCCTACAAGTACCTCTCCGAGACCAAGGGCCAGCTGCTGCTGTACACCTCCAGCAGCTATACCCGAGGCCGCGCGGAGTACAGCCTCTACTCCTCGACCAAGGCCGCCATGGTGAACCTCACCCAGGCCCTGTCCGACGAGTGGGCGGGCGACGGTGTGCGCGTCAACTGCGTCAACCCGGAGCGCACGGCGACACCCATGCGCACCAAGGCCTTCGGCCAGGAGCCGGCGGGCAGCCTGCTCTCCTCCGAGGCCGTGGCCCGCACCTCCCTGGACGTGCTGCTGTCCGAGCTGACCGGACACGTGATCGACGTCCGCCAGCAGGACCCGACCGCCGACGCCTCGCGCGCCTCCGGCTTCGAGCAGGCCCTGGCCGGCGTGCTCGACCGACAGGATGGCGTGGCATAATCAAGCGCCATTAGCCTAGAAATTCAGGCCTCTGTGGCTTCCTGTTTACGGGATATTCACAGAGGCCTGAATCCGTAAAGCTCCGGAAATCTTCACAAAGTATTTTCCGGACTTTTCGGATTCACTGACCGGCCCCCTCCCAGAGCAGGTTTCTCCGTGATAACGACCGCTATTCGCGTCGCCCGGGTGGGCGGCGTGGCCGAGCTGGCCGCGGCGGCCCTCATGACGCTGGGCTTCCCCTGCCTCATGCTGGCCGCACTCGTCCCGAGTGTCCCCGCCTTCGCCGCCGCGGCCGCCGTGACCTACCTCGCGGACCTCTACCTCCACCGCAAGGGCAGCTACCTCATCAGCCTCCTGGGCAAGGTGAGAGCCGGTCTGTCGACCCGCTTCCTGGTCAGGGAGCTGCTGCTGATCCTGCTCCTGGCCCGGCTCGAACTCTCGGAGGAGCCGGTCTTCTACGCCGCGATCGCCTGCTTCACGGTCTTCTTCGGACTCCAGGCCCCGCACGGCGCCCTCGTCACCCTGATCGGCAACCGCCGTCAGATGCCGATCGTGACCCGCAACGTCGACCTCGTCTCCCGCCTGCCCATCCCCGACGCCCCGCCGCGCCTCCTGCTGCGCCGGGCCGACGTGAAGATGCTCCACCTCGACCTCGCGGCCGTCGTGGGCCTTCTGACGTACGCCGTCACCGACAGCGAGGCCGCCGGCTTCGCCGGAGTCGGCGTCACCGTCGGCCTCGGCGCCCTCTACGTCCTCGTGCTGATGCCGTATCTGCGGGCCAAGCGGGTGCCGCCGAAGGCCGACAAGGTCCTCAAGACCGTCAGCGCCTGGCTGCGCGAGTACCGCCCGCAGACGGTGCTGTACTTCTCCGGCTCCGCCGACTCCGCCTACCAGGTCAACATGTGGCTGGAGACGATGGAGCAGTTGGACTCCCGCCCGCTGATCATCCTGCGCGAGCGGGTCATCCTGGAGAAGATGGCGCCCACCACGGTCCCGGTCGTCTGCGTGCCCGGGGGGGTGCACCTGATGAACATGGACCTCTCCACGGTGCGGGTCGCGTTGTACGCGGCGAACGTCGGCAAGAACATCCACCTGCTGCGCGTGCCCACCATGAAGCACGTCTTCATCGGTCACGGCGACAGCGACAAGCTCGCCAGCGTCAACCCCTTCAGCAAGGTGTACGACGAGGTGTGGACCGCCGGCCGCGCGGGCCGCGACCGCTACGCCATCGCCGACGTCGGCATCCGCGACGAGGACATCGTCGAAGTCGGCCGCCCGCAGCTCGCGCCCATCAAGCCCTGGCAGGGCGCGCCGAAGGACCGGATCCCGACCGTGCTGTACGCCCCCACCTGGGAGGGCTGGGACGACGACCCGGGCAACACCTCGATCCTGCTGGCCGGCGAGAACATCGTGAAGAGGCTGGTCGCGGCCGAGCCCCCGGTCCGGGTCCTGTACAAGCCGCACCCCTTCACCGGCACCCGCAGCGCCAAGGCCCGCGCCGCGCACCACCGGATCATCGCCCTGGTCAAGAAGGCCGCCGCCGAGCGCGCCGCCGACCCCCGCTTCACCGCGGACCCGGCCGCCCAGGCGAAGGCCAAGGCCGAGCTGACCCGCCTGAAGGCCCGCCTGGACGGGCTCTCCCTCGCCTTCGACGAGAAGGCCGACGAGGCCGTGACGAGCCGCGACGGCCTCGTCGACATGCGCAGGCACCAGGAGGCCGCCCGGCTGCGCGCCGAATGGAACGACGCCTACTGGCGCTCCTTCCCGTCGTACGAGCACCGGGTCATCACGGGGACCGAGCCGCGGCTGTACGACTGCTTCAACGTCTCCGAGGGGATGGTCTCGGACATCTCCAGCGTCGTCTCCGACTTCATCGCCAGCGGCAAGCCGTACGCCGTCACCGACTCGGCGGAGCTGGGCGCGGAGGAGTTCCGGCGGCAGAACACCGCGGTGCGCGCGGCCGTGATCCTCACGAACGACGCCGCCGGTGTGGAGCGGTTGCTGGACGCCGTCCGCGACCCGGCCGCCGACCCGCTGGCCGAGGACCGCAAGGAGCTGAAGGAGTACCTGCTCGGCCCCGACCAGCCGACCTCCATCGAGCGGTTCGACACCGCGATCGCCGACCTGGCGCTGAAGGCCGAGGCCCGCAACGTCGGCCAGGAGTCCCGCGTCGTCGCGGCCGCCGGCGAGGCGGAACTGGCGGAGGGCGGCGTGACCGCGGTCTGAATCCAGGTGTCCCGCACCCGGACGCCCCACCAGAACGCCCGACGGGGAGCGCGCCGTGTGAGGCGCTCCGCGCGAAACGGCTCGGCCCCCGGAGGGTGAACCGCCCGGGGGCCGAGCCGTTTCCGTAGGCTGTGACACGGCACACAGGCAGAGTACGAGTAACGCGAGCAACCCCTTTCTGTAATCCCCCGTCTATCGGGTTGCCGGATCGTTGACCAGGGGGAAACCGTGCGTGGCGAGGGGGAGAAGTGACCGTGGCGGAGCCCGATGTCAGCGTGATCATCGGGGCGTACGAAGCGATGCCGTACCTGGTCGAATGTCTGGCATCGGTGGAGGCACAGTCGTTGGACCCGGCGCGCATCGAGGTGATCGCGGTCGACGACGGATCCACGGACGGCAGCGGTGACTGCCTGGAGGAGTTCGCCGCCCGCGCCCCGATGGCGGTCACGGTGATCCGCCAGGAGAACTCCGGCGGCCCCAGCGGCCCGCGCAACGTCGGCCTGGCCAAGGCCACCGGCCGTTACGTCTTCTTCCTCGACGCCGACGACCGGCTCGGGCCCGAGGCCCTGGAACGCATGGTCGCCATGGCCGACCGCAACGGCACGGACGTGGTCCTCGGCCGCGTCGAGGGCGTCAACCGCAAGGCCCCCCGGTCGATGTGGGGGAAGACCCTCGAACGCACGGACGTGTTCTCGTCCAACATCAAGTTCACGCTCAGCGCGCAGAAGCTGTTCCGCCGCGCGCTGCTGGAGCGGCACGGCATGCGCTTCGACGAGTCCCTGTGGACCGGCGAGGACGCGGTGTTCACCATGGAGGCCTACCTGCGGGCCGACGGCGTCTCCGTGGTCGCCGACCACACCTGCTACTACCTGGTGGGCCGCAGCGACGGCAAGCACGTGACCAAGAGCGGCAGCTACACCCTGCGCTTCGACTCCGCACGCGCCCTCATGGAGCTGATCGCCCGGATGCTGCCGCCCGGCGCCAAGCGGGACGTGCTGATGGTCCGCCCGTTCCTGGTGACCGTCCTGCCGCAGTTCGGGCCGGTCTTCCTCAGGAACGACGAGGAGATCCGGCGCACCAAGCTCGAACTGGCCAAGCCGCTGATGGACGCGTACTGGAACGAGGGCGTCTCCCACCGCCTCAGGGTCCACGAGCGGCTGCGTCTGCACCTGGTCGCCGCGGGGCGGCCCGACCTCCTCGCGGACGTCATCGAGTTCATCAAGGACAAGCGCGAGCCCGCCCCCGTCCTGGAGAAGCGCGGAACGCGGCTCTACCTCGCCTACCCGCACTTCCGGGACCGCGCCGCCGGCATCCCGGACCGCGTCTACCTGGCCGAACCCCGCGAGGCCAAGGAGTTCCCCGGCTGGCGCCAGGGCCCGGCCGAGTCCTTCCTGCGCCGAGCGACCCGCAAGGTCCGGCGCGGGCTGGGACGCATGAGGGTGCGCGGGACGGCCGCGGTGTGAGGAGGGGGCGGAGGCGCCCAGGGGCTGCTTCCACGGCTGCCGTCGAGGCCCTCACCCGCTTCGACGGCAGCGGAGGCGCCAGGGGCTGCTTCGACGGCAGGCGTCAAGGGCTACGTCGACGGCAGCGGAGGCGTCGAGGGCTACTTCGACGGCTTCAGCGCCCGCCGCAACGGTCCCCCGACCACCCGCCGGGCACGCCGATAGATCGACGGAGACGCCAGCACGGCCTTCGCTCCCGCCCGGCTCCTCGCCAGCTCCCGCTTCAACTCGGCGTTGTGCGCGTCCAGTTGGCTGATCCGCTGCTGTAGCCACCCGAACCGGCTCGTCAGCGAGGCGAGGTCCGTGGAGTTCCACGGCGCCACTCCGGCCGGGAAGGACAGGGAGCGCAGCTTCTTGTCGAAGGCCGCCCCGCCGTCGCCGTGCGTGAAGGTGTTCTCCAGGCCGTTCTTGTCGAGGAAGCCCGTGAACCGCTCGAACCGCGCCCGGTGGTTGCCGGTCAGCGGCCCGAAGTCGGCCTCCTCGTAGAGGTCGGCCGGATCGAGGTCCGCGGGGACCTCGTTGAGCAGCCGGTGCGGGATCTCGAAGTAGCGGCACAGCTCCAGCGTGCGCGAGTCGAAGGCCAGCACGGTCGCCGGCGTGCCCGCCAGCAGCGCCGCGATGTTGCCGTGGATCCGCGAGCCGAACGAGTAGTCGAAGCCGCGCAGATCGTCGATCCAGGTGACCGGGTCGATGTACACCCGGACCTTGTCCTCCTGGTACATCGGGTGATCGGGGTGGGTCGGCATCTGCGTCACGCGGCCGGCCGGGGAGTCCACGTCCCGCCAGTAGAGCTGTTTGGCGTCGGTGAGGTTCTGGCCTATGTACCGCAGCTTCGGGTAGTGCGCGTGGGTCCGCGTGATGATCTTGTGCAGGCCTCCGCTGCGCACCGCGGTGTGCGAGCCGTTGATGGCGAGCCGCGACTCCGGGGTGAGCGACTCCACCCGCTTCTCCACGGTGAGCCGGTCGCCGTGCAGGAACATCGACGGGCAGCCGATGACCTCGACGTCGCGGAACCCCATGTCGGTGAGGTACTTCTCGGTGAACTCGCCGCGCACCCCGATGGACGCGCTGCGTTCCAGCACCGCCGAGCAGAACGCCCGCACGGTGGGCTCCATGGCCTTCAGCCGTGCCGCGTCCTGGTCCAGGCCGGCCTGCGCGCCGACGCCCAGGACCACGACGGGGATCTTCAGTCTGCTGATGAGCCGGGTCAGCCGCTGGAGCGCGGGCTCGAACGTCGGCCGGAAGGCGTTGGCCAGGGGCACGACGAAGGCGTCGTACTCCTCGTTGATCCGGGCGGCCGCGCCGACCTCGGTGCGCATGCTGTTCGAGACGACCTCGGTGCCCGGGGTGGTGAGTATCTTGTGGGCGGCATCGCTGAAGATCAGGTTGCCGGAGTTGGTGGCGATGACGTCGCGATGGAGGGCTTCCTCGACCGGCACGACGTCGAAGGGGCTCTTGCCCGATCTCAGGAGTATGCGCTTCACACCGCGAACTTTAAGTGACTCAAACTTGAAAATGAATTGAGGTTCTCTTCAAGTTCCCTGTGGAACCTGCACAACCTCTTTGCCGTACGCAAACAGTGAAGACGTGGGCGCGCAGCGTGGCCGTCCGGCACGTGAAACCCCGGCGCGCCCTCCGCCCCCGTTCGCGTAGATTGCCTGACGGGCAGCCATGGACCTACGCGAGGGGACGACGAACAAGGTGGCAGGGGCAAGGCAGGCCGTGCGCGAGGCCCGCAGGATCGTCGTCAAGGTGGGTTCCTCGTCGCTGACCACCGCCACCGGCGGCCTGGACGCCGACCGGGTCGACGCGCTCGTCGACGTCCTCGCCAAGATCCGCAGCGGGGGGGAGCGGGAGATCGTGCTGGTCTCCTCCGGTGCCATCGCCGCCGGGCTCGCGCCGCTCGGCCTGCGCCGCCGCCCCAAGGACCTCGCCCGCCAGCAGGCCGCGGCCAGCGTCGGCCAAGGCCTCCTCGTGGCCCGCTACACCGCCTCCTTCGCCCGCTACGGCGTCCGCGTCGGCCAGGTCCTGCTCACCTCCGACGACATGAGCCGCCGCGCCCACCACCGCAACGCCTCCCGCACCCTCGACAAGCTGCTGGCGATGGGCGCCTTCCCGATCGTCAACGAGAACGACACCGTCGCCACCGACGAGATCCGCTTCGGTGACAACGACCGGCTCGCCGCCCTCGTCGCCCACCTCGTCCACGCCGACCTCCTCGTGCTCCTCTCCGACATCGACGGCGTGTACGACGGCAACCCCAGCAAACCCGGCACCTCGCGGATCGCGGAGGTGCGCGAACCCGCCGATCTGGACGGTGTCGAGATCGGCAGCGCCGGCAAGGCGGGCGTCGGCACCGGCGGCATGGTCACCAAGGTCGAGGCCGCCCGGATCGCCGCGGCCGCCGGCATCCCCGTCGTCCTCACCAACACCGTCCACGCCGCCGACGCCCTCTCGGGCGGCGACACCGGCACCTACTTCCACGCCACCGGCAAGCGCTCCGCCGACCGGCTGCTCTGGCTCCAGCACGCCTCCACCCCGCAGGGCTCGCTGACCCTGGACGACGGCGCCGTACGGGCCGTCGTCGAGCGCCGCACCTCGCTGCTGCCGGCCGGTATCGCCGCCGTCGAGGGCGACTTCAACGCGGGTGACCCGGTCGAGCTGCGCGACGGCTCCGGACGCGCCGTGGCCCGCGGCCTCGTCAACTTCGACGCCAAGGAGATCCCCCAGTTGCTCGGCCGATCCACCCGCGAACTGGCGCGCGAACTCGGCGCCGAGTACGAGCGGGAGGTCGTCCACCGCGACGACCTGGTCATCCTCCAGCCCTGAGGATCCCGCCGGCCCCGCCCCCCTCACCCGCGGTCGAACGGCCGCGCCCGCCGACGCTCGAACGGCCCGTACCGGTGGGGGACGTTCCGTGAAACCGCCCCATGGAGCCGTGCGGCCTGCTCAACTTTGTCTCTGGGACATGTTCCGCACGAGCGCCGCGTAAAGGAGGCCGTCGTGAGACGAGTGCGCCCTGGGGTGGCAGCGGCCCGTGGGAGTGCCGGGGCGAGCCTGGCCTCCTCACGCCCCGCGGGCGAGGAACGCGCCCTGACGAGCGTGGCGGCCGGGGAGAACTACCGCGCGCGCCAGGAGGACGGCCACGAGCGGACCCGGCCCGCGGACCTGCCCCGCCTGTGGCACGTCACCCTGAGCGTCTCCGGCGAGGAGGCCGACCTCAAGGAGGTGCGGCGCGCCCTGGAGCAGCTCGCCCACGACCACCCCTTCCTCCTGACCAGCCGCTACGCCGTCGACCACGCGGAGATCCGCTACTGGGAGGAGGCCCGCGACCTGCACGACGCGGCCGCCGTCGCCCTGCGCCTGTGGGGCGAGCACCGCCAGACAGCCGGACTGCCACCGTGGGAGATCGTCGGCCTGGAGGTCATCGACCGCCAGACCTACCACCAGCGCATCGCCGAGGGCTACGGCCCGGCCCCGGCGACCCCCGTCGGGGTCCACCCCTACTGAGGCCGGGCTTCCACCCCTTCCGGCCCGAGGCCCCCGGGAGGGCGTCGCGCGCGTCCCCACCGACGTCTCGGGCTGTGGAACGAGCCGTGAACGCGCCCGCCCGGCGCACTACCCTTCCCCTATGACCACGCTCTCTCCGTACGACGCACTCTCCCCGGTCACCCAGGCCGCCTACCGCGCCAAGGCGGCCGCCGCCGACCTCGCGCCGCTGCCCCGGGCCGCCAAGGACGACGCGCTGCTCGCCATCGCGGACGCGCTGGAAGTCCGTACGAGCGAGATCGTCGAGGCCAACGCCAAGGACATCGCCAAAGCCCGCGAGGCCGGTACCAGCGAGGCGATCGTCGACCGGCTCACCCTCACCCCGGAGCGGGTGCGGACCATCGCCTCCGACGTGCGGGACGTCGTCGCCCTGCCCGACCCCGTCGGCGAGGTCGTGCGCGGTTCGACCCTCCCCAACGGCATCGACCTGCGTCAGGTCCGCGTCCCGCTCGGCGTGGTCGGCATCATCTACGAGGCCCGCCCGAACGTGACCGTCGACGCCGCCGCCCTGTGCCTGAAGTCCGGCAACGCGGTCCTGCTGCGCGGCTCCGGTTCCGCCTACGAGTCGAACAGCGCTCTCGTCCGGGTGATCCGCGACGCCGTCGGCGGCGCCGGGCTGCCCGCCGACGCCGTCCAGCTGGTGCCGGGGGAGAGCCGCGAGAGCGTGCGCGAGCTGATGCGCGCCCGCGGTCTGGTCGACGTGCTGATCCCGCGCGGCGGCGCCTCGCTCATCCGGACGGTCGTCTCCGAGTCCACCGTTCCGGTGATCGAGACCGGCACCGGCAACTGCCACGTCTACGTCGACGCCCAGGCCGACCTCGACATGGCGGTCGACATCCTGATCAACTCCAAGGCCCACCGGGTCAGCGTCTGCAACGCCGCCGAGACCCTCCTGGTCCACCAGGACATCGCCGCCGAGTTCCTGCCCCGCGCCCTCGACGCCCTCGCGGACGCCGGGGTCACCGTCCACGCCGACGAGCGCGTCCTGGCCTACGCCAAGGGCTCCCGGGCGACCGTCGTCGAGGCCACCCCGGAGGACTGGGAGACCGAGTACCTCTCCTACGACATCGCCGCCGCCGTCGTCGACTCGCTGGACAGGGCCGTCGAGCACATCCGGCTGTGGACCTCCGGCCACACCGAGGCCATCGTGACCACCTCCCAGCAGGCCGCCCGCCGCTTCACCCAGCTGGTCGACTCCACCACGGTCGCCGTGAACGCCTCCACCCGCTTCACCGACGGCGGCCAGTTCGGCTTCGGCGCGGAGATCGGCATCTCCACCCAGAAGCTGCACGCCCGCGGCCCCATGGGCCTGCCGGAGCTGACCAGCACCAAGTACATCGTCACCGGCGACGGTCACGTACGGCGCTGACGGAAGGGGCGCGCGGCGCCCGCCGGGGGCGTGAGGGGCGTCTCAACAGGCGGATGAATCTCCGTACCGTCTGCCCAAACCGACCCCCCAGGTCTACTCTGGATCCGTGCCGGAGGACGTGGGGGGCACGCCGTTCCCTGACGGCTGGGAGCCCGACGACGACCACGACCGCGGGGTGTCGGACGAAGAGTTCGCCTCCGTGGTCTTCGACGAGGCCTTCGTGCAGGCGGCACCGGTCCACGAGCCGACCGCCGTCGAACGCCTCCTGGCCGCCGCCCGGGCGAGAGCCGAGGCCTCGGAGGCGGAAGCCCGCCGCGCCCGCGGAGACCGCTACGACGACCTCTACGGCCCCGGCGAGTTCGCTCACGGTCCGGACCACGACGAGCTGGACGACCTCGACGATCCCGACGACCCCGATTCCTGGGACCGGCGCTACAGCGGGTTCGGCTCCTACGGCAAGCAGGTCCGCTGGCACCGGCCGGTCGCCTGGATGCTCGCCGTGGTCATGGGCGTCGGCATGGTCGTGCTGGCCTTCGCCGCGGTCTACCGCGGCGCCTCCTCCTCAGGCGATCGCGACCAGCCCCCGTCGCCCGCGTCGACCGGCCTGGAACACGGTGCCGGGCCGGTTCCGTCCGCCGTCACCGACCAGTCCCGGCCACCCGTCGCGGCCGTCCCGCGCACGCCCTGAGCAAGCGCCGCCGACCGGGAGGGAACCTGTCCGAACTTGTCGCGCAGCGGGGCGTTTACCCGGGCTCCGCGCGACCTACCCTGAAGGTATGGGCAGGCCCGGAGAGCCACCGGAAGGGGCACCCGAGGGGACTTCCGGTGGTGGCGAGGAGGAGTTCCGATCCGTCGTCTTCGACGAATCGTTCGTGAGCGCTGCCCGTCTCCAGGAGTACTCCGCCGAGGAGCGCATCGCCGACCACGCTCCCGCCGTACGCCCTCGCCCGCCGCTGCGCCGCACCGGCCTCTCCCGGCAGGCCCTCGCCCTGGTCCTGCTGATCGCCCTCGCCTTCATCACCGCGATCTACATGGGCGTCCGGCATCCCTACCAGACCCCGGCCGCCCGCCGCGCCGTCGAGCCACTGCGGATGACCGTCATCCCGCTCGCCCCGCAGGGCGCCGTACCGGGCACCGCAGATCCGGCGTACCTGTTCGAGCACAGCCCCGCCGCGCAGTTCCGCATCGGCGCCGAGGGCATCCCGCTGCCGCCCTCCCGGCGGACGGCGCACTTCTCCGACAGCCAGGTCGTCACCGCTCTGACGACCGCCAAGGAGTACCTCGTGCGCTCCTCCCTCGACCCGGAGGTGCTCACCGGACAGCAGGTACGGCCCGTACGGATGCTGCTCGACACCGATCAGGTCGACCAGTTCGACGAGAGCTTCACCCACCCGGCCGCCGACGGCCGGCACGCGCCCACCGGATGGCTCGTGCGCTTCGACCCGGCCCGCGCCGAACTCGCCGACGACGGGGTCCGCGTCCAGGGCACCCTCCAGGCCGCCGAGGCCGACGCCGCCACCCTGGAGGTCACCGCCGACCACACCTTCGTGTACGCCCTGCGGCCGCCCGGAGCCGACGCGAAGGCCCCCGTCTCGCTGTTCACCGTCCGCCGCGAGCTTCAGTTCCGCTTCGACCGCGACGACCTGCGGCTGCGCCAGACCCAGCTGATCGTGTCCTACGTCCAGGCCGGCCCGCTGTCCTGCGGCGAGGACTCCACGAACCACCTGCGCCCCCTGCTCGCCGGCCGGACCGCCCAGACGGGCGGCCCGGCCGGCACCGACCCCTACGCGACCGGCGGAGCGACGCCGCTCTGCGGATCACTGGCGGCGAGCGCACAGCCCAGCGTGTGAGCGGCGGAGGGCCAGGAGCGGGGTGTCGACGGGCGGGATGCGAGTGGCGAGGCCTGTCTGCCCTCGCCGGGCGGTCGTCCCCCGTCAGTCCTCGTCGCGCGGGGGCGTGTCCGTCGGGCGGTCCCGCGGGGGAGCGGTGGCGGTGAAGCCGTCGAAGCCCCGGCGGACCCGGCCGCCCAGGTTCCCCGCCCCGCCCGCGATGTCGGTGACCAGCTTCATCAGCGGGTCCTTGGAACTCTTCACGTGGTCGGTGTAGTGCGAGGCCGACTCGCGGAAGGAGTCGCTGACCGAGGTGTCCTTGTCCTCGGCGCGACGCGGGTAGTGGCCGTCCAGGATCCGCTGGTAGTCGCGGGACTCGGCCCACTTCTTCAGCTCGGCCGCGCGCACGGTGGTGAAGGGGTGGGAGCGGGGCAGCACGTTGAGGATCTTCAGCACGGAGTCGCGCAGGTCACCGCCGGCCTCGTACTCCTCGGCCTGCTTGAGGAACGCGTCCACGTTCATCTCGTGCAGGTGGTTTCCGCCGGCGATCTTCATCAGGCCGCGCATCGAGGCCTTCAGGTCCTGCCCGACCAGCAGGCCGGCCCGGTCCGCGGACAGCTCCGACTTGCGGAACCACTCCCGCAGCGCGGTCACGATCGCCATGATCGCCAGGTTGCCCAGCGGGATCCAGGCGACCTTGAGGGCGAGGCTCGTCAGGAACAGCAGGATCGTGCGGTACACGGCGTGCCCGGACAGGGCGTGGCCCACCTCGTGGCCGATGACCGCCCGCATCTCCTCCTCGTCGAGCAGTTCCACCAGGCTCGTGGTGACCACGATGATCGGCTCGTCCAGGCCGATGCACATCGCGTTGGGCCGCGGATCCTGGGTGACGTACATCGCCGGGACCTTCTCGAGGTCCAGGATGTAGCAGGCGTCCCGCAGCATGTCGTTCAGGTGCGTGAACTGCTGGTCCGAGACGCGGACCGAGTCGGACAGGAACAGCAGACGCAGACTCCGCTCGGGCAGCAGCCCGCTGAGCGCCTTGAAGACCGTGTCGAAGCCGCTCAGCTTGCGCAGCGCCACCAGGGCGGAGCGGTCGGCCGGGTGCTCGTACGCACGCGAGGAGAGACCGGGAAAGCGCCTGCGCTGCCTGCTCGGCACGTGCTCGTGACCGTCGTGCTCGTGGCCGTCGTCGGACATCCATCCCCCAAGTGCGTGTGTATGGCCCTTGTATGTGTGGTCCTTTGCGGACCCTTGTGCAGCCCTTTGCGCCCCCGAGGCAGGGCCCACCCTAGGCGGAGTTACGGTGGACGGGCACTACACCGAAGGAGTCCCGCGCCATGGAGCACAGCCCCGCAGCAGCCTGGATCGCGCAGGCCGCCGACGCCGCGCAGCGGCAGGGTTCGGGGGACCTGCTTCGGGTCGTGCTGATCGTGATGGTGCTGGGTTGCGTGCTGACGGCCTGGTTCCTGTTGCGGGGCTACACGCGGAAAGACGACTGAGCCGCCGGGAAGGTTCCCCCGCTCGCTCTCCCCACGGCGGAGCCCGCGGTTTTCGCACGGCGGAGTCGGCGTGTGGCGGGATGAGGCGCCCGCTTACGATGGGCCGACATCTTTATCTCGCCCTCCCCCATCTCGATCCGGTCGAGCGGGGGACCCCATCGGATAGGTCCTGCCGAAGATGAGCTTCCACAGCGCAGCTGCCCAGTTGGTCACCCTCGCCGCCGAGGGCGAGGAGCACGGTGGCAACCACGAGAGCCTGAGCCCGCTGGTCACCGGTGGTGGCGCCTTCCTGATCCTGCTGCTCCTGCTGTGGATCACCACGCGCTTCAACCGCGACCGCTGAGGTCGGCCTTGTTCGTAGCGGGGCACTCCGGGCACCGGCCGATCGGTGCCCTCAGGACGGGCCGGTAGGGTCTGCACGCATGGGAGAGCAGGACATGCCTACCGGTCCGTCGAGCGGCACGGCGAACGGCCCGTCCAATCCGGGCAAGCGCCGCCTCGGCGTCATGGGCGGAACGTTCGATCCGATCCACCACGGACACCTCGTGGCGGCCAGTGAGGTCGCCGCGCGGTTCCACCTGGACGAGGTCGTGTTCGTCCCGACCGGCGAGCCGTGGCAGAAGAGCAGCCGCAGGGTCTCACTGGCCGAGGACCGCTACCTGATGACGGTCATCGCGACCGTCGAGAACCCGCAGTTCTCGGTCAGCCGCATCGACATCGACCGGGGTGGCCCCACCTACACCGTGGACACCCTGCGCGACCTGCGGTCCCTCAATCCCGACGCCGACCTGTTCTTCATCACCGGCGCGGACGCCCTGGGGCAGATCCTGACCTGGCGCGACAGCGAGGAACTGTTCTCCCTCGCCCACTTCGTCGGAGTCACCCGGCCCGGCCACAACCTGGCCGACCCCGGCCTCCCCGAGGGGGGCGTCTCCCTCGTCGAGGTCCCCGCACTGGCCATCTCCTCCACGGACTGCCGCGCGAGGGTCGCCAAGGGCGACCCCGTCTGGTATCTGGTGCCGGACGGCGTCGTGCGCTACATCGACAAGCGCGAGCTGTACCGCGGCGAGTGAGCCGAGAGGGGCACCGGTGAACGACCGAAACGACGCGGACTACGGGGAGCTTCCGTACGAACTCGTCGGCTACGACGAATACGGGCAGCCTGTGTACCGCCAGGTCCCGCCCCAGCAGGCCTACGACCCGTACGGGCAGCAGCAGGGCTACGGCTACGACCCGTACGCCCAGGGCGGACAGCAGCAGCCCGCCTACCCCGCGTACGACACCGGTCGGCAGCCGGCCGCGCCCGCCTACGACCCCTACGACACGGGGCAGCAGCCGGCGACGCCCGCCTACGACCCGTACGACACCGGTCAGCAGCCGCCCACACCCGCCTACGACCCGTACGACACCGGCCGGCAGGTGCCCGTGCACGACCCCTACGGCACCGGCACGGGTGGGCAGCAGGGCGCCGCGACCGCCCCGTACGACCCCTACGGGCAGACCGCGACCAGCGGACAGCAGCCCCGCGTCGCCGAGCAGACCGCCTACATCCCGCAGCAGGCCGGCCCCGTGGAGGCCGAGGAGCACCAGGGCCCTGCGGAGACCTCCGAGCGACCGCAACGGGACTACCCCACCGAGCAGTTCGCGTTCGTCGAGGATCCCGACGGGGACTCCGAGGACGTCATCGACTGGCTGAACTTCACCGAGAACCGCACCGAGCGCCGGGAGGAGGCCAAGCGCCGCGCCCGCGGCCGCCTGGTCGCCCTGGCAGTCGTCCTCGCGCTCACCGCGGTCGGCGGAGTGGGCTACCTCGGGTACGCCGGGAAGCTGCCCGGACTGTCGTCGTCGGACGACGCGAAGACCGGCACCACGGCCGCGCCCGCCGCCCAGAAGCGCGACGTGATCGTGGTCCACCTGCACGACACCGCCAAGGGCGGCACCTCCACGGCCCTGCTCGTCGACAACACCACCACGAAGCAGGGCACCACCGTCCTGCTGCCCAACTCGCTCGTCGTCACCACCGACGACGGCACCACCACGACCCTCGCCAAGTCCGTCGACGGCGACGGCTCCGCCGGCACGCGCGAGTCGCTGGACGCCGTCCTCGGCACCGAGATCCAGGGCACCTGGCGGCTGGACACCCCGTATCTGCAGAACCTCGTCGACCTCGTCGGCAACATCGAGGTGGACACCGACACCACCGTGCCCGATCCGGCCGCCAAGAAGAAGGGACAGGCCCCGCTCGTGACCAAGGGCGAGGGCCGCACCCTCAGCGGAAAGACGGCCGTCGCCTACGCCACCTACCGCGCCGAGGGCGAGGCCCAGAACGCCCAGCTGGAGCGGTTCGGCCAGGTCATGCAGGCGGTGCTGCGCAAGGTGTCCTCCGATCCGCAGGGCGCCACCGTCACCGTGCAGACCCTGGCGCAGATCCTCGACCCCTCGCTCACCGACAAGGACCTCGGCGCCTTCCTCGCCGACCTCGCCGATCTCGCCAAGGGCGGCGACTACAAGACCGCCCTGCTGCCCGTCCAGGCCGACGGCACGCTCAGCGCCGCGGCCGGCGCGAGCGTGGTCAAGGACATCCTCGGCGGCACCGCGAAGAGTCCCGACCAGGACGCGGCGGTCAGCGTCTCCGTGCAGAACGCCAGCGGGGCCGGATCCACCAGCGAGGACGCGCGCGTGGTCCTCCTCAACGGCGGGTTCACCTTCCTGGACGGCGGCACGGCGTCGGGCGGCACCACGGCCGCGTCGAAGGTGCTGTACGCGGACGCCGCCGACCGGGGGAACGCCACCGAGGTCGCCAAGACCCTGGGCCTTCCGGACACCGCCGTGGCGAAGGGCACGGTCCCCGCGAACGCGGACGTCACGGTCGTCCTGGGCAAGGACTACGAGCCCTCCTCGTCCTAGCCGGGGCGGGGACGGGAGGGGGCCGCCCACGGCGACGACCCCCGAGCACGGCGGGCCCGGAGTATTCGCGTGGGGCGCCGTCGGCGGCCGTGAGACCCTTGAGGTCAAACGACCGCCGACGGAAAGCCACGTAGTGACCGCCACAGACCGCTCCATCGAGCTGATCCAGACCGCCGCCCAGGCGGCTGCCGACAAGCTCGCGCACGACATCATCGCCTACGACGTCAGCGACGTGCTGTCGATCACGGACGCCTTCCTGCTGGCCTCCGCCCCCAACGACCGCCAGGTCAAGTCGATCGTCGACGAGATCGAGGAGCGCCTCCAGAAGGAACTCGGCGTCAAGCCGGTCCGCCGCGAGGGCGACCGCGAGGCCCGCTGGGTCCTGCTCGACTACGTCGACATCGTCGTCCACGTCCAGCACAGCGAGGAGCGCGTCTTCTACGCCATGGAGCGGCTGTGGAAGGACTGCCCCGAGCTGGACCTGCCCGCCGACGCCAAGGCGACCCGGGGCAAGGCCCAGGAGCACGCCAAGCTGCAGGCCGCCCAGGACGAGGCCGAGCCGGACGGTGATTGGTGATGACCGCGCCGGGTGCCGGGGCCGCACCTGCGGCCGGCCGGACGCCGGGCCGCGGCCGGCGCGTCATCCTCTGGCGGCACGGCCAGACCCTGTGGAACGTGGAGCGCCGTTTCCAGGGCACCACGGACGTTCCGCTGACCGAGACCGGCGTGGCCCAGGCCCGCCGGTCCGCCCGGTTGCTGGCCTCTCTCGGGCCGGACGCCATCGTCGCCTCCGACCTGCGGCGGGCCGCCGACACGGCGGCCGAACTGGCCGCGCTCACGGGCCTGGAGGTCGCCCACGACGAGGCCCTGCGCGAGACGTACGCGGGTGTCTGGCAGGGGCTGACGCACGAGGAGATCGTCTCCCGGTTCGGCGAGGAGTACACCGCGTGGAAGCGCGGTGAGCCCGTCCGCCGCGGCGGCGGCGAACTGGAGTCGGAGGTGGCCGACCGGGCCGCCCCGGTCGTGCTGCGGCACGCCGAGAAGCTGCCCGAGGACGGCACGCTCGTCGTCGTCAGCCACGGCGGCACGATCCGTACCACCATCGGCCGCCTGCTCGGCCTGGAGGCGCGCGACTGGGAGAGCCTCGGCGGCCTTTCCAACTGCTGCTGGTCCGTCCTCGGCGAGGGCGCCCGCGGCTGGCGGCTCCTCGAGCACAACGCCGGCACCCTGCCGGAACCGGTCCTCGGCGACGACGACTGAGTGCTGCGGGACGGCCCGGACCCGGATTTCACTTTCCGGCAGGTCGCAGGCTAAAGTTCTTCTTGTTCGCCCCGCCGAGCGGCAAGCGGGAAGAACGCGAGGGGCTATAGCTCAGTTGGTAGAGCGCCTGCATGGCATGCAGGAGGTCAGGAGTTCAATTCTCCTTAGCTCCACTGGTCGACACTCCGTCGAGTTGTCGGATCGGTTTCGAGAAGATCCCGTCCCCTGTGGGGGCGGGATCTTTTCCTTGCCCGCAGCAACTCCGCTCTCCGCCCTCTTCGGTGTGGTCGGTCCCGAGGGCGGTGACCGCGGGGGCAGGTGGCGGTGCCCGTGCCTCGGGTGGGCCGGGCGCGGCCGGCTGACCGGGTGTCGCGGCCTTCGGCGCACTCTTCCCGGACCGGTTTGAGTCACTCGGGGACCCGCAGGCGTATATCTCTGCGGAAACGCTTCTCACATGCGCGTTCGCGCTCGCTCCGAGAGCCGCGCGGGGTGCTGTGGCCGGACTGGTACTGAGGCGTCGCTGACCGTATTGGCCCGGCCGTGGCAGAATCAAACGGCCGGAAGGGGGCGCGGCCCGACGGGAGGGAGTTGCGATGCCTGCGAGCATCCTCGGAGAGGGCGGCCACCTCTTCGAAGCAGCGATGACACGGGAGACGGCCACCCGGCTCGGCTGCCCTTCCTGCGGTTCCGCCTTCGTGGCCCAGGTCCTCGGTGACAACGGCGGGATCTCCTACGTGTGCACGGCCTGCGGCCACAGCTGGAGCTGATCGATGGGTGCCCACAGGAGGAAGTGCGACTGGTGCGGCAGTGGCACCCCGATCGTCCGCGACATGGAGCCGGTCAACCCGGACTACCAGTACTGGTGCGAGGAATGCGCGCGGGCGCTGATCATAAAAGGCGACCCGATCGAGACGTACCGGGAACTGGAGGGGGAGCCGATCTACGGCCGGCTTCTCGAGGAGCACTGCACGCTCAAGCGGTTCTACTCCTTCGTCACTGCCTGAAGTGGCATTCCGGATGAAACCGGACAGAGCGGAAACGATTTGGTGCTGCACCCCCAGGACCGTGTAATGTTGGCGTCGCCGCCAGGGAAACCCGGCGGACAGTGCGAGGGGCTATAGCTCAGTTGGTAGAGCGCCTGCATGGCATGCAGGAGGTCAGGAGTTCAATTCTCCTTAGCTCCACAGCGGATCCCGCCGGATCGAAAGATCCGGCGGGATCTTTTTCGTGTGCGCACCGGCGTGTACGGGGGGAAAGGGAGCGAGGGGCCGCGCCGTCGGACGGCCCCTCTCGCGTGGTGGGGGATTCAGCGCCCCAGGGCGCGGCGGCCGCGCCCCTGGGAGAGGACGGGAAGGTTGCGGGAGGGCTCCTTCGCGCGCGTGTCCTCCTCGATGCGCAGGGCGAGCGCCGGGCAGCGGCGCACCGCGCGCAGCGCCTTCGCCTCCGCGTAACGCGGCACCTTCGCCTGGGCGACCGTCGGGAATCCGTCCGCGCCGAGCTGGAAGACCTCCGGCAGGATGTCCGCGCACAGACCGTGGCCGCGGCACAGGGTCCAGTCCACGTAGATCTTCTGACGGCTGTCGCCGCCGTCCTCGGGCGCTCCGCCGGCCGAGATGCCCGCCGGGGCCATGCCGCCCTCGAAGAGCGGCAGAACGCCCTCCACGGGCCGTCCGCAGCCATTGCCGAGGACATGGGCCGCCAGGTCGTCCGTGAACGCCTTGATGGTCGACTCCAGGAACATCGCGGAGCCGTCCGGGTGCGAGCAGGCGCCGCGCCGCTTGACGTTCTTGGCGACCTGCTTGAGCGCCTCCAGGGCGGCCGGTCCGCCGCCGTTGATGATGTCCTCCAGCCCGCGTGCCGCGGCCGGCAGACCGAGGTAGCAGGGACCGCACTGCCCCGCGCTCTCCTCGGCCAGCCACTGGGCCACGCGCAGCGACTCGCCCAGCGGGCAGGTCTCCTGACTGATCGGCAGGATCGCGCCGGCGCCCAGCGCGCCGCCCACCGCGTCCAGGGAGTTGCGGGAGACGACCGCCTCGTTGACCGTCGCCGCGTCGATCCACTTGCCGTGGTAGCCGCCGGTCAGCACGCCCTGCGGTACCGGCGGGGCGCCGGCCAGCTGGAGGACGTAGCGCAGCGGGACGCCGGTGGGGACCTCGATCACCATCGGGCGGGCGACGGCGCCGGAGACCGTCAGCATGACGGTGCCGGGCTCGTCGTACAGGCCGGTGTTGCCGTAGCGCTCCGGGCCGATGCGGGCGCCGATGGCCAGCTGGGCGAAGGTCTCGGCGTTGGACAGCAGGGTCGGGGCGCCGCCGACGCCGTTCTGCGAGGCGCTGACCTTGCGGCCGGGCGGGATCGCCGGGCCGCCGTCGATGGAGCGGACCACGGACGCGGCCGCGCCGGTGACCATGCGGATCGGGTTGCGCTGGACGAACGCCCTCAACGCCGAACGACGGCCGTTGCTGAGGCCGCGCTCGGCCAGTGCGGCCTCCATGGAGCGCTGGGTCGATTCACGGGTGACCGCCACCACGAGCGTGCGGGCCCCCAGCGCCTCCGCGACCAGCAGCGCGCCGTCCAGGATGAGGTGCGGGGCACGGTTGATCAGGACCGTGTCCTTGCGGCAGGCCGGTTCGTCCTCGCTGCCGTTGACGACGACGACCGGTCGCACGCCCCGCTTGATCGCCGCGTCGGCGACGGAGCGCAGCTTCTTGTGGAAGGGGAAGCCCGCGCCGCCGCGGCCCTTCAGGTTGATGCGTTCGGAGAGCTGCGCGAGCTTCTCCCCGCCCATGGGTTCGAGCGGCCCGTGCACCTTGAGGTGCATGGGCAGATCGAGTCTCTCGACAAGGTCGAAGCCCGACGTGAGCTGCGGAAGGCCGACCACGCGGACTTCTGGGACGTCGGGCAGGGCCTCGTTCACCTATAGCCTCCGGAAGGCGTGTTCCAAGGTTCGCCCGAACCCGGGGCGTCGAAGGACGCCCCGGGGGATGGTTCATCGGCGGGACCGCTGTTGTACGTGTCGTTCGGGTTGTACGCGTCATACCGGGTGTTTGTCTCACCGGTGTCGTACACGTCACTCCCGGCGTACCCGCCGGTGCCCGGATTGCCATAGACCGGGATGTTGAATCCCGTGTCCTGGAGCGGGTCGTAGACCGACTGCGGGGCCTCACCGACCGGCGGCGGGGACGGGATGGGCCAGCTGCCGGAGGTGCTGCCGCCGCCGTCCGCGCGCGGGACGGCGGCGGTGGCCTGCGTGTCGTACAACAGGTCCATGCGCGCGGTCTGGTCGGCCGCGAACGACTGCTCCGCGCGCGGGGGCGTCGAGACGGCGCGGTAGGCGGCCGCGAAGCCGTTCGCGGGCTCGGGCGCGGGCGTGTCGAACCGAGCCGACGGCGGCGCCGTGCGCCCGGAGCCGGCCCCTTCCGCTCCCCGGCCGGGGCGGCTCTCGTAGCCGGGGAGGGACTGGGACTCGGCCATCCGGGCCCGGCTCGCGTCCAACGCGTCGCGGCCGGCCGGCTCGTCGGTGCCCAGGACCGCGGCGATCCGGTCGGCGAGCCGGCGCTTGAAGGGCCGTGGTGCGGAGCGCAGCGCGAGGACGGCCATGACGCCCAGCAGGCACAGGCTGTAGAGGATGGTGAAGACCGGCTTGGCCGCGCGACCCGCGTAGAGTCCGTGGATCAGCGCGGCGCACCAGGCCGGGTAGGCCAGCATGTGCATGGCGCGCCAGCGGGCGGCCACCGGGGCCGGTGAGGCGAACCGGCTGCGCAGCGCGCCGGTGATGCCCACGAAGATCATCAGGAGTCCGGCCAGCGAGCCGAGGCCGATCAGGCCGGCGCTTCCGGTGACGCCGAGCGAGAACGGGACGACCGCGGCGATGAATTGGGTGTGGTCCAGCGCGATCTTCGTGGTGATGTGCAGCAGCAGGAACGCGATCGAGGCGACCGCCGTCGTCCGGTGCACGGCCTGGCCGATGAGCCGCTGGCGCGTGTTGAGGAAGACCCGGTCCTGGGCGACCAGGCCCCAGATCACCGAGCAGCTGAGCGAGACGAGGGAGAGGACGCCCGCACCGAAGTTCAGGAACTCGCGGAACTGGTCGCCTCCGACCAGCACGACCACGGGTATGAGAAGCAGGACGACAGCGGACGCCACCCCGTAGGCCGACCGGCCCGGCCGGGGGAGCGAGCTGTTACTACGACGAGGGTTCATGGGGGCAACTCCGAGCAGTTCGGGAAAGCGGTCCCGATGCCGAACTCTAAGTGGGCGCCATACCGATGGGTACGAGGTTTGAGTTATTGCGTCGTTATCAAAGGACAATGTGGCCGCGGCGATGTCCCTTAGTGGCTGTTACGCGAAGTAATCCCTGCCCTTGGTTCAGTTGTGACGTGTCACGGACCTGTCGACCAGGCATACGCAAACGCGTCGCAGCTTGCTCAAGCCCTGCGGTACCCTGAGGCCATGCGTGCCGTACGCCTTCTGCTTAGCGAGCCGCGCTGATCAGTCCCGAACGCCGGAGAACCGGACGGTTCGGAATCGGCGCGGCGTCCCCTCCTGTGCGAGGGGATTTTTCGTTTCCTGAGTGGCACCCGCTGGCAGAGACGATCGATGGAGCTTTGAGGACATGAGCGAGACGAACCCCGCTGCCACCGCCGAGGTGGCAGCGCCGCACCGGTACACGGCCGCCATGGCAGCCGACATCGAGGCACGCTGGCAGGACGTCTGGGACGCCGACGGCACGTACGCGGCGCCGAACCCGAAGGGCGACCTGGCGGGCGACCCCGCGGTCGTCGCCCGCCCCAAGAAGTTCATCATGGACATGTTCCCCTATCCCTCCGGTGCGGGCCTGCACGTCGGCCACCCCCTGGGGTACATCGCCACCGACGTCTTCGCCCGATACCAGCGGATGACCGGCCACAACGTCCTGCACACCCTCGGCTTCGACGCCTTCGGCCTGCCCGCCGAGCAGCACGCGGTGCAGACCGGCGAGCACCCCCGGATCACCACAGAAGCCGCCATCAACAACATGAAGTCCCAGCTGCGCCGGCTGGGGCTGGGCCACGACAAGCGCCGGTCGTTCGCCACGATCGACCCGGAGTACTACAAGTGGACCCAGTGGATCTTCCTGCAGATCTTCAACTCCTGGTACGACGACGAGGCGAACAAGGCCCGCCCGATCGCCGAGCTGATCGCCCGCTTCGAGTCCGGTGAGCGGAGCCTGCCCGGCGACCGCTCCTGGCAGGAGCTGAGCGACGTGGAGCGCGCCGACGTCCTGAGCGAGTACCGCCTGGCCTACGCCTCCGACGCGCCCGTCAACTGGTGCCCCGGCCTGGGCACCGTGCTGGCCAACGAGGAGGTCACCGCCGACGGCCGCTCCGAGCGTGGCAACTACCCGGTCTTCAAGGCCAAGCTGCGCCAGTGGAACATGCGCATCACCGCCTACGCCGACCGCCTGCTCGACGACCTGGACGCGCTGGACTGGCCCGAGGCCATCAAGCTCCAGCAGCGCAACTGGATCGGCCGCTCCGAGGGCGCCCGCGTCGACTTCCCCATCGACGGCGAGCGCATCACCGTCTTCACCACACGCCCCGACACCCTGTTCGGCGCGACCTACATGGTGCTGGCGCCCGAGCACCCGCTGGTCGACCAGTTCACCCCGCAAGCCTGGCCCGAGGGCACGCACGACGTGTGGACGGGCGGCCACGCGACCCCGGCCGAGGCCGTCGCCGCCTACCGCGCGCAGGCCGCCTCCAAGTCGGACGTCGAGCGCCAGGCCGAGGCCAAGGACAAGACCGGCGTCTTCGTCGGCGCGTACGCGACCAACCCGGTCAACGGCGAGCGGATCCCCGTCTTCATCGCCGACTACGTCCTGATGGGCTACGGCACCGGCGCGATCATGGCCGTCCCGGCCGGCGACCAGCGCGACTTCGAGTTCGCCCGCGCCTTCGAGCTGCCCGTCCGGTGCATCGTCGAGCCGACCGACGGCCGGGGCACCGACACCTCGACGTGGGAGGACGCCTTCGCCTCCTACGACGCGAAGATCGTCAACTCGTCGAACGACCAGGTCTCCCTGGACGGCCTGGGCGTCGCCGAGGCCAAGGAGCGCATCACCGAGTGGCTGGAGCGGTCCGGCGTCGGCGCGGGCACCGTCAACTTCCGTCTGCGCGACTGGCTGTTCAGCCGCCAGCGCTACTGGGGCGAGCCCTTCCCGATCGTCTACGACGAGGACGGCGTCGCCCACGCGCTGCCCGAGTCGATGCTGCCGCTGGAGCTGCCCGAGGTCGAGGACTACTCGCCGCGCACCTTCGACCCGGACGACGCCGACACCCAGCCCGAGACGCCGCTGTCGCGCAACGAGGACTGGGTCGACGTCACCCTGGACCTGGGCGACGGCCGCGGTCCGCGCAAGTACCGCCGCGAGACCAACACCATGCCCAACTGGGCCGGTTCCTGCTGGTACGAACTGCGCTACCTGGATCCGCACAACTCCGAGAAGCTCGTCGACCCCGAGATCGAGCAGTACTGGATGGGCCCGCGCGCGGGGCAGCCGCACGGCGGGGTCGACCTGTACGTCGGCGGCGCCGAGCACGCCGTGCTGCACCTGCTGTACGCGCGCTTCTGGTCCAAGGTCCTCTTCGACCTGGGGCACGTCTCCTCCGCGGAGCCGTTCCACAAGCTGTTCAACCAGGGCATGATCCAGGCCTACGTCTACCGTGACAGCCGCGGCATCGCCGTACCGGCCCTGGAGGTGGAGGAGCGCGACGGCGCGTACTACCACCAGGGCGAGAAGGTCTCCCGGCTGCTGGGCAAGATGGGCAAGTCCCTGAAGAACGCGGTCACTCCGGAGGCGATCTGCGCCGAGTACGGCGCCGACACCCTGCGCCTGTACGAGATGGCGATGGGCCCGCTGGACGTCTCGCGGCCGTGGGACACGCGCGCGGTCGTGGGCCAGTTCCGCCTGCTCCAGCGGCTGTGGCGCAACGTCGTGGACGAGGCGACCGGTGAGGTCACCGTCGTCGACGCCGAGCCGGCCGAGGACACCCTGCGTGCCCTGCACAAGGCCATCGACGGCGTGCGCCAGGACCTGGAGGGCATGCGCTTCAACACCGCCATCGCCAAGGTCACCGAGCTGAACAACCACCTGACCAAGACGGGCGGCCCCCTGTCGCGCACCGTCGCCGAGTCCCTGGTGCTGCTGGTCGCGCCGCTGGCCCCGCACATCGCCGAGGAGCTGTGGCGCAAGCTGGGCCACACCGACTCCGTCGTCCACCAGGACTTCCCGGTGGCCGACCCGGCGTACGTCGTGGACGAGACCGTGACCTGTGTGGTCCAGGTCAAGGGCAAGGTCAAGGCGCGCCTGGAGGTGTCGCCGGCCATCTCCGACGAGGAGCTGGAGAAGGTGGCCCTGGCCGACGAGAACGTCGTCAACGCGCTGGGCGGCGCCGGGATCCGCAAGGTGATCGTGCGGGCGCCGAAGCTGGTCAACATCGTGCCGGCCTGATGAACGCGGGTGTGTGCGGCTGAGGTCACCGGTGCGTTCGGGTCGGGGGCGTGAGGCCGCTGTGCGCGCGGGTCGCGGTGTGTGAGGTCGCGGGTGTGCGCGGTCGCGGTGCGGTGCGTGCGGGTCGCGGGTGTGTGCGGTCGCGGTGCGGTGCGTGCGGGTCGCGGGTGTGTGCGGTCGCGGTGCGGTGCGTGAGGTCGCGGGTGTGTGCGGCCGAGGCCGCCGCGCGGGTGGTTCGGGGTAGTCCCCTACGGGCAGGTTCGGGGTTCCGATGGAACTCCGCGCCTGCCCGTTGCGTTTACCGTGGGAGAGCGGCGCGTGCCGTGTCGGGACCGGAGGAGGAGTTCGTGGAAGCAGTGATCGCGATCCTTGCCCTGCTTTTCGTGCTCTTCGTGGCGGTGGGCGCCTACGCGACGGTGAAGGTCGTCGGCGCGGCCAAGCGCGGGGTGGACCGCACCATCACCCAGGCCCGCCGCACCGTCGAGGACCACACCCTGCGGGCCAAGTCCTTCACCCAGTTCGGCCCTGCCGGTGAGATCGCCCAGCTCCGCCTCAAGCTGCGGACCTCGATGCGGGCCACCCAGGAGGCGCTCCAGTCGGGCGTCGCCGAGGACGAGTCCCTCAAGGAGTCCCTCGCCCTCTTCGCGCGCCTCAGCGGACACGGGCGCGAACTGGACGACGAACTCAAGCGACTGGAGTCCGAGCCCGACCGGGCCACCCTCGCCGAGCGGCTGCCGTCGCTGCGCGAGCGGACCGACCGGATCACGTCGTCCGCGGACTCGCTGCGCTGGGCCGCCCGGGACCGGGCCCGCCGCTTCTCCGACGACGACCTGGACACCCTCCACGCACAGATCGACGTCGAGGCCGGCGCCCTACGGCACTGGACCACCGCGGACGACTCCGCACCGGCACGGCCGGCGTCCTCGTGGCCCGACGCGCCCGCAGCCGACAGCGCGACCGCAGGACAGACCTGGCCGGAGACCCCCGCCTCGCGCGCGGCGGAGCCTCCCGCCCGGCCCGCGATCACCCCGGCGGGGCCGCGTCCGACCTACCCCTGGCAGAAGAAGCCCCGCCCCGAGAGCACGACCTGACGCCCGCCGAGCGCGGTACCTGATCCGGTCAAGGGCCCACCGCCCGCGAGGGGCCGGGCTCCCCTCCTGCGGATACGGCAGGTAACCTCCAGCTCATGTCCCGCCATGTCGCTATCGTCACGGATTCAACGGCCTACCTGCCGCAGCGGACGATGGAACACCACGGCATCACCGCGGTCCCCCTGACCGTCGTCCTCGGCGATCAGGCATTCGAAGAGGGCACCGAGATCTCGACCCGTTCCCTGGCCCTGGCACTCCAGAAGCGACGTTCCGTCACCACCTCGCGCCCCAGCCCCCAGGTCTTCGCGGAGACCTACCGCAAGGTCGCCGAGTCCGGAGCCACCGGCATCGTCTCCCTCCACCTCTCCGCCGAACTGTCGGGCACCTACGACGCGGCGGTCCTCGCGGCGCGCGAGGCACCGGTCCCGGTGCGGGTGGTGGACACCGGAATGATCGCGATGGCGCTCGGATTCTGCGCACTCTCGGCGGCCGAGACGGCGGAGGCCGGCGGCACCGTGGACGAGGCGGTCGCGGCCGCGGAGAAACGCGCCGCCGACACCTCCGCCTTCTTCTACGTCGACACCCTCGACTATCTGCGCCGTGGCGGCCGGATCGGCGCCGCCCAGGCCCTCCTCGGCTCCGCGCTGGCGGTGAAGCCGCTGCTCCAGCTCGACGGAGGGCGCATCGAGCCGCTCGAGAAGGTGCGCACGGCGTCGAAGGCGATCGCCCGCATCGAGGAACTGGCGGCCGACCGGGCGGGCAGCGCGCGGGTGGACATCGCCGTCCACCATCTCGCGGCGCCCGACCGGGCGTCGGCCCTGGCGGACCGGCTGCGGGCGCGGGTGCCCGGTCTCGTGGAACTGCATGTGAGCGAGGTCGGCGCGGTGATCGGGGCGCACACCGGACCCGGGTTGCTGGGCGTTGTGGTGTCGGCTCGGTGAGGTCGGTCCCCTCACTCATGTGAGTGGCGGAGTTATCCACAACCGGGCGGTTCTCCCCGGAAAATGAGCAAGATCATCGCAGTTCCGTGAACTGGCCCATTGTCGTGGCATGGCACTTCGATCACGCACACGGACCACCACCGCGACGAGCGGACCCGGGCGGGGACCCGGCTCCGACGGACGGGTACGGCACCGACGGTCACCGGCCCGCAGCCGGGTGGGCAACCGCCACGCCCCGGCGGAGGAACTGCGCCGGCGGGCGGAGCTGCTGTTCGGGGAACGGGACGACGAGCGGGGTGAGTTGGGGATGGGCCCGCCGCCGGAGGACGGCGGCGACGCGGCGGGGCCGGCCGACGTGGACGGGGAGGACCGGGCCGCGCCCGAGGGCGGAGACCGTGCGGGGGCGACCCGTGGACCGGGGAACTGGCGGGAGCGGGCCGGGCCGGCCCTGCGGGAGCGGCTGCCCGTGTGGGCGCAGGCGCGGTGCGGGCTGGAACGCAGGAGCGTGCTCGCGCTCGCCGTTGTGGTGGTCGCCGTCGCCGCGTTCGCCGTCCAGCACTTCTGGACCGGCCGCACGCAACCCGTGCGGGCCCCCGAAGTGGTGCGGGCGGCCGCTCCCTACGGAGTGGACGCGCCGAGCGAGCCCGGCGAGCCCTCCTCACCGGCGACGCCCGGTGGGGCGGCCACGGCAGGCACGGAGATCGTGGTGGACGTCAGCGGCAAGGTTCGCGATCCCGGTATTCATCGCCTTCCGGCCGGCTCGCGCGTGGTCGACGCGCTGACGGCGGCCGGTGGGGTGCGGCCGGGCACGGACACCGACGGTCTGAACCGGGCGCGGTTCCTCGTGGACGGGGAGCAGGTCGTCGTCGGTGGACCGCCCGGCGTCGGCGCGCCGGCGGCTGGAGCGGGGCCGGCAGGCGGCTCGGTGGGAGCTGGTCCGCAGGCTCCCGTCTCCCTCAGCACGGCCACCGTGGACCAACTCGACACGCTGCCGGGAGTGGGGCCCGTGCTGGCCCAGCACATCGTCGACTACCGGACCCGACACGGTGGCTTCCGCTCGGTGGACGAACTGCGTGAGGTGAACGGCATCGGGGAGCGGCGCTTCTCCGACCTGCGGAATCTGGTGCGGCCATGAGGGAGGAGAGGGCGGATTCGGACCTCGGAACCGGTCAGGCGGACCTGGCGCGGGGCGAGCCGGTGGCCTCGGCAGGAGCGGGAGCGGGAGCAGGAGCAGGAGCAGGGGTACGGGTACGGGCAGGGGCAGCGTCAGGCGTAGGGGCGGGAGCGGGGGCAGCGACGGGGGCGGGGGCCAGGCCACGGCCAGCCGCTGGGGCGGATGGCCGGCCGGGTTCGCGTCAAGCCGTGCACGCCGCTTCCGGGAGTCGGCTGGGCGCTTCGCACCCGCGCCAGGAGGGGCCAGCCGACCTGCGGCTCGTACCGCCCGCTCTCGCGGCCTGGGCCACGGCGGCAGGGCTGCTGACCGCGTCGCCCTGGTCGGTGGGTTGGGTCGTGCTCGTCTGCGTGATCGCGGCGGGCGTGCTCCTGGGCGGGTGGGGGAGCAGGACGCGGGGACGGCGGTCGGTCGGCGGCGGTGGGCTGCCGGACGGAGGGAGGGACCCGTCGCCGGGCAGTGGTGAGGGAGTGCTGGGGGACGGGGCGAGCGGGCGGTCGCCAACCGCGCCACGGGTTCGGCCGCCGGACGGGCGGTGGGGGCGGCAGTCGTCGGACGCGCCGCGGGGGCGGCGGTCGTCGGGAGGGACGCTCGGGCGGTCGGCCGGTGCTCGCTACGGGTGGTCGCGGATGAGCGGGGCCGCGGTGTTGCTCTGCGTGGCCGCGGCCGGGGTGTCCGCGGGGCTCCACGGGGCCGATGCGCGCCGCGGACCCGTGCCCGTGCTGGCAAGGGAGTACGCCACCGTCACCGCCGAGGTCGAGCTGACCTCCGATCCACGGCTCGGCCGGCCGAAGGTACGGGGAGACCACATGACCCCGGACTCCGTGCTGATCGACGGGGAGGTGCGCGGCGTCGCGGCGGGCGGGGCGGCCGCGGTGATGACCCGCGCGCCGGTGCTCGTGATCGTGGACGTCCGGGAGCGGGAAGGGGCGGGCGGCGGAAGACCGGCCGCGCATGCCGGCCGCGGCGGGCGGCAGGCGTGGCTCGGGTTGTTGCCGTCCACACGGGTGCGGGTGACCGGGCGGCTGGCTCCCCCGCTGACGGGTGGGGACCGGATCGCGGCCGTGCTGCGGGTGCGGGTCCGCGGGGCGGGTGCGGTGCCGCGCGTCGTGCGGGAGCCGTCGGCGGCGCAGCGCACCGCGGGCCGGTTGCGGGCGGGGCTGCGCGAAGCCACCGACGGGCTGTCGGCCGACGCGCGGGCCCTGCTGCCGGGGCTGGTCGTCGGAGATACGTCACGGATCACGCCCGAGCTGGACGAGGCCTTCAAGGCGACGGACCTCGCCCACACCCTGGCGGTGTCCGGGAGCAACCTCACGATCATGCTCGCCCTCCTCCTCGGGCCGCCCGGCCTGGCACAGCATGTCGAGCGTCGCGGCCTGGCACCCCGCCTGGGCATCCCGCTCCGGACGACCGCTCTGCTCGGTGGGGTGCTCACGCTCGGGTTCGTCGTCGTGTGCCGGCCCGACCCGAGTGTGCTGCGGGCGGCGGCCTGCGGATCCGTCGTCCTGCTCGCCCTGGCCACCGGCCGCCGCCGGTCCCTGATCCCGGCGCTGGCGACGGCTGTTCTGCTCCTGGTGCTGTACGACCCCTGGCTGGCCCGGAGTTACGGGTTCCTGTTGTCGGTCCTGGCCACGGGGGCCCTGCTGACGCTGGCGCCGCGTTGGAGTGCCGCTCTGCGACGGCGCGGGGTCCCGCCCCGGCTCGCCGAGGCGCTGGCGGCGGCGGGAGCGGCACAGGCCGTGTGCGCGCCGGTCGTGGCGGTGCTGTCGGCCCGGGTGAGCCTGGTGGCGGTGCCGTGCAACCTCCTCGTGGAGTTCGCGGTGGCACCGGCCACCGTGCTGGGGTTCGCCACCCTGGCGACGGCACCGTGGGTGCTGCCGGTGGCGAAGGCCTTGGCCTGGTGCGCCGGTTGGCCGGCCGAATGGATCGCGGGGGTCGCACGGGCCGGGGCGGCGTTGCCCGGCGCGGGAGTGGACTGGCCGGGCAGTTGGGGCGGAGCCCTGCTGCTCGCCCTCGCCACCGCGGTGGCGGTGCCGCTGGGGAGGCGTCTGCTGCGGCGGCCGTGGCTGTGCGCGGCCTGCGCGGCGCTGCTCCTGCTCGCGGTGGTGCGGCCGCCTCCCCTGACCCGGGCGCTCACCGGCTGGCCGCCGCCCGGCTGGCGGCTGGCGATGTGCGATGTGGGGCAGGGCGACGCCACGGTGCTCGCGGGGGGTGAGGGCACCGGCGTGGTGGTGGACGTGGGCCCGGACCCGGCGCTGGTCGACCGGTGCCTCGGCAGGCTGGGCATCACCCGGATCCCGCTCGTCGTGCTGACCCACTTCCACGCCGATCACGTGGCGGGACTGACCGGCGTGCTGCGCGGCCGGGAGGTGGGCGCGATCGAGACGACGGGGTTCGCGGAGCCGGTGGACCAGGTGGCGTTCGTACGGAAGGAGGCCGGGGCCCGGGGGATTCCCCTGGTGCGGGCGGTGGCGGGGGAACAGCGGCGGCTCGGTCCTCTCGCCTGGGAGGTGCTGTGGCCGCCGGCCCGGCAGCTACCGGAGCCGGAGGGACCCAACGACGCGAGCGTGACGCTGCTCGTACGGTCCGGCGGGATACGGATGCTGCTGCTCGGGGACCTCGAACCGCCGGCTCAGCAGGCGTTGGCACGGTCGCCGGCGGCGGCCCGGCTGGGCGGCGTGGACGTGCTCAAGGTCGCCCATCACGGGTCGGCCTATCAGGACCCGGATCTCATGCGGGCGGTGGCGCCCCGGCTGGCGTTGATCTCCGCAGGAGCGGACAACCCGTACGGGCATCCGGCTCCCGGCACCGTCGCCGCCCTGCGGGCCATGGGCGCGGTGGTGCTGCGGACCGACCGGGACGGGGCGGTCGCCGTCGTGGGTGCGGGCAGGGAACTGCGGGCGGCGGGAGACTGAGGGCATGGATCCCGTACAGACCACCACCCCCACGTCCCCGCCCGACGCGCGTCTGGTCGAGGCGTATCTGCGTCGGCTCGGCGTCGAGTACCCGGCGTGGCCCACCGCCGACGTCCTGCGGGAGCTGCATCTGCGGCACCTGCGGACCGTGCCCTTCGAGAACCTGTCGGTGCATCTGGGAGAGGACATCGTGCTGGAGGAGACACGGCTCGTCGAGAAGGTCGCCACGAGGGGGAGGGGTGGGTTCTGTTACGAGCTGAACGGCGCGTTCGGCGCGCTGCTCACGGCGCTGGGCTTCGATGTGACACTCCTCGCCGGCCGGGTCTACGGCGACGGGGGGCGGCTCGGGATCCCGTACGACCATCTGGCGCTGCTGGTGCGGACGGTGGACGCGGGGGAGTGGCTGGCCGACGTCGGGTTCGGGGCACACAGCCACTACCCGCTCCGCTTCGGACACCGGGGGCGACAGGACGATCCCGGAGGCGTCTTCCGCGTCATGGAGGCCCGTGCGGACGAGGCGGGGGCGAAGGGCGGGGCGGGACGGCCGGCGCGGGAGGACGGCGTGGCAGGGGCGGTCGACCTGGACGTCGTGCGGGACGACAGGCGGGCGTACCGGCTGGAGGTGCGGCCCCGGGTGCTGGCCGACTTCGTGGCCGGGGCGTGGTGGCACAGCACCTCGCCCGAGTCGCACTTCACCCGGTCGTCGGTGTGCTCGCGGGTCACGGAGGACGGCGGGCGGATCACACTCAGCGGGCGCCGGTTGAAGGTGACGGACCCGCATGGGGTGAGTGAGGAGCGGGAGTTGACCGGGGACCAGGAAGTGCTGGACGTGTACCGGGAGCAGTTCGGCATCGAGATGGAGCGGGTGCCGGTGGTGCGGGGAGATGGCGCGGACTGAGGGGACCGGCTGACGCGCGACCCTGGGGCCGGGCGTGAGCCGGACGGTTCACGGTTGCGCGCTTCCCGGACGTCGGGAGGGTCCTTGCGTCGACGTTCTTCGGCGAGCGGTTCCGTGAGGGGTTCCGTGAGGCGTTCCGTGAGTGGTTCGTGCACCGGGGAGGTGTGCCGTGGGCGGTCGCGGCGCGCCGTCGGCGTGCGGCGTGCGGTGAAGCGTGACGCTCGACACCGGGTTCTCGCCTGGGCAACGGCCTGGGCTGCCGGAGGCGGGCGGCGCGCCGCGCGGGGGCGGAACCGCGCCGGGACGACCTCCCCGTTCCACCGTGGGCCCGCGCCCCATGTTCGCGGGACATCGCCGTGAATGGGCCCGGCATCGAGATGGAGCCGGACGTGCCGATCGCCCCACGGACCGACCTGCTCTCCGGCCGTGGTGGGCGTGCCGGAAAATGGGCGGGTGAGCGATGTGAGACATGTACTGGTGCTGCCCGACCGTGACGCCGCCGAAGAGGCCGTGGAGGCGCTCGGGGAACGGTTCGGGGTGCGGGAGGAGCCGCAGGTCGTCCGGGACGCGCTGGCCGGTGAGGACGACGCGGAGGACGCGCAGTGGCTGGTGGTGCTGCGCGACGAGGACGGGCGGCTCGACGCGGAGGAGCTGCACGCGTTCGCGGGCGAGTGGGACGGGTGGCGGGAGGAGCCGTAGGAGAGGGGGCGGGGGCGAAGGCTGGGGGTGACGGCGGGGCGGACCCCACTGTCAGCACTGTCGGTCCTCCTCGGCCGCCCGGCCGGTCCTGACCGGAAGGGGCAGGCGGTCCCGGCCGGCCCTCGCTGTCGGTGCCGCGTGCCATCCTTGACGCAATGGCCAGGAAGACTGCGAATGACGACCCTCTCGCCCCGGTGACACTCGCCGTGGGCCAGGAGGACCTGCTGCTCGACCGTGCCGTGCGGGAGGTGGTGGCCGCCGCCCGGGCCGCCGACGCCGACACGGACGTACGGGACCTGGCGTCGGACCAGCTCCAGCCCGGCACCCTGGCCGAGCTGACCAGCCCGTCGCTCTTCGCGGAGCGCAAGGTCGTGATCGTGCGCAATGCGCAGGACCTGTCCGCCGACACGGTCAAGGACGTGAAGGGGTATCTCGGGGCGCCCGCCGAGGAGATCACGCTCGTGCTGCTGCACGCGGGCGGGGCCAAGGGCAAGGGAGTGCTGGACGCCGCGCGCAAGGCGGGGGCGCGGGAGGTGGCGTGCCCGAAGATGACCAAGGCGGCGGACCGGCTGGCCTTCGTCCGGCAGGAGTTCCGGGCGACCGGCCGGTCGGCCACTCCCGAGGCGTGTCAGGCGCTCGTCGACTCCATCAGCAGTGATCTGCGCGAGCTGGCGGCGGCGGTGTCGCAGCTCGTCGCCGATGTCGAGGGCACCATCGACGAGGCGATCGTCGGGCGGTACTACACCGGCCGGGCCGAGGCGTCGAGCTTCACCGTCGCCGACCGTGCCGTGGAGGGCAGGGCGGTGGAGGCGCTGGAGGCGCTGCGCTGGTCGCTGGCCACCGGTGTCGCACCCGTGCTGATCACGAGTGCGCTCGCCCAGGGCGTGCGGGCCATCGGCAAGCTGTCCTCCGCGCGCGGCGGAAGACCCGCGGACCTCGCACGGGAGTTGGGCATGCCGCCCTGGAAGATCGACCGGGTCCGCCAGCAGATGCGGGGCTGGACGCCGGACGGCGTCTCCCTCGCACTGCGCGCGGTCGCCGAGGCCGACGCGGGCGTGAAGGGCGGTGGCGACGACCCGGAGTACGCGCTGGAGAAGGCCGTGGTGGCGGTGGCGCGGGCGGCACGGTCCGGGGGCCGGGCGTAGTTTCGGCCACCGGTGCCGGTGCCGCTGCTGCCGGTCCGGCCGACCGGCCTGGCCCATTCGCCGGCCAACCTGCCCTGGCCCACCCACTCGCCGACCTGCCCGGTCGGACCTGACCGGCCGATCAGGCGTGATCGACCGGTCCTGCCGCGCCCAACGGTGGCGATCCGACCAGTCCAGCCTCACCCGCCTCGACCGCTAGCCCGGCCTCACCGGCTGACCAGACCCGGCCCACCGTCGGCCCGACCGGTCAGGCAACCCGACCGGTCCGGCCTCCGCGTGACCTGAGGGGACGGCCCTTGACCGGCACCCACCCCTGGCCCGGCTCGCCTGACCGGCCGGCCCTCCGCCTGCCCCGAGTGATCGGCGCCCACCTCTGGCCCGGCTCGCCGGCCCGCCGCCCGACGGCCCCCTCCACGAGGAGACGGGGCCCACCGTCGGCCCGACCGGTCAGGCAACCCGACCGGTCCGGCCTCCGCCTGACCTACGAGGGGACGGCCCTTGAGGGCGCCCACCCCTGACCGGCGCCCACCCCTGACTCGCCCCGCCCGCCTGCTCGCCCGCCCCGCCCGCCCCCATGGAGAAACCCCTGGACCCAGTCGCCGTCCCCTAGATCCAGTCGCTGTCCGCTGTGGACGGAGGAGAATCGAACCACCGGCCGACGTATCGCCCAGAACAGTGGAAAGGTGGCGAGCGGCCATGGCTGAACACCCGCACGCAGCGCTCGTTCGCAGAGGCTTCGAGGCTTTCTCCCGTGGGGACATGGACACCCTCAGGGAACTGCTGGCGAAGGACGCCACGCACCATGTGCCCGGCACTCACCCGCTCTCGGGTGACTTCAAGGGCCAGGACTCGATCATCGACATGTACCGGCGGCTCGGCGAGGAGACGAGCGGCACGATGCGGCTGGAGATGCTCGGCATCTGCGTCGACGGCCGTGGTCACGCGGTCGGTATGTGCCGTGTCACCGCCGAGCGCCAGGGCAAGCACCTGGACGACACCGGATGCATCGTGTTCCGGATCGTCGGGGACAAGATCACGGACCTCGACGAGTGCGTGGAGGACATCGACGAGAGCGACGCCTTCTGGTCGTGAGGGCACCCCGAGATGGAGCCGAAAGCACCCGGAGGCGGAGGCCGAGGCCGGGCTCGGTTCGCGCAGCTCGTGGAGGGCCGGCGGCCGGTCGACCGATGGGCCGCGACGGGCCGTGCGCCGAAGGCGGCCGTGCAGGCGCCGTTGACGGCCCCGTACAGGTGCCGCAAGGTCCCCGAAGCCGTAGGGCCACCGCACAGGTGCCGTGAGACCTCCCGCGCGATGCCGTAACACCTGGACCCCCGTCCCCATGCCGGTGCCGCAAGGTCTCCCGAAGCCGTAGGGCCACCCGCACAGGTGCCGTGAGACCTCCCGCGCGATGCCGTAACACCTGGACCCCCGTCCCCATGCCGGTGCCGCAAGGTCTCCCGAAGCCGTAGGGCCACCCGCACAGGTGCCGCGAGTCCTCCCGCACGATGCCGTATCACCTGGACCCCCGCCCCCGCGCGGGTGCCGAAGACCCCGCGGAATGCCGAAGGCCCCCGCGGAATGCCGAAGGCCCCGGTGCCTGCCCTGGGGAAGGGTGAGGTGCCGGGGCCTTCGGTTCGATTGCTGGAGCCACGCCCGCGTGGCGAACGCAGGCCGCGCGTGGCTCCGTGGTGCCGGTCGGGGGCGGATGAGAGAGGGCCCGCCCTGGGTCTCCCCGGCGATCAGATCAAGAAAGGAGTTCAGCCCTGGAGGGACGCGACCTTCGAAGCGAGCGCCGACTTCTTGTTGGCGGCCTGGTTCTTGTGGATGACGCCCTTGGAGACGGCCTTGTCGAGCTGACGCGCGGCAGCGCGCTGGTACTCGGTGGCCTTCTCGACGTCACCCGCGGCAGCGGCCTCGCGGGCCTTGCGGATCGCGGTCTTCAGGGAGGACTTGACGGCCTTGTTGCGCAGCCGAGCCTTCTCGTTGGTCTTGATCCGCTTGATCTGGGACTTGATGTTCGCCACGAATAAGCCTCTACAGGTTCAGGCACGGCACCGCGCGGGCTCCGTACCAGTGAGTGTCTCTTTCCGAGTGCCTCGCGCTGAGAGGGCATGAGGCACAGCCACCCAGGCTACCAGTGCACGTGAGAGCGGCCCAAACCGGTTCCCGGTCGCCGCGCGTGGGACCATGGAGTCTACGTATCGATCCGACCCGAGGCATAAGGCGCCTCAAGAGACAGGACCCTGCGTGCCCGCGACCCCTAACAATGTGCCCGAGCCGAGCCGTACCGACCCGGCACTGATCCGCAACTTCTGCATCATCGCGCACATCGACCACGGCAAGTCCACGCTCGCCGACCGGATGCTCCAGCTGACCGGTGTGGTCGAGCAGCGGCAGATGCGTGCTCAGTACCTGGACCGTATGGACATCGAGCGTGAGCGCGGAATCACGATCAAGTCCCAGGCGGTGCGTCTGCCGTGGGCTCCCACCGAGGACCCCGCGAACACGCACATCCTCAACATGATCGACACTCCGGGGCACGTCGACTTCACCTACGAGGTCTCGCGGTCGCTCGCCGCCTGCGAGGGCACCGTGCTCCTCGTCGACGCCGCCCAGGGCATCGAGGCCCAGACCCTCGCCAACCTCTACCTGGCGATGGAGAACGACCTCAAGATCATCCCCGTACTGAACAAGATCGACCTTCCGGCCGCCCAGCCGGAGAAGTTCTCCGAGGAGCTGGCCAACCTCATCGGCTGCGACCCCGAGGACGTGCTCAGGGTCTCGGCGAAGACGGGCATCGGCGTGGACGCTCTGCTGGACCGGGTGGTCCGTGACGTCCCGGCCCCGGTCGGCGTCAAGGACGCCCCCGCCCGCGCGATGATCTTCGACTCGGTCTACGACTCCTACCGGGGCGTCGTCACCTACGTCCGCGTGATCGACGGCCAGCTCAACAAGCGCGAGCGCATCAAGATGATGTCGACCGGCGCCACCCACGAGCTGCTCGAGATCGGCGTCTCCTCCCCCGAGATGACGTCGGCCGACGGCATCGGCGTCGGCGAGGTGGGCTACATCATCACCGGCGTGAAGGACGTCCGTCAGTCCAAGGTCGGCGACACCATCACCAGCAAGGACAAGGGCGCCACCGAGGCCCTCGGCGGGTACAAGGACCCCAAGCCGATGGTGTTCTCCGGCCTCTACCCGCTGGACGGCTCGGAGTACCCGGACCTGCGCGAGGCGCTGGACAAGCTCCAGCTCAACGACGCCGCCCTGGTCTACGAGCCGGAGACCTCCGCGGCCCTCGGCTTCGGCTTCCGCGTCGGCTTCCTCGGCCTGCTGCACCTCGACGTCATCCGGGAGCGCCTGGAGCGCGAGTTCAACCTCGAACTCATCGCCACCGCGCCCAACGTGGTCTACCGCGTGATCATGGAGGACGGGAAGGAGCACACGGTCACCAACCCGAGCGAGTTCCCCGAGGGCAAGATCGACAAGGTCTTCGAGCCCGTCGTCCGGGCCACGATCCTCGCGCCCAGCGAGTTCATCGGCTCGATCATGGAGCTGTGCCAGACCCGCCGCGGCACCCTCCTCGGCATGGACTACCTCTCCGAGGACCGCGTCGAGATCCGCTACACGCTGCCCCTCGCCGAGATCGTCTTCGACTTCTTCGACAACCTGAAGTCCAAGACGCGCGGTTACGCCTCCCTGGACTACGAGCCCACCGGCGAGCAGGACGCCCAGCTGGTGAAGGTCGACATCCTGCTCCACGGCGACCGGGTCGACGCCTTCTCCGCCGTCACCCACAAGGACGCCGCCTACGCGTACGGCGTACGGCTCGTCGCCAAGCTGCGCGAGCTGATCCCGCGCCAGGCGTTCGAGATTCCCATCCAGGCCGCCGTCGGCTCGCGGGTCATCGCCCGCGAGACCATCCGTGCCATCCGCAAGGACGTCCTCGCCAAGTGCTACGGCGGCGACATCTCCCGTAAGCGCAAGCTGCTGGAGAAGCAGAAGGAAGGCAAGAAGCGGATGAAGATGGTGGGTTCCGTGGAGGTTCCGCAGGAGGCCTTCATCGCCGTCCTGAGCAGCGAGGAGAACGCGGGTTCGGGCAAGGGCAAGAAGTAGCCCTCCGTCACGCTGGTTCCGGGGCCCGTCGCGCTGTCGCGCGGCGGGCCCCGTGCCGTCTCCGGGTCGTCATTGTGTAAAAAGTGACAGTCGGTGGCCCCTTACGTGCAGGCCAGTCGCCCTCTACTCTGATCCCTGCTCGATAGTTACTCGCGAGTTAAACAACAGCCGCACTGAGCCAGCCGCATCGTCGCGGGCCCCGGAGGATGTCGTGAGCGACACACAGACACTGATCGAGAACCGTCCGCCGTCGGTGGCGGGCGTCTTCCTGGAGCGCGTGGCCGCCACGCCGGACGCGGAGGCGTACCGCTACCCCGTGCCGGCGTCGACGGGAGAGGGTCCGGACGACTGGAAGTCGCTGACCTGGGCGCAGGCCGCCGAGCGGGTCCACGCCATCGCGGCCGGCCTGATCGAGCTGGGCGTGCTGCCGGAGCAGCTCGTGGCGCTGGCCTCCTCCACCCGGATCGAGTGGATCCTCGCCGACCTCGGCATCATGTGCGCGGGCGCGGCGACGACGACCATCTATCCGCAGACCAACGCCGAGGAGTCGGCGTTCATCCTCTCCGACTCCGCCAGCCGCGTGCTGATCGCGGAGGACGCGGCCCAGGTCGCCAAGGCGGTGGAGAAGCGCGAGGAGCTGCCCGAGCTGACCCATGTGGTCGTGATCGACCCGGCCGGGGTGGAGACCGCCGACTGGATCCTCACGCTCGACGACCTGGAGAGGCGCGGCGCCGCGCGTCTGGAGAGGGAGCCGCAGCTGATCAAGGAGCGGGTCGGCTCCATCGGCAGGGAGCAGCTCGCCACCGTCATCTACACCTCGGGCACCACCGGCCGCCCGAAGGGTGTGCGCCTCCCGCACGACAACTGGTCGTACATGGCGAGGGCGATCGCCGCGACCGGCCTGGTCGGCCCCGAGGACGTGCAGTACCTCTGGCTGCCGCTCGCGCACGTGTTCGGCAAGGTGCTGACCTCCGGCCAGATCGAGGTCGGGCACGTCACCGCCGTGGACGGCCGCGTCGACAAGATCATCGAGAATCTGCCGGTCGTGCGGCCGACGTACATGGCGGCCGTCCCCCGCATCTTCGAGAAGGTCTACAACGGGATCGCCACCAAGGCCCGCGCGGGCGGCGGGGCCAAGTACAAGATCTTCCAGTGGGCCGCCGAGGTCGCCCGCGAGCACGCCAGGACCGCACAGGACAACTTCCGGCGCACCGGCACGGCCTCCGTCCCCTTCGGGCTCGCCGCCAAGCACAAGGTCGCCGACGCGCTCGTCTACGCCAAGATCCGCGAGGCGTTCGGCGGGAACCTGCGCGCGTGCGTCTCCGGCAGCGCCGCCCTCGCACCGGACATCGGGTACTTCTTCTCCGGCGCGGGCATCCACATTCTCGAGGGGTACGGCCTCACCGAGTCCTCCGCGGCCTCCTTCGTGAACCCCGGCGAGGCCTACCGCACCGGCACGGTCGGCAAGCCGCTGCCCGGCACCGAGGTGCGCATCGCCGACGACGGCGAGATCCTGCTGCGCGGCCCCGGCATCATGGAGGGCTACCACGGGCTGCCCGAGAAGACCGCGGAGGTCCTGGAGGCCGACGGCTGGTTCCACACCGGGGACATCGGCGAGCTGTCGCCCGACGGGTACCTGCGGATCACCGACCGCAAGAAGGACCTCATCAAGACGTCCGGCGGCAAGTACATCGCGCCCGCCGAGGTCGAGGGGCAGTTCAAGGCGGTCTGCCCGTACGTCTCCAACATCCTCGTGCACGGCGCCGACCGGAACTTCTGCACGGCCCTGATCGCCCTGGACGAGGTGTCCCTGCGGAGCTGGGCCGAGGAGAACGGGCTCGGCGGGAAGTCGTACGCCGAGATCGTGGCCGCGCCCGAGACGGTCGCGCTCATCGACGGGTACGTGAAGCACCTCAACCAGGGGCTTCAGAAGTGGCAGACGATCAAGAAGTTCCGGCTGCTGCCGCGCGACCTCGACGTCGAGCACGGTGAGATCACGCCGAGCCTCAAACTGAAGCGGCCGGTGGTGGAGCGCGAGTACAAGCACCTGATCGACGAGATGTACGCGGGGTCCCGCGAGGCGTGACGGACCTGGGGCGTCGAGGGCCTTCGAACCTTCGAACCTTCGGGGCGTCGGTGGCGTCGGGGCGCCGCGGCGGCCGCAGGCGTGTCGCGGCCGCCCGCGCGGTTGCCGGCGCCCCTGGTCCTCCCCGCGCCCTGGTCCTCCCGGCGCCCCGGTTCCTCTGCGCACCCCCGGTTCCTCTGCGCACCCCCGGGCCCTCTGCGCACCCCCGGTCCCTCTGCGCACCCCAAGGTCCCTTTCCGCACCCCGGTCCCTCCCCGACCCCTGTCCCTCCTCCCCGCCCCCGTTTCTTCCCCGACCCCTGGGTGCCCCTGGGTGCACAGGGGTCAGGGGAAGCCTCTAGCGCCATCCCCATACCGGGGACGCGGGCGCGCCGCCCCTCCCGTCGTATCCCCTGGGGCCGGTGGTGCTCCGATCCCGCCACGAAACCGGTCCTCTTCGGGCACGTTCGGCACTCAGTTCCCCCTCATCGCGGTCCAGTTCGGTAACTCAGCGCGTATGCGCGCGGCCGGTCTGTCACGCTGTCGGCCTCGGCCGGGTGTGGCGCCCGCGACCGAGACCCGAATCGTCCGATCGCCGGGGAGCCGTTCATGGGGGCCATTCCCACGCAACGGGAGACCGTGTCCCGTGCCAGTGGTGCGCCGGCGCATGCGGGAGGCCACCCGCAGACGTGCGCGACCCTGACCGGCAGCTCCCTGGCCCCCGGCGCCGCCCGTGACCTCGTCCGCGTCGCGTTCGCCGAATGGACCGCCCTCGAGCTGCCCGGTGCCCGGGAACTGGCGGGACGGCTCGCCGAGGACGCGATACTCGTCGTCAGCGAACTCGTCACCAACGCCGTCGTGCACGCCGGCACCGACGTCGACCTGCTGTGCCGGCTGGAGGCGGCGCCGGAGCCCGACGCCTGCGCCGTCGTCGTCGAGGTCACCGACCACCACCCCTCCCGCACCCCCCGCGACGGCGGCCCCGACACGCCGCACGAGACCCCCGAGTACGGCCGCGGCCTGCGCCTGGTGGCCGCGCTGGCCGACGCGTGGGGCGTGACCTACCGCAGGGGGGCGAAGACCGTGTGGGCGCGGCTCCCGGCCCGTCCGGCGGCCGACGACGGGAACGCGGGCGAACCCTGGGCAGCCACCGCGCCCGTCCCCGCGCCCGCCCCCGCCTTCGCCGAGGCACTCGCCCTGGGCCCCCGGCCCGCGGTCCATGACCGCGACTGGCTCGGCCGCGGCGCCCTGTCCTTTCTCGCCGAGGCCTCCGACCTGCTCGCCGGGCAGCTCGACGAGGACCTGGTCGCCGCGCTCACCGGCCAGCTGGTCGTGCCGCGCCTCGCCGACTGGTGCGCGGTCTGGCTGGAGGACGAACTCGGCTCCCGCGCGGGCTGGGACGACGGGCCGGGGGCCCGGCTGACCCGCGTCTGGCACGTCAGCGAGAACCACGTCGAGGAACTGCGCCGCGCGCTGGAGAAGGACCCGCCGCGCCCGCCCGACGGCCCCGACTCCGGACCCGCCGCCCACCCCTGGCCCGGCACCGCGCTCGGACCGCACGGCGCCGCCCTCGCCTGCCGCCTGGTCGCCGGCGGCCGACCGCTCGGCACCCTCGTCATCGGACGGTCCGGGCTGCTGCGCTTCCCCGACGAGGTCACCGGGCTCGTCGAGGATCTCGGCCGCCGTGTGGCGCTCGCCATCGGCGCGGCCCGCCAGTACGCCCGCCAGGCCACCATCAGCGCCGTCCTCCAACGCGGTCTGCTGCCCGGCGCGGTCGCCGAGATCCCCGGCCTGCGCAGCGCCCTCGTCCACGAGCCGCGCGAGCAGGGTGGGCCGAGCGGCGACTTCTACGACCTGTTCCCGGTGGGCGACGGCCGCTGGTGCTTCGCGGTCGGCGACGTCCAGGGCAAGGGCCCGGAGGCGGCCGTGGTCATCGGACTGGCCAGGCCCTGGCTGCGGCTGCTGGCTCGCGAGGGGTACGGCGTCGCCGACGTCCTGGACCGGCTCAACCAGCTCCTCCTCGACGACGCCACCGAGGCCGCCGACGCGGCGGCCCGCGCCTTCGTCGGCCCCGCGGGCCCCGGCGACGGGCCGCAGACCCGCTTCCTCTCCCTCCTCTACGGCGAACTCGTGCCCTTCGCCGGCGGCGTCCGCTGCACCCTCGCCTCGGCCGGCCATCCGCTGCCCCTGCTCCTGGGGCCGGACGGCAGTGTGTCCACGGCCGCGCACCCGCAGACCCTGCTCGGCGTCGTCGAGGACGCCACGTACGTCAGCGAGACCCTGGACCTGTGGCCCGGCGACACCCTGCTGTGCGTCACCGACGGCGTCACCGAGCGCCGCTCGGGCTCCCGCCAGTTCGACGACGGCGACGGCCTCGCCCTCGCCCTGTCCGCCTGCGCCGGGCTGGACGCGGAAATGATCGCCGAGCGGATCCGCCGCCTGGTCCACGAGTTCGGCGGCCGGCCCCCGGAGGACGACCTGGCCCTGCTCGTCCTCCAGGCGGAATAGCGCGACACGGGACCCGGGGGACCTTCGCGCCGCGTACGGGACAATGGAGGACATGCCTTCCGCTCTCCCCGACGGCGAGCCCGTCCCCACCGACGGCGCGCTGCCCGCCTCCGCGCTCGCCGGGGCCGCCGACCGCCCCCTCGGGTTCTACCTGCACGTGCCCTACTGCGCGACCCGCTGCGGCTACTGCGACTTCAACACCTACACCGCCACCGAGCTGCGCGGCACCGGCGGTGTCCTCGCCTCCCGCGAGAACTACGCCGACACCCTGATCGACGAGATCCGGCTGGCCCGCAAGGTCCTCGGCGACGACCCGCGCGAGGTCCGCACGGTCTTCGTGGGCGGCGGTACGCCCACCCTGCTCGCGGCCGGCGACCTGGTCCGGATGCTGACCGCGATCCGCGACGAGTTCGGGCTGGCCGCGGACGCGGAGGTCACCACCGAGGCCAATCCGGAGTCCGTCGACCCGGCGTACCTCGCCACGCTCCGCCAGGGCGGCTTCAACCGGATCTCCTTCGGCATGCAGAGCGCCCGGCAGCACGTGCTGAAGATCCTCGACCGCACGCACACCCCCGGCCGCCCCGAGGCGTGCGTGGCGGAGGCCCGCGGTGTCGGCTTCGAGCACGTCAACCTCGACCTGATCTACGGCACCCCCGGTGAGTCGGACGACGACTGGCGGGCCTCGCTGGACGCGGCGCTCGGCGCCGGCCCCGACCACATCAGCGCGTACGCCCTGATCGTCGAGGAGGGCACCCAGCTCGCCCGCCGGATCCGCCGGGGCGAGGTCCCGATGACCGACGACGACGTCCACGCCGACCGGTACCTGATCGCCGAGGAGGCGATGGCCGCGGCGGGCTTCGACTGGTACGAGGTGTCCAACTGGGCCACCTCCGAGGCGGGCCGCTGCCTGCACAACGAGCTGTACTGGCGGGGCGCCGACTGGTGGGGCGCGGGCCCCGGAGCGCACAGCCACGTCGGCGGCGTGCGCTGGTGGAACGTCAAGCACCCCGGGGCGTACGCGGCGGCGCTCGCGGGCGGCCGCTCACCGGGGGCCGGACGCGAGATCCTCTCGGAGGAGGACCGCCGGGTCGAACGGATCCTGCTGGAGCTGCGGCTGAAGGAGGGCGCGCCGCTGTCGCTGTTGCGGCCGGACGGCCTCGCGGCCTCCCGCCGGGCCCTCTCCGACGGACTGCTCCAGGAGGGCCCGTACGAGCGGGGGTATGCCGTGCTCACCCTGCGGGGGCGGTTGCTGGCGGACGCGGTGGTGCGGGACCTGGTGGACTGAGAGCCTGGCGTCGTCCGGCCCTGGCGTCGTCCGGCCCTGGCGTCGTCCGGCCCCGGCGCCGTCCGGCCCTGGCGTCGTCCGGCCCTGGCGTCGTCCGGCCTCGGCGTCGTCCGGCCTCGGCGTCGTCCCGGCCCGAAGCCTCGCCGGGGCGAAATCCGGCGAAGCCCCGCCGGGGCGATCCACCGACACCGGCGTTAGGTCGGGCGTCTCTGCGGTCTCGGTGACGCTCGGCCCGAGCACGTCCCGCAGCCCGGCGATGCCCCGCCGGGAGCGCGACCCGGCCGGACAGGCCTGGCGAACCGTGCAGCAAGCCGCAGAGTGTCGGTGACCCGAGCCTTCCGGTTCCGGCGACCCGAGCCTGGCGGTCTCAGCGACCCGAGCCTTCCGCTTCCGGTGACCGAAGCCTCCCGGCTCCGGTGGGCCGAGCCTCCCGGTCCCGGCGACCGAAGCCTTCCGGTCCCGGTGGCCGTGCCTCTCCGTCTCGGTGACCGAAACTTCCCGGCCTCGGTGACCCAACCCTCCCGGTTCCGGTGGCCCGACCCTCCCGGTTCCGGTGACCCGACCCTCACGGTTCCGGTGACCCGACCCTCACGGTTCCGGTGACCGAAGCCTCCCGGTCTCGGCGACCCGAGCCTCCCGGTCCCGGTGACCGAAGCCTTCCGGTCCCGGTGGCCGTGCCTCTCCGTCTCGGTGACCGAAACTTCCCGGCCTCGGTGACCCGACCCTCCCGGTTCCGGTGACCCGACCCTCCCGGTTCCGGTGACCCAACCCTCCCGGTTCCGGTGGCCCGACCCTCCCGGTTCCGGTGACCGAAGCCTCCCGGTCTCGGCGACCCGAGCCTCACGGTTCCGGTGTCCGAAGCCTTCCGGTTCCGGTGGCCGTGCCTCTCCGTCTCGGTGACCGAAACCTCCCGGTCTCGGTGACCGAAGCCTCCCGCTTCCGGTGACTTGAGCCTCATGGTCTCCGTCAGCCGAGCCACGGTCTCCGTGACCCGAGCCACGGTCTCCGTGACCCGAGCCACGGTCTCCGTCAGCCGAGCCACGGTCTCCGTGAGCCCGCCCTCATGGCCACGGTCTCCGTGAGCCCGGCCTCCCGCCCTCGTGTCCGTGAGCCCGGCCTCCCGCCCTCGTGTCCGTGAGCCCGGCCTCCCGCCCTCGTGTCCGTGAGCCCGGCCTCCCGGTCTCGGTGAGTCCGATCCGTCAGGCCTCGCCCGGTGCCGTGACGAAGTCGATCAGCTCCTCCACCCGTCCCAGCAGCTCCGGCTCCAGGTCGCGGTAGGAGTGCACCCGCTTCAGGATCGCCTGCCACACCGCGCCGGTGTTCTCCGACGGCCACCCCAGCGCCCGGCACACCCCCGTCTTCCAGTCCTGGCCGTGCGGGACGCGGGGCCAGGCCGTGATGCCCACCGCCGACGGCTTCACCGCCTCCCAGATGTCGATGTACGGGTGGCCCGCCACCAGCGCGTGCTCGCTGGTCACGGACCGGGCGATGCGCCACTCCTTCGAGCCGGGGACGAGATGGTCCACCAGGACGCCCAGGCGGGCGTCCGGGCCGGGGGCGAACTCGGCGACGATCGACGGCAGATCGTCCACGCCCTCCAGGTACTCCACGACGACACCCTCGACGCGCAGGTCGTCGCCCCAGACCTTCTCCACCAGTTCGGCGTCGTGCCGGCCCTCGACGTAGATACGGCCCGCACGGGCCACCCGGGCGCGGGCGCCGGGCACGGCGACCGAACCGGAGGCGGTACGGGTGGGCCGTAGCGGAGCGGACGGCGCCGGGCGGACCAGCGTCACCACCCGGCCCTCCAGGAGGAAGCCGCGTGGCTCCAGGGGGAACACCCGGTGCTTGCCGAAACGGTCCTCCAGGGTGACCGTGCCCGCCTCGCAGCGGATCACCGCGCCGCAGAAACCGGTGCCGGGCTCCTCCACCACCAGGCCGGGCTCCGCCGGGACCTCGGGTACGGGCGGCTGCTTCTTCTTCCACGGCGGGGTCAGGTCGGCGTCGTACACGCGGCCCTCGCTGGAAGGGCGGCGACGGGAGACGGGTGGGCGCATTCGGATGACGATAGGCAAAGCCCCGGCACGGTCACGGCGACACGCCGAACCGCTCGGCCAGCGCGTCGCGCTGGGCCCGGACGAACGCCGCGTCCACCACCGCGCCGTGACCGGGCACGTACAGGGCGTCCTCGCCACCGAGGTCCAGCAGCCGGTCCAGGGCGGCCGGCCAGTGCGACGGCACGGCGTCGGCGCCGGCCTGCGGCTCACCGGACTCCTCGACGAGGTCGCCGCAGAAGACGACCTCGGGCGAGCCGGGGCCCGCCGGCACGAGGACGGCGAGGTCGTGCGCGGTGTGGCCGGGGCCGACGTTCGCCAGCAGGACCTGACGGCCGCCGCCCAGGTCGAGCGTCCACTCGCCGGAGACCGGATGGCGGGGCCGCGCCAGGGTGTCCGCCGCCTCCCTGGCCGTGGCCCCGTCGAGGCCGTTGCGGACCGCGTCCGCGCACAGCTCCTCCGCCGGCACCGTGTCCGCGCCCACCGCCGCGTAGACCTCCGCGCCGGCGAAGGCCGCCGCCCCGAAGACATGGTCGAAGTGAGGGTGCGTGAGCGCGAGATCCGTCACACGGTGACCGGCGAGTTCCTCGGCGCCCAGCCGCAGCCGGGCGCCCTCCGCGAGGCTCGACCCCGCGTCCACCAACAGCGCCCGTCCCTCCCCGACGACCAGCCCCGCCGTGCAGTCCCAGCCGGGCAGCCGGCACCGGCCGACCCCGGTGGCCACCCGCTCCCATCCCAGCTCTTCCCAAGTCACCGTCATACCGCGACGCTAGCCCTCACAGGCCCGCCGGGCGACCGACCTTGCCCAGGGTGTACCCGACAGCCGTACACTGGGCCGGGGAACGCTGGCACTCGGATGTGAAGAGTGCCAGGCAGGACGCCCGGGGGACCGGGACCGACTTCTGGAGGTGAGCGCGGATGCTGAGTGAACGCAGGCTCCAGGTGCTGCGCGCCATCGTCCAGGACTACGTCGGCACCGAGGAGCCCGTCGGCTCCAAGGCGCTCACCGAGCGGCACAACCTCGGCGTCTCCCCGGCGACGGTCCGCAACGACATGGCCGCCCTGGAGGACGAGGGGTACATCGCCCAGCCGCACACCAGCGCCGGGCGCATCCCCACCGACAAGGGATACCGGCTGTTCGTCGACAAGCTGGCCGGCGTCAAGCCGATGACGGCCCCCGAGCGGCGGGCCATCCAGAACTTCCTCGACGGCGCCGTCGACCTCGACGACGTCGTGGCACGGACCGTACGGCTGCTCGCGCAGCTCACCCGGCAGGTCGCCGTCGTGCAGTACCCGTCCCTGACCCGCTCCACCGTGCGCCACGTCGAACTGCTGTCGCTGGCGCCGGCCCGGCTGATGCTGGTGCTGATCACGGACACCGGGCGGGTCGAGCAGCGGATGGTGGACTGCCCGGCGCCCTTCGGCGAGGCCTCGCTGGCGGACCTGCGGGCGCGGCTGAACAGCCGGGTCGCGGGCCGCCGCTTCAGCGACGTGCCGCGCCTGGTCGAGGACCTGGCCGACGCCTTCGACGTCGAGGACCGCGGCACGGTCACGACGGTGCTCTCCACGCTGCTGGAGACGCTCGTCGAGGAGAACGAGGAGCGGTTGATGATCGGCGGCACCGCCAATCTCACCCGCTTCGGACATGACTTTCCCCTCACGATCCGACCCGTCCTGGAAGCCTTGGAGGAGCAGGTCGTGCTCCTCAAGCTCCTTGGCGAGGCGGGGGATTCGGGCATGACCGTACGCATCGGTCACGAGAACGCCTACGAGGGACTCAACTCCACTTCGGTGGTGTCGGTCGGCTACGGTTCGGGCGGCGAGGCAGTCGCCAAGCTCGGCGTGGTCGGACCGACCCGCATGGATTACCCGGGAACGATGGGAGCGGTACGCGCAGTGGCACGGTACGTCGGACAGATCCTGGCGGAGTCGTAAGTGGCCACGGACTACTACGCCGTTCTCGGCGTGCGCCGCGACGCGTCGCAGGAAGAGATCAAGAAGGCCTTCCGGCGGCTCGCACGCGAGCTGCACCCGGACGTCAACCCCGATCCGAAGACCCAGGAGCGGTTCAAGGAGATCAACGCCGCCTACGAGGTGTTGTCGGACCCGCAGAAGAAGCAGGTCTACGACCTCGGCGGCGACCCCCTGTCCCAGGCGGGCGGCGGCGCGGGCGGCTTCGGGGCCGGCGGTTTCGGCAACTTCTCCGACATCATGGACGCCTTCTTCGGTACGGCGTCGCAGCGCGGGCCGCGCTCGCGCACCCGGCGGGGCCAGGACGCGATGATCCGGCTGGAGATCGACCTCGACGAGGCGGCCTTCGGCACGACCAAGGACATCCAGGTCGACACGGCGATCGTCTGCGCCACCTGCAGCGGTGAGGGCGCGGCGCCGGGGACCACCGCGCAGACCTGTGACATGTGCCGCGGCCGTGGCGAGGTGTCGCAGGTGACGCGGTCCTTCCTCGGCCAGGTCATGACCTCGCGGCCCTGCCCGCAGTGCCAGGGCTTCGGCACCGTCGTGCCGACCCCCTGCCCGGAGTGCGCGGGCGACGGACGGGTGCGCTCGCGTCGCACCCTGACCGTGAAGATCCCGGCCGGCGTCGACAACGGCACCCGCATCCAGCTCGCCGGTGAGGGCGAGGTCGGGCCCGGCGGCGGACCCGCCGGCGACCTGTACGTCGAGATCCACGAGTTGCCGCACGCGCAGTTCCAGCGGCGCGGCGACGACCTGCACTGCACGGTGACCCTGCCGATGACCGCGGCGGCCCTCGGCACCAAGGTGCCGCTGGAGACGCTCGACGGGCTCGAGGAGGTCGACATCCGGCCCGGCACGCAGTCCGGGCAGTCGATTCCGCTGCACGGGCGCGGTGTCACGCATCTGCGCGGCGGCGGGCGGGGCGACCTCATCGTGCACGTCGAGGTGCAGACGCCCAACAAGCTGGACCCCGAGCAGGAGCGGGTGCTGCGGGAACTGGCGAAGCTGCGGGGGGAGGAGCGGCCCCTCGGGCAGTTCCAGCCCGGGCAGCAGGGGCTGTTCTCCCGGCTGAAGGACGCGTTCAACGGGCGGTGACCGTGGGTGGGGCGGCGGGCGGCGGGGTTCTCGCCCCCGCCGCCCCTTCCCGTCCCGGGCCTGAGGTCCGCGCGGTTCGGACTTGTTCCGGGGACGTGACAACATGCCGTCATGTCCTCCGCGCTGACCGATCTGTTCCCTCTCCCGATCGTGCAGGCCCCCATGGCGGGCGGCGTCTCCCTCCCGCAGCTCGCCGCCGCCGTGTCCGAGGCCGGCGGACTGGGGTTCCTGGCCGCCGGCTACAAGACCGCCGACGGCATGTACCAGGAGATCAAGCAGCTGCGGAGTCTCACCTCCCGGCCCTTCGGCGTGAACCTGTTCATGCCGCAGCCCGAGTACGCCGAGACGGGCGCCGTCGAGGTCTACGCCCATCAGCTGGCCGGTGAGGCCGCCTGGTACGGGGCCGAGCCGGGCGACCCGGACAGCGGCCGCGACGACGGCTACGACGCCAAGCTGGCGGTGCTGCTGGACAACCCGGTACCGGTGGCCTCGTTCCACTTCGGCGTGCCCAGCCCGGACGCGCTGGAGGCGCTGCGGCGGGCGGGCACGTCGACGCTGGTCACCGCGACCACCGCCGAGGAGGCCGTCGCGGCCGAGCGGGCGGGTGCCGACGCCGTGATCGTGCAGGGCGTGGAGGCCGGCGGCCACCAGGGCACCCACCGCGACCTCCCCGAGAACGACGGCTCCGGCATCGGCCTGCTGTCCCTGGTCGCCCAGGTCCGGGAGGCCGTGAGCCTGCCGCTGATCGCCGCGGGCGGTCTCATGAGGGGCAGCCAGATCGCCGCCGTCCTCGCCGCCGGGGCCTGCGCCGCCCAGCTGGGTACGGCCTTCCTCGCGACGCCGGAGTCCGGCGCGGCCGCCGTACACAAGGAGGCCCTCACCAACCCGCTCTTCGTGCGTACGGAACTGACCCGCGCCTTCTCCGGACGCCCGGCCCGTGCCCTGGTCAACCGCTTCCTGCGCGAGCACGGCCGGTACGCGCCCGCCGCCTACCCCGAGGTCCACCACCTCACCGCGCCGCTGCGCAGGGCCGCCGCCGAGGCGGGCGACGCACAGGGCATGGCGCTGTGGGCGGGCCAGGGACACCGGATGGCCCGCGCCCTGCCGGCCGGGCGACTGGTGGAGGTGCTGAAGGCCGAACTCGACACGGCGAGGACAGCGTTGTCGGGCGGTGGCTCTGCCGGTGCCGGCGGTGCGGGCGGTGCGCGATGACCGCGCCCGTGTTCGTCGTCGGGGAACTGCCGGGAGACCCCGCCGAGTTCGTGCTGGACGGCCCCGAGGGACGGCACGCCGTCTCCGTGAAGCGGCTGCGGGCCGGTGAGGAGGTCGTCCTCACCGACGGCACCGGCCGCTGGGCCGAGGGCGAGGTCGTCGCCGCCGAGGGCAGGGACCGGCTCGTCGTCCGTCTGACGCGGGTGGCGCAGGAGCCCGCCGAGTCACCGCGGATCACCGTCGTGCAGGCGCTGCCCAAGGGCGACCGGGGCGAGCTGGCCGTCGAGACGATGACCGAGACCGGCGTCGACGCGATCGTGCCGTGGGCAGCCTCCCGCTGCATCACCCAGTGGAAGGGCGACCGCGGGCTGAAGGCGCTGGCCAAGTGGCGGGCCACCGCGCGCGAGGCCGGCAAGCAGTCCCGCCGGGTCCGCTTCCCCGAGGTCGCCGACGCGGCGACCACCAAGCAGGTGGCGGCACTCCTGGCGGGGGCCGACTTCGCGGCCGTACTCCACGAGGACCGCGACTACGGCAGCGAACCCCTCGCCACCGCCCAACTCCCCGCGGACGGTGAGATCGTCCTCGTCGTCGGACCCGAAGGGGGCGTCTCCCCCGAGGAGTTGGCACTCTTCGAGGAGGCGGGCGCCAGGGCGTACCGGCTGGGGCGCAGCGTGCTGCGGACCTCGACCGCCGGGACGGCCGCCGCCGCCCTGATCCTGGGCCGCACCGGCCGTTGGTCCTGACCCGCCGGCCCGGGGGAGGCCGTGGGCCTCTCCGGAGCATGGCGGCCCGTCCCGCGCACTTCGCCGCCGCCCGCCACGCCCGTGCCGTCGACCCGCCCGCCCTCCTTCGGGGCGGGCGGGAGCCGTTCGCGACGTTCGCGCCGTCGACCGGGTCAGGGGAACCGGACAGGACTGTGCGGTGGCGGCGCGGGTGGTCGGCGAGGTGGCGCGCCGGACCACGGACGCCGCTTCCTGGTGGCGCCGCGCGGGCAGGGCCCGGATTCCCTGCCTCGCCGCGACCACCGGCGGCGGCGCCGACCCCGCCGCACGGCCCGCTCCCGCCGGTGGGCCGGACGCGCGTCGTCCGTCTCAAGGGCTCGCAGGGCGTCCGTCCCAGGGGCTCGCAGGGCGGTCCGCCGCGGTTCCGGGAGTGGCCGCCGCCGCGCGGGTGACCGCCGGGAACAGGATCCAGCCGTCCAGCTCCCCGTCGTACGGGAGCAGCCCGCGGCGCCGGGCCTCGTCGACGAGGGCGCGCACCGTGCCGGGCTCGTGCAGGTTGAGGTGGTGGGCGCGGTCCCCGACGCCGCCCGAGTGGGTGTACGCGCCGCCGCCGACGTAGCGGCCCTCGCCCTCCCGGAACACGATCCTGGTGGGCACCCCGTCCCGGATCAGGGTGAGGACGTCCTCGCAGACCTGGCCGTCCCGGTGCCGGTGCCGGACCGTCCACAGGTAGGTGGTGGTTTCGTCGACGGTCAGTCTCCTCGGGCGGCGGGCATCGCGCATGCGGTCACCGTAGACCGGGCCGGCGCTTGGCGGTATGTGCTCTACCGCGCCCCCGCCGACGGTGGCAGGCTGCCCTCCATGGGGGCATGGAGGAGACGGATGCGGGGCCGGGCGCACGGGACACGTGCGGCGGCGGTGGCGGGGCTCGCGGTCCTGGCCGTGGGCGGGGTCGTGGCGTGCGAACCGGGCGGGATCGGCTCGGCGGCCGTGGCGTACACCACCGACGGGGCGGCGACGGCCGAGATCGAGCGCCGGGACGTCGACGTGCGGTGGCTGACCTGCACCGCCGACTACGGCGACGACGCCTCGGCCGGCCGGCAGACCGTCGCCTCCGTCGACTGCGAGGGGGAGACCGGCGACGGGCGGGACATCACCGTGACCGGCACCGTCACGCGGGCCGTCGACGGCTCCTGCGTGCGCGGCGACCTCCGCGCGGACGTCGGCGACAGGCAGCTGTTCCGGGTGGGCGGGCTCGGCGACTGCAAGTCCGCCACCCCTTCGCCGCTCGCCCCGCCGCGCTCCGCACAGCCCGCCGAACCGGAGCGGCCCACGGTCACCGTGACCGTCACCGAGACGGTGCGGTGCGACGGCGACACGCGCTGCGGGCCCGCCGACGGCAAGTGACCTGCGCGAGCAAGTGATCCGAACCCCTGTCGGTCGCCCCCGCGCTTGCCTAGAGTGATCGGGTGACACAGCCCGTGACGCCTGCCGCGTACCTCCGCTTCCCGCACCCGCACGGCGAGTTGGTGGCCTTCACCGCCGAGGACGACGTGTGGCTCGCCCCCCTCGACGGCGGACGCGCCTGGCGGGTCAGCGCCGACAACACACCGGTCACCGCGCCCCGCGTCTCGCCCGACGGGACCACCGTGGCCTGGACCTCCACCCGCGACGGCGCCCCCGAGGTGCACATCGCCCCGGTCGACGGCGGACCCACGACCCGGCTGACGTACTGGGGCAGTGCGCAGACCCGGGTGCGCGGCTGGACCCCCGACGGCCGGGTGCTCGCGCTGAGCACCCACGACCAGGCCAGTTCGCGCCGCAGTTGGGCCCGCGCGGTCCCGCTCGACGGCGGACCGGCCACCACCCTGCCGTACGGGCCCGTCGGCGGGGTCGCCTTCGGTCCGCACACCGTGCTGCTGTCCGCGTCGATGGGGCGGGAGGCCGCCGCCTGGAAGCGCTACCGGGGCGGCACGGCGGGCAAGCTGTGGATCGACCGGGACGGCGACGGCGAGTTCACGCGGCTGCACGGGGACCTCGACGGCAACATCGAGTACCCGGTGTGGACGGGCGACAGGATCGCCTTCCTGTCCGACCACGAGGGCACCGGCGCCCTGTACTCCTCCCTCGCCGACGGCTCCGACCTGCGGCGGCACACCCCTCTCGACGGCTTCTACGCCCGGCACGCGGCCGGCGACGGCAGCCGGGTCGTGTACTGCTCCGCCGGTGAGCTGTGGATCCTGGACGACCTCGACGGCGCCGAGCCGCGCCGCATCGACGTCCGGCTCGGCGGGCAGCGCGCCGACCGGCGGCCGCACCAGGTGGCCGCCGCCCGCTGGCTGGGCGCCGCCACCCCCGACCACACCGCCCGCGGCAGCGCGGTGGAGGTGCGGGGTGCCGTCCACTGGGTCACCCACCGCCACGGTCCCGCCCGCGCCCTGGCCGCCGAACCCGGCGTCCGCGCCCGGCTGCCGCGCACCTTCCGCACGGAGGGCGAGGAGTGGGTGGTGTGGGTGACCGACGCCGAGGGCGACGACGCCCTGGAGTTCGCGCCCGCCACCGGCCTCGCCCCGGGCGCCACCCCGCGCCGGCTGGCCGCCGGACGTCTCGGCAGGGTGCTGGAACTGGCCATGGCGCCCGACGGCGGCCGGGCCGCCGTCGCCGCGCACGACGGACGGCTGCTGCTGGTCGAGCGGGAGACCGGTGAGGTCCGCGAGGTCGACCGCAGCGAGGACGGCGAGGTCGGCGACCTGGCCTTCTCGCCCGATTCGGCCTGGCTGGCCTGGTCGCACCCCGGCCCGCGCCCGCTCAGCCGGCTCAAGCTCGCCAACACCGCCGACCTGTCGGTCACCGAGGCGACCCCGCTGCGCTTCCACGACTACGCGCCCGCCTTCACCCTCGACGGCAAGCACCTCGCGTTCCTGTCGACGCGCGCCTTCGACCCCGTCTACGACGAGCACGCCTTCGACCTCTCCTTCATCGAGGGCGCCCGCCCGCACCTGATCCCGCTGGCCGCGACGACCCCCTCGCCGTTCGGACCGCAGCGGCACGGCCGGCCCTTCGAGGCCCCCGACAAGGACGAGACCCCCGACAGCGAGGGCACCCCCGCCACCCGGATCGACCTGGACGGCCTCGCCGACCGGATAGTGCCCTTCCCCGTCGAGGCCGGCCGCTACTCCGGACTGCGCGCCGCCAAGGACGGCGTGCTCTGGCTGCGCCACCCGGTGCGCGGTGTCCTCGGCGCCTCCCGCGCCACCCCCGAGGACCCCTACCCGGACACCGAACTGGAGCGCTACGACCTCGTCCGGCAGCGCCTCGAACACCTCGCCCCCGACGCCGACGCCTTCGAGGTCAGCGGCGACGGCAAGCGGCTGCTGCTGCGGTCGGACGGCAAGCTGAGGGTCGTTCCCAGCGACCGCCGCGCCTCCGGCGACGAGGACGGCGACGCGAACCTCACCGTCGACCTCGGCCGCGTCCGCCAGAGCGTCGACCCGGCCGCCGAGTGGCGCCAGATGTACGACGAGACCGGCCGCCTCATGCGCGACAACTTCTGGCTGCCCGACCTCGGCGGGGTCGACTGGGACGACGTCCTCGACCGCTACCGGCCGCTCCTCGACCGGGTCGCCACCCGGGACGACCTCGTCGACGTCCTCTGGGAGGTGCACGGCGAACTGGGCACCTCGCACGCCTACGTCGTCCCCCGCGGCCACGGCGGCGGCGCCCGCCAGGGCCTGCTCGGCGCCGACATCTCCCGGCACGAGGACGGCGCTTGGCGCATCGACCGGGTGCTGCCCTCGGAGACCTCCGACCCCGACGCCCGCTCCCCGCTCGCCGCGCCCGGCGTCGCGGTGCGCGCGGGCGACGCGATCCTCGCCGTCGCCGGCCACCGCGTCGACCCGGTCGCCGGACCCGGACCGCTCCTCGTCGGTACGGCGGGCAAGGCGGTGGAGCTGACCGTGGAGCCGTCCGGCGGGGGCGAACCCCGGCACGCCGTCGTCGTCCCCGTCGACGACGAGGAGCCGCTGCGCTACCACGCCTGGGTCGCCGACCGGCGGGCCTACGTGCACGAGACGTCCGGCGGCCGGCTCGGCTATCTCCACGTGCCCGACATGCAGGCCCCGGGCTGGGCCCAGATCCACCGCGACCTGCGGGTCGAGGTGGCCCGCGAGGGGCTCGTCGTGGACGTCCGGGAGAACCGGGGCGGACACACCTCCCAGCTCGTCGTGGAGAAGCTGGCGCGACGGATCGTCGGCTGGGACGTGCCGCGCGGGATGCGGCCGTTCAGCTACCCGGAGGACGCGCCGCGCGGGCCGGTCGTCGCGGTCGCCGACGAGTTCTCCGGTTCCGACGGGGACATCGTCAACGCGGCGGTCAAGGCGCTCGGCATCGGGCCCGTGGTCGGCACGCGCACGTGGGGCGGGACCATCGGCATCGACAGCCGGTACCGGCTGGTCGACGGCACCCTGGTCACCCAGCCCAGGTACGCGATCTGGCTGGACGGTCCCGGGTGGGGCGTGGAGAACCACGGCGTCGACCCGGACGTGGAGGTGGTGGCCCGCCCGCAGGACCATGTGGCGGGCCGGGACGTGCAGTTGGAGGAGGCGGTCCGGCTGGCGCTGCTCGCCCTGGAGGAGACCCCGGCGAAGGTGCCGCCGGCCCTGCCGTGAGGGACGGGCCGGTGGCGGCGACGTCGCTACGATGCTCCGTAAGAGATCACCGGTGCGAGGAGGATCCGAATGCCAGGCGAGCCGCAGGACGACTGTCTGTTCTGCAAGATCGTGGCGGGGACCATCCCCGCGACGATCGTGCGGGAGACCGGGACGACCGTCGCCTTCCGGGACATCAACCCGCAGGCCCCCACCCACGTCCTGGTGATTCCCAAGGCGCACCACGTGGACGCCGCCGCGCTCGCCGCCGAGGCGCCGCAGCTCGCCGCGGACGTCCTGCGCGAGACACGGGCGGTCGCCGACGAGGAGAAGCTGGACAGCTACCGCATCGTCTTCAACACCGGCAGCGGCGCCGGGCAGACCGTCTGGCACGCCCACGCGCACGTCCTCGGCGGCCGTGGCCTCCAGTGGCCCCCCGGCTGAGCCGTGTCCGTACGTGAACTGGTGGTCCTCGGCACCGCCAGCCAGGTCCCGACCCGGCACCGCAACCACAACGGCTACCTCCTGCGCTGGGACGGCGAGGGCCTCCTCTTCGACCCCGGTGAGGGCACGCAGCGTCAGATGCTGAGGGCCGGGGTCGCCGCGCACGACCTGAACCGGATCTGCGTCACGCACTTCCACGGCGACCACTCCCTCGGCGTCGCCGGGGTGATCCAGCGCGTCAACCTGGACCAGGTCCCGCACCCGGTGACCGCCCACTTCCCGCGGTCCGGCCAGCACTTCTTCGACCGGCTCCGGTACGCCACCGCCTACCGCGAGACCGTCGGCGTCACCGAGGTCCCGGTGGACGGCGACGGTCCCCTCGCCGTCACCGCCTCCTACACGCTGGACGCCCGACGGCTCTCCCACCCGGTCGAGTCCTACGGCTACCGCCTGATCGAGCCCGACGGCCGCCGTATGCTGCCCGACCGGCTCGCCGCGCGCGGCGTGCGGGGGCCGGACGTCGGCCGCATCCAGCGGGAGGGCTCCGTCGGCGGGGTGTCGCTGGAGGAGGTCAGCGAGGTGCGGCGGGGACAGCGGTTCGCGTTCGTCATGGACACCCGCCTGTGCGACGGGGTGGGGGAGCTGGCGGAGGGCTGCGACATGCTGGTGATCGAGTCGACGTTCCTCGACGAGGACGAGCGGCTCGCCGTGGACCACGGCCATCTGACCGCCGGTCAGGCGGGGCGGGTCGCACGGGACGCCGGTGTCCGGCATCTCGTGCTCACGCACTTCAGCCAGCGCTACGGCGAACCGGACGCGTTCGGGCGGCAGGCGCGGGCGGCCGGGTTCGAGGGGGAGCTGACGGTGGCGCAGGACCTGCTGCGGGTGCCGGTTCCCAAACGCCAATAAAACACCCGTACGATGCTTTGATGCCCCTCCCCAAAGCCGAACTGCACCTGCACGTCGAAGGCACCCTGGAGCCGGACCTGGCCTTCGAGCTGGCCGCCCGCAACGGTGTCGCCCTGCCGTACGCCGACACCGAGGCGCTCCGCGAGGCCTACCGGTTCGAGGACCTCCAGTCCTTCCTGAACCTGTACTACGAACTGATGGCGGTCCTGCGCACCGAGCGGGACTTCGAGGACCTGGCCAACGCCTACCTCGTCCGTGCCGCCGCGCAGGGCGTGCGGCACGCGGAGATCTTCTTCGACCCGCAGGCCCACCTCGCCCGGGGCGTCGGGATGGGCACGGTCGTCGAGGGGCTGTGGCGGGCGCTCGGCGCCGCCGAGGCCAACCACGGCGTCTCCACCCGGCTGATCATGTGTTTCCTGCGCGACGAGTCCGCCGAGTCCGCGCTGCGGACGCTGGACGCCGCGAAGCCGTACCTCGACCGGATCACCGGCGTCGGGCTGGACTCGGCGGAGGTCGGGCATCCGCCCGCAAAGTTCCGCGAGGTCTACGAGGCCGCCGCCGCGCTCGGCCTGCGGCGGGTGGCGCACGCCGGTGAGGAAGGGCCGCCGGAGTACATCACCGAGGCCCTCGACGTCCTCGGGATCGAGCGCGTCGACCACGGGCTGCGCTGCGTGGAGGACCCGAAGCTGGTGGAGCGGCTGGTGCGGGAGCGGATCCCGCTGACGCTGTGCCCGCTGTCCAACGTCCGGCTGCGGACCGTCGACGTCCTCGCCGACCACCCGCTGCCCGCCATGCTCGACGCCGGGCTGGTCTGCACGGTCAACTCCGACGACCCGGCCTACTTCGGCGGCTACGCGGGCGACAACTTCGACGCCGTCCGGTCGGAACTGGGCCTGAGCGAGGAACGGCTGCGCGAACTGGCCCGCAACTCCTTCGTCGCCGCCTTCCTGGAGGACGACGAGAAGCTGCGCGAGCGGTACCTGGCCGAGGTCGACGCCTACCGCTTCTAGGTGCCCGGGGGCCTCCGGCGCCCCCACGCCCGGCACCAGCGCGGCCCGGCGGCCGGTGACCCCGGTGCCCGCGCGGGCCGGTGCCCGTGCGGCCGGCGGCCCCGACGCCTCCGGCGGCCGGTGACCGCGACGCTCGTGCGGCTGACAGCTCCGACGCCCCGGCGGCCGGGTGACCCCGACGCCCCGGCGGCCTGGCGGCCGGTGACCCCGGCACCCGTGCGGCCCGGCGGCCGGTGACTGCGACGCCCTGCGGCCCGGCGGCCGGTGACCGCGACGCCCTGCGGCCCGGCGGTCGGCGGCCCCACGGCCCCACGGCCCCACGGCCCCACGGCCCCACGGCCTGGCGGCCCGGCGGCCTGGCGGCTGGCGGCACCCGTGCGGCCCTGCGGCCGGTGACCGCGACGCTCGTGCGACTGACGGCCCCGGCGGCCAGGCGGCTGGCGGCCCCGACGCCCCGGCGGCCCTGCGGCCGGTGACCCCGGCGCCCCGGCGGCCCTGCGGCTGGCGGCCCCGACGTCCCGGCGGCCGGTGACCGCGACGCCCTGCGGCCCGGCGTCGGCGGCCCCACGGCCCGGCGGCCCGCCGCCCCGTGCCCCCGCCGCCCCGGTCCATGATCCGGGGGCCGGAAGGGATCCTCCCGACCGGTCACCCGCCGGGAGGCTCCGTTGACGTCGGCGGTCCATGTATCTAGCCTCCATCTTCATACATGGACGACTTTCCCCGAGGGAGATGGCCGGTGGACCTCACCGTCAAGGACGTACGGCTGACGCCGATCCTGATCGCCGACCCGCCCCTCCTCAACACCCAGGGCGTGCACCAGCCGTACACCCCGCGCCTGGTCGTGGAGGTCGTGACCGCGGACGGTGTCACGGGCCTGGGCGAGACCTACGGCGACACCAAGTACCTGGACCTGGCCCGCCCCTACGCGAAGAAGCTGATCGGCCGACAGGTCACCGACCTGAACGGACTCTTCACCCTCGGCGACGAGGTGGACGTCGACCGGTCACGGATCTCCGCACAGGTGGACGTCGGCGGCCTGCGGGGCGTCCAGACGGCCGACAAGCTCCGCCTGTCCGTGATCTCGGCCTTCGAGGTCGCCTGCCTGGACGCGCTCGGCAGGACCCTCGGCCTGCCGGTGCACCGACTCCTGGGCGGCAAGGTCCGGGACGCCGTCGAGTACAGCGCGTACCTCTTCTACAAGTGGGCCGACCATCCCGGCTCGGTGCCCCACGAGACGGACGACTGGGGCCCGGCCGTCGACCCGGCCGGCATCGTCGAGCAGGCCCGGAGGTTCACGGAGCGGTACGGCTTCACCTCCTTCAAGCTCAAGGGCGGCGTCTTCCCGCCGGACGAGGAGATCGCCGCCGTGCGCGCCCTCGCCGAGGCGTTCCCCGGCCACGCCCTCCGCCTGGACCCCAACGGCGCCTGGAGCGTGCCGACCTCGCTGCGGGTGGCCCGCGAACTCCAGGACGTCCTCGAATACCTGGAGGACCCGGCCCTGGGCACCCCCGCCATGGCCGAAGTGGCGGCCGGAACCGGCGTACCGCTCGCCACGAACATGTGCGTGACCACGTTCGCCGAGATCAAGGAGGCCTTCGCCCGCGACGCCGTCCAGGTCGTCCTCTCCGACCACCACTACTGGGGCGGCCTGCGCAACACCCAGCACCTGGCCGCCGTCTGCCGCACCTTCGGCGTCGGAGTGTCCATGCACTCCAACACCCACCTGGGCATCAGCCTCGCCGCCATGACCCAGGTCGCGGCCACCGTCCCCAACCTCGACCACGCCTGCGACTCCCACTACCCCTGGCAGTCCGAGGACGTCCTCACCGACCGCCTCACCTTCACCGAGGGCAAGGTCACCGTCTCCGACGCCCCCGGCCTCGGCGTCGACCTCGACCGGGACCGTCTCCAGCACCTCCACCGGCGCTGGCTGGACGACGACGGCACCTACCACGACCGGGACGACGCGGCGGCGATGCGCGTCGCCACCCCGAACTGGACGACACCGGCGGTACCCCGCTGGTGACGGCCGCGCGCCCACCGCCACGGCGACACCCCGCCCCGCCCCCGACGCCCACCCGTTGTCAGCCCCGTGGTGCACACTGGCCGGATCGGCACCACGTCAGGGAGCGCACCGTGACCGCGTCCACCGGAGAGGGACACCACCGACACCCACGCCAGGCCCAGGTCGACCCCCTGGCCGCCCGGCGTGCCCCCACGGACCCGCCCTGGGACGTCTACCTCACCGGCACCGTCTTCCTCGACATCATCTTCACCGGCCTCGACACCGCGCCCGTCCGCGGCACCGAGTCCTGGGCGCGCGGCATGGGCTCCAGTCCGGGCGGCGTGGCCAACATGGCCACCGCCCTGGCCCGCCTCGGTCTGCGGACCTCCCTCGCCGCGGCCTTCGGCGACGACCACTACGGCGAGTACTGCTGGGACACCCTGGAACAGGGCGAGGGCATCGACCTGACCGCGTCCCGCACGGTCCCCGGCTGGCACTCCCCGGTCACCGTCTCGATGGCCTACGAGGGCGAGCGGACGATGGTCTCGCACGGCCACGAGCCGCCCCCCGAGGAGGCCGCCCCCGCCTCCCCGCCGCACGCCAGGGCCGCCGTCGCCTCCCTCACCCCCGGCAGACGAGCCCCCTGGATCGCCCAGGCGGCGAGCCGCGGCACCCGCGTCTTCGCGGACGTCGGCTGGGACGACACCGGCGCCTGGGACCTGGCCGGCCTGGCCGACCTGGAGCACTGCGAGGCGTTCCTGCCGAACGCGCAGGAGGCCATGCGCTACACGGGCGCCACCTGCCCGCGCGCCGCGGCCCACGCCCTCACCGAGCACGTACCGCTCGCCGTCGTCACCCTCGGCGCGGAGGGCGCCTACGCGGTGGACGGCCGAACCGGCGCGAGCGCGGAGGTGCCCGCGATCGCCGTCGAGGCCCTCGACCCCACGGGCGCCGGGGACGTCTTCGTGGCCGGTTTCGTCACCGGCACGCTGGCCGACTGGCCGCTCGCGGACCGCCTGGCCTTCGCGGGCCTGACCGCCGCGCTGTCGGTGCAGGAGTTCGGCGGCTCGCTGTCCGCGCCCGGCTGGTCCGAGGTCGCCGCCTGGTGGCGCCGCGTGCAGTCCGTGGAGAGCCAGAACCCGGAGGCACTGCGCCGGTACGCCTTCCTCGAGGACCTGCTGCCCACCCGGGAGGCCACCCCGTGGCCGCGCCGCAGAGCGGTCCCCACGATCGGATTCGGCCGCTCGGCCTGAGCCGGGACACCCGCCCCCACCGGCCACCGCGCACGGTCCGCCGCAGGGCCCGCTGTTCGAAAAGCCCTACGGTCTTGTCAGCCCCCTGGCGTACCCTTGAATCGCCAGGCCGCCCTTGTGGCAGGCGAGACGCATCCGGGAGGACGTAGAGGCCTTCGGCCCGCCTATGACTCAGACACCCTCAGCTCAGACGCCCGCGCAGGGCGATGCGAGAGCACAGTTCACGGTTCCCGCCCAGCACCCCATGGTCAGCGTGCTGGGATCCGGCGACTCCCTTCTGCGCGTGATCGAGACGGCTTTCCCGGCGGCCGACATCCACGTCCGGGGCAATGAGGTCAGCGCGGTCGGCGATCCGCGGGAAGTCGCCATGATCCAGCGCGTGTTCGACGAGATGATGCTGGTGCTGCGCACCGGGCAGCCGATGACGGAGGACGCAGTGGAACGCTCGATCGCCATGTTGCGGGCGAGTGAGAACGGGACCAGCGACGGCCAGGAGACCCCGGCCGAGGTACTGACGCAGAACATCCTGTCCTCGCGCGGCCGCACCATCCGCCCCAAGACCCTCAACCAGAAGCGGTACGTCGACGCGATCGACCAGCACACGATCGTCTTCGGCATCGGCCCCGCCGGCACCGGCAAGACGTACCTGGCCATGGCCAAGGCGGTCCAGGCGCTCCAGTCGAAGCAGGTCAACCGCATCATCCTGACCCGCCCGGCGGTCGAGGCGGGCGAACGGCTGGGCTTCCTCCCCGGCACCCTGTACGAGAAGATCGACCCCTACCTGCGCCCGCTGTACGACGCGCTGCACGACATGCTGGACCCGGACTCCATCCCGAAGCTGATGGCTTCGGGGACGATCGAGGTGGCGCCGCTCGCGTACATGCGCGGCCGGACGCTGAACGACGCCTTCATCATCCTGGACGAGGCCCAGAACACCAGCGCCGAGCAGATGAAGATGTTCCTCACCCGGCTCGGTTTCGATTCGAAGATCGTCATCACGGGTGATGTGACGCAGGTCGACCTGCCGAGCGGCACCAAGTCCGGGCTGCGTCAGGTGCAGGACATCCTGGAGGGTGTGGACGACGTCCACTTCTCCCGGCTGTCGTCCCAGGACGTCGTACGGCACAAGCTGGTGGGCCGTATCGTCGACGCGTACGAGAAGTACGACGACACGCACGGCACCGAGAACGGCACGCACAAGGGCGGCCGGGGGAAGTCCGGGCACAAGGGGAAGTAGACCGAGCACCACCATGTCGATCGACGTCAACAACGAGTCCGGAACCGAGGTCGACGAGCAGGCGATCCTCGACATCGCCCGCTACGCCCTCGCGCGGATGCGCATCCACCCGCTCTCCGAGCTGTCGGTGATCGTCGTGGACGCCGACGCCATGGAGCAGCTGCACATCCAGTGGATGGACCTGCCGGGGCCGACGGACGTCATGTCCTTCCCGATGGACGAGCTGCGTCCGCCGTCGAAGGACGACGACGAGCCCCCGCAGGGCCTGCTCGGCGACATCGTGCTGTGCCCCGAGGTCGCGAAGAAGCAGGGCGAGGAAGCGCCGACGCGGCACACCATGGACGAGGAGCTCCAGCTGCTCACCGTCCACGGTGTGCTGCACCTGCTGGGGTACGACCACGAGGAGCCCGGCGAGAAGGCCGAGATGTTCGGCCTCCAGGCGGCCATCGTGGACGGCTGGCGTGCGGAGAAGGGCCACACCGGCCCGTCCCCGGCCCCGACCGTGTCATGAGCCTCCCCCTCGTCTCCGGCGCGATCGCCCTGGTCGTCGTCGCGTGGCTCGCCGCCTGCGCGGAGGCGGGCCTCGCGCGCGTCTCCAGCTTCCGCGCGGAGGAATCGGTCCGCTCCGGGCGGCGCGGCAGCGCGAAACTGGCCCAGGTCGCCGCCGACCCGACCCGCTATCTCAACGTGGCGCTGCTGGTCCGGGTGGTCTGCGAGATGGCGGCGGCCGCGCTGGTGACGTACGCCTGCCTGAAGGCGATCGACGGCACGACGCCCGCGCTGCTGGCCGCGATCGGCGTGATGGTCCTGGTCTCGTACGTCGCGGTGGGGGTCTCCCCGCGCACCATCGGCCGCCAGCACCCGCTGAACACCGCGACGGCGGCGGCGTACGTGCTGCTGCCGCTGGCGCGGATCATGGGCCCGATCCCGTCGCTGCTGATCCTCATCGGCAACGCGCTCACGCCCGGCAAGGGCTTCCGGCGCGGCCCGTTCGCCTCCGAGGCGGAGCTGCGCGCGCTGGTCGACCTGGCGGAGAAGGAGTCGCTGATCGAGGACGACGAGCGCCGGATGGTGCACTCGGTCTTCGAGCTGGGCGACACGCTCGTGCGTGAGGTCATGGTTCCGAGGACCGACCTGGTCGTCATCGAGCGGTACAAGACGATCCGGCAGGCCCTCACCCTGGCGCTGCGTTCGGGCTTCTCCCGGATACCGGTCACCGGGGAGAGCGAGGACGACATCGTGGGGATCGTGTACCTCAAGGACCTGGTGCGCAGGACGCACATCAGCCGGGACGCGGAGAGCGACCTGGTGTCGACGGCGATGCGGCCGGCGGCGTTCGTCCCCGACACCAAGAACGCCGGCGATCTGCTCCGTGAGATGCAGCAGGAGCGCAACCACGTCGCCGTCGTCATCGACGAGTACGGCGGCACCGCGGGCATCGTCACCATCGAGGACATCCTCGAGGAGATCGTCGGGGAGATCACCGACGAGTACGACCGTGAACTCCCGCCCGTCGAGAAGCTGGGCGAGGACCGCTACCGGGTCACGGCCCGCCTCGACATCACCGACCTCGGCGAGCTGTACGGCCTGGAGGAGTACGACGACGAGGACGTGGAGACCGTCGGCGGACTGCTCGCGAAGGCGCTGGGCCGGGTGCCGATCGCCGGCGCGTCCTCGACCGTCGAGCTGCCCGACGGCCGCACCCTGCGGCTGACCGCCGAGGCCGCCGCGGGCCGCCGGAACAAGATCGTGACGGTCCTGGTGGAGCCCGTGGAGCCGCCGGAGGACGAGGAGGCGGAGTGACACCCCAGGAGCTGCGCGGGCTGTGCCTGTCGTTCCCCGCGGTCGTGGAGGAGTTCCCGTTCCGCCCGGAGATCTCGGTCTTCAAGGTCGCGGGCAAGCTCTTCGCGCTGACGAACCTGGACGCGGAGCCCCTGACGGTGAACCTCAAGTGCGACCCGGAGGACGCGATCCGGCTGCGCGGCGAGCACCCGGGCCTGATCGCCCCGGGCTATCACATGAACAAGCGGCACTGGAACACGGTGACGGTCGACGGCGGCCTCCCGGACCGGGTGGTCCGGGAGCTGGTCGAGGACTCCTACGACCTGGTGGTGGCCGGTCTGCCGCGTGCGGAGCGGCTCCGCCTCGACCGGCCCTGAGACGGCCCGCCCCTGAGCGTCCGCGGGGGGCGGGCCCTTCGTATGCTCGGGGCATGACCGACATCAACGCGCTTGGTCCCGAGGACCGCAAGATCGTCACCCTGGCCCGCTCGGCGCGGGCCCGCAACGGTGTGCCCGAGGGGGCTGCCGTACGGGACGAGACGGGACGTACGTACGTCGCCGCGACGGTGGATCTGCCGTCGCTGAAGCTGAGCGCGGTGCGGACGGCGGTGGCGATGGCGGTGGCGTCGGGGGCGGAGTCGCTGGAGGCGGCGGCGGTGGTGACGTCGGCGGAGGGTGCGGCCGAGGCGGATCTGGCCGCCGTCGCCGACCTCGGCGGGCCGGGGACGCCGCTGCTGGTGGCCGGTCCCGACGGTGTCGTCCGGGCGACCGTCTCCGCCGGCTGAGCCGCCCGCCCTCAGGTCGGCCGGAATGCGACCTTGTCGTTCTTCCGCCACCACGCGTCAATGGAATCGTAGAATCCGACGGACCGTCAGACGCATTCCCCACGGCACCGGTGACCGCACCCACCCGTTCCGCTTCGGCCGTCCGTCTCCCCACATCCGGAAGGAGCCGGAAACTCCATGAGAGGCAAGCGAATCGGATCAGGTGCGGCACTGCTGGCGGGGACCCTCGCGGTCACCGGGCTGGCGCTCGCACCCTCTGCCGCCGCCGTCACTCCGACGACGGCGACCGTCACCGCGAACTGCGGTCTGTTCGGCGGGGGTGCGGCCACCCTCACCGCCACCCAGAACGGCACCTCCGCCACCCTCAAGCTCTCGTCCACCGCGATCACCGCGCCGATCGCGATCAACGCGAACAGCATCACCTCCACGCTCACGATGGCGAACTCGGCCGGTGCCGCCAGGGTCTTCACCGGCACCGTGAACCCCGCCATGGCCGTCGGGGCCCCGATCGTGGTCGGACCTCTCGGCGGGACCGTGGCCCGCGGTGACAAGCTGGACTTCTACCGGGGCTCACTGAAGATGGTCGTCTTCGGGATCACCGTCACCTGCACGGCGGCCGGGCCGCAGTCGCCGGGACCGTTCGCGTTCGACTGACCGCAGTAGCGAACAGAGCCAGGGAACCGTCGGTTTCCCCGCCGAGCGAGGGAACTGACGGTTCGTCAGCCCGGCGTGCCGCGTCCATTGACTTCTCACGCGATCCCCAGCTCAATGCCCCCTGTCGGCGCAGCCGAGCCGCTGCGCCCGCATCCCTCGGAAGGGGGCACCCATGGGTCCGACACCCCAGAGTTCCCGAAGATCACGCGGACGGCACTGGACCGCGCTGCTCGGGGCGACCGCGCTCGCGGTCACCGCGGGCGGAGCGCTGGCGGCACCCGCCGCCGTCGCCGCGGCCGTCGACGTGGACTTCCCGACGCACTGCGTCCCGCCGCCCATCGCGGGCATCCCGCCGATCGACGGCACCACCACCGGGAAGATCACGGTGGACGACGCCACTCCGCAGGTCGGCGCCACCGTCACCGTGACGTACACGGTGGTCAAGCCCGCCGCGAGCAACCCCACCGACCTGGCCCTGCCGGCCGACATCATGACGCCCACCGGCACGGTCACCCTGGGCGGGGCGCAGACCGGCGGCGTCACCGTCACGGGGCCGAAGAAGAACGACCCGGTGCCCGGCAAGGGCCCCTTCCCGTCGTTCTCCATGACCGGCACCTTCACCGTGACCGCACCCGGCGCGATCACCCTCTCGCCCGGCGACTACAACATCCACACCAGTTACATCCTGGAACTGGACACCCCCTGCACGGTGACCAACCCGCCCGCGCCGGTGTCGGAGACGGTCACCGCGGCCGACAACCCGCCGGCCAACACCCGTGCCATCTCACTGAGTTCGCCCTCCGGTGCGCCGGGGGACGCGGTGACCGTCACGGGCAGCGCCTTCACGCCGGGCGCCGCCGTCACCCTCGCCGGGCGCTCCGGGAGCGCCCAGACCGCGGACACGGCGACCGTGACCGCCGACGCGCAGGGCGGCTTCAGCGGCTCCCTCGCCGTCGCCGACCGCACCACCACCGGGGTGGTGGCCTACGAGGGCGGCGCGTGGAGCGCGGAGAAGGGAGCCGGGCCCGTCGCCTATGTCGTCCTCGACGACACGCCCGTACCGGACGGGAGTCAGAAGCTGACGACGACCGTGAAGGCGGGCACGCTCTCGATGTCCCAGGCCGGGGACGCCGTCCCGTTGTCGGCGGTCGACTTCGGCACCGGCGGGGCCTCGACCGGCACCCTGAGGACGGTAACCGTCAAGGACTTCCGCGGTGGCCCCGCGGGCTGGTCCCTGACCGGCAAGGTCACCGACTTCACCGGACCCGGCGCCAAGATCGACGCCGGCGAGCTGAGCTGGACACCCGCGTGCGCGACCGACGCGGGCAGCCCGAGCACCTGCCGGGCCGGTTCGGCGGGCGTGGTGGGCACGGCGGGGGCGACCCTGGCCTCGGCCCCCGACGCGGCGCTCACCGGCGGCGAGTTCACGGCCGACGCCCAGCTCTCCCTCGACGTACCGGCGTTCACGCCTCCGGGCACCTACGCCGGCGTCCTGACCCTGACGCTCACCTGATCCACGTCCACCGGTGGCCGGGCGCACCCTCCGCACGGGTCCGCACCCGCCCGACCACCCGCCGTGCCCGATGTCCGCGGGGGTCCGCACCCATGCGCAAGCCGTACGTCCTGCTCCTGCCGCTCCTGCCGCTCCTGCCGCTCCTGCCGCTCCTGCTGTCCGTGCTGTCCGTGCTGTTCGCCGCGGCCCCGGCCCGCGCCGCCGACAACGGCAGCTGGTCCGTGCAGCCCGTCTCCTCGGCCGTCGCCGCGCGGCCGTACTTCTACGTCTCCGCCGACCGGGGACAGACCGTCCGGGACCAGGTCGTCGTCGTCAACAGGACGGACGCGCCCCTCACCTTCCGGCTGTACGCCGCGGACGCCTACAACACCGCGCGGGACGGCGGGTTCGCCGTACGGACGCCGGGGGAGCGGATGCGGGGCGTGGGGGCGTGGGCGAAGCCCGCCAAGGACCGGGTCACCGTGCCCGGCGGGAAGTCCGTCACCGTGCCGTTCACGATCAGGGTGCCCGCGGACGCCGAACCCGGCGACCATCCGGGCGCGATCGTGGCACTCGACGAGCGGGTGGAGAACACCGGCGGAAAGGTCGCGCTGGGGGTGCGGCGGGCCGTCGGTGCCCGCATCTACCTCCAGGTCAGCGGTCCGAGGCTGCCCGCGCTGGCCGTCGAGGACGTCCGTCTCGGCTACGACCGGCCGCTCGTGCCCGGCCTCGGCGACAGCACCGCGACGATCTCCTACACCCTGCGCAACACGGGCAACGTCACCCTCGACCCCACGGTGGAGCTACGGGCCCGCGGCCTCTTCGGCCGTACGCTTCTCGCCCGCGACCTGAGCGCGGTCCCCGCCGAGCTGCTGCCCGGACAGCGGGTGCGGCTCACCGAACCCTGGCGGAACGCGCCCCAGCTCGACTGGGGCGACGTGACCCTGACGGCGAGTGCCCGGGACACCCGGGAGTCGGCGAGCACGTCGTTCCTCGCGCTGCCCTGGCTGCTGGTGGCGGTGGCGTTCCTCGCCGGGCTGGTGGGCGGGGTGCTGCTGGTCAGAGCGCGTCGGGCCCGCGCTCGCCGGTCCGGACCCGGACGACCGTCTCGACCGGCACGGACCACACCTTTCCGTCGCCGATCTTCCCCGTCTGCGCGGCCTTGACGATCGCGTCGATGACGGCCTCGGAGTCCGCGTCCCCGACGACGACCTCGATCCGGACCTTCGGCACCAGGTCGACCTGGTACTCGGCCCCGCGGTAGACCTCGGTGTGGCCGCGCTGCCGGCCGTAGCCGCTGGCCTCGGTGACGGTCAGACCGTGCACGCCCAGCTCCTGGAGGGCGGTCTTGACCTCGTCGAGGCGGTACGGCTTGACGATCGCGGTGATGAGCTTCATGCCTGGGGCTTGACCTTCTGGGCGGAGGGGACGGAGGACGCGCCGACCGGGGCGCCATGGCCCAGGACGCCGTGATCGTATGCGGTCTCGGCGTGCACCGTAAGGTCCAGGCCGGTCCGCTCGTGCTCCTCGTCCGCCCGGAAGCCGAGGGTCCGGTCGAGCAGCCTGGCGATGCCGTACGTCATGAGGAAGGCGTACCCGCCGACGGCGAGGACGGCCACGAGCTGCCTGCCGAGCTGGCCGAGTCCGCCGCCGTAGAGCAGGCCCTGCGTGCCGCCGGTCATCGACTCGACGGCGAAGACGCCGATCAGGAGCGTCCCGATCACACCGCCGACCAGGTGGACGCCGACCACGTCGAGGGAGTCGTCGTAGTTCAGCCGGAACTTCCAGCCGACGGCGTAGGAGCAGACGACGCCGGCGGCGAGGCCGACGGCCAGGGCGCCGAGCAGGGAGACCGAGCCGCAGGACGGGGTGATCGCGACCAGGCCCGCGACGGCGCCGGAGGCCGCGCCCAGGGTGGTGGGGTGGCCGTCGCGCCTCTGCTCGACGACGAGCCAGCCGAGCAGGCCGGTGCAGCCGGCGGTGAGGGTGTTGAGGAAGGCGGCGGCGGCGAGGCCGTTCGCGCCGAGGGCCGAGCCCGCGTTGAAGCCGAACCAGCCGAACCAGAGCAGGCCGGCGCCCAACATGACCATGGGGAGGTTGTGCGGGCGCATCGCGTCCTTCTTGAACCCGAGGCGCGGACCCAGGACCAGGCAGAGCGCCAGGCCCGAGGCGCCCGAGGTGATCTCCACGGGAAGTCCGCCCGCGAAGTCCAGGGCCCCGAGGCTGCTCAGGATCCAGCCGTGCGGCCCCCACACCCAGTGCGCGACGGGAACGTATACGAGGAGCGCCCAGATGGGCACGAAGACCAGCCAGGCCCCGAACTTCGCCCGGTCCGCGATCGCGCCGCTGATCAGGGCCGCCGTGATGATCGCGAAGGTGAGCTGGAAGGTGGCGAACAGCAGGGTCGGCACGGTGCCGGACACGCTGTCCGGGCCGAGACCGGCCATACCCGCGTGCTCCAGGGTGCCGATGAGTCCGCCGCCGGCGTCCGGGCCGAAGGCGAGGGAGTAGCCGGCGGCCAGCCACACCACGGTGACCAGCGCGATCGACACGAAGCTCATCATCAGCATGTTGAGGACGCTCTTCGTGCGGACCATGCCGCCGTAGAACAGGGCGAGGCCCGGCGTCATCAGCAGGACGAGGGCGGTGGCGGCGAGCAGCCAGGCGGTGTCGCCGGTGTCGATCCGAGCGGCGGCGAGGGTCACGGTCGTCTCCAACGGTGTGGGGGCTCGTCAGAGATTCACGGGCATGCGTTTCCGGCCGCGTACGCGGGTGTTTCCGTGACGTTTCATTGCGTACGGGTTTCTGGAAACTCACGTTCGAGGGCCCTCTCGGGCGGTTGTACGGCAGGGCCTCGTGGATCAGGGAGAATGGGCGGCATGAGCGTTCGTACCCAGTCATCCGAACAGCCGGCCGAGGCCGCCCACCGGGCCGGTTTCGCCTGTTTCGTCGGCCGCCCCAACGCGGGCAAGTCCACCCTCACGAACGCTCTGGTCGGGACGAAGGTGGCCATCACCTCCAACCGTCCGCAGACCACCCGGCACACCGTGCGGGGCATCGTGCACCGGCCCGACGCGCAGCTGATCCTCGTGGACACCCCGGGGCTCCACAAGCCGCGCACCCTGCTGGGCGAGCGGCTCAACGACGTCGTGCGCACCACCTGGGCCGAGGTCGACGTCATCGGCTTCTGCCTGCCGGCCAACGAGAAGCTGGGCCCCGGCGACCGGTTCATCGCCAAGGAGCTGGCCGGGATCAAGCGGACGCCGAAGGTGGCCGTCGTGACCAAGACCGACCTCGTGGACTCCAAGACGCTCGCCGAGCAGCTGATCGCGATCGACCAGCTCGGCAAGGAGCTGGGCATCGAGTGGGCCGAGATCGTCCCCGTCTCCGCCGTCGGCGACCAGCAGGTCGAGCTGCTCGCGGACCTGCTGATCCCGATGCTGCCGGAGAGCCCGCCGCTGTACCCCGAGGGCGACCTGACGGACGAGCCCGAGCAGGTGATGGTCGCCGAGCTGATCCGCGAGGCGGCGCTGGAGGGCGTCCGCGACGAGCTGCCGCACTCCATCGCGGTGGTCGTGGAGGAGATGCTCCCGCGCGAGGACCGCCCCGCGGACAAGCCGCTCCTCGACATCCACGCCAACATCTACATCGAGCGCCCCAGCCAGAAGGGCATCATCATCGGCCCGAAGGGCAAGCGCCTCAAGGACGTCGGCATCAAGTCCCGCAAGCAGATCGAGGCGCTCCTCGGCACGGCGGTCTTCCTGGACCTGCACGTGAAGGTGGCGAAGGACTGGCAGCGGGACCCCAAGCAGCTGCGCAAGCTGGGGTTCTGAGCGGCCCGGTCAGTCCACTCCCCGGATCCGCCCCACCAGCACCGCCCCCGCCAGCCCGATCACGGCGGCCACCGCGTAGAGCATCCGGTAGCCGCCCAGGTAGGTCACGATCGGTGCGGCGAGGGCGGGTGCCGCGACCTGCGGCAGGGCGTTGGCCACGTTGATCACGCCGAGATCCCTGCCGCGGTCCAGCGCCGTCGGCAGCACGTCCGTCATCAGGGCGAAGTCGACGGAGGTGAACACCCCGAAGCCGATGCCGAGCACGGCGGCCGCGACGACCGACCCGGTCCAGGTCTGCCACACCGCCAGCATCGCCGTGGCGGCCGCCATCAGCAGGCCCGCCCAGAGCACGAAGGGTTTGCGTCGGCCGACCCGGTCCGACCAGACGCCCGCGACGACGACGGTGGCGAGCAGCGTCACCCCGTTCACGGCCGTCAGGACGAGCACGCCCCGGTCCGGGTCGGCGTACTCCAGCCGGTCGCGCAGGTAGTACAGCAGGTACAGCAGGACCAGCGCGTTGCTGAGATTCATCAGGAAGCGGGTCAGCCACGCCCAGCCCAGGTCCGGATGGCGGCGCGGACTCAGCCGGAACCCGGCCAGGAAGGCCCGCCAGGACCACGCCGGCCGGTCCGCCGCGGCCAGCCGCAGATCCGGATGGCGCAGGACGTACGGCAGCACGCCGACCGCCGTGAACACCGCGCAGGCCGCGTAGCCCGCCCCGACGCCCCCGGCGAGCGTGGCGAGCCCGGTCCCGCCGACCACGCCGAGGATCTGGGCGGCCCCCAGCCAGCCGCCCACCGAGCCGCGTTGCAGCCGGGGCACCCGGTCGGGGACGGCCGCCGTCACCGCCGCGAAGCCCGCGTTGAGCGTGAGCTGGACCAGGCACCAGCCCAGCACCATCGTCCACGGGCCGTCCGCCGCGCCGAGCGCGAGCAACGACAGGGCCCCGCCGGCCGCCCCGGCCACGATCCACGGCGTACGGCGGCCGTGGCGGGAGACCGTGCGGTCGGACAGGGCGCCGAACAGCGGGTTCGCGGCCAGGGAGATCACCGCGCCGACGCCGGTCACCCAGGCGAGCATGGTCTCCTTGGACATGCCGGAGCCGGGCGCGAAGTCCTCGGCCTGGGAGGCCAGCAGGATCTGGAGCGGGCCGTACCAGCCGACCCAGATCGCCCCGTTGGCGAGGGACAGGGCCGCCGTCCACCCGCCGCCCACCCGGTCGACCGGCTCGGCCAGGGCGGCCGACGGGCGGACCGTCGTCATCTCTGGGCCCGCAGGACGTCCCGTAGCCACGCGTAGGACGCCTTGGGGGTGCGCGCCAGGGTTCCCGGGTCGGAGAAGTCCACGTGGACCAGGCCGAAGCGGCGCGCGTATCCCTCCGCCCACTCGAAGTTGTCCAGCAGCGACCACACGAAGTAGCCGCGCACGTCCACGCCCGCCTCCACCGCCCGGTGCAGGGCGCGCAGATGGCCGTCGAGGTAGGCGATGCGCTCCTGGTCGTCCACGCCGGGGTAGCTGCACCCGTTCTCGGTGATGACGACCGGCGGGAGGCGGTCGCCGTAGCGTGCGCGGAAGCCGGTCAGGAGTTCCGTCAGGCCCTCCGGCACGACCGGCCAGCCGAAGTCGGTGACCGGTACGCCCTCGATCTGCTGGACGGTGAAGGGGAGTTCGGCCGGGATCCGCACGCCGCCGAACTCGATCTCGGTGCCCTGCGGGGCGGCGACGCGGGTGGGGGCGTAGTAGTTGACGCCGTAGAAGTCGAGGGGCTCCGCGATGACCTTGAGGTCGGACGGCACGTCGCCGGGCATCAACTCGCCGAGGCCCTCGGGGTATTCGCCGAGCAGGAGCGGATCGGCGAAGAGCCGGTTCAGCAGCAGGTCGTAGAAGGCGGCGGCCTCCTGGTCGGCGGGTTCCGGGGAGGCGGGCCAGGTGGGGCCGTGGGAGTTGGCGATGCCGATGGACCGGGCGCCCGCCGCCCGCAGCGCCTGGACGGCCAGACCGTGGGCGAGCAGCTGGTGGTGGGCGACCGGGAGCGCGTCGAACATCAGCTGCCGGCCGGGGGCGTGGGTGCCCAGGGCGTGGCCCAGCAGGGTGTGTTCGGCGGGCTCGTTGAGGGTGATCCACTTGCCTACCCGGTCGCCGAGACGGTCCGCGACCACGGACACGTACGCGGCGAAGCGGTGCGCGGTGTCCCGTTCCAGCCAGTCCAGCCGGGCCGGCAGGTCCCAGTGGAAGAGGGTCGGGACCGGGCGTACGCCGGCCGCCAGCAGGTCGTCCACCAGCCGGTCGTAGAAGTCGAGGCCGCCGGGGGAGTTCACCCGCGGCCAGGAGACCGAGAACCGGTACGCGTCGACGCCCAGGTCCGCCAGGAGTGCCACGTCCTCGGCGTGGCGGTGGTAGTGGTCGCAGGCCACCGCGGCCGTCGAGCCGTCCTTGACCCGCCCCGGCTCGGCCGTGAAGACGTCCCAGACGGACGGTTCGCGGGCGTCGACCGCGCCCTCGATCTGATGGGCGGAGGTCGAGACGCCCCACAGGAAGCCGGCCGGGAACCGGGGTATCGGGTTGGCCGCCCCGCGCGGATCAGTCGCCATGGCGCGATCATCCGTACCGCTGGTAACGGAAGTCAACGCCCCAGCGTGAACCGGTGGTTACGCACCCTCCTTGAGCACGCGCGAGACCAGCTCGCGCTGTTCCGGGGTGAGCCGGGGGTCGGCCGCGTACACCGTCCTCCCGTCCACCGTGATCTCGTAGCTGAACCCGTCCGGGACCCCGCCGGGGCGGCACGGGTGGCCGTCCGCCAGCGCCTGCCCGGCCAGGGCCTCCCAGGCGCGGGCGTCGGGCCGCGCCGAGGTGTCCACCTCGGCGCCGCGCTCGATGCCCGCGAACCCGCCCGTGCGTCGTACCTGAATCCGCATGGAACCGTGTCTAGTACGGATCTACAGAATCCGCACCCCCACCCGCTCCCACGCCTTCTCCACGGCCAGGAACTCCTCGCCGCCGGCGCCGAAGCGCTCGCGCGCGGCCTTCACCGTGAGCTTGGCGAAGTCGGTGAAGAAGGCCCGCTCCGTCAGCTCGCCGCCGGTCAGCACGTCGTACCAGATCTGGCCGGCCTTCTCCCAGGCGAAGCCGCCGAGGGCGGTGGCGGCCAGGTAGAACGCGTGGTTGGGGATGCCCGAGTTGATGTGGACGCCGCCGTTGTCGCGGCCGGTGCGGACGTAGTCGTCCATGGTGGCGGGCTGCGGGTCCTTGCCGAGCACGTCGTCGTCGTACGCGGTGCCCGGGGCCTTCATGGAGCGCAGGGCCTGACCGCTCACGTTCGGGGCGAGCAGCTCGGCGCCGATCAGCCAGTCGGCCTCGGCGGCGGTCTGGCTCAGCGTGTACTGCTTGATGAGCGCGCCGAAGACGTCGGACATCGATTCGTTGAGGGCGCCGGGCTGGCCGTAGTAGGTGAGGTTCGCCGTGTACTGGGTGACGCCGTGGGCCAGCTCGTGGCCGATCACGTCGACGGAGCCGGTGAAGTCGAGGAAGATCTCGCCGTCGCCGTCGCCGAACACCATCTGCTCGCCGTTCCAGAAGGCGTTGTTGTAGTCCTCGTCGTAGTGGACGGTGGCGACCAGCGGCAGGCCGTCGCCGTCGATGGAGTGCCGGCCGTAGGCCTTGAGGAAGTGCTCGAAGGTGGCGCCGAGGCCTGCGTAGGCGCGGTTCACCGTGGCGTCCGGGCCCGGGTCCTCGCCCTCGCCGCGGACCTTGGTGCCGGGCAGGGCGGTGCCGTGTCCGGCGTCGTGGACGGTGCGCAGCGGCTGGTCCGAGGGTGCCTTCGCCGCCGGGACGGCCGCGAGGCGGAACTCGGTGGTCACGCGGCGCCGGGAGCGCAGCTCGCTGTCGCGCACCAGGGTGCGCCGCGCGGGTCCGGAGAGCGCGGGGTCGTCGTTGCGTGCCAGGCGGTCGAGGACGTGGGGCGGTACGACGGTGCAGAAGACGGGCTCGAAGCCCCCGTGGGTCGTCATGTCCGGCACCCTCGCACCGCGTGACGGCACTGTCACCACTCGCAACCATGATTGGTGAAATACGGTGACAAACAGCCCTGATCCGCGTCCACGAGTGGTATGCGGCACTTTTTGTCCGCTTCGTCCGCACGGTCCCGCATACTGGAACAGGCCCGCGCGTCCCGTGGGGCTCGGCTAAAGTGCGGAGCACTATGCGTTTCGGGCTGCTTCTCCTTAGCTGCCGCGGCGAGGGCCTGTAGTCGAGGCCGACTCCCTCCCCGCGGAGCTTGGCATTGCGTCGGCCGTCCTTCCGGACACTCTGAGGAGCCACCGCATCATGGCCAACCGCCAGCAGCCCAGTTCCATGCCGATCCACAAGTACGGGCGCTACGACCAGGTCGACATCCCCGACCGCACCTGGCCCGACCGGCGGATCACCGTCGCGCCCCGCTGGCTCTCCACCGACCTGCGGGACGGCAACCAGGCCCTGATCGACCCGATGTCGCCCGAGCGCAAGCGCCGGATGTTCGACCAGCTGGTCAAGATGGGCTACAAGGAGATCGAGGTCGGCTTCCCGGCCTCCGGCCAGACCGACTTCGACTTCGTGCGCTCGATCATCGAGGAAGAGGGCGCGATCCCGGACGACGTCACGATCTCCGTGCTGACCCAGGCCCGCGAGGACCTGATCGAGCGGACCGTGGAGTCGCTGAAGGGCGCCAGGCGGGCCACCGTCCACCTGTACAACGCCACGGCTCCGGTGTTCCGCCGGGTGGTCTTCCGCGGCTCCAGGGACGACATCAAGCAGATCGCCGTCGACGGCACCCGTCTGGTCATGGAGTACGCGGAGAAACTGCTGGGCCCGGAGACCGAGTTCGGCTACCAGTACTCGCCGGAGATCTTCACCGACACCGAGCTGGACTTCGCCCTGGAGGTCTGCGAGGCGGTGATGGACGTCTACCAGCCCGGCCCGGGCCGCGAGATCATCCTGAACCTGCCGGCCACCGTCGAGCGCTCGACGCCCTCCACCCACGCCGACCGCTTCGAGTGGATGAGCCGCAACCTCTCCCGCCGCGAGCACGTCTGCGTCTCGGTCCACCCGCACAACGACCGCGGTACCGCCGTCGCCGCCGCCGAGCTGGCGCTGATGGCCGGCGCCGACCGCGTCGAGGGCTGCCTGTTCGGCCAGGGCGAGCGCACCGGCAACGTCGACCTGGTCACCCTGGGCATGAACCTGTTCTCGCAGGGCGTCGACCCGCAGATCGACTTCTCCGACATCGACGAGATCCGTCGTACGTGGGAGTACTGCAACCAGATGGAGGTCCACCCGCGCCACCCGTACGTGGGCGACCTGGTCTACACGTCCTTCTCCGGCTCCCACCAGGACGCCATCAAGAAGGGCTTCGACGCGATGGAGGCCGACGCGGCCGCCAGGGGCGTCACCGTGGACGACATCGAGTGGGCCGTGCCGTACCTGCCGATCGACCCGAAGGACGTCGGCCGCTCCTACGAGGCCGTCATCCGGGTCAACTCGCAGTCCGGCAAGGGCGGTATCGCGTACGTCCTGAAGAACGACCACAAGCTGGACCTGCCGCGCCGGATGCAGATCGAGTTCTCCCGGATCATCCAGGCGAAGACGGACGCCGAGGGCGGCGAGGTCACCGGCGGCGACATCTGGGCGACCTTCCAGGACGAGTACCTGCCCAACCCCGAGAACCCGTGGGGCCGCGTCCAGGTCCGCAACGGCCAGTCGACCACCGACACCGACGGCGTGGACACCCTCACCGTGGAAGCGGTCGTCGACGGCCGCGAGACCGTCCTGTCCGGCTCGGGCAACGGTCCGATCTCGGCCTTCTTCGACGCCCTGCAGTCCATCGGCATCGACGTACGTCTGCTGGACTACCAGGAGCACACGATGAGCGAGGGGGCCTCCGCGCAGGCCGCCTCCTACATCGAGTGCGCGATCGGCGACAAGGTCCTGTGGGGCATCGGCATCGACGCCAACACCACACGGGCCTCGCTGAAGGCGGTCGTCTCCGCCGTCAACCGCGCGACGCGCTGATCATCCTGATCGGGAGTTTCGGAGCCCCGGCCGCCGGAAACGGCGGCCGGGGCTCCGTCGTATATCGGCCATCCGTCCGTGGAGGTCACGGAAAGGTCTCGTCCTGGGTGCTGACTCCGCCTCAACGATGTGGCTAACATCACGAAAGCGCGTGGCGATGATGCCACGGGGTTACGGAGGTGCGACGTGCTGCCAGAACGGGGACCAGACGGCCGTGCCACCGGGCTTGCCCGTGTGCTGGGCCATCGCACCGCCTGGACACCCGTCGGGGACGGCGAGTTCTTCTGCCCCGGCTGCGGCGGCGACCGCAACTACCAGCGGCTCACCGGCCGACGCCGCTTCACCGTGCTGGGCGTACCCGTCCTGCCGCGCGGCGAGGCCGGTCCGGTCGTGGAATGCGGCGCCTGCCGACGCCACTTCGGCACCGACGCCCTCGACCATCCCACCACCACCCGTTTCTCCGGGATGCTCCGCGACGCCGTCCACACCGTCGCCCTCGCGGTCCTCTCGGCCGGCGGCACCTGCGCCCGTACGTCCCTGGAGACGGCGGCGGTCGCGGTGCGCGCGGCAGGCTTCCCGGACTGCACCCGTGAGCAGCTCGCCGCCCTCGTCTCCGCCCTCGCCGCCGACACCGGCCGGCTCCACGGCGCGCCCTGCCCGCCCGGCCTGGCCATAGAGCTGCACGAGGCCCTCGACCCGCTCGCCCCGTACCTCGCCCCCGTCGGCCGCGAATCGATCCTCCTCCAGGGCGCCCGCATCGCCCTCGCCGACGGCCCGTACACCCCCGCCGAACGCGAGGTCCTCGCCACGGTCGGCGCGGCCCTCACCCTCCGCGCGGACGACGTGACCCGGCTGCTGGCCGCGGCCCGCACACCGTCCTGACGCCTCTCCGGCGCCCGCGCCGCTACGTCCCCGCGGTGACGCGGCCCCCGGGCCACCGGCCGCGGTCGGCACGGAGGCCCGGTGACGGCCTCTGGTCCTGCGGCTACGGCGAGTTCGGGTGTCAGGGCCCGCTCCACGGGGACCGTCGGAACGAGGGCGCCGCCGGCACCGCAGGAGACCGTCACCGCCCAGCCGTCACCGACGCGGTGGACCGGCGGGCGTCCGCCGGCGCGGTCCGCGTCGGGCACGCCTCGCCCCGCGGAGCACGGGCCGGGCCGAATCGGTTGCCCGGACGGCGGAGCCGGGTTCGAATGGGCTCGTGGAATCACGACCCGAGCCCTGGCCGACGGAACTGCCCGGCGTGCTCCGGCTGCCGTCCGGGCGGCTGGTGCGCGGCCGAGGACTGCGCCGCCCCCTCGACCCGACCGGACCGGACCCGACGTACGGCCTCTATCTGCTCGGTGCCGAGCCCCCGGCCGTCCCGTGGGAGGCGCGCTGGCTCCGCTGGCCGGACTTCCGGCTGCCCGCGGACCGTGCCGACGCCCGCGCGGCGCTCACCGAGGCCTGGCGGCGGGCGGCCGACGGCAGGCTGGAGGTCGCCTGCCACGGCGGGCGCGGCCGTACGGGGACGGCGCTGGCCTGCCTGGCGGTGCTGGACGGCGTACCGGCCGCCGGGGCGGTGGAGTTCGTGCGCCGGCACTACGACCGGCACGCCGTGGAGACGCCCTGGCAGCGTCGCTATGTGGGACGGTTCGAGGGGCTCACAGGGCGAGCGTCATGAGGAGGCGGTCCTCTCCGGGGCCGAAGTAGTCCGGCCGGGGACCGCCCGGGTACGACGCGAAGCCCAGGGACCGGTACAGGGCGATCGCGGTGTCGTTGCGCGGCTCCACCGACAGCGTCACCGAGCGCACGCCCTGGGTGCGGAGATGACCGAGGACGTGCGTCATCAGCTGCCGGCCGAGCCCCCGCCGTTGCAGCGGCGGGGAGATGCCGAGGCTGAGGATCCAGCTGCGCGCCGCGTTCGGCGGCGTCGAGAGCACGTATCCGCCCAGGTCCTCGCCCATGTCCACGACGAACACGTAGTCCGGGAACGAGGCCAGGAGCTGGCGCAGCACGAAGTACGGGTACGGGGCGGTCGGGAAGGCGTCCTCGTCGAGCCGGACGATATGGGGGAGATCCTCCTCCGTGGCCGGTCTGATCCGTAAGCGCTTTTCCTGGGACACCTGGCTCACTGTCGAACCGGCGACCGACCGAGAACGATCTCGGGGAAGAGGAGTCATACAGTCCCCTTGTGAAGGATCGACAAAGTGAATGGCACGCGTGCTCGCTCTTGTCCGATATGCATACCCGACCGTCCATCATTGCGTGATGCATCCACTCCTTCAAGAGTGCATCGCCCTGCTAGGCTGAACCAATGACCTCGGGATCGCCCACCGCCGCCGCCGAAAAGCTGAATGCCGATGTGCCCTGGGACGCCTTCGATCCCGACGAGTACATCAAGCGCAATTACCTTGAGATCCAGCCCGTGGACAGGGCGATCCTCACCCGGGTGCGAGATCACTTCACTGATCACTTCATGAAGCACGGCGGCCGTGGCGGTTCCGGTATCGACGTGGGCGCGGGGCCCAATCTCTATCCGGCCCTGGCGATGCTCCCCTGGTGTGGCCGGATCACGCTCCTCGAGCGGTCCGAGTGGAACCTCGAGTACCTCCGCGGTCAGCTTTCCGGCTACGACGCCAACTGGGACCAGTTCTGGGAAGTGCTGGAGAGCGGCGCGGACGGCGAGGGCGCCGCCTATACCGGCCTCGGCGCCGACCCCAGGGCACGTTTCGGGGAGGCGGTCGGCAAACCGAGGCGCGGCAGCCTTTTCGACCTCTGCGGGAAGAAGCCCGCCTGGGATCTCGGCACCATGTTCTTCGTCGCGGAATCCATCACCACGTCGCTCGAAGAATTCCGGCGGGGGGTGGGTTGTTTCATGGGTGCCCTCAAGGGCGGCGCGCCTTTCGCCGCCGCTTTCATGGAGCATTCCGAGGGATACAGCGTGGGCGCGCAGGAGTTCCCCGCCCGCGATATCGACGAGGAGGAAGTGCGGACCGTACTCGGCCCGTATGTCGAGGCGGACATGGAGGTCGTCTGCCTGGACAATCCGAAACAGCTGGTGCGCCATGGGTACACCGGAATGATTCTGGCCTGCGGCCGGCGACGGAAAAAGTGATGTCCCGGCTTTCCACCACGGGGTTCTTATGTGGGGGGCACGGTGACGGGCCTGTGCGAGGGGAATGGGCATGCAGATCAAGCCGAGACAGAATCTGCTCGAAGTGTGGCAGGCCGTCGCCCGCCATTCCTTCGCCGACGGTGAGTGGGAGTGGGGGGACCGGGGCGGCCTGAGCAGCGTCGCCGACGCCGAGCGGCTGCTCTGCCTGCTCTACCCGGCCACCGAGATCACCGCCTTCCGTCTCGACGACCCCGACACCACCCAGCGGGACGTGGAGCGGGCGCTGAGGACCGCGGGCGACTCCAGCGAGATCCCCGGGAACCTGGTCAAGGTCCTCGCCGACTTCATGGAGAAGCACCGCGGCGAGGAGAGCCCCACGTTCTCCGGCGGCTACTACTTCGCCGCCGGCGACCCGGAGCGCGAACTCACCAAGGAGCAGCGGGACCTCGGGGTGGTCGACAGCTTCTCCATGTCCGTCACCCTCTGCCTCGCCACCCTCGGCTTCCTCAAGGTCTACCGGGGCAAGACGCAGCGCGCGAGCACCCTCAAGCAGATCGACCGGCTCTGGGACTCCACCAGCGCCCGGCTGACCGCCGCCATGGTGAGCCTGCTGCGCTCCTTCACCGTCAACGTCGTCGACGTCGCCTCCGACCAGGGACAGTCCCTCACCCGGCTGCTCGGCCAGGGCCGGCTCTCCGAACGGCAGGTGCTCCAGCGCTTCCAGGAGCGCTTCAAGGCCCTGCGCGCCGTCATCAGCGAAAGCGTCACCCTCGGTCTCGACGCCGACGTCACCGACGAACTGCGCAACGAGAACCGCCTGTTCGAGTGCGGCTGGGCGTGGAGCCTGGTCAAGGGCGCACCCGACGTCGAGGTGGAACCGGCGACCGCCGAGGCCATCGGCAAACAGCCCGCCGGCGTCGCCCACCCCACGCCCTACCTGTACTTCACCGTCGTCGCCCTCGACGGCATCCCCGACCTGTTCTCCGAGCGCACCCTCGTCCTGGGTCTGCTCAGCGCCGAACAGCAGAAGCTCGCCGACGCCCTGCGGCTGCGCTGGGAGATCACCCAGCAGTACTGGTCGGCCATCGCCCGGTTCGGCGACGGCACCTGGCCGCTGGAGGAGATCCCCTGGCGCACCACGCTCCAGCAGCTGGAGTCGGAATACTTCTCCCTCTCGGTCGCCTCCATTCTCGTCCACGACCTGGTGCGCCGCCGCGCCACCGACGACGACCTCACCCGCACCGTCGCCGTCATGGAACGCCTCGCCGAACGCGGCCGGATCACCAGCGGCATGACCCGCGACGACCCCGCGGTCGGCCTGCACAACCCCGGTGTCAGCCTGCCCCTGCTGGGCAGCGAGGCCGTCGGCCCGCCCATGAAGTGGACGATGACCGACTTCTCCGCCCAACTGCTCAAGCGGACCATCCAACTCTGCTCGCTGTCCCGGAACATCGCCTCCCAGGACCGGCTGCTGCGGCTCGCCGAGGACATCGTCGACCATCTCTGGCAGCGTCGCATCAGCGAGGGGGCGGGCGTCGGCCTCTGGGACAACGTGCACGCCGTCTACCCGGAATCCCCGGAACGGCAGGGCCCGGTGTCCTGGAGCATGACCGAGCGCGTCACCGAGTGCATGGTCGCCGCCCACGCCCTCTACGACCAGCCGCCCATCCGCAGCGCCGAACTGTCCCTGCTGGCCAGGGCGTTGATCAGCGAGTCGGCCCACCTCTTCGGCAAGGAGCAGATGGAACAGCCCGCCCCCACCCCCAAGAGCCCCCAGGGCGAGGAGATCAAGGGCATCGAGGCCGACCTGCGCCGGGCCCGCCTGCTCGTCGACGAACAGCCCGGCACCGCCTACGCGCTGGCCCTCGGCGTGCTCAGCCGGCTGGACTCCCTCTCCCGGGCCCGCGGCGGCTCCGGCCACCAGGGGGTGTGAGCGTGCTCGTGTTCGCCGCCTCCGACAAGGGGGGCACCGGCCGGTCCGTGACCAGCGCCAACCTCGCCTACCACCGCGCGCTGGACGGGGACGACGTCTGCTACCTGGACTTCGACTTCGGCTCGCCCACCGCGGCCGCCGTGTTCGACCTGCCCGACGTCCTCGCCGAGGCCGAGGGGCGCGGTCTGCACTCCTACCTCAAGGGGAAGACCGTCGAGCCGCTGCGCGTCGACGTCTGGTCCCGCACCGAACACCCCGTGCTGCGCAGCCGGCCCGGCGGCTCCGGACGGCTCGTCCTGCTGCCCGGCGACCGCACCGGCGGCGAATTCGTCACCGACGAGGAGAACCTGCACCGCACCGTCGATCTCGTCCTGCGCCTGAAGCGCGAATTCGACGTCATCATCATCGACCTGAGCGCCGGACGCAGTTATGCGATGGACCTCGCCCTCGCCGCCACCTCACCCCGCGGCGGACTCGGCCGCCTGAAAACACGCTGGCTCGTCTATCACCGCTGGACCCGCCAGCACGTCATGGCCGCCGCCGAACTCGTGTACGGAAAACAGGGCATTGTGCAGGCCGGTGTCGCCATGGGCCACGACACCGACGCGCTTTCCGCCTCGATCCGCTTCGTCCGCGCCGCCGTACCCGATCTCGACTCGCCGATGTGGTCCCAGGTCTCCGCCGCGCAGTACGCGTGGATGCGGCAGTGCGACACCCAACTGGAGGAAATCGCGGCCGGCCGCGGTATCGGCAAGACCCGCGTCCTGTCGTCCATTCCGCTGGAACCCGTTCTGCAGTGGCAGGAGCGGCTCATCACCGACGAAGACGTGCACGACCGGCGCATCGCCAATGTGGAGACCTGGCAGAAGATGGGCGAACTCGCCCAGCGCCTCACCGAGGACAAGTACTGGGGGCAACTGTGAGCGGGCCGGAAACCGTCTTCCGGGAGACCAGCGCACAACCGCGCACCGCCTCCGTGCCGTTTTCCCATCTCTCCCTGGAACTCGGCCACTTGTACATGGAGGACTTCGCCGAGGGCCCCGCCCGGCTGCGCCGTCACTTCGCCGCCGTACGGCCCTGGGTGGACGCCGCCCGCGCCTCCGTCGGCCCGCTGCCGGCCGGCCGACGACCGCGGATCAGCACCTGCTTCCTCGTCGACGACTACTTCAGCCGGCTGTCCACCCCCGCCGAACTCATACCGCCCCTGCTCGCCGCCGCCGCCGAGGCCGGCCTGAGCATCGACTACCTGGCCCGCGAGTCCGGCTGCGCCGTCGCCGAACCCGGCCACCGCGACCGCGCCGAACTCGCCGAGGCCGTCCTGCACCGGCTGGTGGAGTCCCCGCCGCCCGGCAGCAACGGTTTCCGCCCGCCCGTCAGCCGCTCCGGCTGGCTCACCAACGGCCGGCGCACCCCCTCGCACCGCACCTCCGCCGCCCTGGACGCCACCGGCACCGTCTGGGAACCGCCCAGCGAGACCGGCGCGCGCGGCCACTCCGTCTTCGTCGACGTCGAACTGTGGAGCGGACCCGAGGACGAACGCCTGTGGTCCTGCGCCTTCCTCGCCTCCGTCTGGCAACTCGTCCGGCTCGGCCTGCTGCGCCACGACGGCCAGGCCGTGCTGACCCCCACGCCCTGGGACGACAAGGAGTTCCCCGCCGAGTGGGACGCCCTGCCGCCCGTGGTGCGCCTCAACCCCCTCGCCGCGCCCTTCACCGCGTACGCCACGTGCAGCATCCTTCCGGCCCGCTTCCTGCCCGTCGAGCACGCCGTACGCGTCGTCCTGGACCAGGTCCACGTCGAGTCCGAGGCGTTACGGCAGGTCGCCGAGCGGTCCGCCGCGGAGGGCCGGCCCGTCCCCGCGGGCGTCGTGGACCGCACCTCCTACGTCTTCCCGCCGGGGCTGTGACATGAGCGGCGGCCCGCACGAGCCCGGGGACACGGAGACGGGGACAGGGACGGAGACGGTCCTCGCCTGCGGGGAGGTCCGTACCTGCCTGCTGCCCACCCGGGACGCGGTCGACGAGCAGGTCGCCGAACGGCTGCTCCGGCTGCGCGCCGACGAACGCGTCCGGCTCTCCCGGCGCCCCAACCGGCACGCCGTCTCCCCGGACGTCCTCACCGGCGTCGACTGCCGGCTGCCCACCGCGGGCGGCGCCAGGATCCGCGCCGTCGGCACGGTCACCGCCCGCGCCGCCCTCGTCGAGGGCCGGGTGCTCCAGGCCACCGCCCACTTCTCCGCCCCCGCCGACGGCCCCGACCGGCGACAGCCCTGGGGCTACTACCTGGTCCGCCCCGGCGTCCTCGTCCCCGTCGGCAGGCTCTCCGCGCGAGCCGTCGTCGAGGGGTTCCTGACCGGACAACGGCAGGACGAGCTGGACGTCGGCCCGGTCGCCGAGGGCCTCCTCGCGCGGATCTCCCGCCAGCACCGGCTGCTCGACTACGACACCCCGCTCAACACCACCGACACCAGCCTGCGCTGGGCCGCGTTACCGGCGGCCGACGGTGAGGCGGCCGCCCCGCACTTCACCGTCGCCGACGACGGCCGCCGGGTCGTCGAACTGCGGCTGCCCCGCGGGACCCCACCCGCCGCGGCGGCCGCGCTCTGTGAGGACCTCGCCCTGCACGACTGGCTCCTCACCACGGTCGCCGACAAGCTCGACGGCCTGCGGCTCGGCTCCGACGACGGCCGGGCCGCGCTGAAGGTGCTGCGCCCGCTCGTCGACCACCTGCTGCACCTGTGGATGCCGCAGGCCCGCGTCGACCGCACCCTGAACTCGCTGTGGCGGGAGCTGGAGGAGACACCGGGCTTCAGCCGGCAGTGGTCGAGCCTGGCCCAGCGCATCCGGGACCAGCTCGCCGTCCAGCTCCTCACCCGCGGCGACGCGCTGACCCCGTCCTGACGGAGGAACCGCACGGCACCGCGGCCCACGGCACCACACCTGTCCGAGCACGATCCGACGCACAACCCGACGCACGATCCCAACGGGGGGAGAAAGAGAGATGAGCGCACCGACGAACTCGTACTTCCGAAGCGGCCAGCAGCGGCGGTCCGACAACGACAGCGCACGTCAGCTCACGCTGAAACTCCTGGTCACCGTAGTGGTGGGCGGAGTGGTCTACGTACTCACCAACGTCCTGCTGCCGAAGGAGGAGGGCCCCTGGCAGCTGGTCCTGTCCGTGCTGTGCGGCGGCACGGTCCTGATCGTGCAGTTCATGGCGTCCTTCGTCAGCCAGCTCAGCGAACTGAAGGACGTCGTGGAGAAGCGCTTCGCCGACATAGGCGAGGCCACCAAACTCTTCAACGAGGTGGAGAAACTGCGCGGCGACGGCGTGCCCCGGCTCGCCGAGCACGCCACCAAGGTCGTCTCCATGGGGCCCGACATCCTGCACGAGTTCGCGCACGAGGAGATCAACCGCCTGGCCGCGCAGATGGAGGACCTCACCAACCTCAGCGCGGAGACGCCGGGCGAGAACCACGACTGGCTGATGACGCTGACCAAGTGCACCAGAAGCAGCATCGACGCCATCAGCACCAGCGTCGTCGACGACGGCTTCTGGTCCTCCGAACCCGCGAGCCGCTATCTCACGGCCCAGCGGGAGGCGATCGTCGAGCGGGGCGTCACCGTACGGCGTCTGTTCATCGTCAAGGCACCCCAGGAGCGCTCCGCACTGGCCCCGATCTGCGAGGAACAGCGCCAGATCGGCATCCACGTCCGGGTGGTGGTCCTGGAGCAGCTCCCGCCCCATCTGCGGCGCGGCAAGATGATCGACTGGATCGTCTTCGACGAGGCGCTGTCGTACGAGATCCACGCGGACCAGCTCAGCGTGAACTCCTCGACCACGGTGAACGCCCGCGCGGACGAGGTCCAGCCGCTGATCCGGCGCTTCAACCAGCTGTGGGACGCCTCCGCGGAGATCTCCCCGAACGGCACGCCCGACACCGTGCCCGTGCTGACCCCGGGGGCCGACCCGGACGGCGCCTGAGGCACCGTCCGGGCCGGGACCGGGGGCGGGGCGGGGGCGTCTCAGCCGAGCGTCGCCGCCAGCAGCCTCGCCGTCTCGACGATCAGGGCGTGGTCGTTGGCCGCCTCCCGGTCCGGCATGGTGACCTGGACGGCCAGCACGACGGGCGCGCCCTCGGGGGTCCAGGCGATCCCGGCGTCGTTGTCGGCGCCGTACCAGCCGCCGCCGGTCTTGTCGGCGAGGGTCCAGGTGGGCGGCAGCCCGGCGCGGAAGCGGTTGTCGCTGGTGCGGTTGGCGAGCATCCAGTCCGTCAGCCGCCGCCGGTCGCCGGTGGCCAGCGCGTCGCCCAGCACCAGCCGGGCGTAGGAGCGGCCGATGGCGTACGGCGTCGTGGTGTCCGTCACCCGCCACGGCTCGGCCGAGTTCAGGTCCGGCTCCCACCGGTCGAGCCGGGTGACCCGGTCACCGATCGACCGGGCGAAGCGGGTGACGGCGGGCGGGCCGCCCAGCTCGCGCATCAGCAGGTTGGCGGCCGTGTTGTCACTGTGGCGGAGCGCCGCGTCGCACAGCTCCTCGACGGTCATGCCGTCGGCCACGTGCTCCTTGGTGACGGGCGAGTTCTCCACCACGTCGTCGTCGGTGAAGTGGACGCGGCGGGCCAGCACCTCGCCGTCGCGGTCCAGGTCGCGCAGGACGGCGGCGACCGCGAGGACCTTGAACAGGGAGCAGACCGGGAAGCGTTCGCCGGCGCGGTGGCGCACGGAACGCCGGGTGCGCAGGTTGTACGCGAAGACGCCGAGGCGGGCCCCGTGCGCCTCCTCCAGGGCCCGCAGGCCGGCGCTGACGAGGTCGGCGCCGTCGGTGGCGTGGGCCCGGCCGGCGCCCAGCAGGGAGGCCGCGGTGACGGCACCCGTGGTGGTGAGCAGGGTACGGCGGTTCGTCGAGCCTAAGATCGTTCTCTCCGTCCGTCGGTGACTGGTTCGTCGTGACCGGTCCGTCGGTGACCGGTTCGTCGTGACCGGTTCAGGAGCCTCGGTGGTCTCTGCGGCCCCATCAGTCACGGACGCGCCGTCCGGCCGCCCGGTTGCGAGGAGCGGCGGGGCCGCCCGGCGGGGCGCGGGCCGCCGCCTCGGCCGGCCCGGCGTCCGGCACCTGGCCGCCGCGCTCCCGCCGTGTGCCACAACCGGGCGATCGTCGTGGGTCGGCACACCGCTCTCCCCGCGTAGGCGAGAATGGCGGCATGAGTCTGTTCCGCGACGACGGCATCGTGCTGCGCACCCAGAAGCTGGGCGAGGCGGACCGGATCATCACGCTGCTCACCCGTGGCCACGGCCGGGTGCGGGCCGTCGCCCGCGGGGTGCGGCGGACCAAGTCGAAGTTCGGGGCCCGGCTGGAGCCCTTCTCGCACGTGGACGTGCAGTTCTTCTCGCGGGGGAGTGAGCTGATCGGGCGCGGGCTGCCGCTCTGCACGCAGAGCGAGACGATCGCGCCCTACGGCGGGGGCATCGTCACCGACTACCCCCGCTACACCGCCGGCACGGCCATGCTGGAGACCGCCGAGCGGTTCACCGACCACGAGGGCGAACCGGCCGTGCAGCAGTACCTGCTGCTCGTCGGCGCCCTGCGCACCCTCGCCCGCGGCGAGCACGCCCCCCACCTGGTCCTGGACGCCTTCCTGCTGCGCTCCCTCGCCGTGAACGGCTACGCGCCCAGCTTCGGCGACTGCGCGAAGTGCGGCATGCCCGGACCGAACCGGTTCTTCTCCGTCGCCTCCGGCGGCTCCGTCTGCGTCGACTGCCGGGTGCCCGGCAGCATCGTACCCTCGCCGCAGGCACTGGTCCTGCTGGGGGCGCTGCTCACGGGAGACTGGGAGACCGCGGACGCCTGCGAGGCGCGGTACGTCCGGGAGGGCAGCGGACTGGTGTCCGCGTACCTGCACTGGCATCTGGAGCGCGGTCTGCGTTCCCTGCGGTACGTCGAGAAGTAGAAGCAAGCCGAAACGCAAGAGGAGACGAGAAGCACATGGTCGTACGCGGGTTCCTGGGGCGGCAGCGTCGGGAGTACAAGGCGCCGGAGCCGCATCCGTCCGGCGCCCGCGCGCCGAAGCTCCCCGGTGAACTGGTCCCCGAGCACGTGGCGATCGTCATGGACGGCAACGGCCGCTGGGCGAAGGAGCGGGGCCTGCCCCGCACCGAGGGTCACAAGGTGGGCGCCGAGCGGGTGCTGGACGTCCTCCAGGGCGGCGTCGAGATCGGTGTGCGCAACATCTCCCTGTACGCCTTCTCCACCGAGAACTGGAAGCGCTCGCCCGACGAGGTGCGCTTCCTGATGAACTTCAACCGCGACTTCATCCGCAGGACCCGCGACCAGCTCGACGGGCTGGGCATCCGGGTGCGCTGGGTGGGCCGTATGCCCAGGCTGTGGAAGTCGGTCGCCAGGGAACTCCAGATCGCCCAGGAGCAGACGAAGGACAACAACCGTCTCACCCTGTACTTCTGCATGAACTACGGCGGCCGCGCGGAGATCGCCGACGCGGCGATGGCTCTCGCGGAGGACGTGAAGGCGGGCCGTCTCGACCCGTCGAAGGTCAACGAGAAGACGCTCCAGAAGTACATGTACTACCCGGACATGCCGGACGTGGACCTGTTCCTGCGCCCGAGCGGCGAGCAGCGCACGTCCAACTACCTGCTGTGGCAGAGCGCCTACGCGGAGATGGTCTTCCAGGACGTCCTGTGGCCGGATTTCGACCGCCGTGACCTGTGGCGGGCCTGCCTGGAGTTCGCCTCCCGGGACCGCCGCTTCGGCGGCGCGATCCCGAACGAGGAGCTGCTGGCCAGGGAGGGACAGGAAGAGGAGGACGGCCCGTCCGGCGGCTGAGGACGAGGCCGGTCAGGCCGACAGGGGGTCCGGTGGGCGGGGCCCCAGGCAGTCCCGGCGGCTCACCCGCACCGAAACGCTCGACCTCCGCTCAGCCGCCGGAGGCCGCCGCGCAGTCGGCGCACGTGCCGAAGATCTCCACGGTGTGGGCCACGTTCACGAAGCCGTGTTCCGAGGCGATGGCCTCCGCCCACTTCTCGACCGCCGGTCCCTCCACCTCGACCGCCTTGCCGCAGGCGCGGCAGACGAGGTGGTGGTGGTGGTCGCCGGTGGAGCAGCGGCGGTAGACGGACTCGCCGTCGGAGGTGCGCAGTACGTCGACCTCGCCGGCGTCGGCGAGGGTCTGCAGGGTGCGGTAGACCGTGGTCAGCCCGACGGAGTCACCCTTGTGCTTGAGCATGTCGTGGAGTTCCTGCGCGCTGCGGAACTCCTCGACCTCGTCGAGCGCCGCCGCCACGGCGGCGCGCTGCCGGGTGGCTCGGCCCTTCACGGGCGATCCAGCGGTCGTCACCGTTGCCTCCTCACGTCTGCGCATTGCCGGGCCATTGTGCCAGGCCGGGCTGTGCGTGGTCAGACGCCGACTCCGTCGCCGGACCGGCGGCTGGCCGGAATCGCACACTCGGCCGGGTCTCCGGCGGGGTGCGCGGCGGCGGCGGCGCGGGCGCGCCGCCGGGCCAGCGGGGCGGCCAGCGCGGTCAGCACGACGAACGCGCCGATGGTCAGCAGCACGATCGTGGCGCCCGGCGGGACGTCCTGGTAGTACGACGTGACCGTGCCGCCGATGGTCACGCTGACGCCGATCGCGACGGCGATGGCGAAGGTCGCCGCGAAACTGCGGCTGAGCTGCTGGGCCGCCGCCACCGGCACCACCATCAGCGCGGACACCAGCAGCAGGCCGACGACCCGCATGGCGACGGTGACGGTGACCGCGGCGGTGATCGCCGTCAGTAGGTTCAGGGCGCGCACCGGCAGCCCGGTGACCCGGGCGAACTCCTCGTCCTGGCTGACGGCGAACAGCTGCCGGCGCAGTCCGACGGTGACCAGGACCACGAAGGCCGCGAGGCCGCAGATCGCGGTCACGTCCGACTCGGACACCGTCGACAGCGAGCCGAAGAGGTACGAGGTCAGGTTGGCGTTGGAGCCGGTCGGGGCGAGGTTGATGAACATCACGCCGCCAGCCATGCCGCCGTAGAAGAGCATGGCGAGGGCGATGTCGCCGCGGGTCCTGCCGTACCAGCGGATCAGCTCCATCAGGACCGCGCCGAGGACGGAGACGGCGGTGGCCATCCAGACCGGGGACCAGGACAGCAGGAAGCCGAGGCCCACACCGGTCATGGCGACGTGGCCGATGCCGTCGCCCATCAGGGCCTGGCGGCGCTGGACGAGGTAGATGCCGACGGCGGGGGCGGTGATGCCGACCAGGACGGCGGCGAGCAGCGCCCGCTGCATGAAGGCGTAGTCGAGGAAGTCCATCAGCTCAGCAGTCCCGTGCGGATCGGTTCGGTGCCCGCCGGAGCGTGCGGGTGTACGTGGTCGTGGCCGGGCAGCGCGTGCTGGCCGAGCGCCCGCGGCGGCGGGCCGTCGTGGGTGACGCAGCCGTCGCGCAGGACGACGGCCCGGTCGATGAGGGGCTCCAGGGGGCCCAGTTCGTGCAGGACGAGCAGGACGGTGGTGCCCTGGGCGACCTGCTCGCGCAGCGTCTCGGCCAGGACCTCCTGGCTGGCCAGGTCGACGCCCGCCATGGGTTCGTCCATGATCAGCAGCTCGGGTTCGGCGGCGAGCGCGCGGGCGATCAGCACCCGCTGGTGCTGGCCGCCGGAGAGGGCGTCGACGGAGTCCCTGGCGCGGTCGGCCATGCCGACGAGGCCCAGCGCGCGGCGTACGGCCTCGCGGTCGGCCTTGCGCAGGACGCCGAAGCGGGCCCGGGACAGCCGCCCCGAGGACACGACCTCGGTGACGGTCGCCGGGACGCCGCCCGCGGCCGTGGTGCGCTGCGGTACGTAGCCGAGGCGCCGCCAGTCCCGGAACCGCCGCCGGTCGGTGCCGAACAGCTCGATGCGCCCGGCGCTGAGCGGCACCTGGCCGATGATGCCGCGTACGGCGGTCGACTTGCCGGAGCCGTTGGCGCCGAGCAGGGCGACGACCTCACCGCGGTGCACGGTGAGGTCGATGCCGCGCAGGACGGGGCGCGAGCCCAGTTCGGCGCCGACACCGCGCAGCGAAATGACGGGCTCGCTCTTGGTGTCCATCACGCCCTCCGTGAAGTTCATGTGGTTCCCAGGGCCGTCCGCAGGGCCTTGAGGTTCGCCTTCTGGACCGCGAAGTAGTCCGTGCCGCGGGACTTCTCGGTGATGCCCTCGATGGGATCGAGGACGTCCGTCCTGAGGTTCGCGTCACCGGCTATGGTCTTGGCGGTCTTGTCGCTGACGAGCGTCTCGTAGAACACGGTGGTGACGCCGTCGGCCTTGGCCATCTTCTCAAGCTCCTTGACGCGCGCGGCGCTGGGCTCCGACTCGGGGTCGAGGCCGCTGATGGCCTCCTCGGTCAGACCGTAGCGCTCGGCGAGGTAGCCGAAGGCGGCGTGCGTGGTGATGAAGACCTTGGTCCTGGTGGCCGCCAGGCCGTTCTTGAACTCGGTGTTCAGCGCGCCGAGTTCCGCGACAAGGTCCGCGGTGTTCTTCCGGTAGTCGGCGGCGTGGTCCGGGTCGGCCTTCTCGAAGGCCTTGCCGACGCCCTCGGCGACCTCGGCGTACTTCACCGGGTCGAGCCAGATGTGGGGGTCCTTGCCGCCGGCTTCCTCGTGCTCGTGTTCGTCGTCGTGCTCGGCCGCGTGGCCGCCGACCTCGCTGCCGTGCTCCTCCAGCGTGGTGAGGGTCGCGGCGTCGATCTTCGTCTTGATCCCGGACTGGGTGACGGCCTCGTCGACGGAGGGCTGGAGGCCCTTGAGGTAGAGGGCCGCGTCGGACTTCTCCAGCTGGGTGCGCTGCTGGGCGCTGATCTCCAGGTCGTGCGGTTCCTGGCCCGGCTCGGTCAGGCTGGTGACCTTCACGTGGTCGCCGCCTATCCGCTCGGCGAGGAAGGCCATCGGGTAGAACGACGCGACGACGTCGAACCTGCCCGAGCCGCCGGCGGCCGCGCTGTCGGTCGAGCAGGCGGAGAGGGTTCCCAGACCGAGGGCGGTGGCGGCCGCGACGGCTGCCGCGGATATGTGGTGTCGTCGTACGTTCATGACAGTCATTTTCAACAAATATGGAAACCGTTGTCAACAAAGCCGACGGTAAGGACTGGGGCAAGGGCGCGGTGAGGGTGTCCGGGACGCTCCGCCGGCCTCCCCTGGGCCCGTGGACGGGCACCGATTTGGTCGAGGGGGAGCCCTCGCCGGTACCCTGAGGCAATTCGCTGGAAGCATCTCCGCTTCGTCGCCCGTCGTCGTTATGAAGAGAGCACCGTGGCCGCCGACAAGATCGACACCATCGTCAGCCTGAGCAAGCGCCGGGGCTTCGTATTCCCCTGTAGTGAGATCTACGGCGGCCAGAAGGCCGCTTGGGACTACGGACCGCTGGGTGTCGAGCTGAAGGAGAACCTGAAGCGCCAGTGGTGGCGCTACATGGTGACGTCGCGCGAGGACGTGGTCGGCATCGACTCGTCCGTCATCCTGGCCCCCGAGGTCTGGGTCGCCTCCGGCCATGTCGCCACCTTCTCCGACCCGCTCACCGAGTGCACCTCGTGCCACAAGCGGTTCCGCGCGGACCACTTGGAGGAGGCCTACGAGGCCAAGCACAAGCGCCTGCCGGAGAACGGCCTGGCGGACGTGAACTGCCCCAACTGCGGCAACAAGGGCCAGTTCACCGAGCCCAAGCAGTTCTCGGGTCTGCTCTCCACCCACCTCGGCCCCACCCAGGACACCGGCTCCGTCGCCTACCTGCGCCCCGAGACCGCCCAGGGCATCTTCACCAACTTCGCCCAGGTGCAGACCACTTCGCGCCGCAAGCCGCCGTTCGGAATCGCCCAGATGGGCAAGTCCTTCCGCAACGAGATCACGCCCGGCAACTTCATCTTCCGCACTCGCGAGTTCGAGCAGATGGAGATGGAGTTCTTCGTCAAGCCGGGCGAGGACGAGCAGTGGCAGGAGTACTGGATGGAGCAGCGCTGGAACTGGTACACCGGCCTCGGCATGCGTGAAGAGAACATGCGGTGGTTCGAGCACCCGAAGGAGAAGCTCTCCCACTACTCCAAGCGCACCGCCGACATCGAGTACCGCTTCCAGTTCGGCGGCAACGAGTGGGGCGAGCTGGAGGGCGTCGCCAACCGCACCGACTACGACCTCGGCGCCCACTCCAAGGCCTCCGGCCAGGACCTCTCCTACTTCGACCAGGAGGCCCAGGAGCGCTGGACGCCGTACGTCATCGAGCCCGCGGCCGGTGTCGGCCGCGCGATGCTGGCGTTCCTGCTCGACGCCTACATCGAGGACGAGGCGCCCAACGCCAAGGGCAAGCTGGAGAAGCGCACGGTGCTGCGCCTCGACCACCGCCTCGCCCCGGTGAAGGTCGCGGTGCTGCCGCTGTCCCGCAACCCGGAGCTCTCGCCCAAGGCCAAGGGTCTCGCCCAGGCGCTGCGGCAGAACTGGAACATCGACTTCGACGACGCGGGCGCGATCGGCCGCCGCTACCGCCGTCAGGACGAGATCGGCACGCCGTACTGCGTGACCGTCGACTTCGACACGCTCGAGGACAACGCGGTCACCGTGCGCGAGCGTGACTCGATGAAGCAGGAGCGCGTCTCGCTCGACCAGATCGAGGGCTACCTGGCCGCCCGTCTGATCGGCGCCTGAGCCGCACCCGCCGCCGAAGCCCCCGGTTCCCTTCTTGGGAGCCGGGGGCTTCGCGTTGCCGTGGCGCCCGGAAGGCCGGAAGGTCGGTGCGGGGGGGTCTGCGACGCGTCGGTGCGGAGCGGCGGCCCGGAGTGGTGACAGGTATGGACTGACAGATATTGAAATCTGTCAGCTGTCATGGCATGGTGGCGCACATGGAGAACACGACCACGCACACCCGCACCCTCGGAACCACCGGCCCCCAGGTCTCCGCCCTCGGCCTCGGCTGCATGGGGATGTCCGCGTTGTACGGCGACGCGGACCGGCGCGAGTCCATCGCCACCATCCACGCCGCTCTGGAGGCCGGCGTGACCCTGCTGGACACCGGCGACTTCTACGGCATGGGCCACAACGAGCTGCTGATCGGCGAGGCCCTGCGCACCGCCCCCGCCGCCCGCCGCGAACAGGCCCTGACCAGCGTGAAGTTCGGCGCCCTGCGAGGCCCGGACGGCGCCTGGTCCGGCTACGACGGCCGCCCCGAGGCGGTGCGGAACTTCGCCGCCTACTCCCTCCAGCGCCTCGGCGTCGACCACATCGACATCTACCGCATCGCCCGGCTCGACCCGGCCGTCCCCATCGAGGAGACCGTCGGCGCGATCGCCGAACTCGTCGAGCAGGGGTACGTCCGGCACATCGGCCTCAGCGAGGTCGGCGCCGGGACGATCCGCCGGGCCGCCGCCACCGCGCCCATCGCCGACCTCCAGATCGAGTACGCGCTCATCTCCCGCGGCATCGAGAAGTCGATCCTGCCCACCACCCGTGAGCTGGGCATCTCCATCACGGCGTACGGCGTCCTGTCCCGCGGCCTGATCTCCGGCCACTTCACCGCCGACCGGCAGCTCGCCGCCAACGACTTCCGGGCCCACTCACCCCGCTTCCAGGGCGACAACCTCCGGCACAACCTCGCCCTCGTGGACGCGCTGCGGAGGATCGCCGAGCAGAAGGGCGTCTCCGTCGCGCAGATCGCCATCGCCTGGGTCCTCGCCCAGGGCGAGGACATCGTCCCGCTGATCGGCGCCCGCACCCGGGAGCGGCTCGCGGAGTCGCTCGGCGCGCTGGACGTCGTCCTCGACGCCGCCGACCTCACCGCGATCGAGGCGGCCGTCCCCGCCGACGCCGCCGCCGGCGAGCGGTACGCGGCCGCCGCGATGGCCCACCTCGACAGCGAGCGGTGACCCCCGCCCCGGGTACGGTCTGACCATGGCACCGACCCCCGAGACCCTGACCGCCGAGCGCATCCTCGAAGCCACCGAGGAGGTGCTGCGCCGCCACGGCCCGGCCAAGGCGACCGTGGTCGACGTGGCCCGCGCGCTCGGCGTCAGCCACGGCAGCGTCTACCGCCACTTCCGCACCAAGGCGGCGCTGCGCGAAGCGGTCACGAAGCGGTGGCTGGACCGTACGTCCGAGTCGCTGGCCGGCATCGCCGCCGACGAGGGCCGCGACCCCGCCGCCCGCCTCCGCGACTGGCTCGCGACCCTCTTCGAGGCCAAGCGCCGCAAGGCGGGCGACGACCCCGAGCTGTTCGCCACGTACATGGTGCTCACCGACGAGAACGGCGGGGCGGTCGCCGAGCACGTCGCCGACCTCCTCGGCCAGCTCACCCGGATCGTGCGGGCCGGCGTCGACAGCGGCGTCTTCACCGTCCCCGGCCCGACGGAGACGGAGGCCCGCGCCCTGTTCCACGCCACGGGTCGCTTCCACGACCCCTGCTACGCGCGGGAGTGGGAACGGCCGGGCGCGCAGGGCGAGTTCGAGGCCGTGGTCGAGCTGCTGCTGAGGGGCCTCGCGGCCGGTTAGGCCAGGTCGTCACCTCCCCGTCGTCCGCCCGCACGGCGGGCCGGGCGGCGGCCGGTGCGTCCTGCCGGGTGGCCGGGCGGAAGGCCTCGAACCGGACGCGGACGTACGCGGACGTACGCGGACGTACGCGGGCTTCGCCCGGCGCGGTGGGAGTGCGTGCCGGACGCCGTCCGGCAGGGCGGAAGGTGACGACGCGGCTCAGCCGCCCGCCGGGTCCACGGTCGCCTGGTGGGCCTGCGCCAGGTGCTCCTGCGCCTTCAGCCAGGGCAGGAACTGCGCCCCCTGGCGCCAGCCGCACGTGTCGCAGCTGATCGTGCGCTGGAGTGCCGCCCGCTGGACCCGGACGACGTGCTCGCGCCCGTGCTGGTCCCACCGGCTCACCTTGCTCGTGTTGATCTCCAACATGCTGCCTCCAGAAGCTGGGCCGACGCAGCAAGGAGTGTGCAGCATGACCGACGTCAACGGGGAACCCGCCCCTGTGAGTTGCCCGGCGCCCGGTGGATCCCCGCTGATCGTCGAGTCGCATGTACGGCTGGAGCGCCTGCACGCGCTCGCGGTGGAGCGGGAGCGGGAGCGGGACGGGGACCGGGGACTGGACCGGACCCCGGATCCCCGGACCCGGATCCCTACCCTGAACCCCGGACCCGGATCTCCGGACCCGGATCCCGGACCCCGACCCTGAACCCCGAATCCCCGGACCAGCGGGAACCGAGGACCGGAGCGCTCCGCCGCGGATGAGTGTCCGCGGTGCGGGAACTCGGGCGGTCGAGAGTGGGCCGACCCGAGGAGTGAGAGTCATGACCGGGACCGAGCAGCAGTCGAAGTCGACGCGGGACCTCCCCCAGCCGCTGCGCGCGGCCGTCTCGGTGCTGAGCAGGGTGCCCGGCGCCGGCACGGTCGGCCGGGCCGCCGAGGGCGCGCTCGACAAGGTCGGCGCGGTGTCCCCGCGCGGGCGACGGCTCGCCGTCTACACCGGCGCGGGCGTGCTCGGCGTCGCGGGGGTCGTGGAGTGGCCCGTCGCGGTCACCGGAGCGGCCGTGGCCTGGCTGACCCAGCCCCGACCGCGACCGGAGGGCGACGCCGCGGGTACGGGCGCCGACGCCGCGGGCCCGAGGGGGACCGGAAGCCGTACCGAGGGCGAGGCGTCCGGCACGCCGCCCACGCCGAAGGTCCTCGCCAGGCAGTCGGCGGCCGCCGCGGCGGAGGGCACGCCGGCACCCGCGACCCCCTCGGACAGGCTGCCCACGCACCACGCGGCGCCGCCGCGTGCCGGACGAGGCGCTGAGGGCGAGTGATGGCCGCGGGAATCCTCACCCGCCCCACGGCGGCCGCCGCCGGTCTGGTTCTGGCCGGACCGCGCCTGCTCGCCCGCGGTACGGCCCCCGCGGTGGGGGTCGCCGCCGGGGCCGTCGCGGGTACCGCCAGGGCCGGCGTCCGGGCCGCGGACTCCGCCCTGCGCATGGCCCGGGTCGGCCGCGCCGCCCTGCCGGGCGGCTCCGCCGACTGGCGCGCCGGCACCCGCGCCCACCTGGTCCTGCGCGAGGCCGGCCCCCGGGACCCGGGCCGGCCGGACGACGAGCCCGCCCCGCACCCCCTCGAACACCGCGCCCGTCGGGTGGCCGCCGCTCTCGCCGAGCACCCGGACGTCGCCCTCGCCTACTGGGACAGCGGCCTGGCGCGGCTGGTCGTGGTGGCGGTCGAGGAGGCCGTCGGCGACAGCGTCGTGGAGCGGGCGGCGGCGCTGGCGGAACGGCATGGCCTGGAGCCCGCCGGGGACGACGTGGAGGACCTCGGGCACCCCGGCGATCCGGCATCCGTGCGGATCGCCGCCGAAACCCTCGCGGCCGACGCGGTGGGTGCCGTGGCCGCGCTGGCCGGATCCGCGATGCGGCTGCCGGCCTCGCCGCGTCTGGTGACCGCCGTCGTCACGCTGCTGCGTGAGAACCCCCGCTTCCGCTCCTGGCTGCGGGCCCGGCTGGGCAACGCCCGCATGGAGGTCGTCCTGGCCGTCGCGAACGCGGCCGTGCACGGCGCCGGGCAGAGCCCCACCTCACTGGTCCTCGACGGGGTGCTGCGCGTCGGCCAGCTCGCGGAGGCGCTGGTGCGGACGGCCGCCTTCGAGACCGTGCACGACGAGCTGTGCGCGCCGCACCGGCACAGCGTGCCCGCCGATCCGTCCGCACGCCCGCCGCTGCGCACCTCCCCGGCCCAGGAGTACGCCGCCCACGCCTCGACCGGCAGTGTCCTGGGCGCGGCGGCGACGCTGCTCGTCAAGCACGACCTCGCCGAGTCGGCGGAGGCCGTCCTGGCCGGTTCCCCGAAGGCGGCGCGGTACGGCCCCGCCGTCTTCCACGCCGCCCTCAGCGGCGCCCTGTGCCGCCAGGGCGTCCTGGTGCGCGATCCCGACCGGCTGCGGCAGCTGGAGACGGCCGGGACGGTCGTCCTGCACCCCAGCGCGCTCCGGAAGCCCGGCGCGGGCGCCGATCCGTGGACCGAGCCCGTCCTGGACGCCGCCCGTCGGGCCGGCCTGCGCATCGTGGTCGTCGACGACCCCGCGCTGGCCGACTTCACCGGCCTGGCCGACCAGGTGGTGGGCGCGGACCGCCCGTTGGGCGAGGTGGTCGACGGGCTGCGGGGCGAGGGCGGTGTCGTCACCGTCGCCCGCCCCCGCCCGGGGGGCGACGCGGACGTCACCGCCGGTCTGCTGCGCGGGGATGTGGCCGTCGCCCTCACCGACGAGGAAGGCCAGGTGGTGTGGGGCGCGGACGTCCTCGCCCCGCACGGCCTCGCGGACGTGTGGCGGCTGCTGACCGCCGTGCCGGCGGCCCGCGGCGTCGGCGGCCGGTCGCAGACCCTGGCCCGGTCCGGCGCCGCGCTGTCGGGTCTGCTCGTGGCCGTCGGCGAGTCCCGCCGGCGCCCCGGTTCCCCACTGCCGGGCCTGCGGCACGCGCCCGTCGACGCGGCCGCCGCGGCGGCCCTGCTGACCGGGGCGCGCACGGCGCTCGGCGTGGCCCTGGCCCGCCCGCCGCACCCCCGCCCCCGGGTCGCCTGGCACGCCCTGGACCCGGACGACGTGCGGGACCGGCTGGAGCGCGAGGCACCCCCGGAACCGACCTCCGCCGAACGGGCCGCGGCCCGTGTACGCACGGCCGCCGACAGGGTCGTACGACTTCCCGTCCTGGCGCCCGCGCGCTGGTCGGGGCAGCTCGCCCGGGCCGTACGCGGCGAGCTGGACGACCCGCTGACCCCGGTGCTGGTCGTCGGCTCGGCGGCGTCCGCGATCCTCGGCTCGGTCGTGGACGCCCTGCTGGTCGTCGGCGCCCTCGATCTGAACGCCCTGGTCGGGGGCTTCCAGCGGCTGCGGGCCGAGCGCGCCCTGTCCGGGCTGGTCGCCGGCCAGAAACAGAAGGCGCGGGTCGCCGACGACGACAGGACCACCCACGTGGTCGACGCCGCCAAGCTCGCCCCCGGCCACGTCATCGACCTCAAGACCGACGACGTGGTGCCCGCCGACGCCCGCCTGCTGTGGGAGGACGGCCTGGAGGTCGACGAGTCGGCGCTGACCGGCGAGTCCCTGCCGGTCGGCAAGGCCGTGGACCCCACCCCGAGCGCACCCGTGGCGGAACGGCACTGCATGGTCTTCGAGGGGACGACCGTGGTGGCCGGGCGCGCCCAGGCCGTCGTCGTCGACACCGGCGACCGGACCGAGGCCGCCCGAGCGGTCTCCCTCGCCGCCCGCATCCCGGCCGCCGCCGGAGTCCAGGCCCGTCTCCAGGAACTCACCCGCAAGGCCATGCCGTTGACCCTGGCGGGCGGCGCCGCCGTGACCGGCCTGGCGCTGCTGCGGGGCACCCCGATCCGCCGCGCGGTGAGCGGCGGGGTCGCCGTCGCCGTGGCCGCCGTACCCGAGGGGCTGCCCCTGGTCGCCACGGTCGCGCAGCTCGCCGCCGCCCGCCGGCTCAGCAGCCGCGGCCTCCTCGTCCGCACCCCGCGCACGCTGGAGGCGCTGGGCCGGATGGACACCATCTGCTTCGACAAGACCGGCACCCTGACGGAGAACCGGCTGCGCCTGGTCCGGGTGGCCGGCCCGGACGGCACGGTGCACACCCCCGACGATCCGGCCGCCGCCGACACCCTGCGCGCCGCGGCCCGGGCCTGTCCCCGCCTCGACGGCGACGCCCACCACCCGGTCCACGCCACCGACGAGGCGGTGCTGGACGCCGCCGGCCCGGATCCCGACTGGCGGCAGAGCGAGGGCCTGCCCTTCGAGGCCGGCCGAGGCTACGCGGCGGCGGTCGGCCGCGCCGCCGACGGTTCACCGGTCCTGGTCGTCAAGGGCGCCCCCGAGACGGTCCTGTCCACGTGCGCCGGACTGGCCTCCCACATCCACGACAGCTCCCAGTCCCTCGCCGCCGACGGGCTGCGCGTCCTGGCGGTGGCCCGACGTCCCCTGGCGGACGGCGAGCAGGCGGCGGACGCCCTCGCGGCGCCCCTGGCCGACCTGGAGTTCACCGGGCTCGTGGGCCTCGCCGACGTGGCGCGCGAGACCTCCCCGGCCCTGGTCCGCGGGCTGCGCGAGGCGGGCGTACGGCCCGTCGTGCTGACCGGCGACCATCCGCGGACCGCCCACGCCATCGCGGTCGGACTGGGCTGGCCGGACGACGCGAACGTGGTCACCGGCGACGAACTGGCCGCCGCCGACCGCTCCGTCCGCTCCCGCATGCTCCGCGACGCCGACATCGTGGCCCGGGTCGCGCCCGAGCAGAAACTCCAGGTCGTCGAGGCGCTCAGGGATGCCGGCCGGGTCGTCGGCATGGTCGGCGACGGCGCCAACGACGCCGCCGCCATCCGCGCCGCCGACATCGGCGTCGGCATCAGCGCCCGCGGTTCGGCCGCCGCCCGCAACGCCGCCGACCTCGTCGTCACCGGCGACGACCTCTCGGTCCTCATCGACGCCGTCCAGGAGGGGCGTTCCCTCTGGCACAGCGTCGCCGACGCCATCGCGATCCTCATCGGCGGCAACGCGGGCGAGGTCGGCTTCGGCGTCCTCGGCACCCTCCTGTCGGGCTCGGCACCCCTGTCGACCCGCCAGATGCTCCTGGTCAACCTCTTCACGGACCTGTTCCCGGCGATGGCGGTGGCGGTGACCCCCAAGGAGGAGGCCGACTCGGAGACCGAGGCCCCCCTGGGCACGGCCCTCCTGGGCGCGCCCCTCATCCGCCAGATCCGCCACCGGGCCCTGACCACCTGCCTCGGCGCCACCGTCGCCTGGCTCATCGGCCGCTTCACCCCCGGCACGGCCCGCCGCTCGACGACGATGGCCCTGTGCGCGGTGGTGGGCACCCAACTGGCCCAGACCCTGGCCGACCGGCGGGACAGCCCCTTGGTCCGTCTCACGTCGCTGGGCTCGGCCGCGGCCCTGTTCGCGCTGGTCGAGACCCCGGGGGCGAGCCAACTCTTCGGCTGCACCCCCCTGGGCCCCGTGGCCTGGGCGGGGGTCCTGGCGGCGATCGTCCTGGCCCTGGCGGGCCAGAAGGCACTGCCCAGGGTGGAGGAGACACTGCTGAAGCACTGGCCCGCGCCGGCCGCGCCACTGGCGTGAGCGTGGCCGCCCAGGGGCGGGGGCCGCGTCGCTTCACGGCCCCGCCCCTGGGCGCGACCGACGACGCACGGCCCGCGCCGACCGAGCACAGGCCCCCACGCCCGACCGGGCCGCAGGGGTCACGCGCCGACGGGACTCGGCCGTAGGGGTCACGGGCGGCGACTCGACCCCAGGTGTCACGCGCCCGGCGCCGCCCCGGCCGCAGGCGCCATGCGCCCCGCGTCGACCCGGCCGCAGGCGCCATGCGCCCCGGCGCTGGCGCGGCCGTGGGCATCACGCACCGACGCGGCTCGGCCGCAGGTGTCACGGGCGGCGACTCCGAACCCAGGTGTCACGCGCCCCGCGCCGACCCGCGCCCCGCGTCGACCCGGCCGCAGGCGCCATGCGCCCCGGCGCTGACCCGGCCGCAGGCATCACGAGCCGACGCGGCTCGGCCGCAGGTGTTACAGGCGGTGACTCCGAACCCAGGTGTCACGCGCCCCGCGCCGACCCGGCCGCAGGCATTACGCGCCGACGCGGCTCGGCCGCAGGTGTTATGGGCGGCGACTCCGACCCAGGTGTCACGCGCCCCGCGCCGACCCGGCAGCGGGCGCCCCGCGCCGACCCAGCCACACGCGCCCCGCGCGGCGACTGCGCCCCAGGCGTCACGCGCCGACGCGGGCATCCTCGCGCGCCTCGGGGGAGGCCAGCCGTTCGGCCGTCCGCGCGGCGGTCCGCCGCGCCCAGGCCCCACTGCTGAGCACTCCCACCACCAGCACCACCACCCCGCAGCCGGCGAGGATCCACCACCCCGGTACCGCCGCGGAGACGAACGTCTCCCGGTACGCCGACGCCCCGATGCCCGCCGCGAGCACCGCCCCGATCACCGCGACCCCGAGGGTCTGGCCGAGCTGCCGGCTGGTGGAGGCGACGGCGGCCGCGACGCCGGCCTGGGCGCGAGGCATCCCGGAGACGGCCGTGTTGGTGATCGGCGCGTTCACGAAGCCGAAGCCGATGCCGAACAGCACGTATCCGAGGAACAGCGTGGTGTCGGACGTCTCCGCGTCGAAGGCGGCGAACAGCACCGCGCTCGCCGTCATCGCGAGCCCGGCGACGAACAGGGGCACCCGTGGCCCCCGGCTGCCGACGAGCCGCCCGGACAGGGGTGCGCACAGGAAGGTGGGGAGGGCCATCGGCAGCATCCACAGGCCGGCGTGGAGGGCGTCGAGGCCGCGGACGTTCTGGAGGTACAGCGTGGAGAGGAACAGGAATCCGCCGAGGGCGGCGAACGCGCTGATCGCGATCACGGTGGCCCCGCTGAACGGCGCCGACCGGAAGAACCGCAGGTCGACGAGGGGTTCCTCGCGGCGGGGTTCGTAGTACAGGAGCCCGAGGAGGGCGGCCAGGGCCACCGCCGCGAAGGGCAGGCTGGTGCCGAGCCCGGCCTCGGGGGCCTCGATGATCGCGTACGTCAGGCAGCCGAAGAGGGCGATGACGAGGAGCTGGCCGACCGGGTCGGGGCGGCGGGCCTTCGGGGCGCGGGATTCGGGGACGTGGCGCAGGGTCAGCAGGAGGGCGGCGAGGCCGACCGGCAGGTTGACCCAGAAGATGGAGCGCCAGCCGACCGACTCCACCAGCAGGCCGCCGATCAGCGGGCCGGCGGCCATGGAGATGCCGACGACCGCGCCCCACGCGCCGATGGCGCGGGCGCGCTCGCGCGGGTCCGTGAACGTGTTGGTGATGATCGACATGGCGACCGGGTTGAGCATCGAACCGCCCACCGCCTGCACCATGCGGGCCGCGACGAGCAGTTCCAGATTCGGGGCGAGGGAGCAGAGCAGGGAGCCGAGCGAGAACACGACCAGGCCCGCGAGGAAGACCTTCCTGCGGCCGATCCGGTCGGCCGTGGACCCGGCGAGCATCAGAAGGGAGGCGAGGACGAGGGTGTACGCGTCGATCGTCCACTGGAGGCCGGAGGTGTCGGCGTGCAGGTCGCGCTCCATCGCGGGAAGGGCGACGTTGAGGACGGTGTTGTCGAGGCTCACGATCAGCAGGCTCATGCAGCAGATCGCGAGGACGATCAGACGTCGTCGCTGGCTCAGCTCTGGCATGAGGTCATGCTACGCCGATTTCAATAGTGCGGTTAACTAATGACTGTTACATGATCGTCGTCGATGCGCGACAATGGGCGGATGTCCACGCCCCTGACCCCCTTGCAGATCGGCCCGCACACCGTCCAGCCGCCGGTCGTCCTCGCCCCCATGGCCGGTATCACCAACGCGCCCTTCCGCACCCTGTGCCGGGAGTTCAGCGGTGGCAAGGGCCTCTTCGTGAGCGAGATGATCACGACCCGGGCGCTGGTCGAGCGCAACGAGAAGACCATGCAGCTGATCCACTTCGACGCGAGCGAGAAGCCGCGCTCGATCCAGCTGTACGGCGTGGACCCGGCGACCGTCGGCAAGGCCGTCCGCATGATCACGGAGGAGGGCCTGGCCGACCACATCGACCTGAACTTCGGCTGCCCGGTCCCGAAGGTCACCCGCAAGGGCGGCGGCTCGGCCCTCCCGTACAAGCGCAACCTGCTCCGCGCGATCCTCCGCGAGGCCGTCAGCGGCGCCGGGGACCTTCCGGTCACCATGAAGATGCGCAAGGGTATCGACGACGACCACATCACCTACCTCGACGCCGGCCGCATCGCCGTCGAGGAGGGCGTGACGGCCATCGCGCTGCACGGCCGCACCGCCGCGCAGCACTACGGCGGCACCGCCGACTGGGAGGCCATCGCCCGTCTGAAGGAGCACGTCCCGGAGATCCCCGTCCTCGGCAACGGCGACATCTGGTCGGCCGAGGACGCGCTGCGCATGGTGCGCGAGACGGGTTGCGACGGTGTGGTGGTCGGCCGCGGCTGCCTGGGCCGGCCGTGGCTGTTCGCGGACCTGGTCGCCGCCTTCGAGGGGCGCACCGAGGCTGGCGGAGGCACCGGCGGTTCCGGTGCGCGGCCCTCCCTGCGCGAGGTCGCCGACATCATGGTCCGGCACGCCACGCTCCTCGGCGAGTGGTCCGGCGACGAGTCCAAGGGTGTCGTCGACTTCCGCAAGCACGTCGCCTGGTACCTGAAGGGCTTCGCCGTCGGCTCCGAGATGCGCGGGCGCCTCGCGATCACCTCGTCCCTCGCCCAACTGCGCGCCGGGCTCGACGAACTGGACCTCGACCAGCCCTGGCCCGCCGGCGCCGACGGCCCCCGCGGCCGCACCTCCGGCAACAACAGGGTCGTCCTCCCGGACGGCTGGCTCAAGGATCCCTACGACTGCGCGGGCATCGGCGAGGAGGCGGAGCTGGACACCTCCGGCGGCTGAGGCACCCCGGCCGGGTCACCCCCGCGACGGATGCGGGGTCGACCCGTACGCCGTGAGGAAGCGGTCCCGGAAGAGGTCCATCCGCCAGACCGGGGCGTCCTTCGCCGGCCGGAGGCCGTCGGTCCACTTCCAGGCGGCGACCTTGTCGAGGACCTTCGGGTCCTTGGCGACGATCGAGACCGGCACGTCCCGGCTGGCGTTGTCGCCGCTGACGCGGGCGATGGGCTGGTGGTCGCCGAGGAAGACCAGGACGGTGTCCTCGGTGCCGTAGCGCTCCAGCCACTGGGTGAGGGCGGTCACCGAGTACTCGATCGACTCGCCGTACGCCTTGCGGGACCTGGCCGAGTCGGAGATGACGTCGGAGGCCTTCTCGCCGGCCTTCTGGATGCTGTCGAAGACCGAGCCGTCGCCCATCTCGTCCCAGCCGACCATCTTCGGGAGCGGGGCCCACGGCTGGTGGCTGGAGGTCAGGATGATCTCCGACATCAGCGGCTTGTCGCGGTCCTTGCCGTGCTCCAGCCGCTGGAACGCCTCCAGCGCGTACTGGTCGGGCATCGTCGACCAGCTGAACTTCGGCCCCTGGTAGCCCATCTCGAAGGCGTTGTAGACCTTGTCGAGGCCGTAGTGCTTCTGCTCGGGCCAGGCCTTCTGGATGCCGGGCATCACGCCGACCGTGTCCCAGGCCCCGGTCTTGCGGAAGATCTTCGGCAGGCTGAGGCGGTCGCTGTTCATGACCGTGCGATAGCGCTGCTGGTTGTCGATCCACAGCCCGGACAGCGTGGTGGAGTGGCCGAGCCAGCTGCTGCCGCCGAAGGTCGCCGAGGTCAGCCAGCCGCTCTTGGCGCGGTAACCGGCCTTCGCCAGCGCGGCGGTGCTCGCGGTGAGCGTCCGGTCGACTCCGGGCGCCATGACCGGGTCCTCGATCGCGCTGCGGCCGTAGCTCTCGATGAAGGCGAAGACGACGTCCTTGCCGCGCAGGTCGGGCACGAGCTGTTCGGGCGGGGTGTCGCCGAAGGCGTCCGTGCGGGCCTCCTGGGCGAACGCGGCCTCGTCCTTGAGGGTCTGCCGCACGTCCTTGGCCTTGACGGCGACGGCGCTCACCGCCCGGTGGTACGCCAGCGGCAGGCCGGCGTACTGGACCGACAGGACGGAGCAGGTGATCCAGACCGTGCCGGCGATCAGCGTGCCGCGGGTCGCCGCGGGCACGTGGAGCGCCAGCACATTGCTCAGCCGCACCGCCGCCAGCGCCATCACGACGAACAGCACGACGATGAGCAGGAGCAGGCCGGCAGTGGCGGCGGAAGCCGTGGTCGCGCCCATCGAGTCCGCGACGTAGGACTGGGCGTCGTCCAGCAGGCCCCAGTCCAGGACCAGGTTGAAGCCGCGCCCCAGGTACTCCGAGTACGCCATGTCCAGGACGTTGACCACGGTGAGCGCCGCGAGGCCGGCCCCGAGCGCCGCCGCGGCCGCCACCCGGGGGCGGCGCGGCAGCGACAGCAGCACGGCCGCCGCGATGATCGCCTCGCCCGGCAGCCGCACGAACCGGTCGGCCCGCAGGAACCGCGTCTGGTTCGGCATCACCATGGCCGCGAGTATCAGCGCGAGGGCGAGCGCGGTCGTCGTCCACCACAGCGCGCGCGCCGCCCGCGGATGGCGGCTCCGCCAGGCCCACCAGCGCGCGACACGGGACGCGAGGACGCGGAGCGGCGCGGTCCCGCTCCCCGGCGCCTCGACCTCCACGGCCGCCTCGGTGCCGTCGGCGCCCACGGGCGCACCGTCGCCGGAGCCGGGGAGATCACGAGACCGTGTGAAGACAGGCACCCGAGGGTCCTTCCGTACGAAGCCGGGTGGATCGGCGGATCCGGTGGTGGGACCGGATCCGCCACCGTTGCGTACGGCGTGGCTCCGCCCGGCGTTCATCCGTCCCGGCCCGCGGTCGGCAAACACCGGGCAAACGCTTGGCCAAGCCGGTCGTCAGGCCCCGCCCACCGCCGTGAGCAGCGCCAACGGGGTGGCCGCCGAGCGGGATTCCCGTACGCAGGCGTGAGGGTACGGCACCGGTTCCGCGTGGGTGTCGCGACCGTAGCCCGCGAGCACCTCGGGCAGGCGGTGGCCGGTCACGGTGGCCGCGTCGACCAGGCCGCGCGCGACCGTGCGGGCCTCGTCGTGCAGGCCGTAGCGGGCCAGTCCCAGGGTGATCAGCGCGTTGTCGTGCGGCCAGACCGAACCGCGGTGGTACGACAGCGGGTGGTACGCCGGCTGTCCGGCCGCGAGCGTGCGGACGCCCCAGCCGGAGAAGAAGTCCGGCTCCAGGAGCCGCCGGCCGACCAGTTCGCCGTACTCCTTGTCCAGCAGCCCCGACCACAGCAGATGGCCGGCGTCCGAGGCGAGCGCGTCGACCTGGCGGCCGTCGCCGTCCAGCGCGAGGGCGGGGAAGGAGCGCTCCCGCATCCAGAAGTCCCGCTGGAAGCGGTCGCGCAGATCGGCGGCGGCCTGTTCGAGCAGGGCCGCGTAGGTCTCGTCCCGCCATACCGCGCGCGCCACGAACGCGGTCCGGCGCAGCGCGTCGTACGCGTAGCCCTGGGCGCCCGCCGCCATCACCGGGCCCGAGGGGCGGGTGCCGTCGGCCGCGCAGATGGCGCCGGGGGAGTCCTTCCAGTTCTGGTTGGCGAGGCCGCCCCGGTCGGCGCGGTAGACCAGGTAACCCCGGGAGGTGAGGCCGCCGTGGTCGAGCATCCAGCCGACGGCCGCGCGGGCGTGCGGCTCCAGCCGGCGGGCGAGCGGCGCGTCGCCGGTCTGTTCGACGTACGCGCCGAGCAGGACGAGGAAGAGCGGGGTGGCGTCCACCGAGCCGTAGTAGCGGCCGTAGGGGACCTGGTGGAAGTGGGCGAGTTCGCCGTGCCGGACCTCGTGGACGATCTTGCCGGGCTGGGCCACCGACTCCGGGCCGGTCTCGGTGGCCTGGGCCGCGGCCAGCGCGAGGAGCGTGGCGGCGGCCGGGGCGGGCCGGTAGGGCAGCGCGAAGAGAGAGGTGAGCAGGGCGTCGCGGCCCAGCAGCGTCAGGAACCAGGGCGCGCCGGCGGCCGGGACGCGCAGTTCCTCCCCGTCCGGGCCGCTCGCGGGGACCTGGAGCGCCGCCAGGTCGGCGAGGCCCCGCGCGCAGGCGGCCGCCAGTTCGGGCCAACCGGTCGGGAAGGCCACGCCTTCCACGAACTCCCCCTCCTGCGCGAGGAGCTTCTCGGTCAAGGCGGCGGGGGAGCTGGGAACACGCAGGGCCCGCTTCTCGCCGTGCGGGCGGGCCATCACCCGCAGGGTGAGTCCGGCGCAACCGTGCGGCTCCAGCTCCAGGGTCCAGGCGAGGCGGCGGGCGCCGGTGCCGGTCTCCTCGACGCCGTCCGGGGCGGGCTCGGCGGTCACCGTGGTGACGGACCGCCACTCGCCGCGCCGGTAGCTGAACTCCACACCGTCGTCGAGGACCTGGCGGCGGCGGACCGCGCCGGTCTTGGCGTAGGTGCGGTGGTCGGAGCGGAGTTCGAACTGGTCGGTGAAGTCGGCGTCGACGGTGAGCGCCAGCCGCACCGTCAACGGCGCCGCACGGTTGCTGACCACCCGCAGCGTCTCCACGAACGAACTGTCGCCCACCGCCTGTTCGCGGAAGAGGGTGCACGAGGGCGGCTCGGTGCGGCCACCGCGCGGCACCAGCACACAGCGCGCCGCGTCCCCGTCCGCGACGGGCGCGAGCACCTCCGGCACCGCGCCGTCGACGGTGAGCTGCCATCGGCTGAGGTGGCGCGCGTCCCTGACGAACAACCCGTCGGGTGATCCGGCGCCGCGTACGCCGCTGATGTCACCGCGGTCACCGACGGCGGCGAACGTCCCGCCGTACACGAGCAGATGATGCCGGTCCGTCATCCCCGGTCCCCTCCCATGAACGAGCTGTCGCCCCTGTCGAGGTCCGTGCCGGACGGCACGGCCTCCGTGTCGTGCAGCAGGTCGAGCGTGAGCGCGGCGGTCCAGCCGAAGCCGGTCGCCCCGCAGGCCTCGCCGGTGTACGGGTCGACGTACTCCGCGAAGTCCGAGGAGTACGCGGTGTCCACCACGGCCTCGCGCAGCGCGTCCGCGTGCGCCCGCTCGCCGTGCAGCCGCAGGCCCCGCTCGACGAGCCAACTGGTGTTGGCCCAGGCCGGCCCCCGCCAGTAGCGGTGCGGGTCGAAGGCCTCGCCGAGCAGGTCGTAGCTGGGGACGAGACGGGTGCGGTCACCCACCCCGAAGTGCGGGCCGCGCAGGGTTCCCACGAGCCCGGAGACGATCTCGCGGGGCAGCCCCGGCAGCAGCAGCGGGACCAGGCCGGAGACCCCGCGCTCGGGGAGCAGGCCGCCGCCGCGCAGGTCGCGGCAGAGGAACAGGTTCTCGGCCGGGTCCCACAGCCGGTCGACCAGCGCCGCCGTCAGCCGCTCCGCACGCGCGCGGCGGGCGGTGCCGGTGGCTCCCAGCTCCTCCGCGATCCGGGCCAGCGCGTGCTCGGAGGCGATGAGCAGGGCGTTGAAGGCGGGGTCCTCGACGGCGAACCCGGTCCGGCCGTCCGCGTACCCCCCGTCCCGGTAGTCCGTCGCCAGCCGTACGTACCGCCCGTAGTCCAGGTCCGTCGGCCGGTCCTCCGGCGCCCCGTGGGCGAGGTCGGCGCGCCGGAAGGAACGGGCCGGGGCGGGGGAGATCCGGGCGAGCGGGGCGTCCCAGGACGGGGCGTTGTCCATGCCCTGCTCCCAGGGGTGGACGACCGACACCAGCCCGCCGCCGCCCAGGTCCCGCCGGTGCAGCAGATAGCGGTGCCAGGCGGCCAGCCGGGGGTACACCCGGGCGAGGAAGCCGCGCGCCCGCGACAGACCGGGGTCGGCGCGGTGCGTCAGCCAGGCCGCCAGCGCGTGCACCGGTGGCTGCACGATGCCGGAGGTCTGTACGGTGCGCGGGGCGCCCGCAGCGCGCCCCGCGGTCGAGGAGCGCCAGAAGTCGGGGCTCGGGAAGTACGCGTCGAGCGGCACGGAGGGGTTGAAGACGATGTGCGGGATGCGCCCGTCGCCCCACTGCGCGTCCAGCAGCGTCTCCAGCTCGGTCTGCGCCCGGCGCGGCGAGACGTGCCGCAGCCCGATGGCGATGAACGCCGAGTCCCAGGACCACTGGTGCGGGTACAGACCGCGCGAGGGCACCGTCGAGGTTCCCGTCCAGTTGGCGGCCAGGACCTCCACCGCCCTGACGTGGACCTCCGCCGCCCTGACGTGCGGCGACCCGGCCACGGTGGTCGGATCGTATACGGCGGTGCGCTCCGCTGGGCGGGCGACGAGCTGGGCGGTGCGTTCCACTCGGGGCTCCCCGAAGACGACGACGGCAAGGCCACGGTCGACCAGTTCGGCAGTGGCTACCCTAGGGTTACGTCTATTTAACACGCAGAACTCAATATGTAATGCAGGGTTGGGAAACACAAGGGGGCGTGCAGCATGACCGGACAGCCCGGACGGACGGGCAGGGGCGGCGGTCAGGCCGGCGCGGGAGATCTGCTCGCGCTGGTACGCGCCGGCCGGGCCACCACGCGCGGTGCCCTCCAGCAGGCCACCGGGCTCTCCCGGGCCACGGTCGGGCAGCGGCTGGACCGCCTCTTCCGCGCCGGCTGGCTGCGCGAGGGCGCGGGCGGCCCGGTCGACTCCCCGCTGGGCGGCCGTCCCTCCATCACGCTGGAGTTCGACGACGCGCACGCCGTCGTCCTCGCCGCCGACCTCGACACCCGGCACGCGCGCGCGGCCGTGCTGTCCCTGACCGGCGAGGTCCTCGCCGAGCACTCGGGCACGCCGACCCTGGAGGACGGTCCGGACGCCGTCCTCGGCGAGCTGGGCGGCTGGTTCGCGGAGCTGCTGGAGAAGGCCGGCCACCGCGCGGACGAGGTGTGCGGGATAGGTCTCGCCGTGCCCGGCCCGGTCGACAGCGAGACGGGCCTGGTGGTCCAGCCGCCGATCATGCCCGGCTGGGACGGCTACGACATCCGCTCCCGCCTCGCCCGCGCGTTCACGGAACGCACGGGCGCCGCCCCGGTCCCCGTCCTCGTCGACAACGACGCCAACCTCATGGCGTACGCCGAACAGCGCGCCGGATACCCCGACTGCTCGGCGTTCGTGCTGGTCAAGGTCTCGACGGGAATCGGTGCGGGGGTCGTCGTGGGCGGCGAGATCTTCCGGGGCGTGGACGGCGGCGCCGGCGACATCGGGCACATCCGGGTGGGCTCCGAGGCGCTGTGCCGCTGCGGCTCCCACGGCTGCCTCGCGGCCGTCGCCAGCGGCGGCGCGGTGGCCCGCAGGCTGGCGGAGACCGGCGTGCCCGCGGCCTCCGGCTCGGACGTACGGGACCTGCTCGCCGCCGGGCATCCGGGCGCGGCGGCACTGGCCCGCGAGGCCGGACGCCAGGTCGGCGACGTGCTGGCGACGGTCGTGACGCTGCTCAACCCGGGCGTCCTGATGATCGCCGGGGACCTCGCCGGCACCTCCTTCCTCACCGGCGTGCGAGAGCTGCTGTACCAGCGGGCGCTGCCCCGCTCCACGGCCCGGCTGGAGGTGGTGACCTCACGACTGGGGGAGCGGGCGGGGCTGGTGGGGGCCGGCGCGCTGGTCGTGGAGCATCTGTACGCCCCCGCGCGGGTGGAGGAGCGGTTGCTGGCGCTGGGGGTGTGAGCGGTTGCCGGTGCTGGGTGTGTGTGAGCGGTTGCCGGCGGCTGGTATGCCTGCGGCTGCTTGCCCGGCGGCTGGTTGTGCGGCGCAGGCGCGGCCGGTCCGTGCGACGAGCGGTGTGACGAGGGGGTTTTCCGTGGCGAGGCGGGGTCCGGCAGGCGTCCGGAGAGCGTCCGGATGGTGAAATCCGACGGTGTGTGGAAGCGTGATTCTCGCCACCCTTGATAGGGGTAGCGCTCAGATGAGCGAGTCGCGCTCGTTTGCACTTCCTCAAGGGGTGGCACTCAGTGCCACCCCTTGATCGTTCATCGATCGAAATCAATCGTGGCGATGGTCGCTCATTCGAGCGCAAAGGGAGGTTCCTGGGAGCGGATGCGTTCAAGAAGTGGAAACATCGGCTCCTTCGCGCTTGCCAAGCTTTGACTTTCGATCCGGTGGCGGACGCCTGGTCATAGGCGCATGACGCGCAAGTGGACGTACCCAGGCGCCTTCGATCTGGGTATGTTCCTGCCCGTCAGGGCAGCCACCGCGTCCTCGAGGAGTCGAGACCCGTGTCGGAAAACAAAGATCTCCCGGTAGCCGGAACGGCCACGAGCGTTGAGGCCGTGAAGTTCGTCTACGACTTCACCGAAGGCAACAAGGACCTCAAGGACCTCCTCGGGGGCAAGGGCGCGAACCTGGCCGAGATGACCAACCTCGGCCTGCCGGTGCCCCCCGGCTTCACCATCACCACCGAGGCCTGCAAGGTCTACCTCGACAGCGGCGAGGAGCCGGCGGCACTGCGTGACGAGGTGAGTGCGCACCTCGACGCCCTCCAGGAGAAGATGGGCAAAAAGCTCGGCCAGGCCGACGACCCCCTGCTCGTGTCCGTCCGCTCCGGCGCGAAGTTCTCGATGCCCGGAATGATGGACACGGTGCTGAACATCGGGCTCTCGGACAAGTCGGTCCAGGGCCTGGCCAGGCAGGCGGGCGACGAGCGCTTCGCGTGGGACTCCTACCGGCGCCTCATCCAGATGTTCGGCAAGACCGTCCTCGGCGTCGACGGTGACCTCTTCGAGGAGGCGCTGGAGGCGGCCAAGGAGGCCAAGAAGGTCACCGTCGACACCGAGCTGGAGGCCGCCGACCTCAAGAAGCTGGTCACCCGCTTCAAGAAGATCGTCAAGTCCGAGGCCGGCCGGGACTTCCCGCAGGACCCGCGCGAGCAGATGGACCTCGCCATCCACGCGGTCTTCGACTCCTGGAACACCGACCGCGCCAAGCTCTACCGCCGTCAGGAACGCATCCCGCACGACCTGGGCACCGCGGTCAACGTCTGCTCCATGGTCTTCGGCAACCTCGGCCCCGACTCCGGCACCGGCGTCGCCTTCACCCGCGATCCCGCCTCCGGCCACCAGGGCGTCTACGGCGACTACCTCCAGAACGCCCAGGGCGAGGACGTCGTCGCCGGCATCCGCAACACGGTCCCGCTCGCCGAGCTGGAGACCATCGACAAGAAGTCGTACGACCAGCTGATGCAGATCATGGAGACGCTGGAGAACCACTACAGGGACCTCTGCGACATCGAGTTCACCATCGAGCGCGGTCAGCTGTGGATGCTCCAGACCCGCGTCGGCAAGCGCACGGCGGGCGCGGCGTTCCGCATCGCCACGCAACTCGTCGACCAGGGCCTGATCGACGAGGCCGAGGCGCTCCAGCGGGTGACCGGCGCCCAGCTCGCCCAGCTGATGTTCCCGCGCTTCGACGAGGACGCGAAGGTGCGGCAGGTCGGCCGGGGCATCGCGGCGTCGCCGGGCGCGGCGGTCGGCAAGGCGGTCTTCGACTCGTACACCGCGGTCAAGTGGTCCCGCTCGGGCGAGAAGGTCATCCTGGTCCGCCGCGAGACCAACCCCGACGACCTCGACGGCATGATCGCGGCCGAGGGCATCCTCACCTCGCGCGGCGGCAAGACCTCCCACGCGGCCGTGGTCGCGCGCGGCATGGGCAAGACGTGCGTGTGCGGCGCGGAGGAGCTGGAGGTCGACACCAAGCGCCGCCGGATGACGGTCCCGGGCGGCCATGTCGTCGAGGAAGGCGACCTCATCTCCATCGACGGCTCGTCCGGCAAGGTCTACCTGGGCGAGGTCCCGGTGGTCCCCTCCCCGGTGGTCGAGTACTTCGAGGGCCGGATGCACGCGGGCGCCAACGACGCCGACGAGCTGGTCGAGGCCGTGCACCGGATCATGGCGTTCGCCGACCGCAAGCGCCGCCTGCGGGTCCGCGCCAACGCGGACAACGCCGAGGACGCGCTGCGCGCCCGCCGTTTCGGCGCCCAGGGCATCGGCCTGTGCCGCACCGAGCACATGTTCCTCGGCGACCGCCGTGAGCTGGTCGAGCGCCTGATCCTGGCGGACACGGAGACCGAGCGCGAGGAGTCGCTGGCCGCGCTCCTGCCGCTCCAGAAGCAGGACTTCGTGGAGCTGTTCTCGGCGATGGACGGCCTCCCCGTCACGGTCCGGCTCCTCGACCCGCCGCTGCACGAGTTCCTCCCCGACATCACGGAGCTGTCGGTGCGGGTGGCGTTGGCGGAGTCCCGCCAGGAGCCCCACGAGAACGAACTGCGCCTGCTCCAGGCGGTGCACCGGCTGCACGAGCAGAACCCGATGCTCGGCCTGCGCGGTGTCCGCCTGGGCCTGGTGATCCCCGGCCTGTTCACCATGCAGGTACGGGCGATCGCCGAGGCGGCGGCCGAACGCAAGGCGGCGAAGGGCGACCCGCGCGCGGAGATCATGATCCCGCTGGTGGGCACGGTCCAGGAGCTGGAGATCGTCCGCGAGGAGGCCGACCAGGTCATCGCCGAGGTCCAGAAGGCCACCGGCACCGACCTGAAGCTCGCCATCGGCACGATGATCGAGCTGCCGCGCGCCGCGCTGACCGCCGGCCAGATCGCCGAGGCGGCGGAGTTCTTCTCCTTCGGCACCAACGACCTCACCCAGACCGTGTGGGGCTTCAGCCGCGACGACGTCGAGGCCTCCTTCTTCACCGCCTACCTGGAGAAGGGCATCTTCGGCGTCTCCCCGTTCGAGACGATCGACCGGGACGGCGTGGGTTCCCTGGTGAAGCTGGCGGTCGAGGCCGGCCGCGCGACCCGCCCCGACCTCAAACTCGGCGTCTGCGGCGAGCACGGCGGCGACCCGGAGTCCGTCCACTTCTTCCACGAGGTCGGCCTCGACTACGTCTCCTGCTCCCCCTTCCGCATCCCGGTCGCCCGACTGGAGGCAGGGCGCGCGGCGTCCCAGTCGGCAGGCAGCGACCACCGCTGAGCCGGGCGTGGGGACGGCCCCCTGGCGGACCGTCCCCACCCCCTCCCGCCCCGGAGCCGCCGCGGTCCCCGACCCTCAGCACCGATCGCGGCGGCTCCGGCGCACCGAGAGAGGACGGCACCCGTGCGGGGGTGCCGTCCTCTTGTGCTGCTCTCGGCGGCGGGGACAGGGCCGTCGCCGGGCGGATACGCGAGCCGAGCCGCGTGAGACGCAGGCAGCGCGCCGAACGGCCTTCACACACCACTCCGTCCGGGACGGTGCCCAGCGCTACGGGCGTCGTCCTGGTCGGCGGCGACGGCCCGCAGTGCGTCGGCCAGGGCCCGCGGTCCGAGGACCGTGTCCTCCTATTCGCAGCCCGTCCCGTCGCCGTCGCGGTCCAGGTGTCTGCCGTAGCCCGGGTCGCCCGCGTGGACCGGGGCCGCGCCCGCGGCTCGGGCCGCGGTGCAGTTGGCGTAGTAGGCGGTGTCGGAGCCGCCCGAGCCCCCCGAGTCGCCCGAGCCCCCCGCGCCGCCCGAGTCGTCGGAGCCGCTGTCGTCGTTCGCCGCCGCCGTGACCGTCTTGGTGACTCTCACCGTCTCCGTCGCGGTCACCGTCTCCGCCGGCTCCGGCGTGGCCGTCTCCGTGGCGGTCGTCGTCACCGTGACGGTCGGCCGGGGAGTGGCGGACAGCGGCTTGGCGTCGGTGGCGGCGGGCTCGGCGTCGGTGCCGCCGATCCCCATGCCCACGAACAGGGCCAGGGCGAGGGCGGGCAGGACGTACCGTTTGCGGGCCCACTTCGGGGTCCGTGCGGTGGTGTACGGGTTGCTCATGGATGTCCCCCCAGGCTGTGTGCGAGGGGGTGACCGTACGGCCGGGAGGCGGGGCGTGGAGGAGGAGTGGCCGATTCGTGACGAACCTGTGTGTGCCCGGCGTCTCCAGGCCGCGGTCCGGGCAGCCGGGGCACCGGGCTGTCCGGGGGTGAGGGGGCGCCGGCCGGGTGGGTGAGGTGGGCGCCGTCGCCGGCCGACCGCGGGCCGCCCCTGACCGTCAGGGACCGACGCGCGTGCGCCGTAGGGCGGCCCGAGGACCGGGGCCGCCCTACGGCACGGACAGGTCAGACCGCCGCCCGCACCTCGTACGTCGTGACGCCGACCGTGTCGTCGTCCAGGCACTGTCCGCTGCGCAGGTCGAAGCGCTGCTTGAGCAGGGGCGAGGCGACGAACGGACGGCCCTGGACCGAGCCGGTCAGACCGCGGGAGAGGACCGCCGCGCCGCTGAACGGGTCGCGGTTGTCGATGGCGTACAGCTCTCCCGCCCGGTCCCGGAACACGGCCACCTGGCGGCCGTCCGGCAGAAGCGCCGCCACCCCGCGGCCGGGGACCAGCAGGCTCAGGTCGCAGACCGTGAACCAGTCCTCGCCGAGCTGGAGTTGCACCTTCAGGTCGGTCGTCTCGAGTGCCAGGGTCATCGCTGGGCGCTCCCTTCCAGGGGACGGTGGCCGATGGAGAGCAGCGGCAGATCGGGCTTGATCTGGTCGCGCTCGGGGACGAAGCCGACGACCGGGTCGGGGGTGTCCGGCGCGTTGACGAAGGACACGAACCGGGACAGCTTCTCGGGGTCGTTGATGGTGGTCGCCCACTCGTCGGCGTAGTTGGCCACGTGCGCGGCCATCAGGGACTCCAGCTCCTCGCAGATGCCGAGGGAGTCCTCCACCACCACGTCCCGTACGTGGTCCAGGCCGCCGGGGACCCGCTCCAGCCAGGTCGAGGTGCGCTCCAGCCGGTCGGCGGTGCGGATGTAGAACATCAGGAACCGGTCGATCAGGCGGATCAGTCCGGCGTCGTCGAGGTCCTGGGCGAGGAGGTCGGCGTGGCGCGGGGTGGCGCCGCCGTTGCCGCCGACGTACAGGTTCCAGCCGTTGGAGGTGGCGATGATGCCGAAGTCCTTGGACTGGGCCTCGGCGCACTCACGGGCGCAGCCGGAGACGGCGGACTTCAGCTTGTGCGGGGAGCGCAGGCCCCGGTAGCGCAGCTCCAGGTCGATCGCCATGCGGACGGAGTCCTGGACGCCGTAGCGGCACCAGGTCTGTCCGACACAGGACTTGACCGTGCGCAGCGACTTGCCGTAGGCGTGGCCCGACTCGAAGCCGGCGTCGACCAGGCGGGCCCAGATCAGGGGGAGCTGTTCCACGCGGGCGCCGAACATGTCGATCCGCTGGCCGCCGGTGATCTTCGTGTAGAGGCCGAAGTCGCGGGCGATCTCGCCGATGACGATCAGGCCCTCGGGGGTGATCTCGCCGCCGGGGATGCGCGGGACGACCGAGTAGGAGCCGTTCTTCTGGAGGTTGGCGAGGAAGTGGTCGTTGGTCTCCTGGAGGGCCGCCTGCTCGCCGTCCAGGACGTAGCCGCTCGCGCCGATCGTGGGGGCGAGGGAGGCGATGATCGAACCGACGGCGGGCTTGCAGACGTCGCAGCCGTCGCCGCCGCGCGCGCTGTCGCGGCCGTAGCGGTCGAGCAGGTCCTGGTAGGTGTTGATGCGCAGGGCGAAGACGATCTCGTACAGCTCCTCGCGGGTCTGCGAGAAGCAGCCGCACAGGCCCTTGTCGACCTCGACGCCGCTCGCCTCCAGCTCGGCGGTGACGAGCTGTCCGAGGACCTTGACGCAACTGCCGCAGCCGGTACCGGCCTTGGTGCACTTCTTCACCTCGGGCACGGTGGTGCAGGAGTGCTCGGTGACCGCGCCCCGGATGGCGCCCTTGGTGACGTTGTGGCAGGAGCAGATCACGGCCTCGTCGGGCAGGGCGGACGGGCCGAGCTGGGCGCCGCCGCCGGACCCGGCGGGCAGCACCAGCGACTCGGGCGAGATCGGCGGGACCGAGCCGGTGAGGGCGCGCAGGGTGCCGTAGGCGTCCGCGTCACCGATCAGGATGCCGCCGAGCAGGGTGCCGTCGCGGCCGATGACCAGCTTCTTGTACAGGCCCGAGCGGGAGTCGGAGTACACCACGTCGAGACAGTCCTCGGCGGTGCCGTGCGCGTCACCGAAGGAGGCCACGTCCACGCCGAGCAGCTTGAGCTTGGTGGAGAGGTCGGCGCCGGTGAAGGAGGCCTCGTCGGCGGCGATCGTCGCGGCGGCCGTCTCGGCCTGCTCGTAACCGGGGGCGACCAGGCCGTACACCCGGCCGTCGGCGGCCAGCGCGCACTCGCCGATCGCGAAGACGTGCGGGTCGGCGACCGTGCGGCACTGCTCGTCGACCGTGATGCCACCGCGCTCGCCGACCGTCAGACCGCAGTCGCGGGCCAGCTGGTCGCGGGGGCGGACGCCGGCGCTGAACACGACCAGGTCGGTGGCGAGTTCCGAGCCGTCGGACAGCTTCATGCCGGTGACGGCACCGGAGTCGTCCGTCAGGATCTCCTGCGTGCCGACGCCCGTGTGGACGCTCAGGCCCATCTCCTCGATGGTGCGCAGCAGGGCCGCGCCACCGCCCTCGTCGACCTGCACCGGCATCAGGCGCGGCGCGAACTCCACGATGTGGGAGGTGAGTCCGAGGCCCTTCAGCGCGCCCGCGGCCTCCAGACCGAGCAGACCGCCGCCGACCACCGCGCCCGTCGTCGCCCGTGACCTGGCGTACTCCTCGATGGCGAGGAGGTCCTCGATCGTGCGGTAGACGAAGCAGCCCTCGGCGTCCTTGTTGGGGACCGGCGGCACGAACGGGTAGGAGCCGGTGGCCAGTACCAGCACGTCGTAGTCGACGACCAGACCCGAGCGGGCGGTGACCCGGCGGGCCTCACGGTCGACGGTCTCCGCCGGGTCGCCGACGTACAGCTCGATGCCGTGGTCCTTGATGAACTCCATGTCGGTCATGGAGAGGTCCTCGGGCGTCCGGCCCGAGAAGTACGAGGTGAGCTGGACCCGGTCGTAGGCGGGACGCGGCTCCTCGCACAGCACGACCACGCGGTGCGTGGCGGTCAGGCCGCGCTCGGCGAGCGCCTCCAGGAAGCGCTGGCCGACCATGCCGTGGCCGACGAGGACGATCGTGGGGGTGGCCCCCGGGGTGGCGGTCATTCAGGAGCCTCCGTCGTTGGTGAGCAGGTGGAGCAGCGGGCCGTCGTCGGGGAGCGGCTCTGCTCCCTCCCAGGCGCGGGCGAGCGCGCCGACGGTGCCGAGTTCGCCGACCAACACGCCGCCGACCAGGCGGTCGTCGCGGACGACGACCTTGCGGTAGGTGCCGCGGGTCGCGTCGGCGAGCTGGACGACGTCGTCGCCGGGGCGCGCCTCGGTCTCGCCGAACGAGGCGAGGTCGAAGGCGGAGTGCCCGTGGAGAGTGAGGCGGGTCAGGGAACGGGTCCCGCGGTAGCGGGCGTGGGCCGAACCGGCGAGCGACTCGGCGAGTACGTCGGCCTGTTCCAGCGCGGGGGCGGCGAGTCCGTAGACCTCGCCCCGGTGTTGGACGCAGTCCCCGATCGCGCGGATGTGCGGGTCGGAGGTGCGCAGTTCGTCGTCGACGACGATGCCCTTCCGGACGGCGAGTCCGGCGTCCTTGGCGAGGCCGGTGCGCGGGTGGACCCCGCAGGCCAGGACCACCAGGTCGGCGTCGAGGGCGTATCCGTCGGCCATCTCGACCGAGCGGACCGCGCCGCCGACACAGCGCACGTCCCGGACCCGGCACTCGGTGTGCACCTCGACGCCGAGGTCCCGCAGGTGCCGCAGCACCAGCCGCGAGGCGCCCGGGTCGAGCTGACGCTCCATGAGCCGCTCGGACTGCTGGGCCAGGACCACCTGCGCGCCGCGTACGGCCAGTGCGCGGGCGGCGGAGACCCCGAGGAGCCCGCCGCCGATGACGACGGCCCGCACGCCCGGCCGGACGACCTTCGACAGCCCCAGGCAGTCGTCCATGGTGCGGAAGGCGTGGACGCCCTCGGGGAGTTCGTGGTCCGGCGTGAACAGCCCGCGCAGCGGCGGCAGGACCGGGTTGGAGCCGGTGGCGAGCACCAGCGTGTCGTAGGCGATCTCCGAGCCGTCCGCGCAGACCAGGCCGCGCCGCTCGCGGTCGATGCCGGTCACCCGGGCCCGGACCAGTTCGGCGGGCGCGGGGAGCGCGATCACCTCGGGGGCGTACCGGCCGGCCAGCACCTCGGCGAGCAGGACCCGGTTGTACGGCCGGTGTTCCTCCTCGCCGATCAGCAGTGCGGGCGTGCCCAGCTCACCGAGCCGGCGGGCGAGGCGTACGCCCGCCAGGCCGGCTCCGATCACCACCACACGCTTATTCGAGGTCATGACATCGAGCGTGCGGTGCGGAGGTTACCCGGCCGCATCACGGTTGTTTCCCGCGAGGAACGCTGCCCTCAGCGGGGGCGGGGCAGGGGTGTGAGGGTTCCCGGGAGCGCGGAGAACACGGTGTGAGCTCGTGCCCGGCGCGCGGGGCGGGGGCGGGGCGGTGTGTGCCCGCGTCCGGCGGGGGTGGTGAGGCGTGGCGGCGTCCGGCGGCCGGTCCGTGCGGGCGGCCGGCGTCCGGCCCGTGCGGGCGGTGTGTGTGTGCCGGCGGCCAGCCCGTGCGGGCGGGGCGGTGTGTGCCCGCGTCCGGTCCGCGCCGGGGCGTGTGACCGGTTCGAAGCTCAGGAGTGCCTCAGTTCGATGGACGCACCACGTATCCGGTCCCTAGGGTCGCGATCATGCCTGACATATCGCTGACCGTGGTCGTCGTCCTGTGCCTCGCCGCGCTCGCGGCCGGCTGGATCGACGCCGTGGTCGGCGGGGGCGGGCTCCTGCTCCTGCCGGTCCTGCTGCTCGGCCTGCCGGCCGGCACCCCGGCCGCGCACGCCCTCGGCACCAACAAGGCCGTCGCCATCGTCGGCACCTCCGGCGCGGCGGTGACGTACGCCCGCAAGGCGCCGGTCGACGTGGGGGTGGCCGTACGGATCGGGCTCGCCGCGCTCGCCGGGTCGTCCGCGGGGGCCTTCTTCGCGGCCGGGATGAGCACGGACGTCCTCAAGCCGGTGATCATGGTGGTGCTGCTCGGGGTCGGCGCCTTCGTGATCCTGCGTCCGGCCTTCGGTACCGCCCCCGCCACCGGTCCGGCGGGCCCGCGCCGCGTCCTCGCCGCGATCGGCCTCGCGGGTCTCGGCATCGGTTTCTACGACGGACTCGTCGGCCCCGGCACGGGCACCTTCCTGGTCCTCGCCCTGACCGCCGTCCTCCACCTCGACCTGGTCACCGCTTCGGCCACCGCCAAGATCGTCAACTGCTGCACCAACGCGGGCGCCCTGGCCACGTTCGCCTGGCAGGGCGCGGTGCTGTGGCAGTTGGCGCTGCCGATGGCCGTCTTCAACCTCGCGGGCGGCATGCTCGGCGCCCACACGGCGCTGAGGAAGGGCAGCGGCTTCGTCCGGATCGTGCTGCTGACGGTGGTGTTCGCGCTGGTGGCGAACCTGGCGTACGAGCAGTGGGTGGCGTAGGGGGCCGGAGGAGGGCCGCGGGCGGTGGCGCCGCGCACGTGGCGGACGGGACCCGGACCACGGGTCACCGGCTCCCCGTGAGATGCGCGAACACGACGACGTTCCCCCGGTAACCGGTTGCCCGCGAGTATCCGCCGCCGCAGGTGATCACCCGCAACTCGGGTCGCGCCGCGGCCCCGTACACCTTCTTGTCGGGGAAGTCGCCGGCGTCGTACACCTCGACCGCGTCGACGGTGAACACGGCGACCCCGCCGTCGCGCCGGTCCACCTCGATCGTGGCACCCCGGCGCAGGGCGCCGAGGTCGTAGAAGACGGCCGGGCCGTCCGCGTTGTCGACGTGCCCGGCGACGACCGCGGTGCCGGTCTCACCGGGGGTGGTGCCGGACTCGTACCAGCCGGCGAGGTTCTTCTTCGAGGCGGGCGGCACGTCGAGGCTGCCGGAGCTGGTCAGGCGGAGGCCCATGAGAGGGGCGTCGACCCGGATCGACGGGATGCGTACGCGGTCGGGCGGGGAGGGCGGCAGCGCGGGCGCGGACCGCGGGTCGGCGCCGCCCGGACGGGCCTCGGCGGCCGACGGCTGCGGTGGGGCGTGCGTCCCGGCGCCGCCGTGCAGCAGCCACGCGCCCGAGCAGAGGGCGACCGCGGTGACGGCCGCTATGACGGTGTCGCCGACGACTCCGCGCATGCCTGAACACCCCTCTCCCTGACGGAACACCCCGTGCCCCCCTCCGGGTCGCGAGGGGCGTCGGACCCGGAGGGGGAGGGGACATGCGGTACCGGCGGACGGACAGCGGAGGATGTCCGTCAGATCCCGTCGCCTCTCGCCCGGCGATGCAGGAGCCAGGTACCGCCCGCGGCGGCGACGGCGAGAGCCGTCACACCGGCCGCGGTCTGCACGGGGTCGGGGCCCAGAGCGCCGCCGACCCCCGTCTTCACACTTCCTCTCGGGAGCACCTGCTCCCGGGAGGAACTCAGGACGACCACCAGATCCCCGGCGACCCGCCGCCCGTCCCCGGCGCACCGCGCGACGATCTCGTACGTCCCCGGCTGCGCGCTCGGCGGCACCTGGAACTGCCCGATCGCCTCACCGTCGTGGCTGCTCGGCGCGAGCATGAAGGGACCGGCACCGACGGCGCCCGCGTCCCCCGCCGCCGCCCCCGGGTCGCCGCACGCCGCCGTGTTCACGGTGACCTGGTCGCCCGGCACGGCGGTGGAGGGATACACGTTCAGGCTGCCGGTTCCCGAGACGGCGGTGGCGGCCTGGACGGGCGCGGCGAGCCCGGCCGCGGTGGCCACGGCGAGCGCGGTACCGGTCAGCAGTCGGGCGGCGGTACGTCGCATCGGTGCTCCTCCGAGCTTTCGCGAGGGCGGCCCGCGACATCCCCATGTGCCGCTGCGTCGGTCGCGCCCCTGCTCCTCAGAGGTAAGTGGCAGCGACGCGAGCGCGCTTCCTGAGTGGCCGTCAGGAACGTGGTGAACGGGTGTCGGGCGGATCGGCCGCGCGAGTGCATCCCGGCTCGTTTCGGCTGGTCACCGCCGTGCGCGAAGCAGCTGACGGAAAAGAACCCGATGGGCGCGGAAGGGGGGTGTGAACGGGTGACCCGGGCGGTGCCGGGCTCCCGGGCGGCGCCTCCCCCCACCTCGGTCACCGCACCCGCACCGCTCCCGCACGCGTGCGCTATGGACATGACATGTCATGCCCCCTTAAATCTCAGGACGACCTCCGCGCCACCCCCACGCGCCCCCCACGGCGCCCTTCCGAGGATCCCGAGGAGACCGATGAGTCGGATACGGCAGCACGTCCGAGGTTCCCGTCTCGCCACCGCCGGCATCGCCGCCACCACGGCCACCCTCCTGGCCGCCGTACTCACCCCCGCCGCCGACGCGGCCGACCGGCCGAACCGGGCCACCGCGGTGGACAACGCCACCGCCGTGCTGGCCGAGCGCGCCGCGAGCCTGGGCCTGACCCCGGCCCAGGGCACCGCCGTCCGGGACGTCATCGTCGACAAGAACGGCACCCAGCACGTCCGCTACGACCGCACCTACCGCCGACTCCCCGTCCTCGGCGGCGACTTCGTGGTCCATCTGGCACCCGACGGCAGCTACCGCGGCGCCGACCGCGCGACCGCGCGCGAGATCTCCCTCCCCACCATCGTCCCCGCCCTCTCCGCTCCCGAGGCGGCCGACACCGCCGCGAACGCCCTGCGCGCCGCACACCTCGGCGAGGCGCTCGAGAAGCTGACCGCGAAGCCGCGGCTGGTCGTCGACGCCCTGCACGGCGCCCCGAAGCTGGCCTGGCAGACGAACGTCGCCGCACTGGACTCCGCGGGCAACCCGGTCGCCCGCGCCGTCCTGACCGACGCCCGCACCGGCGCCCGGATCGACGCCTGGGACACCCTGGAGACCGCCACCGGCGACGGCAGGTCCCTGTACGGCGGCACGGTCCCGCTGGAGACGACCCTCTCCGGATCGACGTACCAGCTCAAGGACCCCACCCGCGGGAACACGTACACCGGCGACGCGGCCAACAAGACCGACCTGTGCATCTTCGGCATCTGCATCAGCCGCGCCCCCTCGACCCTGTTCACGGACGCCGACAACCACTGGGGGGCCGGCGCCACCGCCGACCGCGCCACGGTCGCGGTGGACGCGCAGTACGGCACGGACGTGACCTGGGACTACTACAAGAACGTCCACGGCCGCAACGGCATCGGCAACGACGGGAAGGGCTCCTACAACCGCGTCCACTACGGCAACGCCTACAACAACGCCTTCTGGGACGACAGCTGCTTCTGCATGACCTACGGCGACGGCGACGGCACCCAGCTCGGCCCGCTGGTGTCGCTGGACGTGGCCGGCCACGAGATGAGCCACGGCGTGACCTCCAAGACCGCCAAGCTGACCTACTCGGGCGAGTCCGGCGGCCTCAACGAGGCGACCTCCGACATCTTCGGCGCGCTCGTGGAGTTCCACGCCGCCAACTCCTCCGACGTCGGCGACTACCTCATCGGCGAGAAGATCGTCCGCTCCGGCTTCGGCCGCGACGCCCTGCGCTACATGGACAAGCCCTCCAAGGACGGCAAGTCCGCCGACTACTGGAGCAGTTCGGTCGGCGGGCTCGACGTCCACTACTCCTCGGGCGTCGCCAACCACTTCGCGTTCCTCCTCGCGGAGGGCAGCGGCACCCGAACCGTCAACGGCGTCACCTACAACTCCCCTACGTCCAACGGCTCGACGCTGACGGGCATCGGCCGCGACAAGCTCGGCAAGATCTGGTACCGGGCGCTGACCGTCTACATGACGTCGTCCACCAACTACGCGGGCGCCCGCACGGCCACCCTCAACGCGGCCCGCGACCTCTACGGCGCCGGCAGCCCGGAGCACAACGCGGTGGCGGCGGCCTGGAGCGCGGTCAACGTCAACTGACCGCGTCCCGCCGGGCCCACCGGTGGGCGGCACCTTCGGCGGGTGCCGCCCACCGGGAGCGGGAGGGCATGTCCTCGCCCACGGGGACGGCCCTCAGGCGCCGGCGATCTCCACCCGCACCGCGCACACCTTGAACTCGGGCATCCGCGAGGTCGGGTCCAGGGCCGGATTCGTCAGGGTGTTGGCGCGGCCCTCGCCCGGCCAGTGGAACGGCATGAACACCGTGTCGGGGCGGATGCCGGTGGTGATCCGGGCCGGTGCCACCGCCCGGCCCCGCCGCGACACGACGGCCAGCGGATCGCCCTCGGCCGCTCCGAGCCGCGCCGCGAGGCGGGGATGCAGCTCCACGAACGGGCCGGGCGCGGCGGCGTTCAACTCGTCCACCCGCCGGGTCTGGGCGCCGGACTGGTACTGGGCCACGACCCGGCCCGTGGTGAGGAACACCGGGTACTCCTCGTCCGGTTCCTCGGCGACGGGCCGGTGCGAGACCGGCACGAAACGAGCCCGGCCGTCGTCCGTGGCGAACCGGTCGAGGAAGAGACGGGGCGTGCCCGGGTGGACGGTACCGGCCTCGTCGCGCGCGGAGTCCGCCGTGAACACGCCGGAACCGACGTCCGCGGCGCCGTCCCCACGGGCGCTCGCACCGACGTCCTCACCGTCACGGTCACCGTCACCGTCACCGTCACCGTCACCGTCCCCGGCCGCGGCTCCCGCGCCCACCGCCCCGGCGGGGTCGGCCGCCTTCGCCGGGCTTGCCGGGCCGGCCGCCCCGATGGTGCCCGCTGCCTCCGCGGCGCTCCCCGAGCCCGACGCCCCGCTGCCGGCGTTCGCCCCCTCGGCCCCGCCCCCCGCGGCCGCCGTTCCGGCTTCCGCCGACGCACCCCCCGCCTCAGGCACCGCCGGGCACGGCCAGAACACCCCGTTCTCCTGCGCCAGGCGCCGGTAGGTGATGCCGGAGTAGTCCGCGGGGCCGCCCGCGCTCGCCCGGCGCAGCTCCTCGAAGACCTCCTCGGGATCGGTGGGGAATCCCTTCTCCACCCCGAGCCGGGAGGCCAGCTCGTGCAGCACCTCCAGGTCGCTGCGCACCCCCTCGGGGGGAGTGATCGCCCGCTGCCGCAGCAGCACCCGTCCCTCCAGGCTGGTCGTCGTCCCGCTCTCCTCGGCCCACTGGGTGACGGGCAGGACCACGTCCGCGAGGGCGGCCGTCTCCGACAGCACCACGTCGCAGACGGCGAGGAAGTCGAGGGACCTGAGACGCTCCTCGATGTGCGCGGCACGCGGCGCGGACACCACCGGGTTGGAGGCCATCAGCAGCAGCGAGCGGATGTCGCTGCCCATCGCGTCCAGCAGCTCGTAGGCGCTGCGCCCCGGACCGGGCAGGCTGTCGGGGTCCACGCCCCACACCTCGGCCACGTGCCGGCGCGCCACCGGGTCGTCCAGTTTGCGGTAGCCGGGCAACTGGTCCGCCTTCTGGCCGTGCTCGCGCCCGCCCTGCCCGTTGCCCTGCCCGGTCAGGCAGCCGTACCCGGACAGCGGGCGGCCCGCCCGGCCGGTGGCCAGGCACAGGTTGATCCACGCGCCGACCGTGTCGGTGCCCTTGGACTGCTGCTCCGGCCCGCGGGCGGTGAGCACCATCGCGGCCTCCGGCTCGCAGAACATCCGCACGGTCTCCCGGAGCTGCGGAACGGACACCCCCGTGATCCGTTCCACGAACTCCGGCCAGTGGGCCATCGCCGCCGCCCGCGCCTCCTCCCAGCCGGAGGTGCGCTCCCGCACGTACTCCTCGTCGACCCGTCCCTCGGCGACGACCAGGTGCAGCAGCCCGAGCGCGAGCGCGAGGTCGGTGCCGGGCCGGGGCATCAGATGCAGGTCGGCCTGCTCGGCGGTCCTGGTGCGGCGCGGGTCGATGACGATCAACGTGCCGCCGTTCTCGCGCAGTTCGCTGAAGAAGCGCAAGGAGGGCGGCATGGTCTCCGCGAGGTTGGAGCCGACCAGGATCACGCAGCCGGTCTTCGGGATGTCCTCCAGCGGGAACGGCAGCCCCCGGTCCAGGCCGAAGGCCTTGATGCCGCCGGCCGCGGCGGAGGACATGCAGAAGCGGCCGTTGTAGTCGATCTGCGAGGTGCCGAGGACCACCCGCGCGAACTTGCCGAGCGCGTACGCCTTCTCGTTCGTCAGTCCGCCCCCGCCGAACACCCCGAGCGCGTCGGGTCCGTGCTCCGCCCGGATCCCGCCCAGCTCACCGGCGATCCGGTCGAGCGCCTCGTCCCAGGTCGCGGGCGTGAGCGTGCCGCCGGAGCGCACCAGCGGCGAGGTCAGCCGTACCCGGGACGAGAGCACCGCCGGTGCCGTCCGGCCCTTGCCGCACAGCGCGCCCCGGTTCACCGGGAAGTCCACGCGCTCGGTCACCTCGACGCCGCCCTCCGGCGTGGGCGACAGGTTCATCCCGCACTGCAGGGCGCAGTACGGGCAGTGGGTGGGCGTCGAGGTGGTCTGCATGCGTTTCAGCGTGCTTCGGCCGTGTTACGCGCCGTGCGGTGTCCTGTTACGGCGGTGTGGTGGTGCCCTCCCCACGGACGCCGGCCCACCGTGAGGCACGGCCGCGGCCCTTGCCCGCGTACGCCCTGCCGGCTTCGACGCCTTGCCCGCCTACGCCTCGCCCGCCCACTGCCTGCCGGTCTCGACGCCTCGCCCGCCCACCGCCTGCCGGTCCCGACGCCCTGCCCGCCGACGCCCGCCCGCCCACTGCCTGCCGGTCTCGACGCCTCGCCCGCCCACCGCCTGCCGGTCTCGACGCCCTGCCCGCCCACCGCCTGCCGGTCCCGACGTTCTGCCCGCCGACGCCTTGCCGGCCCACGCCCTGCCGGTCTCGACGCCTCGCCCGCCCACCGCCTGCCGGTCTCGACGCCTCGCCCGCCCAACGCCTGCCGGTCCCGACGCCCTGCCCGCCGACGCCTTGCCCGCCCACTGCCTGCCGGTCTCGACGCCTCGCCCGCCCACCGCCTGCCGGTCCCGACGCCCTGCCCGCCGACGCCTTGCCCGCCCACGCCCTGCCGGTCTCGACGCCTCGCCCACCCACCGCCTGCCGGTCTAGAGGCCCCGCCCGCCTCGGACGCCCCGCTCGCTACCCGCCCGACGCCAGCGCCCGCGTCACCCCGGGCTCCTCGGGCCCCAGGAATCGCGGATCCGGCTCGAACACCGCGTCCAGCGCCGCCTTGCCGGCCGCGAAGATCTCCCGCGCGCCGCCGTAGTACCAGGTCGCGTCGTGTACGGCGTCGACACCGACGCCGTAGGAGTGGATGCCCGCCGCCTCGCACAGCGCGACCGCTCGCCGGATGTGGAAGCCCTGACTGATGAGGACCGCGCGGTCGACCCCGAAGATCCTCTTCGCGCGGACGCAGGAGTCCCAGGTGTCGAAGCCCGCGTAGTCGCTGACGATCCGCGCGTCCGGAACGCCGTGCTCCGTCAGGTAGGCGCGCATGGCGTCGGGCTCGTCGTAGTCCGCACGGCTGTTGTCCCCGGTGACGAGCACGACCTTCACGCGCCCCTGCCGGTACAGCGTGGCCGCCGCGTCCAGCCGGTGCGCGAGGTACGGCGACGGCTCGCCGGCCCACAGGCCGGCACCGAACACCACCGCGACGTCGGTGCGCGGCGCGTCGGCCGTCGTGCCCAGCCGGTCCGCGGTCGACACGTGCAGCCAGGTGGCCGGGAGCAGTCCGAGCACACAGGCCGCCATCACGCCCCGCACCAGCCGCCGCCACCCGGTGCGGGTGCGCGGCAGCCGCGGCCGACGGATCTTCATACGGTGCCCCCCGCTGCCCGTCCGGACTGTCCTTCCGGTCTCCGCCAGGGAAGACGCGGCGAGCGGTGATCCGGTTCGGTCAGCCCGCGTCGCCCAGGTCACACGCCCCGCGAGGACGAGCCGCCCCACCGCTCACACCGCAGGTCACACCGCACCTCACAGCGCGGTCACGCGCGCGGTGAACCCCCGGAAAACACTCGTGACGGTCGCGCAACGGCGGCGCAACCTCGCGCCGCCACGATCGGTACATGACGGCGTCCCCTCCATGTACGACGAGCAGGTACGACGAGTCCCACCACCGGCCCGGCAGCCCGCCGCCCGGTGGCACCCACCTCGACAGCACGGGGCACCTCATGAACCGGACCGACTCCCAGCTCGCCGGCCGGCTCAGCCTCGTCCCCCGCGGCGGCCGCCGGCGCCCCGCCCCGCCCGCGCTGGTGGTCGTCGCCCACGGCAGCCGCGACCCGCGCGCCCTGAGCACCGTCGGCACGCTCCTGGACCGCGTCCGCGACCTGCGTCCGGACCTGCCCGTGCACCTCGGGCACATCGAACTCAACGAGCCGCTGCTGTCCGACACCCTCGCCCGCCTCGACGCGACGGACACGGCGGACGCCGTCCTCGTCCCCCTGCTCCTCAGCCGCGGCTACCACGTGCGCCGGGACATCCCCGAGATGGCCGCCCAGGTGCGGGTACGCACGCGCGTGGCCGCACCGCTCGGCCCGCACCCCCTCCTCGTGGAGACCCTGCACGCGCGTCTCGTCGAGGCCGGCTGGCACACCCGCATGACGGACGCCGAACGCCGCGCGAGCGCGGTGGTCCTCGCGGCGGCGGGCTCCCGCGACCCGGACTCGGCCGTCGACACCGGCCGCACGGCCCGGCTGCTGGCGGACCGCCTCGGCGTCCCCGTGGTCCCGGCGTACGCCTCGACGGCCGCGTCCACCGTTCCCGCGGCGGTCCGCGCCCTGGCCGCGCGAGGCCGCCACCGCGTGGCCGTCGCCTCCTATTTCACGGCCCCCGGCCGCTTCGCCACCGAGTGCGCGCAGGCCGCCCCCTGGATCGCCGCGGCCCCCCTCGGCACCCACGAGGCGATGGCCCACCTGGTGCTGCACCGCTACGACCAGGCGCGCGCGGTGAGCGTCGGCAGCAACGCCGCCTGAGCGCGCGGGGCGGCGCGACCGCGCCTCCCACGCGTCCCGGCGGCCGAGCGGTGCCCCGATTGTCACTGCCGCCGCTTACTGTCGAGACATGCCCTACGACGTGCCGTCAACAGAACGCTGGGCGGCGGAGCCCGACAAGCGCCCCGGCCGCACCGCCTTCCAGCGCGACCGCGCCCGCGTCCTGCACTCCTCGGCGCTCAGAAGGCTCGCCGGCAAGACCCAGGTGGTGACCCCCGGCACCCGCACCGACGCCTGGGACGCCACCCCCCGCACCCGCCTCACCCACTCCCTGGAGTGCGCCCAGGTCGGCCGGGAGCTGGGCGCGGCCCTCGGCTGCGACCCCGACCTGGTGGAAGCGGCCTGCCTCTCGCACGACCTCGGCCACCCCCCGTTCGGGCACAACGGCGAACAGGCGCTGAACGACTTCGCGCGTGACTGCGGCGGCTTCGAGGGCAACGCCCAGTCGCTGCGCCTCCTCACCCGTATCGAACCCAAGCGCTTCACCCCCGAGGGCTCCGTCGGCCTCAACCTCACCCGCGCCACCCTCGACGCCGCCACCAAGTACCCCTGGCCGCGCGGTGCCCACCCCACCGACCCGGCGTCCCCCAAGTTCGGTGTCTACGACGACGACCGTCCCGTCTTCGACTGGGTCCGCAAGGAGGCCCCCGGCACCCGCACGTGTTTCGAGGCGCAGGTCATGGACTGGTCGGACGACGTGGCCTACTCGGTGCACGACGTGGAGGACGGCCTGCACGCCGGCCACATCGACCCCGGCTGCCTGCACGCCGAACCGGAGCGCGCCGAGGTCTTCCGCGTCGCCGTCGGCCGCTACGTCCCCGCGGACACCGACCCCGCTGCACTCGCCGCCGCCCTGGACCGGCTCCAGGATCAGCCGTGGTGGCCGCACGGCTACGACGGCACCGCCGCCGCCCAGGCCCGCCTCAAGGACGCCACCAGCCAGCTCATCGGCCGCTTCTGCCTGGCCGCCGAGACCGCCACGCGCGCGCGGTACGGCCTCGGGCGCCTCACCCGCTACGGCGCCGAACTCGTCGTCCCCCACGAGACCCGGCTGGAGTGCGCGGTCCTCAAGGCCGTCGCCGACCGGTACGTCATGCAGCGCGCCGAGCAGGAGCTGCTCCGCGCCGACCAGCGCGTGGTCATCGGCGAGCTGGCCGAGGCGCTCACCGCGCGCGCCCCCGACGGCCTGGACCCCCAGTTCCGCGCCCTCTTCGAGCGGGCCGCCGACGACCGCGCCCGCAAGCGGGTGATCGTCGACCAGATCGCCTCCCTCACCGACGCCTCGGCCCGCTCCCTGCACGCCCGCTTCACCGCGAGATCCTGAACGGGCGGGCCGATGCGCCCGAACGGGCGCGAAGGTGACACTCCGTGGCCTGATCGGGTCACCCCCTCTTCCCCCCTCACGCCCCGTGCGGGACGCTCGGGTGGCGGCACTGTTACGAGGAGGCATCACGTGGTCGACGCGGATCAGACATTCGTCATCGTCGGAGGAGGCCTGGCCGGCGCCAAGGCGGCCGAAACACTGAGGACCGAGGGCTTCACCGGCCGCGTGATACTGATCTGCGACGAGCGGGACCACCCCTACGAACGCCCGCCACTCTCCAAGGGTTTCCTGCTCGGCAAGGACAGCCGGGAGAGCGTCTTCGTGCACGAACCCGCCTGGTACGCGCGCAACGACGTGGAGCTGCACCTGGGCCAGACCGTCGACGCGATCGACCGTACGGCCAAGACGGTCCGCTACGGCGACGACGGCACCCTCGTGCACTACGACAAACTGCTGCTGGCCACCGGCTCCGAGCCCCGCCGCCTCGACATTCCCGGCACCGGCCTCGCGGGCGTGCACCACCTGCGCCGCCTCTCCCACGCCGAGCGCCTCAAGGGCGTCCTCGCGGCACTCGGCCGCGACAACGGGCACATCGTGATCGCCGGCGCCGGCTGGATCGGCCTGGAGATCGCGGCGGCGGCCCGCGAGTACGGCGCGGAGGTCACCGTCATCGAACCGGAGCCGACCCCGCTGCACGGCGTCCTCGGACCCGAACTGGGCAATGTCTTCGCCGAGCTGCACCGCGAGCACGGCGTCCGCTTCCACTTCGGCGTCCGGCTCACCGAGATCGTCGGCCAGGACGGCATGGTCCTCGCCGCCCGCACGGACGACGGCGAGGAGCACCCGGCGCACGACGTGCTCGCCGCGATCGGGGCCGCCCCGCGCACCGCCCTCGCCGAGGCCGCCGGACTGGAGCTGGCCGACCGCGTCCACGGCGGCGGCATCGCGGTGGACACCCGGCTGCGCACCTCCGACCCCGACATCCACGCCGCGGGGGACGTGGCGTCCTTCCCGCTCGGGCTGTTCGGCACGACGCTGCGGGTCGAGCACTGGGCCAACGCCCTGAACGGCGGACCGGCCGCCGCCCGCGCCATGCTCGGCAGGGACGTCAGCTACGACCGGGTGCCCTATTTCTTCTCCGACCAGTACGACCTGGGGCTGGAGTACAGCGGATGGGCGCCGCCGGGGACGTACGACGAGGTGGTGATCCGGGGCGACGCGGGGAAGCGGGAGTTCATCGCGTTCTGGGTCAAGGAGGGGCGGGTGCTGGCGGGGATGAACGTGAACGTGTGGGACGTCACAGAGCAGATCCAGAAGCTGGTGCGGGCGGGTGGGCCGGTCGACACCGAGGCGCTCGCGGATCCCCATGTGCCCCTCGACAGGTTGATCGCCTAGGGCCCCTCGTCCGGACCGGCCCGGCATGATCCGGACGAGAGGTTCTGGCCGCCCGCGGGGTTCCGCCGTCCCGGGGATGTCGGTCCACCCCCGTAGAATCACCACGTGGCAGGACGGATCAACGACGAGGACGTGAAGGCGGTTCGGGACGCGGTCCCGATCGACGCCGTGGTGTCCGAGTACCTCCAGCTGCGCGGCGCGGGCGGCGGCAACCTCAAGGGTCTGTGCCCCTTCCACGACGAGAAGTCACCGTCCTTCCAGGTCAGCCCCAGCAAGGGTCTCTTCCACTGCTTCGGCTGCCAGGAGGGCGGCGACACCATCACGTTCGTGATGAAGATCGACCACCTCACCTTCTCCGAGGCCGTCGAGCGCCTCGCCGCCCAGGCCGGCATCACCCTGCGTTACGAGGAGGGCGGCTACAACCCCTCCCACCAGCGCGGCGAACGCATCCGCCTGGTCGAGGCCCACAAGATGGCCGCCGAGTGGTACGCCGAGCAGCTCGCCGTCAGCCCCGAGGCCGACGCCGGCCGGATCTTCCTCGCCGAGCGCGGCTTCGACCAGGCCGCCGCCGTCCACTTCGGTGTCGGCTACAGCCCCCAGGGCTGGGACCACCTCACCCGCTTCCTGCGCGGCAAGGGCTTCAGCGACAAGGAACTCGTCGTCTCCGGCCTCGCCCAGGAGGGCCGCCGCGGCCCCATCGACCGCTTCCGCGGCCGGCTCATGTGGCCCATCCGCGACATCGGCGGCGAGGTCGTCGGCTTCGGCGCCCGCAAGCTCTACGACAGCGACAACGGTCCCAAGTACCTGAACACGCCGGACACGCCGATCTACCGCAAGTCGCAGGTCCTCTACGGCATCGACCTCGCGAAGAAGGACATCGCCAAGGTGTCCCGTGCGGTCGTCGTCGAGGGCTACACCGACGTCATGGCCTGCCACCTGGCCGGCGTCACCACCGCCATCGCCACCTGCGGCACGGCCTTCGGCACCGACCACATCAAGATCCTCCGCCGCCTGCTGATGGACAACGGCTCCGCCCGCGTGATCTTCACCTTCGACGGCGACGCGGCCGGCCAGAAGGCGGCCCTGCGCGCCTTCGAGGACGACCAGAAGTTCGCCGCCGAGACGTACATCGCCATCGCGCCGGACAACATGGACCCCTGCGACCTGCGGCTGGCCAAGGGCGACGAGGCGGTCGCCGACCTCGTCGAACCCCGCACCCCGCTGTTCGAGTTCGCCCTCCGGCAGATCGTCGCCCGCTACGACCTGGAGACCCCGGGCGGCCGGGCCGCCGCCCTCGACGAGGCCGCCCCGGTCGTCGCCCGCATCAAGAACAGCGGCGCCCAGCACGAGGTCGCCGTGCAGCTGGCCGGCATGCTCGGCATCCTCGACACCCAGTTCGTCGTCAAGCGCGTGGCACAGCTGGCCCGTTGGGCCCGCGACCGCGGCGGCAGGGGCCCGGCGCCGGCCCGCGGCGGCTCCGCCCAGCCCTACGAGGCCGCCCCCCGCCCCACCACCGCCGGTCCCGCCCTCACCCTGCGCAACCCCGTCTACGCCACCGAGCGCGAGCTGCTCAAGCTCGCCCTCCAGCGCCCCGAGCTGGTCGCCCCGGCCTTCGACGCGTACGGCGCCGACGAGTTCACCGCCGCCCCGTACGCCGCCGTACGCGCGGCGATCCAGGAGGCCGGCGGCGCCGAGTCCGGCGTCCAGGACGGGCAGGAGTACCTGGTGCGGGTCCGGGACGCCGCGCCCGACGACACCGTCCGCGCCATGGTCACCGAACTGGCCGTGGAGCCGATCATGCGGCGCGCGGTCGACGACGTCTACGCCGGCACCGTCCTCGTCCAGGTCCGCCGGCGCGCCGTGGAGCGACGGGTCCGCGACGTCCAGTCCCAGCTGGCCCGGCTCTCCGCCGGCGGCGACCCGGCCCAACTGGCCGCCGTGCAGAACGAGCTGTGGGTCCTCCAGCAGTACGACCAGGCGCTGCGCGGGCACGGAGCCGCCGCTCTCTGACCGGACGCCGGCCGGCACGGTCAGCACGCGGTCACGGACCGGACGCAAAAAGTCATCGCACGCCCCTCGTGGCGGCGATGTGTCGTACTCCACACTGGGTGGCGGTGCCTGAGTCCTCGGAGCGCGGCCGATCCGTCCCCAACGGGTCCCACACCCCCCGCGGTTCCGCTCATCGCGTACGGGACGGACGGCGGCGAGGCCGCCTGCTCCGCCTCGAAGCAGCGCTGCCGCTCCTCTCGGCAGCGATCACCCTGGAGGTCGCCCCCGTGCAGACCCAGACCCTCACCCAGACCGACACGTGTACCGACGGCACGGAACCGGACGGCGGGACGGGCGTCCTGGTCGCGGTCCCGCCGCAGAACCGTGCCGTACGTCACCCGGAGACGGCCATGGAACCGGAGCCCGAGCCGGCCGACCCGGCGCCCGAGGACCCGTCCGCCGAGGCGCTCGACGAGACCCCCGAACCCGTCGACCCGCCCGCCCCGCGCTTCGTCGACACCTCCGGCCCCTCCTCGGACCTGTTCCGCCAGTACCTGCGCGAGATCGGCCGCATCCCGCTGCTCACCGCCGCGGAGGAGGTCGAGCTGGCCCGCCGCGTGGAGGCCGGACTGTTCGCCGAGGCGAGACTGGGCAGCACCCCCGACATGGACAGCGACCTCGCCCTCGACCTGGACAAACTGGTCGTCATGGGCCGGATGGCCAAGCGCCGCCTCATCGAGTCGAACCTGCGCCTGGTCGTGTCGGTCGCCAAGCGCTACGTCGGCCGCGGCCTGACCATGCTCGACCTCGTCCAGGAGGGCAACCTGGGCCTGATCAGGGCGGTCGAGAAGTTCGACTACGCCCGCGGCTACAAGTTCTCCACCTACGCCACCTGGTGGATCCGGCAGGCCATGTCCCGCGCGCTCGCCGACCAGGCCCGCACGATCCGCGTTCCCGTGCACGTGGTGGAGCTGATCAACCGCGTGGTCCGCGTCCAGCGCCGGCTGCTCCAGGAACGCGGCTACGAGCCCACCGCCGAGGAGGTCGCCGCCCAGCTCGACCTCGCCCCCGAGCGCGTCGGGGAGGTGCTGCGGCTGGCCCAGGAGCCGGTCTCGCTGCACGCCCCGGTGGGCGAGGAGGACGACGTCGCCCTCGGCGACCTCATCGAGGACGGCGACGCCGCCAGCCCCGTGGAGTCGGCGGCGTTCCTGCTGCTCAGGGAGCACCTGGAGGTGGTGCTGTCGACACTCGGCGAGCGGGAGCGCAAGGTCGTCCAGCTCCGCTACGGCCTGGCCGACGGCCGCCCCCGCACCCTGGAGGAGATCGGCCGCATCTTCGGCGTCACCCGGGAGCGCATACGGCAGATCGAGTCCAAGACCCTCAACAAACTCCGCGACCACGCCTTCGCGGACCAGCTCAGGGGCTACCTGGACTGACGTGGGGGCCGCCTGCGGGGCGGCGGCTCCCCGTCCGCCGTCCCCCCGGTCCCTGTCGTCACCTTCCCGCCCGCCGGGCGACGCCCGGCACCCGCTCCGGCTCCGGCCCGCCGTCCGGGCGGACGACGGGAAGGCGACGACCGGGACCTAGTCGACCTCGGCGACCGCCTGGGCGAACTGCGCCTGGTACAGCCGCGCGTACGCCCCGTCCGCCGCCAGCAGATCCGTGTGCGTGCCCTGCTCGACGATCGCCCCGTTCTCCATCACCAGAATGGTGTCGGCGTCACGGATCGTCGACAGCCGGTGCGCGATGACGAACGACGTCCGCCCGTGCGCCAGCTTCGCCATCGCCTTCTGGATCAGCACCTCGGTACGGGTGTCGACGGAACTCGTCGCCTCGTCGAGCACCAGGATCACCGGGTCGGACAGGAACGCCCGCGCGAGGGTGATCAGCTGCTTCTCACCGGCGCTGACCCCGCTGCCCTCGCCGTCGATCACCGTGTCGTAGCCGTCGGGGAGGGTGCGCACGAACCGGTCGGCATGGGCCGCCCGCGCCGCCTCCTCGATCTCCCCCCGCGTCACCTCGCGCCTGGCGCCGTACGCGATGTTCTCCGCGATGGTGCCGCCGAACAGCCAGGTGTCCTGGAGCACCATGCCGATCCCGGCGCGCAGTTCGTCGCGGGACATCCGCGCGATGTCGACGCCGTCGAGGGTGATGCGCCCGCCGGTGACGTCGTAGAACCGCATCAGCAGGTTGACCAGCGTGGTCTTGCCGGCGCCGGTCGGGCCCACGATGGCGACCGTGTGACCGGGTTCGACGACCAGCGAGAGGTCCTCGATCAGCGGCTTGTCGGGTTCGTAGCGGAACGACACGTGTTCCAGCGCCACCCGCCCGCGCAGTTCCTCGGGCCGCACGCCCGGCACCGGATCGGCCTGCTGCTCCTCCGCGTCCAGCAGTTCGAAGATCCGCTCCGCCGAGGCGACGCCCGACTGCACCAGGTTCGCCATCGACGCCACCTGCGTCAGCGGCATCGAGAACTGGCGCGAGTACTGGATGAACGCCTGCACGTCACCGATCGACAGGGACCCGGTGGCGACCCGCAGCCCGCCGACCACGGCCACCAGCACATAGTTGAGGTTCGACACGAAGAACATCAGCGGCTGCATGATCCCGCTGTTGAACTGCGCCTTGAACCCGGCCTCGTACAGCGCGTCGTTCTGCTCCGCGAACTGCCGGGCCGACTCCTCCTGCCGGCCGAACACCTTCACCAGCGTGTGGCCGGTGTACATCTCCTCGATGTGCGCGTTCAGCTTGCCGGTGGTGCGCCACTGCTGCACGAAGTGCGGCTGCGAGCGCTTGCCCACGCGCGCGGCGACGACCGCCGACAGCGGGACGGTCACCAGCGCGACCAGGGCGAGGATCCACGACACCCAGAACATCATCACCAGTACGCCGACGATGGTGAGCAGCGAGTTCACGAGCTGGCCCAGCGACTGCTGGAGCGTCTGCCCGATGTTGTCGATGTCGTTGGTCGCCCGGGACAGCACCTCGCCGCGCTGCCGCTTGTCGAAGTACGACAGCGGAAGCCGCCCCAGCTTCGTCTGCACGTCCTCGCGCATCCGGTACATCGTGCGGTTGACGGCCCGGTTGACCAGCCGGGTCGCCACCGCCATCAGCAGGCCCGCGACGGCGAACACCGCCACCGCGAACAGCAGGACCCGGCCGACGGCGTCGAAGTCGATGCCCTGGCCGGGGGTGAAGTCGGTGCCGGAGAGCATGGTGGCGACATCGCCGTCACCGCGCTCACGCATCGCGTCGAGGACCTGGTTCTTGGAGGACCCGGCCGGCATCTCCCGCCCGATGATGCCGGCGAACACCAGGTCGGTGGCCCGGCCGAGGATCTTCGGTCCGACCACGCTCAGGCCCACGCCCAGGACGACGCAGAACAGCATCGCGTAGAGGGTGAGCCGTTCCGGCTTGAAGTGGGTGAGCAGCCGCCGGCCGGACGCCTTGAAGTCCAGCGTGCGACTCTCCGGTCCGGTCCCGGCCATCATGCGCCCCATGGGCCCGGCCATCAGGCAGCCTCCGCTTCCGTGAGCTGGGAGAGGACGATCTCCCGGTAGGTCTCGTTGTCCGCCATCAGTTCCTGATGGGTGCCCTCGCCGACGACCCGGCCCTCGTCGAGGACGACGATCCGGTCGGCGTCGCGGATGGTGGCCACCCGCTGGGCGACGATGACGACGGTCGCCTCGGCGGTCTCCCGGGCGAGGGCCGCCCTGAGCGCGGCGTCGGTGGCGTAGTCGAGCGCGGAGAAGGAGTCGTCGAAGAGGTAGATCTCCGGACGCTGCACGAGCGTACGGGCGATGGCGAGCCGCTGGCGCTGACCGCCGGACACGTTGGTGCCGCCCTGCGCGACGGGGGCGTTCAGCCCGCCCTCCAGGTTCCGCACGAAGTCGTCGGCCTGCGCCACCTCCAGCGCGTGCCACAACTCCTCGTCCGTCGCGTCCGGATTGCCGTACCGCAGGTTGGTGGCGACCGTGCCGGCGAACAGGTACGGCTTCTGCGGCACGAGACCGACCGTCCTGGCGAGCAGCGCCGCGTCCAGGTGGGCCACCTCGACGCCGTCGACGAGGACCTGCCCGTCGGTGGCGTCGAACAGCCGGGGCACCAGCCCGAGCAGCGTGGACTTGCCGCTGCCCGTCGAGCCGATGACGGCGGTGGTCTCACCGGGCCGCGCCACCAGGTCGACGCCCTTGAGCACGGGTTCCTCGGCACCCGGGTAGCCGAAGCCGGCGCCCCGGATCTCCAGGTGACCGTGGCGCCGCAGCTCGCGCACCGGCGCCTTCGGCAGGACGACGCTGGACTCGGTGTCCAGCACCTCCTGGAGGCGCTCGGCGCACACCTCGGCGCGCGGCACCATCATGAACATGAAGGTGGCCATCATCACGGACATGACGATCTGCATGAGGTAGGCGAGGAAGGCGGTCAGATCGCCGATCTGCATCCCGCCGCTGTCGATCCGGTGGGCGCCGAACCACACCACCGCGATCGACGACAGGTTCACCGTGGTCATGACCACCGGGAACATCAGCGCGAGCAGGTTGCCGGCCTTCAGCGAGATGTCGGTGAGGTCGGCGTTGGCCTCGCGGAAACGCTGCTCCTCGTACGCGTCGCGGACGAAGGCGCGGATGACGCGGTTGCCGGTGATCTGCTCGCGCAGCACCCGGTTCACCGTGTCCAGCCGCGTCTGCATGGACCGGAACAGGGGCCGCAGCGCCCGCACGATCAGCGTCACGCAGATGCCCAGTACCGGCACCACGGCGACCAGGATCCCGGACAGCGGCACGTCCAGACCGAGGGCCATCACGATGCCGCCCACGCACATGATCGGCGCGGACACCATCAGGGTGAACGACATCAGGGCCAGCATCTGGATCTGCTGGACGTCGTTCGTGGTCCGGGTGATCAGCGAGGGCGCGCCGAACTGGCCGACCTCGCGGGCGGAGAAGGACTGCACCCGGTCGAAGACGGCCGCCCGCATGTCCCGCCCGAGCGCGGACGCCGTCCGGGCGCCGTAGTAGACGGCACCGATGTTGCAGACGACCTGAACCAGCGAGATGCCGATCATCAGGGCGCCGTAGGAAAGGATGTAGCCGGTGTCACCGTTGACCACGCCGTTGTCGATGATGTCGGCGTTCAGCGTGGGCAGGTACAGCGTGGCGCAGGTCTGGAGGAACTGGAGCAGCACCAGAAGGACGATGGGTTTCTTGTAGGGCCTGAGATAGGTCCGCAGAAGTCGTATGAGCACGCTTCGTCTCTCGGAGTCGGCGGGGAGAGGGGCATCGGTTGCCCCTGGCCCCTATCGTCCGACACTCCACCGGTGTTACCTCAACCGATTAAGCCGACAGCGTTGCGCCGGCCGCGGCCCTACGAGCGGAACGCCGTGGGATGCGTCTGCTCCCGCACCGACACGTACTGCTGCCGCACGGCCTGTCCCACGGCCAGTTCTTCACCCGGATCCAGCACCTGGGCCACCGGACCCGGCCAGGCCGGGGGAGTGCGCGGGTCGAGCGTGCCCTGGGACGCCCCGAGCGCCCAGGCGGCCTGCCGCGCCGCCCCGATCGCCGCGTAGTCCGCGGGCTGCGGTACGACGACCTGCGCCCCGAACAGCGCGGGCGCCGCCGCCTGCACGGCCGGCAGCTCGGCCGCCGCACCGAGCAGGAAGATCCGCCGCACCGCCACGCCCCGGCCCCGCAGCACGTCCAGCGCGTCCGCGAGCCCGCACAGCATGCCCTCGAACGCTGCCCGCGCGAAATGCTCCGGCTTCATCGACTCGCGCCGCAGACCCGTCAGGGTCCCTGCGGCGTGCGGCAGGTTCGGCGTCCGCTCACCCTCCAGGTAGGGCAGCAGCACCAGCCCGTGCGCCCCCGGGGTCGACTTCGTCGCCAGATCGGACAGCGTCTCCAGATCCGCCACCCCGAGCAGCTCGGCGGCCCCGCGCAGGGTCCGTACGGCGTTCAGGGTGGTGACGACCGGCAGATGCATGCCCGTCGCGTCCGCCAGCGAGGTGATCATGCCGCTCTGGTCGACGAGGGCCTCGGGGTGCACGGCCATCACGGACCCGGAGGCGCCCAGCGACACGACCGCGTCCCCGAGGCCGATGCCCAGCCCGAACGCGGCGGCCATGGTCTCGCCGGTGCCCGCCGAGATCAGCAGGCCCTCCGGTGTCGTACCGGCCGCGTCCGAGGGACCGATCACCTCGGGCAGCATGACCTGGTGACCCAGCGCCAGCTCCACCAGCTCGGACCGGTAGCCGCCGATCGCCGCCGACCAGTACCCGGTGCCGGAGGCGCCGCCCCGGTCGGTGGTGCGGCGCACCGGCCGCCCGAGGAGCTGCCACACGAGCCAGTCGTGGGCCTGGAGCAGCACGGCGGTCCGCAGGGCGGCGTCGGGCTCGTTCTTCGCCAGCCAGCGCAGCTTCGTCACCGGCTGCGCGGCCTGCGGCACCGAGCCCACCGCCTGCGCCCACGCCTCGCGCCCGCCGAGCGCGTCGATCAGATCGGCCGCCGCGACCTGCGCGCGCTTGTCGCCGCCGACCATCGCCGGGCGCACGGTGTTGCCCTGCGCGTCGAGCGGCACGATCGCGTTCTGCTGCGCGGACACGCCGATGGCCTGCACGCCTTCCAGCAGTCCGCCGCCGGCCGCTTCCCCGAGGGAGAGCAGCCAGGCCTGCGGATCGACATCGGAAGGACGGCCGGCACCGTCGGAACCCTCCACCGGATGCGGCGCATAGCCCTGCCTGAGCACGGCCCCTGTGTCCGCGTCGCAGACGACGATGCGAGTGAAATCGGGCGAACTGTCCAACCCGGCGACTATCCCCATGAGCAAAATTCTGCCGCACCGCGAGGGGTGACCGCGTCGGCTCGGCGGGCACTACGTATGACTGGTGCCCCAGTCGTCCGCTCCGTCGCTCTGCGCGGACCGCTCCCGCAGCGACCGGACCCGGCCCGCGACCGACTCGGGCATCCGGTCCCCGACCTTGTCACTGACCACGTGGTACGCCTTGCCGGCGAACTGGCGGCCCTGCTGCGCCGCCGACTCCGCCGTGTTGCGCACGGCGGGGTTCTGGGCGACCTGCCGGGCGGACTTCTTCAGCTGTTCGTAGCGCTCTCGCCCTGCCTTCGAACCGAGCACGTAGCCCAGGGCGATTCCGACGACGAATGTGAGCCGGTAGCGCATGACGGCCACCCTTCCCTCGTGTAGGTCTGCGGTGCGGCATCGGTGCCGGGGGGAACCGATTGGCGGAGCACCCCCCTGCTTGCGCTAATGTATGTGTCGCAGCGAGCGTCCGCCCTCTGGCGAATACCCAGGTAGGTGCGTTCGATGCAGACGAGGCATTCCTCCGTAGCTCAATTGGCAGAGCAGCCGGCTGTTAACCGGCAGGTTACTGGTTCGAGTCCAGTCGGGGGAGCTTCGGTCCTCCGTAGCTCAATTGGCAGAGCAGCCGGCTGTTAACCGGCAGGTTACTGGTTCGAGTCCAGTCGGGGGAGCATCGTGATCGAGGACCCTTAGGGGTCCTTTTTCATGTCGCCGGGAACCGCGCAGGCCGCGGCGCGGTCCTCATGGTCAACGGCGTCCGACCAGGCGAAGCGTGAGATCGTATGAGCGGCTATGCTGCGGCAGACGGCGCGCACACGTGTACGCGACACGCCGCTATGGGGCGGTAGCTCAGCCGGTTAGAGCAGCGGACTCATAATCCGCCGGCCGTGGGTTCGAGTCCCACCCGCCCCACCATGCACGTCTCTGAACTGCGGATCGTCTCATCTGGGGTGCGGATTCAGGGTGTTGGTCCACGGGGCTGAATCCGCTGCTCGTGAGTTCGACTCCGTTGTCATCAGCGTGAGTTGAGGTCCCTCTGACCTGCGCGGACGTATCGGCCCATGGCCGGAGGACGGCGTCGTGGGTGGGCTGTGCGAGCGTCTGGATGTCGGATTCCGGACACTGGCTGGACACGAGGATCCGGAAGTGCCGCTCAGGGACCTTCGAGTGGGCGGGCCTGCCGGGTCGGCGGGGCACGGACGCGGTCCGAATGGCGTGCGGTCCGAGTCGGGACGCGACAACAGCCCGTACTGGAAACGGCCCGGAGAGGACCGACAGGCGGGGCGGGAGCGGCCGGGCCGGGCGGCTCCCGCACAGACAGCCGCCGGTCTTCCTGCTCATCCCGTTCCTCCCGGGGCGGCGACGGTTGGCGCTCAGGCGGGACGTGGTCCGCTGCCCAGGGCCGCCGAGCGCGTGCTGCCGCTGATCGCCGACGACGTGGCGTGGCTCGACGAGGCCGACGCAGCCGTCCTCGGGTTCGTCGCACGGCGCGTCACGGACGCTCCGATGTCGAGCACGACCCTGCCCGACAGTGCGGCGGCGGGAAAGCTCCCGGTAGGGAGCCGGCGGGGTACTCACCACGACCCGGTCACCGGCGCGGGCCGCCTCCTCGGGTGTCGCGACGCGGGCTCGCCGGCCGAGCGCGGCGGCCGTCTCTGCCAGGGTCTGGAGACCGCGGGATTCGGACAGGAGGACGTCGGCCGACCGCGATCGCGAGGCGGGCGAGGCTCGTGACGAACGACGGGCCGCTGTGCCCCGATCTCACCGCCGAGGTCCGGTTCTGTTCAGCAGCTCCCTGAGCCAGGCCGCCCTGACGACCGGTGACAGCTTCCGGGCCAGGAGCGCCTCCTCCTCCCGCGCATCTCCCTCGACCGCCCCAGCAGCCGCAACACCGCACTCCTACGGGTCTCGGTGGCAGGGAGTACAGCTCTCACCGCAGCGGGCGCTGTTCGCGCGAAGACGCCGGATCAAGAAGAAGAGACCGACCTCTTGAAGGTCAGGCCGGCCCCGTTCGCCGACGATCCGGCCGGCGGCCATGTAGGAGAAGCTCATGGCCTGCACCGAGATCTTGTTGCTCAAGTGTCACCTGATGACCACCGGGTGACCGCCACCCGCCAGGCGTTTTGTCGGATCCCGGGAAACGATGGGAGACGTCACCGCGAGCAACCAGCCGCCGGAGCAGGCGCGCGGACACCCGAATCGCGCTGGAAGGACACGCCATGACCGACACCGCTCCCAAGGCTCCGACTGCACCCGGGGTGCGGTCCTGGTGGGGAATCCCGTATGCCACCGCCGAGCGGTACCGCCGCCCCGTGGTCGCGGATTTCGATCCGGACCGACCCTATGACCGCAAGGGCGTCGTCGCTGTCCAGCCCGACAGCGGCGACTGGCTGGAGGCGGACAGCGGGATGGGCGAGGACTGTCTGAACCTGAACGTGTGGGCTCCCGAACAGCCGGCCGGGACGGCGCTTCCGGTAGCCGTGTACATCCACGGCGGCGGATTCGAGTACGGCGCGAACACGCAGATCACCTCGAACGCCTCCGGCCTCGCCGCGTCGGGGCGCGTGGTGGGCGTGTCGGTCAACTACCGGCTCGGCGCGCTGGGTGCGCTCTCGCTGTCGCAGTACGGCGGGCGGCTCTCCGAGGCCAGTAACCTCTGCCTACGGGATGTCATCGCCGCACTGACCTGGATCAAGCGGAACATCGCCCACTTCGGTGGCGACCCCGACAACGTCACCGTCTACGGCCACAGCGCCGGCGCCTACTCCACCTTCGGGCTGCTCGGCGCCTCCTCCGCAGGCGGCCTGTACCGGCGATTGGCCGGCTTCTCCGCCGGGCCCTCGCGTCTCCAGCCGGCCTGGTGGGCCGAGGAACTCGCCCACCGGTTCGTCACCGAGCTAGGCGTCGCGGACAACCCGGAGAAGCTGCTCGACCTTGATACGACCTCCCTGGTGGCCGCCCTGCACAAGGTCACCCCGACGGACCTCGGAGTCCGTGGCGGGATGGACAGCAAGAGCCTCGGCGTCGTCCTGGACGCCGGACAGCCCGGCGCGGTGCTGCACGCCCACCCCATGGACGAACTCGCCTCGGGCGCACACCGTGATGTCGACGTGCTGCTGAGCATGGCCAGTGACGACATGGGCTGGTGGGTGGCGAACGACCTCGACCGGTTCGCCCCGCACACTGTCGACCGCATCGTCGACGAGGTCGCCGGGTGGCGCATCCCCCGCTCCCGCGCCAAGAGGATCGTCGACGCCTACGACCAGGGCGGCCGCACCCCTGCCGAGGTCCGCGCCGCACTCCTGTCGGACTACCTCTTCGGGCTCCCCGCGGCCCGCGGCGCCCTGGCGCACGCGGCGGCGGGCGGCAACGCCCATCTCCTTCTGATCGGGCCCGCCGAGGGCGCGCCCGCCGTGCACGGCACCGAGATGTACGCGCTGGTCGGGCAGGAGCGGCCGGGCCGCAGCGCGGAACAGGCCGAGCGTGACAAGCGTATCCGCGACATCGTGCTCGACTTCGCCACCGGCGAGCAGCCCCGGCTGTGGCCCGCCGTCACGGACCGGCCCACCTCGGAAAGCGTCGGCAACCCTCCCTTCGAGGCCACCACCCACTATCAGCGGGCCCTCGAGCTGTGGGAGGGCATCGACCGCCCCTGACGGGCATCGGGCGATACCCAACAGCGCACCACGGGGGCGAACAGAGTAAGGAGCCCGACATGAGCCAACCGACAGCAGTCGGCGAGGCGGCACCAGCCACGATGCGGGCCGTCGTCGTCACTCGGCCCGGCGGCCTCGACGCACTGGAGATCCAGGATGTGCCGGTGCCCGCACGCGAGCCCGGCTGGGTGCGGATCAGGGTGAAGGCGTTCGGCGTCAACGAGTCCGAGGTCACCACCCGCAAGGGCGAGTCGGATGCGGAGGTCAGCTACCCGCGTGTGCCCGGCATCGAGGGCGTCGGCGTGGTCGATGAGGCCGATGAGGACAGCGGGCTGCGGCCGGGACAGCAGGTGGCCACGATGATGGGCGGCATGGGCCGCTCCTACGACGGCGCGTACGCCCAGTACGTGAGCGTCCCAGCCGGGCAGGTCATCCCCTTCGAGACCGACCTGCCGTGGGAGGTCGTCGGTGCGCTGCCGGAGATGTTCCAGACCGCCTACGGATCGCTGACCACCGGCCTGGACCTCAAGCCCGGGGAGACGCTGCTGATCCGCGGCGGCACCTCCACGGTCGGGCTGAGCGCGGCCACGATCGCGAAGGACCTCGGAGCCACCGTGCTGTCCACCACCCGCAGCCCGGAGAGGGCCGGGGACCTGCGGGCCGCGGGCGTCGACCATCCCCTCGTCGACAGCGGCACGATCGCCGACCAGGTGCGCGAGCTGATGCCGGAGGGTGTCGACGCCGTACTGGAGCTGGTGGGCTGCTCGGTTCTCGCCGACACCCTGCGCACCGTTCGCCGCCACGGCACGGTCTGCTTCACCGGAGCCCTGGCGGGCCAGTGGACGATCCCCGAATTCAGCCCGTTCATGATCCCGGGCGGGGTGCGGCTGACGTCCTACGGCGGTCAGGCAGCCGACCTCCCGGCCGACGTCTTCGCCCACCAGCTCCGGGCCATCGCCGCAGGACGCCTCAACGTCCCGGTCGCGAAGGTCCACCACGGCCTGGAACAGGTCCGTGACGCCCAGGCCGACGTCGAGTCCGGCACCACGCCGGGCAAGCACGTCGTCGTCCTGGACGACTGAGACCCCGGCAACCGAGAAACGACAACCAACCACTCCCGATGCGCGAGGGCTGACAACGTAAGCGCCGGTGAGCACGGAATCCTGACACCGCGTGAGGCGCAAGGGGCGCCCGTGCCTGCCCCACCAGGCACCTGTTCCCCTGGCCAGGAGCTCTGATTGGCGCAGGCCGGCACACTCGACTTCCGGTCGGCCGACGGACAGACACAGCCGGCATCCGCAGTGCTCGATCGACAGCGAATGGCGGCGAGCGCGACCGGTCCTACCAGTGCCCAACAGCGGTCGACAGCTGAACCGGGACCGTGGCCTGCCGGTACTCCTGACGTGAGGCCCCGGCGTTGCGCTCGGTGGCGCGACCACCGACAAGTGATCGACGAGACACGGCGGGTGGGGACGGCAGTTCACCCGCGCGTGCCATGCCCCGGGCTGGGTGTAGGCGAGGCGGTTCAGTGCGCGGGGCGGGTGCGAGGGCGCGGGAGGAGGGCCGTCCGGCAGTGGGGGAATCGCCGTGATGCCGCCTCGGGTGGGCGGTCGGCGAGAGGCTTGACGCCCGTCCGTGCGGCCGCGCGGACTCTACTGCCTGAGATCGATCATGCGGACCGGCTGCCCCGTGGTGCGAGCAATGGTTTCGAAGTCGCGGTCGAAGTGGAGGAGGGTGAGGCCTGCCTCTTCCGCGGCGGCGGCCACCAGGAGATCGACGGGGCCCGCACTGCGGTGTTCCCCTTTGGTGGTCAGTTGTTCCTGGACGATGCGGGAGCGGCGGTAGATGCCCTCCGGCATGGGGCACCACACGTAGTGGGCGTCGAGTGCAGTCTTCAGCCGCGCGCGGTCCGCGGTTGAGCGGGCGGAGTAGAGGACCTCGAGTTCCGTGATGTCGCAGATCGCGACGAGGCCGGCGCCGATCCTGTCGTCCCACTCGGTTGTGGTCTGGCGGAGCACGACGCGGGCGAGGGCGGAGGTGTCGATGAGGTAGTCGGCGACGGTCACGGCCGGTACTGGTTCTTGTTCAGGAGAATGTCGATGTCCAGGGCTCCGTCGGTCACCAGTTGCCGGGCGTCTTCGAGTGCGCGCAGGCGCCGGTAGCGGGCGGTGACCTCACGCAGGGCGGTGTTGATGGTGTCGCGCTTGGTGGTGGTGCCGAGTTCCTTGGCGGCTTCTTCCAGGGCCTCGTCGTCGAGGTCGATCACGGTGCGGCTCAAGATGGCCTCCTCATGCACATTGCGGCGTATATCAATATACATGATCGATTGTATATCGACTCCCGCACCCCTGGGCGGTCTGATTCTCGGATCCGGGGCCTTGCAGTGAGCGCGTCAGAAGAGGGGGGCGCGCCAGGGACTTCCCGGGGGGCTCCTTTCAGCGTTCGAACTTCCAGGTGAGGCGGGAGGTCGTCCCTTTCGGGATGGTCGCCTACGCGTCCGCGCCCTGCGGACCTGGCGCCCGCGAGCCGCCCGGCATGGTGCCGGAGCGGACGGTGGCCGGACCTCCGACGTGTCGAATCGAACCCGGACGCACGGTCGTCAGTGTCCGACGGCTCCTCCCGGTCCCGGTGGCACCCTCCCGGGCCATGTCGGGGGAGGCCCTGGAAGGCCTGGCGGCGTCCCGTTGAGCCGTCTTCAACGGTGGTTGACGGAACGGCTGTTGTTCGCGACGTGTCCACACGGCATCGTCGGTGCCGTGAGCCACCCGGAAGGAACAGGGGGCCCGGCTTCTCCGGACCGGCCCGACGTCCCGCACCGACAGGGCTCGCCACCACCGCACCCCGTCGCTCGGCGGGCGTGTCCCCAGTGAACGCGTACACCCCGAAAGGTGCCATGACCGTCGTCGTCCTTCCGCCCAGGACCGGGGAGCGGCCCGTCGGTTCACAGGCCCACCTGGGTGCCCCGCACCGCCAGAGCGGGCGTGATCTCCAGGACCGTGGCCGAGAAGGCCCGGATGCGCTGGTCGCAGGCGTCGCGTGTGCGCCACACGAGCCCGTGCTCCAAGGGCGGCATGTCGGCGATCCGGACGAACCGGATGTCCGGCCGCGGGTACAGCAGCAGCAACTGGCCGTCACCGGGGACGATGGCTCGTCCGGCGGCAGCCAGCGCGAGCGCCTCGGCATACGTGGCGCACGGTTCGGCGTGCCTGCCGATCAGCTGTCCGCTCGGCGTCTGCCGGGGCGTGTGGAAGTCGTTCCAGTAGTCGGGAACGGAGGCGGCCACGGATACGAAGGTCTCGCCCGCGAGGTCCTCGAACGTGGCCACGTCCCGCTCCGCGAGACGGTGCCCGGCGCTCAGGCACATGTACCTGGCCCCGCGGGTGACCACCGCACCGACCGTCAGGCCGGGCTCGTCGACGGGCAGCACCGTCAGGAGCACGTCCGCCACGCCGTCGCGCAACTGCGTCACATGCTGCTCGAGGCGGGTTTCGACGATACGCACCCGGCAGTCCGGGTGCCGCCGCTCGAAGACCTCCCGGGCGGCGTGGAGTATGCGACCGGCCTGGGTGCCCATGAACCCCACGGTGAGGGAACCGCTGACGCCTCGCCCCGCCAGTTGAGCGCGGTCCATCGCGAGCTTGATGCCCTCGTACAGCGGCAGCAGATCGTCCCTGAGCGCACGTCCGAGGGGTGTCAGCGCGACGTGGCGGCTGGACCGTTCGAAGAGCGGAGCGCCGACGCGGCGTTCGATCTTCTTGATGGTCTTGCTGATCAGTCCGGTGGTGACATGCAGGCGCTCAGCCGTGCGGCCGAAGTGGAGTTCCTCGGAGAGCGTCAGGAACGCCTCCATTTCCGTGCGTTCCATCGTGTTCCGCCCTGCCTCCGGTGATCGCTCGGGCCCGAGGTCCCGTGGGCCGCGCTGGTCCTTGTGCGACGCGCACGATCCTGCCGTACGGCTGATGACGCCCCGGCGACGGGTGTCGCATCCCGGCTCCGCGAGGAATCGTTCCAAATGTCCCATCAGTTCTGATTGTCAGAGGAAGTTCCTATGCGAGTGATCACGCAGTTTTCGATCGGCGGTCCCGAGGTGTTGCAGGTCGCGGAGGCCGAGCGGCCCGTTCCCGCGGCCGGTGAGGTTCTCGTGCGCGTGTACGCCACGGGCGTCAACCCGGCGGACTGCAAGGTCCGTTCAGGGCACGTGGACTTCTTCGGTGACCCCCCGCTGGTCCTGGGCCATGAGTTCAGCGGAGTGGTGCACGAGGTCGGTGAGGCGGTACGGGCCTTCCAACCCGGTGACGAAGTGTTCGGATGGGTGACTCCGCCGCACGGCAGCCACGCGGACTACGTGCTCGTCCCCGAGACGTCCCTCGCGGCCAAACCCACGACCCTCGACCACGTCCACGCAGGGGCGCTCGGCATCGCGGGCCTGACCGCCTACCAGACGCTGGTCAACATCGCCCAGGTGCGCCGCGGGCAACGGGTTCTCATACACGCGGCGGCGGGCGGCGTGGGACACCTCGCCGTCCAGATCGCCAAGGCGCGCGGCGCCTACGTGATCGGTACGGCCCGGAGCGCCAAGCATGCCTTTCTGCGGGAGCTGGGCGTCGACGAGCTGATCGACTACACGACCGACGACTTCACACGCCTTCGCGAGGTGGACGTGGTGATCGACACGATCAGCAACGACTACGGCCCGAGATCGCTGCGTACGCTCGACCGCGGCGGCATTCTCGTCGACGTCGTGGGCGTCGGGGTCGACCGTACGTCCGTCCGGCAACAGGCCCAGGCGGCCGGGGTCCGCTTCGTGGAGTACTTCCTCCAGCCGAACCCGGCGGATCTGGCCGGCTTCGCCGACCTGCTGGACCGCTCCGGGGTACGACCGTTCGTCGAGCGGACCCTGCCGCTGACGGAGGCGGCCCAAGCCCACGAACTGAGCGAAAGCGGACGCGTCCAGGGGAAGATCGTGCTCATACCCTGACCCTCCCGCCCCACTGTGCGCGTTTCCGACCTGCGGACACGTTCATTTCCCCGGGCGCGGGGCGCGGGGCGCCGACCGCGCGGGAACGGACCGAATGCGACGCTCGCGGGTGCGGAGTCCGGCGGCGCTCAGGGGACGTCGGTGCGTTCCGGCTCCGCCGACCGCCGACCGCCGACCGCCGACCGCCGACCGCCGACCGCCGGCGATCAGCGTCCCGCGCGGAGCGAGATGAGTCCGAGTGCCGTCAGGTTCCGGCCTCGCGTCGGCGGTACGCGCTCGGACTGAGGCCGTGTTCCTTCTTGAACGCGTTGCTGAGGGCGAAGGGGTTGGCGAACCCGACGCGGTCGGCCACCACGGCGAGTGTCGTGTCGGGGTCGCGCAGCAGGTCGGCGGCGAGCGCCAGGCGGCGTTGCCGCAGGTAGGTCATGGGCGGTTGCCCGACCAGGGCGTTGAAGCGCCGGGCGAGGTGCGCTCGTGACGCGCCGGTCCTCGCGGCGAGGGCGGGCAGGGTCCACGGGTGGGCCGGGTCGGCGTGCAACAGGCGCAGCGCCGGGGCGACCACGGGGTCGCTCAGGGCGCGGTACCAGCCGGGGATCCGGGCGCCGGGGCGGGTGAACCAGGCGCGCAGGGCGGTGATCAGTACCAGGTCCATCGTCCGGTCCAGCAGGATCTGCTGCCCGGGTCCCTCGCGGGTGATCTCCTCGAAGGTCGACGGGCCGACCGGACAGGCCCCCACGGACGCTTCGACCACGGCAAGCGGTGGCAGGGCCGCGAGCAGCCGGGCGGACGTGCCGCTGTCGACGGTGTACAGGCCGTTGATCACAAGGGTGCGCTCCGGCTCCGCTGCGCTCCACGCGCCCGCGTCCGGGATCCGCGCGGGAAGCAGTTCTTCGCCCTGGGGGGACGTGCAGCGGCCCCCGGACCGGATCACCACGTCCGGTTCCGTGCCCGGTGCGTCCGCGATCACGTACGGCGCGCCCCCGGAGAGCACCGCGACATCGCCGGCGCCGAGCGGGACGGGAACGCCGCCCTCGGGGGTGATCCAGACGGAGCCGTGCACGAGGACCGCCAGGGCCAGCGGTGAGCCGTCCTCGAACCGTGCCGCCCAGGACCCCGTCACGGAGCACTGGTCGAAGATCGCGCCGCCGGCCCGTACCCCGTTCAGGAGATCGGCCAGTGGATCGATGCCGGGCAGTCCCGAGGGATCCATGCCGGTCAGCGTAGACGAACGCGTATGTACGTGAGCCGGTGCGGCATGGGTGAGGCGGCCGGCGGCTGGTTCAGTGGGGTGCATGAGCGACGAGATCGTCCTGGTGACGGGTGCCACGGGAAAGACGGGCCGCCGGGTGGCGCGGCTGCTGCGGGAGCGGGGCGTGGTGGTCCGCGCGGCCTCCCGTTCCGGTGCGCAGTCCTTCGACTGGACGGACCGGACCACGTGGGGGCCCGCGCTGCGGGATGTGACGGGGATGTACCTGGTGATTCCCGACCTCGGCGGCCCGCGGGCCGCCGACACCGTCGGCGCGTTCGCCCGGCAGGCCGCGGCGGCCGGGGCACGGCGGGCGGTGCTGCTGTCCGTGCCGGAGGGCGGGGCGGCTCACGAGCATGTCCTCGCCGCGGAACGGGCGCTCGAACACGCGGGCCTGGACTGGACCGTGCTGCGACCGCGGTGGTTCTCCCAGAACTTCAGCGAGGACTTCCTGCGCGACCCCGTACTGAGCGGAGAGGTACGGCTGCCGGCCGGAGAGGGCGAAGAGGCGTTCGTCGACGCGGAGGACATCGCCGAGGTGGCGGTCGCCGCCCTCACCGAGGACGGCCACGCCGGGTGGCACTACGAGCTGAGCGGCCCGAGGCTGATGACCTTCCGGGACGCGGTCGCCGAGATCGCGGGGGCCACCGGCCAGGACATCCGCTACGTGCCGCTGACCCCGGAGGCGTACGCGGACGAGCAGCGCGCACAGGGCGTGCCCGAGGAGTGGGTGCGGCTGTCCGTCGGCCTGTACGAGTACGTCCGTGACGGCGGCCTCGCGACACTCAGTGACGGCGTTCAGCGTGCGCTGGGCCGCGCGCCACGGGACTTCTCCGACTACGCCGAGGCCGCTGCCCGGCAGGGTGCCTGGAACGCCTGACCCTTCCGTAGCGACCGGTCGACCGGCGGGGACGCAGGGAGGAGCCGAGCCTCCGGCGCCTCCGCGCGGGCGCCGAGGGGCGAGTGCGGTCACCTCTCCGGTGCCGTCGCGGGAAGCAGCGCGAACGCCGCCTCGACACACACCGCGACCACCCGCTCCCGCGGCCCTTCCGGCCGGGCGGCGCAGTCGCGGCGGATGGTCCGTCGCCCCGTCGCCCCGTCGCGCCGTCGATCACGAGGATCGCGACCTCCACACCGCCGATGGTGTCGAAGGTGGTCGCCTCGCGGCCGGCGACGCCCGTGACGCGGGCGGAGACGAGCGGCGGAGGGGACGGCCTCGCGAGGCGGTCGTTGCGCGAGGGCCTCGATACCGGCAGCCGACGGCCCGGTGTCGCACGCCGTGATCGCAGTGATGGGCCGGCGGCGGAACGGAAGCGGGTCCGGGCGCCACCGCTTGGATCCCTTTTCGGGCAGAGGCAGAGGCAGAGCCAGGGTCAGGGGCAGGTCGGGAGCCAGCCCTGCTGGACGGCGCGGACCCCGGCCTCGAAGCGGCTGCGGGCGTTGAGGCGGTCCATCAGTTCGGAGGCGATCCGGCGGGCCGTGCGGTGGGAGACCCCGAGGCGTTTGGCGATCGTCTCGTCGGTGTGGCCCTCGGCCAGCAGGCGCAGGGCCGTCGCCTGCTGGCCGGTGAGACCGTGGGGGTCGGTGGGCGCGACCTCGCCGAGCGGCCGGGCGGACTCCCAGGTGGTCTCGAACAGTGCGTACAGGGCGGTGAGCGTGCCCTGCCCGGTGAGGAGGACCGCTCCCGCGGCGGTGTCGTCGCTGCTGACGGGGATCATGGCGATCCGCCGGTCCATGAGGATCATGCGGGTCGGCAGTGACGGGACCGTGCGGACCAGGCCGCCCAGGCCGGCCAGCCAGGTGGCGTGTTCGACGGTGGGCCGGTTGGTGCGGACACTGTCGAGGTAGATGGTCCGCATGCGCACCCCGCGACCGAGCAGATCCTCGTTGAGCGGCCTGGACGCGGCCATGTTCTCGGCGGTCTGCGGCCCGCCCGGCGCGAAGGCCAGGAACTCCTCCGTCACCTCACGGGTGAGGACGGCCAGCCGGTCGCGGATCTGATCGAGTCCGACCAACTGTTCCACACCCGGGTGACTGGTGTCCGGACGGAGTTCGGCGTACTCGGATATCAGCTGGGCCGCGGCCGCCCGCGAAGCCTCCAAGCGCTGCTGGTGGGCGGCCAGCTGGGCCTGCTGGCGGGCCATCAGGATCTCCATGCCGATGTCGGGGGAGACCGCGCGGAGCCGGCCCGCGTCCCCGGCGGCGGGGCGTACCAGAGCCAGTTCGCTCAGCGTGTCGAGGGCGTCGCGGACCTCGTCCTCGGACAGTCCCACCTCGGCGCCGAGTGCCGTGACTCCGGCCGCCGGCTCTCTGAGCATGGCGCGATACACCGTCTCGGCGACGGAGTCGAGTCCGAGTGCGGTCAGCATGTGGCCCCCATTTGCTGCACGGAATTCCCCTGGTTCGAACGAGATCCTCGCAGAGAGTCGAAAGGTCGTCACCGGGGGAGACGGAAGGCCTGAACCGGCCCAGGCCGCAACAGTCCAGTCCACCGGCGCTCCGAGGGGGTTCCCGCTTGCGACCCTGGAGCGCATGTACCTTGTGCACACGCATCTCGAACTGCCCGGCGGGAGCCAACTTCCGCCCGACGTAAGGGCCTTGGTGCGGTCGGCGATCATTCCCGGGGACGGCGTGGAGCACGTCGCCGTGCATCCCCGCTCCCCGTCCACCCTCACGCTCGGCTTCTACCTCGTGGCCGGTGCGCTCGCCGAGGCGGAGGAGCGGGCCGTCATGGTCTGCTCCCGACTGCTGGACGAGCTACCGCAGTTGGCGTCGGCGCGGCTGACCGGTGCCGGGGTGCCGCTGCTGCCGATGACGTTCGTGCCGCAACCGGTGGACTGAAACGGCCGGGGTGGACCGGAACGGCCGGCGTGGACGCATGAGTCCAAGGCCCCTTCCGTCCATCCGTGAACCCTTCTCACGGCCGTGAGCTGCGGCGAAGCTATGGATCACCGGTCAGGGCGAGCGTCTCCGCGGGACGCCGCTCCGGACCGGTCACCACAACCGACTCAGGAACGGGATCAGTCATGCTTCGCACTCGGATCGCCAGGGCCGCCGCGGTCGCCTCCCTCGTCACCGCCGCGTCCGTCACCGCTCCGGCCATCGCGTTCGGGTTCCAAGCCGCCGCCCCTTCCTCCGCTGTCGTCGTCGCCGACGCCGGCTGGCAGGTCACCCCGGCCGACGCCGGGTGGCAGGTCACCCCGGCCGACGCCGGCTGGCAGTAGACCGCCCGCCATCCGACGCCGGCCGGCAGTAGACCGCCCGCCACCCGATGCCTGATCGACCGATCACACTTGCCCCAGGGGGGACCGAAAAGTGAAGAACATCCGCATGACCGGCCGTAGGGTCGCGGGCCTGGTGACCGCCGGAGTCCTGAGCACCGGACTCCTCACGGTCACCGCACCCACCGCCGAAGCGGCCACCACCTGCGCGGGCGGGGTCAACATCTACGGCGTGCTCGACGACGGCCGGCTGACCTTCAGCAGCATCAACCCGGCCACCGGAAACCTGGCCAAGGTGCTGGTCGGCCCCGACCTCGGCTTCGAGCCGAAGGCCATGGCGACCCTGAACTTCAACACCGTGCTGATGACGTCGACGGCCGGCGCCCTGTACCGCGTGGACATCAGAACCAACAACACCACCCTCGCCCTGCTCAACGCACCGGTGAAGATCGCCGACAGCGGCTGGACCCACGACAAGCTCACCTACGACGGTCACGGCCACCTCTACGGCACCACCGCCGCCGGTCTGCTGCTCCGCTACAACGTGACCGAGGACAAGCCCGCCGGCTCCCAGCACATCGGCGTGCGCACCGAGATCGACACCGGGTTCGTCCTGAAGACGCTCACCGCCACCGGTGACGACCGGCTCAGCGCCACCACCGACGACGGGCGCCTGCTCGACTACACGGTCGCCGGCGCCGGCTCCTGGAAGGGCAACACCCTGAAGACGTCCGGCTGGTCGGGCTTCAACCAGCTGGTCTCGCCCGGTGGCGGCCTCTACTACGGCCGGCTCGCGACCGGTGCCATGTACTGGTACAAGGACGCCAACCCCACCGACGGCTCCGGCTCCGACATCTCCTACCACCTGGACGACCCGGTCAACACCAGTGGCTGGACACAGAAGCTGCTGTCCGCCCAGCCGGGCACGTACACCTGCACCACCGCCACGGACACGGTCGACCGCGACAACATCACCGAGGTGAAGGCGGCCGGCCGGCAGATGATGAACAACAAGGACGCCGCCTGGGCCACCTCCGCCCAGTGGTCGTGCCTCGAGCAGCTCTGGGACCACGAGAGCAACTGGCGCTGGAACGCCACCAACCCGTCCTCCGGTGCCTACGGCATCCCGCAGTCGCTGCCCGCCTCCAAGATGGACGTCGCGGGCGACGACTGGAAGGAGAACCCCCTCACCCAGATCAAGTGGGGTCTGAGCTACATCGACGGCCGCTACGGTTCCCCCTGTGGTGCGTGGGACTTCTGGCGGGCCAACAACTGGTACTGACCACCGCCACCTGAACGGCAGCGTCAAGGGCGGCGCCCCCTCGGTCCGAGGGGGCGCCGCCCTTCGGCATGCCCGCCCACACTCCGGGCCGTGGTCGCACGGGTGGAGGGCGGTCGCCCGGCCGCGGTCGCCGCGGCCCAGCTCCCCCACAGGGGAGGACTTGGCCCGTCCCGACCTCGGCGAACGCGAGCAGACCGGACGGTCCAGCGGCCGGCAGGGCTGGTCGTCGACGGCGCGGTGGGCCGGGCGACCGCGCCGTGCGTCCGCCGGTACGGCGTCGGGGGCGGCGGGCGCCCGTGCGGGCGGTGCCGTACGGACGGTGCCGTGCGGGCAGTGCTGTACGTGTGAGGTCTTACGAGTGAGTCGTACCGAGGCGGCCCCGGCGCTATCCGGCCGCACGTGCAGGCGGCCAGGGACAGGCGACGGGTGCGGGCGGGAACGGGCGCCGGGAGCAGGCCGCTCTACCGAGGCCACTGCTTCGGGCCACGTCGGCCACGTCGGCCACGTCGGCCACGTCGGCCACGTCGGCCACGTCGGCCACGTCGGCCACGTCGGCCATGTCGGCCACCCGGCCACCCCGGAAACGGGAGAGGGCCCCACCGTGTCGGTGGGGCCCTCGGAGGGTCTGGCGGTGGGGGGTCAGCCGACGGGGGTGATGAAGCCCGAGACGTCGCCCGCGTTCAGGGGGTTGTTGTTCGTCTTCCAGTTGTACGTGGTCTTGCGCACCGCGTCGCTCTCGTTGCCGCCCACCGTGGTGACGTAGTCGCCGTCGACCGCGACGACCAGGTTGACGTGGTTGGCGACACCGCCGCCGCTGTAGCCGTAGACCACGGCGTCGCCGACCTTGGGGCCGCTGCTGTGCAGGGTGCCGTTGTTCTGGCCGTACGTGTAGAGGCTGCCGGACGCCGCGGTCACGCCGGAGGTCTTGATGCCGCCCACGTTGGCCCACACGTAGCGGACGAACTCGGCGCACCAGGCGTTCGGGTAGTGGAAGTCGAAGTCGTTGAAGTCCTTGCCGACCTGGGCGTTGGCCACCTTGGCGATCTTCTCGCCGGTGGTGGCGGTGGGCGCCGGCGGCACGTAGGCGCAGTTGCCGGCGTAGGCCGACAGCAGGCTCTGGGTCCAGCCGGAGGCGTCCACGGGGTCGCTGGTGTGGTAGGCGATGTCGGAGCCGTCGCCGTCGGTCGGGTCGACGTCGTGGTACCAGTACATGCCGCCGTTGGTGCGGCCGTAGTAGAGACCGCCGCCGGGGGAGGTGAGCGAGTCGACCGCGGACCAGCCGTCGTTCTTGAGGGTGGCGCGGGTCCAGTCGCCGACCCCGTCGATCTTGTAGCTGTAGAACTGGCCGCCCGCCGTGGAGGCGATGATGCGGTCGTCGCCGGCCGCGGCCAGGGTCTTCAGTACGAAGCCGGTGTCGATGACGACGTGCTGGCCGATGTGCGCCGAACCCTGGGGCTTGTCCTGGGAGACCAGGTACCGGTGGAGCTGGCCCTCGACGGTGCCGTAGAGGTGGCCGGCGCCGTCGTAGACCATCTTGTCGAACGTCCAGCCGCCGTCCCAGATCTTCTCGACCCCGGCCAGGGTGAGCGTGGTGTTGTTCGTCTGCACGTCCACGCGGTAGAGGTCACCGGCCGTCGAGGTGACCAGCACCGTGTTGAAGTTGAGCGTCGCCATCGCCTTGGGCGTGAAGCCGAGGGCCGGCCCGATCAGCGTCTTGACCCGGTCGCCGGTGTTCGGGGCGATCTGCGAGTACGTCAGCTTGCCGTCCGACAGCGTGCCGTAGATCGACACGTCACCGGTGCACGAGGCGGCGGCCTGCGCGGCGCCGCCGGTGACGGTGACCAGTCCGAGCGACATGGCGCCGACGGCGAGGGCGGCGGAGGCGCGACGAACGGTGTTGCCCAGCTTCATGGTGTTCTCCTGCGGCATGGAGGTCGAGCGGGCGAAGGCACGTCGCTCCCCTGGACAGCTGCCCTGCAGGTGCAGCTGTGAGGGTGTGCGGCGCGTGTGCACCCGGTGGCAGGAACTACTCTCGCCGCAGGTCAGGGGGGTGAGAAGAGAGATCGGGTGGACGCAACCGTCCCTGGCCCGTTGCGTCCTGACCAGGCGTCGGGGCGTCAGGCCCCGGCGCGGAGGGCCGTCCATGTGTCGTGGCCCACGACGCCGTCGACGCCCAGTCCCCGGTCGCCCTGGAAACCGCGTACGGCGGCTTCCGTGCCGGAGCCGAAGACGCCGTCGACGCCGCCGTCACCGACGCCGTAGCCGCGTTTCGTCAGCATGCACTGCACCTGGAGGACGCGTTTGCCGGTGTCGCCCTGGCGGGTGCGGCCGTTGCCGGCGTAGTGGGCGCAGTCGGTGTTCCAGGGTGCGCCCGCGGGCTCCACGGAGGGGCTCGGGCTCGGGGTGGGGCCGGTGGCGGAGCCGGGCTCCGAGGGCGGGGCGGCGGGGGTGGCCGTACCGCCGCCCGAGCCGTCGGAGGGGGACGGGGAGGCGGTGGTCAGGGCGTCGGAGGTCTCGTCGGCGGAGCCGTCGGGGCGGGCCGCGCTGCCGCCCTCGGTGGACGTGCCGCCGCGGGCGCCGCGGGTGGGGGAGGAGGCGGTGCCGCCGGATCCGGAGCCGGCGGGGCCGGTCACCGAGGACCGGGGTGAGTGAGCGGCGGCGGGGGCGTCCTGGCGGGTGAGGACGTAGCAGCCGGCGGCGATCAGGCAGAGGGCGACGGCGGCGGCGCCGGCCAGCAGCGGCTTGCGGCGCCCACCGGGGCGAAGGGCGCCCGGGTGCGGTACGGCGGGGGAGGGGGAGGGGCTCGGGCCGTCGGACGGAGGGGCCGCGGGGGGCGGCGCCGCCGTCGGGCGGCCTAAGCGGGCTCGGCGGTCGACCGGGAGGCGGAACAGCACCTCGTACGCCCGCTGGCGGGCCAGGACCCGTCCGCCCAGCGGTTCGGGCCAGCCGGGCGGACCGGCGTGCCGCACGGCCGTTTCCAGGAGCTCCGCCGGGGTGGGGCGCTGCTCGGGCTCCTTGGCCAGGCAGGCCGACAGCAGCGAGCCGAGCGCCGGGTCGGCGGAGGAGATGTCGCCGAGCAGCTCCTGGTCGGGTTCCTCGAAGGCCACCCGGTGCATCACGTCGACGCCGGTGCCGTCGCCGAACGGGGCCCGGCCGGAGGCCGCGTAGACCAGCGTGCCCGCGAGCGAGAACACGTCCGACGCCGTGTCGGAGTGCCCCGTCCTGAGGTGTTCCGGCGACATGTAGGCGGGTGTGCCGACCCGGTTGCCCGTGCCGGTGATCGAACTCGCGTCCACCGCCTTGGAGATGCCGAAGTCGATGACGTGGGCGCCGCGGACGGTGAGCAGGACGTTGGACGGCTTGAGGTCTCGGTGGACGATGCCCGCGGCGGCCAGTTCGCCCAGGGCCCGTGCGAGTTGCTCGGCCACCAGCCAGACGGTGGCGGTGGTCAGGGCGCCGTCCTCGCGTACGACCTCCGCCAGGTCGGGTCCGGGAAGGTACTCGGTGGCCATCCACAGCAGTTCGTCCCGGAAACCGGTCCCGCAGAGCTTCGGGGCGTGCTGGGTGCGCAGCCTGGCGTGCACGGCCGCCTCACGTTCGAACCGGCGGCGGAACCGGGGGTCCTCCGCGTACTCCGGCCGGATCACCTTCACCGCGACCAGGCCGGGGCTGTCGTCGACCGGGCGCGCCAGGTAGACCCGCCCCATCCCGCCACTGCCCAGCAGGGCCAACGGTACGTAGGGGCCGACCTGTTCGGGGTCGCCGGGACGCAGGGGTGAGGCGCCTGCCTGCCGCAGTGCGGCGGCCTCGCTCGTCGCCGGGCCCGATGGCGACGGCCGCTGATCTGACACGGATGTTCCCCGAAGTGGTATTCGACGTACGTCAGTTCGTCTGCAAGAGAAGAAGAGGCTAGCCCAGCCCCGCCGCGCGGTCAGGGTTTCGCTCACTTCCGCCTTCGAGGGCACCGGGGGAGGGTACGGGCCCCTCCCCCGAGTGCGAGTGCGAGTGGGGCGTGGGTCAGGGGCGGACGGCCTTGCCGCGGCCCCACGCCCAGGCGAGGCGGTCGGCGCCGGACTGGTTGGTGGTCGCCAGCCAGGGGCGGGCCGGGGAGCCGGTCAGGGTCTGGAGGGAGTACGTGTCACCGGTGCGCAGGCCCGGCCAGTAGACCGACCCCATCTTCAGCTGGCGGAAGGTGTCGGTGACGGCCTGCATGTAGTTGACGAAGTTGTTGTCCGGCGTCGGCTTGTTGTAGTCGAGGCCGGTGGTCATGTGGGCGCCGAACTCGTCGGCGACGGTCCGGTTCGCGCAGTCGCCGATGCGCACCTTGAGGTCGGCCACCCACTGGTCGTAGGTGGCGTACTCCTTCCAGAACCCGTAGTGGTGCAGGGAGAGGTAGGTGCCCTTCAGGCGCGGGTCGGCGCAGACCGTGGTGACGTGGTCGTTGTAGCCGGCGCCGCTGACGAAGACCCGGTTGCGGGGGACCGAGGAGTAGGTGTCCAGCCACTTCGCGGCGAGGTCGGCCCACTCGGTGTCGGTGTAGCCGTGCGGCTCGTTCATCGGCTCGAAGTAGACGTTGCGGTCGTTCTTGTAGGCCTTGACGACCGTGTTCCACATGGGCCAGTAGGTGGCCTCGTCGTCGATGAAGCCGTCCTTGCGGGGGCCGGTGCCCTCCCAGTACGACAAAATGACCTTGAAACCCTTGGCCGAGGCCGCGTCGACGACCGCGCGGTACGACTTCCAGTAGCTGCCGTTCACCGTGTACGGGTTGATCGGCAGCCGCACGGTGTTGGCGCCGAGGTTCGCGCGGAACGCCGATATCACCCGGCTCGACTTGGTGTAGGTCCGGGCGTAGCTGTCCGAGAGCGACAGGCCCGACAGGACGACCGGGTCGTCGGCGAAGTTGTCCCGCGGGTCGGCCCAGTTGACCCCCTTGAACTGGCTGGTGTCCATGCGCGGGGCGGCCTGCGCGGGGGCGCCGGCGAGGCTGGTGCCGGCCCCCGCGATCAGCAGGGCGAGGAGGGCGGCTCGCAGGCGGGGGGTCCGGCGGGTACCGGCGGGGGTGGTGCGCATCTGCCTGGCCTTTCGGGTCGGGGAGGCGGCTCGGTTCGACGGTGTGGGGTCCGTCCAGGGGCGCCTCGACATGTTTACGCAAACATCAGCCACCGTGGAGCCCGATGTTTACGTAAACATGGCGGCGCCGGAATCGTGGCACCCGGCACAGTGATCGTCAAGGTTTCCCACACGTAACGTCCGCGGTCCGGTTCCCCGGAAGGGGCGGTGTCGATGGGGGTTCCCGGAGGGGGTGCCGAGGGGAATCCCCGGAGGGGGCGGTGCTGATGGGGGTTCCCGGAGGGGGGCGGTGCCGATGGCCGGGGCGGTGGCCGGTGCGTGGTCGGGGCCCGGCGCGAGCCCGGCCGCGCGCCCACCGCCATTCCGGCGCCCGGGTCGGGTCCTCACGGCCGCTCCCGCGCTCCTGGGCCGCGCGCCCACCGCCGGCCCGCCGGTACGCCGAGCCGCGGGACGGACGCCCGTGCACGCCTTGCGACCCGGGCGCCCCTTGCCACCTGGGCGCCTTCGCCGTCCGCGTCGCCTACCCGTGCCCCCTTGCCACGCGCGCACCGTTTGCCACTCGTGCACCTTCGCCGCCCGCGCTGCCTACCACGCGCACCCTCACCGCCTTCGCGCGCACCGGTCGCCGCCCACGCACCCTTGCCGCACCGGCCGTGCGGCGTCAGGTGGGAGCTGCCGACCGGTGGCGGTGGGGCCGGACGTCCGGCGGGCCGACGGGTCAGGGGGTCCGGCGGTCAGGGGGTCCGGCGGGCCGACCACCCAGAGGTCCGGCAGTCCGGCGGTCCGGCGGGCCAGGTATCCGGCAGACCGCCGGAAGTCGTCGGTCCGTCAGTCCGTCGGTCCGTCGGTCCGTCGGTCCGTCGGTCTGTCCGTCCCTCGGTCCGTCGGTCAGGCGGTCGCGATCGGCTGGAGCGAGAGGGGCTCGATCTTGCCCTCCAGCATGGCGCCCAGGCCCTGGGCGGCGCAGATGTCGGGCCGTTCGGCGATGTGGACGGGCATGCCGGTGGCCTCGCGGAGCATCTGGTCGAAACCGGGCAGCAGCGCGGAGCCGCCGACCATCATGATCCCGCGGTCGGCGAGGTCGGCGACCAGGTCCGGCGGGCAGCCGCGCAGGACGCGTCCGATGCCGTCCAGGACGGCTGTCAGCGGGGTCTCGATGGCGTCCCGTACGGCCGCGGTGTCGACCTGGACGGACCGGGCCAGGCCGGTGGCGACGTCCCGGCCGTGGATCTCCGTGGAGGCCGGACCCTGCGGGGTGAGGCCGTTGCCGGACAGGGCCAGCTGGAGGGGGCGTACCGACTGGCTCGGAAGCATCAACTCGTGTTCATGGCGCAGGTGTTGCACGATCGCGTGGTCCACCGCCTCGCCGCCGACGGGGATGCGCTCGGCGGTCACGATGGAACCGAGGGAGAGCACGGCGACCTGGGTGGCGGCCGCGCCGCACACCATGATCATGGTGGCTTCGGGCCGTTCCACGGGCAGCCCGCAGCCGACGGCGGCGGCGATGAGGGTGTCGACGAGTTCGACGCGCCGGGCGCCGAGCCCGACGAGCGTCTCGATGGCCGCGCGCTGGGCCAGCGGGTCGGCGTCGTGCGGGGTGCAGGCGGCGGCCCGCAGGAACGGCTTGCGGCGCAGCTGGCGGCGGATCCTGTCGCCGATCAGGTGCCGCAGCATGCGCTGGGCCATTTCGATGTCGACGACCGTGCCGCCGGAGACCGGGCGGACGACGCGGATGTAGTGCGGGGTGCGGCCGGTCATCTTCTCGGCGAACTCACCGACCGCGATCAGTGCCCCGGTGCGGGTGTTCACGGCGGCGGCGGACGGCTGGTCGACGACGAGACCGGCCCCCTTGACGTAGACCCGCGTCCGCGCCGCTCCGAGGTCGACGGCGAAGTGGCAGCGACGCAGCTGCTCCAGACTGGCGGTCATGGCAGGTCCTCCCGAGAGCACAGACCGTGGCGGCCGCCGGGCCGGCGGGCCTTCCTGAGCGGGCCGCCGGCGGTGGCCCTCTTTCGCATCGTGCGGGGGCGGGAGGACGGGCGCCCGTTGGAGGGGGCCGGGTGGGGAGCCGCCGAATGGGGGTTTCGACGGCCCGTGACCCGTGGGGGACGGAACGGGCGGCCGTGCGGCTGCGGGACGCTCGACGGCCCGTGACCCGTGGGGGACGGAACCGGCGGCCGTGCGGCTGCGGGACGACCCTCGGCGTGCGCGCGCCGGCTCCGGCACCTCCGTCAGCGATCGCACGGTCGTCCGACACCCCGCGGCCCGCGCTTCCTGCTCCACCGTGGGATCGCGTGCGAGGCCGACGGACCGCAGGGCGGCCTGCTGGGCGGCGGTCAGCTCCGCCACCGTGGACCCGATCGGCGCACCGGCGGCCGCCCCTGTCCTGTTCCCGCCTTCGCCGTCGCCCACCGGCGCCGGCGGGAACCGGTCACCTGGTCCTCGCCCGCCCTGAGGGGCGGGCGAGGCCTCACGGCAGGTCCGTGCGGATCACCCCCAGTTCCGCCAGGTCCTGGGGGCGGACGCGCAGTTGGCCGGCGGTCGCCTCGACGTCCTCGGGCGGCCGCTTCAGGATCGCGGCGGCGTGCTCCGGGGCGATCACCGAGAAGTAGCTGTCCGGGGTGGCCCAGGTGCGGCCGGGCGCGGCCAGCGCCAGCGCGCCCCCGGAACCGCCCTCGCCGATCACCAGCGTGGTGACGGGTGTGCCGGCCGTGGCCACCGCGCCGAACAGCTCGGCGATCGCCGGGCCCGCGCCCTGCCGCTCGGCGTCGGCGTCGTTGGCCGCGCCCGGTGTGTCCACCAGCGTCAGCACCGGAATGCCGAGCCGGTCCGCGAGCCGGACCAGCCGGGTGGCGGTGCGGTAGCCGGCGGGCCGGGTCGCGGTTCCGGTCTGGGCGGCGTAGGCGACGGTACGGCCCCGGTGCTCGCCGAAGCCGCACAGCATGCCGTCGGGATCGGTGCCGCCGCAGCGGTCGCCGCCGATCGCGGCGCGCACGGTGAAGTAGGCGTCCAGGTAGGCGTCGGCACGCGGCCGTCGCGGCGACCGGGCACGCCGGACGGCGTCCCAGCCGGTGGCCGGGAGGTCCCTCGCACCCAGGGCGCGGGGGACCGGCGCGGGCTCCCGCGACGGGTGGGTCAGCAGCCGGAGCCACCGCCCCAGCGTCTCCCGCAGCGCCCCCGGTTCCACGACGGCGTCCGCCGAGCCCGCCGCGACCTGCGCCTCGGCGGTGTACGCGGCGGGGTCGGCGTCGGGCGGGCGTACCCGCGACCCGGCGAAACCCACTTGGGCGCCCGGCAGCGCCAGGACCACGTCGGCGCCCGCGCCCAGGGTGGCCCAGCCGCCGCCGGTGGTCGGATCGCGCACCACGGCGATCTGCGCCAGCCCGGCCCGCCGGGTCAGCGCCGACTGCCGGGCCACCCGCTGGAGCTGGGTGAGGGCGAGCATGCCCTCCTGCATCCGCGAGCCGCCGGTGGCGACCAACGGCACCACCGGCAGCCGGTGTTCGCGGGCGTAGGTGTACGCCGCCTCCAGCCGGTCACCGGTGCGTTCCCCCAGCGAGCCGCCCAGGAAGCCGAACTCGAACGCGATCAGCACGGCGCGGGTGCCCCCGACGCCGCCGACGGCGCCGACGCCGCAGACCACGGACTCCGTCTCACCGGTCCGCTCGGCGGCACGGGCGCGGGAGGCGTCGTAGCCGGGCCAGGAGAGGGGGCCGTCGGGCGCGGACTCCGCCACCGGGCCGGTCAGTTCGTCGAACGAGTCGCACACGAGGGCGAGCATCTCGCGCGCGGTGAGGCGCGGAGCGCTCATGAGGGCAGCGCCCGCTTCATGATCTTCCCCATGTCGTTGCGGGGCAGTAGGTCGAGGTACCGCACCACGCGGGGCCGCTTGTGCGGGGCGAGCCGCCGCGCCACATGATCGGCCAACTCGCTCTCGGAAGGCGGGGACTGCCGGTCCTCGGGCACGATCCATGCCACGATCCGCTCCCCGAGGTCGGCGTCCGGCTCCCCGGTGACGGCGGCCTCGCGCACGCCCGGACACTCCAGCAGCGCGTTCTCGATCTCACCGGCGCCGATCTTGTATCCGCCGCTCTTGATCAGGTCGGTGGCCTTGCGCCCGACGATCCGCACGTAACCGTCCCCGTCCCGCACCGCCATGTCCCCGGTCCGGAACCAGCCGTCGGCGGTGAACGCCCCGGCCGTGGCCTCCGGCCGGTTGAGGTATCCGGTGAACAGGTTCGGCCCCCGCACCTGGATCTCCCCGACGCTCTCCCCGTCGTACGCGGTCAGGGGCGTCCCGTCCTCCTCCACGAGCCGCAGTTCCACGCCCGGCAGCGGCACCCCGACCGTGCCCGCCCGGGGTTCTCCGTCGGCGCGCACGGAGGTGTTCATCAGCGTCTCCGTCATGCCGTACCGCTCGACGACCCGCTGCCCGGTCGCGGCCGTGATCCGCTCGTGGTCGTGCACCGGCAGCGCGGCGGAGCCGGAGACCAGCAGCCGGGCCCGGCCGAGCGCCTGGGCGAGGGCGGGGTCGTCGGGGAGGGTCTCGGCGAGCCGGTGATACATGGTCGGCACCCCGAACAGCATGGTGGCGCCGCTGTTCAGCTCCCGGGTCACGCCCTCGGCGGAGAACCGCCCCAGATGCCGGACCGATCCTCCGCGCCGCAGCGGTCCCAGGACGCCCAGCACCAGCCCGTGCACATGGAACAGCGGCAGCCCGTGCACCAGCACGTCCTCGCCGGTCCACCGCCAGGCGTCGGCGAGCGCGTCGAGGGTCGCCGCGATCGCCCGCCGGGGGATGACCGCGCCCTTGGGCGGGCCGGTGGTGCCGGAGGTGTAGACGACGAGCGCCGGGTCCTCCCCGGTGACCGGGAGGCGGTCCGGGAGCCGTCCGCCGGTGGCCCGCACGTCCACGTCGACGCGCGGCAGGTCCCGCACGGCGGGCGGGAGCCGGTCGCCGGGCGCGGCCAGGAGGAGGGCGGGCGCGCTGTCGGCCAGGATGTGCGCGAGTTCCTTCTCCCCGGACCTCGGGTTGAGCGGCACCACCGGCACCCCGGCCTCCAGGGCCGCCACGACGGCCACCGCCGTCTCCAGCGCGGGCGTCGCCCATACGGCGATCCGCGCGCCGCCGTCCGGCAGCCGGCCCCCCAGCGACGCCGCCGCGCCGGCGAGTCCGGCGTACGTCAGCGACCGGTCACCGAACCGCAGGGCCACACGGTCGGACGGCTCGCCGGACGGCTCACCGGACGGCGGACCGGAGGACGCTTGGGGCGGCGGACCGGAAGACGCGTAGGGGGACGGACCGGAGGGCGCGTCGGACGGCGGACCCGATGACGGGCCGGACGGCGGCTCCGTCAGGGCCGGGAAGAGAGAGGACACCGGAACACTCCTCGGGCAGGGGACGACAGTCCGTTCCTACCCCATGGCCGCCCCGACCCGCCGGTCGCGGAGGTTGACACCCGTCACGTCGCAGGTCGCCCGCGGCCGTGCCGCTCCCCGCGACCGGAGAGATCGGCACGGGCCGGTCCCGCCCCGGTTCAGGCCGCCTCCACCACGTCGGCCACGACACAGCTCACGTTGTCCGGGCCGCCCGCGCCGTTCGCCTCGGCGACCAGAGCGTGGACCGTGTCGGCGGGGGAGCGGCCCTGGGCGAGCAGGGCGCGGACGCGGGGCTCGGGGACGACGGTGGACAGGCCGTCGGAGCAGAGGAGGTAGCGGTCGCCGGGCCGGGCGTCGTGCAGCCGCAGGTCGGCGTCGGGGGACGTGGTGCCGGGCAGGGCCTTCAGGAGAAGGGCGCGCCCGGGGTGGACGGTGGCCTCCTCGGCGGTCAGGCGGCCCTCGTCGATCATCGACTGGACGACCGTGTGGTCGTGGGAGATGAGGAAGAGGACGCCGTCGCGCAGGAGATACGCGCGGGAGTCCCCGATGTGGACCAGGGCGAGGTGGGAACCGGTCCACACCAGGGCGGTCAGGGTCGTACCGGCGTCGCCCGCGCCGGCCGCGGCGTCCCGCACCGCGTCGTTCGCGCCGCGCACGGCGTCGTCCAGGAGGTTGAGGACGTCTCCCGCCGGCACCTCCTCGGTGTCCAGGAAGCGCAGCGCCTCCACGGCCGCGCCGCTCGCGGGTGCGCCCGACGGTCCGAAGCCGTCCGCGACCGCGAGCAGCCTGGCGCCCGCGTACGCCGTGTCCTGGTTCTCCGGGCGGACCCGGCCCCGGTCCGAGTGGGCGGAGTAGCGAAGTTCCAGCATGGTGGTGTCCTTCCGAGATGCCTGTGGTGCCGGCGACAGCTGATCCACGAGGAACGCCGCGAGATCACGCCGTACGGCCGTCTCCGCCTCGACGCGCGCCCAGTAGGCGCGGATCTCCGCGGCGGCGGCCGCGGGGTCGAGCGCGCACACGCCGCGGATGCGCGCGAGGGGCATCCCGAGCCGCCGCAGCCACGCCACCAGCCGCGCCCGCTCCAGCTGGCCGGTCGTGTAATAGCGGTATCCGGTGTCCGGGTCGACCCGCGCGGGCCGCAGCAACCCCAGCTCGTCGTAGAGCCGCAGTGCCTTCGGCGACAGCCGGGAGGCCTTCGCGAAGGCCCCGATCGTCAGCATGCGCATGCCCACCCCGTCCTCGTGTCCGTTCCGCCACCGATGCTGGGGCTTCACCGAAGGGGAAGGTCAAGCGGGTTGCGGCGGTTGCGGGGGCGGCGGTTAACCTGCGGTCCGTGCGCGCCACGAGGCGTCGCCAGGTGTCGAGACGTGATGAGAACGAGGACGTCGTCCCGAGAATGGAGCCCCGTCGTGCCCCGAGTCGCCCTGGTCACCTATGACCCCCGCCCGGAGCCGAGCAAGGACCGGGACCTGCCGGTGCTGGCGCGGGCGCTGGAGGAGGCCGGGGCCGAGGCGGAGGCCGTGTGCTGGGACGACGCCGACGCCGACTGGGCCTCCTACGACCTCGCCCTGATCCGCTCCACCTGGGACTACAGCTGGCGCGCCGCCGAGTTCACGGCGTGGGCGGAGCGGTGCGCCGCGGCGACCCGGCTGGCCAACCCCGCCGCCGTGGTGCGCTGGAACACGGACAAGCGCTACCTCGGTGAACTCGCGGCGGCCGGAACACCCGTCGTCCCGACCCGCTACCTCGCCCCCGGTGACCCGGCCGACCTCCCCGACGACCACGAGTACGTCGTCAAACCCACCTCGGGCGCCGGCGCCCGCTACGCCGCGCGCTACACGCCCGACCAGCACGACACCGCCGTACGCCATCTCGCGCGCATGCACGAGGAAGGGCTGACGGCGATGGTCCAGCCGTATGTGCGCGGCATCGACACCGCGGGGGAGCGGGCCCTGCAGTTCTTCGGGGGCGGCCTGCTGCACGCCAGCCGCAAGCGGGCCGTGCTCGCTCCCGGAACCGCGTTCGACGCGGCCAAGGTCGCCCATCCGGGGCTGGAGCCCTGGCTCCCCACGGCGGCCGAACGCGAGGTGGCCGAGAGGGCGCTGGCCGCCGTACCGGGCGCCCCCGAGTTGCTGTACGCCCGCGTCGACCTGGTGGACGGCGACGACGGCCGGCCCCGGGTGATGGAGCTGGAACTGGTGGAGCCGAACCTCTTCCTGTTCCTGCACCCGCAGTCCCTCCCGAGGGTGGTCGAGGCGATCCTCGCCGCGGCCGCCGCCGGCTGAGGGCTACCCCCGCACGGCCGTCCGCTGCAACAGACCCCAGGTGAACTCGGCCGCCACCTCCCGTCGCACCCCCTCCCCGTCCGGCGCGGTGAAGGCCAGGCCCCAGCGGGTGGGGGCGGAGCCCTCCAGGGGGCGGGCGGGGGCGAAGGCGCGGGCCGCCTCGTCGACCGTGCAGGACCAGGGGGTGAGGTCGTCGAGGGTGCGCAGGGAGGGGGAGGGTGTGCCGGGGGCGCGGACGAGCCACTCGTTCCACACGGCGCCGTTGGGGGCGAGCAGCACCTCGAAGCGGAGATCGGGCCAGAGGGGGAGCGGCCACAGCCACGCCTCGCAGTCCAGGTCGCCGATGCGTCGCGCCGCCCGCGATTCGGGGGCGCCGAGGACGGAGCGGTACCGGGAGGCGGCGCCTCGGCCGCGCGGCGAACGGAGCATCGCCTGCCAGCGCCTGTTGGCCTCGCGCATGTCGGTCAGGGAGGCGCCCAGCGCGCGGCGGGCGTCCTCCACCGGGTCCGGATTGTGGTCGGCCATGCGGCGCAGCAGCACCAGCTGGAAGTCGACGGGTGTGAAGGGGCGGCCGGCGGGGCGCGTGTCGGACGGCATGCGGTCCATCGTCCCCCACCGGCCTCGCGGCGAACCGGCCCACCGGCCTCGCGGCGAACCGGCCCACCGGCCTCGCGGCGAACCGGCCTCGCGGCGAACCGGCCTCGCGGCGAACCGGCCTCGCGGCGAACCGGACGACCGGGACGACCAACCGGACGACCAACCGGGACGACGACCGCACGATCCGGGGTCGAAGCGCGGTTCGTCGGCAGGCGCGCGGCTCCCGGCCATTGCCCGACGCCTCGCCATGTGACTAGCCTGTGTTCGTCATGCCGATCGTCTGTTGAAATTTCGAACGCAGGCTACGAACCAAGGAAGGGGGCCGGCCGTGGGACGACTCGTACCTGCCGTCACCCGTGCTCTCGACATTCTCGAGCTCTTCCTCGAGGGGGACGGGACACTGTCCGCCCCCGACATAGTGCGCCGACTCCAACTGCCGCGCACCACCGTGCACGAGCTTGTCACCACGCTCGCCGCCCGGTCGTACATCGTCACGGTTCCCGGACAGCCCGGACGCTACCGCCTCGGCGTACGGCCGTACCAGCTCGGCAGCCGGTACGCCGAGCAGCTCGACCTCGCCGCCGAGGGCCAGCAGGTCGCCCGGACCGTCGCCGAGACCTGCGACGAGACGGTCCACGTGGCGATCTTGGAGGGCACCGACGTCATCTACATCGCCAAGGTCGACTCCACGCACGCCGTCCGCATGGTGTCGGCGGCGGGCCGTCGTCTCCCCGCGCACTGCACCTCCGTCGGCAAGATGCTGCTCGCCTCCCTCCCCGACGCCGAGCTGACCGCGCGGATCCCCGAAGACGCCGCCCTGGCCGCCATGACGCCCAACAGCATCACGCAACCGGACGCGCTGCGCGAGGCCCTTGCGGAGATCCGGGAGCGGGGCGTCGCGGTCGAGAACCGCGAGTCGAACCCGGACGTCAGCTGTGTCGCGGCCCCGGTGCGCGACCGCACCGGCAGGGTCGTGGCCGCGCTGTCGATCTCCGTGCCCATGATCCGCTGGAGCGACGAGCGCCGCGTCGAGCTGGAGCAGCTCGCCGCCAAGGGCGCGGCCGAGCTGTCCGAACAACTGGGCTACCGGAGCGTGGCATGACCAACGTGTACGAGGCCGCCGTCCGCGCGGAGGCCGCCCTCGGCGAGGGCCCGACCTGGGACCCGGCCACCGGGCGCCTCCTCTGGCTCGACATCCTCGGCTCGCGCCTGCACACCTACGACCCGTCGACGGGCCGCCGCACGGTCCGCGTCACGGACCAGCACGTGGGCGCGGCCAAGCCCCGCGCGGGCGGCGGGCTGGTCCTCAACCTCCGCCACGGCGTGGGCCTGCTGGACGAGGACGGGAGCTTCCGCTGGCTCCACCACGAGCCGGTCCCCGGCCGCCGCGCCAACGACGCGGCGATCGCACCCGACGGCTCGCTGTGGGCCGGCACGATGCGGTACGACGAGGCGCCGGGCGGGGGATCGCTGTCCCGCCTCACCGGGGACGGATCGGTCGCCGTGATCCTCGACGACGTCGCGGTGAGCAACGGGACGGGCTGGAGCCCTTCCGGCACGCTGATGTACTACATCGACTCCCCGACCCGCCGCGTCGACGTCTTCGACCACGCGGACGGCCGGGTGACGAACCGTCGCCCCTTCGTCGAGATCGAGGACGGCGCGGGCTTCCCCGACGGGCTGACGGTCGACGCGGACGGGTGCGTGTGGGTGGCGCTGTGGGACGGGGCAGCGGTACGCCGGTACACCCCGGCGGGTGTGCTGGACCGGGTGATCGAGCTGCCGACCCCGCGGGTGACGGCCTGCGCGTTCGGCGGCCCCGAGTTGACGGACCTCTACATCACGACGGCGCGGGTGGGCCTGGAGGCCCCCCACCCACTGGCGGGCTCGCTCCTGGTCGTCCCTGACGCCGGCAAGGGCGTCGCCCAGCCGGCCTTCACCGGCTGAGAGAGCCGGCGCCGCCCGCCCGCTGCCGGTGGCATCCCCTCACCCGTCGCCGGGCCGACCTCCGGTCGTGTCCGGCGTGGGCGCAGGGTGTGACCCTGTAGGTGTTCGGCGGCTGAGGGGGCTGGTGCCGGGCGTATATCGCCGGGCGTCGGCCCCTCACTCGTTGACCGGTGCCGCGCGACCCACCGCCGGGCG
>NZ_JBIAHY010000001.1:291195-807948 GCF_042870975.1 Streptomyces sp. NPDC006259 | reverse complement strand
TCACCTGTCGCCGGGCCGACCTCCGGTCGTGTCCGGCGTGGGCGCAGGGCGTGACCCTGTCGGTGTTCGGCGGCTGAGGGGGCTGGTGCCGGGCGTATATCGCCGGGCGTCGGCCCCTCACTCGTTGACCGGTGCCGCGCGACCCACCGCCGGGCGGCACTGCCTCACCTGTCGCCGGGCCGGCCTCCGGTCGTGTCCGGCGTGGGCGCAGGGCGTGACCCTGTCGGTGTTCGGCGGCTGAGGGGGCTGGTGCCGGGCGTACACCGCCGGGCGGCACCGGGACGCCGCCCCGTGACTGACGGGTACCGGCTTCGACCGCGGTCGACCCGCCTCGTTCAGCCCTCCCCGGCCACTCCTGGCCGCACCCCCGGCCACTCCTGGCCGCACCCCCGGCCACTCCTGGCCGCAGCCGACCCACCCCGAACCGCCCCCGCCCGCGGCCGCACCCGCCCGCGGCCGCCCCCCGTCGCCTCACCCCGCCTCGGCGCCTGCCTCCTCCAGCTGTCGCAGCACCTTCCGCTCCGTCTCGGTCAGCGGCGGACCCGCCGTGGGCGGCAGGGACGGTCCGTTCAGGGTGGCGAGGAGCGCCGACGGGCGCAGGAGGCGTTCCGGTCCGGCCGTGAGGCCGGTGACGTCCCACACCGCCGACGCCGCGCCGTAGGACCCCGTGGCCGTCCGCATCACCCGCCGGGTGAACCGGGTGACCAGCCGGTCCGCGACGGTCGGGGCGCCGCCCCGCGTGCCGGGGAACCAGACGTCCTGGCTGACGGCCATCGTCCAGGCCGCCTCGACCGACGAGGCGGCCCCGCGCTGCACCCGCCGGGCGAGCCCCGCCGAGTCGATCGCGCCGCCCCGCCGCAGCTCCCGGCCGAGCACCTGCGCGCCGAGCGCGGCCACGGACATGCCCTGCCCGTACGCCGGGTTGAAGGTGGCCAGCGCGTCGCCGAGGGCGACGAACCGCTCGGGCCACTCCCGGACCTTCTCCAGGTACCGCCGGTGGTTGCTGGTGCTGCGGCTGACGTGGATGTCGGTGAGCGGCTCGGCGCCCGCGATCAGCCGCCCCACGAGCGGGTGCGGCAGATCGAGGGTGTACCGGAGGAACCCGTCCGGATCGGACGGCGGTTCGCCCCCGCCCCGTGTGCCGGCGAGGCTGACCATCCAGCGGTCGCCCTCGATGGGCAGCACCATGCCGCTGCGTCCGGGCAGCCCCTGGTACGGGTTGGCCTGGATGATGGTCAGCGGGAACCGTCCGGCCCCTTCGGGAGTGCGGTAGATCCGCGTGGCGTTGACCAGTCCCGCGTCGACCGTCTTCTCGCGGACGTCGGAGATGCCCAGCTCGGACAGCCAGTGGACGACCCGCGACCCGCGCCCGCTCGCGTCGACCACGAAATCGGCGTCGATCACCTCGTCCCCGCCGGGAGCGGAGACCCGTACGCCGGTGACGCGGCGGGCGTCGCCGGTCAGTTCCCGCACCTGCCCCTTGCGGACCTCGGCCCTGGTGTTGGCCAGAACGGCGTCGCGGACCGCCCAGTCGAGCAGGGCCCGGCTGGAGGTCATCATCCGCGGTCCCTCGTGGCGCCAGCGCCGGAACCAGCCCTCGGGCGTGAGGGCGATCATGCCGGAGCTGAGGGATATCTCGCGGGCCCCGGCGGCGAGCAGGTGCTTGCGCATGCCGACGCCCGGCACGAGGTCCTCCATGGCGGCGAGCCCGCCGGCCATGAGGAGGTGGGCGTGCCGCCCCTGCGGCAGGCCCTTGCGGTGTTCCGGCCCGTCGGGCAGGTCGTCCCGTTCCAGCACGATCACTTGGTCCACGACGGTGGACAGGGCCGCCGCGGCCAGCATGCCGGCCAGGCCGGCACCGATGACGACAGCTCTACTGGACATGGGGCTCCTCGTACTCGGCCATGAAGGCGGACATGGCAGGCAGGCGTGGCAGGCGTGGCAGGGGTTGCGGGCATGTTGGGCATGGCGGACAACGTGACGGCGGACAGGGGGACGGCGGGCAGGCGGTCACCACGGGACCGGTCCCGCGGCGCGTGCACCGCGAAGGGCCCCACCCGCCGGGGCCGTTCGGTCACGAGGGCCCGCCGCCGCACCAGGCATTCGGCCAACGAAGGCTTTCAGCCGTGGAAGGCTTTCACCGTACCTTCACCGACCGCGTCCGCGGCGGGAGTTACGGCCAGTGCCTGCGCCAGCTCGACCAGTCCGGCGGCGCCGGACACCTCGGTGGCGTGCAGCCGGTGGGTGCTCGGTGTCTCGCACGGCGCCTCCCGCGCGGCGGCCCGCCGGGCGGCCTCGGCGACCATGGCGGCCTCCGCGGCGACCCGCGCCTCGTGCGCGCCGCGGCCCTCACCGAGGGCGGCGGCGAGCACCCGCGACCGTACCCGGTCGTCGAAGTAGGGGGCCAGGGCGAGCAGCGCGTCGTGGATCGCGACCTCCCGCCAGTGCAGCCGCTCCTCGGGCAGCCGCCACCAGGACACGGGGGGTTTGGGCGCCACCGACACGAATCCCACGCGGTTCCACAGCGGCCGCAGCCGCCGGTGGTCCCGCAGTCCGCGTCCGTGCGCGACGGCCGCCGGCAGCAGCCGGGGCAGGACGTAACCGGCGGAGCAGAGCAGCGCGCCGAGGGCGGCCATCGGCGGGGCGACGCTGGTGGAGAGGAAGTCGAGGTCGTGTCCGGCCCAACGGGCGACGACGGCGGTGTACTTGGTGAGCTGGAAGCCGAGCAGGTCCAGCAGCGCCCCGGCCAGGATCAGCCGCAGTCCGGTCCGCAGCAGCCCGGTGACCTCGCGCAGCCACTGGACGCAGACCACGGCCATCGCGACCATGGCGGCGGTGTGCCCGAGCAGGTAGAGCACGATCATCTCGCGCATGTACGGCGTGTTCGCGTAGTAGGTGTCGAGGTCGGTGAGCCGTTCGGTGGGCGCGTCGGCGAGCGCGAACAGCACGATCACGGTCACGATCAGCGGCGCGTACCCGGCGATGCCGCCCAGCACCTGCCGCCGTACCCGCTCGGGCGGCCCACCCCGCCAGTAGGCGAGCAGGATCAGCAGCGAGCAGCTGTACGCCGAGAGCATGCCGTACGTCAGCGGGGCGCCGAAGTTGGGGATGCCGGTGAGGTCGTTGACGGCGGCCAGGGTGACGGGCGCGGAGCAGACGAAGACGAGCGCGCCGAGGGTGATCGCGGCACAGGTCGAGGCGGTGAGCGGGTTGGGCGCGGACGAGCGGGGCCGGCGGAACAGCACGGCGGCGGAGAGCAGCAGGACGGCGCCGGCGAGGTAGACGACGAGACTCACGCGGTCGGCCTCCGTTCGGCGGGGACCGGCTCGGCCGCCACCGCCGCTTCCGTCGCGGCGGCGCGGACCAGGGGTTCGCCGGCCAGCGCGTCGGCGATGCGCACGAGCGCGGCCGGGTCCGGCGCCCGCTCCAGGAGCCAGTCGGACTCCCCGCGGGTGCCCGCGCCGCCACCGTCCGGCCCGGCGTGCGCCTCCCGTCGTACGGCCGCCGCGATGACGGTCGCCCAGGCCGTCGCGGCGGCCCGCTCCGCGTCGCCGGTGCGGCGCAGGGCGGCCCGCCGCGTCACGTCGTACAGACCGCGGTCGAGGTAGGCGTCCAGGTGGGTCAGGGCGTTGTGGATGCTGGTCCGGCGCCAGACGAGCCGGGTGGCGGGCCGGGCCCAGCACGGCGGGGGCAGCCGCAGGGCGTGGCGGGTGAGGACGCCGTCCAGTTCGCGTTCCAGGGGTTCGAGGCGGGCGTAGGTGCGCCGGGTCCGCCGCCAGTCCGTCAGCCGGGGTCCGGCGAGCGGGACGAGGACGCCGACGACCATCATGACCGCGCCGAGTCCGGCCGCCGCCGGGGAGGCCTCGGTCACCAGGGCCGACCAGTCGTGGCCGGTCCAGCGGGCGGCCACGGCGGCGAGCCTGGAGAGGCTGTACACGGCCCCGCACAGCGAGCCCAGGCCCAGTGTCACCAGGCCGGCCCGCAGCCAGCCGCGCACCTCGCGGGCCCAGCGCAGGGCGGACACGGTGGTGACGCCGACGGCGGCGAGGTGCCCGAGCAGGTAGAGCAGGATCATCTCGCGGAGGTAGGGGGTGTTCGCGTAGTAGGTGTCCAGGTCGGTGCGCCGCTCCACGGGCGCGTCGCCGAGGACGAACATCGTGACGATGCCGAGGACGACCAGGGTGTACGCCAGGATCCAGCGCCGGGCCGTCCGGCGCACCCGCGGTCCGCCCCGCCAGTGCACGATCAGCACCTGGGAGGCGGCGCTGTACCCGGTGATCGCGGCGTACGTCAGCGGTGCGGCCAGGTTCGGTGTCCCGCCGAGCCGGTTGACGGCGCCGACGGTGGGCGGGGCGCCGAGCAGGAAGCAGAGTCCGGCCAGGCCGAGCACGGCGCAGATGGACCTCAGGTAGGGGTCGTGGCGGTGGCGCAGCAGGTCGGGGGCGCGTACCAGCAGGCCGAGCCAGAGGACGGCGGCGCTGACGTAGTGCGGCGCGCCGTTCATCTGCGGGTACCGCGGTAGTTGAGGGCCGCGCCGATGCGTCCGGCGATGTCCTGGGTGTCGTCGCCGCGGTCCGCGTACACGGAGTCCGCGGAGGCCTCCAGCCAGGTGCGCAGCCGACGGCCCATCAGCATGCCGAAGCGGTCGGCCTCCTGCTCGTCGGAGAGGGAGAAGTCGGTACGGGCGGCGGCGGCCGGAGCGGCGCCGGGGACGGCGTCGGCCCGGCGCCGGTGCATGTGCCACACCTCGTGGCAGAAGATCACGATCTGGTGCCAGACGGCGGCCCGTTCGTCGATGACGACGTCGTCGTGGCTCTCGCCCTCCAGCCAGAGCCCGCTGGCGGTGTGCGGGGGGAACACCGCGCGGTGGACGACGATCTCGCGGCCCCGCCACCGCGCGGCCGCCTCGACGACGGCGTCGAACAGGGCCTCCGGCTCGGCCGGGACCGGCACCCGGATGGGAGCGATGAGGGTGTCGGCGAGACGACGCATCTCCCTGTTCGTACGCACGGTTCTCCCCGTGGCTGCGCGGGTGTTCGGTCCACGCAATATGCCAAGACCTGTGCCGTTTCAGCTACCTCCGCCCGGGCGGCCGGGGGAAATCGGCGGGAACTCGGCGGGGAGGAACCGCTTGTAACGGGTGAACGGGATACGGCTCCCCGACCCCCTTGGCCGAAAAGCTCCGGGTGCATCCGCGCACGTGCCGCCTTCCGCCCGGGACGACCCACGCCCCGCCCGCCAGATCCGGCCTTTGTCGGCGCGTGTGCGGGTCGGGTGCGCACCAGGTGGAGACCGCGCGCGGATGGCCCCCCGTGGGAGTGCCCGCCCGCGAGCCGCCTGTCGGGCGTCCGCCCGAGAGCCGCCTGTCGGGGCACCCGCCCGTTCGCCGTCCGCAGAGGAGCCCGCCCGTCGCCAGCCCGAGCACCGCCCGACCCACCATCCACACGCCGCCGTCCGTCGGGGCCCGCACGCCGCCGTCCGTGAGGGTCGTGCCCACGCCGCCGTCCGTCGGGGCCCCTACGCTGCCGTCCGCCAGGGTCGTCCCCACGCTGCCGCCTGCCAGGGCCCCCACGCTGTCCGCCAGGGTCGTCCCCACGCTGCCGCCTGCCAGGGCCCCCACGCTGTCCGCCAGCGTCGTCCCCACGCCGCCGCCCGCCAGGGCCCCCACGCCGCCGCCCGCCAGGGGCGTCCCCACGTCGCCGTCCGTCAGGACCCAGGGGCGGCACCGTCGTGCTCCGGCGTCGCCCGTGGGTCCTGCGCCATGGCGTCGGCACGTTCCCGCACCGCCCGCACCGCGTCCGGCCGGCGCAGGGCACGCGACACCGCGCCGATGTCCCGGAGCAGGTCGGTCGTGTCGCAGTCGGCGTCGGTGTCGCGCTCCAGGCCGCGGCTCCTGGCGTCCGCCGCGTCGAGCACGGTCACCGCCGCGGCCAGCGCCTTCGCCCGGTCCGCCGGGAAGCCGAGGGCGAGGGCGGCGTCGTGGGAGCGGCCGCGCAGGTCCTCGTCGACGAACCGGGCCAGTGACAGCAGCCCGTCGCGGATGAACGTCTCCCGGCGGATCAGGCGCAGTTCGGGCGCGGAGCGCAGGACGCGGGGGACGCCGCCGCCGTTGCCGGCCTTCATCAGCAGGTACAGCGGCCGCAGTTCGCGCACGGCGAACCGGACCTGCCAGCGGTCGTGCAGGTACTGGCCGGCGTGCGGCAGGATGAAGCCCACCGCGATCAGGACGGCGGACAGGCAGGCCAGCGGCGGTGCCACGGCCGTACTCAGCCAGTCCAGGTTCCGCCCCGCCCAACGGCCGCCCACGGCGGTCAGTTTGGCCGCGTCGAACAGCAACTGGGCGGCGTAGCCCACACCGAGGAACTTCAGTCCCCAGCGCAGCAGCGAGTCGAGTCCGTCGGCGCGCACCCAGTTCCAGATGAGCGCGTTGGTGATCAGCGTGGCCGCGGTGTGCGCGAGCAGGTAGAGCACGATCAGTTCGCGGGCGTACGGCGTGTTCGCGTAGTACGTGTCGAGGTCCCGCAGCCGTTCCTCGGGCATCTCGGCGAGGGCGAACAGCACCCACAGGGCGGCGATCACGGCGGCGTAGGTGCCGAGGACCCAGCGCATGGCGGAGCGGGTGCGGGCGGAGCGGTCGGACAGGCCGTTGCGCCAGGTGATGATCAGCAGCAGGCAGGACCCGCAGAACGCGGTGAGCAGGGAGTAGACCCAGGGTCCGGAGATGTTGGGCACGCCGGTGACCCGGTTGACCCAGGCGATCGTCGACGGCGCGACGAACACGAACACCGCCAGGGCGAGCAGCAGCAGCCCGCCGACCGCGCGCAGCAGCGGGTCGGTCCACAGCCGGATGATGCTGGGCAGTTTGATGGCGAGGGCGGCCGCGAGGATGCCGGCGGGGATCCACCAGAAGGAGGGGTAGAACTCGTTGACGAAGCCGGCCGGTGTCAGGGCCAGCGGTTCGGTGAGCGGGGCCGCCGCCGGGGTCAGGGCGCTCATCGTCGGCCGGTACCTCGGCGTCCCCGGTAGCCCAGGGACCGCTGAACGGGTTCCAGGGGCACGGCGGTGGAGTCGCCGCGGTCCAGCAGCGGCCGCAGGCCGGCGGCCAGCCGGTGGCCGAAGTCGTCGGCCCGCGCCTCGTCCTGTGCGCGCGAGCCGTTGCGGGCGGCGACCGTGAGGGCGGCGTGGGGCCAGGCGGGCCGTACGGCGAGCGCGCGGGCGGCCGCCGTACCGGGGCTGTGGCGGTGGTCGTGTCCGGCGTGCAGATGCCACAGCTCGTGGCCGAGGATGACGAGTTGCTGCACCTCTTCGGCGCGTTCCTCCACGATGACCAGGTCGAAGTCCTCGAACTCGACCCACAGCCCGGTCACTTCGATCTCGTCGGGGAACCGCTCGAAGCGCAGTTCGACGGGGCGTCCGCCGCGCAGTGCGGCCATCTCCTCGCACAGGGCGTGGGCGACCTCGCGCACTCCCTGGGGCGTTTGGGGCCGGGCCCGCAGCGCGGTGGTCAGTTCGTCGGCCAGGTGACGCATGGCGGGGCCGGGCCTCGCGCGCCGCAGCCCCGAGGCGATCCGGGCAGCCGTTCCGCGCACGCCCGCGATGTCCATCCGTCCCCTTCCCGGCCGCCCTGCGGCAGCCGCTCCCGAGGCTACGCGGCCGGACGTGTCCGCGTCACGGGGCAGCCGGCGTGGCGAGTAGGTCGAGCGGGTGGCCGGGCCCGAGGCGCCACCCCGCAGAAAGCGCTATCAGAATCGGTGTCGAAAGGTGGCCCGGAAGTCGCGGCAGTCCTGTCAGAACCATTGACGCGAGGCCGCATCGAATTTACGGTCCCGTTCGAAGTTACGGGCACAATTCGAAATGTCGAACAGTAGGGCAGGACATGGGACGACCTGACCTGAGTCGCAGGCAACTTCTGGCCGCCGCCGGCGGCCTGACCGTCGCGGGCAGCTTCGGCTTCGCGGCGCTCGGCACCGGAGCCGACGCGCTCGCCTCCGGCGCGGACACCCGGGTGCGGTACTGGAACCTCTTCAGCGGCGGCGACGGATACAACATGATCGCGATGCTGGACGCCTTCCGTGAGGACAACCCCGGCATCGACGTGAAGGACTCCACCCTCCAGTGGGGCAGCCCCTTCTACACCAAGCTGGCCATGGCCGCCGCGGGCAACCGCGCACCGGACCTCGGCGTCATGCACATGGGCCGGGTCACCGGCTTCTCGCCCGGCCGCCTCCTCGACCCCTGGGACGTCGGCCTGCTCGCCGAGTACGGCGTGCGAGAAGCGGACTTCACCCCCGCGCTCTGGAAGCGGGCCGTCATCGACGGCAAGCTCTACGCCCTCCCCCTCGACATCCACGTCCAGCTCTGCTTCTACCGCAAGGACGTGCTGAAGAAGGCGGGCCTGCTCGGCTCCGACGGGCGGATGGTCCCGGTCACGTCGACCGACGAATGGTTCGACATGCTCAAGGAGGCCAAGGGCGCCACCCGGAAGGGGTTGCAGACCCTCGGGGTGCACGCCAACGACCAGAACTTCGCGTGGTGGTTCTTCGTCGCCTTCTACACCCAGCTCGGCGGCACCTACTTCGACGACGCCGACACCGAGGTCACCTTCGACATCGACAAGGCCACCGAGGTCCTGGAGTTCCTGCGCCGGCACGTCACCGACGGGTACTCCGTCGCGGGCGCCGCCGACGGCGAGCAGTTCATCAACGGGGCGCCCTTCACCTGGGAGGGCAACTGGTCGGTGCCGGTCTTCTCCGGCGCGAAGCTCGACTACGGCGCCACCCCGCTGCCGCCCGTCTTCGGCAGGCAGGCCACCCACGCCGAGTCGCACGCCTTCGTCCTGCCGCACCAGTCCGGCCGCGGCGGCGCCACCGACGAGGCCGCCCACCGGCTCGCCGCCTACGTCGTCAAGCACGCCCAGCAGTGGGCGGCCGGCGGCCACATCCCCGCCTACACGCCGACCCTGTCCACGGCCGCGTACAAGGGGCTGAGCCCGCAGAACGAGTACGTCTCGGCGATGGACCACCAGGCCACCGAGCCGAAGGTGTGGTTCGCGGGCTCCACCGGCATCCTCGCCCAGCGCGTCGGCCCGATCGTCGTCTCCTCGACGATGGGCTCCGCCCGGCCGGAGGCCGCCGCCCGCCGGATGAGGAGCACGCTCACCGAACTGCTCGCCATGAAGAACCCCATGGACGGCAGGACCGCCGCACAGGGAGGTGCGGCCGCATGACGACGACCGGCCTGGACACCGTCATCCGTCCGGCGCGCGCAAAGAGCGCCGCCCGGGCCGCCACCGTCCGCCGCAAGCAGGGGTTCCAGCACGGCGGCTGGTTCGTCGCCCCGTTCCTGGCGCTGTTCGCGCTGTTCGTGATCTGGCCGCTGCTGCGCGGCCTGTACCTCAGCCTCACGGACGCCAACATCTCCGGCGACGGCGCGAACTTCGTCGGCCTCGACAACTACCGAGAGGCCCTCAGGGACCCGCTGATGTGGGACTCGCTCGGCCACAGCGCGTACTTCACGCTCCTGGTCGTGCCCTGCATCACGGTCCTCGCCTTCCTCCTGGCGATGCTGGCGCACCACATCGAGCGCGGCCGGTGGCTGTGGCGGCTCTGCTTCTTCCTGCCGTTCCTGCTGCCGTCCACCGTCGCCGCCAACCTCTGGCAGTGGCTGTTCAACCCGGGCACCGGAATGGTCAACCACGTCCTCGGCACGGAGACGCCGTGGCTGACCGACAAGGCGTACGCCATGCTCGCCGTCGTCATCACCACCCTGTGGTGGACGGTCGGCTTCAGCTTCCTGCTCTACCTTGCCGCCCTCCAGGGCATCCCCGCGCACCTCTACGAGGCGGCGAAGCTGGACGGCGCGAACGCCTGGCACCGCATGGTCCACATCACGCTGCCGATGCTGCGCAACATCACCGGCCTGGTCATCGCCCTACAGATCCTCGCCTCGCTCCAGGTCTTCGACCAGGCCGTCGTGATGATGGACTTCACCCCCGGCCCGGAGGAGTCGACCCGGACGTTCGTGCAGTACACCCTCGAACAGGGCTTCACCAGCTACCGCGTGGGCTACGCCTCCGCGGTCTCCATCATCTTCTTCGTGCTCATCGCGGCCGTCGCCCTCGCGCGGATGTGGCTGCTGCGCAACCGTGAGGAGGGCGGCCGATGACCACCGCCGCACCGCTACGCGTCAAGCCCCGCAAGGTCTGGACGCCCAGCCAGATCGTGCTCACCCTGCTGGGCGCCGCCGTCTCCGCGGTGTTCCTCGCGCCGCTGGCCTGGGCCCTGTTCACCTCCCTCAAGTCCGAGACCGAGGCCGTCGAGGTGCCGCCGCACTGGCTGCCGAACACGTGGACGGGCCAGGCCTGGAAGGCCGTCTTCGAGAACGGCAACATCACCGACTGGTTCGTGAACTCGCTGGTGGTCTCGGTGTGCGTGACGACCGTCGTGCTGTTCGTGAGCGCGCTCGCCGGCTACGGCTTCGCCCGCACGGAGTTCCGCGGCAAGGGCTTCCTGCTGGGCGTGGTGATGGCGGGCCTCATGGTGTCCCCGGCCGTCCTCGGTGTGCCGCTGTTCACCACCGTCCAGCAGATGGGCATGGTCGACACCTACTGGGGCATGATCCTGCCCCAGTGCGCGCCCGCCGCGATGGTCTACATCCTCTACAAGTTCTTCCAGGGCATCCCGCGCGAGCTGGAGGAGGCGGCCTTCATCGACGGCGCCGGCCGCTGGCGGGTCTTCTTCACCATCGTCCTCCCGCTGTCCCGCCCCTCCCTCGCGGCGGTCGGCATCTTCACCTTCATCGCCTCGTGGAACAACTTCCTGTGGCCGTACATGGTGACCAACAACCCCGACCTCATGACCATGCCGAACGGCATCGCGACCGTCATGAACTCCTACGGCATCCAGTGGGCCCAGCTCATGGCCGGCGGTCTGATGGCGGGCCTGCCGCTGATCGTCGTCTTCGTCTTCTTCCAGCGCCAGATCGTGGCGGGTGTCGCGCACACCGGCCTCGCGGGCCAGTGACCGCCCGAAGGCGCCGCGACCGGTCCCCCGCACCGTCAGCCGCCCGCGACACAGAACACCTCCAGGAAAGGCGACCATGCACACCGCCCGCTTCACCCTCGACCCCGCCTTCACCGTCGGGGAAGTGAACCCCCGCCTCTTCGGCTCCTTCGTGGAACACCTCGGCCGCTGCGTCTACACCGGCGTCTACGAGCCCGGCCATGCCACCGCCGACGCGGCCGGGCTGCGACAGGACGTCCTGGACCTGGTCCGTGAACTCGGCGTCACCGCCGTCCGCTACCCCGGCGGCAACTTCGTCTCGGGCTACAAGTGGGAGGACTCCGTCGGCCCGGTGGAGGACCGCCCCCGCCGTCTGGACCTGGCGTGGCACTCGACGGAGAGCAACCGGTTCGGCCTCTCGGAGTACATCGCCTTCCTGAAGAAGATCGGCCCGCAGGCGGAGCCCATGATGGCCGTCAACCTGGGCACCCGCGGCGTGGCCGAGGCCCTCGAACTCCAGGAGTACGCCAACCACCCCTCCGGCACGGCCCTGTCGGACCTGCGCGCCGCGCACGGCGACAAGGACCCCTTCGGCATCCGGCTGTGGTGCCTCGGCAACGAGATGGACGGCCCCTGGCAGACCGGCCACAAGACGGCCGAGGAGTACGGCCGGATCGCCGCCGAGACCGCCCGCGCCATGCGCCAGCAGGACCCGGGCGTCGAACTCGTCGCCTGCGGCAGCTCGTCCCAGGCGATGCCGACGTTCGCCGAGTGGGAGGCGACGGTCCTGGCGGAGACGTACGACCTGGTCGACTACATATCCCTGCACGCCTACTACGAGCCCGTCGACGGCGACGTGGACTCCTTCCTCGCCTCCGCCGTCGACATGGAGTCCTTCATCGAGAACGTGGTCGCCACCTGCGACCACGTCGGCGCGCGGCTGAAGTCGAAGAAGAGGATCAACCTCTCCTTCGACGAGTGGAACGTCTGGTACCTCTCCCGCTGGCAGGAGCAGGCGACGACGTTCGCGCAGGACGACTGGCCCGAGGCCCCCCGCCTCCTGGAGGACAACTACAGCGTCACCGACGCCGTCGTCTTCGGCTCCCTCCTCATCGCCCTGCTCCGGCACGCCGACCGCGTCACCGTCGCCTGCCTGGCCCAGCTGGTCAACGTCATCGCGCCGATCATGACCGAGCCGGACGGCCCGGCCTGGCGCCAGACCACCTTCTTCCCGTTCGCGCAGGCGTCGCGGTACGGGCGGGGCGAGGTGCTCGACGTCCGGGTGGACTCGCCGACGTACGAGACCCGCAGGTACGGCGAGGCGGACCTGCTGCACGCCACCGCCGTCCGCGCGGAGGACGGCACGGTGACCGTCTTCGCGGTCAACCGCGGCCGCACCGGGGCGCTGCCGCTGGAGGTCACCCTGACCGGTCTCGGGATCTCGCGGCTGGTCGAGCACAGCGCGCTCGCCGACGCCGACCCGGACGCCCGCAACACGCTCGACGCCCCCGAGCGGGTCACCCCGCACGCCGTGGACGGCACGACGGTCACCGACGGGACGCTGCGGGCGACGCTGGAGCCGCTGTCGTGGAACGTGATCCGGCTGGCCTGAGCCGGACGGCGCCGACTGCCCCCACAATGTCGGTATGAGGATCTCGGCGCGGGCGGACTACGCGGTACGGGCGGTTCTGGAGCTGGCCGTACGCCAGGGCGGCGACCCGGTGAAGGCGGAGACGATCTCCACCGAGCAGGGCATCCCGCACAAGTTCCTGGAGGGGATCCTCGGTGACCTGCGGCGCGGCGGCATGGTCGAGAGCCGGCGCGGCGGAGGCGGCGGCTACCGGCTCGCCCGCGACCCCGCACGGATCACGGTCGCGGACGTGATCCGCGCGGTGGACGGTCCGATCGTGTCCGTCCGCGGCGAACGCCCGACCGGCCTGACGTACACGGGCACCGCGCGGCCCATGCTGCCCCTGTGGATCGCCCTGCGCGCCAACGTCCGCAAGATCCTGGAGGGCGTCACGGTCGCCGACATCGCCGCCGACGCCCTCCCGGCCCCGGTCCGCGACCTGGCGGCGGAACCGGCGGCCTGGGAGAACCCCTGACGCCCCGGCGGGCCCGGCCCGGGTCGCGACCGCTACTTCAGCTCCTCGGCGGTGTAGTAACCGGCGAGGACATAGCTGTAGTTGCTCTTGTCGACGGTCGCCGGCTGGAGCAGGTAGGCGGGCACGTCCTTCACGCCGTTCTTGTAGCCCCTTCGGTTGTTGATCCTCGGCGTCCTGCCCTTGAGTATGTCGTCGGCCATGTTCGCGGCGACCGTGGCGAGTTCGCGGAGGTCCTTGTAGACGGTCTGCGACTGCTCACCGGCGATGATCGACTTCACCGAGGCGAGTTCGGCGTCCTGACCGGTGACGATCGGGAGGGGCTTGCCGGAGGAGCCGTAGCCGTAGGACTTGAACGCGGACAGGATGCCCAGGGACATGCCGTCGTACGGCGACAGGACCGCGTCGACCGTCTTGCCGTTGTACGACTTGGACAGGATGCGGCTCATGCGCTTCTGCGCGGTCGGCCCGTCCCAGCGCAGCGTGGTGATCTCGTCGAGTTTCGTCTCGCCGGACCGGACGATCAGCTGCTTGCTGTCCAGGTACGGCTGGAGGAGGTGCATCGAGCCGTCGTAGAAGTACCTGGTGTTGTTGTCGTCGGGAGACCCGGCGAACAGTTCGATGCTGAACGGGCCCTTGCCGTCCTCCAGGCCCAGCTCGTCGATGATGTAGCGGGCCTGCTGCCGGCCGACCTGCTCGTTGTCGAAGGAGACGTAGTAGTCGACGTTCTTCGAGCCGAGGATGAGCCGGTCGTAGGAGATCACCGGGATGCCCGCGTCGCCCGCCTTCTGGAGCACGCCGGTCAGCGACTTGTTGTCGATGGCCGCGATGATCAGCGCGTCGACGCCCTGCTCGACCAGATCCGCGACCTGCGCCACCTGGGCCTTAGGGTCGTCGTCGCCGTAGACCAGCTTGGTCTGGTAGCCCTTGGTCTGGAGGTCCTTGACGACGCTCTTGCCGTCGGTGAGCCAGCGCTCGGAGGCCCGGGTCGGCATGGCGATCCCGATGGTGCCGCCCCCGGAGCCGGAGCCGGAGCTGCTCTCGCCGGTCTCGCCGCAGGCGGACAGGGTGAGGGCGAGGGAGACGGCTCCGGCGATGCTGCCGAGGGCGGCTCTTCGAGTGCGCATGGTGATCGTTCCTTGTTCTTCTCGTCGTTGAGGGGGGTCCCGACGCGCCGGTGTCGTACCAGGGGGATTCCGGGCGCGCTGGACAGAACGAACTGGGGACACGTGCGGTGGTGCGGCCTGGCATCCGGGTCTCGTCGACTCTCGTGATGCCCCTGCCGGCGTGCACCTGTAGGTACGTCGGGCCGCGCCACGGCATTCCGGCCACGTGAGCGCTGATTCCGGTGCTCCGGAGAGCGCTTGCCTTCCGTTGTTCGAAATCCCGTCAGATGGTCGGAATGCTGGCGTGACCTTAGGAGGGAGTGTGAAGGGTGTCAACGGGTCGAACAGGAATGATTACACAGGGGAGTTGGGGCGAGCGGGAAAAGGGTTGCCCGCGGATGCCGGAGTGCCGGTGTGCACCGGCCGAGGTGAATGGCCGGAGTCCGGCCTGGCCGGGACCCCGAGGTCTCCCTACGATGCGAACGCCCCCGAGGCTTCACATCAACTCCATTGATTCTTCACAGAGTTGACGTGCCGACCCCTCGGGTGCAGCCACCCCCCGACCCAGGGAGAGACCATGACAGGTGGGCTCCTTCTGAGCGGTGCCGTCGCCGCTCTCATCACCTCGGCGCTACCCGCTTCCAACCCGTCCTCCGGGTTCGTCGACCCGCCCCCGGACAAGATCGTCATCAACATCGCCACGGTGAACGGCTCCGGCTGCCCGGCGGGCACCGCGGCCATCGCCGTCTCCGAGGACAACACCGCCTTCACCGTCACCTACAGCGACTACCTCGCCCAGGCCGGCGGCAACTCCGACCCCACGGCGTTCCGCAAGAACTGCCAGCTCAACCTGATCGTCCACGTCCCGCAGGGCTTCACCTACGCCATCGCCAGCGCGGACTACCGGGGCTTCGCCCTCCTCCAGCCGGGCGCCACCGCCGTGCAGCGGGCCTCGTACTACTTCCAGGGCTCGTCCAGCACCGTGTACAAGAACCATCCCCTCAGCGGCGCCTACAGCGACAACTGGCAGGCGACCGACAACACCGACTGGGCACAGCTCGTGTGGGCGCCCTGCGGGGTCCAGCGCAACTTCAACATCAACACCGAGCTACGGGTCAGCGCGGGCAGCTCCGCACCGGGCAAGGTCAGCTTCATGACCATGGACTCGACCGACGGCGACATCAGCACGGTGTACCACATGGCCTGGAAGGAGTGTCCGGGCCGGTGAGACGAGGGGCCGCCCGCGCGGGTGCGGGCGGCCCTGGGGTCACTTCCCGGCGTGGGCGACGAACTCGGCCCAGGCGGCGGGGGAGAGGGCGAGCCGGGGGCCGTCCTTGTCCTTGGAGTCACGGACGTGGATGTGGTGGGGGAGGGCGGCGACTTCTACGCAGTCGCCGTCGCCACTGCTGCTGTAGCTGGACTTGCGCCACGAGAGGGCGACCTCGACGCAGTTGTCGCCCGAGCCGCTGCTGTAACTGCTTTTGAACCAGGCAAGTTCGGACGTGCTCATAGCTCTCCTCGCATCCGTCGCAACAGGCTCACGGAATCCTGGATGGCGAGAGCCTGTGAACGAATCCTGGCATACCTGTTCTGGAGGACGCTGATCCCTTTCGGGTCGGAGATGAGGTGCCCGCTCTCCTGGCCCTCGCTGTATCCGAACCACTTGTGTTTCGGGCTCTCCAGCAGGGCGATCGGACCGTGCAGCCCGGCATGGGAGGACTGGACGAGGGGCATGACCTGAATCTCGACGTTCCGCAACTCGGCGGCGTCCAGAAGGCGTTCGATGGCCTCGCGCGTGACGCTGACGCCCCCGGTCTGTCGCAACAGCACGTGCTCCTCGATGATGAAGTTGAAGGCGGTGTTCGGGCGTTCCCGCAGCAACTTCTGCCGTCCCGCACGAGCAGTCCAGTTAGCCTCGATCTGATGATCTGCCAGCGGTGGCAGCTCGTCGGCGAACAGTTGCCGTGCGTATGCCTCCGACTGCAAGAGCCCTGGGATCATCCTGCACTCGTAGTTGAAGAGTCCGATGGCCAGCTTCTCCATCGAAGCCCACCGCCGAAACCAGGCCGCCAACCCCGGCTGCCGCACAAGATGCTCCACGGCGCGCCGCAACGCCCCGGTGTTCCCCAACACCCTCTCCGCCGCCTCGACGAAGTCGACGTCCGGCATGCGCCTGCCCAACTCCACGGAGGCCACCGTGTGTTTGGAGAAGCCGACCAGTCCGCCGAACTCCTCCCTGCTCAGCCCGTTGAACTCGCGCAGCGCCTGGACGACCGCGCCGAACGTCCGCAGACTGTCCGACGACTCCGGCTCACCGCTGCCCCCGCCCACCTGCCCGTCGACCACCATGGTCACCTCCCGCGCCCCATGGTCACGGACGGTGACGAGTACTGTCCAGTCCGTGACCGCGTACGCTCGCGCAGCGTACGCGGCCCGGACCTGGTGAACTCCCGGAGGGAGCCGCCACATTGGCGGTATGACAGTACGTCCCACCCCCCGACCCCTGGTCACCGTACGTGTGTTCGCGCAGCGGCTGAGCGCCACGCCGAGGGGCGCCCGCCTGGCCAGGCACCTCGCGCTGCACCAGCTGGAGACCTGGGGCATCCCGCACGGCACGGACGTCTCCGAGGCGGTCGCGGTGATCGTCGCGGAGCTGGCGGCGAACGCGGTGACCCACGGGCGCGTGCCGGGAAGGGACTTCGAGCTGAGGCTCGCCCTGATCCCGGGCAGCGTCCGGGTGGAGGTCACCGACACGCGCACGGGCTCACGCCCGCCCGGCCCCGGCGCCGTACAGGCCCCCTGCCCCCTGGACGAGTCGGGGCGGGGCCTGCTCCTGGTGGACGCGCTGGCGGCCCGCTGGGAGGTGCTGGACCGCGACCCGCCGCCGGGCAAGACGGTGCGCGCGGAGGTGGACGTACCCGGCTGGCTGGGAATCGCCCGCAGGGCCGGCGCCTGACCCCGGCCTGTGCGGCATCGGGTCAGCGCGGCTCTCGGATGCCGTCGATGACGCGGGTCCAGTTGTCGCCGCCGTGTCCGTCCTCGATCGCGCGCCGATAGTGCCCCTGTACGGCGAGGGGGAGCGCGAGGTCGAGGCCGAGTGCCGTGCTGGTCTCGACGATGTGGTCGGCCGTCGCACCCATCATGGTGACCGTGCTGAGGTCGCCGGGATGCTCCCCGGCGTCCAGGGCGGCGCCGGGCGTCTTCTCGCCGGCCCTCAGCATGGCGCCGATCGAGTCGGTGAAGGAGAGCAGCTCCGGCAGTGCCTCCGCCGCCTTCATGCCGGCCGTGCCGAGCATCGAGGTGGCGTGCATCAGGGCGGACAGGGTGGTGAGGAACACCGTGAGCTGGGCCTGGTACATCATCTGGGCGAGGCCCGGATCCGCGCCCAGATACCTGGGCGCCCCGAGCCGTTCCAGCGCCGCCCGGTGACGTTCCATCACCTCTTCGGGGCCGCTGTAGTAGACGTGCGCCGCCTCGGTGCCGACCATCGGCGCCGGGACCATGACGCCACCGGTGAGGAAGGCGGCGCCGTGGCCCGCCGCCCAGGCCGCCGCCTCGCGGGTGCGGTCGGGCGTGTCCGAGCTGAGGTTGACCAGTGTCCGGCCGGTGAGCGCGGCGGTGGCGCCGTCGAGGATGTCGTACATCGCCCGGTAGTCGGTGAGGCTGAGGATCACGAGGTCACTCGCTTGGACCGCGTCGGCGGGTGTCGCCGCGCGCGTCGCCCCGTCGGCGACGACTCCGTCGGCCCGGCCGGGGGTGCGGTTCCAGACGGTGACCGGGTGGCCGGCGCCGAGGAGGGCGCGGGTCGTCGCCTGGCCCATGGGGCCGAGCCCGATTACGGTGACAGCGCTGTCCTGCCTGGTGGTGAGGTTCTGTGGTTCGTTCACCGCTCCATGCTCGGACAGCGCCACGACTCTCGTAAGTACCCACTATTTTCTGCGGTACTTACCTTTTCGTAAGGGGGATGGGTGATGGCCGGAGCGCCGAGACGCGGGCCCTACTTCTGCGGCATCGACGCCGCGCTCGACGTGGTGAGCGGCAAGTGGAAGGGGTTCATCCTCTGGGAACTCGACACCCGTCGGGTACGCCGCTTCGCCGAGCTTCGTCGCGCGCTGCCCGGAGTGAGCGAGAAGATGCTGACCCAGCACCTGCGGGAGCTGGAGGAGGACGGACTCGTGCACCGGGAGGTCCATGCCGAGGTGCCGCCCCGGGTGGAGTACTCCCTGACCGAGCACGGGCGCACGCTCAACCAGGCGCTCGAGGCGCTCGGCGACTGGGGAGGCGAGCGGATGCGTCGCGAAGGCCTGGCGGCACCGACGGCCGAGATCCCGCACGGCTGACTCCGCGCCCCGGGCCGCCGACCCCGTTCCCGGGCCTGTTCGCCGGGCCGGCCGGGCGGCACCGCGACCACGGTGCCGCCCGGCGCGGAGGTCAGCGTTCGACGCCCAGGGTGAGCGTCCCCGCGTAGCCCGCGGAGGTGGTGCCGCCCAGTGCGGTGAGGGTGAGCAGGCCCGAGGCGGCGCCTCCCTCGTCGTAGATGGGGTCCTGGGCGAGGGTGGTGCGGGTGACCGTGTTCGTCGAGTACGGCGAGACGCGTCCGACCGCGGCCGTGATCGTCTCCTTGAAGAACAGCTGGCCGGTGTGGAGCTCCTGGCCGCCGGTGAAGTGGCCGTCCGAGGTCAGGGTGACGTTCGTGTGGACCTTGACGTGGATGTGGACGCAGCGGCCCCGGTACCAGCCCGGGTAGACGGTCGTGATCGCCGCGACGCCGGCGGCGTCGGTGAGCACGCCGCCGCGCAGGAAGGTGCCGTTGTCCGGCTCGTCGTGGCCGTTGTTGCCGACGAATCCGGAGTACTCGCCGAGCGCGTCGGAGTGCCACACCTCGACCAGGGCGTTGGGCAGGGGTGCGCAGGTGTCGTCGTCGACGACCTTGAGGGTCAGCTTCAGCGGGATGCCCGCCTTGCCTTCGGTGATGTCGGCGCGGACGTACTGTCCGTCGAGGTAGTACGGCCCTTCGGTCAGCTCCTTCGTGAGGGTGCACACGGCCGCGGCGGCCGGGGGCGCGGGTGCGGCGGCCGGCGCGGCCGGAGCCTCGGGGGCGGCCGCCGCGCCCACGGCCAGGGTGGCGGCGGTGGCGCCGGTGGCGATCAGCACCGCCCGGCGTCCGACGGGGCGGCGGAGTGCGGCGGGGGTGACGTCGGCGGTGACTTCGGGGCCGACTTCCGGGGTGACGTTCGAGGTGTCTGTCATGAACACGGCACCGTAGGGAGTGTTCCTGTCGGTGAGCTGTCAGTTGGGCAAAGTGACGGCCCGTCAAGGAGCTTGCCGGACAAGCGGATCGAGGGGTTCCCGGACGCCTGGGCGCTCTCGCAAAAGTTTCGGGGCCTGTGTGGACCATTGACGTGCGAGGAGTTCGCTCCTACGGTCCCGTCCGACGACGCGACTGTCGTTCGGTATTCCGGACGGCGAACCCCACTGAAGGAGCGTCCGCATGAGCCGCACCTCCCGCACCCCCCGTATCTCCCGCACTCCCCGCACCTCCCGCACTCCCCGCACCCCCCACGCCTTCCGCACCTCACGGCGGACCGCACTGCTCTCCCTCCCCGCCGCGATCCTGCTCGCCCTCGTCCCCTCCGCCGCCTCCGCGTACCCCAACCCCGGCACGGTCACCGGCTCCACCGTCGTGCACGACCCGACGATGATCCGCACCTCCGGCGGCCGCTACCTGCTCTACGCCACCGGTGGCGGGCTCTCCTACCGCACCTCCACCGACCGCGTCGCCTTCGGCGCGGGCGGCGACGCCTTCCCGACGAAGCCGGGCTGGTGGTCCTCGTACGGGACGACCGAGGCCTGGGCGCCCGACATCTCCTACCAGGGCGGCAAGTACCTCATGTACTACGCCGTCTCCACCTTCGGCTCCAACAAGTCCGCCATCGGCCTGGCCACGTCCACCACCGGACTGCCCGGCTCCTGGACCGACCGGGGCACCGTGTACACCTCCACCACCTCCAGCGACTACAACGCCATCGACCCCAACCTCTTCGTCGACGACAACGGCAAGTGGTGGCTCTCCTTCGGCAGTTGGTGGACGGGTCTGAAGATGATCCAGGTCGACCCCGCCACCGGGAAGCAGCTGTCGGGCGACACCGCCCGCCGCTCCCTCGCCTCCCGCCCGACCGGGACCAAGGCCGTCGAGGCGCCGTACATCGTCAAGCGAAACGGCTACTACTACCTCTTCGCCTCGTACGACACCTGCTGCGCCGGCACCGGCTCCACCTACAAGGTCAAGGTCGGCCGCGCCACCGCCGTCACCGGTCCGTACTACGACAAGAACGGTGTCGCCCTCATGAACAACGGCGGCACGCCGGTCCTGGAGTCGCACGGGCGGTACATCGGCCCCGGCGGCCAGTCGATCATGAAGGACACCGACGGCGACCTGATCGTCTACCACTACTACGACGGCAACGACAACGGCACCCCCAAACTCGGCATCAACCTCCTGAACTGGAGCAGCGGATGGCCCGTCGCCTACTGACCCTGCTGGCCGCGCTACTGCTCGCCCTCTCGATCGGGCAGTCCACCGCCGGCGCGGCCTCCTTCGCCAACCCCGTCAAGTCGCAGAAGGGCGCCGACCCGTGGATCACGTACCACGACGGCAACTACTTCATGGTGACGACGAGTTGGACGAGCGTCATCACCGTCCGCAAGTCCGCCACCCTCGCCGGCCTCGCCACCGCACCCAGCGTGCAGGTCTGGCAGGGTGACGCGGCGAGCCGCTGCTGCAACATCTGGGCACCCGAGCTGCACTACCTGAACGGCCGCTGGTACCTGTACTACGTCGCCGGCCAGAACGTCACCGACTACAACCCCACCCAGCGCACGCACGTCCTGGAGAGCGCGGGCTCCGACCCCCTCGGGCCGTACACCTACCGCAACCAGCTCAACTCCGCCTGGATGCTGGACTCGACCGTGGCCACGATCAACGGCCAGCTGTATCTGTTCGGCAGCGCCAACGGCGGCACCCAGAACCTCGTCGCGGCCCGCATGTCCAACCCGTACACCCTGGCCACCGGTTTCTCCACGATCTCGACCCCCACCAACTCCTGGGAGACGAGCGGAGGTGCCGTGAACGAGGGGCCCGAGATCCTCCAGCGGGGCGGGCGGACCTTCCTCGTCTACTCGGCGAGCGGCTGCTGGACCCCCGACTACAAGCTCGGCCAGCTGACCCTCACCGGAAGCGATCCGCTGTCGGCGTCGTCCTGGACGAAGAAGTCCACCCCCGTCTTCCAGCGCAGCGACACCAACGGTGTCTACGGCCCCGGCCACAACGGCTTCTTCACCTCGCCCGACGGCACCGAGAGCTGGATCGTCTACCACGCCAACGACGCCGCGTCGGAAGGCTGCGACAACGGGCGTACGACCCGTGCGCAGAAGTTCACCTGGAACTCCGACGGGACACCGAACCTCGGCACGCCGGTCCGTCTCGGCTCCAGTCAGACGGGCCCCTCCGGGGAACCCGCGGCGGCCTCGACGACGTACACCGTCCGCAACCGGAACAGCGGCAAGTGCCTGGAGGTCGCGGCAAGTTCCGCCGCGGACGGGGCCAACGTGCGGCAGTACGCCTGCAACGGGGGTGCCAACCAGCGGTGGCGTCTGGAGGACCAGGGCGACGACACGAGCCGGCTGGTGAACGCCGCCACCGGCAAGGTGCTGGACACGGCGGACTGCTCCACCGCCGACGGGGCCGATCTGCGTCAGTGGTCGTGGCTGAACAACACCTGCCAGCGCTTCCGGTTCCTCGCCACGGACAACGACTACGTCCGTATCGTGAACCAGTCCACCGGCAAGGTCGCCGACGTGGCGGACTGCTCGACGGCGGACGCGGCGGACGTCCGCCAGTGGACGTGGTTGAACAACACCTGCCAACAGTGGCGCCTGACCCCCGCCTGACCCCGTCCTGACCCCCTTCCGACCCACCCCGCCACCCGTCTCGGCGGGGCGAGGAGCGACCCTCGCGGACCTGCCGCGACCGCCGCTTCCCGTCCCACCGAGACGGGTCGTGCGTGAGCCCGAGGGCGAGGCCCCTGGTCTCGGCCGGGTCAGCCCACCTGGCCCATTCCCGCCGGGTTGGGCCAGTTCTGGGCGTTCGGCCAGCCCGTCGTCGCCGCGGGGGAGAGGCCGTTGGTGCCCCGTACCTGCGCGGCCGTGAGGCCCCCGCGGGCCGGCACCCCCGGCGGCGTCTGCCCACCGGGCCCGCCCATCGGCCCGGCGGCCGGTGCGGCCGCTGCGGCCGGTGCGGCCGGCATGGGCGGCGCCATCGGCGTCTGCATCGGTATCCGCATCGGAGGCGGCACCGGCGCCATGGAGGCCGCCGCGGCCACCGCGGGCATGGGCGCGGTCATCGGCGCGCTCATCGGTGCGGGCATGGGCGCGGGGACGGCCGCGGGCATCGGGGCCGGCTCCGGAACCGATTGCGGGAACACCTGCGCCGCCGCCGGCACCGGCACCGGCACCGGCATCCGAGCAGCCGGCGCGGGCATCGGCGCGGGCATGGGCGCGGGCATGGGCATCGCCATCCCGCCCCCCATGGACTGCGCCTGCGCCGCCAGCCCCTGGAGACCCGCCCCGTTCGTCGCTCCCACCAGCCGGTCCACCGCCGCCGTACCCGAGCTGTAGCCGGTCCCGTTGTCCGGCTCGGGCACGGCGGCTCCCCTCCTGGTCCCGTAGAGCACCTGTTCCAGGCCGGACACCAGGCGCCGCACGTCCACCTGGGGGCGCACCACGAGCCGCAGGAAGCGGCTGGAGGAACCGATCTTGTTGCCGCACTCGCGGACCAGGATCCGGTGCTCGGTGAGCATCCGGTCGCGGACCACCGTGCCCTCGGCGCCCACGGGAAGGCGTACGAAGAGGAAGTTCCCCTGGGAGGGGTAGACGGTCAGGCCGGGGAGCGCGGAGAGCTGACTGGCCATGTCCAGGCGGTCACGGCGTACCTGCATCAGGCTCTGCGCGTACTCGGGACCGTGCTCCTTCAGCATGAACACCACGTGCTCGGCGAAGGAGTTGAGGTTCCACCTGGGCAGCATGGAGCGGACGCGCCCGGCCAGGGCGGGGTTGGCGACCAGGTAGCCGAAGCGGATGCCGTGCAGGCCGAAGTTCTTGCCGAGGCTGCGCAGGACGATCACGTTGGGGCGCAGCAACGCCTCCTGCACGACCGAGGGTTCGGCCTCCGCGTCGGCGAACTCCAGGAACGACTCGTCGATGATGACCAGGTCCAGGTCGGCCATCGCGTCCATGAACTGCACGATCGCGTGCTTGTGCAGGAACCCGCCGTCGGGGTTGTTCGGGTTGCAGATGACGGCGACACGGGTGCCGCGCGCACGGATGAACTCGGCGTACTGCGCGAGGTCCAGGGCGAAGCCGCTGGACTCCTGGAGCGGGAACATGTCGACCCGCTTGCCGGTCTCCATGGGCTGGTCGGTCCAGCGGCCGAAGGTGGGGACGGGGATGGCGAGCGACTCGCGCACCAGCAGGTGGTCGATCCAGGTGATCAGCTCGGTGGAGCCGTTGCCCATCGCGACGGCCTGCGGCGGGAGCTGGAGCAGGCTGCACAACTCGGCGGTGATCGTGTCGGCGCTGCTCGGGTAGTACGTGATGATGTCCCGCAGCCGGGCCGCCATGTCGTCGAACATCTGCGGGGTGGGGAAGTACGGGTTGCAGGGGATGCAGAAGTCCACCGGGCCGCCCCCGTCGCCGCCCTCCCGCGTCAGCGCCGCCATCGACGGGCTGTGCGCGGCGGTGCTGCGGAACAACGAGGTGACGTTGTCGGCCATGGAACCTCCGTACGGGGCGGACCCGGCGGGGACGACCGGGCCCGTCGTCATGTGGGTGGCCCGCGCGGGGGAGCACGGGCCACCCCTCCATACGGATACGGGGGTCACGCTGTTCAAACCCCGGGGAACCGGAGAGAAGCTGTGCGCGCCCTGTGAAGGCGGGTCAGCGGTCGAACGAGTGGATCGTCGTCGTCCGGTATGTCCGCCCCGGCCGCAGCACCGTCGAGGGGAACGACGGGTGGTTCGGCGCGTCCGGGAAGTGCTGGGTCTCCAGGCAGACGGCGTCGCCCTGACGGTAGGTGCGGCCGCCGCTGCCGGTGAGGGTGCCGTCCAGGAAGTTGCCCGAGTAGAACTGCACCCCCGGCTGGTCGGTGGCGATCCTCAGGGTGCGGCCGGAGCGCGGGTCGCGCAGCGTCGCCACGTGCTCGGGGCCGGCGGTGACGCCCTTGTCGAGGACCCAGTTGTGGTCGTAGCCCTTCGCCAGGACCTGCTGGACGTGACCGGCCCGGAGGTCGCGGCCGATGGTCCTGGTCTCCCGGAAGTCGAAGGGCGTGCCGCGGACCTCGGCGAGTTCGCCCGTGGGGATCAGCCCCGGACCGACGGGCGTGTAGCGGGAGGCGGCGATGGTCAGCTCGTGGTCCTCGATCGTGCCGCTGCCCTCGCCGGCCAGGTTCCAGTAGGCGTGGTGGGTGAGGTTGACGACGGTGGCCCGGTCCGTGGTGGCCTCGTAGTCGATGCGCCACTCGCCGCGCCCGGTGAGCGTGTACGTCACCCTCACCTTCAGCGTGCCCGGATAGCCCATCTCCCCGTCCGGGCTGGTGCGGTACAGGCGCAGGCCGACGTCCGCGCCGTCGGTGAACGGCTCGACCTCCCACAGGCACCGGTCGAAGCCCTCGGTGCCGCCGTGCAGACTGTGGTCCCCGTCGTTGAGGGGGAGCTGGTGACTCTCGCCGTCCAGGGTGAAGCGGCCGCCGGCGACGCGGTTGCCGAACCGTCCGATCAGCGCGCCGAAGTACGGACTGGCGGCGACGTAGTCCTCGATGGTGTCGAATCCGAGGCAGACGTTGGCGTACGCGCCGTGCCGGTCGGGGATCTCCAGGGACTGGACGATGCCGCCGCGGTCGAGGACCCTCAGCCGGGTCCCGCCGTTCTCCAGGGACCAGCTGGAGACCTCGGTACCGTCGGCCAGCGTGCCGAACAGCGTCTTCTCCACTTCCCGCCCTCCCCTTCCCCGCCTTGTCGGCTTCCCGCCTTGTTCGGTGCTGCGCCCGTCCGGTGCTGCGCCTGCTCGGTTGTGCTCGTGTGCTCCGGAAACGGAAACGGGCCCCGCCTTCCGGCGGGGCCCGTTCCGGCTCAGGAACCGGACTTGCGCTTGTTCCAGACGTCGAAGCCGACCGCGATCAGCAGGGCGAGGCCCTTGATGACCTGCTGCCAGTCGGTGCCGACGCTGAGGAGGTTCATGCCGTTGTTCAGCACACCGAGGACGAGACCGCCGATGATGGCTCCGAGGACGGTGCCGACACCGCCGCTCATGGACGCGCCACCGATGAACGACGAGGCGATCGCCTCGAGTTCGAAGCTGAGGCCGGCCTTCGGCGAGGCCGCGTTCAGACGGGCGGCGACCACCAGACCCGCCAGGGCCGCGAGCACGCCCATGTTCAGGAAAACGAGGAAGGTGACCTTCTTGTCCTTGACGCCGGACAGCTTCGCCGCCGGCAGGTTGCCGCCGATGGCGTAGATGTGACGGCCGAAGACGGCGTTGCGCATGATGTAGCCGTAACCGACGACCAGCACGCCGAGGATGATCAGGATGATCGGCGCGCCCTTGTAGCTGGCGAGCAGCATCGTGACGGTGAGGATCGCGGCGGAGATCGCGACGAGCTTGAGCAGGAAGAGGTTCCTGGGCACCACCTCGAGCGCGAACTCCTGCTGACGGTTGCGGTCGCGGACCTCCTGGAGGAGCACGAACGCCAGCAGGGCGAAGCCCAGCAGCAGCGTGAGGTTGTGGTAGTTGGTGTCCGGGCCGACCTCCGGCAGGAAGCCGTTGCCCATCTTCTGGAGGCCGTCGGGGAACGGGCCGAGGGTCTGGCCCTCCAGGAAGATCTCCGTCAGACCGCGGAAGAGGAGCATGCCCGCGAGGGTGACGATGAAGGAGGGTATGCCGAGATAGGCGATCAGGAAGCCCTGCACCGAGCCGGCCACCGCGCCCACGATCAGGCACAGCACCAGCGCGACGGGCCACGCCACGTCGTGTTCGACGGTCAGGACCGCCGCGAAGGCGCCCACGAACGCGGTCAGCGAACCGACCGACAGGTCGATGTGGCCCGCGATGATCACCAGCATCATGCCGATCGCGAGGATCAGGATGTAGCTGTTCTGCAGGACCAGGTTGGAGACGTTGCGCGGCAGCAGCAGGTCGCCACCGGTCCACACCTGGAAGAGGACCACGAGCAGGCCGAGCGCGATCAGCATGCCGTACTGGCGCATGTTGCGGCGCAGGCCGTTCAGCACCAGTTGGAGCAGCCCGCCGCCGGTGGCCGAGCCCCCGCTCTTGCCGGGCGGCGCGGCCGCCGGGCTCTTGTCCGTCACGTCCGTGCTCATCGCGTTACCTCTTTGTCCTTCGTCATCTGACGCATCAGCACTTCCTGCGTGGCCTCGGCCCGCGGGAACTCACCCGTGAGCCGTCCGGCGGCCATCGTGTAGATGCGGTCGCACATGCCGAGCAGTTCGGGCAGCTCGGAGGAGATGAAGACGACCGCCTTGCCCTGGGCGGCCAGCTGGTCGATGACCGTGTAGATCTCGAACTTGGCGCCGACGTCGATACCGCGCGTCGGTTCGTCCAGGATCAGCACGTCCGGACCGGCGAAGATCCACTTGCTGAGGACGACCTTCTGCTGGTTGCCGCCGGACAGCTTGCCCACCGGCTCGAAGACGGTGGGCGCCTTGATGTTCATGGACTTGCGGAAGCCCTCGGAGACCTGCCGCTCCTCGTGCTCGTCGACCACGCCCCGCTTGGCGACCTTGCTCAGGGCGGTCAGCGAGATGTTGCGGTTGATCGTGTCGATGAGGTTGAGGCCGTAGTGCTTGCGGTCCTCGGTGACGTAGGCGATCCCGTGGTGGATGGCCTCGGCGACCGTCTTGGTACGGATCTCCTTGCCGTCCTTGAGGACCGTGCCGCCCGCGTGCCGGCCGTAGGCACGGCCGAAGACGCTCATCGCCAGCTCGGTGCGGCCCGCGCCCATGAGCCCGGCGATGCCGACGATCTCCCCGCGGCGCACGTGGATCGACACGTCGTCGACGACCTTGCGCTGCTGGTCGATGGGGTGGTGCACGGTCCAGTCGCGGATCTCCAGCGCCGGGGCCGCGTCCTCGTCCGTCTCGATCAGGGTGCGCTCGGGGAAGCGGTGGTCGAGGTCCCGGCCGACCATGCCGCTGATGATCCGGTCCTCGGTCGTCTCCGCCGCCTTGACGTCGAGCGTCTCGATGGAGCGTCCGTCGCGCAGGATCGTCACCGAGTCGGCGACCTTGCGGATCTCGTTGAGCTTGTGGGAGATGATGATCGAGGTGATGCCCTGCTTCTTCAACTCCAGGATCAGCTCCAGGAGTTTGCCGCTGTCCTCGTCGTTCAGCGCCGCCGTCGGCTCGTCCAGGATCAGCAGCTTCACCTTCTTGGAGAGCGCCTTGGCGATCTCCACGAGCTGCTGCTTGCCCACGCCGATGTCGGCGACGCGGGTCTCCGGGTGGTCGTCGAGACCGACCCGGCGCAGCAGCTCGGTGGCGTGCCGCAGGGTCTGCCGCCAGTCGATGAACCCGCCCTTGGCGTGCTCGTTGCCGAGGAAGATGTTCTCCGCCAGCGAGAGGTACGGCGACAGCGCCAGCTCCTGGTGGATGATCACAATGCCGCGCTGCTCGCTCGCCCGGATGTCCCTGAAGGAGCAGACCTCTCCCTCGAAGAGGATCTCCCCCTCGTAGGTGCCGTGCGGATGGACGCCGGAGAGCACCTTCATCAAGGTGGACTTACCGGCCCCGTTCTCGCCGCAGATGGCATGGACCTCGCCCTGACGGACGGTCAGTGTGACGTCCGACAGCGCTTTGACGCCGGGAAAGGTCTTGACGATCGAGCGCATTTCCAGGACGGGTCCCGCCATGGTCGTGCCTTCCAATCCGTGTGGGTCGACGCTTACTTGAGCTGGTCCGCCGTGTAGTAGCCGCCCTGGACGAGTTCCTTCTCGTAGTTGGTCTTGTCGACGCTCACCGGCTGGAGCAGGTAGGCGGGGACGACCTTGGTGCCGTTGTCGTACGACTTGGTGTCGTTGATCTCCGGCTTCTTGCCGTTGAGGGAGGCGTCGACCATGTCCGTGGCGACCTGGGCGAGCTTGCGCAGGTCCTTGTAGACGGTCTGCGACTGCTGACCCGCGATGATCGACTTCACCGAGGCCAGCTCGGCGTCCTGGCCGGTGATGACCGGCAGCGGCTTGCTCGCGCTGCCGTAGCCGTCGGACTTCAGCGCGGCGAGGATGCCGATGGAGATGCCGTCGTAGGGCGAGAGCACCGCGTCGACCCGGCCGCTCGCGTACGAGGAGGTGAGGATGTCCTCCATGCGCTTCTGGGCGGTGGCGCCGTCCCAGCGCAGGGTGGTGACCTGGGTGATCTTGGTCTGGCCGGACTTGACCACCAGCTTCTTGCTGTCGATGTACGGCTGGAGCACGCTCATCGCACCGTTGAAGAAGTACTTGGTGTTGTTGTCGTCGTTGGAACCGGCGAACAGCTCGATGTTGAACGGGCCCTTGCCGCTCGCCAGCCCCAGCTTGTCGACGATGTAGCTGGCCTGGAGCTTGCCGACCTTCTCGTTGTCGAAGGACGCGTAGTAGTCGACGTTCTTCGTGCCGAGGATCAGGCGGTCGTAGGAGATGACCGGGATCTTGGCGTCGGCGGCCTGCTGGAGGACGTTGTTCAGCGACTTGTTGTCGATGGCCGCGACGATCAGCGCCTTGACACCCTGGGTGATCAGGTTTTCGATCTGCGAGACCTGCTGGTCGGGGTCGTCCTCGCCGAAGACCAGCTTGGTCTTATAGCCCTTGGCCTTGAGGTCCTTCTCGACGTTGGCGCCGTCGGTGATCCAGCGCTCGGAGGACTTGGTCGGCATCGCGATGCCGACGGTCCCGCCCTTGGCGTCGTCCGACGCCGCCTTGCTGCCGCCCTCGCCGGACTGCCCGCAGGCGGACAGCGTCAGGGCGAGGGAGGCGGCTCCGGCTATGGCGGCGAGGGCGGCTCTGCGGTTGCGCATGATCATCATCCTTGATGTGAGTGCAGGGGATCGGTCTCGCGCTGCGAAGGACGCTCCGGGAACGAGGCCGGAAAGACCGAGAAAGCGGTGTGTGGGATTCTGCGCGCCTGTGTCGGCTTCTGTGAAGCAGGGTTTCCGGAACGTTATGACCGGATGTCGAATCGCTTCAGTTCGCCCGGCAGCCGGGAGCCGAGAGGAGCCATGTCGCCGTCGGCTCCGTGACGCGCGAGCAGGTCCAGGGCCAGCCGCCCGCGCCGCACCCTTTCCCGGGCGGTGGACAGCGCCAGGTCCCGCAGCTGGTGGCCGTACGGGTAGATCCCCGGGGACTTGGACAGACCGAACTTCAGGTACAGCGGCGCACCGCGCCGGATCAGCTCGGCGACCTCGTACATGCGGATGTAGCCGCCGAGGTCGTCGGGGGCCTCGATGTACATGTCCATGGGAGCGCCGGACACCCGGCGGATCTCGGTGAGGTGATCCAGCGTCAGGTCGCTGGGCACGTTGAGCGAGTCGGCGCCGAGCTGCTCGTACACCGCGTACGCCGCCGGGTTGACGGGGCCGATGAGCGCCGACACCTTCAGCGTGGTCTCGGCCGGGATGATGCCGGCCTGGCGGGCCCGGTGCAGCGTCCACAGCACGCCCTCGTCGGCGACGAGGAGGCACTGGACGCCCAGCTCCGTGGCCCGGACGGCGTCCTCGACGCATCCGGCGACGGCGTCGTGCCCGCGGGCTCTGAGGCCCCCGCCGCGCGAGTCGGTCCGGGTGGAACCGCCGATGTCCCAGGTGCCGCGCGGCCCCGTGAACAGGCAGAGTTCGATGTCACGCTCGCCGGTGGCCTCGACCATCTCGGTGATCTCGGCATCGGTCAGCATCCACACGCCGCTGCCCTGGCTGATCCGGTGGATCGGCACGTCGAGGCGCGAGGCCTCCTTGAGGATGACGGCCAGCGCCTCGGGGCCCTCGCACGAAGGGACCTCGGTGCGCCAGCGTCCGCCGCCGGGGAAGGTGTGGGTGGAGGCGTCGGCGGGATCCAGCGCGGGCGCGCCCAGGCCGAGTGCGGTGAGCGCCTGCTCACCGGGTCGACGGGGGGCCGTGGCGGAGGCGTCGGTCGTCACAAGCTGTCCTTCGTGTTGTATTCGGACGAGGTTCGCGGCTCAAGGTGTGGGGGGATGTGGGTGTACGCCGGTACGGAGGCCGTCAGGTCGCCCCGTACCGGCGTACGGCTAGGGACGGAGCAGGACCTTGCCCACCTTCGGATCACCGGAGCCGACCAGTCCGATCGCCTCGGAGAACTCGGCGAGCGGCAGCTCGTGCGTGACCAGCGGCAGCGGATCGAGCAGCCCGGCCCCGAACACCCGCACCGTGTGCGACCAGGCGTCCGGCGGCGCACCGAAGACGGTGTGCACCTCCAGCTGCCGTACGACCAGGTCCGTCGGGTCCAGGCCGTCGGCCCCCGGACCCGGGATGCCCGTCAGGACCAGTCGGCCGCCGCGCCTCAGCAGCGAGGCGGCGGTGCGGGCGGCGGAGGCGGATCCGGCGGTCTCGATCACCACGTCGAAATCGTCGGGGAGAGCCTGCTCCCGGATGCGGAAGTCGGTGGCGCCAAACTGCCGGGAAAGCGCTTCCCGGTCGTTGCGGGTACCGACCACCAGCAGCTCGGCGGGCGAGCCGGCCTTGAGGAACTGCACGGCGAACATGCCGAGCGTCCCGGTGCCGACCACCGCGACCTTCTCGCCCGGCAGCGCGTGTGCCTTGATCGCGGCGGCCGCGATGCAGGCGGCCGGCTCCAGCAGGGCCGCCGCCGTGAGGTCGGCGTCCTCCGCCAGTACGTGCAGCAGACGGGCCGGCAGGGTGAGCGTGGCCGCCATCGCCCCCGGCTGGGTGAAGCCGGTCTCCTCGTACCCGTCCGTGCACAGCGTCGTCTCGCCCGCGTGGCAGCGGTCGCAGACCTGGCAGTTGCGGAAGCCCTCGCCGACGACCTTGCGGCCCACCAGCGAGGCCGGGACCCCGGCACCGACCGCCTCGACCGTCCCGGACCACTCGTGGCCCGGGATCAGCGGGTAACGGACGTAACCCTCGGGCCGGTTGCCCTGGTAGACCTCGCGGTCGCTGCCGCAGATGCCCACGGCGTGCACCCGGACCAGGGCCTCACCGGCGCCCGGCTGCCGGGGCTCGTGCGAGGTGAGCCGGTGCTCGCCCGGCCCCTCGACGACGACAGCGGTGCTCACTCGCTGCCCTTGGGCTTACGCCGCTCCCAGCCCTCGGCCCACAGGTCGAAGCGGGCCTGCTGCTGCGGGAACTCGGCGGCGGCGTCGACGTCCAGCTCCACGCCGAGGCCCGGCGCGTCGGAGAGGTGGAAGTAGCCGTCGATCACCTCGGGCGCTCCCTTGACGACCTTCTTGATCTCCGCGTCGGCGAAGTCGTTGAAGTGCTCGAGGATCTTGAAGTTCGGGGCGGTGAACCCGACCTGGAGGGAGGCGGCGGTCAGGACCGGTCCGCCCACGTTGTGCGGCGCCACGAGCATGTAGTGCGTCTCGGCGGTCGCGGCCAGCTTCCGGGTCTCCCAGATGCCGCCGATGTGGCCGACGTCCGGCTGGATGATGTCGACGGCCTGGCTCTCGAAGAGTTCGCGGAACTCGATGCGGTCGTGGATGCGCTCACCCGTGGCCATCGGGATGTCGACCTTCGCCGCCACCTTCTCCAGGGCCTTCAGGTTCTCCGGCGGGCACGGCTCCTCCAGCCAGGCGGGCTTGAAGGGCGCCAGCTCCTGCGCGAGGCGCACGGCGGTGGCCGGGGAGAAGCGGCCGTGCATCTCCAGCATCAGCTCGGAGTCCGGGCCGATGGCGTCGCGCACCGCCTCGATCAGCGAGACGGCGTACATGGACTGCTGGTGGTCCAGCTCGAAGTGCCCGGTGCCGAAGGGGTCGATCTTGAGCGCCTTGTACCCGCGCTCCATGACCCCCTGGGCGGCCTTGTGGTAGGCCTCCGGGGTCCGCTCGGTGGTGTACCAGCCGTTGGCGTAGGCCTTGACCTTGTCGGTGACCTTGCCGCCGAGGAGCTGCCAGACGGGCACGCCCAGGGCCTTGCCCTTGATGTCCCAGCAGGCCATCTCCACGACGGCGATGCCGGACATCACGATCTCGCCGGCGCGCCCGTAGTCGCCGTACTTCATACGGCGCACCAGGTCCTCGACAGCGAACGGGTCGGAACCGAGAATGTGGTTGGCCTCGGCCTCCTTCAGATAGCCGAGCAGCGCGTCGGTGTGGCCCAGCATGCGGGTCTCTCCGACACCCGTGATGCCCTCGTCGGTGTGCACCAGGACGTAGGTCAGGTTGCGCCATGGCGTCCCGACCACGTGCGTGCTGATTCCAGTGATGCGCACGGAAGTTACCCTTCGATGTTCGAGATTTCGTCACACGTTCGAAATGCTGGGCAGACAGTAAGGATCGCGCGAGCGGAGTGTCAATGGGTCGAACAGGTAACGACTCGACAGTTTCGACACGCTTTCGGAGGCCCGGAGTCGACGATGTGTGCCAGCTCACTCTAGTTGGCGCGCCGGTATGGCGGTTTCCCACACAACTTTCACAGCCCGACCTGGGAACGCGGCCGTCCTGGAACTTAGTCTTCCCGCGTCATGGACTACTGCCACCCGTGCCGAAGGCACCTCAACGGCGCCCTCGCCTGCCCGGGGTGCGGCGCACCCGCCGGAGAGCTACGCGCGTATCCCCCCGCTTCGTACGAGGCGGAGGCCTACGAGCCGGCGCCGTACGGGTCGGAGGCCTACGGACCGCCGTACGCGTCGGAGTCGTATGCGGCCGAACCGTACCTGACCGGACCTTACGTGGCTGAACCATATGCGTCTGGGCCGTACGGGCCCGAAGCGTATGGGGCCGAATCGCATGGGTCCGGACCGGATGTGACCGGACCGCTCACGGTGCAGGTCGACCCCCAGGACGCGTCGGCGCAGCAGCCGCCTTCCGGTCCGGACGGTCCAGGTCGTGCGGACCATCCGGGACGCACGGGCGATCCAGGTGATCCAGCCGATCCGGGTGAGCCGGATCCGTCAGCTCGGCAGAGTCGTCCAGGCGACCGTGACGATCACGGAGCCGAGGTCGGCGAGCCCCACGGGCGCGCCGCGCGCCGCCGTGAGCAGGGCGGGGGCGGCCGAGGGAGTTCCGAGGGCGCGGCCGCCGCACCGGATGCCGGCCGCCGCGACCGCAAGGCCTCGGCCCACCGCAGGCGCCGCAGACGCGTGCTGCTGGTCACCGCTGGTTTCGCCCTGGCGGCGGGCGGCCTGAGCCTGGCCGAACTCGGCATGGACGCACCGGGATTCCCGTCCCCCAGCAACCCCGCAGCGGCCGGGGGAGAGTCGTCCGAGGTCGACGGATCGACATCGGGGACCAGCCCGTCCGCGCGGCCGCTGGACGACGGGCCGGCCGCGGGCGGGGGCGGAACATCCGCCTCCCCGAGCCCCTCCGCCTCCCCGTCGGCGTCGGAGTCCGCGCAGGACGCCGAGGCCACCCGGACCCCGGACGGGGAGGCCCAGTCGGCCACCCTTCCCGGCTCCTCCGGTCCGCCACCCGGATCGGCCACGCCCTCGGGCGAGGGCCCGGACTCCGGCGCGGACTCGGGCTCCGGCGCGGACTCGGGCTCCGCTCCGACCACCGGTCCGACCGCGTCCCCGAAACCGTCGCCGTCGACGCAGGAACCGTGCACGCGCTTCCTGTGGTGGTGCTCGTAGCGCTGCGGGCAGGCCCGGCGCGGTAGACCCCGTGCGCCGGGCGGGCCGCTCGGCGCCGGCCCCGCGGAGGGCGCGTCCGGAGCGGCGCGCGGCCCGGACGTCGAGGGGGCCCGGACGTCGAGGGGGCCCGGACGTCGAGGGGGCCGGTCGACGGCATGCGGCAGTGTCCGGCTGCCACGGGCGCCCGGCGCGCCGGGGACGCTGCCGGCATCCGGAGCGGCGGGCACTCGGTCCCGTGGGCCGCGCGAACCTCTGCCGCCACGCGCACCCGGCACCCGGCGCCGGGCGTCACAGGCACCCGGCGCCACAGGCACCCGGCGCGCAGGCCGGCGCCGCTGCTCGGTGCGTCGCCGCCCGCCGCCCGCCGCCCACCCGCCCACCCACAGCCCACCCGCCCACCCGCCGGCGGTCTGGACGGCCGTCCAGGGTGGTGCGGGAGATGTCCCTGGTGCGGACATCGCCCGGCGTGGACGCGGGTTCCGGCTCGCAGCGCGCCGGGGGGGCCGCCGTCGGGTCGCGCTCGGTGTGGGCGCCTCCACCGAGCTTTAGCGCTCTGACCAGCCAAAACCCTCTATGGCCGGTAGGTGCGTTATGGAACCGTGACGACCTTCCGCTGCAACCCTCTTGACCGCCATGAATTGTTAGCGCTCACAATGACCTCCGCTTCACCACTCAGTGTCCGCCGCGAAACAGGGGAGTTACGAGCGTTGTGCCCCTAGTGCCCGAACTCGCCTTCCGTCCCGCTTCCGTCGGACCCACCGGAATCCCGGAGTGAGACCGGCGGCGCGGGATCGACCACCCCCACCACAGGACTTATCGACGGACGAGCGCCAAGGAGGTGCGGCCGTGACCCCTACGCAGCTTCGGCCGCCCACCATGGCCGACGTGGCACGCCTGGCGGGCGTGTCCCACCAGACCGTCTCCCGCGTGCTGGGGGATCACCCCAATGTGCGGGAGGAGACCCGGGCCCGGGTGCTGCGGGCGATCGAGGAGATGGGCTATCGCCGCAACTCCTCCGCACGGGCCCTGGTGACCCGGCGCACCCGGACCCTGGGTGTGGTCGCCTCCGACACCACCCTCTACGGGCCGGCCAGTACCCTGTTCGCGCTCGAGGAGGCGGCCCGCGCCGAGGGCTATCTCGTCTCCACGGTCAGTCTGCGCAAACTGACCATGGAGGAGCTGTCCGAGGCCCTCGACCACCTCAGCGAGGGCGGCGTGGAAGGCGTGGTCGCCATCGCTCCCCAGCGGTCGGCGGTGGACGCCCTGGCCGAACTCCGCCACCCGTTCCCCGTGGTGGTCGTGGGCAGCGGGCCGGGCGTGGACATTCCCAGCGTCAGCGTGGACCAGCAGCTCGGGGGGCGGCTCGCCACCGCCCATCTGCTGGCCGCCGGCCACCGCACGGTCTGGCACCTCGCCGGACCCGAGGACTGGCAGGAGGCGGCCGACCGGGCCGCCGGCTGGCGGTCGACCCTCGAAGCCGAGGGTGTCGAGCCACCCATGCTGCTGCGGGGGGACTGGAGTCCGCTGTCGGGCTACCGTGCGGGCCAGGAACTGGCCGGCTGGGTGGGCCGAGGGCTGACCGCCGTCTTCGTCGCCAACGACCAGATGGCACTGGGGGTGCTGCGGGCCCTGCGTGAGGCGGGGGTCCGGACCCCTCAGGACGTCGCGGTGGTCGGCTTCGACGACATCCCGGAGGCGGAGTTCTTCGCGCCTCCCCTCACCACCGTCCGGCAGGACTTCTCGGCGGTGGGCAGACAAGGCATCGCACTGCTCCTCGATCTGATCGAGGGCCGGCCACCCGCCGCCACCTCCCGGATCGCGATCGAACCCCAACTCGTCGTGCGCGCCAGTACGTTCCCGTACACCGCTCCGTCGGAGCGCGCACCCCTCTGACCGACCGTCGGACGCACCTGCCCAGCAGTGTGGCCGATATGTCGAACGATGATCGACAGGCTGGACGCAAGCGGCCGGTCCCGTCGAGTACCAGCAGGTCCGTCCCTGGACCGGCTCTTCAAAGGAGAAGAACATGTTCAGCAGAAGAAACTTCCTCACCGCGGCGGTCGGCGTCGCGGCCGCGGGCGGCCTGGCGGCCTGTGCCAAGAAGGACGACAGCTCCACCGACTCCTCCTCCGCGGGCGGCAGCAAGACGATCACGCTGGGCTTCTCCCAGGTCGGCTCCGAGAGCGGCTGGCGCAGCGCCAACACCACCTCGGTGAAGGACGCCGCCAAGGAGGCGGGCTACAACCTGAAGTTCTCCGACGCCCAGCAGAAGCAGGAGAACCAGATCTCGGCGATCCGCAGCTACATCACCCAGGGCGTCGACGTCATCGCCTTCTCGCCGGTCGTCGTCACCGGCTGGGACGCGGTGCTGAAGGAGGCCAAGGCCAAGAAGATCCCGGTGGTCCTCACCGACCGCTCCGTGGAGACCTCCGACGACTCCCTGTTCGTGACGCTGGTCGGCTCCGACTTCACCGACGAGGGCCGCCGCGCCGCCAAGATCCTCGAGAAGGTCCTGGCCAAGGCCGGCCACAAGGGTGCGGTGAAGATCGCGCAGCTGGAGGGCACCACCGGCGCCGCCCCGGCGATCGAGCGCGCCAAGGGCTTCAAGGAGGTCATGGACGCCGAGCACAAGGACGACTGGAAGATCGTCGTCAGCCAGACCGGTGACTTCACCCGCGCGGGCGGCAAGCAGGTCATGGCGGCCTTCCTGCAGTCCAACCCGGACATCAACGTGCTCTTCGCGCACAACGACGACATGGCCATCGGCGCCATCCAGTCCATCGAGGCGGCCGGCAAGAAGCCCGGCAAGGACATCCTGATCGTCTCGATCGACGGCGTGAAGGACGGCTTCGTGGCGATGTCCGAGGGCAAGATCAACGCCATCGTCGAGTGCAACCCGCTGCTCGGCCCCCAGCTGATGGACGTCGTGAAGAAGGTCAAGAACGGCGAGAAGGTCGAGCGCTGGATCAAGACCGAGGAGGGCGACTTCATGCAGGACCAGGCCAAGGCCGCGCTCCCCACCCGCAAGTACTGACCGACCGCGCCCCAGCGGCAGGGAGCCTCCGGCCGACCGGACCCCTCGGTCGGCCGGCCCTGCGGCCGGCGAACCGCCCCCCTTCCGGGGCGGGCGAACGCACCACAGACCGGATAAGTGAATTCCCCCACCGGACGAAGCCGGTGGTCCCTCGCTAGGAGACTTATGGCAGAGCCGCGGCCCGTCCTGGAAATGGCGGGCATAGTCAAGGAGTTCCCGGGGGTACGCGCTCTGTCGGACGTCGACTTCCGGCTCTTCCCCGGTGAGATCCACGCCCTGATGGGAGAGAACGGGGCGGGCAAGTCCACCCTCATCAAGGTGCTCACGGGGGTCTACCCCCTGGACGGCGGCACGATCACGCTGGACGGCCGGTCCGTACGGATCACCAGCCCGCTCCAGGCGCAGCAGGCCGGCATCAGCACGGTCTACCAGGAGGTCAACCTCTGCCCGAACCTGTCGGTGGCGGAGAACATCTTCATCGGGCGCGAGCCGACCCGCATGGGCCGCATCCAGTGGAAGCAGCTGCGCCGGCAGGCGGCGGAGCTGGTGGAGCGGCTCGGGCTCGACATCGACGTCAGTGCCCCGCTCTCCTCCTACCCGCTGGCCGTGCAGCAACTGGTCGCGATCGTCAGGTCGCTGGGCACCGGTGACGGCGAGAGGCCGGGCACCAAGGTGCTGATCCTCGACGAGCCGACCTCCAGCCTCGACCGCGACGAGGTCCTCCAACTCTTTGCCCTGATGCGGCGGTTGAGGGACGAGGGAGTCGCGATCCTGTTCGTCTCGCACTTCCTCGACCAGATCTACGAGGTCTGCGACCGGATGACCGTGCTGCGCAACGGCACCCTCGTCGGCGAGCACCTGGTGCGCGACCTCGACCAGGTCGGACTCGTCCAGCTCATGCTCGGCAAGGCCATGGGCCAGCTCGACGAACTGCACGACCAGCAGCTGCACTCCCACGCGGGAGAGGCCCTGCTCCAGGCGGACGGTCTCGGCAGGACCGGCGGCATCGCCCCGTTCGACCTGGAGATCAAGAAGGGTGAGGTGATCGGGCTCGCCGGTCTGCTCGGATCGGGCCGGACCGAACTCGCCCGGCTGCTGTTCGGCGCCGACCAGCCGGACACCGGCAAGGTGTCCATCGGCGGCAGGCAGGTCTCGATGAGCGCCCCGAACGACGCCATCGGCGCCGGGGTCGCGTTCTGCTCCGAGAACCGCAAGAGCGAGGGCCTGGTGCCCGACCTCACGGTGCGGGAGAACATCATCCTGGCCCTACAGGCCTCGCGCGGCTGGACCCGGCCCATCCCGGTCGCCCAGCGCGACGAACTCGTCGCCAAGTACATCAAGGCGCTCGACATCCGCCCCGCCAACCCCGAGGCCAGGGTGGGCCAGCTCAGCGGCGGCAACCAGCAGAAGGTGCTGCTGGCCCGCTGGCTGATCACCCAGCCGAAACTGCTGATCCTCGACGAGCCCACGCGCGGCATCGACATCGGCGCGAAGGCGGAGATCCAGAAGCTCGTCGTCTCGCTCTCCGAGGACGGCATGTCCGTCCTGTACATCGCGGCCGAGCTGGAGGAGGTCCTCCGGCTCAGTCACACCATCGGAGTGCTGCGCGACCGCCGGCTGGTGGCGCAGATCGCCAACGGGCCCGAGATCACCACGAGCCGGATCCTCGAGACCATCGCGAGCGGAGAGCACCAGTGACCACCTCTTCCCGATGGCGAGCGCTGACCCGCCACCACCTGTTCTGGCCGGTGGCGGTCCTTGTCCTCCTGCTGCTCGTCAACGTTCCCTTCACGCCCGACTTCTTCTCCATCCGCATGGCGGACGGTCACCTCTACGGCAGCCTCGTCTCGATCGTGCTGTTCGGATCGCCGCTCATCCTGGTGGCGGTCGGCATGACCCTGGTCATCGCCACCGGCGGCATCGACCTGTCCGTCGGCGCCGTGGTCGCCATCACCGGCGCACTGGCCTGCTCCTACATCAGCGACCAGTCCGACCAGAGCGCCCTGTCCGGAGTGCTGCTCGCCATGGGCCTGGGCCTCCTGGCCGCCGTCGTCTGCGGCCTGTGGAACGGCTTCCTGGTGGCCAGGATGGGCATCCAGCCGATCATCGCCACCCTGATCATCATGGTCGCCGGGCGTGGTGTCGCCCAGCTGATCACCGACGGCCAGATCATCACCATCAACAGCGAGCCGTACAAGCTGATCGGCGGCGGCTACTGGCTGACGCTGCCGTTCTCGATCTTCGTGGTGGCCGTGGTCGTGGCCGTCACCGTGGTGCTGACCCGCCGCACGGCCCTGGGGCTGCTGGTCGAGGCGGTCGGCGGCAACGCCGAGGCCAGTCGCCTGGTCGGCATCAGGTCCCGGCGCATCAAGATCATGGTCTACATGTTCTGCGCCCTGTGCGCGGGCATCGCCGGCCTGATGATCAGCTCCAACACCTCGGCCGCCGACGGCAACAACGCCGGCCTGTGGATCGAACTCGACGCGATCCTCGCCGTGGTGATCGGCGGCACCTCGCTCCTGGGCGGCCGGTTCTCCGTCGGCGGCACGGTGGTCGGCGCCCTCGTCATCCAGACCCTGACCACCACGATCTACACGATCGGCGTGCCCACCCAGACGAACCTGGTCTTCAAGGCCGCCGTCGTCATCGCCGTATGCCTGATGCAGTCCCCGAAGTTCCGCGCCAAGGTCTTCGGTGCCAGGTTCGGCGCCAAGGGAAGCGCCACGCCGGCCGCGGCCCCGGCGGACCCCGCCGCGGTGACCGAGGCCGCTCCCAAGATGGAGGTGTCGTGATGAGCGCGACCACCCACAGCCCCACGGCCTCCGACAGCCGTATCCCGTCCAGGACCGCGCGCCTGCTCGGCGACCGGCGCCTGCCCGTCGGCGTGACGGCGCTGCTCCTCCTGGTGATGTACTTCGGCGGCCTCGCCCGGTACCAGTACTACGGGTTCGGCGAACCGCAGGTCTTCCTCAACCTGTTCATCGACAACGGCTATCTGCTCGTCGCCGCGGTCGGTGTCACCTTCGTCATCCTGTCCGGCGGCATCGACCTGTCCGTCGGCTCGATGATCGGCTTCACGACGATGTTCACGGCCTGGCTGGTGGAGCGCCAGGGGCTGCCGCTCCTGGTCGTGATCCCCATGGCCCTGGCCGTGGGAGCCTTCGGCGGCTTCCTGATGGGCTATGTGATCCACAACTTCGAGATCCAGCCCTTCATCGTGACCCTCGCCGGCCTCTTCCTGTTCCGCGGCCTGTGCCTGGTCATCAGCAAGGAGTCGATCTCCATCAGCGACTCCTCGGTGAGCAGCATGGCCGAGGCGCAGGTGTCGCTGGGGATGGGCTTCCTGTCGCTCGGCGCGATCATCTCGCTGGTCGTCCTCGCGGTGGCGTTCTACGTCCTGCACTACACCCGCTTCGGGCGCCGGGTGTACGCCGTGGGCGGCAGTGAGCAGTCGGCCATGCTGATGGGACTCCCGCAGGGCGGCACGAAGATCGCCGTGTACACCGTGAGCGGGTTCTGCTCGGCGCTGGCCGGCCTCCTGTTCACCCTGTACATCCAGTCCGGCGACCCGCTGCACGCCACCGGCATGGAACTCGACGCGATCGCCGCGGTCGTCATCGGCGGCACCCTGCTGACCGGCGGCTCCGGATACGTACTGGGAACCCTGTTCGGCGTCCTGGTGCTGGGCCTGATCAAGAGCATCATCCAGTTCGAGGGCACGCTCAGCTCCTGGTGGACGAAGATCGCCACCGGTGTGCTCCTGTGCGCGTTCATCCTGGTCCAGCGCTTCATGACGACCCGCAGGAAGACCTGAGCCGGAACCGCGTACGACCCGAGCCGGAACCCGGCTACGACCTCAGCCGAACCGGCGTGCCCGGTCCGCGCCCCCTGTGGCCGCCGACGTCCCGCGCGTCGGCGGCCCTGGTGGCCGCGGACCGGGCGTAGTCGTCCTACCGGGAGCCGGCACCCTGTCGGGTGGGCCGTGCGAGGCGCCGAGTTCCTGGCGGCTGCGCCCGCATCGGGTGGGTGGTGCGGCGGCGGCCGGTGCTGATTCGTCGGCGGTTGGGTCCGCATCGGCTGGTTGGCGTGCGGCAGCCGCGCCGAGCACGTGCGGTGGCGGCGAGGCCTTGGGCCCGGACGGTCGAGGCCGGCTCAGGAGTCCGGCTCAGGAGACCGGCCTTGGCTGGGGAGATGGGTTTCGGCCGGGGAATCCCCCGGCTGGGGGTCTGCCCCGGTTCGGTGGTCCGGCTTGGCGGAAACGGGTGCCGGCCCGGCAGTCGGACCCCGGCTCGGGGTCCGACCGGGCTGGGGGATCCGACCCCGGTTGCGGAATCCAACCCTGGCTCGGCGACCCGGCACCGGCTGGGAAGCGAACCTCGCCCCCTGTGCCCGCGTCCTACACCCCCAGCATCCGCCGCAACAACCCCCGCAGCACCGTCCGCTCCTCTTCCCCCAGCCCCGCCAGCGGCTCGCGGGCGAAGTGCAGGGACTCCCGGAGGGCTTTGGCTGTCCGGCGTCCCTCGTCCGTGGCGGCCGCCAGCTTCACCCGGCGGTCGGCCGGGTCGGGGCGGCGTTCCACCAGGCCGCGCGCCTCCAGCCGGTCGACGATGCCCGTCACGTTGGACGGCTCGCACTTCAGTTTCACGGCCAGCTTCCGCATCGGCAGCGGCTCCAGGGAGAGCAGGCTGAGCAGCCTGGCCTGCGCGCCGGTGAGGGAGTGGCCGGCGGCGGCCTCCTCGTAGTCCTGGTGGAACCGCGCCACGACCTCGCCGATCAGCTCGACGACCTCCAGGGTGAGGGCGTCGGGCCGACGTGCTGTGTGAGGTGTGGACATGCCTCTCAGGGTACCCGCTTACTTGACATCATGAAATATCCAGGCGCATGGTTGTTTCAGGTACTGAAGTATTTGGACTCAGACGCACGCAGACGCACGCCGCCGCGCCCGCGCCGCACCAGCACACAAGGAAGGGCTCCATGTCCGAGACCCCCACGCTCCCCTCCGTCAACCGCGAATGGCGCCTGCTCAGCCGCCCCGTCGGCTGGCCCAAGGCCGAGGACTTCGAGCTGGCCGAGGCGGAGATCCGGCAGCCCGGCCCCGGTGAGGTCCTGGTCCGCAACGCGTACCTCTCCGTCGACCCGTACATGCGCGGCCGGATGAGCGCCGCGAAGTCCTACACGGCCCCCTTCGAGCTGGGCAAGGCCATGCAGGGCGGCGCGGTCGGCGAGGTCGTCGTCTCCCACGCCGAGAACATCGCCGTGGGCGACCACGTGCTGCACTTCGGCGGCTGGCGCGAGTACGCCACCTTCGACGCCAAGCAGGCCGTGAAGGTCGACGCCGACGCCGCCCCGCTCTCCACCTACCTGGGCGTCCTCGGCATGACGGGCCTGACCGCCTACGCCGGTCTGCTGCGCACCGCCGCCTTCAAGGAGGGCGACGTCGTCTTCGTCTCCGGCGCGGCCGGCGCGGTCGGCAGCCAGGTAGGCCAGATCGCCAAGCTCAAGGGCGCCGCACGGGTGATCGGCTCTGCCGGCTCGGACGACAAGGTCAAGCTCCTCGTGGAGGAGTACGGCTTCGACGCGGCCTTCAACTACAAGAACGGCTCCGTGAGCGAGCAGCTCCGCGCCGCCGCCCCGGACGGCATCGACGTCTACTTCGACAACGTCGGCGGCGACCACCTGGAGGCGGCCATCGGCTCCCTCAACGAGGGCGGCCGCATCGCCGTCTGCGGCATGATCTCGGTCTACAACAACACCGAGCCGGCCCCCGGCCCGAAGAACCTCGCCCGCCTCATCCAGACCCGCGGCCGCATCGAGGGCTTCCTGGTCGGCGACCACTACGACCTCCAGCCCCAGTTCGTCCGGGAGGTCGGCCCGTGGGTCGCCTCGGGCACCCTGAAGTACCGCGAGACGATCGTCGAGGGCATCGAGAACAACCTGGAGGCGTTCCTCGGAGTACTCCGGGGCGACAACACGGGCAAGATGATCGTGAAGCTGTAACACCCGACCGGGCCGGCCGCTCCCACCCTTCCCCGGGAGATCGGGACGGGGTGGGCGAAGGCCGGGGGTCCGGGGCGGTCCCGGATGCGGGACGGAACGGAAAGGGGCGGAGGGGCAGACGCCCCCCGTCCCACTCGTCCGTCCCCCCTCGGCCCTTCCCCTCACCCCGAGGCCGAGACAGCCCTCTGCACCGCGGCGACGAACCTCTCGTTCTCCACCGCCGGCCCGCCCGGGAACGCGAACCGCCGCCGCGTGTACCCGTACGCCACCCCGCTGCGCGGATCCGCGAACCCCTGACTCCCCGCCGCCCCGCTGTGCCCGAAGGCCCCCACCCCCAGCGCCGGGTACCAGGTGTCCGCCGTCGCCTGGAAGCCCAGCCCGTACGACCTGTGCGCCCGCGCCACCAGGTCGTACCCCACGGAGTGGAACTGCCCGAACTCCGCCGCCGTGTCCTCCTTCAGCAGCGGCGCCTTCCCCCCGACCTCACTGATCGCCGCCGCGTACATCCCGGCCAGCCCGCGCGCGGAGGCGACCCCGCCGACGGACGCCGGCCCCTTGGCGCGGACCAGCGGGTCGTTGGGCAGCAGTTCCAGATCGGTCGGCTCGGCGGCATGCCGGTTGAAGGCGACGGCGGCAAGGGTGTGCGGCCCGCCCGGCAGCGTGTCGAGCAGCGCCCGCTGCTCCCCGGTCGGGGCCATCGCCCGCGTCGACCGGAACCGGGGCTCGTGCGCCCCCGGCAGCCCCAGGAAGAAGTCGAGCCCGTACGGCGCCCGCACCCGCTCCTCGTACACCTCCTGGAGCGTGCGGCCGGTGGCCCGCCGTACGACCTCGCCGCTGAGCGCGCCCATGACCAGCGCGTGGTAGCCGAACGCGGTGCCCGGACGCCAGAACGGTCGCTGATCGGCCAGCCGTTCGGCGATCTGCCGGTCGTCCGCCAGCTCCTGCCGGGAGAACCCGGAGTCGGTGCCGACCACACCGGCCCGGTGCGCGAGCAGGTCCCGCAGGGTCAGCGCGCCCTTGCCCTCGGAGGCGAACTCCGGCCAGTAGTAGGTGACCTTGCGGTCCAGCTCCAGCGTCCCCTCCTGGACGAGGAGCGCGGCCACCAGATGAGCGGCGCCCTTGGTGGAGGAGAAGACGCCGTAGAGGGAGTCGCCGTCGGCGCCGTCCCCGGCCCACAGGTCGACGACCCGCCGGCCGTGCGCGTACACGCACAACTGGCCCTCGTAGTCGGGCCGCTCGGCCGCCACGAACGCGGCGAACTCGTCCCGTACCGTCTCGAAGCCCGCCGCGACGGTGCCTTGGATCTCTTGGGTCATCCGCTCTCCTCAACCAGACCGCTGCTTGCGTGTGCCGTGGTCAACCATGTCTGTGCGACCTGCCGGAACCCGCCCTCCGGGTGCTGCCGGAAGAGGGGATCCGTACCGAACAGGACGGCGTACGGCGCGCTCACGACCGCGCACCCCGGCTCCGGGACCGGTCATCGGCGAAGGCCTGGCAGGGGTCGTTCTCGTGGTGCGCACGCGTACCTCCTCCGGACCTGCCGCGATCGTGAGGTGCTTCCGTGGATCGGTACGGCGAGGCCTACCCGTTCGACTCAACTGCGGCGGGAGGGCGTTGGTGTCATCGATAGCCCGGATGGCCTACGGCGCTCTACGGGACAGGAGTTCGGGCTGGGATCCGCTCGCCGTCCGGCACCGGTCCCGCGGGTTGTCCACAGGGGCTCCGGTGTCATGCCCGCGCCCCGATAGGATCCGGCCATGCACGATCTTGGGGTGGGCTTCGGATACCTGCTGAAGGGCCAGCGCTGGGTGGCCCGACACGGGAAGCAGTACGGGTTCGGGCTGGTGCCCGGCCTGATCACGCTCGTCCTCTACGTGGGCGCGCTCGTGGCGCTCGCCGTGTGGGGCGCGGACTTCGTGGACTGGGCGACACCGTTTGCCGACGACTGGTCGAGCCCCTGGGAAGGCCTGTTCCGCGGCTTCCTCACCGTCGTGCTGTTCGCGCTCGGCCTGCTGCTCTCCGTGGTGACCTTCACCGCGGTCACGCTGCTCGTCGGGCAGCCCTTCTACGAGAGCCTCTCCGAGAAGGTCGACCGTGACGTGTCGCCCGACGGCTCGGCGCCGGTGACCGGGCTGCCGCTCTGGCGGGAGCTGTGGATCTCCGCCCGAGACAGCCTGCGGGTGGTGCTGCGCGCGCTGTTGTGGGGCGTGCTGCTGTTCGCGCTCGGTTTCATCCCGTTCCTCGGCCAGACGGTCGTGCCGGTGATCGGCGTTTTCGTCACCGGTTTCTTCCTGACCGAGGAACTGACGTCCGTCGCCCTCCAGCGCCGGACCGTCGACGCCCGGTCCCGGCTCGCCCTGCTCCGCTCCCGCAGGACCCTCGTCTGGGGCTTCGGCACCCCCCTCGCGGTCGCCTTCCTGGTCCCCTTCGTCGCGGTGTTCCTGATGCCGGGAGCGGTCGCGGGCGCCACCCTCATGGCGCGGGACCTGCTGGGCGAGGAGACCGAGGACGGCGACCACCGCGAGGAGCCGGACGCTACTCCGTGGCCGCGCTGACCGCCACGGCCACGATCGCCCGCACCTGAGCGACGATGTCCAGCCGGTTGCGCACGAACTCCGGGTCCGTCACCGTCCCCGTGGCCGGGTCGGTGTTCCCGGCGCCGAACTCCAGCACCGGCGTGTGGACGTGGCCGCCCGGCAGCGTGTCGCCGAGCCCCAGCCGGTCGCGCAGCAGGGTCGCCCGGTAGGCGATCTCGTTGGACAGGTAGTTCCCGCCGCCGCCGGCCCGCGCGCTCGACCCGGCGGTGGGCCCGTCCGGCCGTACGACGGGATCGGTGGCCCCCGCCGGGATCTCGGTCACGCCGGTGTTGTCGTAGACGGGGAAACGGCCGGTGTCCGAGGCCACGATCGTCCGGTACGGCAGGGTCGTGGTCGTCCACTGGGGCTGCGAGGCCGGATCGGCGACCGGGACCGTCTCCGTCCTGCTCACGTTCTCGTTGTCGGGGAAGCCGCCCCGCCAGGCCCCGTTGGTCCGCTCGACGTCGAACCGGCCCACCCGCCCCTGGCTGACGGTCGTGAACAGGTCCACCTGCCGGAGCCACGGGCGCAGCGTCCGCTCCACCGTGCCCTCGGCGAAGTCCCGCCAGCGCACCGGGAAGACGGCCGTCTCCACCCGTGCCGGCCCCTGAGCGGTCTGGATCACCGTGCCGTCCAGCGCCAGCGCGCTCGCGCCGGACGGGTTGGAGATCCGCACGTCACGGTCCAGGGTGAACGGGTCGAAGCCGGTGACGAGGACCCGCTTCGGCCCCTTGGCGCCCCGCGGATACCGGATGTCCGTCTGTCCGCGCGAGGCACGCTCCAGGTCGCCCGTCAACGCCTGTCGCCGTGCGGCGTCCAGCGCGAAACCGGGCCGCCAGGAACGCACTTCACGCGTCATCGCCAGCCGCGCCCAGTACAGCGGCCGGTCGTCGTCCCGGCTCAGCTCCCCGCCGGCCGGCCCTCGCCCCTGCGCCCGGTCCACCGCCCGCCGCCACAGCGCCGCGCCCTCGCGCACGACGACACGGCGGGCCTGCGCAAAGGAGCGCGCGGCGCCGAGCGCGCGGGCGAAGTCGGGGGCCACGGTGTCGAATCCGGACGCCGCGAGGATCTCCCGCGGCACCGCTCCGTCGAGCCTGCGCTCCTCGACGGTGGGAACCTCGGCCTTGGGCGTACCGGCCGCCCCGGCGGGAGCGGCGGTGGCCGATGTCGTCAGCGAGAGGCAGGCCGCCAGGGCCAGACCGAGGAAACCGGCACGAACTCGCGGGGAACGCGGGGCCATAGAGGTCCTTCCGTCGCGGTGGGGCGCGTGGTGCGGGACGCCGGAAGTATCGCGCGCCCGGTGGGATCCACGCCATGGGGCGCCCACCCGCGCGCGACCGTGGGGTCCGGCAGCCCGGCCGGGGCGGGCGGCCCGTGTGCGACCGGGGGGGGCCGGCGGACCGGCCGGGCGGGCGGCCCGCGTGCATCGGGGGGGGGGTCCGGCAGCCCGGCCGGAGCGGATGGCCCGCGTGCATCGGGGGGTCCGGCAGCCCGGCGACCGACCGCCCGCGTGACCGAGGGGCCCGGCGCACCGGCCGGGACCGGCCGCCCGTCAGTCCACGTCCTCGCCCAGCAGCCGCAGGAAGTCGCGGAAGGCGCCCGGCATGTCCAGCGACTCCGGGTCCAGGAGCCACTGGTACTGGAGGCCGTCCATCACCGCCACCAGCAGCGGAGCGGTCCGCTCCGGGGTGAGGCCGTTGGGGAGGCGGTCGCCGTACTCGGCGCGCAGGACCGCCGCGATGCCCGCCCGCACCTGCCGGTACCGGTCGGTGAAGTACTCCCTCGCCGGATGGCCCTCGGTGACGCTCTCGCCGAGGAGCGCGGAGAAGGTCTGGATGATGCCGGGCCGCGTCACGTTGTACTCGACCAGCGCGCACAACAGGTCGATCCGCCACCGGGTGCGCGGCATCGCGTCCCACTGGTCGCGTTCCTCCAGCACGGCGACCAGCAGCGCGTCCTTCGTGGGGAAGTGGTGCAGCAGACCCTGCTGGGTCAGCCCGACCCGCTCGGCCACGGCCGCCAGGCTCGCGCCCCGGTAGCCGCGTTCGGCGATCACCTCCAGGGCCGCCCGCACGATCTCGGCGCGCCGCTCCTCGCTCCTGGTCGTCCTGGCGCTCATGCCGTCACCGTAAGGCATCCCGGCCCTCTCTTGTCACGGCAGGGTCACGAAACCTACCGCTCCACAGGCAATCGATGCACGATGAGGGAACAGCACCGCACAACACCGCACAGGAGACCGACGAGGAGGCCCGCGATGGCGGACAACGGGACGGACATCGAGGCGGCCGTCGAGACGGCCCTCGGCAAGCTCGACCTGGACGCGAAGACCCGGCTGCTGGCCGGTCGGTCCATGTGGTCCCTGCCCGCCCTCCCGGAGATCGGCCTCGCCTCCCTCGTGATGTCCGACGGCCCGATCGGCGTCCGGGGCGTGCGCTGGACCGCCGACGACCCGTCCGTCGCGCTGCCGTCCCCGACCGCCCTCGCCGCCACCTGGGACCCCGGTCTCGCCCGCCGGGCCGGCGTGCTCCTCGCCCAGGAGGCCCGCCGCAAGGGCGTCCACGTGCTGCTCGCCCCGACCGTCAACCTGCACCGCTCCCCGCTCGGCGGCCGCCACTTCGAGGCCTACAGCGAGGACCCGTACCTGACGGGACGGATCGGAGCCGGTTACGTGACCGGCGTACAGGAGGGCGGCGTCGGCACCACCGTCAAGCACTTCGTCGCCAACGACGCCGAGACCGACCGCTTCACCGTGAACAACCTGGTCGGCGAACGCGCCCTGCGCGAGCTGTACCTCGCCCCCTTCGAGGCCATCGTCGACAACGCCCGTCCGTGGGGCGTCATGACCGCCTACAACACGGTCAACGGCACGACGATGACCGAGCACCACCACCTCGTGAACGAGGTCCTGCGCGGCGAATGGGGCTTCGACGGCATCAACGTCTCCGACTGGACGGCCGCCCGCGACACCGTCGGCGCCCTCCGGGGCGGCCTCGACGTGGCGATGCCCGGCCCGGACACCGTCTACGGCGCGGCCCTCGCCCAGGCGGTGCGCGACGGCCGCCTCGACGAGCCCGAGGTCGACGACGCCGTACGCCGCGTCCTGCGCCTCGCCGCCCGCGTGGGCGCCCTCGCGGACGTCCGACCCGCCGTCCCCGTACCGCCCGCGCCCGTCCACGGCGAGGCCCTGGCCCGCGAACTCGCCCGCCGCTCCTTCGTCCTGGTCCGCAACGAGCGCGCCGCCCTGCCCCTGACGCCGGGCCGCACGGTCGCCCTCATCGGCGCCGCCGCCCGCGACGCCCGGATCCTCGGCGGCGGCTCCGCCACCGTCTTCCCCGCCCACGTCGTCTCCCCGCTCGACGGCCTGGCCGCGGCCCTCCCCGAAGGCGCCCTCAGCTACGCCCTCGGCGCCGACCCGGCCACCGAACTCGCCGTCGCCGACCACGGGTTCACGCTGCGCGCCGTCTGCCGCGACGCCGACGGAACGGTCATCGGCACCGGCTCGGCCCCGAACGGGCAGATCCAGTGGACGGGCACCGACCTCCCGGACGGCGTCACCCGCGACCGGCTCCACACCGTCGAGCTGACCGGCACCTTCACCCCGCGCGCGAGCGGCCGGCACACCTTCGGCATCAAGGGCGCCGGTTCCTTCACCCTCACCGTCGCCGGCACGACGCACTTCGACGGCGCCCAGCCGCCCGCCGACGCCAACGATCCCTTCGCGGCGTTCTTCGGCTCCCCGGTGCCCCGCGCCGAGACCGAACTGACCGCCGGCGAACCGGTGGACGTCTCCCTCACCCACGTCGTCCGGCCGCCCGGGAACATCCCGCCGAAGGCCGTCGCCTTCACCCTCGCCCACCAGGAACCCCGGCGGGACCCGGACGCGCTGATCGCCGAGGCCGTCGAGGCCGCCCGCGCCGCCGACACCGCCGTGGTCGTCGTCGCCACCACCGACCGCGTCGAGTCCGAGGGATTCGACCGCACCGACCTGCGCCTGCCCGGCCGCCAGGACGACCTGGTGCGGGCCGTGGCCGCCGCCAACCCGGACACCGTCGTCGTCGTCAACTCCGGCTCCCCGGTCGAACTCCCCTGGCGCGAGGACGTCGCCGCCGTGCTGCTGACCTGGTTCCCCGGCCAGGAGGGCGGCGCCGCCCTCGCCGACGTCCTCACCGGCGCCCACGAGCCCGGCGGCCGGCTGCCCACCACGTGGGGCTCCCTCGCCGACGCCCCGGTCACCCGGGTCGCCCCGGCCGACGGCGAACTCCGCTACGACGAGGGTGTCTTCATCGGCTACCGCGCCTGGGAGAAGGAGGGCCGCACCCCGGCCTACCCCTTCGGCCACGGCCTCGGCTACACCGACTGGACGTACGACTCGGTCCAGACGGACGGCACGACCGTCGCCGTCCGCCTCCGCAACACCGGCGGACGGGCCGGCCGCGAGGTCGTCCAGGTCTACCTCGCGCCCACCGAGCCCGACCCCCGACGCCCGGCCCGCTGGCTCGCCGCCTTCGCCGGCGTCGAGGCGGGCCCGGGGGAGAGCGCCGAGGCCGTCGTCACCCTCCCGCGCCGCGCCTTCGAGATCTGGGACGAGGCCGCCCACCGGTGGTTCTTTGTGAAGGGTTCGTACGAAATCCAGGTGGGTAGGTCTCTGGCGGACCGCAGGATCACCGCGACGATTAACGTCTGACGCGGGCCCCGCGCCCCCAGAGCAGCCCCGGTCCGGGACCTGACCCCCGGACCGGGGCTATCGACCGCCCCCCGGGTCCCCGAGCGGGCCCCCGCGGCCGTCGTGCCGACCCCCCGCGGCCGTCGTGCCCCGCGGCCCTCGTGCCCCGCCTCCCGCGGTCGTCGTGCCCGGCTACCGCGTCCGGCCGCCACCGCCGCCGATCACCGCGCCGAGAAGCCGTACACCGTCTCCGACCGGTACACCCCGCCCGGCCGCAGCTCGGTGCTCGGGAAGTCCGGCCGGTTCGGGGAGTCCGGGAAGTGCTGGGTCTCCAGCGCGACGCCCTCGCCGGGCTCGAACGGCTCGCCCAGATGGTCGGCGGTGTACACCTGGATGCCCGGCTCGGTCGTGGCCACCGTCAGCACCCGACCGGACGCCGGGTCGTACAGCTCCGCCACCTCCACCGGCTCGGCCGTGACGGCCTTGTCGAGCACGAAGTTGTGGTCGAGGCCGCTCTCGACCTTGCGGGCCGTACGGAAGTCGAAACGGGTGTCCGCCACGCCCGCCGGCTCACCCGTGGGGATCAGGTCGTCGTCGACCGGCGTGTACCGGGAGGCGGCCAGCCGCAGCTCGTGGCCGCCGGCGTTCCCCGAGCCGCTCAGGTTGAAGTAGCTGTGGTTGGTCAGGTTCACCACCGTCGGCTCGTCCGTGACCGCCTCGTACCGCAGCCGCAGCGCCCCCGACGCGTCCAGCGTGTACGTGGCCGTGACCTCCAGGCGGCCGGGGAAGCCCTCCTCGCCGTGCGGGCTGACCCGGCTCAGCCGCAGCCCGTGCTCGACCGGCTCCACGTCCCACACCCGCTTGTCGAAACCGCGCTCACCTCCGTGCAGCGAGTTCGGCCCGTTGTTCGGCGCCAGGGCGTAGGTCACCTCGTCCAGCGGGAAGCGGGCCCCGGCGATCCGGTTCGCGTACCGCCCGACGAGCGCGCCGAGATAGGGCTCCGGATGGGTGACATAGCCGTCCAGGTCCCCGAACCCCAGCACCACGTCCGCCCGGTGCCCCTCGCGGTCCGGGACCTCCACCGACTGCACGATCCCGCCGTACGACAGGACCCGCACCCGCACGCCCGCCCGCTCCAGGGTCCAGCGGTGCACCGGGGTGCCGTCGGAGAGTGTTCCGAAGTGTTCGCTCATGGGCGAAACCCTAAGTCACGTGCTCCGGGCGGTGACCTTGCGGTAGGCGATCTCGGCCAGCCTGGCCTGGCCGTCCTTGCTCGGGTGGAACCAGTCCCAGTGGCTCAACTGGTCGGTCCCGAAACGGAACTTGTACACCGCACCGCCGTCGAACCGGCACCGCGGATCCTTCGCGCAGACCTCCTTCAACACCGTGTTGTAGTCCTCCACGCGGCGCTGCACGGTCTCCCGCCGCAGATTCGCCGCCGAGTCCAGCGCGTCCGCGTCCCCCAGCATCGACGGGCAGATCCCCAGCTTCCAGACCTGCTTGCCCAGCACGTTCGTCCGCCCCTCGGACCACAGCCGCTTCAGGTTCGGCACGCTCGCCACATAGACCTGCGTCGAGGGCGAGGCCCGGCGCAGCGTGCGCAGCGACTCCTCGAACCCCGACCGGAAGTCGGCGACCGGCGTCATCGCCTCCGCCGAGGCCCGGCAGGCGTCGTTGGCCCCCGCCATCACGGTCACCAGCGCGGGCCTCTTCGCCGCCGCCCGCGCCATCTGCGCCGGCAGGTCGGCCATCCGCGCCCCGGACGCCGCGTAGTTCCAACTGTGGGTGGCCGCCCTCGCCGCCCCCAGCAGCCGTACCGCCAGGCTGTTGACCTCGCCGCTGTCGCCGGTCGCCCAGGACACCTCGGGACAGTCCGCCAGCACCGAACAGGCGTCGAAGCCGCGCGTGATGGAGTCGCCCACCGCGGCCAGCGAGGCGGGACTGCTGTCCCACACCGGCGTCGGCGAGGCAGAGGGCTTCGGCCGCCGCTCCGGCGTCCCCGCCGCGCCCGGCCCCTCCCCGCCCAGCACATCGCAGCCGGCCGCGCCCAGTACCAGCGCGGCCGTCATGGCGGCCACGGCCCGCGAGCGGTGGCTTCGCTTCCGCATCCCCTGGTGTCCCCTCGGTCGTCCCGCCCGCCGGCCGGTCCCCGGCCGGACGGTCCGCCGGCCCCACTGATGACAACGTCCGGGAGTTCCCGAGCCCGGCGGGAGGCAACGGATCACGCCCGTACAGGCGTCCTGCCGGGTGAATGGGGGCCTTTCGGCGGCCCGGGACCGACGGTACGTCACACTCCTCACGCCGTCGCACGGTAGCCTCGCCATCAACGTGGCTGCCCGCCACAGCCGCCATGCCAGCCTGCAAGACTGTCCCGCTCTGCCCGGAGGTCCCGGTGACGACACGTGGAGTTCTGTACGTGCACTCCGCGCCGCGCGCGCTGTGCCCGCACGTCGAGTGGGCCGTCGCCGGGGTGCTCGGCACACGCGTCAGCCTCGACTGGATCCGGCAGCCCGCCGCGCCCGGCACCTGGCGCTCGGAGTTCTCCTGGCAGGGCGAGGCCGGCACCGCCTCCAAGCTCGCCTCCGCACTGCGCGGCTGGCACCTGATGCGTTTCGAGGTCACCGCCGAGCCCTGCGCCACCGCCGAGGGCGAGCGCTACAGCTGCACCCCCGACCTCGGCATCTTCCACGCCGTCACCGGCATCCACGGCGACATCCTGATCCCCGAGGACCGCCTGCGCGCCGCCCTGACCCGCTCCCAGCGCGGCGAGACGGACCTGGAGGCGGAGATCGCCAAGCTTCTGGGCAAGCCCTGGGACGACGAACTGGAGCCGTTCCGCTACGCCGGTGAGGGCGCCCCGGTGAGATGGCTGCACCAGGTCGTGTGACACGCCACGCCCCGGACGGGCGAAGATCGTGAAGAACGCGAAGAAGGGGCCCCACCCTCCCGGGCGGGGCCCCTTCACACGCGTACCGGCGGATCTCAGACCGTGCGGAACGCCAGCACCACGTTGTGCCCGCCGAACCCGAACGAGTCGTTCAGCGCGGCGATACGGCCCTCGACGGGCAGCTTGCGCGCCTCGCCGCGGACGATGTCCGCGTTGGCCTCGGCCTCGGGGTCGAGGTTCTCGACGTTGATGGTGGGCGGAGCCACCCGGTGGTACAGCGCGAGGACCGTCGCCACCGACTCCACGCCGCCCGCGCCGCCGAGCAGGTGACCGGTCATCGACTTCGTCGCCGAGACCGCCATGTGGTCGGCCTCGTCGCCGAACACCTTGCGCAGCGCCTTCAGTTCGGCCACGTCACCGGCCGGCGTCGACGTCGCGTGCGCGTTGACGTGCACGATCTCCGCCGGGTCCAGGTCGGTGCGGTCCAGCAGGTTCTGCAGGGCGTGCGCGATGCCGCGGCCCTGCGGCTCCGGCTGCACGATGTCGTGGGCGTCGGCGGAGATGCCCTGGCCGACCGCCTCGGCGTACACCCGCGCACCGCGCTCGGCGGCGTGCTCGGCGGACTCCAGGACGATCACACCGGCGCCCTCACCGAGCACGAAGCCGTCGCGCCCGGTGTCGTAGGGACGCGAGGCGCCCTGCGGGTCGTCGTTGTTCTTGGACATCGCCATCATGTTGCCGAACGCGGCGATGGGCAGCGGGTGGATCGCCGCCTCCGTGCCGCCGGCGACCACGACGTCGGCGCGGCCGGTGCGGATCATCTCGATGGCGTAGCCGATGGCCTCGGCGCCCGAGGCGCACGCCGAGACCGGCGTGTGCACGCCCGCGCGGGCGCCCACGAGCAGGCCCACGTTGGCGGACGGGCTGTTCGGCATGAGCATGGGCACGGTGTGCGGGGAGACGCGGCGGACGCCCTTCTCCTTCAGCACGTCGTACTGGTCCAGCAGGGTCGTCACGCCGCCGATGCCGGAGGCGATGACCGCGCCGAGCCGGTCGGGGTCGACGGAGGCGCCCGACGTCTCGTCGCCGGCCCTGGCCTCGAAGCCGGCGTCCTTCCAGGCCTCCTGAGCCGCGATCAGCGCGAACTGCGCCGAGCGGTCCAGCTTGCGGGCCTGCGGCCGCGGGATGACCTCGGTGGGCTCCACGGCGATCTGTGCCGCGATACGGACGGCCTGCTCGGCCGCCCAGTCCTGCTCCAGGGGCTTGACGCCGGACTTGCCGGCGACCAGGCCCTCCCAGGTAGAGGCTGCGTCGCCACCCAGCGGTGTGGTTGCGCCGATACCGGTGACGACCACGGTGCGATTGGTCGGGCTCACGGGAATTCTTTCTCCAACGATCGGGATTCAGCGGCGCCACCGCCGGGTGGCGGGGCAAGGCCGGATCATCCGGCCCCGGCAGTGACTCAGGCCTGGTGCTTGAGGATGTAGCTCGTCGCGTCGCCGACCGTCTTGAGGTCCTTGACGTCCTCGTCGGGGATCTTGACGTCGAAGCGCTCTTCGGCGGCGACGACGACCTCGACCATGGACAGCGAGTCGACGTCGAGGTCGTCGGTGAAGGACTTGTCCAGCTGGACGTCCTCGACCGGGATCCCGGCGATCTCGTTCACGATCTCCGCGAGACCGGTGACGATCTCTTCCTGAGTGGCGGCCATGTCGGCGCTCCTTCGTTGTGTTCCAGAGGGTGTGGCATTGGGTGTTGCCCGTTCCGGACCGCATGATCCGGCACGGAGTGCCTAGGGGAGGGTAACGACCGTCGCGGCATAGACGAGACCCGCCCCGAATCCGATGACGAGCGCGGTGTCGCCGCTCTTCGCCTCGCCGGTCGCCAGCAGCCGCTCCATGGCGAGCGGGATCGAGGCGGCCGAGGTGTTTCCGGTGGTCCGTACGTCACGCGCGACCGTGACGGACTCCGGCAGCTTGAGAGTCTTCACCATCGAGTCGATGATCCGCTCGTTGGCCTGGTGCGGGATGAACACGTCGAGTTCCGCGGAAGTGATGCCGGCGGCGTCCAGCGCCTCCTTGGCGACCTTCGCCATCTCGAACACGGCCCAGCGGAACACCGCCTGGCCTTCCTGGGTGATCGCCGGGAACTTCGCGACCTCGCCGTCGCGGTAGTCCGTCCACGGCACGGTCTGCTTGATGGTCTCGGACTTGTCGCCCTCGGAACCCCAGACCGTCGGGCCGATCGCCGGCTCCTTCGACGGGCCGACCACGACCGCGCCGGCGCCGTCGCCGAAGAGGAAGGCGGTGGCCCGGTCCTCCAGGTCGGTCAGGTCGGACAGCCGCTCGACGCCGATGACGAGGACGTACTCGGCGGAACCCTCGACGATCATGCCCTTGGCGAGGGTCAGGCCGTAGCCGAAGCCCGCGCAGCCGGCCGAGATGTCGAAGGCGGCGGCCCGGTTCGTGCCGAGCTTGTCGGCGATCTCGGTGGCCACGGCCGGGGTCTGCTTGAAGTGCGACACGGTCGAGACGACCACGGCGCCGATCTGCTGGGCGGTGATCCCGGCGTCGGCGATGGCCTTGCCGGACGCCTCGACCGACATGGCGGCGACGGTCTCCTCGTCGTTCGCCCAGTGCCGGGTCTCGATGCCGGAGCGCGAGCGGATCCACTCGTCGGACGAGTCGATCGTCTCGAGGATCACCTCGTTGGGCACCACACGGGTGGGCCGGTAGCCGCCCACGCCGAGGATGCGCGCGTACGGGGCGCCCTTGCTGGGCTTGATCTTCGCCATGCTCGTCGGCTCCTTGTCAGGCACTGTGCTCGGCGATGACCTCGCGGGCCGCGTCGAGATCGTCGGGGGTCTTCAGCGCCAGCGTCCGCACGCCGGGCAGGGCCCGCTTGGCGAGACCGGTGAGCGTACCGCCGGGACACACCTCGATCAGCGCCGTCACGCCGAGCCGCCGGAAGGTCTCCATGCACAGGTCCCAGCGGACCGGGTTGGCGACCTGGCCGACCAGCCGGTCGAGGATCTCGGCACCGGTGGCCACCGTCTCCCCGTCCTTGTTGGAGACGTAGGCGATCTTCGGGTCGGCGGGGGACAGCTCCTTGGCGGCGGCTGCCAGCGTGTCGACCGCGGGGGCCATGTGGTGCGTGTGGAACGCGCCGGCGACCTTCAGCGGAACGATCTTGCGGACGCCCTCCGGCTTGTCCTCGTTCAGTGCGGCGAGCTGCTCCAGGGTGCCCGCGGCGACGATCTGGCCGGCGCCGTTGACGTTCGCCGGCGTGAGGCCGAGCCCGCGCAGGTGCGCCACGGAGACCTCGGGGTCGCCGCCGAGCAGCGCCGACATGCCGGTCTCGGTGATCGACGCGGCCTCGGCCATGGCCAGGCCCCGCTTGCGGACGAGGGTCAGCGCGGCGGTGTCGTCGAGGACACCCGCGAAGGTGGCGGCGGTGAACTCGCCGACGCTGTGACCCGCGACCGCGCCGGGGACCGGTTCGCCGAGCGCGGCGGCCGACAGGATGCCGGCCGCGACGAGCAGCGGCTGCGCCACCGCGGTGTCACGGATCTGGTCCGCGTCGGCCTGCGTGCCGTAGTGGGCGAGGTCCAGTCCGATGGCGTCCGACCACGCGCCGACACGGTCGGCGGCGCCGGGCAGTTCGAGCCAGGGGGTCAGGAAGCCGGGCGTCTGTGCGCCCTGGCCGGGAGCGACGAGTACGAGCACTCTCACACTCTCTCTTGGGTACGGGCACGGCCGCCCGTGGGGACAGGGACGAAGAACAGCAGGGGGTTTTGTGGACCTCCGACAAAACGCTAGCTCTGAGGGTCTCCGTCGACGAGACGCCCCAGGATCAGCGCGATGCGCAAGGTGAACGCCGAGCGTACATCCGACGGTGACCAGCCGGTGACGTCAGTCACACGTCGGAGCCGGTAGCGCACGGTGTTGGGGTGGACGAACAGCATCCTGGCCGCACCCTCCAGACTGGACGCCTGTTCGAGATAGACGGCGAGCGTCTCCAGGAGCGCCGAGCCCGCTTCCTCCAGCGGTCTGTAGATCTCCTCCACCAGCTGCTCGCGCGCGCCGGGATCACCGGCGATCGCGCGCTCCGGCAGCAGATCGTCCGCCAGCACCGGCCGCGGCGCGTCCTGCCAGGCGGAACACGCCTTGAGTCCGGCCGCGGCGGCCTGCGCCGACCGAGTCGCGGCGAGCAGGTCGGGCACCACCGGACCGGCGACGACCGGCCCCGCGGCGAACGGCCCGATCAGGGACTTGGCCACGGCCATCGGGTTGTCGCTGCCGCCCGCGATGACGACGAGCCGGGCGCCGAGCACCCCGGTGAGCACCTGGAGCTTGGCGTGTCGCGCGGCCCGCCGGATCGCCTCCACCGTCAGCTCGGAGTCCCCGTCCGGCGCGGTGCCCAGGACCACGCACACATGTTCGGGCGCGCTCCAGCCGAGGGCGGCGGCCCGGCTGACGGCGCCCTCGTCGGCCTCCCCGCTGAGGACCGCGTTGACGACGAGCGACTCCAGCCGCGCGTCCCAGGCACCGCGTGCCTCGGCGGCCTGCGCGTACACCTGGGCGGTGGCGAAGGCGATCTCACGGGCGTACACCAGGAGCGCCTCGCGCAGCACGTTCTCGTCGCCCGGCGCCGCGACCTCGTCGATCGCGCTCTCCATCACCTCGATGGTGGTGCGGACCATCTCGACGGTCTGGCGCAGGGTGATGGCCCGGGTCAGTTCGCGCGGCGCGGTCCCGAAGACGTCGGTGGAGATGGCCTGCGGGGCGTCCGGACGCCGGAACCACTCCGTGAACGCGGCGATGCCCGCCTGGGCCACCAGCCCGATCCAGGAACGGTTCTCCGGGGGCATGGCCCGGTACCACGGCAGCGTCTCGTCCATGCGCGTGATGGCCTGGGCGGCGAGACTCCCGGAGGACTTCTCCAGCCGCTTCAGGGTCGCGGTGTGGGCGTGGGCGGCGTGCGCCGCGGCTCGGGCGTCGCGGGCTTCGGGTTCGGATTCGGGCACGTGACAAGACTGCCTTATGGGGGCACGAGCCCGGGCGGGCGGGTCACGGGCGAGGGCACGGCCCGCCGGCCGCCGGGTCTACGGTGGTCCCGTGATGGACGTACGCCGCGCCGACGAGCGCTATCCCGGTGGCGATCCGGCGGCCGGCATCGAGACCCGGCACGCCTTCTCCTTCGGCCCGCACTACGACCCCGGCAACCTCCGCTTCGGCGCGCTGATCGCCTGCAACGAGGAGCGTCTCGCCCCCGGCGCCGGCTTCGCCGAGCACCCCCACAGCCACACCGAGATCGTGACGTGGGTGGTCGAGGGCGAGCTGACCCACCGCGACTCCCGCGGCCACGAGACGCTGGTGCGCCCCGGCGACGTGCAGCGGCTCAGCTCGGCGGCCGGGGTGCGGCACGTCGAGCGCAACGACGGCGCGGTACCGCTGACCTTCGTGCAGATGTGGCTGGCCCCGCCGGAGCCGGGCGGCGAGCCCGCCTACGACCTCGTCCGAGGCATCGCCGACGCCACGCCGTACGCCGTCCCGCGGGCGGGCGCGACGCTGCACGTACGGCGGCTGGCGGCCGGGGAGCGGACGGCCGTGCCGACGGCGCCGCGCGTCTACGTCCACGTCGTCGGCGGCGCCGTCCGGCTCGGAGCGCACCGGCTGGGGCCGGGGGACGCGGTGCGCGCCGCCGACGAGAGGGGCCTGCGCCTGGTGGCCGGGGCGGGCCCGGCCGAGGTGCTGGTCTGGGAGATGTCCGCCTGAGCGGACCGGCTACTCCCCGGCGTCGGCATCCTCCGCGTTGCGCCACACCGTGACGTCGACCGTGACGTAGTCGCTGGGGTCGTTCTCCGGCGCGCTGCCCTTGAAGGTGACCAGGGCGATGTGGCCGGAGGAGCTGTGCACGCACATCTGCGAACCCTTGGAGACCTGGGAGAGCTTGATCTCCTTGGTGTACCGGGTCTCGGCGCGGCAGGTGGCCAGCGAGCCCTTCTGGGCGTTGTTCAGCAGGACGACCTTCTCGCCGCTGCTGCCCAGCAGGGGGTCGTGGTCCCAGCCGCCGGCGTCGTAGTAGTAGAGGTCGCTGTCCGACGCGTAGCGGGGGCTGCTGCCGTCGGGGCCCTCGAAGGGCTTCGGCGGGGCGTCCGCGAACCGCACGGAGTAGCTCTCGGGGATGTTGATGCCCCGGTAGGTGACCGGTGTGGGGTCGGGCTGCGTCCGGGTGCTCTGCGAGTCGGTGCCGTCACCGGTGCCGTCGCCGGTGGAGCTTCCGGTGGCGCCGCCGGTGGCCGAGGTGTCGGAGCCGTCGGTGGAGCTGCCCGACGAGTCGTCCAGACCGTTGATGAAGGACGCGCAGCCGCCGAGCCAGGCCAGACCCGCCACCGCCGCGACGGCGATCCCGATCCACTTGCCGGTCTGGTTCCGCTTCGGCGGCAGCGGCAGGGGCTGCGGCCGCCAGGTGGGCTGCTGATGGGAGAAGTGCGGCGGCTGCGGTGCGGTCGGCGGTCCATAGGTCGGCTGGAAGGGGGCCTGCGGCGGCGGGGTGGCGGGCCCGAACGAGGGCGTCGGCGGCAGGTGCGTGGCGGCCTGGGTGGGAGCCGCGTGCGCCGGGGCGTGCACCGGGGTGTCGGGCCGGGTGACCGGCGCCGTGGGCGCGGGGGCGGCCGGGGCGGCCGTCGGAGCCGCCGCCAGCGCGGCCGACGCCGACACCCGCTGGGTGATCTGCGCGGCGATGGCCTCCGGCAGCCACGACCCCGACTGGCGCAGCGGCGTCGGCGACGCCTCCTGGCACAGGGTGATGATCTCGGCGGTGGAGGGCCGCTCGGCCGGGTCCTTGGCGAGGCAGCGGGCGATGAAGCCGAGCTGCTCCGCGAGACCGCCCAGGTCGGGTTCCTCGTGGACGATCCGGTACAGCACCGCGTGCGAGGGACCGTCCCCGTACGCCCCGGTGCCGCGCGCCGCGAAGGCGGCGACCTGGCCGAGGGCGAACACGTCGGAGGCGGGCGTGACCGGCTTTCCGGCCGCCTGCTCGGGCGACATGAAAGCGGGCGTGCCGATGGAGACACCGGTACCGGTCAGCGCGGTGGCGTCGGCGGCGCGGGCGATCCCGAAGTCGATGACCCGCGGACCGTCCGAGGCGAGCAGCACGTTGGACGGCTTGAGGTCGCGGTGGACGATGCCCGCCCCGTGGATCACCGACAGCGCCTCGGCCATGCCCGCGAGCAGCAGCAGGACCGACGGCACCGGCAGCGGCCCGTGCTCGCCGACCGCCGCGGCCAGCGACGGCCCGGCCACGTAGGCGGTGGCCAGCCACGGCTGGGCGTCCTCGGTGTCGTAGTCGATGACCGGCGCGGTGTAGAGGCCCTGCACGCGCTGGGCGGCCTGCACCTCCTGGCGGAACCGGCGGCGGAACTCCGGGTCCTCGCTCAGTTCCGGACGGATCGTCTTGAGGGCGATCGGGTGCCCGCCGGGCGTGTACGACAGGTACACCGTGCCCATTCCGCCCGCGCCGAGCCGTGCGGCCAGCCGGTAGCTCGCCACCGATGTCGGGTCGCCGCTCTCCAACGGGCGGAAGTGACCGCCCGGTTGAACGCCTGTCATTCTTCTCCCCCGAGGTCCACGCAATGGGTGCTGTGTGCAGAGGGAGGTTAGCGGAGGAGTTCAGCGCGCGGGACCGGAGCCCCGTACCTCGCCGAGCACCGCGTCCGTGAACACGGGCCACGCCTCGGCAGCCCACGGTCCGAACGCCCGGTCCGTCAGCGCCACCGCGGCGACCCCGGCCTCGGGGTCGATCCACAGGAACGTACCGGACTGCCCGAAGTGCCCGAACGTCCGCGGCGAGGACGAACCGCCGGTCCAGTGCGGCGACTTGGAGTCACGGATCTCGAAGCCGAGTCCCCAGTCGTTGGGGTTCTGGTGGCCGTAGCCCGGCAACACGCCCTTGGTGCCCGGGTATTGGACGGTCATCGCCGCCGCCACCGTCCGCGCGTCCAGCAGCCGCGGCGCCTGCGCCTCGGCGGCGAAGCGCAGCAGATCCTCGACGGTGGACACGCCGTCCTTGGCGGGCGAGCCCTCCAGCGAGGTCGCCGTCATCCCCAGCGGGTCCAGCACGGCCTGCCGCAGGTACTCGGCGAACGGGATGTCCGTCGCCTTCGCGATGTGGTCCCCGAGCTGCTCGAAACCGGCGTTGGAGTACAGCCGCCGGTCCCCGGGCGGGGCCGTCACCCGGTGCTCGTCGAAGGCCAGACCGGAGGTGTGCGCGAGCAGATGGCGGACGGTCGCCCCGGGCGGCCCGGCCGGCTCGTCCAACTCGATCGCCCCCTCCTCGTACGCGACGAGGGCGGCGTACGCGGTCAGCGGCTTGGTCACCGAGGCCAGCGGGAAACGCCGGCCCACGGGGCCGTGCGTGCCCAGGACCGTACCGTCGGCCCGTACGGCACCCGCCGCGGCGGAGGGGACCGGCCAGTTCTCGATCAGCGCGAGGCTCGTGAGCGACATGACCATGAGCCTACCTTCGGACTTCTTACCGTATTCGCTTGCTTGGAGTGCGCTCGAAGGTCATAGCGTGGAGGGCATGACGGTGTTGCAGACCACACCCATGACGACCGAAGCCGGCGCGCCCCCCGCCGACGTCTGTTCCGCCCCGCCGCCGCGGCATCCCCGCCCCGACGGGCAGGACAGCTACACGATCAGCGAGGTGGTCGCCTTCACCGGCCTGACGGCGCACACCCTGCGCTGGTACGAGCGGATCGGGCTGATGGCGCACGTCGACCGCTCGCACACCGGCCAGCGCCGCTACAGCAACCGTGACCTGGACTGGCTCGACCTCGTCGGGAAGCTGCGGCTGACCGGTATGCCGGTCGCCGACATGGTGCGGTACGCGGAGCTGGTGCGCGAGGGCGCGAATACCTTCGGCGAGCGGCGCGAACTGCTCGAACAGACCCGCCGGGACGTGCGGGCGCGGATCGCCGAACTCCAGGACACGCTCGCCGTGCTAGACCGGAAGATCACGTTCTACTCGGACGCCACCGGGGCGTACGAAGCGGAGAGGACCCGATGACCGACAGCAGGATCCCCACGGCACGACTCGGCGACGCGGGCCCGGAGGTGGGCGTCCAGGGCCTGGGCTGCATGGGCATGAGCTTCGCCTACGGCCCCTCGGACGCGAAGGAGTCGCGGGCCGCCCTGGACCGGGCCCTGGACCTGGGCGTCACCCTGTACGACACGGCGGACGCGTACGGCGCCGGTGCCAACGAGGAGTTCCTCGCCCCGTTCTTCAAGGCGCACCGCGACGAGGTCGTCATCGCCACCAAGTTCGCCCTGTCGATCCCGGCGGACGACCCGACCCGCCGTGTCATCCGCAACGACGCGCCCTACATCCGGCAGGCCGTCGAGGCCAGTCTCAAGCGCCTGGACGTCGACGTCATCGACCTGTACTACATGCACCGGCGCGACCCGGACGTGCCGATCGAGGACACCGTCGGCGTGATGGCGGAGCTGGTGCGCGAGGGCAAGGTCAAGCACCTGGGGCTGAGCGAGGTCACCGCCGACGAGCTGCGGGCCGCGCGGGGCGTGCACCCGATCGCCGCCGTGCAGTCGGAGTGGTCGCTGTTCAGCCGGGACATCGAGGACCGGGTGGTGCCGGCCGCCCGCGAGCTGGGCGTCGCCCTGGTGCCGTACTCCCCGCTCGGCCGGGGCTTCCTCACCGGCTCCTTCGCCGACGCCGAGAAGGACCTCACCGCCGGCGACTTCCGCCGTCAGCAGCCCCGCTTCACCGGCGAGAACGCGGCGGTCAACGCCGCGCTCCTGGAGCCGGTCCGCGCGGTCGCCCGGGCCCACGACGCCACCCCGGCCCAGATAGCCCTGGCCTGGGTCCAGCAGCAGGCCGGCGTGCACGGCCTGCCGGTGATCCCGATCCCGGGGACCCGCAGGGCGGGCCGGGTGGCGGAGAACACGGGGGCGACGGCCATCGAGTTGAGCGCGGAGGAGCTGGCGCTCCTGGAGCCGATCGCGGACCAGGTCGCGGGCGACCGGTACGCGGACATGACGTTCACCTCGGCCGGCCGGGAGGCCCGCTCCTGAGGAACGGCCGCTACAGCTCCGCGAGCAGGTCCGCCTTCTTCGCCGAGAACTCCTCGTCGGTGACCAGCCCCGCCCGGTGCAGCTCGCCGAGATGACGGATCCGCTCGGCGACGTCCGCCGGATCGCGGCGTGGGCCGGTGGCCGCCACCGAGGCCATGGGCCCACGCCCGCGCACCGCGGACAGGACGGCCGCCGCGAACGGCAGCGACTCGTGGACGGCGCCGTAGCCCAGCCCGAACACCACGGCCGCCGGGTCCTGGTCCACCGGCGGGGGCGGGTCGTCCCCGCGCAGCAGCCGCAGGTATCCCTCCAGGACCTCGGGCGAGCGCCATTCCACCCCGCTCAGCTCCGACACCGTGAAACTCTGGTCGCCGGCCTTCCACTTCGCGGACGAGGCCCCCGTCCAGAACCAGCGGAACCGCGCGGTCCGCCCGTCGAAGGACGCCTTGGCGTCGTACGCCTTGAACGACAGCGGCACCTCGGGGGCGGCCACCAGGAAGCGCTCGGCCGGCCCGGACTCCGTCAGCCCCGCGCGCAGCTCGTCGGCGTAGTACTCCGCGAGCGCCTCCCGCTCGGCGGACAGCACCAGACGGTACGGGTCGGCGGTCTCCTTGAGCTGCCCGGCCGCCGCCTCGGTCAGCGGATCGGCGCCGGGCCGCGGTGTGAGGCGCAGGACCACGGTCCCGCGCCTGCCGGGTTCGAGCGTGACCGCCTCGATCGCCGCCAGCGGGATCCGGCGCTCACCCAGCGCGGAGAGCAGCTTGGGTGTGCGGATGCCCCTTTCGTAGCGGATGAGGACGGAGTCGGACTCGAACTCCCAGGCGGCATGAAATCCGGCCAGTACGTCACCCATGCGGCTCATCGTATGCGGCACCCGCTCCCTCGTCCCTCCCCGCGCACACCGCAATTCCTGCGCCTCTACGCGCGTCCGGCCGTGGTCGTGCCGGGCAGACCCTCGCGGCACGCGTCATCGTCGCCGGCGCACCGCACCGAGTCGTACGCGCCGGCGCCGATGTCCGCGAAGTTGCGCAGGCTGTCCGTGCCCGGCTCGAAGTAGCCTCCGTGGCCCCTGGCCTCGCGGGCCGACAGCACCCGTGCGCCGAACCCGGAGGCCACCGGGTCCTCGCCGTGCCCCAGACCGCCCAGCTCCAGGTAGGGCACGTCCTGCACCCAGTCGTCGGCGTCCCGCATCGCCCACACCCGGGCGTCGGTGTGCAGCTGCCCGGCGTTCTCCACCCGCATCCCGGGGCTGCCGGCGACCGCGATGTCGGCCACCCGGTCCGGCAGGGCGTCCGCGGCGACCCCGCACACCACGGAGCCGTAGCTGTGGCAGAACAGGGCGACGGGGGAGCTGCCGGGCAGGCCGCGCACCAGGGCGTTCAGGCGTACGGCGCCGCGCTCGGCGCGCATCGCGGTCGCCGAGTCGATGCCGAGCCCGGCCGGCGAGGTGTAGTCGGCCCAGGCGATCACGGCCGTCGGCGTCGTGGGACCCGCCTCGCGCTCGGCCGCGTACAGCGCCTCGGCCATGCCGACGGGCGCCGAGTACCTGCGGTTGGTGCGCTGGAAGGTGAGCAGCGCCGTGTCCACGCCGGGGACGACGACGGAGATCCGCTCGGCCCGGTCGAGGTCGCCGAACACCTCGGCGACGCGGCCGCTGCCGTCCGGGTCGAAGGCGAGGATCTGGCGGTCGCGGTCGGTCATCGACTCGAAGCGGTGCATCCGCCGGCCGGCCTCGTACTGCCCGGCGGGCGAGAGCCGCTCGTCCCGCGTCCGGGCCCGTTCGACCCCGATCTGCTCCTGGAGCGCGATGCGGTTGGCGCGGTAGCGCAGCGCCGCGGGGGCGCCGTTCATGTTGCCGACGGCGAGGGGGTAGCGCTCGGCGAGCCGGGCACGCTGGGCCGCGGTGAGCGAGGCGAAGAAACGGGAGAGCCGGGCCGGGGCCGCCTGCGGGTCGGGCAGCTGCCGTCCGGCGACCCGGCCGCGCTCCCATGCGGTGAGCGAGGCCTTGAGGGCGGTGGTCCCCTCGTGCCGGTGGACGGCGGTCCACCCGGTGGTCGCCAGCATCACGAACACCACGGCCAGTGCGAGCAGTGCGCGCCATGCCGTCAGTTGCGGGGAGGTGTCGAAGGAAGTCACTGGGAGGACACACTAGGAGAACGAAGAGGTCTCGGGCGGCAGGAGTGACGGAGATCACGTTTCGTCGGACGTTTGGACGGCCCCAAGTCGATTCGAGCCCCGCGCCGTCCACGGCGGACGCGATCACGCCGTACGTCAGGTCCCGGTCCGCCAGCTGCCCAGCAGGGCCGGTCCCACCTGATCGAGGTACCGGGACGTCAGCTCGCGCATCCCCTCCGCGCTGAAGTCCTCGCCCGTGACCCACTGCCGTTCCGTCACCCGCATCACCGCGCCGAAGACGGCCACCGCCAGCCGCGGCCGGGGGTCGGCGTCCACGTCGAGCCCCTCGCGCTCCGCGAGCACCCGCGCGATCGCCTCCTCGGTCTCCGCCGAGCGCCGCAGATGGGCGGCGAGCAGGACCGGGGTCGACTCGATCACCCGGTACATGCGCAGATACAGCTCGACGGGCACGATCGACTCGACCGCCTCGCTGAGGGACCCCCAGCCCTCCAGCACCGCCTGCCGCAGCGCCTCCATCGGCGCCTCGTGGGCCGGGCGGGCGCGCACCCCCTCGACGAAGCGCGCCACCGTGACGGACTCCAGGGCGAGCGCGGCCTCCTCCTTGCCCGCGAAGTGACGGAAGAAGGTGCGCTGCGAGATGTCCACGGCCTGCGCGATCTCGTCGACGGTCGTCCGCTCGTACCCCTGCGAGGTGAACAGGCGGACGGCCGCCCGCAGCAGCTCGTCGCGGGTACGGCGCTTCTTCATCTCCCGCAGCCCCGGCCGCGGCGCGGTGGTCTCCATGACGCCCCTTCCTCCTGCCGTCCGCCCGGCCCCGGCGAAGGGCGCATGACGTGTCAGTAACCGACTGGTGAATCGGTTTGTCAACTGTCAGTGGCTGTCACTAGCCTCGAACACATGACTAGTCAGACCACCATCGACACGACGGGACCGGCGGACAAGCCGTCCTCCGGCCCGTCGGACCAGCCACCGGCCAAGGGGCTGCGCGGCCATCCGTGGTTCACGCTCATCACCGTCGCCGTCGGGGTCATGATGGTGGCCCTCGACGGCACGATCGTGGCCATCGCCAACCCGGCCATCGCCAAGGACCTCGGCGCCACCTTCGCCCAGGTGCAGTGGATCACCAACGCCTACTTCCTCGCCCTCGCGGTCTCCCTGATCACCGCCGGCAAGCTCGGTGACCGCTTCGGCCACCGCCAGACCTTCCTGATAGGCGTCGTCGGATTCGCCGGCGCCTCCGGCGCGATCGGCCTGTCCGACAGCATCGCGTTCGTCGTCGGCTTCCGCGTCCTTCAGGGTCTGTTCGGCGCACTGCTCATGCCGGCCGCGCTCGGCCTGCTGCGGGCGACCTTCCCGGCCGAGAAGCTCAACATGGCCATCGGCATCTGGGGCATGGTCATCGGCGCCTCCACCGCGGGCGGCCCGATCCTCGGCGGCGTCCTCGTCGAGCACGTCAACTGGCAGTCGGTGTTCTTCATCAACGTGCCGGTCGGCGTCCTCGCCGCCGCCCTCGGCCTGGTGATGCTCCTCGACCACCGCGCCGAGAACGCCCCGCGCTCCTTCGACGCCCTCGGCATCGTGCTGCTCTCCGGCGCGATGTTCTGCCTCGTCTGGGCCCTGATCAAGGCCCCCGAGTGGGGCTGGGGCGACGGCAGGACCTGGGCGTTCATCGGCGGCTCCGTGCTGCTGTTCGTGTGCTTCGCCTTCTGGGAGAACCGCGTCGCGGAACCGCTCGTCCCGCTCGGCCTGTTCCGCTCGGTACCGCTGTCCGCAGGTGTCGTCCTCATGGTCCTGATGGCCATCGCCTTCCTGGGCGGCCTCTTCTTCGTGACGTTCTACCTCCAGAACGTGCACGGCATGAGCCCGATCGACGCCGGTCTGCACCTGCTCCCGCTCACCGGCATGATGATCGTCGGCTCCCCGCTGGCGGGCGCGATGATCACCAAGGTCGGCCCGCGCATCCCGCTGGCCGGCGGCATGGTGTCCGTCACGGTCGCCATGTTCGGCATGTCCACCCTGGAGAAGGACACGGGCAGCCTGGCGATGTCCGTCTGGTTCGCCCTGCTCGGCCTCGGCCTCGCCCCCGTCATGGTCGGCGCCACCGAGGTCATCGTGGGCAACGCCCCCATGGAGCTGTCCGGAGTCGCCGGCGGTCTCCAGCAGGCCGCCATGCAGATCGGCGGCAGCCTCGGTACGGCCGTCCTCGGCGCCGTGATGGCCTCCAAGGTCGACAGCGACCTGCCCGGCAACTGGACGGGCGCCGGCCTGCCCGAACTCACCCCCGCCCAGCTGGGCCAGGCCTCCGAGGCCGTCCAGGTCGGGGTGGCCCCGGTGGCCGAGGGCACGCCCGCGGAGATCGCGGCGAAGATCACGGACGTCGCCCACGACACCTTCATCTCCGGGATGAGCCTCGCCTCGCTCGTCGCGGCCGGAGTCGCGGCGGTCGCCGTCTTCGTCGCGCTGCTCACCAAGCGCGGGGAGAACGCGGAGGCGGGCGCCGGGGCCGGCCACATCTGACGCGACCTCACCTCTGATGGGGCATCACCTGCGACGGGCCTCACCCATGAGCGGGCTTCATCCGTGCCCCGGCCCTGACCGGATTTCAGCGAAATTCCCCTATCAGGGTGACAACGCTAAAGGTTCCTCGCTTCCGGTGCGCGCCGCAGGTCACAGTGGGTCAAGCCCTCCGGATGGGAGGGCGGCCAGGGCTGCGGCGCGCTGCCGGAGGGGGACAGCGCGCCGCATGGCCCTCGCCCGCTGCTGCATATCCGGTGGGAGGCGGGTACCCGGACCATCGAAGCAGCCCCAGGTTCAAGGGAGTTGACGATGGCGGGCTACGGACATGGAACGCGCAAACACCCCCGCTCACGTGGCCGGACGTGGTCACGGACCGGGCCGGACAGCGCGACGCTCGGCATCGTGGGCCTGGTCTGCGCGGTCGCCGGATTCTTCGCGCTGGGGATCGTTCTCGGCCCCGCGGCGATCGTCTGCGGCTGGTTGGCCATGGGCCGCAGCTGGGCGGGCCCCCGTCCGGTGCCGGCCCTGGTCGCCGTCGTCCTCGGGGCGATCGACACGCTGCTGGCGCTGGTCTGGCTCTCCGGGGCCGCGGGGAACGGCCTGATGTGAGGCGGGGGGCTCCGGCGGGGTGTGTTCTCGCCCCCGCCGCCCCCTCCCGTCCCTGCCCCGGGACAGCGCCCCCTGGTCCCTGACCCGGGGCTCCGCCGCCGGACCCCGGACCGCACCCGCCGTACCGGCCGCATCTCCGCTGCTCGGCGGGCCCGGTGCGAGGGCTTCGCGGCACCGGCGGGAGTGTCAGCACCCCGGCGGTGACGCCCACCTCGCGGACCGCCCGGCCGGCGACGACCGCCGCGCCCGGCTTGCGGGTCCGCGCCTCCGATCCCTCATCCCACCGGGTCGGACGGCGGCTGCGCGAAGGCCGCGGGTCTGGGGGCCGCGCCCCCGTTGGGGGCCGGGGCACGCAGGGCCGCCACCTCCGCCCTGAGGGCGCGGACCTCGGCGGTGAGGATGCGGATCGCCTCCGTCCGCTCGCGTTCGCCCACGTCGTCCTTCTCGAACCGCTCGATGAACCACGCGGCGATGTTCGCGGTGACGACACCCAGCAGCGCGATCCCGGCCAGCATCAGCCCGACCGCGATCAGCCTCCCGAGCCCCGTGGTCGGCGCGTGATCGCCGTACCCCACGGTCGTCATCGTCGTGAACGACCACCACAGGGCGTCGTCCAGCGACCGGATGTTCCCCTGCGGCGACTCCCGCTCGACCGACAGCACCGCCAGCGAGCCGAAGATCAGCAGACCCAGTACCGAGCCCGCGACATACGTCGTCAGCCGGACCTGGGAGGCCATCCGGGCCCGCTGCCCCACCAGCAGCAGCGTCGACACCAGCCGCAGCAGCCTGAGCGGCTGGATCAGCGGCAGCAGCACCGCGCACAGGTCCAGCCACTGCGCGCGGACGAACGCCCGCCGCCGCTCGGCCAGTACCAGCCGGACCGCGTAGTCCACGGCGAACGCCGCCCACACCCCCCATTCGACCCAGGCGCACGCCGACTTCAGCGACGGACGGGCCGAGGTGTGCACGATGGGCACGGCGTAGGCGACCGCGAACACCACGGCCAGCGCCAGCAGCGGCCGCTGCGTCCGCCGCTCCCACCGGTCCTGCGCCGATTGTTGCTCCATGCCCGCATCGTAAGGAACGGACAAGGGCGGCGGAGCCGTCCCGGCCCCGCCGCCCCCGGTCATCCGGCCCAAAGGCCCTGGCTACGCGTCGCCGCCCGCCGCACCCGGATCGGCCGACGCCACGTCCAGCAGCTGATACCGGTCGATCGCCTGCTTCAGGGCCGACCGGTCGACCTTGCCCTCCTTGGCCAGCTCGGTCAGCACCGCCAGGACCACCGACTGCGCGTCGATGTGGAAGAACCGGCGCGCGGCCCCACGGGTGTCCGCGAAGCCGAAGCCGTCCGCGCCCAGCGACTGGTACGGCCCCGGCACCCAGCGCGCGATCTGGTCCGGCACCGACCGCATCCAGTCGGAGACGGCCACGAACGGCCCCTGAGCCCCGCTGAACTTGCGCGTCACGTACGGCACGCGCTGCTCCTCCTCCGGGTGCAGCAGGTTGTGCCGCTCGACCTCGACGGCCTCGCGCCGCAGCTCGTTCCAGGAGGTCGCCGACCAGACGTCGGCGCGGACGTCCCACTCCTCGGCGAGGATCCGCTGCGCCTCCACGGCCCAGGGGACGGCCACGCCCGAGGCGAGGATCTGCGCCGGGATCGACCCGGAGGTGCCCGCGCTGAAGCGGTACACGCCCTTGAGGATGCCGTCCACGTCCACGTCGTCCGGCTCGGCCGGGTGCTGGATCGGCTCGTTGTAGACGGTGAGGTAGTAGAAGACGTCCTCGCTGTCCGGGCCGTACATCCGGCGCAGACCGTCCTTGACGATGTGCGCGATCTCGAAGCCGAACGCCGGGTCGTACGCCACACAGCCCGGGTTCGTCGAGGCGAGCAGCTGCGAGTGCCCGTCGGCGTGCTGGAGCCCCTCACCGGTCAGCGTCGTACGGCCGGCGGTCGCACCCAGCACGAACCCGCGCGCCAACTGGTCCGCCATCTGCCAGAACTGGTCGCCGGTGCGCTGGAAACCGAACATCGAGTAGAAGACGTACACCGGGATCAGCGGCTCGCCGTGCGTGGCGTACGCCGAACCGGCCGCGATCAGGGAGGCCGTGCAGCCGGCCTCGGAGATGCCGTCGTGCAGCATCTGCCCGGTCGGGGACTCCTTGTACGCGAGCAGCAGCTCACGGTCGACCGACTCGTACTGCTGGCCCAGCGGGTTGTAGATCTTCGCACTCGGGAAGAAGGAGTCCATGCCGAACGTGCGGTACTCGTCCGGCGCGATCAGCACGAACCGCCTGCCGATCTCCTTGTCCCGCATGAGGTCCTTGAGGAGCCGCACGAAGGCCATGGTCGTGGCGATGGACTGCTGGCCGGAGCCCTTCTTCACCGTCGCGTACGTCTTGTCGTCGGGCAGCGCCAGCGGCCGGGCGCGCAGGACACGGGTCGGGACGTACCCGCCGAGCCCCTTGCGCCGGTCGTGCATGTACTGGATCTCCTCGGAGTCGCGCCCCGGGTGGTAGTACGGCGGCGCGCCGCTCTCCAGCTCCTTGTCGGGGATGGGGAGGTGGAGCCGGTCGCGGAAGCGCTTGAGGTCGTCGACCGTCAGCTTCTTCATCTGGTGCGTGGCGTTGCGGCCCTCGAAGTTGGGGCCGAGCGTCCAGCCCTTGACCGTCTTCGCCAGGATGACCGTCGGCTGGCCGGTGTGCTCCACCGCCGCCTTGAACGCCGCGTAGATCTTCCGGTGGTCGTGACCGCCGCGGCCCAGGTGCAGGATCTGGTCGTCGGTCATGCCCTCGACCATCGCCCGCAGCCGCTGGTCGTCGCCGAAGAAGTGGTCGCGGATGTACGCGCCGGACTCGGTGGCGTACGTCTGGAACTGGCCGTCCGGGGTGGTGTTCATCTTGTTGACGAGGATGCCGTCACGGTCCTGGGCGAGCAGCGGGTCCCAGCTGCGGTCCCAGATCAGCTTGATCACGTTCCAGCCGGCACCCCGGAAGACCGACTCCAGCTCCTGGATGACCTTGCCGTTGCCGCGCACCGGGCCGTCGAGGCGCTGGAGGTTGCAGTTGACGACGAAGGTCAGGTTGTCCAGGCCCTCGCGCGCCGCGATGGTCAGCTGGCCGAGCGACTCCGGCTCGTCCATCTCGCCGTCGCCGAGGAAGGCCCACACGTGCGACTTCGACGTGTCGGCGATCCCGCGCGCGTGCATGTAGCGGTTCATCCGGGCCTGGTAGATCGCGCCGATGGGACCGAGCCCCATGGACACGGTCGGGAACTCCCAGAAGTCGGGCATCAGCCGCGGGTGCGGGTACGAGGAGAGGCCGTACGGCGCCTTCGACTTCTCCTGGCGGAACCCGTCGAGGTTCTGCTCGCTCAGCCGGTCGAGCATGTACGCGCGGGCGTAGATGCCGGGGGAGGCGTGGCCCTGGAAGAAGACCTGGTCGCCGCCGTCCCCCTCGTCCTTGCCGCGGAAGAAGTGGTTGAAGCCCACGTCGTACAGCGACGCCGAGGAGGCGAAGGTGGCGATGTGGCCGCCCACGCCGATGCCCGGCCGCTGCGCGCGCGAGACCATCACGGCCGCGTTCCAGCGGGTCGCGTTGAGGATCTTCCGCTCGATCTCCTCGTTGCCCGGGAAGAACGGCTCGGCCCGCGTCGGGATGGTGTTGACGTAGTCCGTGCTGCGCATCTCGGGCACGGCCACGCGCTTCTCGCGGGCCCGCTCGATCAGGCGCAGCATGAGGTAGCGGGCCCGCTCCCGGCCCCGCTCGTCGACGGCGGCGTCGAGGGAGTCGAGCCACTCCTGGGTTTCCTCGGGATCGAAGTCAGGAACCTGACTCGGAAGGCCGCCAATGATGATCGGGTTGCGATCGGATCCGGAAGCCACGCTGGTCCTTACCTGTCAGAGGGGCTGTGTGGGGCTGTGGGGCTTGTGGTGGGGCTGTGCGTGGGGCTGATGTCCCGCTCGTTCTCCAGTACCTGCACCGCCCCCATCGTGTACCTCGAGGCCGCAAACGTCATCTCTACCCCGAGGTAACCGGCACTCGTTCGAGTCTCGTACCCTTGGATGGTTCTCAAATACGCAAACGGGGCAGATAGGTGTGGTGCACGTCACCTTTCGTCTGGATCGCGCGCCTGGAGTTGCGTCGACACCGCCAGGATCGTCACCGTTTCGGCGGTCCGAACCGCCGGGTACTTGCGCGATCCGCCCCGCCCGTGTGGACTACGGCCAATGCTTCGCGCACGCGCGTGGCTGAGTTATTCCCGAAACATGATCAGGAGGCAACCCGTGAGCGCGACCGCGGACCACGCGGAGGAGCGGACGAGCCCTGCCGTCAGGCTGGGGTTCCAGCCCGAGCAGGTGGTCCAGGAGATCGGCTACGACGACGACGTCGATCAGGAGCTCCGCGAGTCCATCGAGGAAGTCATCGGCAGCGATCTGGTGGACGAGGACTACGACGACGTCGCCGACGCCGTGGTGCTCTGGTTCCGCGACGATGACGGCGACCTGACGGATGCGCTGGTGGACGCCACCACGTACATCGAAGAAGGCGGCTCGATCCTCCTCCTGACGCCGAAGACCGGCCGGACGGGGTACGTGGAACCGAGCGACATCTCCGAAGCCGCGACGACGGCGGGTCTGTCCGCCAGCAAGAGCGTCAGCGTGGGCAAGGACTGGAGTGGCAGCCGGCTGGTGACGCCCAAGGCCGCCAAGTCCAAGAAGTGACCTCGTCCAAGAGACGACCTCGTTCCCGAAGTGACCTCGTTCCGGAAGTGATTCCGTTCCCGAAGTGACCTCGTCGAGGTGGCGGAGAACCGTGAAAGTACGGAGAACCGCGAAACCCCTCTCGACGCCTGTGGACGGGCCGATCCCGTATCGGCCCGTCCACAGGTGCGTCGTGGCCGCTGCGTAGGGTGGTTCCCGGCGTTCCGGGCGTTCTCTCACCCGAATGCCGCAACCGGTTCCGGCGAATCCCCAGGAAAGGGTTCCACGACGATGGCGATCCAGGTCGGCGACAAGGCTCCCGACTTCGAGCTGAAGGACAACCACGGCCGTACCGTGAAGCTGTCCGACTTCCGCGGCGGCAAGAACGTCGTCCTGCTCTTCTACCCCTTCGCCTTCACCGGTGTGTGCACCGGCGAACTGTGCGAGGTGCGCGACAACCTGCCGAAGTTCTCCGACCGCGACACCCAGGTGCTGGCCGTCTCCAACGACTCCATCCACACCCTGCGGGTCTTCGCCGAGCAGGAAGGCCTGGACTACCCGCTGCTGAGCGACTTCTGGCCGCACGGCGAGGTCTCCCGCGCCTACGGCGTCTTCGCCGAGGACAAGGGCTGCGCGGTGCGCGGCACCTTCGTCATCGACAAGGAGGGCGTCGTGCGCTGGACCGTCGTCAACGCCCTGCCGGACGCCCGCGACCTCGGTGCGTACGTCTCGGCGCTCGACGCGCTCTGACGCGGCCGCTCCCGGCCGGCCCGCCGCGGTGCCGGACCGGGGCCGACACCCGGTGATTCTTCGGTTCCAGGGCCTGCGGGGGGCGGGAACCCCTCACTAGGATCGAATCGTTGATCCGATATCCGACGCACGATTGGGGCTCCCCGCCCCCGGACACCATTGGAGGACTCGTGGGAGTCAGCCTCAGCAAGGGCGGCAACGTTTCGCTGACCAAGGAGGCCCCGGGCCTGACCGCGGTCATCGTCGGTCTGGGGTGGGACGTGCGCACCACGACCGGCACCGACTTCGACCTGGACGCCAGCGCGCTGCTGCTGAACAGCTCGGGCAAGGTCGCCAGCGACGCCAACTTCGTCTTCTTCAACAACCTCAAGAGCCCCGACGGCTCCGTCGAGCACACCGGTGACAACGTCACCGGTGAGGGCGAGGGCGACGACGAGCAGATCAAGGTGAACCTCGCGGCCGTACCGGCCGAGGTCGAGAAGATCGTCTTCCCGGTGTCGATCTACGACGCCGAGAACCGCCAGCAGTCCTTCGGCCAGGTGCGCAACGCGTTCATCCGCGTCGTGAACCAGGCCGGCGAGGCGGAGATCGCCCGTTACGACCTCAGCGAGGACGCCTCGACGGAGACCGCCATGGTCTTCGGCGAGCTGTACCGGCACGGCGCGGAGTGGAAGTTCCGCGCCATCGGCCAGGGCTACGCCTCGGGCCTGCGCGGCATCGCGCAGGACTTCGGCGTCAACGTCTGAGCCGACCCTGTGGGACGCCGGCGTCGATGACGTGACGGCTTCGTCCGGCGCCGCACCGTTTACGGGCGGCGCCGGACGTGCAGGACAACCGAAGAAGCCCGACCTAGGGGAGGACCAGCACATGGGCGTCACGCTCGCCAAGGGAGGCAACGTCTCCCTGTCCAAGGTCGCGCCGAATCTCACCCAGGTGATGATCGGCCTCGGCTGGGACGCGCGCTCCACCACCGGGGCCCCCTTCGACCTGGACGCCAGCGCGCTGCTGTGCACCGGCGGACGGGTGATGGGCGACGAGTGGTTCGTCTTCTACAACCAGCTCAAGAGCCCCGAGGGCTCGGTGGAGCACACCGGGGACAATCTCACCGGTGAGGGCGACGGCGACGACGAGTCGATCCTCGTCGACCTCGGCAAGGTGCCCGCCCAGTGCGACAAGATCGTCTTTCCCGTCTCCATCCACATGGCCGACGAGCGCGGTCAGACCTTCGGCCAGGTCAGCAACGCGTTCATCCGGGTCGTCAACCAGGCCGACGGCCAGGAACTCGCGCGGTACGACCTCAGCGAGGACGCCTCCACCGAAACGGCCATGATCTTCGGTGAGCTGTACCGATACCAGGGCGAATGGAAGTTCCGCGCGGTCGGTCAGGGGTACGCGTCAGGACTTCGGGGCATCGCTCTAGACTTCGGAGTCAACGTTTCGTAAAGCCGCGTACGGCGCGGGGGAAACCCTCCCCCAGGTTTCGCTTGGGGGGACCGGGGCCCAGAGACAGGATTGGGTAGCCAGTGGTTCTGAAAACCTTCGGGTGGTCGTTCGCGGTCACCGCGCTCGGCCTCGTCGCAGCGGTGCTCTACGGGGGGTGGACCGCTTTCGGTGTCGTGGCGATCCTGTCCATCCTCGAGATCTCGCTGTCCTTCGACAACGCAGTCGTCAACGCCGGAATCCTGAAGAAGATGAGCGCCTTCTGGCAGCGCATCTTCCTCACCGTCGGCGTGCTGATCGCCGTCTTCGGCATGCGGCTCGTCTTCCCCGTCGTGATCGTCGCGATCAGCGCCCAGCTCGGGCCGATCGAGGCCGTCGACCTCGCCCTCACCGACAAGGACCGCTACCAGCAACTGGTCACCGACGCGCACCCCGCGATCGCGGCCTTCGGCGGCATGTTCCTGTTGATGATCTTCCTGGACTTCATCTTCGAGGACCGGGACATCAAGTGGCTCGGCTGGCTGGAGCGCCCGCTGGCCAAGCTGGGCAAGGTCGACATGCTGTCGGTCTGCATCGCCCTGATCGTCCTGCTGGTCACCTCCATGACCGTCGCCACCCACGCCCACCTGCACGCCGGACACGCGGACAAGGCCGAGACCGTCCTGCTCTCCGGCATCGGGGGCCTGATCACCTACATGGTGGTCGGCGGTCTCTCCGGTTACTTCGAGGACAAACTCGAGGAGGAGGAGGAACGCGAGCACGAGGAGGAGGAAGAGGCCCAGCGCACCGGCAGGCAGAAGTCCCCGGTCGTCCTGGCCGGCCAGGCCGCCTTCTTCATGTTCCTCTACCTCGAGGTCCTGGACGCGTCCTTCTCCTTCGACGGCGTGATCGGCGCCTTCGCCATCACCAACGACATCGTGCTGATGGCCCTCGGCCTCGGCATCGGCGCCATGTACGTCCGGTCGCTCACCGTCTACCTGGTCCGCCAGGGCACCCTCGACGACTACGTCTACCTGGAACACGGCGCGCACTACGCGATCGGCGCCCTCGCGGTGATCCTGCTCGTCACCATCCAGTACCAGATCAGCGAGATCATCACCGGCCTGGTCGGTGTCGTCCTGATCGCCTGGTCGTTCTGGTCCTCCGTGCGCCGCAACCGGGCGCTGGCGGCGGCGGAGGGCGACGCGGGCTCGGACGAGAAGACCGAGGTCTCCTCCGGAGTGTGATCAGCTCCCCCGCGAGGAACGCTCTGAGCGGGGCGGCGTCGAGGACGGGTCCTCGACGCCGCCCCGCCGGTCGTTTCCGGGGGACTGTGCGGTCAGGCGTTGTTTCGGGCGTGGAACTTGGGGGCGGTAGTGGGCTTCTTCGACGGACTGCGGCCCGGCAGGGCCGCCGACTTCGACTCGGGCAGTGCGGCGAGCAATGCGATAGAGCTGACCAAACGGCACAGCCAGGTCTCGCTCACCAAGCAGGACGCCGCCACCGGGCACCTGCGCGTCAATCTGACCTGGCGGATGCGCACCTCCGACTTCGGCGGTTCCTCGCGGGAGAGCCTGCTGCGCCACCCGTTCAAGGCGCTGCGCCCGCCGGAGGTCATGGGACACAGCCAGAGCATGGTCAACGTCGACCTCGACCTGGGCTGCCTGTACGAGCTGGCGGACGGGACGAAGGGCGTCGTCCAGCCGCTGGGCGGCCTGCTCGGCGAGATCAACGCGGCGCCGTACGTGAAGCTGAGCGGAGACGACCGGTTCGGGTCGGGGTCCGGCGAGACGATGTACGTCAACCTGGACCACCGGGACGCCATCAGGCGGCTGCTGGTGTTCGTCTACATCTACGACCAGACGCCGGCCTTCGACCGTACGCACGCGATCGTCACCCTCTACCCGAGCAACGGGCCGCGCATCGAGATAGGCCTCGACGAGCGCCACCCCCAGGCCCGCTCCTGCGCGGTGGTGATGATCGAGAACGTGAAGGGGGAGCTGATGGTCCGGCGCGAGGTGAGGTTCGTGTACGGCTTCCAGGCCGAACTGGACCGGTTGTACGGGTGGGGGCTGCAGTGGGGGCGGGGCTACAAGACGAAGGCGCAGCGCTGACGCTCCGCGGCCCCGGCCGTGCGCGGCGCCCTCCTCGGCCGGACCGGTCTCCTCGGTCCGAGCACCCTCCCCGGCCCGAGCACCCTCCCCGGCCCGACCGGCCCCGCCGCCCTCACCGTCCGATGAACTGCGGTCCCTGCGGCGGCATGCGGAACTCGCCGGCGGGCGCCGCCCCGGCCGGCTGGGCGTCCGGATAGCCGTATCCGTACGTCGGCAGGGACGCCGGGTAGCCGTAGCCCGCGGGCTGCTGGGGGACGGCCGTCGTGGGCTCCTCCGGCGGCAGCGGCTGGGAGAGGCTGGGCGTGGAGCCGGCGTCGGAGCCGACGGCGGCCTCCTCCGACTCGTCGACGGAGATGCCGAAGTCCGTGGCGAGGCCCTTGAGACCGTTGGAGTAGCCCTCGCCGAGCGCCCGGAACTTCCAGCCCTCCCCGCGGCGGTACAGCTCGCCGCAGATCAGCGCGGTCTCCTCACCGGTCTCCGGACGGATGTCGAAGGTGGCCAGCGGCTGACCCTCGGCGGCCGCCGCGTCGTACAGCAGGATGCTGAGCGCCCGTACCCGGTCGAAGGTGACGCCGTCGGCCGAAGCGACCAGGAGAATCTGGCCGACGTCGGACTCGACACCGGCCAGATCCGTCTGGATCGTGTCGGTGAGGCCCTCGGCGCCACGCTTCTTGCCGAGCCGCCAGACCTTCCCCGAAGGGTGCCGGGGCTGGTTGTAGAAGACGAAGTCCTCGTCGGATCGCACACGACCTTCGGGGCCGAGGAGCAGCGCGGAGGCGTCGACGTCCGGGACCCCCTGCCCGGGTGTCCAGCGCAGCACGGCCCGCACCGTGGTGGCCTTCAGCGGGACGTTCGACCCCTTCAGCATCGCGTGCGTCATGCGCTCATCCTGCCCTCTCGGTTCTGCTCACGACAATGCGGGTACACGGCAACCGGCGGTCCGGGCCGTCCCGCAGCGGACGATGCCGGGCCGTGTCGCGTTGTGTCGCTCTGCGTTACCTGGAATTCATGACCGGTGGGAACCCACGACATGGGTCTCTACGTACTATTACCGGCCACCTCTTGCCGAATCCATACGCTCGACTTGCACCACGGGGGAGATATATGCGTCATTTCGGGCACCTTGCCCCTGAGGTGCGGCAGCGCCTGTTCTACCGGCAGCCCTGCGTGTTCGACACGGACTCGCCGGCCCGGCTGCTGTCCGCCGCCCTGGGAGCCACGCTCTACAGCCCGGCCACCCGGCCCCGGCTGGCCGAGGACATCCTCAAGCAGACCGGGCGTGGCGTGGTGTCCATGGTGCTGTGCCTCGAGGACTCCATCGGCGACGAGGACGTGGAGCACGGCGAGGAGAACCTCGTCCGCCAGTTCACCGACCTGGCCGCCCGCCCCGGCGTGGAGCCGCCGCTGCTGTTCATCCGCGTCCGTACCCCCGAGCAGATCCCGGACCTGGTCCGACGCCTGGGCCCGGCGGTGCGGCTGCTCAGCGGGTTCGTCTTCCCGAAGTTCACCGAGGAGCGCGGCATCCCCTTCCTGGAGGCCCTGGCCGACGCCGAGCTGGCCAGTGGCCGGCGGCTGTTCGGCATGCCCGTCCTGGAGACGCCCGAGCTGATGTACCGCGAGTCGCGGGTGGACGCCCTGGAGGGCATCGCCCGCGCCGTCGAGAAGTACCGCAGCCGCGTCCTCGCGCTGCGTCTCGGCGTCACCGACTTCTGCTCGTCGTACGGCCTGCGCCGGGCGCCCGACATGACCGCCTACGACGTCCAGATCGTCGCCTCCGTGATCGCCGACGTGGTGAACATGCTGGGGCGGGCCGACGGCACCGGGTTCACGGTGACCGGGCCCGTGTGGGAGTACTTCCGGGTCCCCGAGCGCATGTTCAAGCCGATGCTGCGGCACAGCCCCTTCCTGGAGGGACAGGCCGTCGAGCTGCGTGAGAAACTGATCGAACACGCGATGGACGGACTGCTGCGCGAGATCTCCCTCGACCACGCCAACGGTCTGCTGGGCAAGACCTGCATCCACCCCTCGCACGTACCGGCCGTGCACGCGCTGTCCGTGGTCAGTCACGAGGAGTACAGCGACGCGGCCGACATCCTGCGGCCGGAGCGCGGCGGCGGAGGCGTCATGAGGTCGGCGTACACGAACAAGATGAACGAGGTGAAGCCGCACCGGGCCTGGGCCGAGCGGACCATGGTGCGCGCCGAGGTCTTCGGCGTCGCGCACGAGGACGTCAGCTTCGTCGACCTGCTCGCCGCGGGCATACCCGGCTGAACCACCGCACCACCCTCCTCACGACATAGGGACGCATGAACAAGGCAGTGAACAACGGGGTCTGGTCCGGGAGCTGGGTCGCCGAGCGGCTCGGCGTCCGGCTCGAGGGCGACGACACGCTGACCGACCTCCTCGGGCTGGCCCTGCGCCGCAACCCCAAGCGGGCCCACCTGCTCGTCTCCCACGTGCTGGGAAAGCACGTACCCCAGTCGCCGTCCGTGGTCTACGGCCACGGCTTCGCCCTGGGCCGCCGGGTGGGCGAACTGCTCGGCGCGGAGGCCGCGCAGGCCGTCGTCCTCGGGTACGCGGAGACGGCCACCGGTCTGGGCCACTCCGTCGCCGACGGCATCGGCCGGGCGCCGTACCTGCACTCGACCCGGCGCCCCGTCCCCGGCGTCGTCCCGGCGGGCGGCTTCGAGGAGTCCCACTCGCACGCCACCTCCCACCTGCTGCTGCCGGAGGACCCGGCGCTGCTGGTCGGGGACGGCCCGCTGGTCCTCGTCGACGACGAGTTCTCCACCGGCAACACCGTCCTGAACACCATCCGCGACCTGCACGAGCGCTACCCGCGCCGCCGGTACGTCGTCGTCGCCCTGGTCGACATGCGCTCCCCGGCCGACGCGGGCCGCCTGGAGGCCTTCGCCCGTGAGATCGACGCCAGGGTGGACCTGGTGGCGGCGGCCTCCGGCACCGTACGACTGCCGGAGGGGGTACTGGCGAAGGGCCAGTCCCTCGTGGCCAGCTACGACCTCGACCCCTCGGGGGCGGGGGAGCCGGTCGCGTCCGCGGCCACCGCCGCACGGACGCGACCGGCTCCCGCCGGCGAGCCCCCGCACGACAGCACCGCGCGCCCCTCACGCGTCGACCGCGTCGACCTCCGCTGGCCCCGGGGGCTGCCCGACGGCGGCCGTCACGGCTTCACACCGCAGCACCGCGTCCGGCTGGAGGGCGCCCTGCCCGCGATGGCGGCGCGGCTCGCCGAGGCCCTGCCGGACGGCGCACGCCGCGTGCACGTCCTCGGCTTCGAGGAGCTGATGTACGCGCCGCTGCGACTGGCGGGTGAGCTGGAGCGGACCACGGACGCGGAGGTGCGTTTCTCCACCACCACCCGCTCGCCGGTTCTCGCGGTCGACGACCCGGGCTACGCGATACGCAGCAGGATCGTCTTCCCCGCCCACGACGATCCGGCCGACGGCCCCGGCGAGCGCTACGCCTACAACGTCGCGGGTGCGAACTTCGACGCCGTGGTCGCCGTCGTCGACTCCGCCGCCGACACCCCGGCGCTGCACGCCCCCGGCGGCCTCCTGGACCGGCTCGCCGCGCACACCCCGCACGTCGTCCTCGCGGTCGTGCCCTCGTACGTCCCCGAGCCGCTGTACGTACCCGAAAGGTCCGCCATGCTGCCCGACCCCCTCCGTGGTCCCGCCTTCTCCTCGTACGCGCCCGAGGAGGTCGGCTGGCTGCTCCAGGACCTCTCGGACGTGACGCTGGAGGCGCCGACCGAGGAGCGCGAGGAGGCCATCCAGAGCGGCGGCGCGCACTACGCGGAGTCCCTGCCGGTGGAGTTCCAGCCCAGCGAGCAGTACCAGGAGCTGTTCCACGCGGCGCTGGAGACGTCCGCGTCCCGGCTGGCGCAGGCGGTCGGCGCGGTGACGGAACTGGTGATCGCCGAACGGTCCCCGCGGCCGGTGCTCGTCTCGCTGGCCCGCGCCGGCACCCCGGTCGGCGTGCTGATGCGCCGCTGGGCCCAGTACCGGCACGGTCTGGAGCTGCCGCACTACGCGGTGTCGATCGTCCGGGGCCGGGGCATCGACGCCAACGCGCTGCGCTGGCTGGCCCAGCACCACGACCCGGCGGACGTCGTCTTCGTCGACGGCTGGACCGGCAAGGGTGCGATCACCCGCGAACTGGCGGCGGCCGTGGAGGAGTTCGAGGCGGCGGGCGGCGCGTCCGGCTTCGACCCGGAGATCGCCGTGCTGGCCGACCCGGGCTCCTGCGTACGGACGTACGGCACGCGGGAGGACTTCCTGATCCCCTCCGCCTGCCTCAACTCGACGGTGTCGGGCCTGATATCGCGGACCGTGCTCCGCGCCGACCTGGTCGGACCCGACGACTTCCACGGCGCCAAGTTCTACCGCGAACTGGCCGGCGCGGACGTCTCGGGTGCCTTCCTGGACGCCGTCTCGGCCCGCTTCCCGGAGGTCGCGGACGCCGTGGACGCGGCGGTGAAGGAGCTGCTGGCCGCCGACCGCGCGCCGACCTGGGAGGGCTGGGCGGCGGTGGAGCGCATCAGCGAGGCCTACGGCATCCACGACGTGAACCTGGTCAAGCCGGGCGTCGGCGAGACCACCCGGGTGCTGCTGCGCCGGGTGCCGTGGAAGATCCTGGCGCGGGCCGGGGCGGGCGCCGACCTGGACCACGTCCGGCTGCTCGCCGGGCAGCGAGGGGTACCGGTGGAGGAGGTCGGCGACCTGCCGTACACCTGCGTCGGACTGATCCACCCGCAGTACACGCGCGGCGCGACCGGCGCCGACGGCAAGGCGGTGACGCTCTGATGCCGGTGCTGGTGGCGAGCGACCTCGACCGTACGCTCATCTACTCCGCGGCGGCCCTCGCGCTGACCATGCCGGACGCGCGGGCGCCCCGGCTGCTGTGCGTGGAGGTGCACGAGAGCCGTCCCCTGTCGTACCTGACGGAGACGGCGGCGGGGCTGCTGACCGAGCTGGGGGACGCGGCGTTGTTCGTGCCGACGACCACCCGGACCCGCAAGCAGTACCAGCGCATCAACCTGCCGGGTCCGCCGCCGAAGTACGCGATCTGCGCGAACGGCGGGCATCTGCTGGTCGACGGGGTGTCCGACCCGGACTGGCAGGCCGTGGTGACCGCGCGGCTGGCCGACGAGTGCGCCCCGCTGGCGGAGGTGCAGGCGCACCTGGCGGCCTTCGCCGATCCGCTGTGGCTGCGCAAGGAGCGCATCGCCGAGGAGCTGTTCGCCTACCTGGTGGTGGAGCGCGAGCTGCTGCCCGAGGAGTGGGTGAAGGAGCTGGCGGTCTGGGCGGAGAACCGCGGGTGGACCGTCTCGCTCCAGGGCCGCAAGATCTACGCCGTGCCGAAGCCGTTGACCAAGAGCGCGGCCGTGCGGGAGGTGGCCCGGCGTTCCGGCGCCGAGCTGACGCTGGCGGCCGGTGACTCCCTGCTCGACGCCGATCTGCTGCTGGTGTCGGACCGGGGCTGGCGCCCCGGTCACGGCGAGCTGGCCGACGCGGCCTGGACGGCGCCGCAGGTCACGGCGCTGCCCGAGCGTGGTGTGCTGGCGGGGGAGCGGATCCTGCGGGAGTTCCTGAAGGGCGTCCGCGACCGGTAGGCCTCAGCCGCAGCAGCCCCCGCCGCAGCAGCCGCCCCCGCCGCCCGCCTTGGGTGCGGGGGCGGAAACCGTGCCGCCTACAGCTACTGTGGAGAGAAGCTTGACCGTGTCGTCGTGACCGGCGGGGCAGTCGGCGGGCGCGGCCGACTCCGCCATGGGTCGGCTGAGTTCGAAGGTGTCGCCGCAGGTCCGGCAGCGGTACTCGTAGCGAGGCATGCGGACAGATTAATCCCTCTATGGGGGGAAGCGGCCCCCGCTGTTTCTATGGTGTTCACTTCTGTCGATTTCTTATGTGGAGATCTTGCGAAGGGCGCTGGTAATTTGAGGGCGCCGCGATGAACCGCGAGGTTGGGGGAATCAGGGTTTGCTGCCGTTCCGACGGCAACCATGCCAGACCCTCGTACGTCTGTACGTCTGCCTACGCGAGCAATACCTAGTGCGGAGGGAGACATCGTGACCCAGGCGGGGCAGGGGGAGGAGCCCCAGGAGCCGGCCGACGCCACCATGCAGTTGAAGGTTCCCGCTTCTTTCAAGGCGGACGAGACCATGCAACTGCGGGTGCCACCGGAGGGCATACCCGGCAGCGAGGATCAATCGGAGATATCCGGAATACCGGATGTTTCCGACGAATCCTCGGCATCAGGAGACCGGCGGAAGGGCAGAAAAGCCCCCCGCCCCCCTCTGCGTTCCCGGCTCACCGCCGCCGTGGGTCCCCGACTGGCACCCCTCGTCGCCTTCCTCGCCCCGTACGCCGCGCGCCTCAGGGTCTTCCTCGCCCCGTACGCGCGCCGGATGCGCCCGCTGTACCCACGGCCCGGCCGCACCGGCTGGCGCCGCTGGACACCCTCCTGGCGGCAGTCGATCGGAGGCGTCCTCGCCTCCCTCGGCCTGAGCACCCTCTTCCTGGTCGTCGCCTACGCCGCCACCGACGTTCCGGACAACCTCAACACCTACGCCACCCAGCAGGACAACGTGTACTTCTGGGCCGACGGCACGCCCATGGCCCGCACCGGCTGGGTGCAGCGGCAGGCGATGCCGCTCAAGGACATCCCCGAGGATGTCCGCTGGGCCGTCCTCGCCGCCGAGAACGAGAGCTTCTACAGCGACCCCGGCATCTCCTTCAAGGGCATCAGCCGCGCCCTGTTCCGCACCGTCGGCCAGGGCGACACCCAGGGCGGCTCCACGATCACCCAGCAGTACGTCAAGAACGTCTACCTCAACCAGGGCCAGACGGTCCGGCGCAAGTTCACCGAAGCGATGATCGCCCTCAAGCTCGACAACCAGATGAGCAAGGACGACATCCTGGAGGGCTACCTCAACACCAGCTGGTTCGGCCGCGGCACCTACGGCATCCAGCGCGCCGCCCAGGCCTACTACGGCAAGGACGTCAGCGAGCTGAACGCCAGCGAGGCCGCCTTCCTCGCCGCCCTCCTCAAGGGCGCCGGGCTGTACGACCCCACCCTGAACAGCACCAACCGCGCCCGTGCCGTGGAACGCTGGACGTGGACCCTGGACCGGATGGTCGCCATCGGCAAACTGTCCAAGGCGGAGCGGGCCACCTACAAGAAGTTCCCCGAGCCGCTCAAGAGCAATCCGCTGTACGACACCGGTGAGCAGAGCGACTACCTCGTGGAACTCGCCTCCCAGTACGCCAAGAAGTCCGCCAAGATCGACGACAAGGACTTCGACCTGGGCGGCTACCAGATCTACACGACGTTCGAGAAGGGCCGGGAGGCCCAGCTCACCGACGCCGTGACCAAGGCCCGCGCCAAGGCCCTCAAGGACGACCCCAAGCACGCGAAGACGGCCCACTACGGCGCCGCCTCGGTGGCCGCGGACGGACGGATCCTCGCGGTCTACGGCGGCCCCGACCACCGTACGCAGGGCTACAACGAGTCCAACGCCACCACCGTGCCGGCCGGCTCCGCCTTCATGCCGTTCGTCTACGCGGCCGGCCTGGAGCACGGCGTCCACAAGGAGCGGGACGGGGAGGCGACACCGGTCACCGGGGAGTCCGTCTACGACGGCGACGACGACGTGCCGGTGACCACGCCGGAGGGGCCGTACTGGGACCGAAGCGGCAGGAAGGTCGCCGCCAGCAACGACAACGACAAGTCCTACGGACGGATCACCCTGCACCGGGCGCTGGCCCTGTCGGTGAACACGCCGTTCATGCAGCTCGGCATGGACACCGGCCTGGACAAGGTGCGCTCCACCGCCGCGGCGGCCGGACTGCTCCCCTCCAGCCTCGGCGCACAGGTGCCCGCCCTGTCGCAGGGCAGCTCCACGCCCAGCGCCATCCGCATGGCCAGCGGCTACTCCACCTTCGCCGCCGACGGCAGGCACACCGAGCCGTACTCCGTGCGCCAGATCACCCACAACGGCACCAAGATCCCGCTGGCCCTCCCCAGGCCCGTTCGCGCGATCGGCGCCGACACGGCCCGGGAGGTCACCTCCGCGCTCACCGACGCCTTCCGCACCGCCCACCCCGGCGCCGCACCGGAGGGTGCCGGGGTGGCGGGCAAGGCCGGGACCACCCAGGACTCCAAGGCCGCCTGGTACGTCGGCACCGACAAGGCCGTCTCCACGGCGGTCGTCCTCTACCGCATCGACCTGGCGGAGAGTCTCGAACCGCTGCCGCTGGAGGGCATCGACGGCACAGCGGGCAACAGCGTCCCCTACGGCATCTGGTCCAGAGCCATGAGCCCGCTCGGCTGATCGCAGGCCGCACCGCAGTCCCCGAACCCCTCGAGAATGAGCCGCACATGACGCCACCGTCGGGCCGCCGCCGCAAGGCCCGGGCAACCAGCCGCCCCGCCGCCGCCCATCCGGGTTTCCTGAGCCTGGCGGCGTTCCTCGTCGTCGCCTCGCTGGTGGCGGGCTACCTGGTGCTGAGCCGCACGGACAACACCGCGCCGACCGCCTCCGCGGGCAAGGGCGGCAAGGCGACGGCGTCGGCGGGGGAGGAGCCGGAGTGGGACGGGAAGACGAAGGTCCTCGGGGACGGTTCCACCTCGTACACCGGCCCCCAGAAGGGCGGCCTCAAGCCCGTACCGCTCAAACCGGGGGAGAAGCCGCCCCAGTTCGTCGTCTTCTCCTGGGACGGCGCGCTGGCCGGCGACGACGGGCTGTTCACCCACTACCGGGAGATGGCGCGCGAGTACAACGCGCACATGACGTTCTTCCTCACGGGGATCTACCTGCTGCCCAAGAGCAAGGCCGGCCTCTACAGCCCGCCGCAGCACCCCAAGGGGTCGGCGGCCATCAGCTTCCCCACCGACGAGCACGTGCGCACCACGCTGGAGGACCTCGGCAAGGCGTGGGAGGAGGGCAACGAGATCGGCACCCACTTCAACGGCCACTTCTGCGGCGCCAAGGGCGGCGGCGACTGGAGCGTCGAGGAGTGGAAGAGCGAGATCGACCAGTTCTTCGACTTCGCCGAGAAGTGGAAGACGAACACCGGCTACACCGACATGGACCCGCTGCCCTTCGACTTCAGGAAGGCGGTCGTCGGCGGCCGCGCCCCCTGCCTGGAGGGCCAGGCCAACCTGCTGAAGGCCGCCAAGAGCTACGGCTGGCGCTACGACGCCAGCTCGGCCGGCGACTTCCAGATCTGGCCCACGAAGAAGAACGGCATCTGGGACTTCCCGCTCCAGATGCTCCCGTACGAGGGCGGCAAGTACCAGGGCCTGTCCATGGACTTCAACTTCCTCTACAACCAGTCCGAGGGCGAGACCGAGGGCGACCCGGCCAAGTACCCGCAGTGGCAGCAGGAGACCGCCGACTCCTACATGGCCGGCTTCAACCGCGTGTACTACGGCAGCCGGGCCCCGCTGTTCATCGGCAACCACTTCGAGGAGTGGAACGGCGGCATCTACATGAAGGCCGTCGACCAGGTCATCAAGACCGTGTGCGTGAAGAAGGACGTCAAGTGCGTCTCCTTCAAGGAGCTGGCCGACTGGATGGACGTGCAGACGCCCGCCACGCTGGAGCGGCTGCGCACCCTCGACCCGGCCCAGTCACCGGACTGGTCGACCGTCGTTCAGTAACCGGGTTGACACCGGACGGGGTTGTGCAGTGACGGTCCTATAACTCCCTCGCCCGTACGGCCGCCCCCCTCTTCACATGTGCCGCACACGGCATGCAAAGATGCGCTACCCCGGCATCCAGCCGCCGGGGCAAGAGGGGAAACATCAGTGAAGTCAAGGAAATTGAGCCGTACCCGGCGCCGCGCCGTCATACTCGGGGCGGCGGCCACCTCCGTCGTCGCAGGAGTGGCCCTGCTGCCCAACTGGAGCGCCGGCGCGGCGGTCGTCGACGACCCCACGGTGGACGCCAGGACGAAGGCCACCTTCCAGCGCCTCGCCGACGCGGTGTTCACCGACCGCACCGAAGCCCTGGTCGACGGCAAGCGGGACCACCGCGGGAAGCCGCTGACCGACGGCTTCTCCGGTGACGTCAAGCTGTCGTCGAAGCAGAACCGGACCGAGGACGCCGCCCTGTCCTCGCTGGACCGGCGCAAGGAGCGGCTCGCCCAGCTCGGCGAGAAGTACAGCAAGGGCAGCACCACCGTCACCCTGGACGCCACCGACGTGAAGGGCCGCAAGGCCAAGGTCGCGGTCACCGAGACCACGACCCTCACCTACGAGAAGGTCCGCGGCGACGAGCCGAAGGCCACCGGGTTCCAGGCCCACCACGAGCTGACCTTCACCGCCGACCGGCACGGCGACTGGCAGCTGACCGGCATCCGCGACACCGACGAGGGCCTCGCGGTGAACCAGACGGCCAAGCCGTCCGTCGCGCCCATGGTGGCCACCGTCACCAGCACCACGCCGTCGGCCCCCAAGGCGTCGACCTCGTACCCCGGCCCGGCGAACGCGAAGAACTTCACCGCCAGCGGCCTCGACTACAAGGCCATGGCCGCGTACGCCAAGCAGTACTGGTCGGACTACAACCCCGCCTACCCGAACTTCAACGGGCACGGCGCGGGCGGCGACTGCACCAACTTCGTCAGCCAGGCCCTGAAGGCGGGCGGCTGGAAGCACGTCCCCGGCTACGTGTACGACTACACCAAGTGGTTCGGCAACGCCGACATCCAGTCGGACTCGTTCGTCGGCGTCAACGAGTGGTCCTGGTTCGCCCAGAACTCCAAGCGGACGACCAGCCTCACCAACGTCTACCAGCTGGACGTCGGCGACGTCCTCCAGGTCGACTTCGACAAGGACGGCTCCAAGGACCACACCATGATCGTCACGTCCCGCAGCCGGGGCGTGCCGTACCTGACGTACCACTCCACCAACACCTACAGCAGGTCGGTGGCGAGCGTCCTCGCGTCGTACCCGAACGCCGCGTACTACGCCTACCGCACCTGACGGGTGCGGGACCGGTCAGGTCCCTGGCGGGACCTGACCGGGGGGCCGGGGGGCCTCCCCGAACGCCTCCCGGGCCGCCTCCCGGGACCTGATCCGGGGCGCCTCGGGGTGCTCCGCCGGGAACCGCTCCCGCTGCTCCCGCTGGTCGTCCCGCTCCTCCGCCATGTCGGGGTGACGGGCCCGCCAGTACGGGTTGTCGTGCGGCAGGGCCGAACCGACCCGGCCGTACATCCCGAAGACCAGCAGCAGGATGCCGATCACGAAGCTGAGCATGCAGTTCTGGATCTCGAACGCCAGGAAGTTGTAGTCCGTCTCCAGCAGTCCCATGTTCAAGAAGCCGCTGGCCAGGAACAGCACGCCGAGGGTCATGTTCAGGGTGGACGCGAAGTTGCCGCCGATCACCATGCCGACCAGGAGCAGCAGGCCGACGGCGACCGACAGCCAGCTGAGCGCGCCGTTGGTGTTCAGGCTCCAGACGGTGTCCCCGCCGGTGTCGAAGAAGCCGATCCGGTCGATGATCCCGAAGATCCCGAAGACCAGCAGCCCGAGCCCCATCAGGCCGGCGCCGATCCGGTAGACCCTGTTCAGACGGTGGTCGACGGGCAGGTGGTCGTCCAGCGTGATCCGCCGCCGAGTCGCCGAGTGCGTGATGTGGGTGGCCATTCCCGCCTCCCTGGAAAGCGCTGCGCGAGCCGAGTCCTACGCACCTCCAATATCCGCCCGACGCGCGCCGGGGGCAACGGCAGCCGCCGCGGGCGGGGCGGGGCGGGCGTGGGTGGGCTCAGTGTCCGGCGCCGCGGTCCTCGCGGATGCGGCTCACCACGCCCGACACCGCGTGCCGGACGGCCTCCGTCTCCGTGAGGAAGTGCCAGTAGTCCGGGTGGCGGCCCTCCAGCGTGGCGATCGCCCGCTCCAGCCGGGCCACCGCCTCGTCCAGCGGCCGCGCGTCCCTCGGGTCGGGGGTGTTGCGCCCGGCCATCGCCAGCCGCTGCGCGTCCCGGATCGCGAAGCGGGTCCGCTCGATCTCCTGGCGCGGATCCTTCTGCACGGCATTGAGCCTGGTCAGCCGGGAACCGGCGGCCGAGACGGCCTCGTCGGTGGAGTTCAGCAGGGCCCGCGCCGTCGACAGCAGCGCGGCGGCGTCCGGCCAGCGCTGGGCGTCCCGCGCGGTCCGCGCCTCGGCGAGCTTCGCCTCCGCCTGCCGTATGTGCTCCACGGACTGGTCGGGGACGTGCTGGAGATCCTGCCAGCACGCCGCCGTGAAACGCCGGCGCAGCTCGCTCAGGATCGGCTCGACCTGTTCTGACCGGGTCGTCAGCGCCTGCGCGCGCGTGCGCAGGGACACCAGCCGGTGGTCGATCTCGGCGGCCCTCTCCGGCAGCCGCTCGGCTTCCGCCCGGACCGCCTGCGCCTCGCGGGCGACCCGCTCGGCCCGCTCCAGGGTCTCCGGCACGCCGTGCTGACCGGCGCCCTGGTTGAGCCTGGTCAGCTCGGGCGCGAGCGCGGCCAGGCGGGCGGCCAGGTCGTCCGCCCTCAGTCCGGTCTCCCGGACCGCGTCCAGCGCGTTCGACGCCGCCAGCAGGCTCTGGCGGGCCCGCTCCACGGCGGGCGCCAGCCGGGCCAGCTGGGTCTCCGCCTTGCCGAGCAGCGGGCCGAGCCCGTCCGTGAAACGGTCCAGCTCGCCCTTGACGCGGACCAGTTCGTCCTTCGCGCGGGTCAACTCGCCGCGGGCCTGTGTGGCGGCGGAGGCCTCCAGGTCGTCCCGGTCCAGGTCGTGGGCGTCCACGGCCTGGATGTACCGGTGGCTGGCCTCGTCGATGCGCCGGCCGATGGCCTCGAAGTCGGCGACGGCGCGCCGGGCGGCCGGCGAGGCGTCGACGGCCGTGATCGTCTCGATCGAGATCCTCAGATCCCGCTGCGCGGTGTCCAGTTCGTAGAACGCGGCCGCCGCGGCGTCCTTCGCGGCCTGCGCCTCCGCCCGCTGGCTCTCCGCCCGTCCGCCGAACCAGCGGCGGGTGCCACCGCCGGCGAACGCGGCGGGCAGCAGGAGGACGGCGAGGAGGGGGAGGGCGGCCAGCGCGAGCGTGTCCCCGAGCACCCGCGGACGCGCGCGCGGCACCAACGGCGAGTACGGCTGCGCTGGTGTCGCCGTCACATCCCTCTCCCGTACTGTGATCCGCCCTGCCCGGAGTCATTCTCCCACCGGTTGATGACGAACACACGGGCTGATTAGTTCGCGTTCCGCACGGTGACTTTCCCGTCGCCGCTGCGCGCGGACACGACGTGCTCGCTGGAGTCGTCGCGGGGGACGGACACGTGGACCGACCCGTCCCCGGTGCGGGCCGTCACCTTGTAGGTCGCCCGCGGCAGTTCGATCGTCACGGACCCGTCGTCGCTGACGGACTCCACCCGGTCCGGCACGGCCTCCAGGCCGAGGTGCACCGAGCCGTCGCGCGTGTGCGCGCTGACCCGGCGGGAGGAGACCTCCGCCCGCACCGAACCGTCGTCGGAGCGCAGGTCGAGAGGCCCGCTGGAGTCGGTGACCCGCACCGAGCCGTCGGCCGTGCGGATGGTCAGGGCGTCCCGGAAGCCCCGCGCGCGGACACTGCCGTCGTCGTCCTGGACCTTCACGGCGACCCCGCGCGGCACCTCGACGCGGTGCTTGGTCGAGCAGTCGGCGACCACGCCCGAGCAGTGCGTCCGCAGCACCAGCCGGTCGTCCTTCATCGACCAGGTGACCTCCGGCCCGTCGCCCACCAGCACGGAGCCGTCGAACCAGCGGGTGACCTGGACCGTGCCCGCGCGGTAGTCGTCCGACGCGACGATCTCGAGCGCCGAGTCGTCGGAGTCCACGGTGAGGGTGGCCCCCTCCAGGGCGAAGGACCGGTGGTCGGGATGTTCGTCGTCCCCGGCGGAGGAACAGCCGGTCCCGGTGGCGGCGAGGGCGACGACGGCCCCCGCGACGAGCACCGTACGGACGTGGACGGTGAAACGGGCCATGATGATCTCCCCCTGCGACGGACCCCGGGGCCCGCGTGGATGCCACTGTTCTCGATACGTACGACGCTAGGCAGCCGCGCTCCGCGGGACGATCCGGCGCACTCCCGGATCCGGGGTGGGGTTAACCCCCGGCCGCCGCCCGGACCCCCGGCCGCCGTCCGGACCGCGGGCTGTCGCCCGGACCGCGGGCCGCCGCCCGAATCCCCGGCCGCCGCCCGGTCCGAGGGCCGAACCCCCGGCATCGCCCGCTCCGAGGACACCGTTTGCCGGGCACGGCTCCGGGCGATGTAGGCTGTCGACTCGTCCTGGGTGCGTAGCTCAGGGGTAGAGCGCCTGCCTTACAAGCAGGATGTCGGCGGTTCGAAACCGTCCGCGCCCACCAGGCAGTGCGAGAGGGTCCCCGGGAAGTCCCGGGGACCCTCTCGCATGTCACGGGCGGCGCCGGACGGGGCCGCTAGGTTTCCTCCCCGGGGGGCGTCTCGTGGGCGTGCTTGAGGCGCATACGGGCCTCCACGCGGTCGGCCGCGGCCACCTCCGCCCAGAAGCGGTGACCGGACACGAACACCGCCAGCTCGTGCTCGCGCCGGCGGAGCTTCTCCACCTCGGCCTGCTCGTCGGCCGTCCAGCCGGGGGAGGCGGGCCGTTCCACCTTGCGCCAGCCGCCGTCGTCACTGAAGCCGTCCAGCGGCTCGACCGACCAGGGCAGCCGCTTCAGCAGGGCCGAAAGCTCGGCCCGGACCTGATGCAGCTCCTCCTGACCGGCGCGCAGGTCGCTGGGAAAGTCATAGGTCTTAGCCACACGGCAATGGTACGCCTGTTCGATTTTGAGGTGCGAGTTTCCCGGAGGGGTTCATCTGTTCGAAGGAAGGAGGGGTGTTGTCGGACCCTCGTCCTAGGGTGGCCGCATGAACGTCACTGAGGCCGGGACCGGTGGGGAACAGGTGCGGTTGATGCCCTGGGGGGAGGGCGACTTCTGGCTGCTGGAGCGGAACAACGCTGCGGAGATGACCGACCATCTGGGCGGCCCGGAGACGGCGGAGCAGCTCGCCGACCGTCACCGCCGCTATCTGGAGCTGGCTCCCGGCCGGATGTACCGGGTCGTGCTGGCGGAAGGCGGGGAGACCGTCGGGGCGATCGGCTACTGGGAGCGGTCCTGGCAGGGTGAGCCGGTCTGGGAGACGGGGTGGGGGGTGCTGCCCGAGTTCCAGGGGCGTGGGCTGGCCACGCGGGCGGCCCACGCCGTCGTCGAGGCCGTCCGCGAGGCCGAGCGGGAGACCGGCGGCCACCGGACCCTGCACGCCTTCCCCAGCGTGGATCACCCCGCGTCCAACGCGGTGTGCCGCGGAGCCGGGTTCACCCTGCTCGGCCAGTCCGACTTCGAGTACCCGAAAGGGCACTGGATCAAGTCCAACGACTGGTGCGTCGACCTGAGTCAGTAGCCCGCGTCCCGCAACTCCCGTACCAGGCGCGCCGCCACCGGCACCGGCACCCCGTGCCGCTCCGCCGCGCGCAGCAGGGCACCGCCGATCGCGTCCAGCTCCAGGGGCCGGCCGGCCTCCGCGTCGCGCTGCATGGACGACCTGGTGGCCGGCGGGAAGGCGTCGTAGCGGGCGAGCGCCGCCGCCGGGTCGGCGGGACCGCCGCAGGCGCCGCTCACCGCGGCCACCTCCGCGACCAGGGCGGTCAGGTCCCCGCGGTGGCGTGTCCTGACCTCGCCGAGGGGTAGCCCGTGGCGGGTCGTGAGAAGGGCGAACGGGGCGAGGAACGCCATCTTCGCCCAGAGCACGGCCGTCTCGTCCGGCAGCACCCGGGTCGTCGGACCGGCCTCCGACAGCGCCCCCGCGAGCGCGTCGAGGCGGACGCGGGCCACCTGGGCACCGGTGAGGTCGACCTCCGCGAAGGGGCTGGCGTGCTCGATGACACCCGCCGCGACCCGGGTGGACTCCACGCGGATGACGGCCGGGGCGACGGCCTCGGGGCCGTACCGGGCGCGCAGCGACGCCGGGTGCTCGACGCCGTTGAGGAACGGCACGAGCAGGGCGTCACCGAGGGCGGCGGCGGGGAGACGGTCCAGGGCCGCGTCCAGAGCGGTGTGCTTGACGGTGATCAGGACGGCGTCGACCGGAGCGCGGAGTTCGGTGTCCGCCGCGACGGGGACGGTGAAGTCGCCGAACCGCGCGCTGCGGACCCGCATGCCATGGGTGCGCAGGTGGGTGACCGTGTCCCCGCCGGACAGGCAGATCACGTGGTGGCCGGCGCGGGACAGGAGGCCGGCCAGGAGACCGCCGACGCCGCCCGGGCCGAGGATCGCCAGAGTCAGTTTGTTCGCCATGGTGCTGCTGTTCCTCTCGTCGGTCGGCCCCGGGAGCGGTGGCCGCCTCGGGGCGATCATGGCAGGGGGCCCGGGATGAGGAAAGGGGCGACGGATCGGGGCGGGTGGGGTGAGACTGGGGGCATGTGCCGGAGTATCAAGACACTTCGCCCGCCCGCCCTCGCCGAGACGGCCACGGAGGACGAGATGCGGGCTGCCGCCCTCCAGTACGTGCGGAAGGTGTCCGGATTCCGGGCCCCCGCCGCGCACAACCGGGAGGTCTTCGAGGCAGCCGTGGACGCCGTGGCCGCGGCCACGGCGGAGCTGCTGGACGGGCTGGAGGTACGGGGAGCCGCGGCGTCGGCCAGGCCGGGCGGGGGGTGACCTCGCGGGTCGGCCGCGCCGGGGCCGGCCGGTGACGGTGCGGGTCGGCCGTCGTGTGGGTGACCGTGGCGGTCGGCGGTCGGCGGGGTGACCTTGCCGGTCGGCCGCGCCGGGGCCGACCGGTGACGGTGCGGGTCGGCCGTCGTGCGGGGCGACCATGGCGGTCGGCGGTCGGCGGTCGCGCGGAACGACGGTGCGGGTCGGCCGTCGTGCGGGTCGGCCGCGGACCCGGGCGCCGAGGAGTGTCGCCCCGGCTCTCGGCTTCGCTCCAGCGGCGGGCCCCGGCGCCCGACCGGACCGCCTCAGGCGGCACACATGCCCGCCGGCGCGGAGGGGCGAGTCGGGCGGGTCGGCGGTGTGTCACGCGACCTGGCGCTTCGGGGTGCCTCCCCCCCAGGGCTGCCCCACTCAGGGCTGCGTCGAGCGGCGGGCTCCCGGCGCCCGACCGGACCGCCTCAGGCGGCACACATGCCCGCCGACGCGGAGGGGCGAGTCGGGCGGGTCGGCGGTGTGTCACGCGACCTGGCGCTTCGGGGTGCCTCCCCCCCCAGGGCTGCCCCACTCAGGGCTGCGTCGAGCGGCGGGCTCCCGGCGCCCGACCGGACCGCCGCCCCAGCCGGCACCGCATGCCCGCAGGCGGTGCCGGCGGCGGCACTGGCCGCGCGGGCAGGGGACGGTGGTGAGAGTCGGTCTCCGCCGTGGCGGGGCGGGGGTTCCGCCGACGCCGGGGGAGGTGTGGTCAGCCGGTCCGGCGTTCGAGGACGAAGCCCGTTCAGGGCCGACAGGGAATCCGGGCACGGAGCCCCTACGGAGCCCCCAGTGGGCGTCCCGCGTCTCCCGCTACGCCGGACGGGGTCGCATCAAGTACGCCGCTCCCGCCCCCGCGGCGAACAGCGCGAGGAAGGACACCCCCGTGGCCAGCCAGGTCGCCCCCAGCCAGTGCGCGCCGAAGTAGCCGAGGGCGACGCTGTACGCGGCCCAGGACAGACCGGCCAGGGCGGACCAGGGCAGGAAGTCGCGGACCCGGCGCTGCGCGGCGCCCGCGATGAGCGAGACGACCGACCGGCCGGCCGGCGCGAACCGGGCCAGCACGACCAGCGCGCCGCCGCCCTCCGCGAGGGCTCCGCCGAGACGTTCCTGCGCGGTGGTCAGCCGCCGGGAACGGGAGATCGCGCGGTCCAGCCGCGCCCCGCCGCGCCGGGCGAGGCGGTAGGCCGCCAGATCACCGAGCACGGAGGCGGTCGCGGCGGAGAGGATCAGCGCGAGGATGTCGGGCACCTCGTGCGGCAGCCGCCCGGTCGCCGCCCCCGACCCCGCGGCCGCGGCGGTCGCCGCGGTGATGACGAGGACGCCGCTGGGCAGCACCGGCAGGAACACGTCGAGGAGGACCGACAGGGCCACCAACGCGTAGATCCATGGGGCGCCGATCAACGCCCCCACACTCTCGAACACCGCGGAACTCCCCGTCGTCTCCCCCGTGCGGCCGAACCGTGCCGCTGTGTCGCGGGGGAGCGGCAGGTGCGGCCGATGACAACCATCCAGCGTACGCCCGTGGTGTGACAGGGGGTTCACGGGGGGCTCGTGCGTTCCACACGGCGTGTTCACACGAGGGCGGTCCGCCGGAGTGCGTCGGCGCCCTCCCCGCGGCTGCGGGAAGGGCGCCGACGATGCGTGCGAGGTCAGGCCGCGACGGGCGCCTGATCCCCGGCCGGCTTCCGCCGCGACGGCGTACGCCGGGCGAACAGCCGGTCCACGCCGAGCGCGCCGGAGCCGGTGAACATCAGCAGCAGGAAGGCCCAGCAGAACATCGCGGAGGCCTCGCCGCCGTTCTGGATCGGCCACAGGGCGGACGACTGGTGGACGTCGAAGTACGCGTACGCCATCGAGCCCGAGGCGAGGAAGGCGGCGGCCCGGGTGCCGAGGCCGAGCAGCACCAGGCTGCCGCAGACCAGCTGGATCACGGCCGCGTACCAGCCGGGCCAGGTGCCGGCGTCGATGGTGCCGCCGTCGCTGCCGGCCGCTCCGCCGAGGACGCCGAACAGCGAGGCGGCGCCGTGGCAGGCGAAGAGAAGTCCGACGACGATGCGGAACAGGCCGATCGCGTACGGCTGTGCGCTGTCGAGACGAGCGGACATGCGGGGGGTACTCCTTCGGTGTCGGACGTACGGCGAGCCCTGGGGTGGGCGGGCCGGGTGGGGACGGCGGTACCGAACGAGCGACCCACGGTAGGCGCACCGGACAGATGCTTGCAAGTTCAACATTTGGCCATGGCTCGGATCTCACTGGAGTCCCGCTGTCCGGCGCCGACGCACGTGGGGCGACGCCGGACGCCGCGCCCGTGCCCGCGTTCGCGCCCGAAACTATGACCGAATTCACCCCTTGGGAGGTCTTCGGCGCGGCGGGCTGCCGCGCCGAAGCCCGCTAGCCGGAGGTGAGTTGGGACTCCGTCACGAGGACCAGCCCGCCGTCCTCACGGGCCTGTTCCAGTCGCAGCCGGGCCGAACGCCCGCGCAGCGTCAGCGTCATGAGCTGGTTGCCGAACCAGGGTCCGCCGGTCCTGCGCCAGTCCACGGGCGGTCGCGGCGAGCGACCGTGCCGCCGGAAACGGCGCCCCAGGGCGCGGGCGGGGGCGCTCCACCCGAAGCGGAAACCCACCCTCATCGACCGGGGGATGGAGTTGTGGACCGGCGAGCAGGTCAGTTGCAGCACCCGCGCGTCGGGAGCGTCGCCGGGCCAGCGGGTCTCGGCCACGTAGGCGTGGTGCACGTCCCCGGACAGCACGAGCACGCTCGCCGGTGCCTGCGGCCCCGTGCCCACCTCGGCCAGCAGCCGGGTCAGCGCGGCGAAGGACTCCGGGAACGCCGCCCAGTGCTCCAGGTCCGCCGCCCGCCGCACCTTCTCCCCGAACCGCGCCCAGCGCGGCCCGCGTTCACCCCGGCACAGCGCCGCGTTCCACACCTCCGCGTCGTGCACCAGGTGCGGCAGCAACCAGGGCAGCGAGGTGCCGACGAGGAGATGGTCGTACGACCCCGGGCCGTCCAGGGCCTGTTCGCGGACCCATCGCGCCTCCCCGGCGTCGAGCATCGAGCGCTCGTCCTCCTTGAGCACCCGTGCGGCCCGTGAGTCCACCATCAGCACCCGCGTCCGCCCGAAGTCGCGCCGGTAGCTCCAGCGCACGGTGGCCGGTTCGGTGTCGGCCCGGCAGGCGAAGTCGCGCACGAGGTCGGTGGCGTCGGGGGTGTCGCGTACGGCCGCGTAGAGGGGGTCGGCGGCCAGGGCGGCCGGGGAGAGGTTCCCGATGTGCTGGTAGACCCAGTACGACATCAGGCCGCTCAGCACCCGTTCGCGCCACCAGCCGGTGTCCCGCATGTCGGCGACCCAGGCGGCGGAGGTGTTCCAGTCGTCGATGACGTCGTGATCGTCGAAGATCATGCAGCTGGGCACGGTCGACAGCAGCCAGCGGATCTCGGGGTCGAGCCAGGATTCGTAGTACAGCCAGGTGTACTCCTCGTAGTCGGCGACCTCGCTGCCCGGCGGCTCGTCCGGGTCGCGGCGGCCCGCGATGCGCTCCCTGGTCGCGTCCGAGGTCTCGTCGGCGTACACCTGGTCGCCGAGCAGCAGCAGGACGTCGGGCCGCTCCCCGTCCGGGTCGGCGGCGATCCGCGCGGCCAGGCTGTCCAGGGCGTCGGGTCCCACCGGGTCGTGCTCGTCGGCCGGGGGCGCCGCCCACCGGCAGGACCCGAAGGCCACCCGTACGTCCGCGCCCTCCGCCGGGGCGGGGATGACCGAGGGCGGGAAGCGCGAGTCGGCCGGCGGCCACGCCCGCGTGCCGTCGAGGAACACCTCGTACGGGGTGGCCGTGCCCGGGGTGAGCCCGGTCACCGCCACCAGGGCGTAGTGGTGGCCCGCCACCTGGAAGGTGCGGGCCGTGCCTTGCGAACCGTCCGCGCAGCGCACCTCGGCGGCGCACGGACGGCTCGCCTCGATCCAGACCGTCGCGCACGAGCCGTCGGCGTATCTCAACAGGGGTCCCAGCCGCAGTTCGGCCACGTGATCGCCTCCTCCGTCGCCCCGTACGGTACGGAACGACGGTACGGAACGACGGGCCGGGATGGGGAGGTTTCCTTCCCCGAATCCGATCAGCAGCTCGCGAGGTAGGTGGTGAGGGCGCTCTTCTCGGCGGAGTCCACGGAGAGGCCGTAGTAGTACTTCACCTGGACCCAGGCGCGGACGTAGGTGCAGCGGTAGGCCGTGCGCGACGGCATCCACGTGGCGGGGTCCTGGTCGCCCTTGGCCTGGTTGACGTTGTCGGTGACCGCGATGAGCTGCGGGCGTGTCAGATCGTTGGCGAAGGCCTGGCGGCGGGAGGTGGTCCAGCCGCCCGCGCCGGAGTCCCAGGCCTCGGCGAGCGGCACCAGGTGGTCGATGTCGAGGTCGGAGGCGGCGGTCCAGGTGGCGCCGTCGTAGACGGAGTACCAGCTGCCACTGGTGGCGGCGCAGGCGGAGTCCTGGACGACGTTCGTGCCGTCGCGCTTCAGGACGACCTCGCGGGTGTTGCAGGTGCCGGACTGGGTGATCCAGTGCGGGAACAGGTCACGGTCGTAGCCGGTGCGGTCCTCGGTCGCCACGGTGAGCGAGGCGAGGTAGGTCCGGGCGGTGGCGGCGCTGACCGGGGTGGGGAGGGCGGCGGAGGCGCTCGGGGAGTTGAACAGGGCGGCGGAGGCTATCAGTCCGGTGAGCGCCGCGAGTATGCTGACCCGTCGACGCGCGTAGAACTTCGACATACGAACTCCCTTGAGGGATCGGGGCGTTGCGGTGCGAGCGAGGGAATGCTCGCGAGCCCGCGTTGCGGGGAGGTGTGCGCGCGGTAAGAAGTTAATGACGTGCACATGACATAACAAGGGGTGCGGCGGGACTTTCGGCCTCGCGGCGCGTCCGGGGGCGGTTCTCTCGCGGCCGGATCCGCGGTCGTCCCCTGGGGTGGCGGCGAGGTCGCGTCCGCGGTCGTCCCCAGGACTGGTGGGAGGGTCGCGTCCGCCGTCGTCCCTGGGATGGTGGCGAGGTCGCGTCCGCGGTCGCCCTCAGGGGCTGACGGGAGGGTCGCGTCCGCGGTCGTCCCCAGGTGTGGTGGAAGGGGCGCGTCCACGGTCGCCCCGGGGGTGCCGGGAGGGTCGCGTAGTATGGACGGCGCAGAAGGGGAGTAGCTCTACGCCGGACCGTCGACATACTGCTCAGCTCGTCTGAGCCGGCGCCCGGAGGCAGACCTTCACAGGGTCGGCCAGCGAGACCTTCGGCAAGCAGTGCACCTCCGTGCCGTACGGCGCGGAGCACACGTGTGCTGCCGTGCCGAGGCGTCGCGTGCGAAGGAAGCAGCACTCTCGGTGGGGCGGCCCCGACCGATTGAGGACCCTTGATCAGCCTGACCGTGACGGCGCTCGTCTTCGGCGTCGTCTTCCTCGCCGAACTGCCGGACAAGACCGCTCTCGCCGGCCTCGTCCTCGGCACCCGCTACCGCGCCTCGTACGTCTTCGCCGGCGTCGCCGCCGCCTTCGCGCTGCACGTCACGCTCGCCGTCGCGGCCGGCAGCGTGCTGACCCTGCTGCCGCAGCAGATCGTGCACGCGCTGACCGGCGTGCTGTTCCTGGGCGGCGCCGCCGTGCTGCTGATGAAGAAGGACGAGGGCGACGAGGAGATCCGCAAGCCCGAGAACCAGTCCTTCTGGAAGGTCTCCGGGGCGGGCTTCATGCTCATCCTCGTCGCCGAGTTCGGCGATCTGACGCAGATCATGACGGCCAACCTCGCCGCCCGCTACGACGATCCGCTCTCCGTCGGTCTCGGCGCCGTGCTGGCGCTGTGGTCGGTGGCCGGACTCGGCATCGTCGGCGGGAAAGCCCTGATGAAGCGGGTGCCGCTGAAGCTGATCACCCAGATCGCGGCGGTGCTGATGCTGGCCCTCGGCGTGTGGAGCCTGTGGGAGGCGGTCACCGGCTGAACCCCGCGGGGAGCCGAACGGAAGGTGAACCCCCGCCGGGGCGGGTGGCGCGCGGGCCCACTGTTTTGTACCGTGGAGAAACAAAGTGGCTCCCGTCCGTTTTCCCTGACCGGCGGGCGGGGCCGCCTTGTCCTCCACGTGCCCCGCACGTGCCCGTCCGCGCTGGGAGTCGCCGATGCCGGCCGCCGTGTCCACCACCGTCCTGACCGCCCGTGCCCTCCTCCTCGACATGGACGGCACCCTCGTGAACTCCGACGCCGTCGTGGAACGCGTCTGGCGGCGCTGGGCCGAGCGGCACGGGCTGGACGGCGACGAGGTCATGAAGGTCGTCCACGGACGCCAGGGGCACGCCTCGATGGCCGTCCTGCTGCCCCACCGCCCCATGGAGCAGAACCTCGCCGACAACGCGCGGATGCTCGCCGAGGAGACCGCCGACATGGACGGCGTCGTCCCGGTCCCCGGCGCGCCCGAGTTCCTCGCCTCCCTGCGGACCGTTCCGCACGCCCTGGTGACCTCCGCGGACGTCCCCCTGTCGACGGCCCGCATGGCCGCGGCGGGCCTGCCCCTCCCGGAGATCCGCGTCACCGCGGAATCGGTCGGCGCGAGCAAGCCGGACCCGGAGGGATTCCTCAAGGGCGCGGCCGAGCTGGGAGTGGCCCCGGCCGAGTGCGTCGTCTTCGAGGACTCGGGCGCGGGGATCGCGGCGGGGCGCGCCGCGGGGATGCGGGTGGTGGGGGTCGGGGCGCGGGCGGGGGCGCACCGGCCCGACGCGGTCGTGAGGGATCTGGCGGGCGTGCGCGTGGAGGTCGTGGGGGACGGCGTCCGGATCCACCTGGCGTGAGGCGACTCCGCCCGACCCGGGGCGCCGAGGGGTGCGGGACGGGATGCGGATCCACCTGGCGTGAGGCGGATCGGCCGCCTCACGCGGTCACGGCTCCTTCGTCTCCCGCTCCAGGCTCGTCCGGGTGGCCGATCCGTACTCGCCCAGCGGGTCCCCCTGGATGCCCCGTGACCACTGGAAGTTGCGCAGGGCCTCCTCGACCCGGCTGCTGAACGTCCCGTCCGCCTCGTCGTTGTAGAGATACAACTGCCGTAGACGCAGCTGGAGTTCGGTCACCTCGGGGCCCCGGTCCCCGCGGCGCAGGACGGTCCCCTCCCCGCTGCCGCCCTCCGCCCCGTTCCCGGGTGCGAGCGACCCCGTGACCTGAGTGGTCGGTGCGCTCGGGCTCGGCTCGGTCGTGCGGGAGGGCGACGCCGAGGCGCTGGACTCCGTGGCGGACGGTGACGCGCTCGCGCTCTCGGAGGGCGACGGCGAGGCGCTCGACGCCGACGGGGACGCGGAGCGGCTCGCGGACGGCGACGCCACGGCCGCGCTGGTCGAGGTGTCCGGGACGGCCGCCCGGACCCCCTCGGGGGCGGCCTGGTCCCGGCTCGGCGACTCGTAGGAGAACATCCCGCTCGCGAACCCGGCCGCGGCGATGACGGCGACGGCGGCACCGGTGGACGCGATCAGCAGCGTGCGGCGCCGCCGTCCGCGCGGGGCCTCGTCGCCGTACGGGCCGTGCCCGGCGTCCCCGTCCGCCTCGAACAGGCTCAGGTCGGTGTCGCTGGGCGCGGAGCCGGAGGGCGCGAGCGGCGTCGGCACCGGCGTCGTACCGGACGGCGTGACCGCGCGCAGGATCACGGTCGCGTCGGACACCGCGTCGCCGGGAGGCGCCGGCGGAACCGTCGGCAAGGGCACCGTCACCTCACCGGGAGCCGCCGCACCGGGAGTCGCCGCGCCGGCCTCCGTGCCGGTGCCGCCCTCCCCCAGCTCCACGTACGGCCGTATCCGCAGCGGATCGAAGTCCTCCGCCGCGGCCGCCTCCGCCTCGCGGGTGTCGCGCAGGGCGTCGGAGGCGCGCCGCGCGCAGGCGCACGACGGGGTGTTGTCCGCCGCCCGGAGCGCGCCGCACTGCGGACACGGATGCCCGTGCCGCCGCGGGCGCCCCGGTTCTCCCGGTCGGCCCTGCCGGTCCGTCGGATCGTTCACCCGTTCGCCCCTCCCCATCCGAACTCCAAGGATTATGCAGATCCTCCACACAACTGGTTGCCCGCGACCCCCGGAACGGGAGGTTCCGGCAGGACTCGACAGGCCATAACGGGACACACCAATCACGATGGAAGTTGTCCACGCGAGCCTCAGGAGGCATCCATGGCCTTGGACGCGCAGGCCCGGACGGGAGATCCCCGTCAGGAGCACGTGCCCGGCAACGTCCTCGTGTCGATCGGCGCGCTGCTGCTCGGCATGCTGCTCGCCGCCCTCGACCAGACGATCGTGTCGACGGCGCTGCCCACGATCGTCAGCGAGCTGGGCGGCATGGAGCACCTCTCCTGGGTGGTCACCGCGTACCTGCTCGCGTCGACCGCCGCCACCCCCCTGTGGGGCAAGCTGGGCGACCAGTACGGACGCAAGAGGCTGTTCCAGATCGCGATCGTGATCTTCCTGATCGGATCGGCGCTGTGCGGGATGGCGCAGAACATGCCGCAGCTCATCGGCTTCCGCGCCCTCCAGGGGCTGGGCGGCGGCGGGCTGATGGTGCTGTCGATGGCGATCGTCGGCGACATCGTCCCGCCGCGTGAACGCGGCCGCTACCAGGGCCTGTTCGGCGCGGTCTTCGGCGCGACGAGCGTCCTGGGCCCCCTCCTGGGCGGTCTGTTCACCGAGCATCTGAGCTGGCGCTGGGTCTTCTACGTCAACCTGCCGATCGGTGTCGTCGCGCTCGCCGTCATCGCGGCCGTCCTGCGCATCCCGCGCAAGTCGACCAAGCACGTCATCGACTACCTCGGCACCCTCCTCATCGCCTCGGTCGCCACCTGCCTGGTGCTGGTGGCCTCCCTGGGCGGCACCACCTGGGGCTGGGGCTCGCCGCAGATCATCGGACTCGCCGTCCTGGGCGTGGTGCTGGCCTTCGCGTTCGTGGCCGTGGAGCACCGGGCCGCCGAACCCGTTCTGCCGCTGAAACTGTTCCGCATCCGCACCTTCACGCTGTCCGCCGTGATCAGCTTCATCGTCGGCTTCGCGATGTTCGGCGCGATGACCTACCTGCCGACCTTCCTCCAGGTCGTCCAGGGCGTCTCGCCGACCCTGTCCGGCGTGCACATGCTGCCGATGGTGGCCGGTCTCCTGCTGGCGTCGACGGCGTCCGGACAGATTGTCAGCCGCACCGGCCGGTGGAAGGTGTTCCCGGTCACCGGCACCGCCGTGACAGCCGTCGGCCTGCTGCTCCTGCACCAACTCGACGAGCACAGCTCCACGGCCCTGATGAGCACCTTCTTCTTCGTCTTCGGCCTGGGGCTCGGCCTGGTGATGCAGGTCCTGGTCCTCATCGTGCAGAACGCCGTCTCCTACGAGGACCTGGGCGTCGCCACCTCCGGCGCCACCTTCTTCCGCTCCATCGGCGCCTCCTTCGGCGTCGCCATCTTCGGCACGGTCTTCACCAACCGCCTCGGCGACAAGCTCGCCGACGCCTTCCGGGGAGTCGACCTGCCGTCGGCCGTCTCCCTCGACGCGCTGGAGGCCGACCCGCGCGTCATCGGTGACCTGCCCGCCGCGCTGCGCCCACCGGTCCTGCACGCCTACGCCTCGTCCATCACGGACGTCTTCCTGTACGCCGCGCCGGTCGCCGTCCTCGGTTTCCTCCTCGCCTGGTTCCTCAAGGAGGATCCGCTGCGTGGCTCGGTGACCGCGCCGGACGGGACCGAGACGCTGGCCAGCAACCCGGTCCAGCGCTCGTCGTACGACGAGGTGTGCCGGGCCCTGTCCCTCCTCGGCACCCGGGAGGGCCGCCGCGAGATCTACCGGACGATCACCGACCGGGCCGGCTACGACCTGCTGCCCGCCGCGAGCTGGATGCTGCTGCGGATGAAGCGCTACGGCAGCGTCGAGCCGGCCATGCTCGCCGAGCGCGGCCCCGTCCCGCTGCCGGTGATCCTGGAGGCCGCCCGGCAGGTCGAGGAACGCCGGCTCGCCGTCCGCGACGGACTGGACCTGGTGCTGACCGACGAGGGCCGCGAGGTCGCCGAGCACCTCTCGCGGGCCCGCGAGGAGTCACTGGCCGAACTGCTCGGCGACTGGTGGGGCCCGGACCGCCCCACCGACCTGGTGCACCTGGTGCAGGAGCTGAACGGCGAACTGTGCGGTTCCGACCGCGAGCACCCGCACGACGAACGCCCGGTGACCCGGCTCAGCTGAGGCGCGTGCCGGCGGCCGCAGCCCCGCCGGACAGATCCTTGGCGAACCAGTGCTCGGCGTACGGGTCGGCGTTGTGCGGGGCGCCCTCCCGGTAGCCGAGGCGGGCGTACAGCGCGCGGGCCTCGACCAGGTCGCCGCGGGTGTCGAGGATCATCCGCTCGGCGCCGAGTGCGCGGGCGGCCTCCTCGGCGGCCCCGACGAGCAGCGGCCCGCCGCCCCTGCCGCGCGCCCCCGGCCGTACGAACACCCGCGTCAACTCGGCGGTCGTCGCGTCCAGCAGCCGTACGCCCGCACTGCCGGCCGGCTCACCGCCGTACCGCGCGACGAGCAGGCGACCGGTCGGCGGCGCCGGCTCGGTCCCGGCGCCGGCGGCGATCTCCCGCTCCAGCTCGGCCGGGTCGGTCCGCCGCCCCTCGTGCAGCAGGTACCAGCGGTCGCTGACCTCGGTGTAGTACTCCCGCCACAGCGCCGCGGCGACGGGGGACCCCACGGGTTCCGGCGCGATGATCCAGGTCATGTCCGTCATTGTCGGCAGGGGACCCACGGGGCGCGCAACCGGATAACCGGATATGCGGGGGCAGGGTACGACGCGGACGGCCGTTTGTCCGGCGCTGTCCGGGCAACCCGAACGGTGAACCGGCCCGTGGGGCCGATACACCGGAAGGCAACCATGTCCACAGGCGTGATCATCGCTCTGATCGTGATCGTGGCGGCCGCCATCGCCGTCGCGGCCGTTCTGGCCGTACGGGCCCGAGGGTCGTCACATGGAGGACGCGGCCTGAAGCGCCGCTTCGGGCCCGAGTACGACCGGGCCGTGGCCCGGCACGGCGGGGACGTCAAGGCGGCCGAGCGGGAACTCGGCGGCCTCGTGGAACGGCACGGGGGGCTGAAGGAGCGGCCGCTGGAGCCCGCGGAGCGCGAGCGGTTCGAGACCCGCTGGGCGGCCGCGCAGGAGCGCTTCGTCGACTCCCCGCGTGAGGCGGTCGCCGAGGCGGACCGGATCCTCGCCGACGCGGCGGGCGCCCGCGGCTACCCGGACGGCGGGCAGTACGACGAGCAGGTCGCCGCGCTCGCCGTGCACCACGCCGACCACGTGCAGGGCTACCGGCACGTGCACCACGTCACCCGCTTCCACCAGGACGGCGGCGCACGGGGTGGCGAGGCTCCCGGCACGGAGGACCTGCGGGCCGCCATGGTCGAGGCCCGCGCCCTCTTCGACGACCTGGTGGGCGAGGGCCGCCACCGGGCGCCGACCATCCGGCCCACGGAGGACCGTCGGGCCGACACGCGCCACGAGGGCCGCTCCGGGTTCCACCTGCCGGGCCTTCACCGGCACCAGACCAAGGAGGGGTGAACAGGCATGCCCGACGTGACATCCGGCGGCGAGTTCCGCCGCGCGGCACAGGAACAGGACCACGATCACCAGCAGGAACGGCCTCGCGTCGTGCCGCTGGGGGAGACCCAGGGGCAGGGGCAGGGGCAGGGTCCGGGGGCGTCGGCGCCGAGCCCCGCGGCCGACACCGCCACCCCGGCTGCCACTCCGGTCGCCACCCCGGCCGTGGACCCGGTCACGGGCGGCCGGGATGCGAGCCCCGCGCCAGTGCCCGCCGGAGCGCCCGGTGGCCTCCCGGCCGGAGGCGTCGAGGACGGCGGCGGCATCGGCGCCGCTCCGGCTTCCGGAGCGGCTCACCGCACCCATGAGGCCGAGGGCTCCTCGCTGCTCCCGCACGACGAGTGCGACAAGCTCTCCTCGCGGATGCGGCACGCGGTCGCCGGCTTCGTGGACCGGCCGCGGGACTCCGTGGAGGAGGCCGACCAGGTCCTGGAGGACCTCGCCACCCGCTTCACCGAGGCCGTGAACGACCGCCGCCGCACGCTGCGCGGCTCCTGGCAGCTCGCGGACGGCAAGAAGAACCCGGCGGCCGCGACCGCCGACACCGAGCAGCTCCGCCTGGCTCTGCGGGACTACCGCGAGCTGACGGACCGGCTCCTGCACCTCTGAGGTCTCTCGTTCCGATCGGGCCGTACCCCGCGGGCCCGGCCCGGTCCGAACGAGAGGCCTAGCTCTCCCCGGCCGACGCCCGGCGCTCCCGCCACTGCCGTACGACCTCTTCGACGTCGTACGGCTTCCTACCCAGCGGGGGGCCGGGCGGCGGCTTGTACATCATCTCGCGGAGCTTGACGTTGACGTCCGTGATGATCTTCCGGACGATCCGCTCCGAAGGAGCCGCGTACGCCGCGGCCAGGGCGTCCTCCGCCTCCTTGCGCAGGGCCAGCGCGGGCGGCAGGACCGAGAGCCCCTCGCGCGCCATCTTGCGCCTGATCCACCACAGTTCGTCGTACGAACTGTCGATCGCCGGATCCAACGGCCGCCCCAGGCCCGGCAGTTGCTCGAACTCGCCACGCCGCTCGGCGTCCTGGATCTGCTTGTCGACCCAGGACTCGAACGGGACACCGGGTGGCTTTCGCTCGGTCATGGGTCCATTGTGCCGGACGCGGCGGGGCCGGGCGATTTAGTATGCGGCGGCTGTGCACGCACAGTTCGGAAGCTGTCGGACGGACATCTCTAGAGGAGCGCACGTGCTCGAACTGACCATGGCAACCGTCTCCGGGGCGGAAGAGGGTGCCACGGCCGGCATGCTGATGGCCGACGCGCCCAGCGAGCCGGGTGCCGTGCTGCGGGTGGGCCGGGACAAGTCCGTGTGCCGCCTCGCCACCCCCGAGGAATGGCTGTTCGTCTCCCGGGTCCACCTGGAGTTCCTGTGCGGCCCCGAGGGCGTCTGGCAGGTCCGCTGGCTGCGCGGCTCCCAGCCGGACCCGTCCTCGGAGGTCCGGCTGGTGGTCGGCGAGTACGCCCAGACCATCGCCTACGGGGGGACCGTGCAGCTCCCGCGGGGCGGCAACGGCGAGATCGTCGTCGTGGACCGCACCGGCCCGCGCAGCGTCAACGTGGGGTTCTACCACGAGGGGTGACGGCCGGACGGAGCCCGACCGGGCTCGCGGGTCCGGGGGTCACGGGTCCCGGCCTCGCCGGTAGGCCTCGCCGGTCAGGGCCTCGTCGGTAGTCCTCGCCGATCCGGTCCTCGCCGGTCCGGGGCTACGCCAGCACACGCGCCAGCGCGAAGCCGTCGTAGCCCTTGGCGCCCACCGTCTGGATGGCCGTACCGCTCAATCTCGGGTGCGCGCCGATGAGTTCGATGGCGGCGCGGGTGCCCCGCACGTCCTCCGCGCCGCTGTCCGCGTCCACCACCCGGCCGTTCCGTACGACGTTGTCGACGATGATCAGGCTGCCGGTGCGGGTGAGCCGCAGCGCCCACTCCACATAGTGGGCGTTGTTGACCTTGTCGGCGTCGATGAAGACCAGGTCGAAGGGTGGCGGGTTCTCGTCCGCCAGCAGCGGCAGCGAGTCCAGCGCCGCGCCCACCCGCACCTCGACCTGCTTGTCGAGGCCCGCGCGCGCGATGTTGCGGACGGCGACCTCCGCGTGCTTCGGGCTGTACTCCAGGGAGACCAGCCGGCCGTCGGCCGGGAGCGCGCGGCCCAGCCAGATGGTGCTGTAGCCGCCGAGGGTGCCGATCTCCAGGATGGTGCGGGCACCCTGGATCTCCGCGAGGAGCTGGAGCAGCTTGCCCTGGTTCGCCGTGACGTTGACCGGGGGCAGCCCTGCCGCGTCGCTGTCGCGCAGCGCGGCCTCGGTCACCTCGTCGTCCGGGGCGAGATGGGTGGTGAGGTAGGTGTCGACGGTGTCCCAGATCTGCGACTCGCTCATGCGCTGTCCCTCTCAGTTCCCGACGTGACTCGTTAGGGATACTAACTAGTCGTCAGGTGGGGTGCGGGCGGTCGACGGAGGCGGGGCGGACGACGGCGGACGGGGTGGTCGACGGCCGAGGGGGTGGTCGACGAGGGACGGGGCGGGCGGCGGGGCGGGCGACGGGGGACGGCGGAAGGCTCGGCGGTGAGGGAGCCACCGGAGGCACAGGGGGCGACGGGAGCGCCGCCCGGCCCCACCTGTCTTGACCTCACGTGTCCCGACCCCACGTGTCCCGTCGCCGTGTCCGGCTCCGGGGCCCCGAGCGCGACCGTCCCGTCTCCGCCGCCGGCCCGCCCGCGACCGTCGGTGACGCCGGTGTCCCGTCCACGGCCGGTCCGCGGCCGCCCGGCCGGGACCTCGGCCGCCGTGTGCAGCGTGAGCCGCCGTGAGTCGCCGTAGGCCCCCGCCGGGCCGCCGGGCTGCCGGGCGCGCCGAGCGCGCGCCGGTCGTGTCCCGGCCATGACGGGCCGGGCTCGTCCCCGCGGAACCGAGGCCCCGTCCGGAGCACTATCGTCTTCCGGACAAAAGGAGAACGGACGTCAGGTGAAGGCGGGGTGGCCTGCGTCTCTGTCCGGGGGTACCGCGAGCCTCATAGGGTTCGTGGAGGAGCAGCCCACGTGGTGACGCGTGGGACCTACGGGGCGGGAGGCCTACGAGGCGTGGCGAATGCGGAGCACAGCGGGCGACCGGCGGAACCCTTCGGCGCGACCGCGGTCGACACGGCGAGAGCGCGCCTGCGCGCGGCCCGTCTCGGCCTCTGGCTGCTCGCGGCGGTCCTCGCCGTCCGGCAGGTGGCCGTCGTCCTCGGCACCCCGCGCGGAGAGCGGCTGACGGACCTGGAGACCTGGGTCGGGCCGAACGGCGTCCTGCACGTCAACGGTTCGCTCTACGACTCGACGCGCTTCACCGGAACCCCGTTCGGCGGACTCGTCCTCAAGCCCCTCACCCGGGCGGCCGAGCAGGCCCTCGGCTGGGGCTGGACGTTCGGCACACTGCTGCTGGTCGCCGCGCTCGGCCTGATCTTCGCGCGGGCCCTGCCGCAGCCGGTGAGCAGACGGACCTCGCTGCTGGCCGCACCCGTCGCGATCAGTCTGCTGATGCTGTCCCTCCCCGTCCGCAACACCCTCTGGCTCGGCCAGACCAGCATCATCCCCGTCCTGCTCGTCATGCTCGGCTGCTTCGTCGTCCGCGGGCGGCACGCGGGCGGCGCGCTGATCGGCGTGGCGGCGGCCCTCCAGCCGACCGTGCTGCTGTTCGCCCCGCTGCTGTGGTTCACCGGCCGGCGCCGGGCCGCCGCCACCGCGGGCGCGTCGTTCCTGGCGTGCACCCTGCTGGCCTGGGCGGCGATGCCGCACGACTCGTACACCTACTGGGTCCATCACATGGCGGGCGTGGGCCTCGGCGGCGAGGCGGACGCCCTCGGCAACCAGTCCCTGCACGGGGCCCTGCTGCGCCTCGGCCTGTCCGGCCCGCCGGAGATCGCGCTGTTCCTGACGCTGGGCGCGGCCGTCGCCGTCCTCGGCGTCCGCCGGGCGGTGCACTATGCCCGCGACGGCCAGCTCCTGCTGGCCGTGTCGATCACCGGCTGCGCCGCCATCGCCGTGTCCCCGACGACCTGGCAGCACCAGCTGCTGTGGGTCCTGCCGGCGGTGGTCGGCCGGGTCGGCAGGCGCGCCTCGGGCCGGTACGTCTGGCCGGTGGCCGTCGTCCTGGTCATGACGCTCCCGGCCAAGATGATGCTGCCGGACATGGCGTTCCTGTATCCGCTGCGCGACAACGTCGTCCTCCTCGCCGCGCTGGCGGCCGCCACCTTCGTGCCCTTCCTGTCGCGCTCCTCCCCGTACTACCGGGGACCGATCCCGACGGAGTACGCCGCCCCGGTGCCGGCCCGCTGGAAGCGCGTCCCGCTGCTGCCGTTCCCGCGCCGGGTGCTCGCCCGCCCGAACCTCTTCCTGGAACTGCTCCTCATCCGCGTCACGTACGCGGCGTACCAGCAGGTCAGGCTGGCGGCGACGGGCGGGACCATCTCGGGCGGGCGGGAGCGGGCGGAGGCCCACGGCCACCAGATCCTCGACATCGAGCGTTTCCTGCACCTCGACATCGAGCACTGGGCCAACCACGCGGTCGTCAAGGTCGGCTGGCTGCGCGACTTCTTCGACTTCTACTACACGTCGTTCCACTTCGTGCTCCCGCTGTCGGTGCTCGGCGTCCTCTACTGGCGCCGCCCGGTGGACTACCGCTGGGCCCGCTCCTCCCTCGGCTTCGCGACGCTGCTCGCGCTGGTCGGCTTCTGGCTCTACCCGCTGGCCCCGCCGCGCCTCATGCCGGACCTGGGCATCATCGACACGGTCCACGGCGTGCAGGACTTCACCCAGCCCGACTACGGCACCCTGACGTCCCTGACCAACCAGTACGCGGCGATGCCGTCCCTGCACTTCGGCTGGTCCCTGTGGTGCGGCCTGGTGATCGCGATCGTCGCCCCCAAGTGGTGGATGAAGGCCCTGGGGCTCCTGCACCCCCTGTTCACGGTCTCCGCGATCGTGGCCACCGGGAACCACTGGGTCCTCGACGCGGTGGGCGGCGCGGCGGTCGTGCTCGGCGGGTTCGGGCTGGCGTACGTGTTGCAGGGGCCGCGGGCGGGGGCGGCGGCGGTGACGCCCGTCAGTAACGACCGGCCGGTGCAGCCGGAGAAGGAACGGACCGTCGGCGCCTGACGGGTCTACCTGCCGCCCACCCCGGCGGGCGGGCGGACGACGGCCGCCGCCGGGCGGCCCACGCGGCTCCGCAGCCACCGTTCGGCGGGGTGCTCCAGCCACTGGTGGGCGGCGGCCGCGACGGCCTGGCTGACGAGGAGGACGCCCGCCCAGAAGACGAGCGTGGCGCCGCCGGAGGCCGGTCCGCCCCAGTGGTGCAGCGCGGCGCGGAGGACGATCTCGTGGACGAGGTACCAGGCGAACGACCAGTGGCCGAGCCGGATCATCCACGTCCCGCCCAGCCCGGTGCGGCGGCCGTCGAGGTCGGCTCGGGCGGCCGCGCAGATGAGGGCCGCGAAGATCGGCGCCGAGAGCCACTGGGAGGCCGTGTAGGGGCTGTACCAGAGGGCGTCCGGTACGGCGTGGTGCCAGGGGATCATGGCGAGGTGCCAGGTGACGACGAGGCCGGCGGCCACGGGCAGGGACACCGGCGGACGCCGGCCGCGCCGCAGGGCGAGCCCCGCCACCACGCCCAGCACGAACTGGAGCCCGCGGGTCAGCGGCAGGTAGTCGAGCGCCCACAGGCGGGTGACCGGCGACAGCCCGGACAGCGCCGGCCACAGGACGAGGGTGGCGCAGACCACGCCGACCGCGGTCCACGCCCACACCCGCGCCCTGCGGCCCGCGAGGAGGGCCAGCAACGGCGGGAAGACCAGGTAGAACCACGCCTCGTCACTGAGCGACCAGGCCGCGGGGTTGCCGCCCTTGAAGATGACCGGCTCGGGGAACCAGGCGTGCACCAGCAGCAGGTTGGCGACCACGGCCTTCAGCGACACGGCGCGGCCCATCCAGGCGTGGACGGCGACGGACGCCGCCACGCTGAAGGCGAGCAGCGGCCAGATACGGGCGAACCTGCGCCACAGGAAGATCCGGACGGGCACCCGCAGGCCGTCGTACGTCCAGGCGAGGACGACACCCGACAGCACGAAGAAGAACGTCACCCCGCTACGGCCGTACCAGACCGCGTCGCTGAGCCCCGGCACCGTACCGACCTGCCGTGACAGGTGGTACAGGACGACCAGCAACGCCGCCCAGAAGCGCAGCCCGGTCAGCGAGGGCAGCCGATCACGGCCGGGCGCGGGTGGTGAGGTCACGAACGGTCCTCGGAGGGTCGGGGCACCGGGGCGTTCGACTGTGCCCCGAACGGAGGAGCGAGGATATCGCCCTGCCCGCGCCCACTGTCCCGATGAGTGCCGGACCCTCGACTCCGCACTTTCACCGGCCGATGGACATGTCCTCCCGCGGAACCCGGCCGCCCCTCGACCGGGCCGTCGCGGTCCCGCTGGACCTCGACGAGTTCGGGACACGCCCCCTCGTCCACCACCGCCTCCAGGAGGAAGAGACCCCGGCCGCCCTCCGCGTCCGGTTGTGGGGCGGTCGGGGACGGGCGCAGATGGCCGTAGGCCTCCGTCACGTCCGCCCTCATTCCCGTCGTCTGCTTCAGCAGGAGCATCGTGCAGCGGCGGTCCGGGACGTGGCGGACCACGTTGCGACGAGTTCCGTCACAGCCGCTGGATGATCGTCCCCGTAGCCAGGCCGCCGCCCGCGCACATCGTGATCAGGGCGAACTCCCTGTCCGTGCGTTCCAGTTCGTGGAGGGCCGTCGTGATCAGGCGGGCGCCCGTGGCCCCCACCGGGTGGCCGAGGGCGATTCCGCCGCCGTTCACGTTGACCTTGTCGAGGTTCTGGTCGAAGACCTTCGCCCAGCTCAACACCACCGACGCGAAGGCCTCGTTGATCTCGACCAGGTCGATGTCGTTCAGGGACATGCCCGCCTTGCCGAGCACCGCTCGCGTCGCGTCTATCGGGCCGTCGAGGTGGAAGTGGGGGTCCGCCCCGACCAGGGCCTGGGCCACGATCCTCGCCCTCGCCTTCAGCTTCAGGGCCCTCGCCATCTTCTTCGACGCCCACATGATGGCCGCCGCGCCGTCGCTGATCTGGGACGAGTTGCCCGCCGTATGGATCGCCGTCGGCATCACCGGCTTCAGGCCGGACAGCGCCTCCAGCGACGTGTCCCGCAGGCCCTCGTCCCTGTCCACCAGGCGCCACATGCCCTGGCCCGCCGCCTGTTCCTCCTCCGTCGTCGGGACCTGGACGGCGAAGGTCTCCCTCTTGAAGCGCTCCTCCGACCAGGCCGCCGCCGCTCGTTCCTGGGAGAGCAGGCCCAGCCTGTCGACGTCCTCCCGGCCCAGGCCCCGGTGGCGCGCGATGCGTTCGGCCGCCTCGAACTGGTTCGGCAGGTCCACGTTCCACTCGTCCGGGAACGGCTTCCCCGGACCGTGCTTCGAGCCGGAGCCCAGTGGGACCCTCGACATCGCCTCGACCCCGCAGCTGATGCCCACGTCGATCACGCCGGCCGCGATCATGTTCGCGGTCATGTGGGACGCCTGCTGCGACGAGCCGCACTGGCAGTCGACCGTCGTCGCCGCCGTCTCGTACGGGAGGCCCACGGTCAGCCAGGCCGTGCGCGCGGGGTTCATGGACTGTTCGCCGGCGTGGGTCACGGTGCCGCCGACGATCTGCTCCACGGCGTCGGCGGGGATGCCGGTGCGGCCGAGGAGTTCGCGGTAGGTCTCGCCGAGGAGGTAGGCGGGGTGCAGGTTGGCGAGCGCGCCGCCGCGCTTGCCGATGGGGGTGCGGACTGCTTCCACGATCACGGGTTCGGCGGCCATGGGTGCGGATCCTCTCGGGGGGCGGCTCTCCTCCGGACGTACGGCACTACAGAACTAGAACACGTACTAGTTCTGTCTGCAGTCTGATGACGTGATGTGCGTCACCGCAAGGGTCTTGCAGCCTTCGGGTACCTGAACTACCTTCACCGAACCTATTTCTGATGAGGCGTCAGAAAAAGCTGCCCCCTGGCTGGAGCTGCCCATGCCCTGTCCGGCGCTTCCCGACGGGTTCGACTTCACCGACCCCGACCTGCTGCAACACCGTGTGCCGCTCCCGGAGTTCGCCGAGCTGCGGCGGGCCGAACCGGTCCGCTGGATCCCGCAGTCGGGGAACGTGGCCGGCTTCGAGGACGAGGGGTACTGGGCGGTGACCCGGCACGCCGACGTCCGGTACGTCTCCACCCACCCCGAGCTCTTCTCCTCCACCCTCAACACCGCGATCATCCGCTTCAACGAGCACATCGCGCGCGAATCCATCGACGCGCAGCGGCTCATCCTGCTGAACATGGACCCGCCGGAGCACACGCGGGTGCGGCAGATCGTGCAGCGGGGGTTCACTCCCCGGTCGATCCGGGCGCTGGAGCAGCGGCTGCGGGAGCGGGCCACCGCCATCGTCGCCGGGGCCCGCGCGCTCGACGGGCCCTTCGACTTCGTCACCTCGGTCGCCTGCGAACTGCCCCTCCAGGCCATCGCCGAACTGATCGGCATACCCCAGGACGACCGGACCAGGATCTTCGACTGGTCCAACAAGATGATCGCCTACGACGACCCCGAGTACGCCGTCACCGAGGAGGTCGGCGCCCGGTCCGCCGCCGAGATCATCGCGTACGCCATGAGCATGGCCGCCGAGCGGAAGCGGTGCCCGGCCCACGACATCGTCTCCACGCTGGTCGCCGCCGAGGACGAGGGCAACCTCAACTCCGACGAGTTCGGGTTCTTCGTGCTGATGCTGGCCGTGGCCGGCAACGAGACCACCCGCAACGCCATCACCCACGGGATGCACGCCTTCCTCACCCATCCCGAGCAGTGGGAGCTGTACAAGCGGGAGCGGCCCGCGACCGCCGCCGAGGAGATCGTGCGCTGGGCCGCGCCCGTGGCCGCCTTCCAGCGGACCGCCACGTGCGACACCGAACTGGGCGGGAGGACGATCAGGAAGGGGGAGCGGGTCGGCCTGTTCTACGCCTCCGCCAACCACGACCCCGAGGTCTTCGACCGGCCCGACGACTTCGACGTCACCCGGGACCCCAATCCGCACCTCGGCTTCGGCGGCGGCGGGCCCCACTTCTGCCTCGGCAAGTCCCTCGCCGTCATGGAGATCGACCTCATCTTCAACGCCCTCGCCGACGCGATGCCGCGGCTGCGGCTGGTCGAGGACCCGCGGCGGCTGCGGTCCGCCTGGATCAACGGGGTGAAGGAGCTGCGGGTCAGCGCCGGTGACTGACGGAGGGTTTCGGCGGACCGCGTCGTAACAGGCGTGAGGCGGCGGCCCCCGGGGATCGGGGGGCCGCCGCCTCACGCGTGCGGGGGACCTGCGGCTGGGCTCAGTACCAGCCGTTGGCCTGCCAGAAGGACCAGGCGCCGGCCGGGCTGCCGTAGCGGGAGTTCATGTAGTCGAGGCCCCACTTGATCTGGGTCTTGGGGTTGGTCTTCCAGTCGGAGCCGGCCGAGGCCATCTTGTTGCCCGGCAGGGCCTGGACCAGGCCGTAGGCGCCGGACGAGGAGTTGGTGGCGTCGACGTCCCAACCGCTCTCGTGCTCCACGATCTTGCTGAACGCGTTGAACTGCGCGGCGTCCGGGATCATCTTGTGCGCGATCGTCTTGGCCTGGGAGGCGGAGGTCACGGTCGAGGCCTGGGCGGGAGCCGCGGACAGCGCCATGCCGGCGGTCGCGGCGGCCAGGGCGGCGGCGGTGAGGGCCTTCTTCGGGGAGGCGATGCGGCGGATGACGGAGACGGACACGGAGAACCTTTTCCTTCGGGGACGGATGGGTCGCTGTGCATGCGGAGTCACGCGGTGCGTGGCCGCACCGCGTGATGTGCGGCGGGGGGCTTGCATGCGTCGGGGCCGGGACCCGGGGGTCCGTCGGCCCTGTGCGACGTCATCCAGAGAAGCAGGATCGAAAGGGGTCCGCAATGACCCCTTTTACTAGTTGTGGCCGCATGTGGGGCTAAGGTCGCCTCTGTGACCTGGCTCTCAACGTGCAGGTCAGAGGCGGTTCCGCGACTCCTTGATGTCCCGAATGTCCCACTAGGGAGCATCGTAGGTGATGTGGGTCATGTGGGGTGCTTCACCGGTCAACCGTCCTGGAATGTGACCGCGCTCTCGAAGGCCGCGCGCCGGGTCGCCCTGCGTAGCGCCCTGAGCACGGCCGGACCCAGCGCCAGGGTCAGGACGACGGTGACGACGGCCCGGCCGAGGTCCCAGCCGAGGGAGGTGGCCGCGCAGTAGGCGAGGAAGCGGGCCAGGTTCTCCGGTACGGCCGCGTCCGGATCGAAGGAGACACGCGAGGCCAGCTCGCCCAGGAAGGGCCAGCCCGCCAGGTTCATCGCCGTGCCGTAGGCGAAGGCGGCCAGGAAGCCGTAGACCGCGAGCAGGGCCAGCTCCCCCCGGCCGCGCAACCGGTCCGGGCCCGGCAGCAGGCCCGCGCCCATCGTGAACCAGCCCATCGCCAGCATCTGGAACGGCATCCACGGCCCCACCCCACCCGTGAGCAGCGCGGACGCGAACATCGTGACCGAGCCCAGGACGAAGCCGAAGCCGGGGCCGAGGACCCGGCCGCTGAGCACCATCAGGAAGAACATCGGCTCGATGCCCGCCGTACCGGCCCCGATCGGGCGCAGGGCGGCGCCGGTCGCCGCCAGCACACCGAGCATCGCCACCGCCTTGGCGCCGAGCCCCGACTCCGAGATCGTCGCCGTCACCACCGCGACCAGCAGCACCAGCAGCCCCGCGAACAGCCAGGGGGCGTCCTGCGCGTGCGCGTTCAGCGTCGAGGCGGGCGGGGCCAGGAACGGCCAGCCGAAAGCGACCACCCCGACCGCGCTGACAAGCCCGAGCGCGGTCACGGAACGGGGCCCGAGACGGACGGCTCGCGCCCGCCGGGCCGACGCGGCACCCCGCCGACGGGTCGGGCTCACCGCAGCGCCTCCCGAACCTGCGCGACGGTCAGCCACTCCTGCGGGGCCAGGATCTTCGTCACCTGCGGGGCGAAGGAAGGGGAGGAGACGATCACTTCGGCCGTCGGGCCGTCCGCGATCACCTCGCCGTCGGCGAGCAGGACGACCCGGTGGGCCAGTTCCGCCGCCAGTTCCACGTCGTGCGTGGCCAGCACGATCGCGTGCCCGGCCGCCGCCAGCCCGCGCAGGACACCGACCAGGCGGGTCTTCGCCGCGTAGTCCAGACCTCGGGTCGGCTCGTCGAGCAGGAGCAGCGGCGGCCGCGCGGCCAGGACGATCGCCAGCGCGAGCGTCAGGCGCTGACCCTCGGAGAGGTCACGGGGGTGGGTGTCGTCACCGATGCCGGGGAGCAGGTCGGTGACCAGGGCGCGGCAGGTGCCGGGGGCGGCCCGCGCGTCCCGGTCGGCGGCCGCGCACTCGGCGGCGACCGTGTCGGCGTAGAGCAGGTCACGGGGCTCCTGCGGGACGAGTCCGACCCGGCGGACGAGGTCGCGGGGCGCGGTGCGGTGCGGGAGCGCGCCGCCCACCCGGACCGTGCCGGAGGACGGCTCGACCAGGCCCACCAGAGTGCTGAGCAGCGTGGACTTCCCGGCGCCGTTGCGGCCCATGAGGGCGATGGTCTCGCCGGGGGAGACGGTGAGATCGACGTCGCGCAGCGCCTGGACCCGCGCCCGGCGTACGGCGAGGGCGCGGACCTCCGCCGGGGGCGCGGGCGTGGCCCGGTCGGGCGCGGTGCGTCGGCGTCGGCGTCGGCCGAGGAGCGCGGGGCGCGTCACGGGTGGCTCGGCGGCCGCGGGCGGGGCGGGTTCCGGCTCCCGTCCGGCCAGCCGCTCGCGCAGGTCACCTGCCCGGCGCCGGGCATCGCGGACCGTCAGCGGCAGCGGGGACCAGCCCGCCAGCCGGCCCAGATCCACCACGGGCGGACACACCGGCGACACGGCCATGATCTCGGCCGGGGCGCCCAGCACCGGGGCGGCGCCGGGCGCGGGCAGGAGGGCGACCCGGTCGGCGTACTGGAGGACGCGTTCCAGTCGGTGCTCCGCGAGCAGGACGGTCGTACCCAGGTCGTGGACCAGGCGCAGGAGGACCGCGAGGACCTCCTCGGCGGCGGCCGGGTCGAGCGCGGAGGTCGGTTCGTCCAGCACGAGGACGCGGGGGTGCGGGGTGAGGACCGAGCCGATCGCGACGCGCTGCCGCTGGCCCCCGGACAGGGTGGCGATCGGGCGGTCGCGCAGGCCGGCCAGACCGAGCAGGTCGAGGGTCTCCTCCACACGGCGGCGCATCACCGCCGGGGGCAGGCCCAACGACTCCATGCCGTAGGCGAGTTCCTCCTCCACGGTGTCCGTCACGAAGTGCGACAGCGGGTCCTGTCCCACCGTCCCCACCACGTCGGCGAGTTCACGCGGCTTGTGGGTGCGGGTGTCGCGGCCGGCGACCGTCACCCGGCCGCGCAGGGTGCCGCCCGTGAAGTGCGGGACGAGACCGCCGACCGTGCCGAGCAGCGTCGACTTGCCGACGCCGGACGGACCGGCGAGCAGCACCAGTTCACCCTCCGGGATCTCGAAGTCGACGCCCTGGACGGTGGGTTGCGGGCAGCCGTCGTACGTCACGGAGACGTTCTCGAAACGGATCACGACGACGCCTCCTTCGGGAGCGGAGCGGGGGGCTGTGCGGGGAGCGGGGCGGGGAGGAGAGCCGGCAGCAGACCGACGAGCACGGCCGCGGCGGGCCACAGGGGAAGCGTCGGCGCGGTCAGGGGGATCACCCCGGGGTGCAGGGCCGCCGGGTCGGCCGAGGCGGCGAGCGTCAGCAGCGCGGCCACCGCGGCACCGGACCCGGCGACCAGACAGGCGCGCGGGGTCCAGCGGTCCGGACGGTAGCGCGTGCGGGGCGAGCGGCGGCCGCCCAGCCGGAGACCGGCGAGCGCGGCGACCGCCCCGGCGACCAGCACCGGCAGCCCGTACGTGCCTCCCGCCGCGGTGAGCAGGCCGTACGTCCCCGCGCAGACGCCGAGCAGGCCGCCCAGGGTGAGAACGGTCGTCGTACGGCGGACACGGGCGGGAACGTCGGCGGTACGGCCGTAGCCGCGGGCGTCCATGGCGGCGGCCAGGGCGACGGAGCGTTCCAGCGCGCCCTCCAGGACCGGCAGCGCCACCTGGAACAGCCCGCGCAGGCCCCGGTCCGGGCGGCCGCGCAGCCGGCGGGCGGCCCGCAGGCGCTGGACGTCGGCGATGAGGTGCGGCGCGAAGGTGAGCGCCACGACGACGGCGACCCCGGCCTCGTACAGGGCGCCGGGGAGGGACTTCAGCAGACGGGAGGGGCTCGCCAGGGCGTTCGCGGCGCCGACGCAGACGAGGAGGGCGGCCAGGCGCAGACCGTCGTACAGCGCGAAGACGACACCCTCGGCGGTGACTCTGCCGCCCAGCCGGATGCCCTGTGCCCAGTGGGGGAGCGGGACTTCGGGGAGCGTCACGAGCACGTGCGTGCCGGGGACGGGGGAGCCGAGGACCACGACGAAGAAGAGGCGGATGAGGAGCACGGCGAGGGCGAGGTGGAGGAAGGCGGAGTAGGAGCGCGACCAGGGGGTGTGGGGGCGGCAGGTGAGGACGACGTAGGCGGAGGTGGTGAGGAGGAGGGCGAGGAGGAGCGGGTTGGTGGTGCGGGTGGCGGCCGTGCCGAGCCCCAGCGCCCACCACCACCAGGCGCCCGGATGGAGTTGAGGGGCAGCCGCGGCGGCGGGCGTCGGCCGGGTGGCGCGCGAGGTGGGGCGGGTGCCGGTCGTGCCGGGGCGGAGGCCGCTCCTTTCGGGGCGGGTGCCACTCCTTCCGTCGAAGGTGCCACTCCTGCCGGGGAAGGCGCCGCTCCTGGCGGGGCGGGTGCCGCTCTTTCCGTCGAAGGTGCCACTCCTTCCGGGGCGGGTGCCCTCAGGCATCCCTGCGCCGCCGGGCCTGCCACGCCGCGGCCGCCGCCAGCGCGGCGACCAGCGCACCGCCCGCGTAGACGCCCACGGAAGGGCCGCCGTCGTCCGCCGGGGACGCGGAGGACGCCGGGGATCCCGAGGGGTTCGACGCGGACCGGTCCTCGCCGTTGCCCTCGCCCTCGCCCTTGCTTTCGTCCCTGGTCGTCTCCGTCGACACCTGGTCTCCGCAGCCCGTCTCCGGGTAGGCCGCGATCGCGCACAGCAGCGCGTTCGTGTCGTAGCGCAGGGGCTTGGCGGTGGAGGCGAGGGCCTCGGCCGTGGTCGCGTCGTCCCGGACGCGGGCGCAGGCGGTGCGCGCGGCGGGCGGGGTCTCGCCGGACGGCGCGTCCGCCGGGGTGCCGAAGTCGAGGACCAGCGCGACCCGCTTCATGCCGTCCCGCGCCGGAGTGCGCGCGCAGATCGCGCTGAAGGAGGCCGTGCCGCGCGGCCGTGCCGCGTCCTGCGAGTCCTCGCTCACCGCGAAACGGAAGCCCTGGACGGCGCCGTCGGAGGGGCGGGCCGTGGAGGGGCCCTCGGTGGCGTAGGTCCAGCGGTCGCCGTCGCGGTCCCAGAACGACCAGTAGCGGTATCCGGCGGCCTGGGCCGGGCCGGTGCCGGCCAGACCCAGGAAGAGCGCGGCGACGAGCAGGGCGGCGAGGCGGCGTATCACGGCTGCCGCTTCCTGCGACCGCTGATCAGGAAGCCGATGCCGATACCCGCGACGAGGAAGACGCCGACGGTCCACCAGACGCCGAAGCCGTCGTCGGAGTCCTCGGCACCGTCGTGGTCGTCGGAGTCCTCCCGCTGGAGCCCGCCGGTCGCCCTGTCGGTGGCCTGCGGCGCCGGGCCCGTGGCGTTGAGGGCGGCGACCAGGTCCGTGCCGCCGAACGCGCGCGGGTCCGTCCCCGTCGCGTGGGCGGCGAAGACCAACTGGGCGTAGGCGGCGGGGCCGTTCTGCCGCGCCCAGGCGGCGGCGTGGTGCTGGAGCCAGGTGAGGGGCTTGCGCGCCTGCTCGGCGCCGCCCTGCGCGGCGAGCGCGACGACGGCGTCGGCGGTGTTGCCGTAGTCCGGCTGGTTCTCGGCGCCGGGCAGCACCGAGATCAGATACCCGTCCTTGGCGACGGCCTTCGCCAGATAGGCGGCGCCGTTGGCGGCGGCCTGCCGCGGTCCCGGATAACCGGCGTCGGCGCAGACGGCGGCGTCCGCCTCCTTCCCGGCCCCGGCCGCGAGGCCCTCGCCGAGGACGCCGAGAACGCCGGCCGCCGTCGCGTCCGCGTTCGCCGACGACTTGCCCTGCTTGTCGGGCTGGTAGGCGAAGGCACCACCGGCGGCGCAGGGCAGCGCCAGCTTCGTCAGGGCGTCGTACGGTGAATTCCCGCCCTTCACGACCTCCGCCGGCTTCTTCCCGGCCGCCGCCAGCGCGCCGACCACGACGGACGTCGAGTTGGTGTCGCTGGCGCCGCCGGGGGCGTACCCCCAGCCGCCGTCCGCGTTCTGCACCGAAGTCAGCCAGCCGACGGCCTTCTCCGCCGCGGCCTCGTGGCCGCCGAGGGCCGCGAGGGCCTGGACGGCGGCGGCCGTGCTGTTGGTGTCGACCATCAGCTTGGCGTCGCAGGGCTGGGCGGGGTCGGCGCGGAACGCGGCGAAGGCGCCGTTCGCGCACTGCTGGCCGGTCAGCCAGTCCACGGCCTTCCCCGCCGGCTCCACCCCCACCGTGTCCTGGGCGAGCAGCGCGAGCGACTGCCGCCAGACGCCGTCGTACGTCGGGTCGGTGCTGCCGTACAGCCCTGAGGGCAACGCCACGGACGGAGTCGGGGACGGGGACGCGGCCACGGCGGGCGCGGCGGCGCCGATCACTGCTGTGGCGGCCAGGACCGCGGCGCTGCGGCGGACGTTCATGATCGGCTGGTGCCTCTCCCTGTCAGGGAGCCGGGCAGCACGGGACACCCCGGCGGCTCGGCCCCGCATACCTCGACGGTGCCGTACGCCGGCGGCGCCGACGCACGTGAGCCGGTCACGTCCGTCCGGGGAGGTCCGGCCGGCCACGGTGCTCCGTGGCGCACGGACAGGGGTGACCCCGGGTCGGGCGAAGCCGGGACTGGGGAGGGGCCGGCGCCGGAAATGCACCGGCTTTCCCCCGTACGGGCGTGATGACGACCGGGCCACTGTACTCGGCCGTGGGAGGAGCCCCGCGGGCGGCCCGCGAGCGCGGCCGGTTCGGCCCCCGGGGGCGACGGGAAGGTGCCGGGCCGCCTGCCGGGCACGGGCGGACGGCCGACGTGTACGAGACCGGCGCGGGGCGGTGTCGCGGTCGACGACGGTCGGAAGCCGACGGCCACGGCGGGATGACAGCGGGATGGTGAACGGTGCCGACGGCCACGCCGGGATGGTGAACGGTGCCGACGCCTCCCGTGCGGCGCGCCCGGTTTGGCGTTTCCGCTTTGGCGCTTCCGCCTCAAACCGCCACGTACGTCACCGGATCGCTCCCCGTCACCGCTTCCGCGTGCCCCAGTTTCACCAGGCGCCGCAGGTGCGCCTCGGCCTCCGAGACGGCGATGTTGCGGGAGCCGTACGGGATGCGCGCCCAGGGCCGGTTCCACTCCATGCGCTCGGCGAGCTGCCAGGGGGTGAGCGGCTCGGCCAGCAACTCCCGCAGGCCCGCGAGGCGGTCCTCGTGATGGGCGAGCAACTCCCTCACGCGCGAGGCTGCGTCGGTGAAGGCGTACTGGTGGGCGGGGAGGATCTCGGCGGCGGCGAGGCGGCCGACGCGTTCCAGGGAGGCGAGGTAGTCGCCCAGGGGGTCGGTGACGGTGGCGTCCTCGGGGTCCTCGTACAGGCCGATGTGCGGGGTGATCTCCGGCAGCAGGTGGTCGCCGGAGAACAGCCGTCCGTGGCCGGGCAGTCGGCGTGGGTGGTCCTCCTCCAGGTGGAGGCAGACGTGGCCGGGGGTGTGGCCCGGCGTCCAGATCGCGCGCAGACGGCGGCCGGGCAGGTCGAGGAGTTCCCCCGGCTCGATCCCACGGTCGGGAAGGGCGGGGGAGAGGCCGGGGAGGGTGCGGCGTCGGGCCGTACGCAGGGGTGCCACGTGCTCCTCGGGGGCGCCCGCGGCGACCAGCTTGTCCGTCATGTACGCGTACCAGCGGGCGGGCCGGGTCGCGCGGGTCCGCCGGACGATGGCGCCGTCCGCCGCGTGCATCGCGATCCACGCCCCGGAGGCCTCGCGCACCGCGCCGGACAGGCCGTGGTGGTCGGGGTGGTGATGGGTGACGACGACGCCGTACAGCTCGGTGACGGAGGTGCCGCAGGCGGCCAGTCCCTCGGCCAGGGCGTCCCAGGAGGCCGGGTCGTCCCAGCCGGTGTCGACGAGGACCGGCCCCCGGTCGGTGTCGACGACGTACACCAGGGTGTGCCCGAGGGGGTTGTCCGGGATGGGCACGCGCAGCGAGCGCACGCCTCCGCCGTGGTCGTACGTCGTCGGGGGCGCGGGGTCCCCGCCCGGGCTGCTCGTCATGCACCCTCCGTCCCACGGCCATTGCCCACTATAACGAGAACTGGTATCAGTTTCTGAAACACCGTCAGAAACTTGTGGGCGGCGCCGTCGGAAACCTTGTCGCAAACGGGTCCCCATGGGTCCCCTCGGGAGGCAGTCGCCATGGCCGAGCCAGTGGAACACGGACAGCTGTTCATCGGGGGGGAGTTGACCGACCCCCTGGGCAAGGGCGTCATCGAGGTCGTCTCGCCGCACACCGAGGAGGTCATCGGGCGCGTCCCGCACGCCTCGCCCGCCGATGTGGACCGGGCGGTCGCGGCGGCGCGGCGGGCCTTCGACGACGGCCCCTGGCCCCGGCTGCCGCTGGCGGAGCGGATCGCGGTCGTCACCCGCATCAAGGACGGGATCGCCGCCCGGCACGAGGAGATCGCCCGGGTGATCTCCTCCGAGAACGGCTCCCCGTACTCCTGGAGCGTCCTCGCGCAGGCCCTCGGCGCGATGATGGTGTGGGACGCGGCCATCACCGTCGCGCGCGGCTTCCCCGTCGAGGAACGGCGCGACGGAGTCCTCGGGAAGATCCTCGTGCGGCGCGAACCCGTCGGGGTCGTGGCCGCGGTCGTCCCCTGGAACGTCCCGCAGTTCGTGGCCGCCGCCAAGCTCGCGCCCGCGCTGCTCACCGGCTGCACGGTGGTGCTCAAGCCGTCGCCCGAAACACCTCTGGACGCCTACCTGCTGGCGGAGATCACCCGGGAGGCGGGGCTGCCCGAGGGCGTCCTGTCGATCCTTCCGGCGGACCGCGAGGTCAGCGAGTACCTGGTCGGGCACCCCGGAGTGGACAAGGTCTCCTTCACCGGATCGGTGGCGGCCGGCAAACGCGTGATGGAGGTGGCCGCCCGCAATCTCACCCGCGTCACGCTGGAACTGGGCGGCAAGTCGGCGGCGGTCGTGCTGCCGGACGCGGACGTGGAGACGGCGGTGGCGGGGATCGTCCCGGCGGCCTGGATGAACAACGGCCAGGCCTGCGTCGCCCAGACCCGCATCCTGCTGCCGCGCTCCCGCTACGACGAGTTCGCCGACGCCTTCGCGGCGGCGGCGGGCGCGCTGGTCGTCGGCGACCCGCTGGACCCGGCGACCCAGGTCGGCCCGCTGGTCGCCGAGCGCCAGCAGCGGCGCAACCTCGACTACATCCGCATCGGCCAGGAGGAGGGCGCGAAGATCCTCACCGGCGGCGGACGTCCGCCCGGCCTCGACCGGGGCTGGTACGTCGAGCCGACCCTCTTCGGCGACGTCGACAACTCCATGCGCATCGCCCGCGAGGAGATCTTCGGCCCGGTGATCTGCCTCCTCCCCTACGGCGACGAGGCGGAGGCACTGAAGATCGCCAACGACTCCGACTACGGCCTGAGCGGCAGCGTGTGGACGGCGGACGTCGGGCACGGCATCGAGGTGGCCCGCCGGGTCCGCACCGGGACGTACTCCGTGAACACCTTCAGCCTCGACATGCTCGGCCCGTTCGGCGGCTACAAGAACAGCGGCCTGGGACGGGAGTTCGGCCCCGAGGGGTACGGCGAGTACCTGGAGCACAAGATGATCCACCTGCCGGCGGGCTGGGAGGGCTGAACCGATGGGCGTACCCGGGACGGGAGACCGCTGGCACGTCGAGGTCGACCGCTCCCTGTGCATCGGCTCCGCCCAGTGCCTCCACCTCGCCCCCGACCGTTTCCACCTCGACACCGCCCGCCAGTCCCACCCCACCGCCCCCGACACGGACGCCAACGAACGCGTCCTGGAGGCAGCGGAGAGCTGCCCGGTCGAGGCGATCATGATCACCCTGGCGCGGAACGGGGAGGCGGTGTTCCCGCCGGAGGAGTGACGGTGGGCGTGTGCGAGACTCCGCCGGACATCGGTGACGTACGAGGTGGGGACGCATGCGTGGGGTGGGGGCGGCCGTGGCCGCGAGTGTCGCGGTGGTGCTGCTGACGGGCTGCGGCAATGGTGGCGGTGGGGCAGAGGCGGAGCAGACGGCCGGCGGCCGGACGGCCGCTGTCGCGGGCCCGAGGGAGCTGACCACCGCGATGGTGGAGGCCGAGATCTCGGCGGCCGCGGCGGCGGCGGACTGGCAGCCCCGGTTCCTGACCGTCCAGCAGCTGGGCGGCCACCCGTGCCGGACGATGGGCTCCGTGCGGACCCACGGTTCGCCGGACCGGAAGGACGCCGAGGTGGTCGTCGGCGAGCTGAAGGAACGCGGTTGGTCGGTGAGGGGGGAGGACGCGGGCGACGGCGGTCACGCCTGGTTCCTCGAGAAGCTCAACTGGACCGTGAACTTCGGCATCTCCACGGCCACGGCCGCGTCGCCCGAACCGGAGGCGCGGGAACGGACGCCCACCGGGGCCGTCTTCGATGGCAGCGGCATGCCGTGCGCGGCCATGTCGTCGGCACCGGCGTCCACCGTGCCGCCTCCCGAGCCCCCGGCGCTGCCCTGACCGCCGGCTCAGTCGTGCGGCTCCGTCACGTCGATCAGCCGGCAGACCGTTTCGATGTCGATGCGTACCTGGGCGATGGAGGCCCGGCCCGAGAGCCAGGTGATGAGGGCCGAGTGCCAGGTGTGTTCGATGACGCGGACCGCGGAGAGCTGTTCCGGGGTGGGGTCCGCCAGGCCCATCGCGTCGAGGATGATCACGGTGGTCCGGCGGGAGACCTGGTCGACCTCGGCGGAGACGCTGCGGTCGGCGAAGGTGAGGGCGCGGACCATCGCGTCGGCCAGGTGGGGCTCGCGCTGGAGGGCGCGGAAGGCGCGCATCAGGGTCTCCGTGACGCGGGCGGCCGGGGTGTCGCCCGCCGGGGGCTTCTTCCGCAGCGTGCCGTGCATGCGCTCCAACTGGTCCTGCATCGTGGCGACCAGCAGATGCACCTTGGACGGGAAGTAGCGGTAGAGCGTGCCCAGCGCGACCTGGGAGGACTCGGCGACCTCGCGCATCTGCACCGCGTCGAACCCGCCCCGGCTCGCCAGTCGCGCGCTCGCGTGCAGGATGCGGCGGCGGCGGGCCTCCTGCCGCTCGGTGAGGGGAGCGCCGGAGGGGCGCTGGATGCTGCTTTCCACCTTGTCCCCCTTGGCGTGCGCGGGCATGGCCCCGTTCCGTGACGGTCGGTGAGGGCTTGGGATCACTCAGCGGGGACGGGGCGCCGGGTCGTGGCGTGAATCACCTGATCCACTGCTCACAGCGTCCTTACCTGCCGGTAGATTCAGACCCTCCCGGACGATCAAGTCTGAAACTTGTTCTAGATTAGCGTCCCGTCGTAGTCTCGCGGGACAGTGCAGGCAGAAGGGGGCCCGGAGTGACCGCTGAGGCCAGTCAGGCGGGGTCCCAGGACCTCGCCGCGGACGGCGGGCGACCGCTCGACATCGCGCTCCTCACCTACAAGGGAAACCCGTTCTGCGGCGGCCAGGGCGTCTACGTCCGCCACCTCTCGCGCGAACTGGCCCGTCTCGGCCACCGCGTCGAGGTCATCGGCTCCCAGCCCTACCCGGTCCTCGACGAGGGCCACGACGACCGGCTGTCCCTCACCGAGCTGCCCAGCCTCGACCTCTACCGTCAGCCGGACCCCTTCCGCACCCCGAGGCGCGGCGAGTACCGCGACTGGGTCGACGCCCTGGAAGTGGCGACGATGTGGACCGGCGGTTTCCCCGAGCCGCTGACCTTCTCGCTGCGCGCCCGCCGTCATCTGCGGGCCCGGCGCGGCGAGTTCGACGTCGTGCACGACAACCAGACCCTCGGCTACGGCCTGTTGGGCGACGTCGGCGCACCCCTGGTCACCACCATCCACCACCCCATCACCGTCGACCGGCAGTTGGAGCTGGACGCCGCCGAGGGCTGGAAGCGGCGCGCCTCGGTGCGCCGCTGGTACGCCTTCACCCGCATGCAGAAGCGCGTCGCCCGCCGTCTGCCGTCCGTGCTCACCGTCTCCGGCACCTCCCGCCAGGAGATCGTCGACCACCTCGGGGTCCGCGACGACCGCATCCACGTCGTCCACATCGGCGCCGACACCGACCTGTTCGCGCCCGACCCGTCCGTGCCCGTCGTGCCGGGCCGGATCGTCACGACGTCCAGCGCGGACGTGCCTCTGAAGGGCCTGGTGTTCCTCGTGGAGGCGCTGGCCAAGGTCCGTACCGAGCAGCCGAACGCCCACCTCGTCGTCGTCGGCAAGCGCCCGCAGGAGGGCCCCGTCGCCGCCGCGGTCGAGCGCTACGGCCTCGCGGGCGCCATCGAGTTCGTCAAGGGCATCTCCGACGCCGAACTCGTCGACCTGGTCCGCTCCGCCGAGGTCGCCTGCGTGCCCTCCCTCTACGAGGGCTTCTCACTGCCGGCCGCGGAGGCCATGGCGACCGGCACCCCGCTCGTCGCCACCACCGGCGGCGCCACCCCCGAGGTCGCCGGACCCGACGGGGAGACCTGTCTGGCCGTGCCGCCGGGGGACGCGGGCGCCCTGGCCACCGCGCTGAGCAGGCTGCTCGGCGACCCCGTGCTGCGGGCCCGGCTGGGCGCGGCCGGACGCGAGCGGGTGCTGGAGCGGTTCACCTGGGCGCGCGCCGCCCAGGGCACCGTCGAGCGGTACCGCGAGGCGGTCGAGCGGGCCGGGGACCGGCGCCGCCCACGCCCGTCGGGCGCGCGGCCGGCCCCCCTCACCTCCGCGTCCCCCGACGCCGACCCAGATGTTGACGTTGAATCCGATCGCGAAAGCAGGGCCACGTGCTGACCGTCGACTTCTCCCGGTTCCCGCTCGCCCCGGGCGACCGTGTCCTGGACCTCGGCTGCGGGGCGGGACGCCACGCCTTCGAGTGTTACCGGCGCGGCGCCCAGGTCGTGGCGCTGGACCAGAACGGCGAGGAGATCCGCGAGGTCGCCAAGTGGTTCGCCGCGATGAAGGAGGCGGGCGAGGCCCCCGAGGGCGCGACCGCCACCGCGATGGAGGGCGACGCCCTCGCCCTGCCCTTCCCCGACGAGTCCTTCGACGTCGTCATCATCTCCGAGGTGATGGAGCACATCCCCGACGACAAGGGTGTCCTGGCCGAGATGGTGCGGGTTCTCAGGCCGGGCGGCCGCATCGCCATCACCGTGCCGCGCTACGGCCCCGAGAAGGTCTGCTGGACCCTGTCCGACGCCTACCACGAGGTCGAGGGCGGCCACATCCGCATCTACCGGGCGGACGAACTGCTCGGGAAGATCCGCGAGGCCGGCCTGAAGCCGTACGGCAGCCACCACGCCCACGCGCTGCACTCGCCGTACTGGTGGCTCAAGTGCGCGTTCGGCGTCGACAACGACAAGGCGCTGCCGGTGCGGGCGTACCACAAGCTGCTGGTCTGGGACATCATGAAGAAGCCCCTCGCGACCCGGGTCGCCGAACAGGCGCTGAACCCGCTGATCGGCAAGAGCTTCGTGGCGTACGCGACCAAGCCCCATCTGCCCCGAGTGGACGCCAAGTGACGACTTCCCGGACGGAACACCTGGTCCTGCCCGGGGTCCTCACCGCCGAGCAGGCCGTCGAGACCGTCCGCGCCATCCTGGCCGAGCAGCGGGAGGACGGCGCGATCCCGTGGTTCCGCGGCCACCACCTCGACCCGTGGGACCACACCGAGGCCGCGATGGCGCTGGACGCGGCGGGCGAGCACGAGGCCGCCGAGCGGGCGTACGAGTGGCTCGCGCGGCACCAGCAGGACGACGGTTCCTGGTACGCGGCCTACGCCGACGGCGACTTCGCCGACGTCACCGACCGCGGCCGCGAGACGAACTTCGTCGCCTACGTCGCCGTCGGCGTCTGGCACCACTACCTGTCCACCGGCGACGACACCTTCCTCGACCGCATGTGGCCGGTCGTCCACGCCGCGGTCGAGTACGTGCTGCGGCTCCAGCAGAGCGGCGGGCAGATCGGCTGGCGCCGTGACGACGACGGCACCCCCACCGCGGACGCCCTGCTCACCGGCTCCTCCTCCGTCCACCACGCGCTGCGCTGCGCCCTGGCCATCGCCGAGCAGCGGGAAGAACCCCAGCCGGACTGGGAGTTGGCGGCCGGCGCGGTGCGGCACGCCATCCGCCGGCACCCGGAGCGGTTCCTGGACAAGGCCCGCTACTCGATGGACTGGTACTACCCGGTCCTCGGCGGCGCGCTCACCGGTGCGGAGGCCAAGGCCCGCATCGAGGAGATGTGGGAGCTGTTCGTCGTGCCGGGGCTCGGCGTGCGCTGTGTCGTGCCCAACCCGTGGGTGACCGGCGGGGAGTCGGCCGAACTCGCCCTGGCCCTGTGGGCGGTGGGCGAGTCCGACCGGGCGCTGGAGATCCTTCAGTGGATCCAGCGGCTGCGCGACCCGGAGTCCGGGCTGTACTGGACGGGGTACGTCTTCGAGGACGCGGCGATCTGGCCGCAGGAGCTGACGACGTGGACCGCCGGGTCGCTGCTGCTCGCGGTCGCCGCGTTGGGCGGGCACGAGGCCACCTGCCAGGTGTTCGGCGGCGACCGCCTGCCGACGGGACTGGATCCCGACTGCTGCGAGTGAGGACGCCGACGCGCCGACCGGAGGTGGCCGCCGGTGAGGTCCCGGATCTTCCGGGAGGTCAGTGGCGGACCCGGTTCGCGATCGCGTGGCCGACGAAGAGGTACACGACGGCCGCCAGGCCGTAGCCCGCCACGACCCTCGCCCACGCCTCGTCGAACGTGAACAGGTCGTGCGACCAGCCCGCCAGCCATCGGGCCGCGTCGTGCACGAACTGCACGAGGTCGTTGCCGCGGTTGGCGTCCAGCAGGTACATGACGATCCAGAGGCCCAGGATGAAGGCCATCACGTCGGCGACGACGGCGATGACCGTGCCAGCCGAATGCGTACCGTTGCGATATCGAGGGGACATGCAGTCCGCTTTGCCGTTCGTGACGGGATGAAACACGGCCCGTTCACGACTTCTCCCTCTGCGCGCGCCGGCGGGGAGCCGTGCCCTGCCTCGCGAACGCCGTTGTCCCGCAGGCGAGTTCCGGGCCCGCCGCCTGGACGAAGCACCGACGTGTCCCGTGGAACCGTGGGCTCGTGGAACCGTGGGCTCGTGGAACCGTGGGCGCGTGGGCGTGTCGGCCGGCCGAGCCGGATCCGGTCGCGATGCCACTTCGAACGGCCGCCTTCCGCCTAGGAGTTGAGGTCGGCCAGTACACGCAGGGTGAGCGGGTCCGGGGTCAGCACCAGCAGGTCCGTCACCGGGCCGCCGCGCCACCGCTCCAGCCGCTCCGCGATGCGCTCGCGCGGCCCGACCAGGGAGATCTCGTCCGCGAAGGCGTCCGGGACGGCCAGCACGGCCTCCTCCCGGCGCCCGGCCAGGAACAGCTCCTGGATCCGCCGGGCCTCCTCCCCGTACCCCATGCGCGCCATCAGGTCGGCGTGGAAGTTGCGCCGGGCGTGCCCCATCCCGCCGATGTAGAAGCCGAGCATCGCCTTGACCGGAAGCAGTCCCTCCGCGAGGTCGTCGCAGACCCGCACCCGTGCCATCGGCGCCACCCGGAACCCCGCCGGCAGCTCCGCCACCGCCGGCCCGTACGCGTCCGGCCGGTCGGGCGACCAGTAGAGCGGCAGCCAGCCGTCGGCGATCCGGGCCGTCTGCGCCACGTTCCTCGGCCCCTCCGCCCCCAGCATCACCGGCAGTGCGGCGCGCAGCGGATGTGTGATCGGTTTCAGCGGCTTGCCGAGCCCCGTCGCGTCCGGGCCCCGGTAGGGGTGCGCGTGGAAGCGGCCGTCCAGCTCGACCGGTCCCTCCCGCCGCAGGACCTGCCGCACGACGTCGACGTACTCGCGGGTCGCGGTCAGCGGCGACTCCGGGAAGGGGCGGCCGTACCAGCCCTCGACGACCTGGGGACCGGACAGGCCGAGGCCCAGCGTCATCCGCCCGCCGGAGAGATGGTCCAGGGTGAGCGCGTGCATCGCCGTCGTGGTCGGCGAACGGGCCGCCATCTGCGCGACCGCCGTACCCAGTCCGATCGTCGAGGTGTGGGCGGCGATCCAGGTGAGCGGGGTGAACGCGTCCGACCCCCAGGACTCCGCCGTCCACACCGAGTCGTACCCGAGCCGCTCCGCCTCTCGCGCCAGCTCCACATGGCCGGGGGAGGGACCGCGCCCCCAGTAGCCGAGCGCGAGACCGAGCCGCATTCCTGCCTCCTGACGGTACGTCAGCCGTTGTGGGGAGGGCGACTGTACGACAACGGCCCCCCACCCGGAAGGGCGAGGGGCCGCGAGAGGCGGGGCCGGGACTCAGCCGCGCTGGATGCCGGAGGTGTCCCGCAGCACGCCGCGACGGCCGTCCTGGGTCTGCGCCACCAGACCCTGGGCGCCCTGCTCGACGGCCAGGTACCAGGTGCCCGGCGCCAGTTCGGCGATCGGCATGGGCGCACCGTCCTCCGCGTACAGCGGACGCGGCACCGGCACGGCGAACCAGAACGGTGAGAAGTCGGCGGCCGGCGGCTGCGGCGCCGGAGCCGGCTGCCCGGCCGCGAACGGCGGCTGGCCCGGCTGCTGACCCTGCTGCGGCGGACCGCCGAACGGCGACGGCTGCTGCTGCGCGCCCGGGTAGCCGTAACCACCGGGCGGCTGAGCGCCGTAGGGCAGCGGCGCCGGGGGCTTGGGGGCCGGGATCAGGGCGGCCTGGAGGGCCGGGAGCAGGGCGGTGGCGATGGCGCCGCCGGCCAGCACGAGCGTCGCGATGAAGCCGAGGATGAGACCGGCACCCCGCTCCACGTCCGCGCTGCCGAAGGTGTCGCTGAACGCGCCCAGCGGATCGATGATCGTCCAGAACGCCGTCCACGCGGCGAACACCGTCAGCGCGAGACCCAGCTGGCCGAGGTCCAGGCCGACGATCCTGCGCGGCTGAGGCAGCGCGCGGGCGAGGACGATCAGGGCCGCACCGATGATCCCGCCGACGTACATGCTCATCAGCAGACCGAGGTCGTCCCAGGCGGTGGGGACATCGCCGCCGGAGCCGTCGAACGTGTCCAGGAACGACGCGATGAACAGCAATACCGCTGCTCCGATCACCACGCCGTCGCCTCGAGTGAGGGAGCGGATATTCACTTCAGGTCCTTCGTCAGTCGTCTCGTCATCGGTACACGCATCGGTAGAGGCGTCGCTGTCACCATGGAGCCCTCAGGCTCGGGTGGGAAGCGCGGGGGTGGCCCCTCATCGCGGGGACGACACTATCGTCCGCACGATCAGGCTGTCCCCAGGGATCAGCGCGCTGATCACTACCCGCGCAGGAAACTCACGATTCCCTCAGAGATCCCCTGCGCCGCCCTCTGCCGCCAGGCGCCGCTGGTGAGCAGTGCCGCGTCCTTGCTATCGCGCATGTTGCCGCACTCGATGAACACCTTGGGAACCGTTGACAGATTGAGACCGCCCAGGTCCTCACGCGTGACGAGACCGCTGCCGCCGCCGACGTAGTTGGAGGGCGCGGTGTCCGTGGACTCCGCGAAGTCGTCCGCGATCAGTCGGCCCAGTTTCCGCGAAGGCGCCACGATGGCACGGGTGTCGGCGGCACCCGCGTGCACCGCGCCCGGCAGGATCACATGGAAGCCGCGCTGCCCGGCGCCCGCCCCGTCGGCGTGGACCGACACGACGGCGTCCGCGCGGGCGGAGTTGCCGATCCGGGCCCGCTCGTCGACGCAGGGTCCGTAGGGCCGGTCGGCGTCCTGCGTCAGCTTCACCGTGGCACCCTGCCGCTCCAGCAGCGCGCGCAGCCGGTGCGCCACGTCCAGGGTGAACGCGGCCTCGCTGTAACCGGAGTTGGTGGCGGTGCCGGTGGTGTCGCACTCCTTGGTGTGGGTGCCGATGTCGACCTTGCGGTTGATCTCGGCCGTGTGCTGGACGTTGGCGGGGTTGTGGCCCGGGTCGACGACGACGACCTTGCCCGCGAGGGGCCCGGCGCCGCCGGACGCGGACGCCGTCGGGGGCTGCGAGGCCGAGCGGCCCGGCCTGTCGTCGGGCTCGCCGCCTGCCGAGGCCGACCCCCCGGCGCTGGAGGCCGCCCCCGTGCCCCGGCCGGACCCACCGTCGTCCGACCCGCCCAGCGCCTCCCACACCAGCCAGCCGAGCAGCGCGCCGGGCACGAGCACGGCGAGCACCACGGTGAGCGTGCGCCGCAGCGGGGAGCGGCGGGGACGCGGGGGATCGAAGTCAGGGCCTACGTACGACACGCCTGCCACCCTAGCGGGACGCCCCCGACGGGGCCGGGCGGCCGCGACGGCCCGGCTCTCCCAAGTCGGCTACGGCGTCACCTCCGCCGACAGGAAGCTCGTCCGGTGATCCGGATCCCCGAGGGCTCCTCGACCCCCTGATTCGTGTGTGTGGCCGCGCAGGGGGTGGTCCTTTTGTCAAGAGAAGGTCAAGATTTCGTTAGTGTGCCGAAGCATCGGAATAGTTGCTCATGCATACGGGGTTCACCGTGCACGTATCCCGCGTGGTGAAGCCGTTCCCGGTGCTTCACCCCCTTGCCCAGTTCTCCCAGGCCTGGAGGCCTCGCTCCATGACGCACACGTCGACCGACCAGCCCGGACGCAGGGCGGGCGGTGCCGTCGTCCCCGTGCTCGCCTTCGCGGGCATCGTGGTCGCGGTGATGCAGACCCTGCTGGTCCCGGTCATCAAGGACCTGCCGCAACTGCTCGACACCGCCCCCAGCGACGCCACCTGGGTGCTCACCTCCACCCTGCTGTCCGGCGCCGTCGCCACGCCGATCATGGGCCGCCTCGGCGACCTCTACGGCAAGCGGCGCATGCTGATCCTCAGCCTCGCGGTCATGGTCGCCGGCGCCCTGGTCAGCGCCGTCACCAGCGATCTGCTCGTCATGATCGTGGGCCGTACCCTCCAGGGCTTCGCCATGGGCGCGATACCGCTCGGCATCGGCCTGATGCGCGACATGCTGCCCCGCGAGAAGCTCGGCTCCGCGATGGCCCTGATGAGTTCCTCCATCGGCGTCGGCGGCGGCCTCGCCCTGCCCGCCGCGGCCCTCATCGCCCAGCACGCCGACTGGCACGCCCTCTTCTACGGCGCCGCCGGCCTCGGCGTCCTCGCCATCGTCCTCACCCTGCTCGTCGTCCCCGAGTCCCCGGCCCGAGCCCAGGGCTCCTTCGACCTGCCGGGCGCGATCGGCCTCTCCGCCGGCCTCGTCCTGTTCCTGCTGCCGATCACCAAGGGCAGCGACTGGGGCTGGTCCTCCGGCATGACGCTCGGCCTGTTCGCCGCGTCGGTCGTCGTGCTGCTCCTGTGGGGCCTGATGGAGCTGCGCGTCAAGGCGCCGCTGGTCGACCTGCGCACCAGCGCCCGCCCCGCTGTCCTCTTCACCAACCTCGCCTCGATCATGGTCGGCGTCTCCTTCTACGTCGTCTCCCTCGTCCTGCCCCAGCTCCTCCAGCTGCCCACGAGCACCGGCTACGGCCTCGGCCAGTCGATGGTCACCGCCGGCCTCCTGGTGGCACCGCTCGGCCTGACGATGATGGTCACCGCGCCGGTCTACGCCCGCCTGTCCGCGAAGTACGGCCCCAAGGTCACCCTGATCCTCGGCCTGCTGATCATCGCGATCGGCTACGGCGCCGGCCTCGGTCTGATGAGCGCCGCCTGGCAGAGCCTCGTCATCGCGGTCGTCCTGGGCGCCGGCATCGGCCTCGCCTACTCCTCGCTCCCCGCGCTGATCGTCGGCGCGGTCCCGGCCTCCGAGACGGGCGCCGCCAACGGCCTCAACACCCTGATGCGGTCCATCGGGACGTCGGTCTCCAGCGCCGTCATCGGCATGGTGCTGGCCAACACCGCGAACGACGTGGGCGGCGTCGCCGTCCCGACCATGCACGGCTTCCGGGTCTCCTTCCTGATCGCCACCGGCGCCGTCGCCGTCGGCCTGCTCCTCGCCCTGTTCCTGCCCGGCCGCGCCCCCGCGGCGGCACCGCGACTGCGGGCCAGCAGCGAGGAGGACGCCAACCTGGCCCGCGCCGAGGAGGTCCTGCGCGGTTTCCGCGGCCGGGTCCTGGACGCCACCGGCGCCCCGGTCGCCCACGCCAAGGTCACCCTCATCGACCGCCGCGGCCGCCAGGCCGGCGCCACCCTGTCGGAGGCGGACGGCAGCTACGCCGTCACCGTCCCGGCCCGGGGCGCGTACGTCCTCGCCGCCAAGGCCACCGGCCACGGCCCCCTCGCCTCCGCCGCGACCCACACGGGCGACGAGCGCCCGGTCGACCTGGACCTGGCGCTGCCGGGGGAGACCGTCACCGCCTGACCCGCGTGCCCCGCACCCCCCGTCGACGGTCCGGCGGGGGGTGCGGGGCATCATGGGCGGGCCCCTACGCACGTACGACCGGAAGGACCCCCATGCCCGCGGCACCCGAGCCCGAGATCCTGGCCGCGTTCGAGGCCGCGAAGGGGTTCATGCCCGTCGACGAGGGACTCGCGCTGTACGCCGCCGCGGTCGAGGCCGCCGGTCTGGGACTGCCGCTGCTGGAGGTCGGCACGTACTGCGGGCGCTCGACGATCCTGCTCGCCGACGCCGCCCGGCGGGCCGGGGTCACCGCGCTCACCCTCGACCACCACCGGGGCAGCGAGGAGCAGCAGCCGGGCTGGGAGTACCACGACCCGGAGACCGTCGACCCCGAGATCGGCCTGATGGACACGCTGCCCGCCTTCCGCCGCACCCTGCACCGGGCCGGTCTGGAGGAGCACGTGGTGGCACTCGTCGGCCGTTCTCCGCAGATCGCCGCCTTCTGGAACTCGCCCCTCGGCCTGGTCTTCGTCGACGGCGGCCACACCGACGAGCACGCCGGCTCCGACTACGAGGGCTGGGCCCCGCATGTCGCCGAGGGCGGCCTGCTCGTCATCCACGACGTCTTCCCGGATCCGGCGGACGAGTTCACCGGCCAGGCCCCGTACCGCGTCTACCTGCGCGCCGTGGAGTCCGGCGCCTTCACGGAGATCTCGGACACGGGCTCCCTGCGCGTCCTGCGCCGCACCGGAAAGGGCCTGTAGGGGCAGGGGCCGCACGGGAAAAGGCCTGTAGAGGCAGCGGCCGCACCGCAACAGGCCTGTTGGGCAGGGGAGCAGGCCTGTGGCCGGCGCACCGGAACGGGCCTGCGGCGCACCGCGACGGGCCTGTAGGACCTGGCCTCCCCCACCCCCGGCGGCGGCGCCGGTACCCGGCCTCCGCCGCCGAACGGGCGCCACGCCACCCGCCCTCGGGAGGCCTGCCGGGCGCTGCCGTACCGGCCCCCCGGGAGCCCGGGACCTGAGCGGCGTTCGGCGGGGGTGTCGTGGCGGTCGGGGTGGCCTTTGGCGGACAAGTGTCCACGGCACGCCGAACTGACGAACCGTCAGGAAGTAGCCGCCGGGAGCCTTCACAAGTGTCGGACGCTGGGCTATACAGAGGGCGCCGGACTGGAACGCGTTCTAGGTCCCGCCCGTGACGACCTCGGTGCGGCCGACGGTGCGGACGGTCGCACCGAGGTCTCAAGACCCGCCAGGAGCCCCATGCCCATCGACGCAGCCAAGGCCCTCGCCGCCGAACCCCGGACCGGCGAGATCGCCTGGGACCGCAAGGACGTCCTGCTCTACCACCTCGGCGTCGGCGCGGGCGTCCCCGCCACCGACCCGGACGAACTGCGCTACACCCTGGAGTCCCGGCTGCACGTCCTGCCGAGCTTCGCCACCGTCGCGGGTTCCGGCGCACCCGGTGTGATCAGCGGACTGGCCATGCCCGGCGTCGACGTCGACCTGGCTCGCGTCCTGCACGGCGGCCAGTCGCTCACCCTGCACCGCCCGCTGCCCGTCGAGGGCACCGCCACCGCCACCGGCCGTATCGCCGCCGTGTACGACAAGGGCAAGGCCGCCGTCCTCGTCATGCGCACCGAGGTCCGCGACGCGGACGGGCCGCTGTGGACGAACGACGCCCAGATCTTCGTCCGGGGCGAGGGCGGCTGGGGTGGCGACCGGGGCCCCTCCGCCCGGCTCGACCCGCCGCACGGCGACCCCGACAAGACCGTCGAACGGCACATCCGCCAGGACCAGGCCCTCCTCTACCGCCTCTCCGGCGACTGGAACCCACTGCACGCCGACCCCGACTTCGCGCGGGCCGCCGGCTTCGACCGGCCCATCCTGCACGGCCTGTGCACCTACGGGACCACCCTCAAGGCGGTCGTCGACACCCTGCTCGACGGGGACGTGACGCGGGTGCGCGCCTACGCCACCCGGTTCGCCGGGGTGGTCTTCCCCGGGGAGACCCTGCGCATCCGCATGTGGCGCGGCGAGGGGACGGTCCGGGTCGCCGTGAGCGCCGTGGAGCGAGACGACGCGCCCGTGCTCGCCGACACCGTCGTCGACCACCGCTGAATCACTCCCGAACCACTCCTGAGCCACCCCTGCCCCACTCCTGAACCATCCCGAGTCACCCCTGTCCCATCCCTGATCCATCCCTGACCCACTCCTGAACCACCCCTGAGCCAGCCGGTATCCGAGGGGACCCCGAGGGGAGCCGCACCATGCGCGCAGCCGTACTGCACGAGATCGGCCAGGACAAGCTGGAGGTCCTCGACGACGTCGAGGCGGTGGGCTTCGGCCCCGGCAAGGTCAGGATCCGGGTGCGCGCCACCGGGCTGTGCCACTCGGACCTGTCCGCGATGAGCGGCGTGCTGCCCCAGCCCGCCCCGTTCGTGCCCGGTCACGAGGGCGCCGGCGAGATCCTGGAGGTGGGGGAGGGCGTCACGAGGGTCTCGCCCGGCGACCGGGTCGTCGTCTGCTGGCTGCCCGCCTGCGGCGCCTGTCCCGCCTGCCGACGCGGTCAGACCGAGCTGTGCCTGGCCGGGTTCATGAACGCCGGCACGCCCAACTTCCGCCGCCCCAACGGTGGTCTCTTCGGCTTCGCCGGCACCGGAACCTTCGCCGAGGAGGTCGTGGTCGACGCCGGCTGCGCCGTCCCGATCCCCGACGACGTGCCCTTCGACATCGCCGCGCTCATCGGGTGCGGGGTGACCACGGGCCTGGGAGCCGCGCTCAACACCGCGGACGTGGAAGCCGGTTCGTCCGTCGCCGTCATCGGCTGCGGCGGAGTGGGCGTCTCCGCGATCCAGGGCGCCCGGCTCAGGGGCGCCGCCGAGATCGTCGCCGTGGACCCGGTCGCCTCCCGCCGTGAGGCCGCGCTCGGGTTCGGTGCCACCGAGGCCGTCTCCCCCGAGGGACTCGCCGACGCCAAGCAGCGGATCACCGCCGGTGAGGGCTTCGACTACGTCTTCGAGGTGGTCGGCCGCTCCACCACCGCCCGCACCGCCTACGAGACGACCCGCCGCGGCGGCACCCTGGTCGTCGTGGGCGCCGGCGCCATGGACGACTTCCTCCAGCTCAACATGTTCGAGCTGTTCTTCGACGAGAAGCGGATACTGCCCTCCATGTACGGCGGCGGCGACGTCCTGCGCTCCTACGAGCGCACCGTCGCCCTGTGGCGGGCCGGCCGCATCGACCTCGCCGGACTGATCACCCACCGGGTCCCGCTCGCGGAGATCAACGAGGCCCTCGACCAGATGCGCACCGGGACGGCCCTGCGCACCTGCGTCGAGATCTGAGGAGTCGTCATGGAGCTGCCCCTGGAAGGCCGTACGGCCGTCGTGACCGGTGCCGGGCGCGGACTCGGCCGGGCCGAGGCCCTCGAACTGGCCCGGCTGGGCGCGGCCGTCGTCGTCAACGACTACGGCCGCCCCGGCCGCGACGGGTCGGGCGAGGCCTCCGCCGCGCCCGCCGAGGAGGTGGCGCGGGAGATCCGTACGGCCGGCGGCACCGCGCTCGCCCACACCGGGGACGTCTCCGACTTCGCCGCGGCCCGTGACCTCGTCGAGATGGCGGTCACGGAGTTCGGCGCGCTGGACATCCTGGTCAACAACGCCGGCATCCTGCGCGACCGCATGGTCTTCTCGATGACGGAGGAGGAGTGGGACTCGGTGATCCGGGTCCATCTCAAGGGCCATTTCGCCACCACCCGGTTCGCCGCCGCGCACTGGCGCGAACGGTCCAAGGCGGCGGGCGGGCCGGTGTACGGGCGGATCGTGAACACCTCGTCGGAGGCCTTCCTCGCGGGCTCCGCCGGACAGCCCAACTACGCGGCCGCCAAGGGCGGGATCGTCGGCCTCACGACGTCCACCGCTCTCGCCCTCGCCAAGTACGGCGTCACCGCCAACGTCATCTGCCCGCGCGCCCGCACCCGGATGACCGAGGACGTCTTCGCGGGTCTCGTTCGCCCCGACGACGGGCTCGACCCCCTGGCCCCCGAGCATGTCGCCCCGCTCGTCGGGTATCTGGCCTCACCCGCCGCCGCCCGGATCAACGGCCAACTGCTCGTGGTGCACGGCGGGATGGTCGCCGTGGTGGAACGGCCGCGGGTGCGGGCCACCTTCGACAGCAAGCAGGAGACGTTCAGTTACGAGGAACTGGACGCCCTGCTCACCCCGCACTACGCCGGGCGACCCGAGGGCGAGACGTTCGCCGCGGCGGAGGTGTTGGGGCTGCGCCGGGAGCGGTGACGGCAACGGGCGGATGGGGGACGGCAAACCGGCGGGAGCGGTAAGGGCCACCGGCGGGAGCGGTGCGGGAACCGGCGGGAGCGGTACGGGCAACCGGCGCGAGCGTGCGGCAGACAGTCGTGGGCCCCGCCCACCGGAACGGCGGACGGGGCCCACAGACGTAACCGTCAGACTCGGACAGCGGCGTCGGCCTTCTCCTCGGCCGGCTTGCGGTGCCGGCCGAGGGGAGCGGACTCGCCCTCGTGGGACGAGACCGGGCCCCGGTGCCTGCCGCGACCGTGGTCCTCCTGTGTGCCGGTGGACCACGGCTGTGTCATCGTGCTCGTGTCGCTCATGGAAGTGTTCACCCCGTCAACATGATCTTTTTCAGCCGGGTGAGTTTATCCGGCGGACCTCGGGGTGGATCCAGGCGGGCGCGCCAACTGCCACTACTTCGTTACAAGCGTGCCAGGGGCGCCTGTTGGAGCGGGACGGGACGGAGCGCGACAGGTTGCGGAGGTTCCGGTTCCAGAACGTCGGAAGCGGTCCCGGCGGTGCCGCTCGGGCGGTGTTCCCCGCCCGCGGCCGGCACCGCCACCCGCGCCACCCCGCACGGCTCCGCCTCGGTCGCGTACGGCAGCCGCAGCACCCCGTCCTCCGTCCACAGACCGCTGCCCGCCAACCATCCGGCCGGCGCCGCCAGTTGATGCAGCCGTCGGTCCACGGGGCGCCACACACCGACCCAACTGCCGAACGGGCCGTCGACGCGCAGGGCCACCGCGCAGCTCTCCGGCACCAGGACCTGACCCGGCTGGATCGCGAACGGCGTCAGCGCGCGGTCCGCGAGCCGGAGCGACTCCGGGAACCGCACCGGCAGGGTGCTGCCCAGGACGCCCCAGCCGAGCCGGGGCTCGCCGGGCGACGGCGCGTCCGAGCTGATCAGGAGCAGTCCGCTGTCCGGGGCCGCGAGCAGCAGCCGGTCGTCGCTGCCGGCGGCGATCTGGAGGAGCGGGGACACCTCGCCGCCCCGCTCCAGATCCACCACGACCGTCTTGGTGCGGCCGCCCACCTCACGGTCCAGGGCCAGCATGCGGCCCGTCCGGTCCAGCCACACCCCGCCCGAGCAACGGCCCGGGATCTCCGCGAGCCGCTCGGGGCCGAAAGCGCCGCCCGCCACCAGCCACAGCGCGGTCGAACGCGGGCCCGCGGCGACGGCGTACGCCCGCCGCCCGCAGGGTGCCGGCGGCAGCAGCCGCAGGACGGTGTCCTCGTCCCGGCACTCGACCGCGCCGAGCGGCAGCTCACCCGTGCCGGGTCCGGTCGGGTACAGCAGCGAGAAGGCGTGCCGCCCCTGCGTCGGCCGGCGGATCAGGACCCGCCCGTCGGCCATCGGCTGCACCTGGGTACCGGGCTCCTCCGGCTGGTGGGCGGGGAGCGGCACGGCGTACGGCTCGGGGCCGTCCAGTGTCCAGCGCTCCGGGAACCAGGAATCGCCGCTACGGGCGAGACGTGCGGCGTAGGTGCAGTCCGCCGTGATCGCGAAGGGCGCGTCCGGCGTCGGGTCGTCGCCCCCGTTCGCCGCGTTGGGCTCGATCGCACAGGCCGTCATCGTTCGGTCACCTCCGGCGACGAAGCTAGTTTTCGCACGCGCGGACGGGGGACCGGCGGGCAGGGGCTTCGCTCGTACGAGTGGCGCAGAAGCGATTCTGCTTCGGGGGTTGTGGGGGATGTGCATGGGGTTGCGGTGGTGTGTCCCCGCACGGAACTCCCGGCCGGCGGCGGTTCGGGGGCGCGGGGCGGCCAGGTAGCCTTTCCCCGTGCCCCGTCTGTCTGAAGTCATCGCCGCGCTGGAGAACCTGTGGCCCGCCGAGCGGGCCGAGTCCTGGGACGCGGTCGGCACCGTCGTGGGCGAACCCGGCCAGGACGTCGGACGGGTCCTCTTCGCCGTCGACCCCGTCCAGGAGATCGTCGACGAGGCGGTGAAGCTGGGCGCCGACCTGCTCGTCACCCACCACCCCCTCTATCTCCGCGGGACGACGACGGTCGCGGCCTCCACCTCCAAGGGCCGCGTCGTGCACACCCTGATCAAGCACGACATCGCCCTGCACGTCGCCCACACCAACGCCGACACGGCCGACCCCGGCGTCAGCGACGCCCTCGCCGGCGCCCTCGACCTGCGCGTCGTACGGCCGCTCGTGCCCGACCCGGGCGACCCCGAGGGACGGCGCGGACTCGGCCGGGTCTGCGAACTCGACCACCCGCTCACCGTCCGCGAGTTCGCCGCCCGAGCCGCCGAGCGGCTGCCCGCCACCGCGCAGGGCGTCCGGGTGGCGGGCGACCCGGACGCGACCGTACGGACCGTCGCGGTCAGCGGCGGGTCCGGCGACAGCCTCTTCGACCACGTCCGCGCCGCCGGCGTCGACGCCTTCCTCACCGCGGACCTGCGCCACCACCCGGCGTCCGAGGCCCGCGCGCACCGCGCGGACACACCTCTCGCGCTGCTCGACGCGGCGCACTGGGCCACCGAGTGGCCCTGGTGCGAGCTGGCCGCAGCCCAGCTCGACGAGATCTCCGACCGCCACGGCTGGGGCCTGCGGGTCCACGTCTCGAAGACGGTCACCGACCCCTGGACCAGCCAATTCCCTTCACCTGGAGCCCCCAACTGAACGCCGCGCCCGCCGACCAGATCCGACTCCTCGACGTCCAGGACCTCGATGTCCGCCTCCAGCAGCTCGCGCACAAGCGCCGCTCGCTGCCCGAGCACGCCGAGATCGAGTCGCTGACCAAGGACCTCACGCAGCTGCGCGACCTCCTGGTGGCCGCGCAGACCGAGGAGAGCGACACCGCCCGCGAGCAGACCAAGGCCGAGCAGGACGTCGACCAGGTCCGTCAGCGTGCCGTCCGCGACCAGCAGCGCCTCGACTCCGGCGCCGTGACCTCCTCCAAGGACCTGGAGAACCTCCAGCGCGAGATCGTCTCCCTCGCCAAGCGCCAGGGCGACCTCGAGGACGTCGTCCTGGAGATCATGGAGCGCCGCGAGGCCGCCCAGGAGCGGGCCGCCGAGCTGACCGAGCGCGTCGGCTCCGTCCAGGGCCGGATCGACGACGCGACCGCCCGCCGCGACGCCGCCTTCGAGAAGCTCGACGGCGAGATCGCCTCCGCCACCAAGGACCGCGAGGTCATCGCCGCCACCGTCCCCGCCGACCTGCTCAAGCTCTACGACAAGCTGCGCGAGCAGCAGGGCGGAGTCGGCGCGGCCAAGCTCTACCAGCGCACCTGCCAGGGCTGCCGCCAGGAGCTGGCGATCACCGACATCAACGACATCCGCAAGGCCGCCCCCGACACTGTCGTACGGTGCGAGAACTGCCGCCGGATCCTGGTGCGGACCTCCGAGTCCGGCCTGTAGGGGCGGCCGGCGTGCGGGAGTTCATCGTCGAGGCCGACGGGGGGTCCCGGGGCAACCCGGGGCCCGCGGGCTACGGCAGCGTGGTCATCGACGCGGCGACGGGGGAGACCCTCGTGGAGCGGGCCGAGTACATCGGCGTCGCCACCAACAACGTCGCCGAGTACCGGGGGCTGCTGGCCGGCCTGCGCGCCGCCCGCGAACTGGACGCCGCCGCCCCGGTGCGCGTCCGCATGGACTCCAAGCTCGTCGTCGAGCAGATGTCGGGCCGCTGGAAGATCAAGCACCCCGACATGAAGCCACTGGCCACGGAGGCGGCCCGGATCTACCCACCCGGCCAGGTCACCTACGAGTGGATCCCCCGGGAGCGCAACAAGCACGCCGACCGCCTGGCCAACGAGGCGATGGACGCCGGCAAGCGGGGCGAGCAGTGGGACGCCGGGGCGTCCATGGCGGCCCTGGCCGCCGCGTCGTCCCGCACCGCGACCATGGCCCCCGAGTCGTCGGGCCCGCCCGGTGACGCGGCCGCCGGCGCGGCGAAGGCCCGCGAGGCTCTGGCCAGGGGGCGTACGGCCGGCAGTCCGGCGCCGACGGGCACCGAGGGTGCGGTGGCGGTGGCGACGGCGGCGGTGGTGGCGGGAGGGCTGGGGGTTCCGGGTGTGGACCGGGCTCCGGCCTCGGCTCCTGACTCGGTCTCGCCTTCGCCCTCGCCCTCGCCCTCGGGTGAGACTTCCGCCGGTGGTGCGGTGGCGCACCCGGAGCCGTCCGGGCCGACCGGAGACGGGGTCGCCGACAGCGCACGTGACACGGGTACGGCCGGGGGAGCCGACGCCGACGCCGGCTCGGCCACCGGAGCCGGCGACAGCGACCGGGGCGGAGCCACAGAGCCCCGGATCGATCACAGGAGCGGGGCCGGAACCCGGACCGACCACGGAACGGGCACGGGGACCGCCACCGCCGCCGCCACCGGCGCGGGAATCAGCGCGGGAACCGGCCACGACACCGGCACCGACCACGGCACGGGAACCAGGGCCGGCACCGGCACCGCATCCGAAGCCGACCGCCGCGCCGCCCGCACCCTCGCCTCCGCGTCCGGCTCCGCCCCCCTTTCCGCCCCTGCCTCCGCCCCTGCCTCTCCGCCTCCCCCCGCCCCCGTCTCTTCCTCGTCCGGGCAGGCGCAGCCCTCCGTCGGCTGGGGTTCCGCCCCCGACATGGGAGCACCCGCCACCTTCGTACTGCTGCGGCACGGGGAGACCCCGCTCACGCCGGAGAAGCGGTTCTCCGGGAGCGGGGGAAGCGATCCCGCGCTCTCCGCCGTCGGGCGGGAGCAGGCCGAGCGGGTCGCCGCCGCGCTGGCCCGGCGGGGCACGGTCCAGCACATCGTCGCCTCTCCGCTCGCGCGGACGAGGGAGACCGCCGCTGCCGTGGCCGCCCGGCTGGGGCTGGAGGTCACCGTCGACGACGGGCTGCGCGAGACGGACTTCGGTGCCTGGGAGGGGCTCACCTTCGGGGAGGTCCGTGAGCGCCACCCCGACGATCTGACCGCCTGGCTCGCCGACCCGGAGGCCCGGCCGACCGGCGGCGGCGAGAGCTTCGCGGCGACCGCGACCCGGATCGCCGCCACCCGCGACAGGCTGGTCGCGGCGTACGCGGGACGTACGGTGCTCCTGGTCACCCATGTGACCCCGATCAAGACCCTGGTCCGGCTGGCCCTGGGTGCCCCGCCCGAGTCGCTGTTCCGGATGGAGCTGTCGGCGGCCTCGCTGTCCGCGGTGGCGTACTACGCGGACGGCAACGCCAGCGTCCGGCTGTTCAACGACACGTCCCACCTGCGCGCGTGAGCCGCGAGGCGGCCCGCGCCAGCGCCTCCACCCGCGCCCAGTCCCGGGCCGCCACCGCGTCCGCGGGCACCATCCAACTGCCGCCCAGGCAGACGACGTTGGGCAGGGCCAGGTACTCCGCCGCGTTGTCGGGACCGATGCCGCCCGTCGGGCAGAAGAGGGCCTGCGGCAGCGGCCCGGCCAGCGACCGCAGATAGGCCGTACCGCCCGCCGCCTGCGCGGGGAAGAACTTCATCTCGCGCACCCCGCGTTCCAGGAGCGCCACGACCTCCGAGGTGGTCGACACCCCGGGCAGGAAGGGCAGCCCGGACGCCCGCATCGCCGTCAGCAGCGCGTCCGTCCAGCCGGGGCTCACGAGGAACCGTGCGCCGGCCGCCCGGCAGTCCGCCACCTGGCCCGGGGTGATCACCGTCCCGGCCCCGACCACCGCCTCCGGCACGGCGTCGGCGATCGCGCGGATCGCGTCGAGGGCGGCCGGGGTGCGTAGCGTCACCTCGATCGCCGGCAGCCCGCCCGCGACCAGCGCCCGCGCCAGCGGCACCGCGTCGGCGACCTCCGCCAGGACCACTACGGGCAGCACGGGGGCGAGATCCAGCACCGAGGCGGCCGAGGGGGAGGGCCGGGGCGAGGTCATGCGCCTCATCCTGCCCGTGAGGTGCACGGCGCGCAAAGAGCGTTGCGCAGGATGCAACGCTATGCCGGTAGGGGTCAGTGAACCTCGTCCACCAGAACGTCGAGCGTCCACACCGCCCCGGCCCGTGCCGGCGCCTGCTCCTCCACCGTGTAGCCGAGGTCCCGCAAGGCCACCACCAGGGCGGCGGGGCCCTTCGGGACGATGCCCGCCGTCAGCAGACTCCGCACGATCCGGCCCTTCGTCGCCTTGTTGAAGTGGCTGACCACCTTCCGGGTCGGCGCGTGCAGCACCCGCACGCTCGCCGTCCGCGCGGCGACCTCCCCCTTCGGCTTCCACGCCGCCGCGTACGCCGCCGACCGCAGGTCCAGCACCAGCCCGTCCCCGGCCGCCTCCGGCAGCACCTCCGCCATCGGCGCCCGCCAGTGCGCGCCCAACGCCCCCAGCCTCGGCAGCCGCACCCCCATCGAGCAGCGGTACGACGGAATGCGGTCCGTCACCCGGACGGCACCCCACAGCCCCGAGAACACCAGCAGCGAACGGGCCGCCCGACGCTTGGCGGCCGCGTCGAGCGAGGCCAGGCCGAGGGCGTCGTACAGCACGCCCGTGTAGATCTCGCCGGCCGGCCGGGTGCCCGCCGTCAGCAACTCGGTGTTCTTCGCGATCTCGCCGCGCAGCCCCTCGCTCAGGCCGAGCACCTCGCGCGCCTTCTCCTCGTCCCCGGCGCACAGCTCGACCAGCTCGCGCAGCACGGCCTCACGCGCGGCGGCGAGTCCGGGCAGCGACAGCGACTCCGGTTTCAGCGGGGCGCCGCGGCCGGAGGCGGCCTTTCCTTCGGACGGGGGCAACAGGACGAGCACGCGCGTTTCTCCTTCGGACAGGGCTCCGAGCCAGCGTACGGGGTGCCGACCACCCGCCCCCGCCCTACGCTCGCCCTATGCCCCGCCGCCACATCCGCGTGACCGGCGCCCCCGAAGCACCGCTGCGGGCCGCCCTCGCCGCCTTGCGCACGGAACTCGGCGTGCCCGCGAGCTTCCCGCCCGAGGTGCTCGCGGAGGCGGACCGCGCCGCCGGAGCCCCCGCCCTGCCGGCGTACGACGCCACCGACATCCCCTTCGTCACCGTCGACCCGCCCACCTCCACCGACCTCGACCAGGCCCTGCACCTGTCCCGGCAGGGCACCGGCTACCGCGTGCGGTACGCCATCGCCGACGTCGCCGCCTTCGTCGTACCCGGCGGGCCACTGGACGCCGAGGCGCACCGCAGGGTGAACACCCTCTACTTCCCCGACGGGAAGGTGCCGCTGCATCCGCCGGCGCTCGGCGAGGGCGCCGCGAGCCTGCTGCCCGACGGGCCGCGCCCGGCCGCGCTGTGGACCGTCGACCTCGACGCCGACGGCCGTACCGTCGCCGTCGACGTCCGCCGCGCCCTCGTCCGCAGCCGCGCCAAACTCGACTACGCGCGCGTGCAGCGACAGATCGACGACGGCACCGCCGAGGAACCCCTCGCGCTTCTCAGAACCGTCGGACAGCTCCGCCAACGGCTGGAGGCCGACCGGGGCGGGATCTCCCTCGACGTGCCCGAGCAGGAGATCGTCGAGCAGGACCACACCTACGAACTCGCCTTCCGCGCCCCGCTGCCCGCCGAAGGCTGGAACGCCCAGCTCTCCCTCCTGACCGGCATGGCCGCCGCCGACCTGATGCTCACCCACGGCACCGGGGTGCTGCGCACCCTCCCGGCCGCCCCCGACGGCGCCGTGGGCCGGCTCCGGCACACCGCGCGCGCCCTGCGCATCGACTGGCCCCACCACGTGTCGTACGCCCAGCTCATCCGCACCCTCGACCCGCACCTGCCCCGGCACGCGGCCTTCCTCCAGGAGTGCACAACCCTGCTGCGCGGCGCCGGCTACACCGTCTTCCGCGACGGAGCCCTGCCCGAGATCACCAGCCACGCCGCCGTCGCCGCCCCCTACACCCACTGCACGGCCCCGCTCCGCCGCCTCGCCGACCGGTACGCCACCGAGCTGTGCCTCGCGGCCGTCGCCGGCACGGACCCACCCCCATGGGTGCTCGCCGCGCTCGACGCCCTGCCCGGCGAGATGGCCGCCGGCGGCCGGCGCGCGGGCGCCGTCGAACGCGCCTGCGTCGACGTCGTGGAGGCCGCCCTCCTGAAGGACCGGATCGGTGAGGTCTTCGACGGCTGCGTCGTCGACGTCGACGACCGCCACCCGACCGTCGGCACCGTCCAACTGGAGTCCCCGGCGGTCATCGGCCGCATTGAGGGCAACCCCCTGCGCCTGGGCGAACGCCTCCGCGTCCGCCTCACCCAGGCCGACCCGGCGCCGCCGAAGGTGCGTTTCGCACCCGCTTGAGCGCCTGGAGGAGGTGTCGCGCGAACGCCGTCACCAGTACGGACGTCGACGTCCGCGGCAGGGTCAAGTGGCGCTGTCCCTACGGTGGTGATGATCCTGTGCCACGATCGAGGGAACGGTTCCCGATCTCACGGACAGGTGATCCGGCGATGCCCGAGTCCGGCGAGCGACCGAAGGAGGGGCGTGACATGACTGCCATGGCCCACGAGCCGCTCACGCAGGAGGAAGTCCTGCTGGAGGGCTTTCTCGCCCTGGACACCCCGGAAGGCTTCCGGGCGGAGCTTGTCGAGGGGGAGATCGTTGTGACGCCGCCGTCGGACGGGGATCACGAGGACTGCATCGGGCTCATCGTGAGCCAGGTGATCAGACGGTCCCGGACCGCCATGCAGTTCTCCGGGAACAAGGGACTGAAGCTCGAGAAAGCGGAGGGCTGCCCCAAGGACCACGTGATCCCGGACGGGACGTTCGCTCCCGAGGTCCTGAGGCTCTACCGAGGCGCCGCACCTTGGATGCCCTGCCAGGGCGTCGTCATGGTTCTGGAAGTGACCTCCACCAAGCCGAAGGCCGACCGCGAGGTCAAACGCCGCTGCCACGCCCGTGCCGGCATCCCGCTCCACCTCCTGGTGGACCGCGAATCGTCCGAGGTCACGCTTCTCAGCGATCCGGCCCAGGTCGACTACCGCAAACGCTCCACCTTGTCCTTCGGCAAGCCGCTCCCCCTGCCCGAGCCCTTCGCCTTCGACCTGGAGACCGCGGACTTCCTCTGACCCGACGCCCGGTACCATGGTCGACACGGCAGACGAGCCGGGCGGACGGCCGCGTGAAGCCCCCAGGGGCTTCCCGAGGAACGTCCGGGCTCCACAGGGCAGGGTGATGGCTAACGGCCACCCGGGGTGACCCGCGGGAAAGTGCCACAGAAAACAGACCGCCCGGCGCTCCGGCGCCGGGTAAGGGTGAAACGGTGGTGTAAGAGACCACCAGCGCCTGAGGTGACTCAGGCGGCTAGGTAAACCCCACCCGGAGCAAGGTCAAAAGGAGCCGCTGTAGAAGGCGACTCTGCGCGGACGTTCGAGGGCTGCCCGCCCGAGTCCGCGGGTAGACCGCACGAGACCGGCGGCAACGCCGGTCCTAGATGGATGGCCGTCGCCCCGACGACCGCGAGGTCCCGGGGCACAGAACCCGGCGTACAGCCCGACTCGTCTGCCAGTGGGCCTCTTATCTCGGCCTGTGGCTTGCTCGGGGTCCTTCGCGCGCTGGCTCGCCGAGCGGGCCAAGCGCGCCGTCGGTCGGATCATCGTTCCGGTCGGTCGCCGAGCGGCAGCTCGGAATCGGCTGAGGGGGCGGGTCCGTGGACCCGCCCCCTCAGCCGGTTCCTTCCGGCGGCTACTCCAGGTTCTTGGCTTGCGGAGCCGACGGCGAGCCGTCCGCCGAGAGGTCGGACTCCGCGTCCGCCGTGCCGGCGTCCATGCCGGGCATCATCCCCGGCATGGGCGCGTTCGCGGCGGGCCGGACGAGGAGGACCACCAGGGCGAACGCGACGACCGTGAACGCCACCGCGACCCAGAAGCCGGCCGAGGCGCCCTTGGACAGGACGTGCGCCGCGTCGCCCGTCGCCCCGTTCGTCGCCGCGCCGTACACGGTGATGATGACGGCCAGGCTCAGCGAGCCGCCCATCTGCTGCGTCGCGTTGAGCAGGCCGGAAGCGGCCCCCGTGTCCTGCATCTCCACGTCGGACACGCCGACCATGGTCATCGGCATGAACACCATGCCCGCCCCGAACCCGTACAGCAGCATGGGACCGAGCAGGTCGCTGAGGTAGGTGCTGTCGGCGGAGATGGCCGTCAGCCAGACGAGCGCGCCCGTGATCAGGAGCGTCCCGGCCACCAGCGGCAGACGTTGTCCGATCTTGGGGATGAGCTGCATCATCACGCCGGAGACGACGATGATCGACACGCTGAGCGGCAGGAAGGCCAGGCCGGTCTTGAGCGGGCTGTAGCCCAGCACGTTCTGGAAGAAGAGGGTCAGGAAGAAGAACATCCCGATCAGGGAACCCATCATCGCCACCCCGAGGGCGTAGATGCCCGCGCGGTTGCGGCTGGCGAACAGACGCAACGGGATGATCGGCTGCCGGGTGCGGCTCTCGATGAAGACGAACGCCACCAGCAGGACCACGGCCCCGATGAACGAGCCGATCGTGGTGGCCTCCCGCCAGCCGCTGTCGGAGGCGTGGATGAAGCCGTACACGAGCAGGGCGACGCCCACGGTGGAAGTGATGGCGCCGCCGACGTCGAACCGGCCCTCGCTCCGCGGCGTCTTGCCGATGAACAGCGGTGCGGCCAGGGCCAGGGCGACGCCGATGGGCACGTTGACCAGCAGGACCCAGCGCCAGGAGGCCCACTCGGTGAGCAACCCGCCTGCCACCAGGCCGATCGCGCCACCCGCGCCCGATACGCCGGCGAACACCGCGAACGCCCGGTTGCGCTCCCGCTCGGTCGGGAAGCCGGTGGCGATCAGGGACAGCACCGTCGGTACGACGATGGCGGCCCCGGCGCCCTGGATGACGCGCATGCCCAGCAGCCATCCGGAGTTCTGGGCGAGGCCGCCGAGCAGGGACCCGAGCGTGAACAGCAGGATTCCGCCGATGAAGGCCGGGCGGCGGCCGAGGAGGTCACCGACCCGGCCGCCGAGCAGCAGCAGCCCGCCGAACGCGAGGATGTAGGCGTTGACCACCCACGACAGGTTCTGCGTGGAGAACCCCAGGGACGTCTGCACGCTGGGAAGCGCTACGTTCACGATGGTGGCGTCGAGGATTACCATGAGCTGGGCCATGGCGATGACAACCAGCATGAGGCCGGTGCGATGCGCTAGCCGGGGCGGGCTCGCCGGGGCTGCGACTGCGGGGGTGCTAACAGCCATTTGGTAGCCTTATCAGGGAAATGTCGAGGAAGCTTAGGAACTGCATCGTTCACTGTTTGCTAGCCTAGCAGCGGCAAGTAGGGAACACAATCGTTCATACGCGGTCTGCTGGGCGGGCCGTCCGGGAAGTGGGGATGCCGTGTCCGGAGCCGGATTGGCTGCCGACGCCGCGGTCGGAGACCAGGGTTCGCCCAGGAAGGCGGCGGCCAGCCGCCGACGGGGCGAGGACCTGGAACGCGCCATCTACTCGGCGGTGATCACCCAGCTCGAGGCCGTCGGCTACGCCCGGCTGACCATGGACCGGGTGGCGGCCGATGCCCGGACGGGCAAGGCGGCGCTCTACCGGCGCTGGCCCAGCAAGGCCGAACTCGTGGTCGACACGCTCGACTACGCCCTGCCCGCACCCGAGGACGCGCCCGACGAGGGCAACGTCCGGGACGACCTGGTCGAGCACATGCGCCAGAAGGCGGAGGTCCTCAACTCCCCGGTCGGCCGCGCGATGCAGAGCCTGCTGGCCGAGATCGACAGGGACGGGCCCATGGTCCGCCTGGTGCAGGAGCGCGTCTTCCAGCCCCGGCAGAACGTCTTCCAGCTCATCCTGGAGCGCGGGGTGCGGCGCGGCGAGATCCGTTCCGGCCGGCTCAGCCCGCTGGTCGCCGAACTCGGGCCCGCCATGCTGGTGCAGCGCTTCCTCGGCGACTCGGCCCCGGTCCCCGACGACTACCTGGTGGCCGTGGTCGACGAGCTGATCATGCCCATCGTCCGCCCGTAGTCGCCAGGACCGGCCTCACCGCCACACCCTCCGCTACCGACCGCTGACGACCGCTCACCACAGCCGCTCACCACAGCGCTGCCGGCGCGGGGCCGCGTGCACACGGTCAGGGCCATCGCCCGCGCAGGGTCACCTCGACCGACGCGACCGGGTGACGCGTCTGCTGCTGGACCGGGCGGGCTTCCCGCCGACACCGTGTCCACCCTCCGCATCCGGTCGCCGAAGCCGACGGATGCGCCGTTGAGGCCTGCCCGGCGCGGTCAGGGCGACCGGTTGCCCGCCGCTCGACCGCGCCGTGCACGAACTCGGCGACGTGCGCATCGAGGGATGCTGCCGCGCGATCGAGGAAGGGCCGGCGGCCTACGCCCCCGGCGGCACCTCCTCGACCCGGTACCGGCCGACGGCGCGGTGGTCGCCGGAGCCTAGTCCCGCGAGCGCTGCCAGGTCACCGGCCTGCGACAGGGAACCCGGGCGCCGGCCAAGCCGACCGGGCGGCAGGGTGCCGCCGTGCGGTCACTTGTGGATCTTCTCCTGGTTGGCCAGCATGCCGACGTACTTCTCGATGCGCCGGGCCCTGGTCTCGGGCTTCTTGGCGTCCTGCACCCGGTAGAGGATGGAGTAGCGATTCTGGCTGTCGAGGGTCTCGAAGAACTCGGCGGCTGCCGGGTTGGCCTCCAGTGCCTTCGCCAGGTCGTCCGGGACGGTGGCGGTCTTGGCCCCCGCGTAGGCCGCTTCCCAGCGCCCGTCCTTCTTGGCCCGCTCGACCTCGGCGATCCCCGGCGGTTGCATCCGGCCCTGCTCGATGAGGGCGGCGACCTTCTCCCGGTTGACCTTGGACCACCGGCTGCGGGCCGACCGCGGCGTGAACCGCTGGAGCCAGTGGGCGTCGTCGAGCTTGTTCTTCTGGCCATCGATCCAGCCGTAGCACAGTGCCACGTCGAGGGCCTGGGCGTAGGTCAGGGCGTCCTTGCCCGCCGCGTCCTTCTTGAGCTTCAGCCAGAACCCGCCGGATGCGGCGTAATTGCGGGAGAGCCAATCCTCCAGCTCCGCCGCCGATGCGAATTCGATGATCTCTTCGTCTCGGGCCATGAGCGTCAGTCAAGCACAGGACGGGGGCCCGAGCAGGGGGCCCTCCGGTACCGGCGGGGTCGGCCGAGATCTGTGGAAAACGGGCGTGCGACGGGCTGTGGCCCTGTCGGTGCCCGGCCGGTCCGGCCTGGGTCCTTGATCGATGACGGGCGGGATCGACGGCACTGACCGGCTTCCACGGAGTCACCCTCGACTGTCCGGACCTCGCCCTCCTGGCTGAGTTCTCCAAGGGCGGCCCGGCGCTGCCACCGGGCGTAGGTCGGGGCGGCGGCGCCCCCGGCGTCGATCGGCACCCGGTCCGGCCGGACCTGCGGGCGCGGCCGCCGGCTTCCGGTGCCACTGCTCAATTCTGAGCGCCCGCGGTCACCGGCCCGAGCTAGCATCGCAACGCACTTGGACGGCCCGCCGGTTGAGGCGAGGCGTTGGGTGAGTACCTCCTGTTCCAGTGGGAAAAGACGACGGGAGCGAGCTTATGTCGGGGGATCAGGTTGTCAGTTCCGTGCCGGTCGCGTCAGGCAGCGTTCCGCTTGCCGGGCACAGGCCGGCCGTGGCGGTCCGGAGGCTGGCCTTCTTCGAGCGGGTCCGTGCCGAGGCACCCGTGCTGCGGCTGCGCATGGGGCGCACTCCCACCTTCCTCATCAACGACCACTCCATGGCCCGCGAAATACTCGGCGACAGCGGTGACACCTTCGCCCGGGGGCGGTTCTTCACCAAGGTGCGCCCACTGGTCGGCAATGGACTCGGCAGCTCCGACGGCGCCTTCCACCTGCGCCAGCGCCGGATGGTCCAGCAGGCGTTCACCCACGAGAACCCCGGGTACGACGTGGGCGCGCTGCTGGCCGGCATCAAAGCGCAGGTCGACACCTGGCAGCCCGGTACCGTCCTGGACATGGCCCAGGAGATGGACACCCTGGCCAACGCGCTGATCAACACCGCCCTGTTCTCCTCGGACAAGGTGGCCGGCGACGCCGAGACCGTCCGGGACACCATCGCCGACTTCATCGCCGGCGTCGGCATCCGTAGCGTGGTCCCCAGTGACCTGGTGGACAAGCTGCCCACCCCGGCCAACCGGCGCTTCATCCGGGCGCGGGACCGGCTCGAAGCGGCGCTGACCTCGATCATCAACCGGTACCTGACCGACCCCCAGGACCACGGCGACATCCTGTCCAGCATGGTGGCCGCCCGGGACGTGGACGGCCAGCCCATGAGCCCGGGCGAATTGCGCGACGAGGTGCTCTCCATGCTGATCGCCGGCGGCGACAGCTCCGGACACGCCCTGGGCTGGGCCCTCCACGAGATCGCTCAGCACCCCACGGCCGCCCAGCGGCTGCGCGAGGAGTTCGCCCAGGTGCTGGAGGGGCGGGACATCACCATGCGCGACCTGAACCGGCTGGCCTACACCCGCCAGGTCATCAACGAGACCCTGCGACTACGCAGCCCCGGCTGGATGGACATGCGGCGCACCACCCGACCCGTACAGGTCGGCGGCTTCGCCTTCCCCGCCGAGGCCGAACTGCTGATCAGCATCACCGCCCTGCACCGCGACCCGGCCGCGTTCTCCGATCCCACCACCTTCAACCCCGACCGGTGGTCGCCAGGGCACCCCCAACTGCCCCGCCGCGAGCTGTTCATGCCCTTCGGCGCGGGTACCCGCCTGTGCGCCGGAGAATCGATGGCCAACCTGACGATGGCCTTCGTGCTGGCCACCGTGCTGCCCCGCTTCGAACTCCGGCCGGTACCCGGCCCCCCGGTCCGGGAGGTGTGCAAGGGCATCATGAGGGCCAGCGCGGTCCCGATGACCGTGCACCCGGTACCGAAGGCCAGGGCATAACCCTTACCCCGACGAGGAACGCCCCGGCCCGATCCCTGCTCCGGACTCCGAGGCCCCGCCGGCGCAGTGCCGGCGGCAGCGCCCGGGTCCGGCCCACCGTGCTCATCGGGATGGCCTGGGACCTCGCTTGCCTTGCCCGGGCGGGAGCCGATGGCGCGTGACGTGCGGGTCGTGCTCGCCCGTGGTCGGACCGTCGGGCTCGGTGAACCGGTGTGGTGATCGCCCTTCGGGGCGCGCCGATCGTGGCCTTGGCCACGCAACTCGCCGACAGGACGGACCAGTTCGAGCGGCGGCCCGGGAGCCGGCGAAGCTTCGGCCTCCGCACTCGCGCGACAGCTCCCACTCCTCGAAGGGCGATGCCCCGGGAGGTGCCGCCGGGTGAGGAGCGCCGGGCCGAGCCGGGCGTCCGCGGTAAGGGCGAGCAGAAGGGCGCGCCCGGTCGGCGGTGCGTCAGGCCCATGTCGCGCAGCGGCGATCCCCGGGCTCGACCGTGCGGGACCGTCCTCCCCGGTGGGGGTGGCGCCCGGGCCGAGGTCGACAGCGTGCCGGGCGGCAGTGGCTGCCGGCTGCTCCTCTTTCGGCCGGTGATCGGGTCGGTGATCGGACCGGTGATCGGACCGGTGATCAGGCCGGTGATTGGGCCGGGTCGGGCGGGTGGCCGGAGACCTGTGGCGAGGTTTTTGGCCGGGTCGCGGAGGGCAACTATGGAACGGGTTTTCGAATTAATTCTTTACCGAAACCCGGTTTGATCAATGTGCGAGGCAACCGTATGCAAGGGGGAAGTATATGTTCGTCTCCACGTCCATGTCGTTATGGGAGACTCTGCGGGACAGAATGGTGGGGAGTGGCAGATCGGCCCCGGTGGTGCGGCTGGTGCGCGGCGAGAACGTGTATTCCAGCGGGCAGTCGGACAACAGCCTGTACCTGGTCGAGGAGGGTCAGGTCAAGATTGTTTCGGGCTCTCCGGATGGGAAGAGATGCCTGCTCTCCATATGTGTGGAGGGGGATTTCTTCGGTGAGCTGGGAATTCTTCAGGGAATGCGTGCGGAGACCGCGACGGCGATGAAGCGGAGCGTCCTGCGGAAATTGTCGGCGGCGCATGTGGCGGCGGTTCTGCAAGATCTGGAGAACGCCGAGGAGTTCGCCCTGCACTTGATCGAGCAGCTGTCGGAGCAGCAGCAGTTGATCGCCAACATGGTGACCATGAACTGCGAGCAGCGGCTCGCGGTGACCCTTCTCGGTCTCGCTCGGAAGGTCGGCCGGCGGCAGGGTCCCGAGCTGAGAATGGAACGGCGGATCACACACGAGGAACTCTCGGAAATGGTGGGGACCACGCGTTCCCGGGTGGGGTTCTTCCTGAAGCGGTTCTCCGACGACGGGCTGCTGGTCCACAGCGGCACGGCCCAACTGACGGTGCACGAGACCCGGTTGGCGCGCTACGTGGCGAGGGTCTGAGGGGGGCCGGCAGGGGCGTCGCCGTGGTGGACCACCACCAGTCCGGCGGCGCCCGCGCCGCGGCGCAGGGCGAGCGCGGCGATGTGGCCGGAGCCCGGCCGCCACTGGTGGAACTGCCACTGGCCCGCGGCGTCGGCGGCCATCGTGATCGTCCCGGTGTCGGGCAGCGCGCCGAAGTCGCAGCGGTCGAACGGGTGGGCGAGACCGAGGCCGAGGGCCTTGGTGTAGGCCTCCTTCAGGGTCCAGTACCGAAGGAGGGCGTCGGCCTGCCCGCTGGTGGGCAGCCCGGCGAGCGCGGCGGCCTCGGCGGGGGCGAGCACTCCCGGCAGTCGTCGGGTGCGGTGCGGGGCGCTCTCCTCGACGTCGATGCCGCAGTCGGTCCCGCGGGTCACCACGCAGACGGCCGCGCCGGGAGTGTGGGAGAGGTTGAATCTCAGCCCGGTCTCAGCGGTGCGGCCGGCGAGTTCCGGACGGCCGTGCCAGGTGGTGCGGAACTCCCATCGGCGCGGCGCGATCTCGGGGTGGCACCGGGTCAGCGCCGCGCGCAGCAGGGCGTGCCCCACCGCGTACTGGGCACGGTCCCGGGCGAAGCGGAAGCGGGCCAGCCGGTCGTGCTCGGCCGGCGCGAGCAGCGCCAGCCCCGCCCGGACCGCGGCGTCGCGCTCCGAGTCGGGCACGCGCGCGGTCCACACATGGGCCTCGCGCGTGCCGGGCCGGAGCCCTCGCTCTGCCATCCGGTGCGGGTCAGGCCCGCGGGCCCAACTCGACCGGCAGCTCGACCAGGCCGCGCATGATCCGGGTGGGGCGCCAGCGCAGGTCGTCCCGGGTGCCGGCGAGCGAGATGTTCGGGTAGCGGTCGACCAGTGCCGCGATCGCCTCCTGCCCCTCGAGCCGGGCGAGCGGGGCGCCGAGGCAGTGGTGCAGGCCGAAGCCGAACGCCAGGTGCGGGTTGTCGGTTCGGGTGATGTCCAGCTGGTCGGGGTTGTCGAACTGCCGCTCGTCGCGGCTGGTCGAGGCGATGGAGACGGTGACCACGCTGCCGGCCGGGATCACGGTGCCGGCCACCTCGACGTCCTCGGTGGAGACCCGCATGGTGGACAACTCCACCGGCGGGTCGTAGCGGAGGAACTCCTCCACGGCCGAGGCGACCAGGTCGGGCTTGGCCCGCAGCAGGGCGAACTGCTCCGGGTTGTCGAACAGCGTGAGGGTGCCGTTGGCGATCAGGTTGACGGTCGGTTCCTGGCCGGCGCTGAGCAGCAGCATCGCGGTGGAGACCACCTCGATCTCGGTGAGCCGGTTGCCCTCGTCGCGGGCGACGATCAAGCCGGTGATCACATCGGGCTGCTGGTCGCTGGTGTCCACGTCGGTCTCCGCGAGGTCCTTCAGTTCCTCGCGGCGACGGGCCAGCAGCTCGGTGAAGAAGGACTGCATCGCCGCGTAGCCCTCCTGCGGGGTGAGCGCGCCGTCGACCACCGCGTCCGGGGCGGTGAGCATGGCGGTGGCCCAGATCCGGAAGTTCTCCCGGTCGGCGTTCGGCACGCCGAGGATCTCGCAGATGACGGTGGTGGCCAGCGGGTGCGCGTAGCTCTCGATCAGGTCGACGGTCCGCTGCCCGGCGAGGCCGTCGAGCAGCTGCTCGGCGATCTCCCGCACGCGCGGGCGCATCGCCTCCATCCGGCGATTGGTGAACGCCTTGCTGATCAGCTTGCGCAGCCGGGTGTGGTCCGGCGGGTCGGTGTTGACCAGGTGGTAGAGGTAGTCGGCGCGGTTGTCGCGCTCGCCCTTGACGTAGCCGGCCTCGCGCAGCTGGTCCCAGGCCAGGCCCGGGTCCTTGGCGAAGCGGGAGTCGTTCATGACGTCGCGGGCCTCGGCGTAGCGCAGCACGAGCCGGCGGTGGAGGCCGTTGGGTTCGCGGATGGTGTGGACGACGCCCTCGGCGCGCATGTCGGAGTACAGCGCGTAGGGGTCGACCCGCGGTCCGGTCGGCAGGACCTTCGGTTCCTCGGAACCGGACGGTGCGCCGGGCTGTGATGACCGGTCATTCACGGGGCATCTCCGTTCCTTGGCAGGTCGGCTCGTTCCGGCGGGTACGCCCGAGCGTCCCGAACCTAACCGGCCGAACCGGGGCGTTTCTGCGCTGGATTGAGCATCGTGTGAAGTCGGCGGGGTGCCCGCCACGGCCGGTTCGGCACGCATGCGTCCAATGGTGGCCAGGGCATTGGTGTTGGCCGGATCTTTTCCTATGCTTGCCCCCGCACCGCGCTTATCCGCACATCGTGGCCATCTCAGACACCATTCCGACGCCTTCGCCGGGCCGGGCTGCCCGGGCCGGCGGACGCGTCTGTGCCGTTTTCTAGGCGATTCGAGGTTGAAGATGAGGGCAACACTGGAGTACCACCGGACCCGTTCGACCAGCACCGCGGTCCCCGCGCAGCGTGCCGCCGAGCCGGCCGACACCGACTCGGCCCGCTTCCGCACCAAACTGCGCGCGCTGTGCGCCACGCGGCTGCACGACACCCCGACCCTGACGGTGCCCCGGCTGGCACACGTGTACATGGAAGGCGGCCAGGACCGGCACATATACGTGATCGAGACCGGTCAGGTGAAGACGCTGATGATCACCGGGAGCGGCAAGCGATGTCTGCTCTCCATCTCCGGGGCGGGCGACGTCCTGGGCGAACTGGGGCTGCTCGGAAGCGAGCGCTCCGACACCGCGGTCGCGCTGGAACCGGCGACGCTGCGCCAGATCCCGTGCGACAGATTCCTCTCGGTGCTCGCCGAGGCGGGGCTGCTGCCGGAGTACGTGCGGCACCTCGGTGAGCGGGTGATCGAACAGCAGAAGATCATCGTCGACATGGTGACGTTGGAGTGCGAGCGCCGCCTGGCGGCCCGACTGCTGCTGCTCTCCCAGCAGATAGGCAGGCGCCGCGGCCGACTGGTGGTGATCCCGCCCCGCATCACCCAGGAGGAACTCGCCGAGATGGTCGGCACCACCCGCTCCCGGGTCGGACTGTTCCTCAAGCGCTTCCGGGAAACGGGGCTGGTCGGCATGGTGCACGGCTCGCTGGCCGTCGACATCCAGCGGCTCGGCGACTACATCGAGGGCCGGCTGCAGGCCGATGCTCAATTCTGAGTAGCTGGGCATCGTCGTGATGCCAACCCTTGGGGCTCCGGAGGACGCCCCACGGGAGAAGGTCGAACATGAGCGAGCATCAGACCCTGCTGTTCCTGATGCAACTGGCGGCCCTGCTGCTCGTCGGCTCCGGCATGGGCCAACTGGCCCGCCGGGTGGGCCTGCCGGGCGTGGTGGGCGAACTGCTCAGTGGTGTGCTGCTCGGTCCGACGGTGCTCGGACACCTCTCGCCGGCGGGGTTCGCCTGGATGTGGCCGGCCGACCCGTCACAGACCCAACTGCTGGACGCGGTCAGCATGTTCGGCGTACTGCTGTTCATCGGGGTGTCCAGCGCGCACCTGGACCTGCGGATGCTGCGCCGCCGCCCCCGTACCGTGATCTCGATCAGCACCGCGGCGCTGTTGCTGCCGCTCGGCCTGGGCATCGCCACCGGCCTGCTGCTGCCCGGCCGGCTGCTCGGCCCGCACGCCGACCGCTCCTCGTTCGCGCTGCTGATCGGCGTGGTGATGGGCGTCAGCGCGATCCCGGTGATCGCCAAGACACTGACCGACCTGGGCATGCTGCACCGCGACATCGGCCAGTTGACGCTGGCCGCGGCGGCCGGCGGGGACGTGGTCGCCTGGATACTGCTGTCGCTGGTCTCCACCATGACGGTGAGCGTGCTGACGGCCGGTCACATCGCCGCCGGCGTCGGGAGCCTGCTGCTGTTCCTGGCCGTGGTGATCGCCGCCCGACCGCTGCTGCGCGGGGCGCTGGGGCGGGCCGAGAAGGCCGAGGGCTCCGGGCCGGTGATCGCGATCACCGTGGTGGCGATCCTGGCCGCCGCGGCCGGCAGCCAGTCGCTGGGCCTGGAGTCGGCGCTCGGTGCGTTCGCGGTCGGCTGCCTGCTCAGTTCGCCGTCCCGGGAGACCGCGGTGCGGCTGGCCCCGCTGCGGACCGTCACGCTCTCGGTGTTCGCCCCGATCTTCCTGGCCGGGGCGGGCCTGAAGATGGATCTGACGGTGCTGGGCGACCCCCGGACGCTGGCCGCCGCCGCGGTCGTGCTGGGGCTCGCTGTCGCCGGCAAGTTCGCCGGTGCCTACCTCGGCGCCCGGTTCGGCCGGCTGACGCACTGGGAGGGCTTGGCGCTGGGCGCCGGACTCAACGCCCGTGGCGCGGTCGAGGTGGTGGTGGCGACCATCGGCCTGCGGCTCGGCGTGATCAGCCCGGCGATGTACTCGATCGTCGTGCTGGTCGCCGTGCTCACCTCGATGATGGCCGCGCCCGCCCTGCGCTGGACCATGGCGAAGGTCGAGCACCGCTCCGAGGAGCACCTGCGGGCCGTCGAACTCGCCGCCTGGTCGGACCGTGCCTCGGTGCCGACCGACCCTGCGCAGAATTGAGCAGCAGGAATCCGCTGCGCGCTCTTAATGTGATCCGGTTGTGTTGTAGGAGACATGGATTGATTTCCGTGGAAAAGGAGGCGGACAACGTGACGGCCGCAGTGAATTCCAGCACGCAACCCAGGATCAGGCCGGCGTTCCACCAGACCACGGTGCCGTTGGACAAACTGCTGAATTCTGCCGACGCGGGATTCCTCATCCACCGGGTCGGGCAGCTGAAGAACGAGTTCCGCGAGGAAGGCATGTCCTTCTCCGCGGACCTGGTCGACCTGATCAACAACGCCCAGGTCGGCTATGTCTCGATCTTCGCCTTCGAGGAGCTGTTCGGGACGCAGAGCCGGCTGCACTGGCTGCTGCACCTGAAGGAGCCCAGCGACTACCGGCGGATGCTCGACATGGTCGACCACTCGCAGAAGTGGGCCGAGGTGTCCGCCGACGACCGGCTGCCCACCAAGGGCGGCGGCAACTGGGAGCGGATGTTCGTCGAGGGCTCGATGACCGAGACGATCATCTGCCCGCAGCACGGCCTGAGCCACCACGACGAGGACGACGACCACCCGCTGGACACCTTCCAGCCGCCGGCCCGCTACCAGTCCCGGCTCGCTCCCGAACAGTTGCTGCACTCCGTGAACACCCCGCTCACCGTGCACCGCCGCCTCCAGGTCCGGTACGCGCTGCGCGAGGAGGCCCGGAAGTTCTGGTTCGACTGGGCCGGATACGTCTCCGAGGCGATGGTCGGCCGAGCCACCGCCTTCCTCTACGAGGAGATGTGGGGCCAGCAGGACCGCCTGCACCTGCTGATCCACCTCGCCTCCCCGGACGCCTACCACGAGCTGATGGCCCTCCAGGAGAGCGACCCGGAGCTGCGCCGCCTGATGGCCTCCCAGGTCGTCGCCGACAGCAAGGGCGGCGGCGGCTGGCACCGCACGGTGCTCGACGGCACGATGACCGACACCCTCTGGGCGCCGCTGCATGGCCGTCGGAGTTGAGGCGGCCAACGCCTATGTCGGGCGGGCCGCCCTGGACGTCAGGGAGCTGTTCCACGCACGCGGACTGGACCTGGGCCGCTTCGACAACCTGATGATGGTGCAGAAGTCGGTCAACCTGCCGTGCGAGGACCCGGTCACCAACGCCGTGAACGCGGCCAGGCCGATCCTCGACCGGCTCACCGGGGAGCAGCGCGACAGCATCGAGGCGGTGATCGTCGGCACCGAGTCCGGCCTGGACTTCGGCAAACCGATCAGCACCTACGTGCACCACTACCTCGGCCTCGCCAGGCGCTGCCGCTCCTTCGAGGTCAAGCACGCCTGTTACGGCGGCACCGCGGCACTGCGCACCGCGCTCGGCCTGCTGGCGGGCAGCCCCCGCCCGCGGGCCCGTGCGCTGGTGATCGCCGCCGACGCGGGTGGCTCGGTGGTCGGCATGCCGTACTGGGAGCCGTCCCACGGCGCCGGCGCGGCCGCCCTGCTGCTCGGCCCGGAACCCGAGGTCCTCGACCTCGACCCCGGCGCGGCCGGCCTCTACAGCTACGAGGTGATGGACACCTGCCGCCCGCGCCCCGACCTGGCGGCCGGCGACTCCGACCTCTCGCTGCTGGCGTACCTGGAGTGCCTGGAGCGCTCCTTCGCCGACTACCGGGAGACGGTCGCGGGGGCCGACATCGTCGATTCCTTCGACCACCTGGCCTTCCACACCCCGTTCGGCGGGATGGTCAAGGGCGCCCACCGGCATCTGATGCGCCGGGTCAGGCGGATGTCCCCGGACGCCATCGAGGCCGACTTCCGGACCCGGATGGCCGCCTCGTTGGTCAACCCGGCCCGGATCGGCAACACCTACGCGGCCGGCCTGTTCGTCGCCCTGCTCTCGCTGATCGAGCACGGCGACTTCCGCGAGCCGCGCCGGGTCGGCCTCTTCTCCTACGGGTCGGGCTGCGCCTCGGAGTTCTACAGCGGCGTGGTCGGCACCGGGGCGCCCGCCGTGCTCGCCCCGTACCGGACCGCCGAGCGCCTGGACGCGCGGCACCGGCTCGCCGTCGCCGACCACGACCGGCTGGCGAAGCACACCGCCGAGGGGGCCCCCGGCGTGCAGGACGCGGTCCTCGACGTGTCGCGGTACGCGGACGTCTACGACCCGGCGCTGCACGGCAGGGAACTGCTGGTGCTGGACCGGATCGAGAACTTCCACCGGCGCTATCGATGGAGCTGAGCAGATGGACCTGAGCACGGGGCACCGCACGATTCGACTCTCCGCGGCGCCGGGCGTCCTCACCGTCGCCCTCGACCGCCCGGACGCGCACAACAGCATCGACACCGCCATGATCCGGGAACTGCACGCGGCGCTCGACACGGCCGAGGCCGACCCGGACTGCCGGGTGGTGGTGCTGACCGGGGGCGACGGCGTGTTCTGCACCGGCATGGACCTGCTCGGGGCGGCCGCCGAGGGCCGCCCCGACCGGGAGCGGGCGGCGCAGGGCGGCGCCGACTTCCTCGGCCTGTTGAAACGCCTCACCCTCACCCCCCGGGTGGTGGTCGCCACCGTCGACGGCCGGGTGGCCGGCGGCGGCGTCGGCCTGGTCGCCGCCAGCGACTTCGTGCTCGCCACGCCCCGCACCACGTTCAGCCTGCCCGAGGCGCTGTGGGGCCTGCTGCCGTGCAGCGTCGCCCCGTTCCTGATCCGGCGCACCGGCTTCCAGAAGGCGTACGCGATGAGCCTGAGCACCCTGCCGGTGACGGCCGATCAGGCACTGCTGTCCGGCCTGGTCGACCAGCTGGCCGACCCGCTCCAGCCGGCGCTCCGCAGACTCGCCTACCGGGTCATGAAGGTGGAGGGCGCCACGGTCGGCGACCTGAAGCGCTACTTCGCGAAGATGTGGATCATCACGCCGGAGGTCGAGCGCACCGCGGTCGACGAGTTCGCCCGGCTGATGTCCTCCGACGGCGTCGGCCGCCGGATCGCGGACTTCGCCGAACGGCAGCGCTTCCCGTGGGAGGGCGGCTCGTGATGCAGCGGACCGCGTGGCTCTTTCCCGGCCAGGGCGCGCAGCGCCGCGGCATGGGCCGTGACCTGTTCGACCGCTACCCGGACGCGATGGCCGCCGCCGACCGGATCCTCGGCTTCTCGGTGCGCGAACTCTGCCTCGACGACTCCGGCGGGCGGCTCACCGACACCCGCTACCTGCAACCCGCCCTGTTCGTCGTCAACGAGCTGACCCGGCGCGCGTACGCGGCCCGCGAACCCGCCCCCGACTACCTCGCCGGGCACAGCCTCGGCGAGTACAACGCGCTGCTCGCCGCCGACGCCTTCGACTTCGAGACCGGACTCGCCCTGGTGGCCCGCCGCGGCGAACTGATGGGCCGGGCCACCGGCGGCGCGATGACCGCCGTGATCGGCCCCGGCGTCGCCCGGATCGCCGACCTGCTCGCCCAGGCCGGCGTCGACGACGTCGACCTGGCCAACCTCAACTCCGCCGAACAGGTGGTGCTCTCCGGCCCCGCCGAGTCGCTGCGCCGCGCCGCCGGGGCCGTCACCGCCGCGGGCGCGGGCCGCTGCGTCCCGCTGCGGGTCAGCGCCGCCTTCCACTCCCGTCACATGGCCGACGCCGCCCGCGAGTTCGCCGCCTTCCTGGACGGCTTCGCGTTGCGCGACCCCCGTATCCCGGTGATCGCCAACGTCACCGCCCGGCCCTACCGCCCCGGCGAGGTCGGCCGGCTGCTGGCCGCCCAGGTGCACAGCGCGGTCCGCTGGTCCGAGAGCATGCGCCATCTGCTGGCGCGGGGCGTCCACCGGGTCGCCGAACAGGGCCCGGGTCGGGTGCTGACGGGGCTGTGGGACGCGGCGGTGAAGGACGCGGCGGTGAAGGACGCGACGAACGGGCCGGCGCCGGAGCCGCGGGCCGCCGCGGGCGGCGCTTCGGGACCCGCGGCGGCCTCGGGACCCGCGGCGGCTTCGGGACCCGCGGCGGCCGCGGGAGCCGCGGACGGGGCGTCCGCCGCCGGGCGGGCGGCACCTGCCGTGCCCGCTCCGGCCCCGGCCGCCGTACTGGCGCCTTCCCCGTCCAGGGTCGGCGCGGCCGCGGGCTCGGCGCCCCCGGTGTCCGGGCGTTCCGCCGACGGTACGACCGCACTGACCCCGGAGCGGCTGGGCTCGGCGGCGTTCCGGGCCGACTACGGGGTGCGCTACGCGTACCTGGCCGGGTCGATGTACAAGGGCATCGCCTCCACCGAACTGGTGGCCAGGATGGCGCGGGCGGGGCTGCTCGGCTACTTCGGGACCGGCGGACTGCGCACCGAGCGGATCGAGGCGGCGATCGCCACGCTCCGCGGCGAGCTGGGCGCGGACGGCGGCTTCGGGATGAACCTGCTGCACGCGCTGCACGACCCGGAGCTGGAGGAGTCCACCGTGCGCCTGTTCCTGCGGCACGGGGTGCGGTTCGTCGAGGCGTCGGGCTTCACCCGGCCGACCCGGGCTCTGGTGCTGTACCGGCTGAGCGGGGCGCACCGGAACGGCGCGGGCCGGGCCGTTGCGCCGAACCGGCTGCTGGCCAAGGTGTCCCGGCCGGAGGTGGCGACGGCGTTCATGGAGCCCGCGCCGGAGGCGCTGGTGCGGTCGCTGCTCGCCGACGGACTGCTGAGCGCCGCGGAGGCCGAGGCGGGCCGCGCGCTGCCGCTGGCGGGGGAGGTGTGCGCGGAGGCCGACTCGGGCGGGCACACCGACGCGGCGGTGGCGTACACCCTGATGCCCGCGATGACGGGCCTGCGGGACCGGATCGTGGCCGAGCGCGGCTACCCCGACGGCATCCGGATCGGCGCGGCGGGCGGCCTCGGCGCCCCGGAGGGCCTGGCGGCGGCGTTCGTGCTGGGCGCGGACTTCGTGGTCACCGGCTCGGTCAACCAGTGCACCCCGCAGGCCGGGACGTCCGACACGGTGAAGGACCTGCTGGCGCAGGCCGACGTCCAGGACACCGGGTACGCGCCGGCCGGTGACATGTTCGAGATCGGGGCGCGGGTGCAGGTGCTGGGGCGCGGCACGCTGTTCGCGGCCCGCGCCAACAAGCTGTACCAGGTGTACCGGCAGTACGACGGCCTGGAGTCGATCGACGCCAAACTGCGGCGGACGATCGAGGAGGGCTGGTTCCGCCGCGACCTCGAGCAGGTCTGGAAGGAGACCCGCGAGTACTACCTGCGGGTCGGCCGTCCGCAGGAGGTCGAGCGGGCCGAGCAGGACCCCAAGCACCGGATGGCGCTGGTGTTCCGCTGGTACTTCGTGCACAGCACCCGGACGGCGATGCGCGGCGACCCGGCCGAGCGCGTCAACTACCAGATCCACACCGGCCCGGCGATCGGTGCGTTCAACCGCTTCGCCGCCGGGACCGCGCTCGCCGACTGGCGCGACCGCCATGTCGACGCCGTCGCCGAGGCGTTGATGGCCGGCGCGGCCCAGGTCCTCCGAGACCGTTTCGCCTCACTGGGCCGATGAATCGCCGGCCTGCTCAATAGTGAGCTGCGCAGTTCTCCGAATAAATGACCTAATTGTGCTGCGGGAAGAAGAAATTCGAACCATTCGCCAAGGAGTCCTTTCATGACCGAGAAGGCCGATTCCGAATTCTCCACCCCGGTCGCGCAGCAGCAGACGTCCCTTCCGGTCACGGATATCCTGCACTCGGCGAACGCCGGTGTCGTGGTCGAGCGCGTCGGGCAACTGCGGGCCGAATTCCGCTCGGAGGGCAGGCAGTTCGCCCGTGAGCTGTCCGAGTACCTGAACACCCAGTACGTCGGCGTGGCGACCACCTTCGTCTACGAGGAGACCTTCGGGACCAAGGACACCCTGCACTGGCTTCTGCACATGCGCTCCCTGGAGGCGTACGAGACCCTCGTCAGGATGGGTTCCCAGGACGAGGGCTGGCGCGAGGTGATGTTCCGCAACCGCATCCCGGAGGAGCGCGGCGGAGGTTCCTGGGACCGGATGTTCCTGGACGGCGGCCTGAAGGAGACGGTGCTGATCCCGCAGAGCTTCGGGATGTACGGCACGGCCGACACCGAGCTGTCCTCGGTGGTCGACGACGGTGGCGTGGACCGCTTCGTGGTGCCGACCGCGGAGCACCAGACCTCGCAGAAGCCCGATGAGCTGCTGCACTCCGCGAACTCCGGCATCATCATGCACCGCACCGGCGAGCTGAAGTACGAGTTCCGGGCCGAGGGACGGGAGTTCGCCCGCGCGCTGACCGAGAGCTGGAACGCCTCGCTGGGCGGCGAGGCGACCATCTTCCTCTACGAGGAGGCGTTCGGCCTGTCCGACCGGATCCACTGGTTCATCCACCTGCGGAAGCTGACCTCCTACTACAACCTGATGGGCCTTCGGGCGCGCACCATGCCGGCCGCGCGCGAGGTGTTCACCAAGCAGTGGATCCCGGCGGAGAAGGGCGGCGGTGGCTGGGAGCGGATGTTCGTCCAGGGCAGCTTGCAGGACCTGGCCCTGACCCCGCAGCACTGGGGCATGTACGCCACCAAGATCGCCGCCGCCCAGGACTGACCGTCCCCGCGGGCTTTCGGCCGCCCGCCCCGCGAACCCGTACCGGATGGGAGATCCGCCATGGTTTCCGGCAAGACGCTGCACCAACTCTTCGAAGACCAGGCCGCCAGGACGCCGGACCGCGTGGCGGTGAGCGGGGCGGACCGCGCCCTCACCTATCGCGAGCTGAACGCCGAGGCCGACGCGGTGGCCGCCCGGCTGCGGGCGGGCGGCGCCGGCCCCGACCGGCTGATCGGCCTGTGCGTCGACCGCAGTGCCGACCTGGTGGTCGGCCTGCTCGGCATTCTCAAGGCGGGGGCCGCGTACGTGCCCGTCGACCCGGCCTACCCTGCCGACCGGGTCGCCTTCCTGCTCGACGACAGCCAGGTCCGCGCGGTGGTCTCGGTGTCCCGGGTCGCCGAGCGCCTCACGGACTGCGCGGCCCCGGTGGTCTGGCTCGACCGCGACACCGAGGTGCCGGCCGCGCCGGCCGCGCCGGCCGTGCCCGCCGCTGCCGAGGAGTCCCGGGAGAGCGACCTCGCGTACGTCATCTACACCTCCGGGTCGACCGGCGTTCCCAAGGGCGTGCTGGTCGAACACCGCAACGTGGTACGGCTGTTCGAGCAGACCGCCGAGCTGGTCGGCTACCGCGCTGACGACGTGTGGACGCTGTTCCACTCGATCAGCTTCGACTTCTCGGTCTGGGAGCTGTGGGGCGCGCTGCTGCACGGCGGCCGCCTGGTGGTGGCCGGCACCGAGACCGTCCGCTCCCCGGAGCTGCTGCACAAGCTGCTCGCGGACGAGGGCGTCACGGTGCTCAACCAGACCCCGTCCGCCTTCCGCCGCCTGGTGGGCGCCTCCACCGCGACGCTGCCCGCGCTGCGCCTGGTGGTGTTCGGCGGCGAGCGCCTGGACGTGAAGCTGCTGGAGCCCTGGTTCGCCCGCTACGGCGACGACCGGCCCGCCCTGGTCAACATGTACGGCATCACCGAGACCACGGTCCATGTGACGGCCCGTGCGATCACCCGGGCCGACCTCGACGAGCCCGGCGTCAGCCCGATCGGGCACCCGCTGCCCGAGGTCACCCTGCACCTGCTCGACGAGGACGGCAGCCCGGTCGCCGACGGCACCCCCGGCGAGCTGTACGTCGGCGGCACCGGCGTGGCCCGCGGCTACCACCGCCGCCCCGAGCTGACCGCCGAGCGCTTCCGCACCGTCGGCACCGGCGCGGACGTGGTGCGCCTGTACCGCTCGGGCGACCGCGCGGTGCGCACCGCCGACGGCGCGTACCTGTACGCCGGCCGGGTCGACGACCAGATCAAGATCCGCGGATTCCGGATCGAGCCCGGTGAGATCGAGGCGCTGCTCGCCGACGACCCGCGGCTGGCCTCGGCGATCGTCGTCCCGCAGGACCACGGCGAGGGCGACGTCCGCCTGACGGCCTACCTGGTGCCGCCGCCCGACGCCGAGATCGACGACGAGGCGCTCGGCCGGCTGGTCGCCGAGGTGTCCGCCCGGGCCGCGAACACGCTGCCCGAGCACATGCGGCCCTCCGCGTACCGGCTGATCACCGAGGTGCCGACCACCGCGCAGGGCAAGGTCGACCGCTCGGCCCTGCCCACCCTGCGGCACCGGCAGGCCCTGGCCGGCCCGGCGGGCGGCGGCGCGGAACTGACGCCCACCCAACGCCAGGTCGACGCGATCGTCACCGAGGTGCTGGCCCGGCCGGGCATCGGCCTCGACGACGACCTGTTCGAGCACGGCGCCACCTCGCTGGCGTTCATGCGGGTGATCGCCTCCGTCAACCGGCGCTGGAAGCTGTCGCTGACCGGCGCGGAACTCGACGCGGCGACCGTCCGCCACCTGTCCGCCTGCGTGGACGCGCAGGACCCGAAGTGAACGAAGAGAGGAGCACCACCGTGCCCGAGGTGACCGGCGAATTCACGCTGACGCCCGAGGAGCGTGCGAGCTTCCACGAGCGCGGCTACTTCGGCCCGTTCAAGGTGTACGAGATCGAGGAGATGCAGCGCCGCTGGCGGGTCGAGCGGCTGAGGCTGATGGACCGCAGCAACGCGGTCTACCAGGACGAGGCGGCGCAGTCCGGCAACACCAACATCTCCAACTACGACCGGCACCTGGACTCGCAGTTCCTCGCGGATCACATCTGCCGGCCGGAGATCGTCGGCCGGGTGGCCGGCGTGCTCGGGCCCGACGTGCTGTGCTGGCGCAGCGAGTTCTTCCCGAAGTACCCGGGCGACGAGGGCACCGACTGGCACCAGGCCGACACCTTCGCCAACGCCTCCGGCGAGCCGCAGATCCTGTGGCCCGACGAGCACAAGGACTTCGGCGGCACCATCACCGTGTGGACGGCGTTCACCGAGGCGAACGAGGACAACGGCTGTCTGCAGTTCATCCCCGGCACCCACACCCGGATGAACTACGACGAGACCAAGAAGATGCACTACACCCCGGACTCCATCAACCAGGTGGACAAGGGCGGCATCCGCCGCGGCTTCTTCGGCTACGACTACCGCGAGCTGCAGGTCGACCCCGACTTCAAGCCCGACGAGTCGCAGGCGGTGTCGATGGTGATGCGCCCGGGCGAGGCGATCATGTTCTGGTCGACCCTGATGCACGCCTCCTGGCCGCACAGCGGCAAGACCGACGAGATGCGCCTGGGCTTCGCCGGCCGGTACGTGCCGACCTCGGTGCGGGTCTACCCCGACACCGAGCAGATCGAGGAGTACGGCGGCACCGTCTCGCTGGAGCGCTACGGCGCCGTCCTGGTCGGCGGCGAGAACCGGTACGACCACAACCGGATGGTCACGCGGACCACCCTCGGCCACCCGTTCACCACCCGCTGACACGGACCGACACCGACCGGAAGGCGTGCGAGCCGATGACCGAGCACCAGGCCCGGGCCGCCGTGGCCGCACTCGCCGAGGCGGTGCACGGCCTGCGGGCGCTGGCCCTGTGCCTCGACCCACCCGCCCGGGTGGCCGCTCCGGCCGGCCCGCGCGCCCGGCTGCTGGCCGCACTGGCCGAGCGGCTCGGCGTCCCGCTGGCCCTCGGGCCGGCCACCCCGGACGGTGCGAACGGCGTCTTCGAACAGATCATCGGCGAACGGCTCGGGCCGGCCCTCGGCCGGCCCGAGCTGGACGACCTCCCGAAGGACCCGGCCGAGATCACCGGGATCGCCGACCGGGTGGCCGCCGCCTCCTTCGACAGGTTCCGCGCCGCCGCCGACGCCGTCGCCCCCGACGGCGCCCGGATACCCGTGTACACGGCCGGCGACCCGGCCGCGCCCGCGGTCCTGATCGCCTCCGCCTGCGGAATGCCGGCCGAACTGTGCCGCAGCTGGCTGGAGTTGCTCGGCGACGAATACCGGGTCGTCACCTGGGAGACCCGCGGCCTCTTCGCCGACGAACCCGACTTCGACGCACTCGCCTGGGACACGGAGGCGCAGGCCGAGGACGTCTTCGCGGTCATGGACCACCTCGGCATCCGCTCCGCCCACCTGCTGGGGTTCTGTGGCGGCAGCGTGATCGCGCTCGCCGCGGCCCGCCGCGCCCCGGAGCGGATCCACTCGCTCAGCCTCTGGCACGGGGCCTACGAACTGGGCCCGGACTCACCGAAGTTGGACCATCACCGGAACATCCAGGCGCTGATGGCCATGGCCGCGGAGGACCGCGAGACCGCCGCCGCCGTGCACGCGGTGTTCCTCGGCACCATGCTCGGCGGCACCCCGCCGGACCTGGCCCACCTGGTGCTCTACCCGTTCGCCACCGCCGAACTCTTCTACCGCTACTGCCGGTTGAACGGCGCGATCACCGATATCGACGTCAACCCGCTGCTGGTCGGCGTCGACCACCCCACGCTGGTCGTCACCAGCGAGGACGACAGCACGGCGAATCCGCTCGGATCGGCCGAGGTGGCCCGGCGGCTGCCCAACGCGACGCTCAGCGTCGAGCCCACCGGCGATCACATCTCACTCTTCAAGTTGGGCGGCCGACTGGGCGAACTCGCGCTGGGCTTTCTGCGCGAGCACTCCGGCGGCCGGGCCGCCCCGCGCTGAGACGGGACTCACGTGGAAACGAGCAACGAGACAGGGACGACGGCTGTCCGGATCCTGCACCGGATACTGGCCGAGGTGCGCCCGGACGGAGCGGAACCACTGCCGCCGGGCGGACTGGCCGACTGGGGCCTCACCTCGCTGGCGCTGACCCGACTGTGGGCGGGCGTACGGCGCGAGTTCGGCCTCGACCTGCCACCGGCCTGGCTCGCCGCTGCCACCCTCGACGAACTCCTCGCGAGGGTGGCGGCGGAGACCGCCGGGATGACCGCCCCGCAACCGGCCGCCGAGGTCCGCGCCGACGAGCGGCAGCCGTTCCCGGTCACCGACCTGCAGCAGTCCTACCTGGTCGCCAAGTGCAGCGACCTGGGCGGTGAGACGGTCGGCTGCCACCTGTACCGCGAGTTCGCCGTCCCCGACCTCGACCCCGACCGGCTGCGGCAGGCCTGGCAGGACCTGATCGACCAGCACGGCATGCTCCGCGCGGTCGTCGACGACGACGGGCGGCAGCACATCCGGCCGGCCGCCGACGACTGGCAGCTGCCCGTGCACCGGCCCGGCGGCGCGGAGGACCGCGACACCGTCCGCGCCCGCCTCTCGCACCGCTGCTACCGGCCCGGCGAATGGCCGCTGTTCGCCATCGAGGTCACCCGCACCGGAACCGGCCCCGACATCGTCCACCTGAGCCTGGACACCCTGATCACCGACGGTCACGGCTACGCGGTGCTGCTCCAGCAGTGGCACCAGCGCTACCACCGCCCCGAGCAGCCGCTGCCCGCCGCCGGGCCGTCCGTCGCCGAACTGGTGCCCGCGCTGCTCGCCGCACGCGGCACGGACGCCCACCGAGCGGACCGCGACTACTGGGCCGCCGAACTGGCCGAGCTGCCGGCCGGGCCCGGGCTGGTCGCCCCGGTCTCCGTCCCCGCCCCCGCCGGCGGCTGCCGCGAACGCCGCCCGCTGGACGCCGTACTGCCCGCCGCCCCGTGGCAGGCGCTGACCGCGCGGGCCGTCCGGCTCGGCGTCTCGCCGACCGCCCTGGTGCTCGCCCTGTTTGCCGAGACGCTGGACCGCCGGCACCCGCAGCAGCGCACCGCCCTGGTGGTCACCACCAGCAGCCGCCCGTACCTGGCCACGGAAACTCCCCACCTGGTCGGGCCGTTCACCTCGACCGCCGTCCTGGTCCTGGAACGCGAGGCCGACGAGACCCTCGACGAGCAGGCGGCCGCGGTCCACGCCCGCCTCGGCGAACACCTGCGGCACGGCCTGGTCTCCGGTATCGAGGCGCTGCGCGAACAGCGCACCGGCCTGCCCGCGCCCGCCGTCGTCTTCACCAGCCTGCTCGACGTCGGCCCGCCGCCCGGCGTCGCCGGCGGCTTCGGCGCGGCCGTCGAGTACGGCGTCAGCCAGACCTCCGACGTCGCCCTCGACCACCAGATGTGGGAGCAGGACGGCGCCCTGCGCTACCGCTGGGACATCGACCCCACCCGGTTCGCCCCCGGCGCCGTCGAGACCGCTTTCGCCGCCTTCGGCAACGCCCTGGCCGCCGCCGGTACCGAAACCACCCTGGATCCGCGGCCGCCCCGCGCCCTCCAGGAGGCGTACATGGTCGCCCGCACGGTCCCCGGCGACGGGCCCGCCGAGGGCTGCCAGTGCTATCAGAGCTTCGAGGTCGACGCACTCGACCTCGAGGCGCTCGCCGACGCGCTGCGCCGCCTGGTCGACGGCCACGCGGTACTGCGCACCGCCTTCGCCGCCGACGGAGTCAGCGTCCGTCAGAACGGCCCGGCGCAGTGGTCGGTCCCGGTGATCCAGGCCGGCGACCCGGCCGCGCACCGCGCGCTGCGCGCGATGATCCGCGAGGAGATGACCAACCGGGCGTTCCCGCTGGGCAGGTGGCCGCTGTTCGACGTGCGGGTGACCCGCGACGACGGCGGGTCCAGCGTCGTGCACTGCGCCTTCGACCTGCTGGTCGCCGACGGCCTGAGCATCCACCGCCTGTTCCGCGACCTGTGGCGGCTGTACGCCGACCCGGCCGCCCGGCCCGTACCGGCCGGATCCGACCCGGTCCCCGCGAGCCCCGCCGCCGAGCAGGCCCGCTACTGGCGCGAGCGGCTCGCCGACCTGCCCGCCGGACCGCGACTCGCTCCGCCCGGCGGCCCCGCCCCGGCCGGCCGCGGCCGCACCCGCCTGGCCGGCCGGATCGACGGCTACCGCCGGCTGGTCCGCCGGGCCGCCGAGCACGGCCTGCACCCCGACGACCTGCTGCTCGCCGCGCTCACCCGGGCCGTCTCCAGCCGCACCGAACAGCCCTACGCACTGCCCGTGGTGCTGTGGCCGGAGAGCGCCGAGGCCGCCCGCCCCGGCGAGCACTCCTTCATGACCTGGGTCACCGCCGCGCCCGCCGAGCTGCCGCTCATCGCCACCGCGGTCCGCTACCGCCGCGTCCTCGACGCCGACCTCGCCGAGGGCGGCTCCGGCGGCCTCGGCGAGATGCGCCGCCAGGTGCTCCGCGGCGGAGACGCCGCCTACCCCGTCGTCTACACCGCCCTCGTCGACCTCACCGGCCGGCCCCTGCCGGACGGCGTCCGCCAGGGCGAATGGCTGACCAGCACCCCCGGCTGCGCCCTGGACAGCGTCGCCGTCGCCGAGGGCGACGAACTGCGCTACTGCTGGGACATCGTCGACGCCGACTTCCCGGCCGGCCTCGCCGAGCGGATGTTCGCCGCCTTCGAGAACGACCTGAGACAGCTCGCCGACGACGCCACCTGGGCCGGACCCCCCACCGGCGGGCTCACGGCGGAGGAACGGCACACCGTGCTGTACACCTGGAACGAGACCGGCGTCCCGGTGCCCGACGACGGCCCCGTGCACCTGATGTTCCAGCGTCGGGCCGCCGGTGCTCCCGAAGCGGTGGCCCTGCGCTGGCGCGGCGGCACCATGACCTACGGGGAACTCAACCGCCGCGCGAACCGGATCGCCCACCGTCTGATCGCCGCGGGGCTCGGCCCCCGGCAGCTCGTCGGCGTGCGGATCCGGCGCACACCCGAGATGGTCGCCGCCCTCTACGGCATCCTCAAGGCCGGCGCCGGCTACCTGCCGATCGACCCCGAGCTGCCCGGCGCCCGGGTCACCGCGATGCTCGAACTCGCCCGGGCCACCACCGTGCTGACCACCTCCGACACCTCCGCCGTGCCGCTGCCCGCCGGGGTCACCGTCCTGGAGACCGACAGCGACCCGGCGATCACCGGGCCCGCCGCCCGCGAGGACGACCCGGAGACCCGCGGCACCCGGGACGACACCGCGTACGTCATCTTCACCTCCGGCTCCACCGGCACCCCCAAGGGGGTCCAGGTCGCCCACCGCTCGGTGCGCAACCTGCTGAACTTCTGCCACCGCACCTTCGAGCTGCGGCCGTCCGACATCGGACTCGCCGTCACCTCGCTCAGCTTCGACCTCTCCGTCTTCGACATGCTCGGCCTGCTCGGCGGCGGCGCGGGTGTCTACCTCGCCGACGAGACCCAGCAGCGCGACCCGGAACTCCTGCTCGACGTCCTGCTCTCCGAGCCGATCACGCTCTGGAACTCGGCACCCACCACCCTGCACCAGCTCGTCCCGCTGCTCACCCCCGACACCGGCGACCCCGCCGCCGCCCACCTGCGGATCGTCGCGCTGGCCGGCGACTTCATCCCGCTGTCCCTGCCCGGTGCGATCCGCGAGGCCTTCCCGAACGCCGAGACCATCGCCATGGGCGGGCCCACCGAGACCACCGTCTGGTCGAACATCTACCGGGTGACCGCGGTCGACCCCGGGTGGCGCAGCATCCCCTACGGCAGGCCGATCGACAACACCCGGCACTACGTGCTCGACGAACACCTCGAGCCCTGCCCGATCGGGGTCGAGGGCGACCTGTACACCGGCGGCGAATGCCTGGCAGTCGGCTTCTGCAACCAGCCGGAACTGACGGCCCGCCTGTTCCTGCCGGACCCGTTCGCCGGCACCCCCGGCGAGCGGATGTACCGCACCGGGGACCGGGCGCTCTGGCTCCCCGACGGCAACCTGCGGATCGCCGGGCGCGGCGACCGCCAGGTGAAGATCCGCGGCCACCGGGTCGAACTCGGCGAGGTCGAGCACCGCCTGCGCGCGCACCCCGCCGTGCAGGAGGCCGTCGCCGTGCTGCGCGACAACGAACCGCCCGGCGGCGACGCCAGACTCGTCGCCTACGTCATCACCGACCCGGCAGCCCCCGCCGTCACCGCCGCCGAGCTGCGCGCCCACACCGCCGAGGCCCTGCCCGCGTACATGGTGCCGAACTTCGTGGCGCTGCTGCCGTCCTTCCCGGCCACCGCCAACGGCAAGCTGGACCGCGAGGCACTGCCCTGGCCACTGGACACCGCACCGCTCGTCGACCCCGAGGCACCGTCGACTCCGGTCACCGAAGCCGCCCCCGAGGCACCGCCGACTCCGGTCACCGAAGCCGCCACCGAGGTACCGCCCGCACCCGCGCCGGGTTCCCCGGCCGCGGCCGGGCTGGCCGAGGAGGTCGCGGCCATGTTCGCCCACCACCTCGGCGTCGACACCGTCGACCAGGCGCGGGACCTCTGGGACCAGGGCGCGACCTCCTTCACCATGGTCCAGGTCTCGGCCGGGCTGCGTCAGCGGTACCGGCAGCGGGTGCCGGTCTCGGCGCTGATCTCCGAGCCGACCGCCGCCGGCATCGCCCGGATCCTCGCCGACCGCCTCGGCCTCCCGGCCCGGCCCGAACCGGCCGCCGCCCCCGCCGTGCCGGAACCGCGGACGGGCCCCGGCACCGTCGACATGTTCTCGCCGCAGGAGCGGGACGCGTTCAAGGCCGCCAACTGGAACCTGCGCCGCCCCGCGCCCGGCGCACACCGCGTCGCGCTGCCGGAGACGACGGTCCACCCCGCGTACTACGACTGGCGCGGCAGCCGCCGCGACTACCGGAACACCCCCTTGCCGGCCGAGGCGCTCACCCGGCTGCTCGGCCTGCTGCGCGAGGCCCCGGCGGAGGGCGGCACCCGCCGCCTGTACCCGTCGGCCGGGGACACCTATGCGGTGCAGGCGTACGTGCACGTCAAGCCGGACGCCGTCGACGGGCTGGCCGGCGGCATCTACTACTACGACCCGCGCGGGCACGCGCTGGAACTGGTCAACGCCGAGCCGCGGATCGACCGCGCCGTGCACTTCTACTACAACCGGCCGGTGTTCGACGGGTCCGCGTTCGGGATCTTCCTGATCGGCCAGACGCGCGGCATCGCCCCGCTCTACCAGGAGGTCGCCGAGCGCTTCCTGATGCTGGAGGCCGGGTACATCGGCCAACTGCTGATGACCGGTCAGGCGGCCTGCGGCATCGGGCTCTGCCCGGTCGGCACACTGACCTTCGACGACATCCGCGACCAGTTCGCCCTCGACGACGGCCACGTCTTCCTGCATTCCTTCCTGGGCGGCGGTGTCGAGCGGACCGCCACCGCCGAACTGCGGCCACCCTTCGCCGAGCAGCCCGCGCGGGCCGCGGCCGGCGAGCAGCCGGAACCCGCCGAGGTCGCGGTGGTCGGCATGGCCGGGCGCTTCCCCGGCGCCGAGGACCTGGGGGAGTACTGGCGGCAACTGCGCACCGGTCAGTGCGCCGTCGGCCCGCTGCCCGCCGGGCGGGGCGTCGCCGAGGACGGCCGGCTGCCCGCCGGACTGCACGGCGGCTTCCTCACCGACATCGACAGGTTCGACAGCCTGCGCTTCCAGGTCGCCCCGGTCGAGGCCGCCACGCTCGACCCGCAGCTGCGGCTGCTGCTGCAGACCGTCTGGACCTGCCTGGAGGACGCCGGTCACACCGCTGCATCGCTGCGCGCCACCGCGCCCCGGGTCGGCGTGTTCACCGCGGCCATGTGGCACGACCACCAGCACAGCGGCAAGGAGACCTGGGACGCCGACGCCGCCGCCCGGGTCGCCGCCCTGGCCGGCGACATACCCGGCCGGATCTCGCACCACTTCGGCTTCGACGGCCCGAGCGTCGCCGTCGACACCGCCTGCTCCTCCTCCCTGACGGCCCTCCATCTCGCCGCCGAGGCCCTGCGGCGCGGCGAGTGCGACGCCGCCGTGGTCGGCGCCGTCAACCTGGTCGCCCACCCGTACCACCTCGCCCTGCTCGCCGAGGCGGGACTGCTCGCCGAGGGCGGACCGGTCCGGGCCTTCGCCGCCGACAGCTCCGGCTGGTGCCCCGGCGAAGGCGTGGCCGCCGTCCTGCTGCGCCCGGCGGCGGCCGCCGACCGGGACGGCGACCGTGTCCGGGGCGTGCTGGAGGCCACCTGGATCGGACATGCCGGCGGCGGCGGACGTTTCGGCTTGCCCAACCCGCAGGCGCTGGCCGGCTCGGTCGGCGCGGTCCTCGACCGGGCCGGGATCACGCCCGCCCAGGTCGACTACGTGGAACTCGCGGTGGCCGGAGCGGGGATGGCCGATGCCGCCGAACTCGAGGCACTCGCCACGGTGTTCGCGGGCAGTCCGGTGCTGGCCGGGACGGTGAAGCCGAACATCGGCCACCTGGAGTCCGCCTCGGGGCTGTCCCAACTGCTCAAAGTGCTCCTCCAGTTCGAGCACGGCCGGATCGCCCCCACGCTCACCGCGGAGCGGCGCAGCGACCTCGTCGACTGGGACGACCTGCCGCTGCGGGTCCCCGAGCAGCTCGTCGACTGGCCGTCGGCCGCGACCCCCCGCCGCGCCGTGGTCAACGCGGTCGGGGCCTCCGGCGCCTACGCCCACGCGGTGCTGCGGGCCGCAGCACCGTCCGCCGCCGACGGAGGGCCCGCGGCCGCCGCCCCTGCCCACGGGCACGCCCCCGGCCGGCAGGCGGTGGTGCTGTCCGCCGGCTCCGCCGACGGCCTGCGGCTCGCCGCCGAAAGGCTCGCCGCGCACCTGGAGAACGGCGCGCCGCCGGCTCTCGCCGACCTGGCGTTCACCTTGCAGGACGGCCGCGTCCCCATGCCGCACCGCCTCGCCGTGGTGACCTCCGACCTCGACGAAGTGCGCCTCGCACTGCGGGAGTTCGCCGCCGGGCGGAGCGCCCCGTCGCTGGCGGACGCGGTGGTGAGGCCCGGCCCTCCGGTGGCCGAGCTGGTCCCGGCGCACGCCGACGCCGCGGCCGCGGGGTGGCTGCGGGGAGCACCCGTCGCCTGGCACACCCTGTGGTCGCCCGGCCGCCGCCGCGTGCCGCTGCCGGGCACGGTGTTCGCGGGGGAGGAGTACCGCCTGACCGAGCCCGCGCGCCCCGCGACCATGGAAGCCCCGGCGCCCGTGGCTGCGCTCGCCCCCGGTGCCGAGGTGCCCGACGCCGTCGAGCAGTACGTGCTCGCCGCCTACGCCGAGGCATCCGGCATCCCCGTCGAACGGCTCGACCCGCGGGTGCGGTTGGAGCACTACGGCCTCACCTCGTACGTGGTCGGGCTGCTGAACGCCCGCCTCGCCGAGGACTTCGCCGAACCCGTCTCCCGCACCCTGTTCTTCGAGCACCAGGACCTGGCCGGCATCGCCGCCGCACTCGCCGTCCGCGCCGACGGCCCCTGGCGGCCCGCCGGGACCGAGGCCTCAGCCGGCCGGCGCGAACCTGCCGGGAACCGGCCCGAGGACACGGCGATCGCCGTCGTCGGCCTCGCCGGCCGCTACCCGAAGGCGGCGGACCCGCACCGGTTCTGGCAGCTGCTGGAGCAGGGCTACGACGCGATCGGGCCGCTGCCCTCCGACCGGCACCGGCCGGGCTGGCCCGTGGACCTGATGTGGGGCGCGTTCCTGGACGGCATCGACCGGTTCGACCCGCTGTTCTTCGCCATCTCCCCGCGCGACGCGGTCCTGATGGACCCGCAGGAACGACTCTTCCTCGAGGTCGCCTGGGAGGCGCTGGAGGACGCCTGCTACACCCGGGCCCGGCTGCGCGAGCAGCACGGCGGACGGGTCGGCGTGTTCGCGGGCGCGATGTACAACGAGTACCCCTTCCTCGGCGTCGAGCAGTCACTCGTCGGCCCGGCCGCCGACACCGGATCCGCGCTCGCGGGGATCGCCAACCGGGTCTCGTACTTCCTGGATTTGAACGGCCCCAGCCTGACCGTCGACACCATGTGCTCGGCCTCCCTGACGGCCGTACACCTCGCCGTCCGCGCGCTTCGCCACGGCGAGTGCGAGGCCGCGCTGGTCGGAGGCGTCAACCTGTCCGCGCACCCGCACAAGTTCCGCCAGCAGCACCGGCTGCGCATGGCGTCCAGCGACCACCGCTGCCGCAGCTTCGGCGCCGGTGGCGACGGCTTCACGCCCGGCGAGGGCGTCGGCGTGGTACTGCTGAAACCGCTGGCCCGGGCGCTCGCCGACGGCGACCGGATCCACGGCGTGATCCGCGGCACCGCCGTCAACCACGGCGGCCGCACCAGCGGTTACATGGTGCCGAACCCGGTCGCCCAGGGCGAGTTGGTCTCCGCCGCGCTGCGCGACGCGGGCGTCGAGGCGAGCAGCATCGGCTACCTGGAGGCGCACGGCACCGGCACCGCGCTCGGTGACCCCGTGGAGATCAACGGCCTGGCCCGGGCGTTCGCCGGGGTCGAGGCGGGGACGTGCCGGATCGGCTCGGTGAAGTCCAACATCGGTCACCTGGAGGCCGCCGCCGGGCTGGCCGGACTCACCAAGGTGCTGCTGCAACTGCGGCACCGCAGACTCGCGCCCTCGCTGCACGCCGAGCAGCTCAACCCCGACATCGACTGGGCGCGCAGCCCCTTCACCGTCCAGCACGAGGCCGCGCCGTGGCCCGTACGCCGCACCGCCGACGGCGGCCCGGCGCCGCGCCGGGCCGGACTGAGCGCGTTCGGCGCGGGCGGGGCCAACGCCCACCTGGTGGTCGAGGAATACCTGCCGGATCCGCCCGCCGAGGTGGTTCGCCCGGCCGGCCCGCAGCTGTTCGCGCTGTCTGCCCGGGACGAGCAGCGGCTCACCGAACTCGCGGTCCGCTGGACCGAGTTCCTGACCCGTCCGGAGCTGCCGCCGTTCGCCGACCTCGCGCACACCACGCAGTCCGGTCGCGAACCGCTGCGCGAACGCCTCGCCGTCATTGCCGCCGACCCGGCCGAGCTGCGCGGAAAACTGCTGCGCTTCCTCGACGGCGACAGCGGCGAGGTGGTCCGCGGCCGCACGCCGGGGGCCGACGCCCCCGCCGGACCGTACCCCGCCGACGGCTCCTACCGTGACCTGCTCTCGCTCGCCCGGCACTGGACGTCCGGAGGCCGGGTCGACTGGTCCCGCCTGCACACCGGCGACCGGCCCCGCTGGGCCGCCGCCCCGACCTATCCGTTCGCCCGCGGACGCTACTGGCCCGAGCCCGCGGTGATCGCGGAGGCGCCACCCGTGCAGGAGCCCGACGGGCGACAGCCCCTGATCTTCACCAAGAGCTGGCGGAGCGCCGCGCGGCCCCGGCCCGAGCCGGTGAGCGGACGGATCGTCTGCCTGTACACCGACCGCTCCCGGGAGGCCGCCCGGCAGGTGGCCGAGGCCTTCGGGCGCGACCGGGTGATCCTGGTCCGCGAGGGCGGACCCGCCGACGGCGACGCCGGGTTCACCGGCGAGCGGGACGCGATCGCCCTGCTGGACGGCCTCGCCGACCGGTACCCCGACCTCACCGGCTGGCTCGACCTGAGCGAACTCGACCGCCCGGTCCTCGACCCCGGCCCCTGGACGGCCCGACTCGGCGCCCTGCAACGTCTGCTGGTCCGCCGTCCCGGCATCGCGTTGCGGATCGTGCACGCGGTGCGCGACCGCCGCGACGCGGACGGCCGCCGCCTGGCGGGCGTGGTGCGGCTGCTCGGCGCGGAGTACCGCATCCGCGCCACCGTCGTCGAGAGCGACGCCGGACCCGCCGAACTGGCCCGCCAGTTGCTCGCCGAATGGGCGGGCCACGAGCCCACCGCCGAGGTCAGGCACCGCGGCGGCGAGCGGCTGGCGCCCGTGCTGGAACCGGTGCGGGTTCCGGCCCACGCCGAGTTCCCGGCCGACCCGGCCAAGGTCTACCTGGTCACCGGCGGCACCCGGGGCATCGGCGCCGAGGTCGCCCGCCGCCTCGTGGAACGGGGCGCTCGCCGCCTCGCCCTGACCGCCGCCCACCCGCTGCCGCCGCGCCACCGCTGGGCGGCACCCGAGCTGACGGACCGGGAGGCGGTCGCGGTGCGCAACGTGCGGGCGCTGGAACGGGCCGGCGCCCAGGTGATGCTGCACGGCGAGGCCCCCGCCACCGAGGCCGGGCTCGCCGCGTTCCTCGCCCAGGTCCGCAGCTCGCTCGGCCCGATCGAGGGCGTGGTGCACTGCGCCGGACTGCCCAGCCGGGGACGGCCCTCCTTCGTGCACAAGGCGGTCGCGGACATCGCCGAGGTGTTCGAGCCGAAGACGGCGGGCGTCGAACTGCTGGTACGGCTGTGCGCCGCCGACCAGCCCGAGTTCTTCGTCCTGATGTCCTCCGCCAGCACCCTGGTTCCCCGTCTCGGCGCGGGCGTCACCGACTACGCCGCCGCCAACGCGCACCTGGAGTACCTCGCCGACCGGACCCGCACCGGCCGCACCCGCTTCCACGGCGTGCACTGGCCGACCTGGCTCGGCACCGGCATGGGCGCCGGCCGGCCGGACGGCTGCGCGCCCGCCGGGCTGGACGCGATCACCGTCGAGGAGGGGCTGCGGGTACTCGAAGCCGTCCTCACCGGCACGCTGCCCGCCCAGCTGCTGCCCGTCGTCCCGCTGCCCGGACGCTTCGACCCGGCGACCCTGCTGCACGCGAACCGCGCGGCGGCAGCGCCCGTCGACGCGCCGTCGGCCACGGTTGCCCCGACGCCCTCCGACACGCCGCCGGACTGGCTGCTCACCCTGTTCTCCGAGGCGCTGGGGATCCCGCTGCCCGACCTCGACCCCACCGCGCCGTTCGCCGACCTGGGCGTGGAGTCGGTGATGCTCGGCGAACTCGTCGAACTGATCGAGCAGCGGACCGGCAGCAGCCTGGAGCCGGCCGTGCTGCTGGAGCACCACACCCTCGAACGGCTCGCCGCACACCTCAGGAAGGCCGGACCGGACCGCACGGCCGTCGACACCCCGCCGGCTCGCGGACCCGCGCCCGCCGCTCCCGCGACGGCGGCCGCCCAGCCCGTCCCGGTTCCGGCCCCGGTCCCGGCCCCGGTCCCGGTCACGCTTCCGGTCGTATCGCAGGAACCTGTCGACCGCAGGATCGCGATCATCGGCCTGGACTGCAGGTTCCCCGGCGCCCCCGACCCCGACGCCTTCTGGGCCGCCCTGGCCGCCGGCCAGGACTGCATCACCGAGATCCCGCCGAGCCGCTGGGACCATCGGGCGCTGTACCGGCCGGAACACCGGATCGGCAGCAGCATCAGCCGGTGGGGCGGCTTCGTCGACGGCATCGAGGACTTCGACCCGGAGTGGTTCGGGATGACCGAGGAAGAGGCCCGCTGCCTCGACCCGGCGGTCCGGCTGGTCCTCGAAGGGACCGTCAACTGCCTCGCCGACGCCGGATACCGGACCGAGGAGCTGGGCGGCCGCGAGGTCGGGGTGTTCGTCGGCGCCCGGCTCGGCGACTACGGTCGGCGGATCGGCCTGCGCCCCGGCGCGGCCGCGCTCGGCGGCGACCAGAACTTCGTCGCCGCCCGGGTCGCCCACCACTTCGACCTGCACGGCCCGAACCTGGTCGTCGACAGCGCCTGCTCCTCCGCCCTCGCCGCGGTCCAGCTCGCCTGCCGCAGCCTGCTGGAGGGCGAGTCCGAACTGGCGGTCGCCGGTGGCGTGGACATCCTGCTGGACGAGCGCCCCTACCTGGAGTTCAGCGCCGTGCGGGCGCTCTCGCCGACCGGACGGTGCGCCACCTTCGACCGGGACGCCGACGGCTTCGTGCCCGGCGAGGGCTGCGGCCTGGTGCTGCTCAAGCCGCTCGCCCGGGCGATCGAGGACGGTGACCGGGTGCTCGCGGTGGTCGACGCGGTGGCCGTCAACAACGACGGCCGCACCATGGGCCTGACCACCCCCAACCCGGTCGCCCAGGCCAAGGCGATCCGCCGCGCGCTGGCCACCGCGGGAATGTCCGCGGAACGGGTCGGCATGGTCGAGGCGCACGGTACGGGCACGATGATCGGCGACCCGATCGAGCTGCGGGCGCTCACCGACGTCTACCGGGAGACCACCGACGCGCGAGGCTTCTGCGCGATCGGCAGCGTCAAATCCAACATCGGCCACCTGCTCAGCGCGGCCGGCGCGGCCGGGCTGGTCAAGGCGGTACTGGCACTGAGGAACCGTCGACTCGTGCCGACCCTGCACTGCGCGAACCCCAACCCGCGCTTCGACTTCGCCGACTCCCCGTTCTATCCCAACACCGCCCTGCGGGACTGGCCCGACCCCGGCCGTCCCAGGGTCGCCGCCGTCAGCGCCTTCGGGCTCGGCGGCACCAACGCCCACCTGATCGTCAGCGAGCCCGACGCGCGGACGGCCGCCGCGCACCCGCCGACCCGCCACCCGCTGCCCCGGCCGGTCTTCGTCCGCCGCCGGCTCTGGCTGGAGGCCCCGGCCGCGCACCGCGCGGCCACTCCGCCGCCCGCGCCCGACGCGCCCGCCACCGCCGGGCGTCCGGTCCGTGCCGCCTCACTCCTCGACCTGCGCTTCGAACCGAACCCCGCCGCAGGGGCCGTCCTTGGCATCCCGGAGAGGACCCACCGATGAGCGACCCCATCATCGACTGTCGACTCGTGCTGCGGCACGGCGACTTCGTCATGCAGAACCACCGGGTGCACGGGGTGTCGGTGATGCCGGGAGTCACCTTCCTCGACATCGTGCTGCGGATCCTCGCGGCCCAGGGCCTGGACCCGACCGCCGTCGAGCTGCGCGGCATCGTCTTCGCCGAGGCGATCGCCACCGCCGAGGGCAACGACCGGGAGATCCGTGTGGTGATCGGCGAGCCGGTGGACGGCGTCCGCCCGGTCACCGGCACCAGCCGCTGGCTTCGGGGCGACGAACCGTACGGCGAGTGGCGGGAGAACATCCGCGCCGAACTGCACCCGGCCGGACCGTCCGCCGTCCCGGACCTGGACGCCGCCGCACTGGTGGCGGGCGCGGCCCGCACCCTGCCGATGGCGGACATGTACGCGCACACGCGCTCCCGGCAGATCGTGCACGGCGCGGCCATGCAGTGCGCGGGACCGATGCACCTCGCACCGGGCCGCCTGCTGGCCGAACTCTCGCTGGTCCTGCCGGAGACCGCCGAGGACCGCGCGTTCCTGCTGCACCCGGCGAAGCTGGACGCCGCGACCATCGTCGCGTACGGGCAGCGCGAGATCACCACCGCCGAGCCGTTCATCCCCATGTTCATCGACCGGTTCCGCGCACACGGCCCGCTGCACGGCACGTTCCTGGTGCACGTACCGCGGCCCGAGGAACTCACCGCGTCCGGCGAGCTGTTCCGCAGCACCTTCTCGCTGCACGACCGGGAGGGCCGCACCGTCGCCGAGTTCGACCGCCTCACCTGCAAGCGGATCCGCCGCCCCGAGTCGATCCGCGACCTGCTGCCGGAGGCGGCCGACCCGCAGCCCGCCGCCGACCCGCAGCCCGTCACCGGCGTGCAACCCGCCGCCGACCCGCAGCCCGTCACCGCGCCCGCCGCCGACTACCGGCACTGGCTGCGCGAGCGGATCGCCCGGATACTCGACCGGAGCGCCGACACCGTCGACAACGGAGCCGGCTTCTACGACATGGGCCTGTCCTCCACCGACATGCTGCGGATCAGCACCGAACTCGAGGAGGTTGTCGGCTCCGCGCTCTACCCGACGCTGCTGTTCGAACACACCACGGTGGACGGGCTGGCCGGTCACCTGGAGGAGACGTACGGCGCACCCGCCCCGGCTGCTCCGCGAGCGCCGGCGTCCGCACCGGCTCCGCAGGTGTCCGCGTCCGCCGTACGGGCACCGCACGCGTCCGGGTCCGCCGTACCGGTACCGCACGCGTCCGGGTCCGCCGGGTCCGCCGAGGCCGTCCGCCCGCACCGGGCGCAGTTGCTGCGCCCGGTCTGGCAGCGGGTCGCGCACTCCGCGCGGACCGTGCCCACCGACCTCGCCGTGCTCGGCGCCGACCCGGCGCTGCTCGCCGCGCTGACCGCGGGGGCCGCCGCGGCGGGCGCGCTGGTGGTCGCGGTCGACCCGGGCGATCGGGCGCTGCTCGGCGCGCAGTTCAGCGCGCTGCCGGAGCGTGACGGCCGGTCCTGGGCACTGCTGGACGCCACCGGGCTCGGCGGTCCGGCCGCCGACCCGGCCGAGGTCGCGGTCGCCGCGTGGGCGGCCTGCGCGGCGGCGAGCGAACGGCGGCCCACCCGGCTGCGCGCGGTGCTGTTCGCACACCGTCAGCAGCCGGAGTACGCGGCGGTCGCCGCGCTCGGCCGCACCGTGACGGCCGAGCTGCCGGCGTTGACCGTCCGCGCCGTCGAGGTGGACGTCGCCGGTCCCGCCGAACTCGCCGCGCTGCTGCTCGCCGAGGCCGCCGACCCGTCCGCGGAGAGCGAGGTCCGGCACGCGGGCAGGGCGCGCCGGGCCCGGCGCTTCCAGCCGGTGGAGAACCCCGCGCCGGCCGGGGACGCGGTGCTGCGCGAGCGCGGCGTCTACCTGATCACCGGCGGGGGCGGCGGCCTCGGCCCGATGCTGGCCGAGCACCTCGCCCGCACCCGCCGCGCCCGCATCCTGCTGTCCGGCCGCTCCGCGCCCAGCGAGGCGCTGCTCGGTCGGATGCGGGAGTGGCGGCGGTACGGCGCGGAGGCGCACTACCGGACCGCCGATGTCACCGACCCCACCCAGGTGCGCGAACTGGTCGCGGCCGTACGCGAGTCGTACGGCCGGATCGACGGCATCGTGCACTGCGCGGGGGTGGTCCGGGACGGCATCTTCCTGGCGAAGCGGCCCGAGCAGATCCGAGAGGTGCTGGCCCCCAAGATCGCCGGCATCCGCCACCTCGACGAGGCGACGCGCGCCGACGGACTGGACTTCCTGGCCGCCTACTCCTCGCTCTCCGCCGCCGTCGGCAACTCCGGCCAGAGCGACTACGCCTACGCCAACGCCTATCTCGACCACTACCTGGCGGCCCGGCCGGGCCGGGGCGTCTCCGTCGACTGGCCGCTGTGGGCCGAGGGCGGCATGCGGGTCGACGCCGAGGTCATCGAGCGGGCCGCCCGCACCCATGGTGCCAGCCCGCTGCCGACCGGCACCGGCCTCGAGCTGTTCGAGCGGGCGCTGGCCGGCGACGACAGCCGACTCGTCGTCACCCACGCCGACCCCGCGCGGCCCGACGACCGCCTGCCGCTCGCCGACCGCCGGCTCGTCGACCCGGACGCCGCAGGGCCGAGCGGGCACCGCCCGGACGCCATCGCGGTGATCGGCCTGGCCGGACAGTATCCGCAGGCCGCCGACGTCGACGCGTTCTGGCGGGTGCTCGCCGAGGGCCGCGACTGCATCACCGAGGTGCCGCAGGACCGCTGGGACCACGCGGCGATCCACGATCCGGAGCACGGCCGGCCCGGCCGCACCTACGGCCGCTGGGGCGGGTTCCTGGACGGCATGGACCTCTTCGACCCGGCGTTCTTCGGCATCTCCCGGCGCGACGCCGAACGGATGGACCCGCAGGAACGCCTGTTCCTCACCACCTGCTGGCAGACCCTGCAGGACGCCGGACACCCGGCGTCCCGGACCACCGCCTCGTCCGTCGGCGTGTTCGCCGGCGTGATGTGGAACCACTACCAACTGGTGCGGGGCGCCGAGGACGGCGTCCAGCCGACCGCGATGCACGCCGCCGTCGCCAACCGGGTCTCGTACACGCTCAACCTGACCGGCCCCAGCATGGCCGTCGACACCGCCTGCTCCTCGTCGCTGACGGCCCTGCACCTCGCCGTGGAGAGCCTGCGCCGCGGCGAGTGCGAGACGGCACTGGCCGGCGGGGTGAACATCGCCGCCCACCCGCAGAAGTACCTGCAACTCGCCCAGGGCCGCTTCCTCTCCGACGACGGCCGCTGCCGCAGCTTCGGCGCGGGCGGCACCGGCTACGTCCCCGGTGAGGGCGTCGGCGCGGTGCTGCTCAAACCGCTCGCGAAGGCCGAGGCCGACGGCGACCACATCTACGGGGTGATCCGGGCCACCCGGCTCAACCACACCGGCCGGACCAGCGGCTTCACCGTGCCCAGCCCCACCTCGCAAGCCGCGCTGATCCGCGACGCACTGGACGCCGCCGGCCTGCCGCCGTCCGGGATCGGCTACCTGGAGGCGCACGGCACCGGCACCGCGCTCGGCGACCCGATCGAGATCGACGGCCTGCGCAAGGCCTTCGCCGCCGCCCCCTCCGGGTCGGGCGGCTGCGCGATCGGGTCGGTGAAGTCCAACATCGGCCACCTGGAGAGCGCCGCCGGAATCGCCGGCGTCACCAAGACCCTGTTGCAGCTGAAGCACCGGCAGCTGGTGCCCTCCCTGCACGCGGAGGTGGTCAACCCGGCCATCGACCTCGCCGCCACACCGTTCCGTCTACAGCGCGAACTCACCGACTGGCCCGCCCCGGCCGACGGCTCCCCGCGCCGGGCCGGCGTCAGCGCCTTCGGCGCGGGCGGCTCCAACGCGCACCTGGTGCTGGAGGAGTACCGCGCCCCCGCGGAACAGCCCGCCCGCGGCGGACGGGAGTTGATCGTGCTGTCGGCGCGCGACGCGGACGCCCTGCGGGTGTACGCCGGGCGGATCAGGGCCGTGCTGCACGGGTCGGCGGAGCCGTCGCCCGCCCGGGCCGCGGAACTGCGCCGGGTGCTCACCGGCGCCGTCGCCCAGGTGCTGGGAGTCCCGGACGAGGCCGTCGACCCGGCCGAGCCGCTGGTCGACCTCGGTGTGGACCGCACCGGCCTGGACCTGGTCCGCAAGGTGTTGGACGAGAACCGGCCCGGCCTCGGCCGGCTGCTGCCGGCCGAGGGCGACCGGTCGATCGACCAGCTCGCCGGACAGCTCGACACCGAGCGGCAGCCCACCGTCCCGCTCGCCGCCCTCGCCCACACCCTGCGGGTCGGCCGCGACCAGCTGAGCAGCCGCCTCGCGGTCCTCGCCGCCGACCACGCCCAGCTGCTCGGCGCCCTCGACCGCTACCTGAGCGGCGCCGCCCCCGGGACCGGCCAGTACTGGGGACGCGAGAGGGCCGGCGCCCCCGAGCCGCGCACCGACCTGAGTGAACTGGTCCGTGCCGGACGGCTGGAGGAGGTCGCGCAGACATGGAGCGCCGGGGCCGACGTGCCGTGGGCGGACTGCGTGCCGAGCGGCCCGGTCCCGCGCCGGGTGTCGCTGCCGGTCCCGCCGCTGCGCGAGGAACGCCACTGGCTGGGCGGCTGGCAGCGCCGCAACGGCGAACCCGCCGTCACCGCAGCGGTGGCGGGAGTGGCGCCCGTCGCGCCCGCCGCCCCCGCGGTGGCCGAGCCGTACCACGGCGACGAGGTCGACCTGCGGGTCCTGGAACACGGGATCGCGCTGGTCACCATGCACGACCACGCGCACCGCAACATGTTCACGACCGGACTCACGCACGGTCTGGAGGCCGCCTTCGCGGAGATCGACACCCGCGACGACATCCGCGCCGTCGTGCTCACCGGCACCGAGACCGTCTTCAACCTCGGCGCGACACCGCAGGCCCTGGAGGAGCTGGCCGAGAAGCACACCAGGTTCACCGACACCCCGTTCGTCTACGAGGGCCTGCTGCGCTGCCGCCGCCCCGTGGTCTCCGCGATGCGCGGCCAGGCCTCCGGCGGCGGCCTCGCCTTCGGCCTCTACGCCGACCTGGTGGTGCTCGCCCACGAGGGCTCGTACGGGGCCAACTTCCTCAAGTACGGCTTCACGCCCGGCATGGGCGCCACGCTGGTGCTGGAGCAGCGATTCGGCCGCACCCTGGCAACCGAGATGTTCCTCACCGGCCGAAGCTACCGCGGCGAGGAACTCGCCCGCCGCGGCGCCTCGGTGACCGTCGTCCCGGCGGCGGACGTGCTGTCGACCGCGCTCGACCTGGCCCGCTCGATCGCCGCCAAGCCCGCCGAGGCGGTCGCCGAGGTCAAGGCGGAACTCGCCGGCCGACTGCTCGCCCAGCTGCCGGAGGTCGTCGAGCGCGAGGTCCGGATGCACGAACGAGTGCTCGGCGGTGGGTCCTTGGACCTGGTCCGGGAGCACTTCCGCAAGGTCCGCGACTACGGTGCGACGGCCACCGCTGAAGCGCCGGCCGAGGTGCCGCTCGCTCCGCCGGTCGCCGTGCCCGATGCGGTGGCGGTCGTCACGCCTGCCGAGCGCGTCGAGGTGCCGCTCGCTCCGCCGGTCGCCGTGCCCGATGTGGTGCCGGTCGTCACGCCTGCCGAGCGCGTCGAGGTGCCGGTGGCCTCGCAGCCGGTCGACGCCCCCGAGGCCGCGCTCCCCGACCCGTCGCAGGTGGAGCGACTGGTGGTCGACGCGCTCTGCGCGATCGTCTACGCCACCGACGAGGAGATCGACCGCCGGCTCAGCTTCAGCGAACTGGGCGTGGACTCGATCGGCGCGGTGGAGATCGTGCGGAGCCTCAACCAGCGCTTCGGCCTCGACATCGACTCGGTCGCCGTCTACGACCACCCCACGGTGGCCCGGCTGACGGGGCACGTCCTGGAGACCGCCGAGCAGGCCCGTGCGCTGCACCGCTCGGCGCTTGCCCCCGCGCCCGCACCTGCACCGGCGCCTGCCCCCGCCCCCGCGCCAGCCCCCGCTCCAGCGGCTGCCCCCGCTCCAGCGTCCGTGCCTGCTTCCGTGCCTGCTTCCGCGCCGGAGCCGCTGTCGGCGACCGAACCGCCCGCCGCGCCGCCGGTGCAGCCCGCGCCGCCGATCCCTGCCGCGCCCGTCGCTTCTACCGCGCCCGTCGCCGCTGCCGTCTCCGTCGCCCCTGCCGGCCCCGGACAGGTGAGCCTTCGGCCGCTGAACGGCGCTCCTGTCCAGCCCTCACAGCCCCGACCCGTGCAGCCCGCCCAGTCCGTTCAGGCCGCGCCACTCGCGCCCCGGGGCGAGCCCGCGGAGCCGACGCGGCGGCCGGCGTCCGACACGGACGGCATCGCGATCATCGGTGTGGCCGGCCGCTTCCCGGACGCCGAGAACCTGGACGCGTTCTGGGCCAACCTGGCCGCCGGCCGGACCAGCATCTCCGAGGTGCCGGAGTCCCGTTGGGGGACCCGCTGGTTCGACCCGGACCGCCGCGTCCCGGACCGCTCGTACAGCAAGTGGGCGGCGCTGCTGCCGGACCTCGGCGGCTTCGACCCGCGGTTCTTCCAGCTGTCTCCGATGGAGGCGGAGGCGATGGACCCGCAGCAGCGCCAGTTCCTGCAGCAGGCGTGGACGGCGCTGGAGGACGCGGGGTACGCGACCCCGGGGGAGCGGCGCCGGTGCGGCGTGTACGTGGGGGCCAGCGGCGGTGACTACTACCACGTCCTGCGGGCGGCCGGTCAGGCGGACACCGGGCAGGCGTTCCTCGGCAACAACATGGCGATCCTGGCGGCCAGGGTGGCGTACCTGCTCGACCTGAGCGGCCCCACGATGACGGTCGACACCGCGTGCTCCTCCTCGCTGACGGCCGTACACCTGGCCTGCGAGGCGATCAGGGGCGGCGACTGCGACGTGGCGATCGCGGGCGGAGTGGCGGTCATGACGACGGCGCAGATGCAGGTGTGGAGCAGCCGGGTCGGCATGCTCTCGCCGACCGGGCGGTCCATCCCGTTCGACGCCGAGGCGGACGGCATCGTGCTCGGCGAGGGCGTCGGCGCGGTGGTGCTGAAGAGTCTGAAGGCGGCGCTCGCCGACGGCGACCGGATCCACGCGGTGATCAGGGCGAGCGGCGTCAACGGCGACGGCCGCACCAACGGCATCACCGCGCCGAGCGCCACCTCGCAGGCCGAACTGCTGCGCGCGGTGCACCGCAGGGCCGGCGTGGAGGCCGGCGACATCGGGTACGTGGAGGCGCACGGCACCGCCACCCACCTCGGCGACCCGATCGAGGTCAAGGCGCTCAACCAGGTGTTGGGCACCGCCGACGGGCCGGGCTTCACCGCCCTCGGCTCGGTGAAGGCCAACATCGGCCACACCACCACGGCCGCCGGCATCGCCGGGCTGCTCAAGGTCGTGCTCGCGCTGCGCCACCGCGCTCTGCCCCCGTTGCCCGGCTTCGACGAGGCCAACCCCAAGCTCGACCTGTCGGGCGGCCGCCTGCGCGTGGTCCGCGAGCTGACGCCGTGGGATCCGGGCCCGAACGGCGTCCGGGTCGGCACGGTCAGCAGCTTCGGTTTCAGTGGCACCAACTGTCATGTGGTGCTGGCCGAACCGCCCGCCCGCCCCGCGCCGGAGCGCCGGCCGGAGGCGGTCCGCCACCTGGTCCCGCTGTCGGCCCGGACGCCCGAGACGCTCACCCAGGTCGCCGCGGACCTCGCGCAGGCGCTGGAGCGCGACCCCGCGCTGGAACCCGCCGACATCGCCCGCACCCGCGCACTGGGCCGCACCCACCTGCCGGTCCGCGCCGCGCTGCTGACCCGAAGCCGCGAGGAACTCCTCACGCAGTTGCGCAAGTTGACGGCCGGCGAGGAGCACCGCGGCTGCTACCTCGCGGACTCCGCGGGCCTGGAGGAGGCCGCCGGTTCGGACGACCCGCTGGTGCGGGCGGCCGCCGCGTACGTCCGGGGCGGCACTCCCGACTGGGCGGCGCTCACGGCCGGCGGGCGGCGGGTGACGGTGCCGACGTACCCCTTCGCGCAGGAGCACTACTGGATCACCGGCCCGTCCGTCACCGACCACGCGGTGGTGCCCGGCACGGCGGACGGCCGCCGGCTCCCGGCTCCGACGGGGCGGCCGGCCCGGGTGCCGGACCCGTCGGCGGGCCCGGACGGTGGTTCCGGCGACGTGGCGGTGGTGCGCCCCGAGGACCCCGTCGCCACCGACCACCGGGTGGCGGGCCGTCCCCTGCTGCCCGGCACGGCGGCGCTCGCACTGGCCGCCGACCTCGCGGGGCTGCCGTACCGGCTGTCCGCGGTGCGCTGGCTGCGGCCGTGCGAGCTGTCGGAGCCGCGCCGGCTGCGGCTGGCGGGGAAGGAGTCGACGGCGGGCCGCTCGGTCAGGCTGGAGACGGAGGACGGGGACGGCCCGTACGTGCGCGCCGAGTTCGCGGCGCCGACCGCCGAGGAGACGGCCGCGTTCGCCGCCGAGCCGCCGCTGGACATCTGGTCGACCGCCGACCGCTGCCGGGGCGTCCGGGACGCCGACGAGCTGTACGGGGCGTTCGACGCCGCGGGCCTGGCGTACGGGCCGTCGTTCCGCCGCCTCGAGCGGGTGCGGGTCGGCGGCGACGAGACGCTGGGCACGCTGCGACCCGCCGACGGGCCCGCCGGGTGGCAGGGGCTGACAGCGGTGCTGGACGCCGGGCTCCAGGTTCTCGCCCCGCTGCTGGACGCGGACGGCCCGCAGGCGCTGCTGCCGTTCGCCGTGGACCGGGTGACGGTGCTGCGCTCGCCCGAACTCGCCCGCTACTCGTACGCCCGGCGCACCGGCAAGGACCGGTTCACCGTGTCGCTGACCGACGGGTCCGGCGTGCTGTGCGTCAGGTTCGACGGCGTCTCGCTGCGCGCTGTGCCCCGCGAGGCAGCCGCTGCCGCCGTGGTACCCGAGGGCCCGGGAATCTACCGGCCGGCCTGGGGGAACGCGGGCCCCGCCCCGGAGGAGGCCGCGGGTGACGGCACCGTGCTGATCTGCCGCCCCGAGGCCGCCGGTGCGCTCGCCGACGCGCTGACGGACCGTCATGCCAGAGGGTCGGTACAGGTGGTGGGCTATGACGACAGCGACGCGGTGACCGAGGTCCCCGACCTCGTCTACTTCCTCACCGATCCCGCGCCCGCCCACCGGCCCGAGCAGGACCGGAGCGTGCCGGCGATGCTCCGGCTGGTCCAGCGGCTGCTAACCCTCGGCGCGGCGCACACCGGACTCGGCGTGCGCGCCGTCCTGTTCGGCGCCGTCGCGGCGACCGGCGGCGAGCCGCTTCAGCCGCACGCTGCCGGCCTGCTCGGCCTGTGCGCCACCGCGGCCGCCGAGTACCCGCGCTGGACGGTCGGCTGCGTGGACGCCGGGACGACACCGGCCGCCCCCGAGCAGTCGGCCGCGCTCCTGTCCCGCGAACCCGCCGCCGACCGGCTGATAGCGCTGCGCGACGGGCAGCGCCTGCGGCGCACCCTGGTGGCCGCCCGGCCGGCCGGCGGCGAACCGCCCTGGCGCGAGGGCGGCGCGTACGTGATCCTCGGCGGGGCGGGCGGCCTCGGCCGCACCCTCGGCCGCCACCTGGCCCGCACCCACCGGGCCCGGCTGGCGCTGATCGGCCGCCGCGCCCAGGACCCGGCGATCGACGCGGTGCTCGCGGAGATCGCCGAACTCGGCGGCGAGGCCGTCTACTTGCGGGCCGACGCCGCTGATCCGGCACAGCTCGACACGGCGGTGGCCGCCGCCCGGGCCCGCTTCGGCGCCCTGAACGGCGCCGTGCACGCCGCCCTCGACCTGCGTGACCGGACGCTGCTGCACGCCGACCCGGGAACCTTCCGCGAGGTGCTCGCGCCCAAGGTGGCCGGCACCGCCGCACTCGCCGAGGCGCTGCGCGAGGACCCGCTCGACCTGCTGGCGGTGTTCTCCTCCGCGGTCTCCTTCACCGACTCGGCGGGCCAGGCCGCGTACGCCGCCGCCAGCACCTTCCAGGACGCCTACGCGCAGTGGCTGGACTCCCGCGTCCGCTACCCCGTGCAGGTGCTCAACTGGGGCTACTGGGGCAGTGTCGGGGTGGTCGCCGACGAGCGCTACGGCGAACGGCTGGCCGGCTTCGGCGTCGGCTCGATCGAGCCCGCCGAAGGACTCGCCGCGCTCGACCGGGTGCTGGCCGCCGGCCTGCCGCAGGCCGTGGTGGTCAAGGCCGACGCGCGCGGACTGGCCCGGCTCGGCGTCCGGGCCGAGGGCGACGACCCGCCGGCCCGGCTCGGTGTCCGGGCTGAGGGCGACGACCCGCCGGCCCGGCTCGGTGTCCGGGCCGAGGCTGACGACCCGCCGGCCCGGCTCGGTGTCCGGGCCGAGGCTGACGACCCGCTGACCCGGGCCAGGGCCGGCTTCGCCGCGCTCGACGTGGTGGCCGCCGACCTGCTCCGCGCCGAGTTCGCCGCACTGCCCGAACTGCCCGCCCTGGGCGAGCCCTCGACGTTCGACGAGTTCGCCGAGCGGCTCGGCGCCGGCGGCCGCGGCCGCTCCGTGCTGGGCGCGGTGCTGCGGGTGCTGGAAGAGGCCGGCGCCGCCACCCTGGACAGCGACGGGACACTGACCTTCCGGCCTGCCCTGCTCGACCCGGCGCGGCTGCCGGTCGCCGAGTTCACCGCCGCCCACCCCGCGATGGCGCCGCATCTGAAGCTGCTCCGGGTCTGCGTGGCCGGCCTCCCGGGCATCCTCTCCGGCCGGGTCGCCGCGACCGAGGTGCTGTTCCCGAAGGGCTCGCCCGCCCTTGTCGAACCGGTCTACGCCGACGGGCCGGGCGCCGAGCACTTCCACCGGCTGATGGCCGCCGAGGTGGTCGGCTCCGCGCAGCGGCTCACCGGCGGCGAGCGGCCGCTGCGGATCGTCGAGATCGGGGCCGGGACCGGTTCCGCCACCCGCCACGTGCTGGCCGCCTGCGCCGCGTCCGGACTGCCGACCGCATACCGCTACACCGACATCTCACCGGCCTTCCTCCGACACGGCGAGGCCGACCACCGCGCGGACGGGATGCGGTACGAGCTTCTGGACATCGAGCGCGACCCCGCCGCCCAGGGCTTCGAGCCGGGCTGCGCCGACGTCGTGCTGGCCACCAACGTGCTGCACGCCACCCGGGATCTCGGCCGCACCCTGGCCAACGTCCGCACGCTGCTGCGGCCCGGCGGCGTGCTCGCGGTGAACGAGGTGACCCGCTCCTCCGCGTTCGTCACCCTCACCTTCGGCCTCACCGAGGGCTGGTGGCGGTTCGAGGATCCGCAGCGCCGCCTCCCGGACTCCGCGTTGCTCGGCCCCGCCCAGTGGCGGGCCGCCCTGGCCGATGCGGGATTCCGGGTGACGGGGGTGTGCGGGATCCCCGGCACCCCCGAGGACGAACTCGAGCAATGCCTGGTGACGAGCGAACGGGAGCCGAACGTGACAGCCGAGCAGACACCGGAGCCGACCGCGGCGCAGGTCCGTGACTACGTGCGGCAGATCTTCGCCGAGGTGCTGAAGTTCCGGCCCGCGGAACTCGACGACCACGCCACCTTCGAGACGTACGGGATCGACTCCCTGGTCGGCCAGAACATCGTCTACCGGATGGAGCAGGACCTCGGCGCGCTGCCCGCCACCCTGCTGTTCGAGCAGCTGACCATCCATCAGCTTGCCCACCACCTGCGCACCGACCGCGCCGAGCAGCTGACCGCACTCCTCCGCCCCGCAGCACCGCAGGTAGAGGCCGCGCCGGTGGACTCCGCGCCGGTCCTCCGCCCCGGCGCGCCGCAGGGCGGGGCCGCGCCGGTCGCCCCGGCTGTCCAGGCCGTGCGGACGCCGCCGCCCGTGCCCGTCGCGGAGCCGGCCCGCCCCCGACCGGCGGCGCACGGCGAGGCCGCCGACGTCGCCGTGATCGCCGTCAGCGGACGCTACCCGGGCGCGCCGGACGTGGAGACCTTCTGGCGCAACCTGGAGGACGGCCACGACGCCGTCACCGAGGTCCCCGCGGACCGCTGGGACTGGCGGGCCACCTTCGACGCCGAGCGCGGCCGCAGGGACCGCAGCTACAGCCGGTGGGGCGGATTCCTCGACGACATCGACAAGTTCGACCCCGCCTTCTTCAACATCCTGCCGCGCGACGCCGCCGACATCGACCCGCAGGAACGCCTGTTCCTGGAGACCTGCTGGGACCTGCTCGACCGCGCCGGCTACCTCGGCGGCTCCACCCACGAGACGATGACCGGGGTGTTCGCCGGCGTCATGTACGGCTCGTACGGGCGGCTCGCCGCCACCGGCTGGGCGCACGGCAAGCTCTCCGGCGCACACTCCGCGTACTGGTCGGTGGCCAACAGGGTCTCCTACCACTTCGACTTCCAGGGCCCCAGCTTCGCCGTCGACTCCGCCTGCTCCTCCTCGCTGACAGCGGTCCACCTCGCCGTCGAGAGCCTGCGCCGCGGCGAGTGCCGGATGGCCCTCGCGGGCGGCGTGAACCTGATCCTGCACCCTGCCCACCACGTGTCGCTGTCCTCGCTCAACATGCTGGCCGGGGACGGCGCCTGCAAGGTCTTCGACGAGCGCGCCGACGGCTTCGTGCCCGGGGAGGGCGTCGGCGCCGTGTTGCTCAAGCCGCTCGCCGACGCCGAGCGCGACGGCGACGAGATCCTCGCCGTGATCAAGGGCAGCACCGTCAACGCCGGTGGCAAGACCGGCGGTTACACGGTCCCCAACCCGCAGGCGCAGGCCGCGCTGATCGCCGAGGCGGTGCGCCGCTCCGGCGTCGACGCGCGCACCATCGGCAGCCTGGAGGCGCACGGCACCGGTACCGCCCTCGGAGACCCGATCGAGATCGCCAGCCTCACCCGGGCCTTCAGGGAACTGGGCGCGGCCCCCGAGGAGTTCCGCTGCGCCGTCTCCTCCGTCAAGGCCGCCATCGGCCACCTGGAGGGCGCGGCCGGAATCGCCGGACTCACCCGGGCCGTGCTCCAGCTCCGGCACGGCAGGATCACCCGATGCGTCAACCTGGAGAACGTCAACCCGAAGATCGCCTTCTCCGGTTCGCCGTTCTACCCGCCGCGCGAGACGGTCGACTGGCCCGCGCCCGCCGACGGCTCCCCGCGCCGGGCCGGCGTCAGCGCCTTCGGCGCGGGCGGCGCGAACGCCCATGTGGTGCTGGAGGAGTACCGCCCCCGCACCGCCCCCGCCAAGCCCGGACCGGACGACGGCGAGCAGCTGTTCCTGCTGTCCGCGCGCACCCGGGGCCAGCTGGTCCGCTACGTCGAACGGGTCGCCGACCTGCTCGCCACCCCCGGCGGCGCCGAACTCCCGCTCGCCGCCCTGGCCCGCACCAGCCAGATCGGGCGCCGCGAGATGGCCGAGCGGCTCGCCGTGCTGGCCACCGACACCAAGCAACTCGCCGATCGCCTGCGCGACTTCGTGAGCGGGACGGAGAACTCCGCGGTGGTCACGGGCAGCGCCGGCGGGGACGCCGGCGGCTGGTCGCTGCTCGACGACGAGGACGGGGCCGCGCTGGTCGCCACCATGCTGGCGAAGCGTCGGCTCCCGAAGCTGGCCCGGCTCTGGACGGCCGGCGTGCCCGTCGACTGGCAGGTCTGCTGGACCGCGCCGCACCCCCGCAGGGTTCACTTGCCGCCCTACCCGTTCGAGCGCAGTCGGCACTGGCTGCCCGACTACTCCGCCGAGCCGCTTCCCGGGACCGCGGCGCCCGCCGCACCGGCCCAGCCGGCCACCGCCTGCCGGTACCTGCGCCCGGTCTGGGAACCCGAGCCGCTCGCGGGTGTCGCCACCCCGCTCCCGTCGACGGCGCTGATCGTCGCGGTGGACGAGGAACTCGGTGAGGAACTCGCTCGCCGGCTCGGTGAACGCGGCACCCGCGCCGTCCTGGCCCGCCCCGGCGCCGGCTTCGCCGCCACCGGCGAGGACCGGTACACGGTGGCCACCGGAGACCGCGAGGACCTGCGGCGGCTCGCCGCCCACCTCGCCGAGACCGGCGCGCCGCCGAACGCGGTCGTCGTCGCGGCGGGCGCCGACGGAGCCGATCCGGACGCGGGGTTCCTCCCGCTGCTGTGGTCCTGTACCGCCCTGCTGGCAGCCGCCCCCGCGGGCACCGCGGTGCGCGCCGTCTACGCGCACCCCGGAGCGCCGCAGGACGCCCAGCCCGAGCACACCGCTGTGGCCGCCGCACTGCGCAGCCTCGCCCTGGAGCACAGCTCGTTCACCGGGAGCTGCCTCGCGGTCGGCCCGGACGGAGACACCGCCGGGCGGATCCTCGCCGCCCTCACCGCTCCCGCCGCGGACGACGCCGTCGTCCAGACCGGCTACCAGGACGGCGCCCGACTGCTGCGCCGGCTCACCGAGTTCACCCCTGCCACCGATGGCGAGCCCGCCGACCTCGCGCTCCGCCCCGGCGGCACCTACCTGATCACCGGCGGCGCCGGCGCCCTCGGCGTCCGGATCGCCGAGTTCATGGCCGTCCACGGCCGCCCGATCAACCTGGTCCTGGTCACCCGCAACGGACCCGACCGCTCCGCCCGCGACCGCCTCGACTCCCTCGCCGGCAGGGGCGTCACCGTGCACTGGGAACGCGCCGACGTCACCGACGCCGAACAGGTCCGCCTGTTGGTCGAGGAGACCGTCGACCTCTACGGCGCACTGCACGGCGTCGTCCACGCCGCCGGGGTCGTGCACGACGGCCGCGCCGTCGGCAAGGAACGCGCCGAGGTCGAGGCCGTGCTGGCTCCGAAGCTCGCCGTCGCCCACCTCGACCACGCGATCGGCGAGCGGCCACTCGACTTCTTCGCCGTCTTCTCCTCAGTGGCAGGCGAGGTCGGCAACATCGGCCAGGTCGACTACGCCTACGCCAACGCCTACCTGAACGGCTTCGCCGAGACGCGCGAACGCCTGCGCGCGCAAGGCCTGCGGAACGGACGTACCGTCGCCATCGCGTGGCCGCTGTGGAAGGACGGCGGCATGAGGGTCGACGACGCCACCCTCCGGCTGTACGCCCAGCGCTGGAACATGATCCCGATGACCACCGAGACCGGCCTGCGGGTGTTCTGCCAGGCACTGGGCGGTGAGGAGCCGGTGCTGGTCGCCGTCGAGGGCGCCGCCACCGCGGTGCCCGCGGCTGCCTCCGCGTCCGCAGCGGCGCAGGTGTCCGCCCCGGCCCCGGCACCCGTTCGTGCGGCGGTCGACCCGGACCTCGCGGTGCGGGCGGAACTGCGCCGGATCGCCGCCGGGTTCCTGCTGGTCGACGAGCACGAGGTCGACATGGACGGGGAGCTGCTGGACTCGGGCTTCGACTCGATCACGCTCACCCAGCTCTCGGTCGACGTCAACGAGACCTACGGCCTCGACCTGCTGCCCACCGTCCTGTTCGAATGCCCGACCCTCGACGACTTCGCCCGCTACCTGGTGACCCACCACGCGGACGTCATCTCAGGGACGGTCCGTCGGGCGACGGCGACCACCGCCGAGTCGGTCCCGCCGCCGGCCGGGCCCGCGGCGGTGGTGACACCCCGGCCGGTCGCATCCGCCGCACCCGCCGCCGCCGCCGCCGTCGTCGAGCCGGAGCCGGAGCCGGAGCCGGAGGCGCTGTACGGCCCGACGCCCATCGCGGTCGTCGGCGTCGCCGGCCGACTGCCCGGCTCGACCGACCTGGACGCGTTTTGGCGGCACCTCGCCGCCGGGGACCACCTCGTCGGCCCTGTCCCCGCCGACCGCACCGACCTGCGCCAGGACCCGCAGACCCGGGAGCTGCGTGGCGGATTCCTGGAGGACATCGCCGACTTCGACGCCGCGTTCTTCGGGATCTCCGCCACGGAGGCGGGCCTGATGGACCCGCAGCAGCGGCTCTTCCTCGAGGTGGTGTGGCGGGCCGTGGAGAACGCGGGCTACCCGCCGTCCGCACTCGCGGGCAGCGCCACCGGCCTGTTCGCGGGAGTCTCCACCACCGACTACGACGACCTGATGCGCACCAACGGCGTCGCGGTCCAGGCGCACACCGCCACCGGCCTGTCGCACGCGGTGCTCGCCAACCGGGTCTCCCGGCTGCTGGACCTGCGCGGCCCCAGCGAGGCGGTGGACACCGCGTGCTCGAGCGCGCTGGTGGCGATCCACCGGGCGGTCCGGGCGATCCTGGACGGCGACTGCGACCTCGCGATCGCCGGGGGCGTCAACGCGACGCTCAGCCCCGGCCTGTTCACCGCGTTCACCAAGTCCGGGATGCTCAGCCCCGACGGCCGGTGCAAGACCTTCGACACCGCGGCCGACGGCTATGTGCGAGGCGAAGGCGCGGGCGCGGTGGTGCTCAAGCGGCTCGACCGGGCGCGGGCCGACGGCGACCACATCCACGGCGTGATCCGCGCCACCGCCGTCAACCACGGCGGCCGCTCCGCCTCGCTCACCGCCCCCAACCCGGAGGCGCAGGCCCAGGTCCTGGTCCAGGCGTACCACCGGGCCGCTCTGTCGCCGGACACCGTCAGCCACATCGAGGCCCACGGCACGGGCACCTCGCTCGGCGACCCGGTGGAGACCGAGGGCCTGAAGCGCGCCTTCGCCCAGCTGTACGCCGAGGCCGGGCTGCCGCCGGCCGCCCGCCCGCACATCGCCCTCGGCGCGGTGAAGACCAACATCGGCCACCTGGAGGCGGCCTCCGGCATCGCCGGCGTGCTGAAGACCCTGCTCAGCCTGAAGCACCGTCAGCTGCCCGCCACCTTGCACCTCACCGAACTCAACCCGTACCTCCGCCTGGACGGCACCCCCTTCTACGTCAACGACCGCGCCGCGCCCTGGGACGGCGTCGTCGACGGCGCCGGCCGTACCGTCCGCAGGGCGGGCGTCAGCTCCTTCGGTTTCGGCGGCTCCAACGCGCACGTGGTGATCGAGGAGTACAGCGACGAGACCCCGGGGTACACCGAACTCCCGCCCGCCGCCCGGCTCTTCCCGCTCTCCGCGCCGACCGCCGCGGCCCTGCGCGACTACGCGGCGGCACTCGCCCGGCATCTGGAGGCCAACCCCGACGTCGAGGCCGCCCGTGTCGCCTGGACCCTCCAGACCGGACGCGACGCCCACGCCGAACGCGTGGTCCTCACGTCCGCCGACCGCGACCAACTGCTGGCCCAACTCGTCGCCCTCTCCGGTGGTGGCTCCACCGACGTCCCGTCCGACCCCGCTGCCCGCGAGTGGCTGGACACCGGCCGGACCGCATGGGCGTCCCACTGGCCCGCCACCCGCCCGCGCCGCCTCCCGCTTCCCGGCTTCCCCCTCAACCCCGTGCGCCATTGGTTCACCCCCCGCACCGCCACCCCCGCCCCGGCGGTCCTCGCGACCGCCGAGCTTGTGGCCCGCTCCGCTCCGCTCCCGGCACCTGACACCACCCCGGTCCGAAGCCCGGGCGGCCTGATCAGGCTGGCAGCGACCACGACACCAACTGCCGCCGCCGCTAAGGCCGGTGTGCCTGCGGCCCGGACCCTTGCCGCTGTCGCCGGTCCTGACCTGGCCGCTGTCTCCGCTCCGGCCTCGGCTCCGGCTCCGGCCTCGGCTCCGGCTCCGGCTCCGGCCTCGGCCTCGGCTCCGGCCTCGGCTCCGGCTCCGGCTCCGGCCTCGGCCTCGGCTCCGGCCCCGGCTCCGGCTCCGGCTCCGGCCTCGGCCCCGGCTCCGGCTCCGGCCCCGGCCTCGGCCCCGGCTCCGGCTCCGGCCCCGGCCTCGGCCTCGGCCCCGGCCTCGGCTCCGGCTCCGGCTCCGGCCTCGGCTCCCGTCCCGGAGCCTGTTGTCGTCCAGGTGTCGTCGGAGGTCCGGGAGGAGATCGCCGGCCTGATCCACCGGCGGCTGGCCGAGATCCTCGGCCTGGATCCGGCGACGATCTCGATGACCAGTTCGTTCGTCGACCTGGGCCTGGACTCGATCTTCCGGATGGAACTGGTCCGCGGCCTCAACGACCACTACGGCCTGGACCTCAAGGCGGCCGACCTCTACGACTACGACAGCGTCGAGCAGTTGACCGCCGCCGTGGTGGTCGCCATGGAGGAGCCACCCGCACCCGAGCAGCAGTCAGAGCCGGCAGCGGCAGCGGCTCCGGCACAGGTACCGGTACCGGCGCCCGAGCAGGAGGCAGCGCCGGCAGCGGCACCGGCACAGGTAACGGCGCCAACACCGGCGCCCGAGCCCGTTCCCCTCTCCCTCCCCACCCCCACTCCCACCCCCAACCCCGCCCCCGTCGGCGTACCGCCCGTCGGGTCCGCGCTCGACCCGCAGGAGCTGCTGGGCGACCTGATCTCGATGATCTCCGGCCGCACCCTCACCCCGGGTGTGGCGTTCACCGACGACGGCCTGACGTCCTTCGACATGCTGCGCACCGTGAGCGCGCTGGAGAAGAGGTTCGGTGCCCAGCGCAAGACCCTGATGTTCGACCACCCGACGGTGCCCGCCCTGACCGAGCACCTGCTCGCCGAGTACGGCCCGGCCACGACCGTCGGCCTGCGCGAGGTGCTGTCCTCGACGGCGGCCGGTCCCGAGCGGCCCGGCGTCCCGACGCAGGTCGCGACGCGGTCGCGACAGCCGGCCGGCGGCTGGACGGTGCTGCGCAAGAGACAGCTGCCGCAGCGTCCGGAGCTGGCGGCGGTGGTCGCGGAGGTCGACGCGCGGTGGGCGAAGGAAGGCGGCCTCGCGGGGCGCGACATCGCGCCGCTGATGTTCCTGGGCACCGAGCGGGAGGGGTACTTCAACTTCTCGCGGAAGGGCGGGGTGCTGTTCGCGTGGAGCTACGTCGGCTCGCGCGAGTACTTCCCGAAGCTGATCGAGCAGTACGTCGCCTACGCGGACCGGCACGGTCTCCAGCCCAACTTCCTCTCGGTGGAGCACATCGGGTCGGTGGCCGGTCAGCCGTTCACGGCCACGCCGTTCGGCGCGGTGCAACGGCTGGACGATCTGAGCACCTTCACCGTGGAGGGCAGCCGGATGCGCCGGCTGCGCTACATGGTGAACCGGTTCGCCGCGGCGGGGAAGTGCGCCACCGAGGAGTACCGGGTGGGCAGCGATCACGCGGTCGACCAGGAGATCGTGTCGATGATGAGCCGCTGGGGCGAGACCAAGCAGATGGTCAACCCGTACGTGGCGGTGGTCAGCGAAGAGATCGGCCGGGGTCAACTCGCCGACCGGCACCGGATGTTCCTGACCCGGGTGGACGGTGAGCTGGCCAGCGCGATCATCGTGACGAAGATCCCGTCGGAGTCCGGCTGGCTGCTCGACCTGGAGTTCTACCCGAAGGAGGCGCCGCTCGGCGGTCTGGAGTTCGCGATCGTCCGGATCATCGAGAGGCTGGCGGCCGAGGGCGTCGAGATCTTCAGCTTCGGCGCGAGCTTCGGCGTCAAGGCGGGCGAGTCCCCCAACTCCTCGCCCGAGGTGGAGAACGGCCTGGCCGAACTGCGGACGGTCGGCATCTTCGACGAGGGCAACTTCCAGTTCAAGAACAAGTTCCGCCCGACCAACTCGACGATCTACCTGTGCCAGCCGGACGACGAGCGGCGCAGCGCGGTCGCCGACGTGATCCTGATGATCGCCAGCCCGGACCTGGAGACCACCGCCCCGGAGGCCCTCGACGACGTCCGGGCCCCATCCGTCTCCGAATCCGGCTCCGAGGCTGGGTCGAGGGCCGTCTCCGAATCCGGCGGCTCCGAGGCTGCGTCGAGGGCCGGATCCGAGGCCGATCCGCGGGCTGCGTCCACGGCGGGATCCAAGGCGGCGTCCCTGGCCGCGGCCGAGGCCGATGAGCCGGTCCGGCCTGCTTCTCCCGAGCCGGCCGCGGCTCCCGCTCCGGAGCGCCCGGCACCCGCTCGGGCCGCCGTCCCGCAGCCGGCCGACAGCGTCTCCGCGTACGGCCACAACCCGATCGCCCTGCCCACCTCCGCGGTGCGGTTCGACCTGATCACCGACTCGTGGGCCGAGCTGGCCACCCCGGCGGTGGCCGAGCGGACGGCCCGGCTGACCAAGGCGGCGGCGGGCGTGGAACTCGGGGCGGAGGGCCTGCCCCGGGTGCCCTGGCTGGACTTCGCGTGCGTGGTGCCGACCCCGTCGGGGCGGACCGCGGAGGCGCTGCTGTGCCGTTCCTGGCCGGGCGTCCGCCAGGCGGCAGTGCACAACGGGCTGTTCCCGACCTTTCTGATGAGCCTGGCCGACAACGGCTTCGAGCCGGTCGCGCTGCCCGACTGCCGGCCTGTCACCAGGACCGGCCCGTTCCGGGATGTCGACCTGGCGGCCCTGGAGCGGGTCCTCGCGGAGCGGCCGGGCGGGGTGTCGATGATCTGCCTGGAACTCAGTGACAACGCCCAGGGCGGCTACCCGATCTCGCTGGCGAACCTGCGCGAGGTGCGCCGGATCGCGGTGGCGGCCGAGGTCCCGCTGGTGCTGGACGCCACCAGGGCGCTGGAGAACGCGGCGTTCGTGGCGGAGCACGAGGAGAGCGCGCAGAGGCGGGGCGTCTGGAAGGTGACGGCGGACCTGCTGGCCACCGCGGACGCGGTGACGATGGGCCTGTCGAAGGACTTCGGCATCGACTTCGGCGGTCTGGTCGCCACCTCCCGGCCGGGCCTCGCCGAGCGGTTGCGGGAGCAGATCTCGACCCGCGGCCACCAGGTCAACCTGGCAGGCCGGCGGCAGATCGCGGCGGCCCTCGCGGACTCCGGCGGTGTGGTCGAGCAGGTGGGCCGGCGCCGGGCCGCGGTGAAGATGCTGTGGGGCCTGCTGTCACGGGCGGGCCTGCCGGTGATCGGCCCGGCGGCCGGGCACTGCGTGCTGCTGGACGCCGGCGCGATGAAGCAGTTCGAGGACTTCGAGCACCCGGTGCCGTCCTGCCTGGACTGGATCTTCGAGCACACCGGCGTCCGGGGCGGCCCGCACCTGGCCACCGGTGCGGGCGCGTCTCCGCTGATCCGGCTCGCGGTCCCGGTCGGCACCGACACCTCGGACATCCGGGAGATCGGCAGGCGGCTGGCCGGACTGTACCGTTCCGGCCCGGCGCCGGTCGCGCTCATCCCGGTCGACCCGACCGCGGCCCCCGCGCAGGCGGTGTTCCACCCCGCGGCGGTGGTGCCGGAGGACATCAAGGCGGCTCTGCGCGAGGGCGTCCGCGCGAAGGACGACAACCTGGGCGTGCTGACCGACTTCGGGGCGCCGGTGGAGCACCGGATCGTCAGTGTCCCGCAAGGGGGCGAGGTGGAGGCCTTCACGGCGGGCACCGGGCCGACGCTGCTGTTCATCCACCCGTTCAACATCGGGGCCGGGTTGTTCCGCCACCAGTTCGCCGACCTCTGCGACCGCTACCGGGTGGTGGTGCTGCACGCTCCGGGCGTCGGCCGCACCAACGCCTCCGCCGACCTCACCCTGCACGGCCTCGCCCAGGTGCACCGGGCGGCCCTGCGCGCACTCGGCGCGACCGGGCCGGTGCACCTCGCGGGTGCCTCGTTCGGCGGCCTGACCGCTCAGACCTACGCGCTGGAGCACCCGGACGAGGTGGCGTCGCTGACCCTGATCTGCAGCTCGTACAAGTGCGCCAACCGGGTCGGCGAGGTCAACCGCCTGGACGTGGTGCTGCAGGAGGACTTCGACAAGATCGCCGCCGGCGGCGCGCAGGCTCCCGACGAGCAGCGGCGCCTGCAACTGGAGGGAGTGCTGCTGCGTTCCGAGAGCATGGATCCGCAGACCGGTCTGCGCTACCTGGACGTGTTCGCCACCGAACCGGACCTGCTGTCCCGGCTGCCCCTGATCGCGGTGCCGACGCTGGTCGTCCAGGGCCGCTACGACTCGGTGATCCCGCAGAAGACCGCACACCTGCTGCACGGCGCGATCGCCGACTCCCGGTACGCGGAGATCGACGGGGCCGGCCACTTCCCGGCGCTCACTCACCCGGAGGCGTTCAACTCCGTTCTCACCGCCTTCCTCTCCGAGCACGACACCGAGCACGACACCGAGCACGACACCGAGCACGACACCGAGCACGACACCGGGCACGACACCGGGCCCGGCACGCCGACCACCGTGAAGGGGGCGCAGTGATGCCCGGCACCCAGGATTCCCTGCTGCGGCCGGAGGCCTGGCGCGCCCCCGACGGCTCGGTCGGCCGGCTGGTCACCGTCAAACCCGGGATGTGCGGGCACAATTCGCTGTTCGTCGGCCAGGTGGGCGACTGGACCTGGGAGACCGTCAGCGAGGTCTGCGACACCGACGCGTTCAACGCGTGCAACGACCGGGGCCAGCCCACCTACCTCTCCTTCTACTACTTCAGGGTCCGCTCCGGGGGGCAGCTCCACCCGGGCGCGCTGACCTTCGGCGACCGCATCGAGACCACCTCGCGGGTGTTCGGCTTCGGCAGCGAGTCGGTGCTGACCCTCCACCGGATCCGCCGACTGCCGCCCGGCTCCGAGGCGAAGCCCGAACAGGGCCTGGATCCGGACGAGTTCTTCGCGGCCCGGCAGCCCGACTGCCTGTACGTGCAGAACTTCAACCGCTGGGTCACCCGTAGTCACGCCGACAGCAACGAGGGACTGATCACCTCCGCGCCGGCCGACTTCCGGCACGCCCACCTGCCGCGGCTGCCCGCCGCCTACTCGCCGCGGGCCGCGTACGGGTCGGCCCGGGTCCGGGGGACCTTCCACGACCCGCAGGACCCGGAGTGGGAGGAGCTGGTCGCCGCGGACGAGGTCGAGTACCCGATCGACATCACCCGTGACCTCAACGGCGTCGGACTCCTGTACTTCGCCTCGTACTTCTCCATCGTCGACGGCGCCCTGCTCAAAATGTGGCGGAACCAGGGACGCGCCGACCGTAGATTCCTCGATCGGACGGTGCTGGATCACCAGCTCTGCTACCTCGGCAACGCCGACGCCGACTCGGTCCTGCGGATCCGGCTGCGTTCCTGGCGGCGCCGCGACGACCCGGCCGAGGAACGCTGGAACGCGGTGGTCGAGGACGCCGCGAGCGGCCGCTGCCTGGCGGTCTGCACCCTGCACGTACGACTGGAGGGCTCGAATGCCGCAGCGCAGTGACACCGACCGCGCCGCAGTGGCCCGCCTGGTGCACGAGACCGTCGCCGCCATCCTGCCCCAGGTGCCCGCCGAGCAGATCACCGGCGACAAGCACCTCAAGGACCTCGGCGCGGACTCGGTGGACCGGGTGGAGATCATCATGGCGCTGATCGACGCGCTCGGAGTGCGCGAGCCGATGGCCGGCTTCAGCACCGTGCCCCACCTCGACGCCCTGATCGACTTCCTGGTGGAGGTGAAGCGGCGATGACCGTCCGGATCGGCATCGAGGCGCTGAACGTCCACGCCGGCTTCGCCCAACTGTCCACCGCCGAGCTGTTCGAGGGGCGCGGCCTGGATCAGGAGCGGATCGGCCACCTGATGATGCGGGCCCGCTCGATCGCCCTGCCCTGCGAGGACCCGATCACCAACGCCGTCAACGCGGCCGCTCCGATCGTCAACCGGCTCGCCCCGCAGGACAAGGAGCGGATCGAACTGATCCTCACCTCCAGCGAGTCCGGCGTCGACTTCAGCAAGTCGATCGCCTCCTACGTCCACGAGTTCCTGGGCCTGAGCCGCAAGTGCCGGGTGATGGAGGTCAAGCAGGCCTGCTACGCCGCCACCGGCGCCCTGCAGATCGCCGCCGGCTACCTGGCCTCCGGCGTCTCCCCGGGCGCCAAGGCGCTGGTGATCGCCACCGACGTGTCCATGGTGGACGCCCGGGCCGGCTACGCGGAACCCGCCACCGGCACCGGCGCCTCCGCCATGCTGCTCGGCGACGACCCCCGGGTCCTCGCCCTCGACCTCGGCGCGTTCGGCGCGCACGCCTACGAGACCATGGACTCGGCGCGGCCGATGCCGGACTACGACATCGCCGACGTCGACGGCTCGCTGTTCGCCTACCTGGACTGCCTGTCCAACAGCTTCGCCGACTACTGCGGCAAGGTCGCCGACGTCGACCTGCGGACCACCTTCGACCAACTCGCCCTGCACACCCCGTTCGCCGGGCTGGTCAGGGCCGCACACCGCAAACTCATGCGGGAACAGGCCCGGGCCACCCCTGACGCCATCGAGGCGGACTTCGCCGCCCGGGTGTCGCCCTCGCTGGTCTACCCCAGCCAGGTCGGCAACCTCTGTTCCGGTTCCGTCTACCTGGCCCTGGCCAGCCTCATCGACCACGCCCCGTACCGGGGCACCGCCCGGGTCGGCCTGTTCTCGTACGGCTCGGGCTGCGCCTCCGAGTTCTTCAGCGGACTCATCGACGAGGGCTCCCGCGCCGCGCTCGCCGAACTGGACATCGCGGGCCGGCTGAACGCCCGGGTCGCCCTGGACTTCGGCGAGTACCTCGAGCTGCTCGCCGAGAACAGCCGTTGCCTCGTCCCGGTCGAGAACCGCAAGACCGAGGTCGAGCGCTACCGGCGCTTCTTCGACGCCGGCCCCGGCGGCCGGGAGCCGGTGCTGGCGTACCGCGGCACCGAGGGCTACCACCGCACCTACGAGTGGGTCTAGGAGAGCAGCGAGATGGACGACAGCGACATCTTCGAGGCGGTCCGGCGGAATCTGGGCGTCGTGGTGTACGACCTGGACACCTCCACCGTCACCCTCGACGACAGCCTCGCCGAACTGGGCTGCAACAGCGTCGACCGGGCCGAGGTGGTGACCCTCACCATGGAGGACATGGGCATCAGCGTGCCCGTGATGGAGTTCCAGCAGACCCGGAACATCCGCTCGCTGGTCGCTCTGCTCGCCCGGCACTCCGCGTGACCCCCGGCGCCGGCGTGGTGGTCACCGGCCTAGGTGTGCACTGCGCGGCCGGCGCGGGCCTGGCGGCCTTCACCGACGCGCTGCGGGCCGGCCGCAGCGCCCTGCTGCCCGCCGCCGACCGGGACGCCGACTCGCCCGGCGCGCCGCTGCCGCCCTTCGACTACCCGGCCCTGCTCACGGAGCGGCGGGCCCGCGGCGGGTGGGTGCCCCGGAAGGCGGCCCGGACGGCGGCCAGGTCGCCGCTCGGCGTGCAGGTCTCCGTGCTGACCGCGGCGGAGGCCTGGGCGCAGGCCGGACTCGCCGAGGGGGCCCTGCCACCCGAGCGGCTGGGTCTGGTGGTGGCCGGCAACAACCTCACCGGCGCGGGTGCGCACCGGGCCGCCGACCGCTACCGGGACCGTCCCACCGCCGTCCCCGGCCGGTACGCACTGCACATGCAGGACACCGATCAGGTCGGCGTGGTCAGCGAGGTCCTCGGCATCGAGGGCGAAGGCTGCACCGTGGGCGGCGCGTCCGCCAGCGGCAACATCGCGCTGATCACCGCCGCCCGGCTGCTCGACGCGGGAACGGTGGACGCCTGCCTGGTGCTCGGCGCACCCACCGAACTCGCCCCCGTGGAACGCCAGGCCTACCGCGCGCTGGGCGCGATGACGCCCGCCGCCACCGGCGCCGACACCGACCACGAACCGCCCTGCCGACCGTTCGACCGGGCGCACCGCGGCTTCACCGACGGTGTCGGCGGCGCCGCCGTGGTGCTGGAGAGCGCCGCGGGTGCCCGCCGCCGGGGCGCGAGGGTGCTGGCCCGGCTGGCCGGGCACGCGCTGCGGCTGAGCGGCAACAGCCTCGCCGACCCGAGCGAGCAGGTGGAGGCCGCGGTGATGCGGGCCGCCCTGGAGCGGGCCGGAGTCGCCCCCGGGCAGCTCGGCTACGTCAACACGCACGGCACCGCCTCGCCGCTCGGTGACCGCACCGAGGCCGCCGCCCTGCTGCGCGTACTCGGACCGGACGCCCCCGCGCTGGTGAACGCGACCAAGGCCCTGACCGGGCACTGCCTGGGCGCGGCCGGGGTGGTCGAGGCGGTCGCCACGCTCGCTCAGCTGGCCGGCGGCTTCGCGCACCCCAACCCGTGGCTCACCGACCCGGTGGAGCCCCGGCTGCGGTTCACCGGTACCACCGCCGTACCGCTGGCCGCCGCGTTCGCGCTGTCCAACAGTTTCGGCTTCGGCGGCTTCCACTCCGCCGTGGTCTTCGCCAACGAGGGGGTATGACATGAGCAGGACCGAGGCGGAGCTGCGGCTGTTCTGCCTGCCGCACGCCGGCGGCGGCGGCGCGTTCTTCCACCCCTGGCGCGCCGCGCTCGCCCCCGGCATCGAGGTCCGCCCGGTGGTGCTGCCCGGCCGGGAGAGCCGGATCCGCGAGCTGCCGTACGTGACGATGGAACAGGCGATCGGCCCGCTGGCCGAACTGATCGGCCCCCAACTCGACCGGCCCTACGCCTTGTTCGGGCACAGTCTGGGCGCCGCCGTCTGCTACGAGCTGGCCCGGCGGTTCGTGGCGCTCGGCCTGCCCGCCCCGGTGCGGCTGTTCGTCTCCTCCCGCCGCGCACCGCATCTGCCCGCGAGCCGCGCGTCCTACGCGCGGCTCGACGACGCGGCCTTCCTCGCCGAGGTGGCCCGGCTCAACGGCACCCCGTCCGACGTGCTGGAACAGCCCGAACTGGTGCGGCTGTTCCTGCCGACGCTGCGTGCCGACTTCGAGTTGAACGACACCTACACGCCGCTGCCCGGGCCCCGCCTGCACTGCCCGATCACGGCGTTCGTCGGGCGGGACGACCCGGAGGCCGACACGGACGAACTGGCGGCCTGGGCGCAGGTCACCGCGGGCGCCTTCCGGTTCCGCGAGTTCGACGGCGACCACTTCTACCTCAAGGAACACGCGGCCGGCCTGCTGGACGAGATCCGGGCGGACCTCGACCTCCGGCCGTCCGCATCGACCAACCGTCAGCTGCCCACCGAAGGAGTGTCCCGATGACCGTCGAGGATCTGCAGAGCCTGCCCGACGACTGGAACCGCGCCCTGGCGGTGGTCGCCCACCCGGACGACATCGAGTTCGGGACCTCGAGCGCCGTCGCCGCCTGGACGGCCGCCGGGAAGAGCGTCTCCTACCTGCTGGTGACGAGGGGCCAGGCGGGCATCGACGGCCTCGCCCCGGCCGAGTCGGCGGTGGTCCGCGAGGCCGAACAGCGGGCCAGCGCCAAGATCGTCGGCGTCTCCGAGGTCGAGTTCATGGACCACCGCGACGGCGAGATCGAGTACGGGCTCGGCCTGCGCCGGGACATCGCCGCCGCGATCCGCCGCCACCGACCCGACTTCGTGCTCGGCTTCAACGGCCGGGAGACCACCTCGACCGGCAAGTGGAACACCCCTGATCACCGGCACACCGCGCACGCCCTACTGGACGCCGTCGGTGACGCCGGCAACCGGTGGATCTTCCAGGACCTGGGCCTGGAGCCCTGGTCGGGTGTCACGTACGTGGCGATGGCCAACTCCCCGCAGCCCACCCACGCCGTCGACGTCACCGACCATCTGGAGGCGGGCATCGCCTCGCTGGAGGCGCACCGCGCCTACCTGGGCGGCCTCAATCCGCCGGTCACCAGCGTCGCCGAGCCGATGAAGGCCTTCGCCGAGCTGGTCGGCCGGCGGTTCGGCGGCCGCCCTGCGGTGGCCCTGGAGATCGTCGCGCGCTGAACGCGCGACGTCCCCGGACCGGCCGCTGCCGGTGCGGGGACGTCGTCGTCTCACGGCAGCTGGTACTCCAGGCGGAAGTACGCCTTCCCCTCCTCGTCGTGGCCGAAGGCACAGGATCCGCTGAGGCCGGTCAGGCCGCCGGTGCCGGAGTTCGGGACCACGAAGCCCATGGACTGCGGCCGGTCGGCGCCCATCGACGCGCCGTGCTGGACCACGAAGGTGCCGGAGAGTCCCGCCAGCGTGGCGACGATGTGCTCGGTGGAGACGTATCCGGCCGATTTCTCGTCCGGGCGGCAGCACAGCAGAACCGCCTCGCCGGTGCCCTCCACATCACCGTGGAAGACGCGCTTCACATCGGCGCGGATAAGCGGCGGACCGTCCGCGGGCTCGAAATAGTTGGATTCTTCCCAGGAGGATGTCTCCCACGCGGAATTAGCAATCCGAGTCATGATCAGCTCTCTCCGGTCGGTCCGAGAAATAGATGCTGGTTCACCAACCTCTCGACGGTATACCGAAAGGCGCCACGGTAGTCGCGCAATTCTGAGCAGATAAGGCGATAGGGGCTTCGTAGCGTGGGATTTCCAGCCCCGCGGTCGAGGAGTCGACATGGAACGAGCGAGCACCGTGGTCCGGGTCACCGATCTGCTGCGCCAGCGGGCCGAACGGTACCCGGACCGTATGGCACTCAACATCGACGGAACCGACGCACTGAACTACGGCGACTGGCAGCGCCGGGTCGACCGCACCGCCCACGGCCTGCTCGCCGCCGGCGTCACCAAGGGCCGCCGGATCGGCCTGCTGTACGGCGGCATGGACTGGACCGGCTACGCGGTCGCCTACCTCGCCGTGCTCGGCGTCGGCGCCACCGCCGTCCACCTCAGCGACCGGCTCGGCGAACGCGAGATCGAACGCCGGCTCGCGGAGTGCCAGGTCGCCGGGGTGATCCACAGCGGCCCGCTGTGCCCGCCCGCGAGCTTCACCGGCTGGACCGCCGAGGTCGCCGAACTGGACAGCGGTGACGAGACGCCGGTCGACGTGCCGCTCGCCCCCGAGGACATCGCCGACGTGCTCTACACCTCCGGCACCACCGGGCCGGCCAAGGCCTTCACCAACCCGCACGGCAATCTCACCTTCGGGCGCGGCCCCGAGGGCCTGCTGCAGTTCGAGAACCCGACCCCGCTGCTCGCCCCGATGCCGCTGGGCACCACGTCCAGCGCCACCACGGTGGCCATCATCGCGGTCACCTCGCCGTCGGCGCTGGTGCTGGTCGCCGTCGACGACGTGGAGCGGATGGCCGAACTGATCAGCCGTCACCGGATCGGCTCGGTGATGATCACCCCGTGGATCGCGATGCGGATGCTGGCCGCCCGGCTCGGCGAACGCCACGACCTCAGCTGCGTCGAGCGGGTGGCGATCGCCTCCGCCCCGCTGGCCCCCGCGCTCAGTCGCGGACTGCTGAAGCTGTTCCCCGCCTCGGAGCTGAACACCGCCTACTCGCAGTCCGAGGCCGTCCCCGCGGTCGTCGTCAACACCTTCGACCCGGCCCGCCCCAGCACCCTCGGCCGGGCCGCCCGCGGCAGCGAGGTCCGGATCGCCGACGCCCTGGGGGCCGAACTCCCGCTCGGCGAGGTCGGCGAGATCCAGTTGCGCTCCGCCGCGCCCGGCCGCCACTACCTGGACGCCCGGCGTGACGCCGAGGTGCGGATCGACGGCTGGATCCGCACCGGCGACCTCGGCCACCTCGACGAGGAGGGCTGGCTGCACCTCTTCGACCGCGGCACCGACGTGCTCGACAGCGGCGCGGGGGTGCGGGTCTCCTCGGTGGCCGTCGAGGCGGCGCTGTACGAGCACCCGGCGGTTCGCGAGGCCGCGGTGGTCGCCGCGGGCTCGGGCCCGGCCGCGGTGGTGGTGCTGGAGGACCCGGCGGCCGCCGCCGAACTGCCCGCCTTCCTCGCCGGGATGCTCGAGCCGCACCAGCTGCCGGTCCTGGTCGAGGCCCGTGAGTCGCTGCCGCGCGGCATCACCGGCAAGGTGCTCAAGCGGATCCTGCGCCGGGAACTGGCCGACCGCTAGCGGGCCCGACACCCCGGGTCCCGCTCCGGCCGCGCCCGTCGCGGCGGAGGGACGTCCGCGATCGGGGCCGCGGGGCCGGACCCGTCGAGGTCCGCCTCGGGCGCGGCCGGCATCGCGGGGATGCGGAGCAGTGCACCCGCGTCGCGGGTGGGTGGTGACCACCCGGGACGGGTTCTCGGTGGGAATCCCGGCGGCGCTCCGGACCCGCGGCAGGGCGACGTCCACGATGGCCGCGTCGAGCACCGCCGTGCGCTGCGCGACGGCGAGCACGGCACGGCCCGTGCCGTCGCGGCGGCCACGCCGTGGCGCCGGGGCCGTCAGGGGGGAAGCGTCCAGCTCGGTCATCGCACTTTCGATCTTCGATAAGGTACTGCACAGTTTCCTATGCGGGGGACCCTACCGTGCAACAAATTGGGAACGCAAGAGTTCACTTGTCGCTCGGATGGGGGATGCCATGACAGCTGACGCCCGGTCGCTCACGGTCGCCGGTACGCCGATTCGGCGCCGGGGGAAGGCCCTTGAGCAGGCCATCTTCGACGCCGTGATCGAACAGCTGGCCCACGTCGGCTACGGGAACCTGACCATGGACTCGGTCGCCGCCACCGCGCACACCGGCAAGGCCGCGATCTACCGGCGCTGGTCCAACAAGGCCGCCCTGGTGATCGACGCCCTCGACAACAGGCTGCCGTCACCCGACGAACTCCCCGAGGGGGCCGACGTCCGCGAGGACCTGATCGAGCACATGCGCGAGAAGGCCACGGTGCTCAACTCCCCGGTCGGCCGCGCCGTACAGAGCCTGCTCGCCGAGATGGACCGGGACCGGCCGTTCATGGGCATCGTCAACGACCGGGTGGTCGCCCCCCGCCAGGACGTGTTCCGGCGGATCCTGGAACGGGCCGCCGAACGCGGCGAGGTCCGCAAGGGCTCGATCAACCCGCTGATCATCGGCATCGGCCCGGCCATGCTGGTCCAGCGCTTCCTGAGCGATCCCTCGCCGGTCCCCGACGACCTGGTGGTCTCCGTGGTCGACGACCTGATCCTGCCGCTGATCCGCCCCTAGCCGCCGGTCGTCGCGGGGCACGCTCAAAAGTGGGCGGCCCCGAACACCCGGGCTGCGTACGGTCGGGCCCGCAGTGGGCGCGGCGCAGACAGCGCGGGCCCGGACCGCTGCGGGAGGTGGCTCGTCGTGGAGTGGGACGTGATCGTGGTGGGCGCGCGATGCGCGGGCGGGCCGACGGCCATGCTCTTCGCCCGGCAGGGCTACCGGGTCCTGCTGCTCGACCGGGCGGCGTTTCGCACCGACACCCTCTCCACGCTGTACATCCAGCAGCCCGGCGTGTCCCGCCTGGAGCGCTGGGGCCTGCTGGACGCCGTCAAGGCCACCGGCTGCCCGCCGCTCGACCGGACCGTCTACGAGATCGACGACGTCCGCCTGGCCGGCTGCGCCGGCCCGAACGGCACGGTGCACGCCTCGTACGCCCCCCGCCGCCACCGGCTGGACGAGATCCTGGTCGAGGGCGCGGTGGCCGCCGGCGTCGAGTTCCGCGACCACTGCGGCGTCAACGAGCTGCTGGTCGAGGACGGCCGGGTGGTCGGCGTGCGCTGCACCGCCCCCGGTGGCCGGTCCGCCGTCGAACGCGCCCGGCTGGTGGTCGGCGCGGACGGCATGCGCTCCACCGTCGCCGGGCTGGTCGGCGCCCGCACCACCGTCGAACACCCGCGGCTGACCTGCGCCTACTACACCTTCTGGGACGGCCCGAAGACCGACTTCGAGCTGTACGAGGGCGAACGCGGCTGGGTCTCCGCCGTCCCCACCAACGACGCGGTGCTGATCTCCGCGTACTTCCCGCAGGACCGCTTCGAGGAGGTCCGCACCGACGCCTTCGCCGCCTACCGGGAGGGTGTCGAGGTCAACGCCCCGGCTCTGTTCGCGCAGATGGAGCGGGCCGAGCAGACCGAACGGCTGCGCGGCACCGGCGACCAGCGCAACTACTTCCGGGAGATGTCGGGCCCTGGCTGGGCGCTGGTCGGCGACGCCGCCCACCACAAGGACTCGATCACCGCGCGCGGCATCGGCGACGCCTTCCTCCAGGCCGAGCTGCTGGTCGACGCGGTCGCCGAGGGCCTGCACGACGAGGCCCGGCTGACCGCCGCCCTGGAGGCCTACGGCACCGAAGTGGTCCAGCAGTTGACGCCCCCCTACCAGGGCACCCTGTTGGTCGCCCAGGCCGACGCCCGCGAGAAGCGCCTGGCGCTGCTGCGGGCGGTCAGCACCAGCGAGGACCTCACCCAGCGGTACTTCGACACGGTGGCCGGGGTCCGCCCGGTCTCCGAGCTGTACACCCCCGAACTGCTGGCCCTGCTACAGGGCTAGGGCCTCTCGTGCGGATCACGCCGTGTCGGATGTCCGGAGAGCGCGCGTGGTTTTCGGCGAGCCAAGTCGCCGACACCTCGGCCGAGTCGAATGTGTGGAACTCCAGGTCCCGAGTCACCACACCGAGTAGCCTTCGACTCGAGAATGCGAGGCCTCGCACATTGCCATTCGTGTGCGGCCACGGTAGTTCTGAAATACAGTCACTATCGGCTTGCCGTCCTCGACCCGAGCCGCGGATGTCGTGCGCTGCTTTTCGGCCACCTCCGAATCCATGTATCTGCACCGAAGGAGTTTCGGCGTGCCCGTGCCCACCAAGTACTACGGTGTCACCCTCGACTGTTCCAACCCCACCGAGCTGGCCGAGTTCTACTCGGAGCTGAGCGGTCTGAAGGTCTCGTACAAGTCGGACGACTTCGCGGGCCTCGACGGCAACGGCGGCCCGGCCATGGGGTTCCAGAAGGTCGCCGACTACCAGGCTCCGCAGTGGCCCGGCCAGAGCGTCCCGCAGCAGTTCCACCTCGACTTCTCCGCCGAGGACCTGGACGCCGCCGAGAAGTGGGTGCTGGAGCTCGGCGCCGCCAAGGCGGAGACCCAGCCCGGCGGTGAGCGCTGGCGGGTCTTCCTGGACCCGGCCGGCCACCCGTTCTGCATCAGCCAGGGCTGACCCGCCCGCCCGGAACGGGCCCGCCGCAGCCGCGGCGGGCCCGTTCCGGCTTGCCCCGCACCACCGCACCGCCGGATCCGCCGATCCCCTCGACTGCTCAATCCTGTACGTCGGTCGGCCGGGCCCGTTGGGTAGCGTCGGCCCGCTGACAATCCCAGGGCCTTGGGGGTACGCACATGTCCGTCGCCACACCCGCGCTGGTTGTTCCCGACCTGCTCCGGCTGCGCGCCGAGATCCATCCCGACCAGATCGTCGTGAACATCAACGGGGAACGGACACTCAGCTACGGCGAGTGGTACAAGAGGGCCAACTCCGTCGCGCGTGGCCTGCTCGACCGGGGCACCAGCCGCGGCGAGCGGATCGCCCTGCTGTTCGGCGGCCTCGACTGGATCGACTACGCGATCGCCTACCTCGGCATCGTCAACGCCGGTGCCACCGCGGTGCACATGCACAGGGACATCTCCGCCGCCGAGTTCGCCCGCCGGATCGCCCAGTGCCAGGTCACCGGCCTGGTCCGCGGCCATGACGTCGCGGTGCCCGAGGGCTTCGAGGGCTGGGCCGCCACCGTCGACGAGATCGACAGCGGCGACTCAACCCCGGTCAAGGTCGACTTGAGGCCCGACGACCTGGCCGACATCCTCTACACCTCCGGCACCACCGGAACGGCCAAGGCGATCGCCACCCCGCACGGCAACCTGACCTTCGGACGCGGCCCCGAGGGCTTCAAGCAGCTCGGCAAGCCGAAGCCGCTGCTCGCCCCGATCCCGCTCGGCACCACCTCCAGCGCCACCACCATGGCCATCGCGCTGACCAACCCGGCGACCCTGGTGCTCTGCCCGGTCAACGACGTCCACCGCATGGGCGAACTCATCGAGCAGTACCGGATCGTCTCGGTGATGTTCACCCCGTGGATCGGCATCCAGATGGTCGCCGGGAAGATCCACGAGACCCACGACCTGTCCTGCGTCGAGACACTGGCCACCGCTTCCGCCCCGCTTCCGCCGGCCACCGCCTCCGCGCTCAAGCGGATGATGCCCAACGCCCAGGTCACCTCGGTGTACGCGGCCCGCGAGGCGGTGCCCGCGGTGATCGCCACCACTTTCGACGTGGACCGGCCGTTCTGCGTCGGCCGCCCCGGCGAGGGCTCCGAACTGCTCGTTGCCGACGCCGACGGCAACCCCGTCGCCACCGGTGAGATCGGCGAGATCTGGCTGCGCTGCGGCGCGCCCAAGCGCCTCTTCCTGGAGGGCGCCGAGCGCGACGAGCAGCTCACCGACGACTGGACCCGCACCCGCGACCTCGGCTACCTGGACGCCGAGGGTGAACTCCACCTGTTCGACCGGGCGGCCGACGCCGTCACCGTCGACGGCAAGCTGGTCTCCACCATCCACACCGAGGCAGCGCTGTACGAGTGCCCCGGCGTCGAACAGGCCGCCGTGCTGGGCGTGCCGGTGGCCGGCACCGACCGGGTCGAACTGGCCGCCGTCCTGGTGCTCGCCGACGACGGCCTGCCCGCCGTCCGGGCGGCGCTCGCCGAGCGGCTCGAGCCGCACCAGATCCCGACCCGCTTCCAGCTCGTCGACGCCCTGCCCCGCGGCGTGATGGGGAAGGTGCTCAAGCACCAGCTGCGCGCACAGCTCACCAGTAGCTGACCATCAGTCACCCTGCGAACAGCGAAGGGAGAACTCATGCCCGCCAGGCCCCCCGCGGAGCCCGTCGTCGCTCGCGCCGACGCCGAGGCCGAACAGCTCTTCTACACGATCATGATGCAACCGGTGGAGGACCCCTACCCCCTCTACCGCCGGCTCCGCGACGCGGCGCCCGCGCTGCTCACCAGCGACGGCACCCTGGTGCTCAGCCGATTCGTCGACTGCAACGCGGCGCTGCGCAACCGCTCGCTCGGCAAGGGCGACGAGTGGCTGAAGCTCCAGCTCAAGGACGTCGCCAAGGACGACCTGCGCGGCGTCATGGAGCTGATGCAGCACAGCATGATCCTCACCAATCCGCCGCAGCACACCCGGCTACGACGGATCGTCAGCTCCGCCTTCACCGGCCGGCACGTCGAGGCGCTGCGCGACGGCGTCACCCGGCGCGTCGACGGCCTTCTCGACCGGCTGGCGGCGCGGCCCGGCGCCGACCTGATGACCGAACTGGCGATGCCGCTGCCGGTCAGCACCATCGGCGACCTGCTCGGCATACCGGAGGCCGACCGGGCCGACCTGGTCCCCGTCATCCACGAGTTGGGCCTGCTGATGGAGCCGGCCGCCGGCCCCGCGGAGATCAACCGCGGCGTCGCCGCCCAGGCGCACCTCGCCTCCTACCTCGGCGGCCTCATCGCCGAGAGGCGGCAGCGCCCGCAGGACGACCTGCTCAGCCGGCTCGCGAGCACCTCGGCCGACGCGCTGGACGAGACCGAAGTGATCGCCACCGCGCTGCTGCTGTTCGGTGCGGGCAACACGCCCACCGCCAACCTGATCGGCAACGGACTGGACGCCCTGTTCCGCTTCCCCGAGGCGCGGCGGCGCCTCACCGAGGACCCCCAACTGCTGTCCTCGGCGGTCGAGGAGATGCTGCGCTTCGACTCGCCGTCCCAGTTCGACGTGTTCACCGTGCTGGAGCCGCACGGCTTCGCGGGCGCCGAACTCAAGCCCGGGCAGGGCGTGATGATGATGCTCGGCGCCGCCAACCACGACCCGGAGCGTTTCGACGACCCGGACACCTTCGACGTCGCCCGCAAGGAGAACGGCCACCTCTCCTTCGCGGCCGGCATCCACCACTGCCTGGGCGCGCACGTGGCCCGCCTGCAGGCCGAGGTGGTGTTCGGCCGGATGCTGGCCCGCTTCCCGAAACTGGAGCCCGCGGGTCCGGCGGTGCGCCACCCGGGTCTCGGCAACCGGGGCTTCGACAGCCTCCCGGTCAACCTGCTGGGCTGACCCCGCTCCCGTCAGGACGCCATCGCGTGCAGGGCGCTGACGGACTTCCAGTTGCGGGTGGTGGCGGCGATGCCCAGCCGACGCTCGATGAACGTGTTGTTCAGCTTGGTCCGCCCGTAGCCGCCCGGCACGTGCAGGTGGATCTCGTCGCCGACCAGGGTGAACTCGGCGGTCTCCCCGGCGGGCGTCCGCAGGCCGGCCGCCTGCTCGGCGGTCGGCCTCTCGGCGAGGAAGGTGACGTGCAGCTTGGTCGGGTCGTCCTCGCGGTCCAGGTACGGGTTGGCGGCGACCGTGCGGGCCAGCGACTCGCCGGTGCGCAGCAGCACGCCGGCCGGTACGCCCAGTCCGTCGGAGAGCCGTTTCTCGATCCGCTCCCGCAGTTCGCCCGGCGCGGCACCCGCGGGATCGGCGAACACCACGTTCCCGCTCTGGAGGTACGTCTGGACCTCGTCGAAGCCCATCTCGCCGAACAGCTCGCGGAGATCCTTCATCGCGATCTTGGCGTGGCCCCCCACGTTGATGCCGCGCAGCAGTGCGACGTACTTCGTCATGCCGCCCACCGTCCCACACGCCCCATGGCATCGACAAGGAAGGACTCGGTGGGCGCCCTCGATCGCGAGGCGCCCCGGCCCGGACCGCTCGGGGGCCGGCGCCCGCCGGTCGTGCCGACCGGCGGGTCGCGCGTCCTGCCTGCGCAGCCGCCGCCGCTGCGCGCGTCCCGACCATGTCGCTCTCCCCGGCTGTCGACGAAACGCCCGCCCGGCATCGTCGTCCCCGGCCAGGTCGTGCTGCCGGCCACCGGATCCGCCGAAGTCGCCCCTGCTCGATGTGCGGCCGACGGCGAACGGTGGTGTGCGTCCCGCTCCTGCCGGGCCCGGTCGCGGCCCTTCCCCGCTCAGGACACCACCGCCTCCTGATACTGCCCCAGGTACCTGAACGCCCCGTCCGCGGCCCGGAACAGGAACATCGCGTCGTGGTTGTAGCCGTACGCCTGCTCGAACCTGACGGTTCTGGTGATGCCCGCGTACGTGATCTCCGGCATCCGGCGGGCGATCGCGCCCCGTTCCGTCAGCACCGAGCCGTCCTTGGCGCACGCCCCCGCCAGGAACATTACGGCGTCGTGGGCCTCCGCCGCGTACCAGCCGGGAGGGGTGCCGTAGCGGGCGCGGTAGGCCGTGGTGAAGGCGCGGGCGCCGGGGCGGGCCGTCGGGTCGGTGAAGGAGGTGGCGAAGACCCAGTCGGTCGAGGCGGCCCCGGCCGAGGTGAGGAACCGCGGGTCGAAGGCGCGTTCCGTCGCCATCCGGGTGCCGGTGAAGCGGGCGGCGTCCAGCGCCGACGCGAGTCCGGCGGTCCGGGCCGCGTCGCCGGTGAAGACCACCGCGTCCGCGCGGGCGGAGATCACCGCGTCGGCCAGCGACGCGTAGTCGATCCTCCCGGCGGCGACACCGGTCACCGTCGCCTCGCGGCCGCCCTGCCGCAGTGCGCGCTGGGCCCGGTCGCACAGGGTCCAGGCGAAGTGGCCCTGCGCCCGGTCCTCCACCAGGAACACCTTCCGGGCGTCGACGTGGTCGCTGAGGTAGCGGACGCAGGGCGCGGCGAGGAGTTCGTCCACGACGCTCAGCGCGGCATGGCAGTGGAAGAGGTTCGTACCGATCGTCCTGCTCCGGGTGTCGACACCCACCGAGACGGACACGACGGGCATCACCGCCCTGGTGTACGTGACCTCGGACGCGAGGAAGCAGGCGTCGGTGGTGGGTCCGAGCACGGCGAGGACGTCGGCGTCCCTCGTCAGCCGGGTGGCGAGCCGAGCGGCCCGCTTCGCGTCGCCACCATCGTCGTACGCCCGCAGTCTCAGCCGGAAGGGGTGTTCGCTCCCGGCGTCGATCTGCTCGACGGCCAGTCGGGCGGCCTTGAGCTGGGCGTTCCCGGTCTCCTTCCGGGCGCCGGTCAGATCGCCGTGGAAGGCCATGACCAGCTCGGGGCGCGGACGGCCGGTCCCGGACGGCGGGGCCGTTCCCGACGTCGGCCGCGTGGTCCACCACCAGGCCCCGCCACCGCCCGCCGCCAGCGCGCCGGCGGCCGAGCCGAGGAGCAGGAGGCCGCGGCGGCCGACGGCGCGGGGCCGGGCGGCGGTGACGGTCGTCAGCGTCCCGGCCTCCGGTGACACGGTGCCCGCCGACGCGGCGGTGGGCACCTGGGTCGGCTCGATCGGCCCGATGGCGAGCAGGGCGGCGGAACGGTCGTTGATCAGCCGGATGACCGGCGCGGGCAGCCAGTCCGATCGCTCGGCGGAGTGGGCCTCGGGTTCTCCTGCGAGGGCCTCGCGGAGCCGCGCGAGGGTGGGGCGTCCGGGCGGATCCTTGCGCAGGCAGGATCTCAGCACAGGGGCCAGACGGTCCGGGATCGCCGTCGGATCCGGTTCGTCGTAGACCGTGCGCAGCAGCATGCCTGCCGCGGCCCCGCCGCCGAACGGCCGTACCCCGGTCGCGGCGAAGGCGAGCACGCACCCCAGCGAGAACACATCACTGGGCGGGCCGATCTCGCCGCCCCGCGCCCGTGCCTGCTCCGGCGACAGGAAGCCGGGCGAGCCGACGATCACGCCGCTGGCGGTGAGCGCGGTGGCCTCCGGCGCGCGGGCGATCCCGAAGTCGATGAGCCGTGGCCCGTCCGGGGCCAGCAGGACGTTCCCCGGCTTCACGTCACGGTGCACGAGTCCGGCCGCGTGCACCGCCTCCAGCGCATCGGCGAGTCGCACCCCCAGCACGCGCACCGAGGCGAGCGACAACGGCCCGAAAGCGTCCACCGTCTCCGCGAGCGAGGGTCCCGGCACGTACGAGGTCACCAGCCACGGTGTCTCCGCGTCGGCGTCCGCGTCGAGCAACGGGACCACCCAGCGGCTGTCCACCCGTCGGGCGGCCTCGATCTCACGGCGGAAACGGGCCCGGAAGCCCGGCTCGTCGGCGTACGAGGAGCGGACCGTCTTCACCGCGGCGATCGCTCCGCCCGGCGAGCGGGCCAGGAAGACCACGCCCATGCCGCCGGCGCCCAACCGTCGCAGCAGACGGTAGCGGCCGACCCGGGACGGGTCGCCGGTCCGCAGCGGTTCCATCAGGCGGTGAGCGGCGCGGGACCGGCATACACGAAGTCCCCCTGTTCGACCTTCCAGAGATAGCCGCCGTTGCCGTCGATGACGAGCTGACCGGTCTTCTGGAAGGCGAACGGCTTCGTGATGCCCTCGTACGTCCCCGCCCGCACGGCTGCGAGCAGGTTCTCCCGGGTGCGCTTCTTCGACGGCAGCCCCGACAGGGCGTCGAGCAGCATCCCGGCCACGTCGTAGGCCTCCGCCGCGTACCGGGGCGGCGCCTCCTCGAAGCGCTCGCGGTAGGCGGCGGCGAACGTCCTCGCCTCGGGCTTGCGGGTCGCGTCGATGACCGGGGCCACCAACACCCAGCCCTCGGCCGCCTCCTGGGCCCGCGTCAGGAACTCGCCGTCGAGCAGCGCCGGGCCGGACACCCGCGCACCCGGGAAGGCGCGTTCCCGCAGCGTCGCGGCGATCAACGCCCCCCGGTCGGGCAGACCGGCGAAGAACACGGAGTCGGCGCCGGCGGAGAGCACCGCGTCCACCGCGCTGCCGAAGTCGCGGCGCATCGCGCCGACCACTTCGGGCACCGACGGTTGCCGCACGTTGCCGAGGGCGTTGCTGAGGGACGTGCCGAGGTCCGTGCCGTAGTTTCCGGCCGGGCGGTCGACCACGATGCCGACCTTGCGCGAACGGGCGCTGCCGCGCAGGTAGTTGCCGGCGTAGATGGACAACACCGGGTCCGGCAGCCGTGCGTTCAGGAACGAGCGGAAACCCTGGATGGAGAGGATGGTCGAGCCCGGGGACAGGCCGATGACCGGCAGCAGTCCGGCGTCGTACTTCGACAGCGCTGTCTGCGCCGTGGCGTCGGTGGTCGGGCCGATCACGGCGAGGACCGCCGGGTCGTCGGTCAGCTCCGCGGCGAGCCGGGCCGAGGCCGCCGGATCGCCACCGTCGTCCACGGCCCTCACCTTCACGGTGAACGGAGCGTCGGCGTGCGCGTTGAACTCCGCGACGGCCAGCCGCAGTCCGCGCTCCTGGGCCCTGCCCGTGTCCCGCTGGGGGCCGCTGAGGTCACCGTGCAGCGCGACGGTGTGCACCGGGCGGCGCGAGGAGGCGCCGGCGGCGGGGCTGTCGCCGCCCGTGTCACCGTCCCGGGTGACCGCCCACCAGGCTCCGCCCCCGCCCGCCGCCAGCGCCACGGCCCCACCGGCGAGCAGCAGGAAACGACGCCGGCCGGCCCGGCCGGCGTCCTGCGGCTCCGGCTACGCGTGCGTGTCGCGTGCGGCCGGGTCGAGATCGGCCGGGTCGGGATCGGCCGGGTCGGGATCGGCCGGGGTGTCGGCCGGCGCCGACGTGGGCTCGATGTCCGGGAGGGCGAGTGCGGCGGCCGAGCGCTCGGCGATCAGGCGGGTGACCGGTTCGGGCAGCCAGTCGGCCGCCCCGCCGTCCCGCGGAGCGTCGCCGGCCGCCAGTTCCCGCACCAGTTCCCCGGCGTCCGGCCGCCTGGCCGGATCCTTCTCCAGGCAGCGGGCCAGCACCCCGAGCAGGCCCGCGGGTACCCCGTCGAGGTCCGCCGGATCGTGCACGGCCCGGTACAGCAGGGCGGCGGCCGCCCCGCTGCCGAACGGCGCCCGGCCGGTCGCCGCGAACACCAGGACACACCCGAGGGAGAACACGTCGCTCGCCGGGCCGACGCCGTCCCCGCCGAGTCCCTCCGCCTGCTCGGGCGACAGATAGCCGGGTGTGCCGACCACCATTCCGGTCGCCGTGAGCGTCCCGTCCTGCGGGGCCCGGGCGATACCGAAGTCGATGAGCCGCGGCCCGTCATGGGCGATCAGCACATTGCCCGGCTTCAGATCCCGGTGGACCAGCCCCGCCCGGTGCATCTCGGCCAGCGCCTCGGCCAGCCGGATGCCGAGCAGCCGCAGCCCGCGCTCCGCCAGAGGCCCGCAGGCGGCCACCGCCTCGCCCAGCGACGGCCCGGGCACGAACGCCGTCGCCAGCCACGGCGCCTCGGCGTCCGCGTCGGCGTCCACCAGTGGCACCGTCCAGGGGCTGTCGACCCGGCGGGCCACCTCGACCTCGCGGCGGAACCGCTCCTTGAAGCCCGGCTCCTCGGCGTACTCGGCGAGCAGCACCTTCAGCGCCACCAGCGCGCCGCCGGGTGTGCGCGCCAGGTACACCACGCCCATGCCACCGGCGCCGAGCCGCCCGAGCAGGCGGTGGTCCGCGATGCGCGCGGGATCGGACGGACGCAGCGGCTCCATCAGGCTCTCCCTCCCAGTTCGACCTCGACTCGGTCGAGCATCGCGGCGTTGGCGTTCGAGGCGTACTGGATCAACTCGTCGTTCTTATAGCCCTTGGCGCCCCGCACCGACACCGCCAGGGCCACCGTGCCGAGCCGGGTGACGTACGAGTAGTACGTCTGCTTGCCGTCCCCGTCGACATACGAACCGAGTTCCACGACCTGGTCGTCGGCGTAGGTGTTGTTGCCCTGGCCGTACGGGGTGGCGTTCGACATCAGTCCGGATATCCACTCGTCGCTACGGACCTGCTGCTCCCGGCAGCGCAACGGCTCCTCCAGCGTGGTGGCCAACTGCTCGTCCGCGTCGAGCACGGTGGCGTGCACGGTGACCGCCGCGGTCACCCTGATCCCGCCCTTGCCCGCGGTGCCGGGAAGCTCGCCGTAGCGGGACAGTGAGGCCAGGACGCTCCCGGGGAGCGTCCGCCGCTCCCACCGGCACTGTTCGTCGAGCACGGCGACGGTGCCAGGGGTGCTGGCGGCCGGCTGCCGGGCCCGGAAGCCGGCGCCCCACGCCTCCGGCTCCAGCGCGACCGCCTCCGCCAGCGCCTCGGCCCGTCGTCTCGTGCGGGGCACCTGAGCGGGGTCCGCCTCGAACGGCGTCGACGACGTGGTGTCGTCCGTCGAGGAGGACGCGGACGCGGAAGCCGAGGCGGCACCGGAAGCGGTCGCGGCCCGGGAGGATGTCGAGGGGTTCGGCCGGGCCGCCCCGCCGTCGGCCCCGGACACGCAGCCGCCGAGTACGAGGATCGCCCCGGCTGTCGCCGCCCCGACCCGCCACGGCCGAGCCGCCTTGTGCCCCACGCCGTTGCCGGCCATCGCCGCCCCCTCCGCCTGCCCCCGCCTCGCGTGCGGCGATCGTACAGAGGGACCCGTGGTGGGGGCGGGCGGTTCCGTGAACAACAGGGGACGCGGAGTCAGCGCACGTCGGCCCCGCCTCCGCCGGCACCCACCGACGACCGTTCCGCCACCCGCGCCAGGTGTTCCCCGAACACCGCCTCCGCCTCCGGCGTCAGCGTCCGCAGCGCCACCAGTGCCGTGATGGCCACGTCGCACAACTCGGACCGGACGTCCTCCCAGGAGTGGGAGACGCCCTTGCGGGGGTTGTGGCCGGTCGCGCCGATCACCGCCTGGGCGACCTCGCCGACCTCCTCCGACAGCTTCAGCATCCGCAGGAGCAGGCCCTCCCGACCGGCGGCCGGCTCGGCGGCGTCGAGCCAGGCCCGCAGCGCGTCGACGGTGCCCCACAGGTCGACCCCGGCGGAGGGGCAGGCGGGAGGGGGGACGGAGGCGGGCGGGTGCTGCGGACTCGGGTCGTGCGGACGGCTGTCACTCATGGGCGCAGCCTGCCCAGGACGGGCACCGCGCGAACAGCCGCCCTTCGGCGCGAGGCGGCCTTTCGGTCCTGCCTGCTCCGGCGGAGGCGGCCTTTCGGTCCTGCCTGCCCCGGCCGAGGCGGGCCCTTCAGACCTGCCTTCCACGGCGCGAGGCGGGCTTTTCAGTCCTGCTTCCCCCGGCGGAGGCGGCCCTTCACGCCTGCCTCCAGCGACAGAAGCGGTCCCTCACTCCTCGAACAACGCCTCCTGCTCGTCCTCCTCGCGCCGCCGCAGCCGCTTGGTGCGCAGGCCGACGATGACCGCCGTCGCCGCCGCCGTCACGCCCAGGGCGGCCGGGACCATCCAGTTCCGGTCGACGGTGTGGCCGAGGGCGTGGTCCAGGGAGAGGCGGCCCGGGCCGGTGACGGCGAGGCCCGCGGCGGTGAGGCCGAGGCTCGCCGCGTGCTCGTAGCCGCCGCTCATCGCGAAGAACCCGTTGGGCACGTGTACCGCGGAGGCGCCCGCCATCGCGCCGGCCGCCGCGGCCCCCGCCGCCGGGGTGGCCAGACCCAGCGCGAGCAACGCGCCGCCGCCGGCCTCCGCCAGGCCCGCCGCCGTGGCGCTCGCCTTGCCCGGCGCGTACCCGACGGACTCCATGAACTGGCCGGTCCCTTCCAGCCCGTGGCCGCCGAACCAGCCGAACAGCTTCTGCGCGCCGTGCGCCATCAGCACCCCTCCGGTTCCCAGCCGGAGCAGCAGCAGGCCCAGATCACGTCGGTCGTAACAGGTCACGGTGGACTCCCGGAGAGATGAGCGGACAAGCGGGCGGGCACCACAGGAACAACCCCTTCCGCGTGTCCACCGTCGCACCCCTCACACCTCACCGCCCCGCCCCGGAGGCCGTTCGGGTGGCGGGGCGGCGGGCGCGGTGTGAGGCTGACGCGCATGACGATCCAGACCGGAAAACTCACCGACCCGGCCGTCCGGGCCTTCGTCTGCGCGGTCAACGCCCATGACCGGGAGGCCTTCCTGAAGCTCCTCACCCCGGACGCGACCATGGCCGACGACGGCTCCGCGCGCGATCTCACCGAGTGGATCGACCGGGAGATCTTCTCCTCCCACGGTCATCTGGAGGTCGACAACGAGTCGGACGGCGGCCGGTCCCTCCTCGCCCGCTACAGCAACGACGCCTGGGGTGAGATGCGCACCAGGTGGAGCTTCGTCGTCGAGGACGACGGCCGGATCTCCCGCTTCGAGACCGGTCAGGCGTAACAGGGCGGAGCGGCGAGAAGGCCGGCCGGCCTCACCGAGCCGCCTGCCTCAGGCGCGCGGCCGGCCTCACCGAGCCGCCTGCCTCAGGCGCGCGGCCGGCCTCATCGGGCCGCCGGCCTGCCCGAGACCGGATCTTTATCCGGGCCCGTGTGCCGTACGGCAGCCGTTCCGCGGTCCGGCGCGCACCTCGCGGGTCTTCACACGAGGTCCACCCCCTTTCGACCGGCTCCGATGGGTCGCAATGCTCAAGTCCACTGGTGCGGGTCGACGGTTCAGCCACGTCCCACGTACGGCATCGCCGTCGCCAGCACCGTCGCGAACTGCACGTTCGCCTCCAACGGCAGCTCCGCCATGTGCCGCACGGTGCGCGCCACGTCCGCCACGCTCATCACCGGCTCCGGCGCGATCTCGCCGTTGGCCTGCAAGGCGCCCGTCTCCATCCGCGAGGTCATGTCGGTCGCCGCGTTGCCGATGTCGATCTGCCCGACCGCGATGCCGTACGCCCGCCCGTCCAGCGACAGCGACTTGGTCAGGCCGGTCAGGGCGTGCTTGGTGGCGGTGTAGGCGACCGAGTGCGGACGCGGCGCGTGCGCGGAGATCGACCCGTTGTTGATGATCCGTCCGCCCCGCGGGGCCTGCTCCTTCATCTGCCGGTACGCCGCCTGCGCGCACAGGAACGCCCCGTTGAGGTTGGTGTCCACCACGTGCCGCCAGGCGTCGTAGGGGAGTTCCTCCACCGGGACCCCGCCCGGCCCGAACGTGCCCGCGTTGTTGAACAGCAGGTCGAGGCGGCCGAACCGGTCGCGCACGGCGGCGAACAGGCCCGCCACCTCGTCGGGGCGTGAGACGTCCGTCCGTACGACGAGACGCGCGGCGTCCGGCACCAGCGCGGCCGTCTCCTCGAGGGTCTCGGTGCGACGACCGGCCAGGGCCACCGACCAGCCCGCGCGCAGCAGTTCCACGGCGACCGCCCGGCCGATGCCGGAACCGGCTCCGGTCACCACCGCGATCCTCGACCCAGACCCCGACACCGAAGCCCCCCTCGACTCCGACTCCGACTCCGACCCCGTCCCGGACACCGACACCGACTCCGGCTCCGGCTCCGACTCTCGGGCGGCTCGCTTGGCGTTGTTGGCGTTCATGGCCCCGCAGCGTACGGGAGCGGGTCCCGGCGGACCGCGCACAGCCCACCACGCACACCGCCGCACGGACCGCCATGCCGACCGCCGCCCAGCGTCAAGCCGACCGCCGCGCAGCCCTCACACCCACCGCCGCGCAGCCTCCACACCGACCGTCATCCGGAATCGGCGCGGCTATGTGACCGTCGCCCTCGGCCGCGACCTCGCCCGCGCCGACTTCAAGACCGTCCCCTACGTCACCCGTCACCCGGCCGGGCGCTCCGGTCTCCACCGCCGCGTCCTTCGTCACCGAGGTCGGCGACCAGGGGCTCAAGCCCGCCTGAGTCAGGAGGCGGGTGGCGGCCAGGCGTCGCCCCAGTCGGCGTCCCGCGCCGCCTTGTACAGGTCACCGTGGCGCTTCGTCACCGTCGTCCGCGCCAGCCGCTCCTCGGCCTCGCACAGGTCGAGGAGCACCTGGCCCTTGCGGATCTGCGGCCGCCGCACCACGCGGGAGGGGGCCGGGTCGACGGGGAAGCGGGCGGCGGCCACATAGGCGAACTTCTCGTCCTCGTACGACAGCGAGCCGCCCTTGACCTGCCGGTGCAGGGACGAACGGCTCACCCGCGCCGAGAAGTGGCACCAGTCCTCACCGGGCACCATCGGGCAGGCGGCGCTGTGCGGGCAGGGTGCGGCGACGCCGAAGCCGGCCGCGATGAGCCGGGTCCGGGCCTCGATGATCCTTCCGTAGCCGTCCGGGGTGCCCGGCTCGACGATCACCACCGCCTGCGCGGCGGCGGCGGCCGTGTCCACGAGGGCGGCTCGGTCGGGGGCAGACAGCTCGTTGAGCACGTACGACACGGTGACCAGGTCGGTGGGGTCCAGGGTGAGGGCCGAGCCGATCCGGGCACGCTGCCAGCGGGCCTGCTCCAGGGCCGGGTGGGACGCCGCGAGTTCGCGGCCGACGGCCAGGGCGGGCTCCGCCCAGTCCAGCACCGTCACCGGGCGCCGCCCCGGCCAGGTGGCGCCGACCGCCCAGGTCGCCGCGCCCGTGCCGCCGCCCACGTCGACATGGCTGCCGGGCGTCCAGTCCGGCACGGCGTCCGCGAACGCCTCCAGCGCCGAGCGGACCGCCTCGAAGGTGGCCGGCATGCGGTACGCGGCGTACGCGGCGACGTCCGCGCGGTCGCGGAGGATCGGGGCGTCGGTCGGGGTCGCCCCGCGGTAGTTGGCGATGAGCCGCTCCACGGCCTGACCGGCCTGCCGGGCCGGAAGCCCGTCGAGCAACGTATGGAGGGCTTCCGCCGGGGATACGGGGTCGTTCACCCACGAATTCTAAACGCGCCCCCACCGCGGCGGGGCCCTGGTGTCCCAGCCCGTCCGACGATCGAGGACGAGGCCGGCCGGGCGGAAGCGGGGGCCGGGGGCGGCAGCCCCCACGGCGACGGTGCCTGCCCGGCCGGCCCGCCGGGCCGGGTGGGGGAGTGGACACAGGTCAGGGGGGCGCGGCGCCCTCAGCGGACCGCGCGTCTCAGGCGCGTCCCCGCCGCCGCGCGCGGCGCACTGCTCACGGCCCGCCGCCGAGGATGCACCGTGTTCCCCAGCAGCACCAGGAACGTGTCCGTCGCCGGGTCGAGCACCAGGGACGTTCCCGTGAACCCCGTGTGCCCCGCCGCCCCCCGCCCCGCCAGCTCCCCCATGAACCACGCCTGGTCCACCGCGAAGCCCAGCCCCGGCGGCGTCAGCAGCAGCTCCACGAAGTCGGGCCCGAGGATCCGCGCGGGGCCGTACGAGCCGCCCGCCAGCAGCGTCCGGCAGAACACCGCGAGATCGGGCCCGGTCGAGAACAGCCCCGCGTGACCCGCCACCCCGCCCAGCGCCCAGGCGTTCTCGTCGTGCACCTCGCCCCGCAGCGGACCCCGGTCGGCCTTCGCCCACGGCCGCCGCTGGTCCTCCGTGGCGGCCGCACCGGGACAGGGCCCGAAGCCGGTGGACGTCATCCCCAGCGGGCGGGTGATCCCGTCGCGGATCAGCACGGAGAGCGTCCGGCCGGTGAGCCGTTCGAGGAGCCGCTGGAGGAGCAGCATGTTCAGGTCCGAGTAGACGTACGTCCCGGGCTCGGTCACCGGCGCCTCCGCCCGCAGCAGCTCCAGCCGTCCGGCGTCGTCGGCGCAGTCGTACAGCGGCAGCTCGGGCCGCAGCCCCGAGGTGTGCGTGAGGAGTTGGCGCACGGTGATGTCATGGGCGGCCGCCGCCCTGAAGTCGGGCAGATAGGCGCCCACGCGCGCGTCGATCCCCAGCGTGCCGCGCTCGATCTGCTGGACCGCCGCGACGGCCGTGAACAACTTGGTGAGGGACGCGAGGTCGAAGGGCGTGTCGACGGTCATCGGGACCCGGGACGAGGGCGGCAGCTCCACGCCGGCGTCGGTCCGCGGGTCGTGGCGCGCGTACCGCACCGCCCAGCCCGCCGCCTCCCGTACCGCGATCACCGGCCCGCGCCCCGCGACCACGACGACACCGGCCGCCCAGGGCCGTTCCCCGGTGGTCAGTTCGCGGACCTCGCGTACGAGGTGACGCAGCTCCTCGGGGTCGAGACCGGCCCGCTCCGGAGTGTCGACCCGCAGTCTCGGGGCGCTCAGCTGTCCTCTCCCGCTTCCGACCTCGCACGAGCGGAAGGCTCCGCCGGCCCCTTGCCGGGACCGCCGTCCGCCGCCTCCGTGTCCTTCCAGGGACGGCACATTCCCACGAAGCAGGCCACCGCCACCACCGCGGCCACCAGTTGGACGACGGCCATCGGGACGGCCGTGTCCTCGCCGGCGACACCGACGAGCGGGGAGGCGACCGCGCCGATCGCGAAGGAGGTGGTGCCCAGGAGCGCGGACGCGGACCCGGCGGAGTGGCGTACCCGCAGCAGCGCGAGGGTCTGGGCGTTGGGCAGGGTGACGCCCATCGCCGACATCAGCACGAACAGGGCGGCCGCCACCGGCACCAGCCCCACCTCGCCGAACACGCCCGTCGCCATGGCCAGCAGCGCGGCCGCGGCCAGCGTGACGACCGCGAGGCCGGCCGCCATGACCCGCTCCAGGCGGACCCGCCCGACCAGCACCTTGCCGTTGATCTGCCCGACGGCGACCAGCCCGATCGAGTTCACGCCGAACAGCAGGCTGAACGTCTGCGGCGAGGCGCCGTAGATCTCCTGGATCACGAACGGCGACGCCGAGATGTACGCGAACAGCGCGGCGAAGGCGAAGCCGCCGGTCAGCAGATAGCCGGCGAAGGGCGGGTCGGCGAGCAGCCGGCGCATCGAGCGCAGCGCCTCGCCGACGCCGCCGGAGTGGCGCTCCGCGGCCGGGAGCGTCTCGGGCAGTCTCGCCGCGACGACCCCGGTCAGCAGGATGCCGACGGCGGTGAGGACCACGAACACGCCCCGCCAGTCCGTCACCCGCAGGACCTGCCCGCCGATCAGCGGCGCCACCACCGGGGCGACGCCCGAGATCAGCATCAGGGTCGAGAAGAAACGGGCCATCGCCACGCCGTCGTACAGATCGCGCACCATGGCCCGCGCGATCACGATCCCCGCCGCGCCCGCGAGGCCCTGCGCCAGCCGGAAGGCGACCAGCAGCTCCACGGTCGGTGCCAGCGCGCACAGGGCGGTCGCCACGACGTACACGGCGAGCCCCGCCAGCAGCGGGCGGCGGCGGCCCCAGCGGTCGCTCATCGGGCCGACCACCAGCTGCCCCAGGGCCATCCCGGCCAGGCAGGCGGTCAGCGTGAGCTGCACGGTCGCGGCCGGCGCGTGCAGCGCGTCGGTGACCTGCGGCAACGATGGCAGGTACATGTCCATCGCCAGCGGGGGAGTGGCGGTCAGCCCGCCCAGCACCAGCGTGACGAGCAGCCCCGCCCGCCGCCGCACCCGCAGTGGCGCCCCCTGCCCGGCCACGGCCCGCCGCGACACCTCCGGTATCGCCCCACCCTCGGGCATGTGGACCCTCCCTCTGTGACGTCTGCGCCACCTATGCTCTCAGCTCGTAGGGACTGCTGGGACGGCACGAGGGTGGGCGGATGACGACGGACACGGTGCGGTGGGGGATTCTGGCGACCGGCGGGATAGCCGCCGCGTTCACGGCGGACCTGATCGACCTGCCGGACGCGGAGGTGGTCGCGGTCGCGTCCCGCACCGAGACCTCGGCGCGGGCGTTCGCCGAGCGCTTCGGGATACCCCGCGCGTACGGCGACTGGGAGACGCTGGCCAAGGACGCGGACATCGATGTCGTGTACGTCGCCACCCCGCACTCCGCGCACCGGACGGCCGCCGGGCTCTGCCTGGAGGCCGGCCGCAACGTGCTGTGCGAGAAGGCGTTCACGCTGAACCTGCGCCAGGCCGTCGAACTCGTCGGACTGGCCCGCGACAACGACCGCTTCCTCATGGAAGCCATGTGGATGTACTGCAACCCGGTCGTCCGCCGTCTGAAGGCCCTCGTCGACGACGGCGCCATCGGCGAGGTACGGACCGTGCAGGCCGACTTCGGCCTGGAGGGCCCCTTCCCGCCCTCGCACCGGCTGCGCGACCCCGCCCAGGGCGGCGGCGCCCTCCTCGACCTGGGCGTCTACCCGGTCTCCTTCGCCCACCTGCTGCTCGGCGAGCCCACGAGCGTCTCCGCGCAGGCCGTGATCTCCGCCGAGGGCGTCGACCTCCAGACGGCCGCCGCCCTGTCCTGGGACTCCGGAGCGCTGGCCGCCCTGCACTGCTCGCTGGTCGGCGGTACGGGCGTCACCGCGTCGGTCACCGGCTCACGGGGCCGCATCGACATCCCTGCCGGCTTCTTCCACCCCGACCGCCTCGTCCTGCACCGGGCCGGCCGCGACCCGGAGGAGTTCACCGCCGACCCGGCCGACGGGCCCCGCACGACCATGCGGCACGAGGCGCTCGAGGTCATGCGGGCACTGCGGGCCGGGGAGACCGAGTCCCCGCTCGTCCCGCTCGACGGCACCCTCGCCGTGATGCGGACGCTGGACACGATCCGGGAGCGGACCGGCGTGCGCTACCCGGGGGAGTAGGCCCCCGGCCGGCGGGCCCCGTCGGACCGGATGGCGAGACGAGCCGTCTCATGGTCTTGGTACGGTCGTCCCATGGTCACCCAGCCCGGAAAGCCGGCCCCCGACACCGCCCGCCGCAGCGAGCGGTCCCGGCGCGCGATCTACGACGCCGCCCTCGCCCTGGTGGCCGAGGTCGGCTACCCCCGGACCACCATCGAGGGCATCGCCGCCCGCGCCGGGGTCGGCAAGCAGACCATCTACCGCTGGTGGGGCTCGAAGGCCGACGTCCTGATGGAGGCGTTCCTCGACCTCAGCTCCGAGGCGGCCCGGGAGGCGGGCGGGGAACCGTACGCCATCCCGGACACCGGCGACCTCGCGGCCGACATCAAGGCGGTGCTGCGGGCCACCGTCGACCAGCTGACGGACCCCCGCTTCGAGGCGCCGTCACGCGCCCTCGCCGCCGAGGGCGTGGTCGACGAGGAGGTCGGCCGCCGCTTCATGACCCAGCTCATGGAGCCCGCCATCCAGCTGTACGTCGACCGGCTGCGGGCCGCCCAGCGGGCCGGCCAGGTCCGCGCCGAGGTCGACCCGCGCATCGCCCTGGAGTTCTTCATCTCGCCGCTGGCCCAGCGCTGGCTCCAGTACACGGGCCCGATCTCGTACGAATACACCGACACCCTCGTCGACTACGCCCTGTACGGCCTCGCACCCCGCTGACCTCGCCCGACCCCCGGACGGCTCACATCGCACGCCTCGCCCCACCCGCCCCTTTTGGGGGTCCGGACCCCCGATGCGCCGGATGGTGGGACCATAGGGCATGCTGTCCGCACCACAGCGAGGCGAGGGGATAGATGAGCGCGGAGTTCGGCGGCCGGACCGACAGGCAGGGCAGAATCTCCCAGTGGCTGCGGGGACGCCGCCCCAAGGAGGCCGCCGACGACGGCGGCCGTGAGGCCCTGCTGCTCGCCGCCGCCGCGGCGGGACTGCCGCTCGCGCCTGCCGCGCACCCCGTCTCCGGTTACCGCTGCTCCTGCGACCGCGTCGGCTGTCCGACGCCCGGCCGGCACCCGCTCTCCTTCGCCTGGCACACGCAGTCGACCACCGACCGCGCCCAGATCGAGCGCTGGGCCCGGCACCAGCCGCAGGCCAACTTCATCAGCGCGACCGGCACCACCCACGACGTCCTCGACGTACCGCTGGAGGCCGGCCGTGAGGCCCTGGAGCGGCTGCTCGGCGCCGGCGTCGAGGTCGGCCCGGTCGCCGAGAGCGACGACGGCCGCATGCTGTTCTTCACCCTCACCCGCGGCACCCCCGAGGACGAGGACGAGTGGTGGCCCTGCGAGCTGGACTGCCACCCCGAGACGATGGACGAGCACCCCGGCCTGCGCTGGCACTGCCGAGGCTCCTACGTCCTCGTCCCGCCGGCCCGCCTCCCCGGCGACGACGGTCAGTCCATGCACTGGCTCAGGGGCCCCGAACACCCCCTGCCGGACCCGCTGACGCTCCTGGAGCCCCTGACGGACGCCTGCGCCAAGTACGTGGGCGAGGACCGGGCGACGGCGACCTGGCCGACCCGCCACTGAGCGAGGGCAGCGCCCCTACTCGCCCTTCGCCGCCGTGAGCCCTTCCAGCCGGCTCACCATCGACACCTTGCCCCCGCCGGAGGCGACCGGCACCAGGGCCATCTCGTTGGCCACGAACTCCATCGTCAGCGCCTGCTCGATCTCCCCGGTGGTCAACGCCCGGACGTTCCGGTTCGGCGCCGGCACGGCCGCCCCCGCCGCCGCCGTCTGCTTCACGAAGTGGTGCGTGGCGAAGAACACCAGCGCCCCGCCGTCCGCCGTGCGCAGCGCCAGCGGCGCGAAGTCGCCGTCTTCCAGCGGCTCGTCGATGTACTGCGTGGCCAGCCCCGGCTTGCTGGCGTTCTTCGCCCGCGTGGAGCGCAGCTCACTGGTGTAGGGACCGTCCGCGAACGTGTCCCCGCCGTTCTTGAGGTACGCCGTGTAGTCGGCGCTCATGGCGACGGGCGAGCGCGTCAGCGCGGCGGTGTCGACCGGTACGGCCTCCGCCCAGCCGTCCTTGTCCTTGGGGAACTCCGGCAGCGCGCCCGGCGCCACGAGTGTGAGGTACGCCGCCTGCCACGGGTCGGAGAGGCCGGCGCGGGTGAACACCAGCACCCAGCGCGCGTCACCGCCCTTGTTGGCCCGCGCGTCGGCGACGAACCAGCGGGGCCAGCCGGGCTTCTCGGGGATGGTGTACTTCACGTCGGTCAGCGTCAGCGGCGTGTGCTCCGGGTTGCCGTCCGGGTTGTTGACGCGCCCCGCCTTCAGCCGTGCCGCGTCTATCGCGCCGAGCGCCCCGGTGGTGACGTCGGCGTCGAGGGAAGGGTCGTAGGCCGCGTCCGCCTTGTTGTAGGAGGCCGTGAACCGTTCGACCGCCTTGGCGGCTTCCGCCCTGGTGGCCGCGGGGAGCACCTCGCGCTCCCCGTGCACCACGACACATCCGCTCGCCGTCAGCACGACGGCGGTGAGCGAGACGGCGATCAGTGCCCCACGGTCACGTCCGCGGCGCCGCGGACGACCGGTCGTCAGGCTGCGTTCCCTGGTCATCAGGTGCGTTCACCTTCCCCTTCCCGGAGGCGAACCCTACCGGGGCGAGGAACAGCGCGAGTGTCGGGACCAGGTACAGCAGCCACACCGTGACCTGGAGGACCGTCGGATCGGGCTGGAAGTTGAACACGCCCTTCAGCAGCGTGCCGTACCAGCTGTCGGGCGGGATCGCGCCGCTGATGTCGAAGGCGCGGTCGGTCAACCCGGGCAGCCAGTCGGCCTCCTGGAGGTCGTGGAAGCCGTACGCCAGCACGCCCGCCGCGACGACGACCAGCATGCCGCCCGTCCAGGTGAAGAACTTGGCCAGGTTGATGCGCAGGGCGCCGCGGTAGAACAGCCAGCCCAGGAGGACCGCCGTGGCCAGGCCGAGGGCCACGCCGATCAGCGGGCGCGGGGTGCCGTCACCGGCGGCGTGCACCGACGCCCACACGAACAGGGCGGTCTCCAGGCCCTCGCGGCCCACGGCGAGGAACGCGGTGGCGACCAGCGCGCCGGTGCCCATGGCGAGGGCCGCGTCCAGTTTGCCGTGCAGCTCGGACCTGAGGTGGCGCGCGGTGCGCCGCATCCAGAACACCATCCACGTCACCAGGACGACGGCGAGGATCGACAGGGAGCCGCCGAGCGCCTCCTGTGCCTCGAACGTCAGCTCCTGGGAGCCGAACTCGAGGGCCGAGCCGAAGCCCAGCGCCAGCAGCACCGCGACGGCGATGCCCGCCCAGACCGGCTTGAGGGCGTCGCGGCGGCCGGTCTTCACCAGGTAGGCGATGAGGATGCAGACGACGAGGCTGGCCTCCAGGCCCTCGCGCAGTCCGATCAGGTAGTTGGAGAACACGGGTCAGGCCTCCTTGGCGAACAGGGTGCGGCCCCACCAGTCGTCGGCGTCCCGGACGCCCGGCGGGATCGCGAAGACGGCCGAACCCACGTGCTGGATGTACTCGTTGAGGGCGTCCTTCGCGAGGTTGCGCTGGACGGGGATGAACCCCTTGCGCACGTCCCGCTGGTAGGCGAGGAAGAACAGGCCCGCGTCCAGCCGGCCCAGACCGTCGGTGCCGTCGGTGAAGGAGTAGCCGCGGCGCAGGAGCGTCGCCCCGTGGTTGGAGTCGGGGTGCGCGAGCCGCACGTGCGCGTCGGGCTTCATGGCCTTCAGGAACGGCTCGTCGCGCTCCTTGGCCTTGCCGACCGGGGCGCCCTCGCCCTTGTCGCGGCCGAAGATGTCCTCCTGCTCCTGGAGCGAGGTGCGGTCCCAGGTCTCGATGTGCATGCGGATGCGGCGGGCGACGAGGTAGGAGCCCCCCGCCATCCAGGCGGGACCGTCCTTCTCGCCGACCCAGACGAACTTCTCCAGCCGGTCCGTCTCGGTGCCCGCGATGTTGCGGGTGCCGTCCTTGAAGCCCATCAGGTTGCGCGGGGTCTGCGCGTCGGGCGTCGTGGAGGAGGTCTTGCCGAAGCCGAGCTGCGACCAGCGGATGACGGTCCTGCCCATGCCGATCCGGGCCAGGTTGCGGATCGCGTGCACCGCGACCTGCGGGTCGTCCGCGCAGGCCTGCACGCACAGGTCTCCGCCGCTGCGGTTCGCGTCGAGGTTGTCCCCGGCGAACTTCGGCAGGTCCACCAGCGCCTCGGGCCGCTGCCCGGCGAGCCCGAACTTCTTGAACAGGGACGGTCCGAAGCCGATGGTCAGCGTCAGCCGGGACGGCTTGAGGCCCAGCGCCTCACCGGTGTCGTCCGGCGGTGCCTCGGCGAGCCCGCCGTACGCGCCCTCCCCGACCGGCTTCCCCTCGGTCATCCGCCGGGCGGCCTCCGTCCACTCCTTCAACAGCTGGACGAACGCGGCCCGGTCGGTGGTCGTCACGTCGAACGCGGCGAAGTGCAGCCGGTCCTGGACGGGTGTGGCGATGCCCGCCTGGTGGGTGCCGTGGAAGGCGATCGCGGCGCCCGCCTCGGCGCCGGCCGGGTCCACGTCCTTCCCGGCGCGGGTCATCGCGGCGGCGCCGCCGGCCGCGGCGGCGCCGAGCGCGAGGCCGGCCCCGCCCCAGCCGATGAGCGCGCGCCGGCTGGGCGCGGGCGAGGTGCTGTCCGTGTCCGTCATGTCGGTGAGTCTCCGGCTACTTGGCTACGGCGGCGGCGAGCTTGGAGAGCGGCTCCGCGAGCGCGTTGACCGCGTCCGACAGCTCCTTGCGGTCGGCGGCGCCGACCTTGTCGTACGAGGTGAACTCGTACGACGACGTGTTCGGACGGTACTTGTCGAGCAGGGTGTTCAGCGCCGTGAACTGCTTGTCCAGCTCGGTGACGAGTGTGGCGTCGTTCTCCTCGGCGACCGGCTCCAGCAGGTCGAACGCCTTCTCGGCGCCCTCGACGTTGGCCTTGAAGTCGACCAGGTCGGTGTGGGAGAAGAACTCCTCCTCGCCGGTGACCTTGCCGGTGGCGACCTCGTCGAGGAGTTCCTTGGCGCCGTTGGCCATGGAGGTCGGGCTGATCTCGGCCTTGCCGACCCGGTTCTGCCAGTCCTTCAGGTCGGTGACGAGCTGATCGGCGACGGCCTTGTCGTCGGCGGTGATCTTCTTGTCGTGCCAGAGGGCCTTCTCCAGGCGGTGCCAGCCGGTGAACTTCTGTCCGGCCTCGAGGTCGGGCTCGCGGATGTCGACCTTCGGGTCGATGTCGCCGAAGGACTCCGCGACCGGCTCGGTGCGCTCCCAGCCGATGCGGGACGGCGCGTACGCCTTCTTCGCGGCCTCCAGGTCGCCGGCCCGGACCGCCTTCACGAAGGCCTCGACCTTCGGCAGCGTCTCGTCGGCCTGCTGCTGCGAGTAGGCCCGGTAGGCGGCCACGGCCTTGTCCAGGCGCGGGTCGCGCTGCGCGGTCGTGCCGCCGCCGGTGACCTTGAGGTCCTGGCGGATGCCGTCGCCCTTCATGCCCGGCTTGCACGCGATCAGGTACGCGCCGGCCTTCACCTCGGCGGTGACCCGCTGCTTGGTGCCGGGGCCGATGTTCTCCCGCTCGGTCACCACCCGGTCGTCGGGGAAGAGCAGGTAGACCTCGGTGACCTTGGAACCCTTGTTCTCGATGGCGAGTTCGACGTGGCCGGCCGCGATCTCCTTGGTGGACGTCTCGCACTTGTCGTCGGTCGCCGTGACGCCGATCACCCGGTCGCCGGCGGCGGCGTCGCTCTTCTCGGTGCAGCCCGTGACCGCGGTCAGGGCCGCGACGGCGGCGGCGGTGGCGACGGAGAGTCTGGCGGCGCGCATGAAGGCTCCCAGCGTGGCTGAAAAATTGCGTGACAGGGTCACAGGCATCAGTGAGGCTTGCCTAACTTATCCAAGGCTTACCTGGGTAATACCCGCCTCGACCGTGATTCAGCTCTCATGGACGCTGTAAGAGCACGAGCCGATCACGGTGGCTCAAAACGAACCCCATGATCAGGTCAAGTCCTACCCATGGGTGACTCAAAGGAAGTTCAAAGGTTGCGGCGGGCCGTCACCGGGTGGCGCCCGTCGTGGAGGCGCGCCGGCACCTCGACCGGCTGGTTGCGGACCCTTCCGCGCCGGCCGATCGGTGAACGCCCAGGAGGGCGGGCGGCCGGGCCGACGGCCGGCCGCCGGGCGGCGCCGCGCCCCGTGGACGGCCCCACCCGGGCCCCGCCACCTGGCCGGACTCGACGGCGAAGGCCGGGGCAGTGCTTCAATTCCCCGGTGACCGACTACGACGTGCTCCGCGTGTTCTGCGCACCGAACGGCGGATACGGCAACGAACTGGGCGTCGTCCGCGAGGGATCGGTGCTGCCCGACCGCGAGGACCGGCAGGCCCTCGCGGCGAAGCTCGGCTTCAGCGAGACCGTGTTCGTCGACGACCCCGAACGCGGGGTCGTCGACATCTACACGCCCACCGTGCGGCTGCCGTTCGCCGGGCACCCCTGCGTGGGCACGGCCTGGCTGCTCGACGTGCCCGAACTCGTCACCCCCGCGGGGGTGGTGGGCGCCCGCCTGGACGGGGAGTTCAGCTGGATCGAGGCGCGGGCCGAATGGGTCCCGCCGCGCACGCTCCGTCAGTACGGGTCCGCCGCCGAGGTCGAGGGCCTGTCCGTGCCGCCGCCCGGCGAGTGGGTCTACGCCTGGGCCTGGGAGGACGAACCCGCGGGACGTGTCCGGGCGCGCGCCTTCCCCGGCCGTGGCGACGGCGTCGACGAGGACGAGGCGACCGGCGCCGCGGCCCTGCTCCTCACCGACCTGCTCGGCCGGGCCCTGAACATCACCCAGGGCGCGGGATCGCAGATCCTCGCCGCACCGCAGCCCCACGGCTGGACCGAGATCGGCGGCCGGGTCCTCCTGGAGCGCTGAACAGGCGGGAAACCGGGTCCGTCCGCCTCCGTACGGGTGGTCCCGCGTGTGCGCCGGACGGCGAGGGGGGACTACTGGCCGTGACTGTTCAGTCACTGTGAGAGGAGCATCATGCGCATCCGTTCTGCCCTGACCGCAGCCGTCCTGGGCGTCGCCCTGAGCGCCGCAGGCGCCGCGACCGCCACCGCCGACGAGGGCAAGCACTTCGAGGGCAACGACGAGGCCGTCTGCAGCCCGTACTTCGGCGCGATCGAGACGGTCACCAGCAAGCTCGTCTGGGGCGGGGCCCAGTGCGGGGAGTTCGCCGTCGGCCACGACAACTGACACGGCTACCGGGCCCGCCTTCCTCGCGACCGAGGAGGCGGGCCCGGCCCGTGTGCCGGGACGGGAGGCTCACGCCGTGAGCGGGAACTCCTCGCCCAGCGCCCTGAAGACCTCCGTGTTCAGGGTGAACGCCTTCCTGCACTCCGCCACGATCCGCTGCTTCTCCAGGTCGTCCGCGCGCACCGCGTCCAGCAGCTCCCGGTACTCCCGCTTGAAGGCGGCCGGGTTGCCGACCTCCTCGAAGACGTAGAAGCGGACGCCGTCGCCCTTCTTCTCGAAACCCCACGCCTTCTCGGCCCGGTCGCGGATGATCTGACCGCCGGAGAGATCGCCGAGGTACCGCGTGTAGTGGTGGGCGATGTACCCGCCCGGCCAGGAGTCCGCGCACTCGCGCACCCGCTCCGCGTACGCCCGCGTGGCCGGCAGCGCGGACAGCCCCGTCCGCCATCCGGCCCCCCGCAGATGCGCCAGGTCCCGCTCCAGCGCGCTCCGCCGGAACAGCTCCGGCCGTATGAACGGCCCCGCCACCGGATCCGACGCCAGCCGCCCGGCTCCGGCCTCCAGCGCCTCGTACACGAACCACAGTTGTTCGGTGTAGCGCGCGTACGCGTCGACGCCGAGCCCGCCGCCGAGCAGGTCGCTCATGAACGTGGAGGTCTCCGCCTCCACGTGCTGCTGGTGGGACGCGGTCCGGATGACTGTCGAGAAGGAGTCCATGGGCGGAGTTTCCCTGCTTAGGGTTACCTAAGTCAACGTTTTGCCGACCTTCTGTCGGTAACTTCTCCGACAGTCCGTCGGTAAAACCCCCTCCGGACGGCGAAAAGCCCGCCCTCCACAGGGAGGGCGGGCGCGACGACGGACGGTGGCGGTCTCAGGGCAGCGTGAGGATCTCCGCGCCCGTCTCCGTCACCACCAGCGTGTGCTCGAACTGGGCGGTCCGCCTGCGGTCCTTCGTCACGACCGTCCAGCCGTCGTCCCACATGTCGTACTCATGGGTCCCGAGCGTCAGCATCGGCTCGATCGTGAACGTCATGCCGGGCTGGATCACGGTCGTCGCGTGCGGGCTGTCGTAGTGCGGGACGATCAGCCCCGAGTGGAACGACGAGTTGATGCCGTGCCCCGTGAAGTCCCGCACGACGCCGTAGCCGAACCGCTTGGCGTAGGACTCGATGACCCGGCCGATGATGTTGATCTGCCGGCCCGGCCGGACCGCCTTGATCGCGCGGTCCAGCGACTCCCGGGTCCGCTCCACCAGCAGTCGGCTCTCCTCGTCGACGTCCCCCACCAGGTACGTGGCGTTGTTGTCGCCGTGCACCCCGCCGATGTACGCCGTCACGTCCAGGTTGACGATGTCGCCGTCCCGCAGCACCGTCGAGTCCGGGATGCCGTGGCAGATCACCTCGTTGACGGACGTGCACAGGGACTTGGGGAAGCCGCGGTAGCCCAGCGTCGAGGGGTAGGCGCCGTGGTCGCACATGTACTCGTGCGCCACCCTGTCCAGCTCGTCGGTGGTGACGCCCGGCGCGATCAGCTTGGCCGCCTCCGCCATCGCCCGCGCGGCGATCCGCCCGGCGGTGCGCATCGCCTCGACCGTCGCGGGCGTCTGCACCTCCGGACCGGTGTACGGGGTCGGCGCGGGCTTCCCGACGTACTCGGGACGGCGGATGTTTCCGGGCACGGAACGGAGGGGGGACAGCTCCCCGGGCACGAGCAGCGACTGGCCAGACATGTCGGCGAGTCTAACCAGCGCCCATGGGGGAACATGACGGTGGCGAGAGGAGCTGGTCATGGCCCTGTTCAAGAAGCGCACGGTCGGCAAGCCGGGCGAGTGGTACTACTGCCTGGAACACAAGAAGGTCGAGGAAGGGCCCGAGTGCCCGGCCAAGGACCGTTTCGGCCCCTACCCCAACCGTGCGGAGGCCGAGCACGCCATGCAGACGGCCCGCGAGCGCGACCTCCAGTGGGAGAACGACCCCAAGTGGCACGACACCCCGGCGGGCACCCCGCGGGACGACGACTGAGCGGGCTTCCCCCGACGGTGTGAGCACCCGGCACGACGCCCCCGCCCGCCCTCCCTCACCAGGGAGCCGGCGGCGGTGCCGTGAGGGAGTCCGCCAGACGTGACAGCCGGTCGCGCAGGCGTCGCCGGCCCCTGGGCGAGGGCACCGCCTGCTCGCCCGCCGCCGCGCTCACCAGGTGCTGCACCGTGTCCAGGTCCAGCTCCGAGCCGTCCGGAACGGCCAGCGTCTCGTGGGCCAGCTCCGTCAGTTCGCCGTCGCCGGGACCCAGGGCCAGCACGGTCACCCCCGCGCGCCGGGCGTCCGACACCCGCTCCAGCAGGGGCACGTCCCCCTCCGGCGCCACCACCAGCAGCGTCTCGCCCCGGCGGGCCGCCTCGATCCGGCCGAGCCCCACCGAGAGGTGCGCCGGGTCGCAGGGACGGGCGCCGTGCCGCACCAGCGTCGGGGCCAGCTCCGGCGTACCGGACCAGGCGGCCTCGTCCACCAGATGCGCGGCCAGGTGCCACGGCTCGTACTCCGCGGTGCCCACCAGCAGCAGCCCGCCCCCGTGCGACACCACCGACCCCCGCAGCGCCCCGGCGAACCTTCGGGTGGCGCCCAGCCACTCCGTCCCCGCGAGCACTTCGCGCAGCAGCGCGACCCGTACGGCGTCCATGGAGCCGCATCCTGCCCGAACCGGGCGCCCGGGCGCGGGCGTTCACCGTCGATTCCCCCGACCTGGGGAACCGCCCGGCGGCCGTGACGGCCCCCACCCCGCCCGGTGGGCCCGCCCCCGCGCACGTAAAGTCGGCCCCATGACCTCTACCGACAGCGCACCCACCGCCCCCGCGAAGGCCCCCGCCAAGGATCCGTGGGACCTTCCCGACGTGTCCGGGCTGGTCGTCGGCGTCCTCGGCGGAACCGGCCCGCAGGGCAAGGGTCTCGCCCACCGCCTCGCCAAGGCCGGCCAGAAGGTGATCATCGGCTCGCGCGCCGCCGACCGCGCGCGGGCCGCCGCGGAGGAACTGGGCAACGGCGTCGAGGGCGCCGACAACGCCGAGACCGCCCGCCGCAGTGACATCGTCATCGTGGCCGTGCCCTGGGAGGGCCACGGCGAGACCCTGGAGTCGCTGCGCGCGGAACTGGCGGGCAAGCTCGTCGTCGACTGCGTCAACCCGCTCGGCTTCGACAAGAAGGGCGCCTACGCGCTGAAGCCGGAGGAGGGCAGCGCCGCCGAACAGGCCGCCGCCCTGCTGCCCGACTCGCGCGTCGCCGCCGCCTTCCACCACCTGTCGGCGGTCCTCCTCCAGGACCCGGAGATCGACGAGATCGACACCGACGTGATGGTGCTGGGCGAGGAGCGCGCCGACGTGGAGATCGTGCAGGCGCTGGCCGGCCGGATCCCCGGCATGCGGGGCGTCTTCGCCGGGCGGCTGCGCAACGCCCACCAGGTGGAGTCCCTGGTCGCCAACCTGATCTCCGTCAACCGCCGCTACAAGGCGCACGCCGGGCTCCGCGTCACCGACGTCTGAGCGGATGGGGGACACTGGACGGCACCGGCCGTACGACCCGACCCGCGACCGGCCGTACCAGCGGTGCGGCAGTGTCCCCCGACAGGAGCCAGCCCCATGCCCCGTCTCGCCGTCTACTCCCTGATCGTCTGCGTCCTCGCGGTCGCGGCGGCGGTCGTCTCCTTCGTCCAGGGCAGCTTCCTGGGCGTCGTGTGGGTGCTGTTGGCGGGCCTGTCGTCCAACATGACCTGGTACTACCTCAAGCGCGAGAAGGTCCGCCGGTCCGTCACGGGCTGACGGCGCAGATCTCCGGGGTGCCCTGCCAGAACCGGTAGAGCGTCTCGCCGCAGTAGGTCTCGAAGTCGCCGATGCCCAGACCGCCCAGCACCGAGTCGACCACGTCGAAGAACGCGCCGTTGACCGCCGGCACCCACAGCAGCGCGAACACGAACAGCAGTCCGAACGGCGCGAACGGCTCCACCTGGCGCTTCACGTCGTACGGCAGCCACGGCTCGATGATGCCGTAGCCGTCCAGGCCGGGCACCGGCAGGAAGTTCAGGATCGCCGCCGTGACCTGGAGGAGGGCGAGGAACGCGAGCGCGAAGCGGAAGTCGGCCGGCACGCCGTCCAGGGCGTCCAGCCAGAACGGGGCGGTGCACACGACGGCGAACAGCACGTTGGTCAGCGGGCCCGCCGCCGAGATCAGGCTGTGCCGCCAGCGCCCCCGGATCCGTGCGTGCTCGATGAAGACGGCGCCGCCCGGCAGACCGATCCCGCCCATGATCACGAACAGCACCGGCAGCACGATGCTCAGCAGCGCGTGGGTGTACTTGAGGGGATTGAGCGTCAGGTACCCCTTCGCGCCGACCGAGATGTCGCCGCTGTGCAGGGCGGTGCGCGCGTGCGCGTACTCGTGCAGGCACAGCGAGACGATCCAGGCTCCGGTCACGAACAGGAACACGGCCACACCGGGCTGCTCGGCGAAGCCGGTCCAGGTGGCCCAGCCCGTGACCGCGGTGACGGCCAGTATCCCGAGGAAGACGGGGCTGATCCGCCGGTCACTGTGGCGGGAGAGGGCGGTGGTCATCAGCGGGGGCTCCTGGGGTGCGAGGTCGGGACCTGGTGTCCGGCTGCCCGACCGTACCGGGCGTAGGGGGAGAACGTCTCGCGGCCGGTCATCGGTTCCTGCACCCCGCCGTCACCTTCCCGCCCGCCCACGACGCCCGGCACGCACTCCCGCCGCACCGGGCGAAAGCCCGGGTACGCCCGGCACGAGGCCGTCCGCCCGGCACACCGGGGGCCCGCACCGGACACCGCCCCGCCCGCCCCGCGGACCGACGCCGAGAAGGACGACGACAAGGACGACGGCAAGGACGGCGGGACCCCGGCGAAGCGGGGCGACCGTCCGGCAACGGCCCGCGCCCTGCCCCCTTCCGCACCCACCGGAGAGAATGGACCCGTGCGCTATCGCATCCTCGGCACCACCCAGGCACTCCTCGCCGACGGCACCGCCGTCGCCGTCGGCGGGGCACGGCTGCGCGCCCTGCTGACCGTGCTGGCGCTGCGGGCCGGCCGGAGCGTGCCCGTGGGACTGCTCGTGGCCGAGGTCTGGGCCGACGAGCCGCCCGCCGACGCGCCCGCCGCGCTACAGGCACTGGTCGGCCGGCTGCGCCGGGCCCTCGGCGCCGACGCCATCGCCTCGGCGGACGGCGGCTACCGGCTCACCGCCCCGCCCGACGCCGTCGACCTGCACCGATTCGAACGGCTGACCGCCGACGGCCTGCGCGCGCTCGACGACGGCGACCCCGCCCGGGCCGCCGTCCTCCTCGACGACGCCCTCGCCCTGTGGCAGGGCCCGGCCCTCGCGGACCTGCCCGACCGCACCGCCGAGGCGGCCCGCAGGGAGGCCCGCCGCCTCGACGCGGTACGCGCCCGCCACACCGCCGCCCTCGCCCTCGGGCAGGCCGCGCGGTCCCTGCCCGAGCTGACCGCCCTGTGCGACGCCCACCCCCTGGACGAGCCCCTGCAGGCCCTGCGCCTGCGCGCCCTGCGCGCCGCGGGCCGCACCGCCGAGGCCCTGGCCGCCTACGAGTCCGTACGCCGCCTGCTCGCCACCCGCCTCGGCTCGGACCCCGGACCGGAACTCCGCGCCCTCCACACGGAACTCCTCACCCCGACGGAACTCCCGCCACCCCCACCGACCCGCACCGCCCCGGCCGCCGACCACCGCGCCCCGGCCCCCGCCCGGCCCGCCCCGCCCCCCGGAAACCTCCGCGCCCGGCTCACCTCCTTCGTCGGGCGGGAGGGCGACATCGAGGCCATCAACGCCGATCTGGGCGCTGCCCGGCTGGTCACGCTGCTCGGGCCCGGCGGGGCCGGCAAGACGCGGTTGTCGCAGGAGGCCGCCGAGACCGTGCGGGACGCCGCCCGCGACGGGGTGTGGCTGGTGGAGCTGGCGCCGGTCGCCGACCCGGACGCCGTACCGCAGGCCGTCCTCACCGCCGTGGGGGCCCGCGAGACCGTGCTCTACGGCGCCGGCGCCGAGGAGCTGCGGGTGGCGGTCGCCGAACGGCACGACGACCCCGTGGAGCGCCTCGTCGAGCACTGCGCCCGCCGCCGCATGGTCATCGTCCTCGACAACTGCGAGCACGTCGTCGAGAGCGCCGCCCGGCTGGTCGAGGACCTCCTCAAGCGCTGCCCGGACCTGACGGTCCTCGCCACCAGCCGCGAACCCCTCGGCGTGCCGGGCGAGTTGCTGCGGCCCGTGGAGCCGCTTCCCGAGCCGGCCGCGTTGCGGCTGTTCGCCGAACGCGGCGCGGCCGCCCGCCCCGGCTTCCGCGTCGACGACGACCCCGAGGCGTGCGCCGAGATCTGCCGCCGTCTGGACGGCCTGCCGCTCGCCATCGAGCTGGCCGCCGCCCGCCTGCGGATGCTCACCCCCCGCCAGATCGCCGACCGGCTCGACGACCGCTTCCGGCTGCTGACCTCCGGCAGCCGTACCGTGCTGCCCCGGCAGCAGACCCTGCGGGCCGTCGTCGACTGGTCCTGGGACCTCCTGGGCGAGGACGAACGCGAGGTCCTCCGCCAGTTGTCGGTCTTCGCCCGCGGCTGCGATCTCGCCGCGGCCGAGGCCGTGTGCGGTCCGGCCGCCCTGGACGCGCTCGGCTCCCTCGTCGACAAGTCCCTCGTCGTGGCCGCCCCCACCCCCGACGGCGCGATGCGCTACCGGCTCCTGGAGACCGTCGCCGAGTACGCCGCCGCCCGCCTCGACGAGTCCGGCGCCCGCCGCCGCGCCGAGCGCGCGCACCTGACGTACTACCGCGAACTCGCCCGCACCACCGAGCCGTCGCTGCGCGGCCGGGGGCAGCGCGCCGCCATCGACCGGTTCCAGCTCGAGTACGAGAACCTGCGCACCGCGCTGCGCCGCGCCGTCGCCGAACGCGACGAGCAGGAGGCGCTGTGCCTCGCCCTCTCCCTCATCACCTACTGGCACATGCGCGACCTGCGCATCGAGGCCCGCAACTGGTGCCTGGAGGTGATGTCCCTCGGTCCCGACCCGTTCGCCGAGCCCGTACGCCCCGCCGTCCCCGTCCGGAAACCCTGCACCGACGCCCCACCGCCGATGACCGGGGAGATCCTCGCGGAGGCCCGGCGCGGTGTCCACCTGGCCCATCTCGCCTGCATGGACACCGAACTGGACGCCTGGCAGAACCCGGCCGCCCAGGCCAAACTCCGAGCGATCGCCGACGCCTACACCCCCGGGCTCCCGCAGACCTGCCGCAGCCCCGGCCTGTTCTGGTTCTACGCCGTCATGCTCACCGGCGACGTGGAACGCATCCGCGTCCTCATCGACGCCAACATCCGCACCGCCCGCGAGACCCCCGGCTACGAGTGGGAGCTGGCCGTCTGCCTCCAGATGCGCGCCAACGTGCTGGCCAACCGCTCCGACTGGGCGGGCGACGCCACCCGGGACGCCGACGAGTCCCTGGAGATCTTCCGCCGTCTCGGCGACGCCTGGGGCACCGCCGAGGCGCTCTCCGCGCGCGCCGAGGCCCATGAGCGGGTGGGCCACTACCACCGGGCCGCCGCCGACTACGAGGCGGCCATGGCCCACGCCGAGGAACTCGACGCCCGCAGCCAGTCGGCGGTCCTGTCGGCCCGGCTGGGCAGCGTGCTGCTGGAGGCCGGCGAGGAGGAGCGCGGCGAACGCATCCTGCGCGAGGTCATCGACCGCATCGGCGGCACCGCCAACGAGGCGATGCCCGCCGCCCGGCTCTTTCTCGCCGCCCACCTCTCCCTGACCGGACGCATCGCCGAGGCCCGCGAGCAACTGAAGTTGCTGCGCGAGGAGTTCGGTCTCGCGCACTTCGTCGTCTTCGACGCCCTGATCCTCGGCGCGCAGGCCTGGCTGGACACGCTGGAGGAGCGGTACGACGAGGCCCTGGTGACGGTCCGCCGCGCCCTGCGACGGGCGAACGACCCGCTGTCCAAGGCCATCGCCCCGCACCTGTGCTCCTTCTACCTGACCATCGCGGCGATCGCCCTCACCGGCTCCGGCGACGACACCGGCCCCGGCCCCGGCGACGACACCGGCACCGGCCCGGACACCGGCTCCGGGCTCCGCGCCGAAACGGCCGCCCGCTGCCTCGGCGCCGCCGACGCCCAGCTGCCGCCCCGGCACGTCTCGCCGCGCCTGGAGTCCGAGTGCCGGGAACGGGCCGGTGCCAGGGTCCGCGCCGTGCTCGGCGCGCAGGCGTACGCGGCCGCGTACGCCGAGGGCGGCGGCCTCTCCTACGAGGAGGCCGCCGCCCTGGTGTGAGGCACCCGGTCAGCTCTTGGTGCGGAACTTGTGGATCGCGACCGGCGCCATCAGCGCGGTCAGCCCCACCGACCAGGCCAGCGTCACCCACAGACCGTGCGCGACCGGACCGCCGATCATCAGCCCGCGCGCGGCGTCCGCGAGGCCCGACAGCGGGTTGAACTCGGTGAAGTTGCGCAGCCAGCCGGGCATCGAGGCGGTCGGCGCGAAGATCGACGAGCCGAACTGGAGCGGCATCAGTACCAGGAAGCCCATCGCCTGCACGGACTGCGCGTTCTTCATCACCACGCCCAGCGTGAGGAACACCCACATCAGCGCGAACCCGAACGTCGCGGACAGCGCCACGGAGGCCAGCAGTCCGGTCCAGCTGGTGATATCGAACCCGACCAGCAGGGCGACGACCATCAGCACCGCCGTCGCGAAGATCATCCGCATCAGCTCGACCGCGATCTTGGCGAACAGCACCGAGCCGCGACCGATCGGCAGCGACCGGAAGCGGTCCATCACGCCGGAGTTGAAGTCCTGGTTGAACCCGGTGCCCACGCCCTGCGCCATGTTCATCCCCATCATGGCCAGCAGACCGGGGATGACGTACTGGACGTACTCCTCCTGCCCGCCGCCCAGGGACTGGCCGATGGAGCCGCCGAAGACGTACACGAACAGCAGGGTGAAGACGACCGGGAACAGGACGGCGTCGAACATCGACTCCGGGTCCTGCCGGATCCACAGCAGGTTGCGGCGGACCAGTGCGCCGGTGTGCCGCAGATGGGCCCGCAGCGAGATGGGCGCGTCGGCGCCCTGGAGGTCGGCCGGGGTGAGAGTGGCGGTGGCGGCGCTCATACGGCGACCTCCTCGAGGACGTTGTCGGCGGGCACGGTGCCCTGCGGCGCACCGGCACGGTGGCCGGTGAGGGACAGGAACACCTCGTCCAGGCTGGGCAGTTCGGTGGTGATGGAGGAGAGCGTGAATCCGCGCGCGGTGACCGCGCCGACCACGGCGGTGAGCTGTTCGTCGCTCAGCACCGGCACCAGCACCGAGCCGCGCTCGGTGTCCACGACGGTGTTGGCGAGGCCGGTGATGCCCATCTCGTCCAGGGCGCGGGCCAGCGGGCGCAGGTGCACCGGGTCGGCCGGGCGCACCCGCAGGGTCCGTCCGCCCACGCGGGCCTTCAGCTCCTCGATGCCACCCGTGGCGATGACCTTGCCCCGGTCCACGACGGTCAGCTCGGAGGCGAGCTGCTCGGCCTCCTCCATGTACTGGGTGGTCAGCACGACGGTCACCCCCTCGCCGACCATCGCCTTCACCTCGGTCCACACCTCGTTGCGGGTACGGGGGTCGAGGCCGGTGGTCGGCTCGTCGAGGAAGAGGACGGCGGGCCGGCCGATCATCGACGCGGCGAGGTCGAGCCGCCGCCGCATGCCGCCCGAGTACGTCCCCGCCGGACGCCGGGCGGCCTCCGTGAGCGAGAACCGCTCCAGCAGTTCGTCGGCGCGGATCCGGGCCTCCTTGCGGGGCAGGTCGAGCAGGCGCCCGATGAGGTACAGGTTCTCCCACCCGGGGAGCTTCTCGTCGACGGAGGCGTACTGGCCGGTGAGGCCGATGACGCGGCGGAGCTGGCGGGGCTGGCGTACGACGTCGTAGCCGACGACGGTCGCCCGGCCGGCGTCGGGGGCGAGCAGTGTGGACAGGATCCGCACGAGGGTGGTCTTCCCGGCGCCGTTCGGCCCGAGCACCCCCATGACGGTGCCCTCCCGCACGTCGAGGTCGACCCCGTCCAGTGCCTTGGTCTCCCCGTAGTGCTTGACCAGCCCCCGCACGGTGACGGCGCGGGACGCGCCGCTGGGGTTGTTGTCGATGCGTGTCATGCCACTGACGGTGCCACCCCCCACCGACAGACGACCTACACCCGACCGACAACCGCCTACGGCGCACCGACAGCCGACCAGAGGCACGGACCGGTGCCTGCGGAGCGGCCTCAGTCCCGGCCGGTCAGGAGTGCCGTCCGGGCGCCTGTGCGGTACCGACGGTCGCCTGCGGAGCAGTCGCGGCCGGCCAGGGGTACCGACAGCCGACCAGGAGTGCCGTCCGGGCGCCTGCGCAGCAGCCCCGGCCGACCAGGAGCCGTCCGGCCGCCTGTGCGACAACGACAGCCGCCTGTGCGGTACCGACGGGCGCCCGCGGGGCGGGGGCGGCCGGTTGCTCGCCGGCCGCCCCTCGGGCGAGGTCGTACCGGTGCCACCGTCGACACCCCCTCGTGCCCCGACGATCACGGCGACCGTCGGTCGAGGTCGAGGTGCCACGAGGCGGGCGGTCGTCTCCGCGAGGGCGGTGCCGGTCCGGGCACGCAAAGGGGCAGCCCGCCGACGGGGGATGATCGGCGGGCTGCCCGTGGTGCCGAGATGGCTCTGAGGGGTCGGCTCTAGTGGACGGAGTGCTCGTCCAGCGGGAACGTTCCGCCGACCACGTCCTCCGCGAAGGCCTTCGCCGCGTCGCCCATGACCCGACGGAGATCCGCGTACTGCTTCACGAACTTCGGCACCCGCCCCCCGGTCAGCCCCAGCATGTCCGTCCAGACCAGGACCTGCGCGTCCGTCTCCGCCCCGGCTCCGATCCCGACCGTCGGAATGTGCAGCACGCGCGTGACCTCGGCCGCCAGCTCCGCCGGCACCAGCTCCAGCACGACCGCGAACGCGCCCGCGTCCTGGACGGCCTTGGCGTCGCGCAGCAACTGCGCGGCGGCTTCCTCGCCACGTCCCTGCACGCGGTAGCCCATGGCGTTCACCGACTGCGGGGTGAGCCCGATGTGGGCCATGACCGGGATGCCGGACTCGACGAGGAGTTCGATCTGCCGGTGCGACCGCTCGCCGCCCTCCAGCTTCACGGCGCCGACCCCGGCCTCCTTGACCAGCCGGGTGGCGCTGCGCAGGGCCTGGACGGGACCTTCCTGGTAGGACCCGAAGGGCAGGTCGCCGACGATGAGGGCACGCTGGGTGCCCCGGACGACGGCGGCCGAGAGCATGGTCATCTCGTCGAGGGTGACGGGCACGGTGGTCTCGTACCCGAGGTGACAGTTGCCCGCCGAGTCGCCGACGAGCATCACGGGGATCCCGGCCTCGTCGAAGACGGACGCGGTCATCGCGTCGTACGCGGTGAGCATGGGCCACTTCTCGCCGCGCTCCTTGGCGGCGGCGATGTCGCGGACGGTGATACGGCGTGTGCCCTTGCCTCCGTACAGCGCCTTGCTGCCGTCGGAGGGCTTCGTCTGGGCAGCCGAAAGCTGCGTCATTGCAACGGCTCCTTACGTCATCTCGAGGCGCCCTCACGGCGTCCCCGGACCACGTCCATGGTGGCACTTCGTGCCAGGGAGGGCCAGAGGACCCCCTGTGGGTAAAACCTCAGTAAGGGAATCCGATACGAGACGGTCCCGTATCGAAATGGGCCTAGGCTCGGACTCATGACCATTCCTGCCGCGCCCACGGGGCCCCGCATACCGGAAGCCGTGCACCGGCGTCGCTGGGCGATCCTCGGCGTGCTGATGCTGAGCCTGCTGATCGTGGTGCTCGACAACTCGATCCTCAACGTCGCGATCAAGACCATCTCCACCCCGGCCCCGGTGGGCCTCGGCGCCACCCAGAGCGAGCTGGAGTGGGCCATCAACTCCTACACGCTCGTCTTCGCGGGCCTGCTCTTCTCCGCCGGTCTGCTGGGCGACCGGCTGGGCCGCAAGAAGGTCCTCCTCGGCGGCCTCGCGGTCTTCGGCATCGGCTCCGCGCTCGCCGCCGAGTCCGGTTCACCCGCTCAGCTCATCGCCTTCCGGGCGTTGATGGCCCTCGGCGCCGCGTTCGTGATGCCCGCGACCCTCGCCGTCCTGATGAACGTCTTCGAGCGCGAGGAGCAGCCGAAGGCGATCGGCATCTGGGCCGGCGGCGTCGGCCTCGCCATCGCCATCGGCCCCATCACCGGCGGCCTCCTCCTCGACCACTTCTGGTGGGGCTCGGTCTTCCTGGTCAACGTGCCGATCGTGATCGTCGCCATCGCGCTGATGGTGTGGCTGGTGCCGGACTCGCGCGATCCCGCCCCCGGCCGGATCGACCCCGTCGGCGTCGTCCTGTCGGTCGTCGGCCTGGTCCTGCTCGTCTACGGCATCATCAAGGGCGGTGAACTGGCCGACTTCACCGATCCGACCGTGCTGGCGACGATCTTGGCCGGACTCGTGGTCCTCGCCGCGTTCGTGGTGTTCGAGAAGCGGAGCGACCATCCGTCCATCGACGTCGGCTACTTCCGCAACAAGGTGTTCTCGGCCGCGATCGGCGTGATCGCGCTGGTCTTCTTCGCGCTGATGGGCGTGACCTTCTTCGCCGTCTTCTACACCCAGAGCGTGCGCGGCTACTCGCCGCTGGAGACCGGCCTGCTGATGCTGCCGCTGGCCGTCGCCCAGCTCGTCTTCGCGCCGCGGGCCCGGCTGGTCGTGGACCGCTTCGGCAACAAGGCCACGACCACCGGCGGCATGCTCCTCATCGCGGCGACACTGGCCGCGTTCGCCGCGCTGGACGCCGACACGCCGATCTGGCTGCTGGAGGTGGTGTTCTTTTTCATGGGCACCGGAATGGCCCACATCATGACCCCGACCAGCGTCGTCATCATGCAGGCCCTGCCCCGCGAGAAGGCCGGCTCCGCGTCCGCGCTCAGCAACACCTTCCGCCAGGTCGGCGGCGCGCTCGGCATCGCGGTCCTCGGCTCCGTGCTGTCGACGGCGTACCGCACGGGCATCGAGGACAAGCTCGGCCCGGTACCGGCCGGACTGCGCGACACGGCGGGGGAGTCGATCGAGGCGACCCTGGGTGTCGCGGCGAAGCTCGGCCCGCGCGGCGATTCCCTGGTCGGCCCGGCCAACGACGCGTTCCTGCACGCCATGCACGTCACCGCGCTGTGCGGGGCCGGGGTCGCGCTCGTCGGCGCGGTGGTCGTGGCCGTGTTCCTGCCGGGCCGGCCGAAGGAGTCCGAGGAGGCCGCGGAGAAGGGCGAGTTGGTGCCCACCGACTCCTAGCCGGGAGTCCTGCTCGTGAGGGGCGGCCGCGGACCGGCAGCTGGGGGGGGCCGGAGGTCGGCGGTCGCGGACCGGGCCGCCTCGGGAGCGGACGCCGGGCCGGGCCCGCACGGTGACTCTTGCGGCTCGCGGAACGGACCCGGGAAGCGCGTGGCAACCGTACGTGGCCGCCGTACGACGAGCCGCCGCCCCCCGCGGCGCGCCCGGGACGCCATGCCGGCCCGGGGAAACGCCCCGCGCTTCCCCGGGCGAGAATGTCCCGAGCATGACGAAAGGACGGCCGTGAGTTCTGCCGAGACCTCCGCCGACGGCGGCACCGCCGCCGAGCGGCCCGCGCGGCCCGTCCGGGGACGGCCGCGCAGCGAGGCCGTGGAACGGGCCATCGTCGAGGGGACGATGAAGCTGCTGGAGGAGGGCGTGCCGCTCGGTGAGCTGTCCATCGAGCGGATCGCCCGCACCGCGGGGGTCGGCAAGGCGGCCATCTATCGTCGCTGGAAGGGCAAGGAGGAGCTGTTCGTCGACGTCCTGCGGGCGGTGGAGCCGGAGGAACCCGAACTGCCCGGCACCTCCATGCGCGACGACCTCGTGGCCCTGCTGGAGTGGCTGCGCCGGCGCGGACTGGCCAGCCGCTCCTCGGCGCTCCTGCGCACCGCCCAGGCCCAGATGAAGAGCAGCCCCAAGATCTGGGAGGCGTACCACCACACGGTCATCGCGCCCCGGCGCCGGCTGGCGGCCGAGGTGCTGCGACGCGGCCAGCGCGACGGTGAGATCCGCGCCGACCTCGACGTCGACCTGGTCAACGACCTGTTCACCGGCCCCATGCTGGTGCGTGCCGTCCTGCGGCCCGACGCCGACCTCACCGAAGGCCTCGCGGAACGCATAGTCGACACGCTGCTCTGCGGTCTGGGACCGACCGGTACGCCGCCCGCAGGTACACAGCCCGCAGGTACGCAGCCCGCCGGTACGCAACCCGCCGGTGCAGAGTCCGCCGGTGGGGGTGTCGGCCCACGCTCCGTCAGTTCCCCGGCGGAGCCGCCCGAATGTGCGCGTTCCGTCACAGACCCTCCCTGACGGCCCGCGTTCGGAACCCCCGGCGCCGCTCCGTTCGTCCTCGTGCCCGTTGGGCCGTCATGGGACGGCGGGATCCGAGCCGATCATCCCCTAGGGTCGTACGCACGGGGGAGAGACGGTGTGCACGGCAGGTAGTGAGGCGACAGTATGGCGCAGCAGGCGTATGTGACGGAGACGGACAACGGCGGCTCGGGTCCCGAGCGTCGGAGAGCCCGGCTTCGGCGCCTGTTCGTACGACTGGCCGGACGCCTGTCGGCCGGCTGGCGCGGTGATCCGCGGATCTGGCGCCGCGGCCTCCTTCTCGCCGCACTCGCGCTGCTGCTCGCCCTGGTGATGCTGCTGCACTCGCGCATCCCCAACCGGTTCGGCAACCTCGGCAGTCTCACGGAGACGTTCCTGCCGTGGCTCGGCGTCTGCGTCCCGGTGTTCCTGGTGCTGGCGTTCGTGCGCAGGTCGGCGACCGCGCTGATCGCCCTGGTGCTGCCGGCCGTGGTCTGGCTGAACCTCTTCGGCGGGCTGCTGGGCGACAAGACCGGTGGCGGCGGCGGGGGTGACCTCACGGTCGCCACGCACAACGTCAACGCCGACAACGCCGACCCCTCCGGCACCGCGCGCTCCGTGGCCGCCTCCGGGGCGGACGTACTGGCCCTGGAGGAGCTGACCGAGTCGGCCGTGCCGGTGTACGAGAAGGCGCTCGCGGCGACCTACCGCTACCACTCCGTGCAGGGCACGGTCGGGCTGTGGAGCAAGTACCCGCTGAGTGACGTGGCGGCCGTCGACATCAAGCTGGGCTGGGTCCGCGCGATGCGCGCCACGGTGACCACGGCCGAGGGGCCGGTCGGCTTCTACGTCGCCCACCTGCCGTCGGTCCGCGTGAAGCTCCAGGCCGGGTTCACCGCCCGCCAGCGCGACAAGAGCGCGGACGCGCTCGGCGAGGCGATCGCCGGCGACCCGCTGAGCCGCAAGGTCCTGCTCGGCGACCTCAACGGCACGATGAACGACCGCTCGCTGAACGCCGTCACCTCGCAGATGCGGTCCGCGCAGGGCGCCGCGGGGAGCGGGTTCGGCTTCAGCTGGCCGGCGTCGTTCCCGATGGCGCGGATCGACCAGATCATGGTGACGGGCGTGGAGCCGCTCACCTCCTGGACGCTGCCGCGGACGAGCAGCGACCACTTGCCGGTCGCGGCACGTGTGAAGGTCACCACACCGTAACCTCCCGGAATACCGGGCCGGAGAGACTTTGTTCCGTAGTTGAACATACGATGACGGAACTCTCTCTGAAAGGCACAGGCTCTCCCATGCCCCTGGCCCTGCTCGCCCTCGCCGTGGGTGCCTTCGGCATCGGCACCACCGAGTTCGTGATGATGGGGCTGCTGCCCGACGTCGCCCACGACCTCGGCACCTCCATCCCGACCGCCGGACACCTCGTCTCCGCCTACGCGCTCGGCGTCGTCATCGGCGCCCCGCTGCTCGCGGTGGTCACGGCGCGGATGCCCCGCCGCACGGTCCTGATCTCCCTCATGGTGCTGTTCGTGGCCGGCAACGCCGTGTCCGCCTTCGCCCCGGGCTACGACTCGCTCCTGGCCGCCCGCTTCCTCAGCGGCCTCCCGCACGGCGCCTTCTTCGGCGTGGGCGCGGTGGTGGCCACGAACCTGGTCGCGCCGGACCGCAAGGCCCGCTCGGTCTCGCTGATGTTCCTCGGCCTAACGGTCGCCAACATCGCGGGAGTCCCGGTCGCCACGCTCGTCGGCCAGCACTTCGGCTGGCGGGCCACGTTCCTCGGCGTCAGCGCGATCGGGCTGGCGGCGATCGCGGCGCTGGCCCTGCTCATCCCGGCCGGCCACACCCACGCCGCCCCCACCGGCGGCCTGCGCGGCGAACTGGTCGCCCTTCGCTCCCTCCCGGTCTGGCTGGCGCTCGGCACGACGGTCGCCGGCTTCGGCGCCCTCTTCTCCGCCTACAGCTACGTGACGCCGATGCTGACGGACGCCGCCGGGTACGCCGACGCCAGCGTGACGCTGCTGCTGGCGCTGTTCGGCGTCGGCGCGACCGTCGGCAACCTGCTCGGGGGACGCCTGGCGGACGTCGCGATGCGGCGCACGCTGTTCGGGGGCCTCACGGCCCTGGTGGCCGTCCTCGCCCTCTTCCCGCTGCTGATGCGCACGCAGTGGAGCGGGGCGCTGGCGGTGGTCCTCCTGGGCGTCGCGGCCTTCGTCGCGGGCACCCCGCTCAACCTGATGGTCATGGAGAAGGCGTCCTCCGCCCCCTCCCTGGCGTCCTCCGCCAACCAGGCGGCCTTCAACCTGGCGAACGCCGGGGGCGCCTGGATCGGCGGCCTGGCGCTCGCCGCGGGCTTCGGCGTGACGTCCCCGGCGGTCACGGGCGCGGGGCTCGCGGTGCTCGGACTCGGGGTCGCCGCGACGGCGGCCGTGGTGGACCGGCGGCGGGAGTCGTCCCGGGCGGGCCACGTGGTCGCCGCTCACACGCCCGAGCGGTCGGGCGTACTGCATCACTGAGCTTCTTCGAGTCCGCCCCCGACCAGGTGGCGGATCACGAAGCGCGACGAGCGAGGTTCCGGGCTGTCGACCGAGATGTCCGACGTCTCGACCACGGTGCCCGGAGCCTCGCTCGTGGTGCGACCCCGGACCTCCGTGACGCGTGGTCGCCGGGCGTCGTTCGGCTTCCCCGCGCCCGCGCCCTCACCGGATTCGGCGGAGGCCGGCGGTGATACGCCTCAACGCTTCGGAGGTCGTGGGCGTTTCAGAGGGCGCTCCGATCGGAGATCGTCGGAAGAACCTTCTCGGCGATGCCGAGGAGGACCGCGTCGTCCGGGAGTGCTCCGGACTCGCTCCACACGGTGATGTCGTAGAAGCCACCCCGGTCCTTGCTGTCGAGCGCCACGGAGAGCGTCCTGGCCAGGGGACCCTCCTGCACCGGCCCGCTGGATCCCTCACCCCCGAAACTGATCTCGAACTTCATGGTGTGCTCGGAGGACAGGAACGCGGGCCGGCCCAGGACCGTGAGCGTTTTGAGGTGCTTCTCCACCTCGTCACCCGCGATCTTCACCAGCTGCACGTACTGGGCGGTCGACAGCTCGTTGTAGGTGGCCGACAGGTTCACGGTGTACGTGTCGAACGTGACCTTGGCCTCGGGCTCCGCGACCTTCCCGTCGGTCAGGGCGGCGGTGTTGCTGGTGCCGGAGGCCGAGGTCGCTATCTCCGAGGGCGTTCCGAGGAGTCGCGCCAGGTCGGGCCGGTTGAGCGCCTCGCACAGCTCGTCACCGGTCACGGGCCGGGGCGTCTTCGCGTAGGCCGCCGGCAGCGCCTCGTCCTCCGTGTCCGAACACGATGCGGGCCGCGGTGCGTTGACGTCGTCCGGCAGCACGCGCGGGGCCAGCCACAGCGCGGCCGCGAGTGCGCCGAACACGGCCACGGCCGCGACGGCCTGACCCCACGGGTTGGGCTCCTTCTCCGCGGCGGCCGGGCCGGGAGGCGAGCCGGCTCCGGCCGGTGGCGGGACCGGTATCTGTGCCGGTGCCGTCCCCTGTGTCGCCACCGGTGCCGCCCCCGGTGCCGCCCCGTGTGCTGTCACCGGTGCTGTCACCTGGGCCTGTGCCCAGGCCCGAGTGACGGCGTCGCCCGGTGCCCCGTCCGCGGAGGCCGCCGGAGCGGGGTTCCGGCGCGCGCGCAGCGCCCGGACCACCAGGCGGACGCGTACCGCGGTGAACAGCAGGAACACCGCGGCGAGACCGGCCGCGACCAGGTCGTGATCGTGGACGGCGAGGTACGAGATGCGTACGCCGAGGACGGACCCGAGGGCGATGAGCAGGGGCTCACGCACCCAGAAGGGCAGAACGCGCAGGAGTAGACCGAGCATCCGGTGATCTCACCAGGTCAAGCACGCGTACGCCATGGTGGAAGCCACAATTCCGGGAACAGTCGGGCCCTGCCGACGCCGCAGCCCCGCCAGAACCCCGCAGGGACGGTGCCTCGGCCGACGCCCCGGAACGGCCCGTTCGCACCGGACCGGCCTGTGGCCCGCCCCCTGAATCCACGCCCCGACGCCGGGCCGGCGCGCCGATCGGGGCCGGGCCGCGGCCGGACTCGGCGGTGCCGGTGGCCGACAGGAGTACGGGGACGGCGCGTGCGTCGGGGTCGGGGACCTCGACGCGGACGTGCCCGTGGGGCGTGTCGGTGACGCGGACCGTCACCGGGGTGCCCTCGCCGAGGCGGTGAGGAATGGCCATCATGGGCACAACACCCCGGCACCGGCCTCGCGATGATCCGCTGAAGGCGTGCGCCCATCCCCGGCCTCGCCCCCGTCCGGACTCCGAGGTCCCGGACGGCCCCCGCCGTCGTCCTCGGCGCCACCGCCCGGGCACCCTTCGTCGCGTCACTCAGGGGCTGCACCGGGCGCCGGGGACGAGCCCCCGGCGCCCGGTCTGCCACCAGGACGAGGTCAGCGTTCCGCCACCGCCGGGTCGATCCGGGCGACGTCGCGCAGCCAGGCCTCGGCCGTGCTGTCGGACGGTGCCCGCCAGTCGCCGCGCGGGGAGAGCGAACCTCCGGCCGAGACCTTCGGCCCGTTCGGCATGGCCGAGCGCTTGAACTGGGCGAACGCGAAGAAGCGGCGGCAGAAGACCTCCAGCCAGCTCCGGATCTCCGGCAGGTCGTACGCCACCCGCTTGGCCTCCGGGAAGTTCGGCGGCCAGGCGCCGGCCTTGGCGTCGTGCCAGGCGTGCCAGGCCAGGAAGGCGATCTTCGACGGCCGGAAGCCGTAGCGCAGCACGTGGAACAGGGTGAAGTCGTGCAGCGCGTAAGGGCCGATCTTCGACTCGGTGGACTGCATCTCCTCACCCGGCACGAGTTCGGGGCTGATCTCGGTGGAGAGGATCGCGGCGAGGATCCTCCCGGTCTCCTCGTCGAACTGGCCGCTGCCGATGATCCAGCGGATCAGGTGCTGGATCAGCGTCTTGGGCACACCGGAGTTGACGTTGTAGTGGCTCATCTGGTCGCCCACGCCGTACGTGGACCAGCCGAGCGCCAGCTCCGACAGGTCGCCGGTGCCCAGCACGATGCCGCCGCGCTGGTTGGCGAGCCGGAACAGGTAGTCGGTGCGCAGGCCGGCCTGCACGTTCTCGAAGGTGACGTCGTAGACCGGCTCGCCGGAGGCGAACGGATGGCCCATCTCCTCCAGCATCAGCCGTGCGGTCGGCGTGATGTCCAGCTCGGCCGCGGTGACGCCGAGGGCGCGCATCAGCTGGTGCGCGTTGTCCTTGGTGTGGTCGCTGGTGGCGAAGCCGGGCAGGGTCCAGGCCAGGATGTCGCTGCGCGGACGCCCCGCGCGGTCCATCGCGCGCGCCGCGACGATCAGCGCGTGCGTGGAGTCGAGACCGCCGGACACCCCGATGACGACCTTCGGGCCGCCGATCGAGGCCAGCCGCTGCTGCAATCCCGCGACCTGGATGTTGTACGCCTCGTAGCAGTCCAGGGCGAGCCGGTCGGGGTCGGCCGGCACGAAGGGGAACCGCTCGACGCGGCGGCGCAGCCCCAGGTCGGTGACGGGCGGGGCGAGTGCGAACGACACCGTCCTGAAGTCGCCGGTCCGCGCGGAATGCGTACGGCGGTTCTCGTCGAACGTGCCCATCCGCATGCGCTCCTGCCGCAGCAGGTCGAGGTCCACGTCGGCCACCGCGTACTGCTCGTCGAGCGGGAAGCGGTCGGACTCCGCCAGCAGTACGCCGTTCTCGTAGATGAGGGTCTGCCCGTCCCAGGACAGGTCGGTGGTCGACTCGCCCAGCCCGGCCGCCGCGTAGACGTACGCGGCGAGGCAGCGGGAGGACGCGGAGCGGCACAGCAGCTTGCGGTCCTCGGCCCGGCCGACCGTGATCGGGCTGCCCGAGAGGTTGACCAGGACGGTCGCGCCGGCCAGCGCGGCCTCGGCGCTGGGCGGCACCGGGACCCACATGTCCTCGCAGACCTCGGCGTGCAGCACCAGGCCCGGCACGTCCGCCGCCTCGAAGAGCAGGTCCACGCCGAACGGCACGTCCTGGCCGCCGACCCGGATCGTCCCGCCGCGCTCGTCGTCGCCCCCGGCGATCTGCCGACGCTCGTAGAACTCACGGTAGTTCGGCGGGTACGACTTGGGCACGACGCCGAGGACCCGGCCGCGGTGCACGACCACCGCGCAGTTGTAGACCCGGTTGCGGTGGCGCAGCGGGGCGCCGACGACCAGGACGGGCAGCAGCTCCGCCGCTCCCGCGACCACCTCCCGGAGCGCCTCCTCGACCTGGTCGAGCAGCGCGTCCTGGAGCAGCAGGTCCTCGATCGAGTACCCGCACAGCGCCAGTTCGGGGAAGACGGCGACGGCGACACCCTCCTCGGCGCACCGGCGGGCGTGGCGCAGGACCGCTTCGGCGTTGGCGTGCGGGTCCGCGATGACGGTGTGGCCCGTGCACGCGGCGACGCGCGCGAAGCCGTGCTGATAGATCGACCAGAAGTTCACACCGGCAGTGTAATCGTCAGTGCGACACGATGGGGGGGGGAGGCGTGTGCGGGAGGTGTGGATCCTCCCGGCGCACGGCGCACGGCGCACGGCGCACGGCGCACGGCGCCGCAGGGGGCGGGGGCAGGGGGCAGGGGGCAGGGGGCAGTGGGCCGCAGGCCGCAGGGGGCGCGGGACGGTCGGTCCCGCGCCCCCCCGGGACGCCGTGGCAGTCCTGGCCTCAGCGCCTCATCGCCGCCGGTACGACTCGACGTAGCCGTTCGCGGGCGTTCCCACGCCGGTGACGTCGTCGTACCCCTTCACCGCGGCCAGCGAGCTGTCCTTGCCGAGGCTGCGGACGGAGGTCAGCAGGCCGTCCGTCGCGTCGTAGGAGTTGGCGAAGTCGACGCGTGCCACGGCGAGGGCCGAGCCCGTCGGGTCGTCCGTGACGTCGTGGTAGACCCGCGATCCGGAGCGGGAGTAGATCGCCGGGTTGGCGAACCCGATCGGCCTGCCGCCGCGGGCCTCCTGGGCGAGGGCCTGGACGGCCGCGACGACCGGCGCGGCCAGCGAGGTGCCGCCGATGCGGTACTCGCTGTACTGCTGCGAGCCGTCCGGGAAGGTCTGCGTCTGGCCGACCCTGAAGCCGGTGTTCGGGTCGGCGATCGCCGAGATGTCCGGGACGACGCGGTTGCCGGCGGCGCTGTTGGCCGTGGCGAGCGCGTGCGGCACGACACCCTTCTGGTAGTACGGCTCGGCGACGGTTCTGCTGGTGCCGCCGCCCGCGCCCGAGGTGAACGCGCCGGGGAAGTCGGTCCAGCTCCCGCCGTCCGCGGAGAGCGAGGCCTTCTCGGTGCCCCAGCCGGTCTCCCACAGGTAGGTGTCGTTCCTGCCGACCGCCAGCGAGGTCCCGCCGACCGCCGTCACCCACGCCGAGTCCGCCGGCACGTCGACCTGCTTGGTCCCGGTGTTGGCGACCTCGTCGCCGTCGTCGCCGGAGGAGAAGTAGAAACCGATTCCCTCGACCGCGCCCAGCTGGAACACCTGGTCGTAGGCGGCCGCCAGTTCGGGCGTCTGGTTGGCCTCCACGTCGCCCCAGGAGTTGGAGACGATGTCGGCCAGGTGGTTGTCGACGACCTTGCCGAGCGAGTCGAGCAGGTCGTCGTCGTAGCAGGAGGCGGCGCCCACGTAGGTGACGTTCGCGGCGGGCGCGACCGCGTGCACGGCCTCGACGTCGAGGGTCTCCTCGCCGTACCAGCCGGCCGCCCCGCACTCCTCGGTCCTGGTGTAGTTCTTCGGCAGGACCTGGGTGAGCTGCCCCGTCCGCCAGGCCGCGTCGCCGTGCTTGCGGGCGTAGGAGGCCGCGTCGGAGGCGATGGTCGGCGAGGCGTAGGCGTCGGTGATGGCGACGCGCACCCCCTTGCCGGTCCGGCTGCCCGCGCCGTACGCGGCCCGCAGCTGCCTGCCGGTGTACCCCCGCACGGCGTACGGGATCTTCGCGCCGTACGCCTCCGGCAGCGAGGTCGCCACGTCGGAGCCGTAGTACGAGGAGAACGGCCCGGAGTTCCTGAACACCGCGTCCGGCGGCGGGAGCACGTCCTTGGCGCTCGCCTTGTGCGGGGCGTCGTCCAGGCCGGTCACGGCGAGCACCGCGCCGCCCAGGCTCGCCGGCACGGAAGCCGCGGCCGCCGGGGCGCGGTAGGTCTTCGCGCCCTTGGTGTAGTCGTGCAGCTGGGTGCCGAACGCCTTCTCGGCGGCGGCCACGTCGCCGCCGACCGAGACGTAGTGCCGCGTGACGCCGGTGATCTTCAGCCCGGCGGCGGTGAGCCAGGACCTGACCGCGGCCACCTGCGCGGTGGTCGCGCCGAAGCGGGCCTGCGTCTCGGCGGCGGTCAGGTACCTGCCGTAGGCGGCGGAGGAGGGGTCGGAAACCGCCTTCGCGTACGCGGCGAGACCGGTGGCGTCACGGCCCGCCAGGTAGACGCGGGCCGAGACGCCCGCGCCGTCCGGGGTGGCGCCCCGGTCCGCCTTCGCCGTGGCCCAGGCGGGCCTGGTGCCGGCCAGCGTCGTGCGGGACGGGCCGTCCGCGGCGTGCGCCGCGGGGATGCCGAGCGTCAACGCGCCGGCGATCATCGGCAGTGTCGCCGCCATGCTCGCTCCGGCGCGCAGCGCGGCACGTGTGGATCTCATGGGACCCCCTGGTAGGTGGTTCGTCGCGAGTGGATCACCCGACGGTGGCCACTCTGGCGATGAACCGTTCATGCCAGGGGAATGCGGAGACCAAGAAGAACCCTGCCCGCGCCAAGAAGCTCCCAAGGCTCCTGCGTGCGGGGCGATTTGACTCGTACGTCCGCCACCGGACGGCCCCGTCCCGCTACGAACGCGGCGCGGCACCCCGTGACTTGAGCAGGTCGGCCATCAGCTGGATCTCCGACCGCTGGGCCTCGACCATGCCCTGCGCGAGCCGCTTCTCCACGCCCACCGCGCACTTGTCCGCGCAGCCCTCGGCCATGTGGACGCCACCCCGGTGATGGTCCGTCATCAACTGGAGGTAGAAGATCTCCGCCTGCCTGCCGTTCAGCGTGCCGAGCTTCTTCATCTCGGCGTCGGTGGCCATGCCCGGCATCAGCGCGCCGTCCTCGCCGGACGCCATGCCGGCCATGCCCATCCAGGTCATCGGCTCGTCCGAGGACACCTTGGGCAGCCCCCACAGGTCGAGCCAGCCGATCAGCATGCCGCGCTGGTTGGCCTGCGTCTGCGCGATGTCGTAGGCGAGCCGCCGCACCTCCTCGTCCTTCGTGCGGTCGCGCACGATGTACGACATCTCGACGGCCTGCTGGTGGTGCACCGCCATGTCCCGGGCGAAACCGGCGTCCGCCGACTTCGCCGAGGGCACGTCGGAACCGTTGTCACCGGCGACGGAGTAGCTGATCGCCCCGGCCGCGACCAGCACCCCGGCCACGGCCACGGCGACTCCCGCGTACCTCACTTCGACAGACCGCCCGTGCACGCGGCGCCCGGCTCCGGCGTCTGCTCGCCCTGGACGTACTTCTCCAGGAACTTGGCCACGTTCGGGTCGCTCGCCCCGGTCACCGTCCGCTGGTGGCCCCACGCGGTCAGCACGATCGGATCGGCCTGCTTGTCGTCCGGGCTCATCAGCGTGTACGGCGTCTTCTTCACCTTCGCCGCCAGCGCGTCCACGTCGGCCTTCGGCGCCTTGGGGTTGTACGTCACCCAGACCGCGCCGTGCTCCAGCGAGTGCACCGCGTTCATGTTGTTCAGGGCCTTGGTGTAGACGTCGCCGTCGCAGTTCATCCACACCTGATTGTGGTCGCCGCCGACGGGCGGCTCCATCGGGTAGCTGACCGACTTGGTGACGTGGGTGCGCCCCAGCGTGCCCTTCCAGGTCTTCACGCCGTCCGAGCCGGTGACGAAGCTGCCCGAGGTCTTGGCGTCGGTGGCGGAGTCGTCGTCCGACTGCGACCGCACGAGGAACACGGTGCCGGCGACCAGCGCGGCGACCACGACGGCGCTTGCCGTGATCGTGAGGATCCGGTTGCGGCGCTCGCGCGACTGCTCGGCACGGCGCATCTCCTCTATGCGCGCCTTGCGCGCCGCGCTGGTGTTCTTCTTGGCGGAACCCATGGGACCTGTCCTTCTGGGGAAAGGGGGCGGAACGGTCGGGGCGTGCGGGGCGTGCTCCGGGCCTGCGGGGCGTGCTGGGGGTGCGGGGCGTGCGCGGTGGCCGCGGCTGTTCGAGTCGTTCGGTTCCGCTGATCGTAATGGGGGAACCGGCCGAACCCGTAGGCAGGTCACGGCCAAGGGCGGGCGGGGGCGACGCGGCGCCGACGGGCGCGAAGGGGTGCGCGGGGAAGGCGGCGGGGGCCGGGCGTTACGGATGTCGGTCCGAGCAGGCAAGATGGGCGGGGAGCGGTACACCTGCCGTACGCGAGGCGTTCACTCCGGGGTCGACCGGACGATCAAGGTGCGCAACGCGCACGAAATGGTGTTGTGGTGGGATGCTCAGGTGCCCGACCGCCTCCCGCGATGCGGGAGTCAGGCGGCCTGACCAGCAAGGATGGGGAAGCGGAAGATGGACAAGCAGCAGGAGTTCGTGCTCCGGACGTTGGAGGAGCGCGACATCCGGTTCGTACGCCTGTGGTTCACGGACGTGCTGGGCTTCCTCAAGTCCGTCGCCGTGGCCCCGGCCGAACTCGAACAGGCATTTGACGAAGGCATCGGCTTCGACGGCTCCGCCATCGAGGGATTCGCCCGTGTGTACGAATCCGACATGATCGCCAAGCCGGACCCGTCCACCTTCCAGGTCCTCCCCTGGCGGGCCGAGGCCCCCGGCACCGCCCGGATGTTCTGCGACATCCTCATGCCGGACGGCTCCCCGTCCTTCGCCGACCCCCGGTACGTCCTCAAGCGGGCCCTCGCCCGCGCCTCCGACCTGGGCTTCACCTTCTACACCCACCCCGAGATCGAGTTCTTCCTGCTGAAGGACCGCCCCCTCGACGGCTCGCGCCCCACCGCCGCCGACAACTCCGGCTACTTCGACCACACCCCGCAGAACATCGGCATGGACTTCCGCCGTCAGGCGATCACCATGCTGGAGTCGATGGGCATCTCGGTCGAGTTCTCCCACCACGAGGGTGCCCCCGGCCAGCAGGAGATCGACCTGCGGTACGCCGACGCGCTCTCCACCGCCGACAACATCATGACGTTCCGCCTGGTCATGAAGCAGGTGGCGCTGGAGCAGGGCGTCCAGGCGACCTTCATGCCGAAGCCGTTCTCCGAGCACCCCGGCTCCGGCATGCACACCCACCTCTCCCTGTTCGAGGGCGACCGCAACGCGTTCTACGAGTCGGGCTCCGAGTACCAGCTCTCCAAGGTCGGCCGCTCCTTCATCGCGGGCCTGCTGAAGCACGCGGCGGAGATCTCGGCCGTCACCAACCAGTGGGTCAACTCCTACAAGCGCATCTGGGGCGGCTCCGAGCGCACCGCCGGCGCCGGCGGTGAGGCCCCCTCGTACATCTGCTGGGGCCACAACAACCGCTCGGCCCTGGTCCGCGTCCCGATGTACAAGCCCGGCAAGACCGGCTCGGCCCGTATCGAGGTCCGCTCCCTCGACTCCGGCGCCAACCCCTACCTGGCCTACGCCATGCTGCTCGCCGCCGGCCTCAAGGGCGTCGAGGAGGGCTACGAGCTGCCGCCGGGCGCCGAGGACGACGTGTGGGCCCTGTCCGACGCCGAGCGCCGGGCGATGGGCATCGAGCCCCTCCCGCAGAACCTCGGCGAGGCCCTGACCCTGATGGAGCGCAGCGACCTCGTCGCCGAGACCCTCGGCGAACACGTCTTCGACTTCTTCCTGCGCAACAAGAAGTCGGAGTGGGAGGAGTACCGCAGCGAGGTCACCGCCTTCGAGCTGCGGAAGAACCTGCCGGTGCTGTAACCCACGGCGTCCGCGCACGGCGTCCGCGCACGGCGTCCGCGCGCCGCCCCGTACGGCGAGAGGGCCGGCGGCTGATCATCAGCCGCCGGCCCTCTCGTGTTCCGCGCGCGGGTCAGGCCGCGGTGGTGCTCCGGGCGCTCCGCCAGGCGTCGAGGACGTGCTCGGGCAGCGGACCGCGCGCCGGAACCGTCAGGCCGGTGGTGCGGGCCCAGGCGCGGACCGCCTTCGGGTCGTGGCCGGGCTCCCCGGACATCCGGTGCAGCCGGTCCCGGTGGGCGCGGGCCTCGGCCAGCCGCCGCACCAGGTCCCGCACCTCCGCGTCCAGCTGCTCCGCCGACCGCGGCCGACTGGCCGGGAACCAGCGGGTCAGCAGCGAGCCGCCCACCGTCAGCAGCATCACCAGCGCGCTCGCCGCCACCGGCGCCCCGTCGGCGATCGGCGGCGCGTCCGCCGGCGGCCGTGCCACGAGGAGCGCCGCCACCGCGCTGGACCCGGTGAACCCGATGTAGCCGAGCCAGCCGCTGCACATCCGCGAGAAGGCGTCGTCCGCCCGGGCGCGCACGGCCTTGGCGACGGCCGGCCCGACGACGAGGCAGGCCGCGTAGGCGAGGACGTACCAGAGGGGGTCGGCCGGGGCGAGGGCGTTCAGGACGGCGCGGGTGCTGGTGCCGGCTCCCAGGAAGAAGATCACGCCGTGCCAGCTCGGCCGCTTCCCGTACCAGGTGTTCGGCCGGCCGTGGCTGTCCAGCCACCAGGGAATCGATACCGCCCAGCCGTCCGCGCGCGTATCCTTCCGAACAGAAGAGAAGGCCATTGTCTGCGTCCTTTACACGCGTCAGTGGTAGAAGATCGCGCCCGATTCGCCGTCCGGCTCGATTTCTTCTCTTTCACACGACCCCCCGGTTCTGGCCGGGGGGTCGTTCTCCGATGCTTCAAGACTGGCGCACCGCGCGTGCGGGAAGCAAGTCCCCAAGGCCCTCAATGATTTCCTTTTCCGCAGGTCAGGGTGGCATTTTCCATGATCCACTCATCAAGCGGGAAGTGAATCACAACAACGGGCTGTCGCCTCGCATCAAGCGCTGCTACGTTCGCGCGATGGCACCTCCCCCGCACAGGCATGTGCTGAACGACATCGGAAATCATCGGGACCTGATCCGTTATGCCGTCGCGTCCCACATAGCGCGCCTCGACGAGCGTGGGGAATTCCAGGTGTCGAACAAGGAACTCGCCCAGCGGCTCGGGATGAAGGAGACCCAGTTCTCCCACGCGCTCGGTGAGGCGGCCGACCGGTTCGGCGACGCCCAGCTCGCGCGGCTCGACCTGATCATGACGGCGCTCGGCGTGGAGCACGCGGGCGGGCTCGGTGCCCTGGCCGTACGGCTGCGGGGCTCCCAGGACCAGGTGGGCCCGGTCGGTCGAACCGCACACCCCGGCCAGCCGGCACGGCGAACTCCTCGCCCGGGTGAGCGACGACGAGGACATCGTGCTCGCGCAGGTCGAGGCCCTCGTCTCGCAGTTGCGCGTCCTGGCCGACCTGCGCAGGCCCATGCACCGGCAACTGCGCGACCGCCGGGACACGGTCCGCAAGCTGGTCGCCCGGCTGATCCTGATCGGCGCCGCGCCCCCCACCCGCCGCAACGTCGAGGCGCTGATCTGGCTGGGCACCCTGTCCGGATACGCCTTCGACCTGATGGCGGGCCAGCTGGAGCAGACCGTGCGGACGGCACCCCTGGGGTTCCGGGTGTGGCGGGCGGTCACCAAGAGCGTCCTGCTGAACACCGCGAAGTCCGCCCACGCCGACAAGGTCGCGCTCAACGCGCTGCGCGCCTGTGTGCGGCGGCTGCTGGGCGACGCCGAGAAGCTGCGCCTGACCAGCCTGTACCCGGGACGTTCCCTGGACCTCGAACTCGCCATCGCCGTCCCCGCGGACTGGTCCGCGCCGACCGGCCCGCAGGACGAGGACGGCGACTGGGTCGGCCGGATGCTGCTCACCCGCGCCCGGAACCGGGACGCCACCCTGCGGGAGCGCGGGACCGCCGCACACGGCCTGTGGCAGCGGGCCGTCGCGGGCCGCGGCTGGGGCCCCGCGGTCGTCAGGAAGCATCTCGAGGCACTCATCGGCGACTTCGAGGAGGCCCGGGACCGCCCGGACATCGCCCTCGGCCTGCGCTGGACCGCCGCCACGCTCCGGGTGGTGATGGAGCAGGGCAAGGAGGTGTGCAACGACTGGCCCGACACCGACAAGCCGTGGTTCCGGACCGTGATGGCCGCCGCCGAGCGTCTCGGAGCCGACCCGAGCATCCCGGACCACGTACGGCCGGCGACGCGCACACTGTTCGAACACGCCCTGCTGCAGAACGCCGGGGTGCCGCGCCGCCAGGCCATCGACACCATCGTCGCGGCCGGCTGGGCCGAGCAGGTCGCCACCGCGCTGATCGAGGTCCTGGCCCAGGAGAGGGACGAGTCCTGGCTGCGGATCCGCGCCCTGTTCGCCCTGGGCTTCCTCCAGTGCCGCTCCGAGCACGTCGAGGACGCCCTGGTCGAGGCCACCGTCCTGGCCCACGGGAAGCTGTTCGGGCACCCTCCGGGCGAGCACCAGGCCACCGTCACCGAACTGCACGCCGCGCTGTTCAGCGTGGGCGACTGCTTCGGCGCCCGGGGGGCGGAGGCGCAGGCCCGCGCGGTCCGCAAGCGGCTCAAGGGGGTCCTGACGGAGCTGGCGACCCACGGCGGCACCCACACGCGGCAGGCCTGGCCGGTCGCCCGCGCCACCGCCTATCTGCTGACCGTCACCGCGCAGGACCGCGAGGACGACGAACCCGACCTGGCCGAGGGACTGCTCACCGCCCTGACCCTGCACCGCGACGAGGTGACCGGCAAGCTGAGCGCCTGGGCCCTCGACTTCCGGTTCGGCGACGACGCCAAGCACACGGTACGGCCCCTGATCGCCGCCGCCGGGCGGTCCTGAGTGGCGCCCGGCCCGGATCGGGCGCCGCATGCCCGTTGCCCGGCAGGCGGGAGGGTGACGGCAGGGCCTACGCCCCCGGTTGCCCGGCGAGGGCGGCGAGGACCTGGTGCAGCGGTTCCGTGGCGCGGCGGCGGTATTCCTGGACGGCCCAGCCGTTGCCGTCCGGGTCCTTGAAGTACATGAACGTCGCGCCGTCCTGCGGGGCGAACCGCTGCGGCTCGCTCACCTCCAGGCCACGGGCGGTCAGCTCCTCGTAGGCCGCCTTCGCGTCCGTCACGCAGAGCTGCAGGCCGTGGTACGTCCCCGGGGTCGGCGTGCCCGTCGGCATCTGGAGGCCGTCCGCCAGGGCGATCGAGCAGCCCGAGCCGGGCGGTGTGAGCTGCACGATCCGTACGCCGTCCATCACCTCGCCGTCGAGGTCCACGTGGAAGCCGACCTTGTCCCGGTAGAACTCCTTGGCGCGGTCCACGTCGGACACCGGCAGCAGGATGACTTCGAGGGTCATGTCCATGGCGTGACTCCTTTGTCGCGGCCGTCATGCGTGCCGTACGGCCGCCTCGGGGCGCCCTGAGACACATGGCTGCCCCCCAGACAACCCGAAGGCCGGCCGGGGCGCCACCGCGCCGACGCGGGTTAGGCTCGAGCCCGTACGACCTTGATCGGAGTCGAGGAGGCCGGGTATGACGGGGCCGGGGCGCAGAAGCAGCACCTTCACGCGACTGCTGCGGCACGGGTTCACCGATGCCTCCGCCGCCGAACGTCTCCTGGACGGCGCCGAGCTGTCCGCGGTGCGCAACGACCCGGTGCTGCTGGAGGCCCTCGGCCGCACCGCCGATCCCGACCTCGCCCTCCAGGGGCTCGTCCGGCTGCTGGAGGCACAGCCCGGCGCCGGCGCCCGGCGCGAGCTGATCGACACCGTGATAGCCGCCAAGCCGCTGCGCGACCGGTTGCTCGGGGTGCTCGGGGCCTCCTCCGCCCTCGCCGACCACCTCGCCCGGCACCCCCGCGACTGGGAGGCCCTGGTCACCTACGAGCCACGCGACCTGCACCCCGGCGTGGAGGAGTTCGAGCGCGGGCTCGCCGAGGCCGACGACCCGGTGTCGCTGCGGGTCGCCTACCGGCGCTGCCTGCTGTCCATCGCCGCCCGCGACGTGTGCGGGACCACCGATCTCGCCGAGACCGCCGCCGAACTGGCCGATCTGGCCACCGCCACCCTGCGGGCCGCCCTCGCGCTCGCCCGCGCCGCCGCCCCCGACGACGCCGCGCTGTGCCGGCTCGCGGTGATCGCGATGGGCAAGTGCGGCGGACACGAGCTGAACTACGTCTCGGACGTCGACGTCATCTTCGTCGGCGAGGCCGTCGACGGGGCCGACGAGGGCAAGGCGCTGCGCGCCGCCACCAAGCTCGCCTCGCACATGATGCGGATCTGCTCGGAGACCACCGTGGAGGGGTCCATCTGGCCCGTCGACGCCAACCTGCGGCCCGAGGGCCGCAACGGCCCCCTGGTGCGGACGCTCAGCAGCCACCTCGCCTACTACCAGCGCTGGGCCAAGACCTGGGAGTTCCAGGCCCTGTTGAAGGCCCGGCCGGTGGCCGGGGACCTGTCGCTGGGCGCGGAGTACGTCGCCGCCGTCGAGCCGCTGGTGTGGCAGGCCGCCGAGCGCGAGAACTTCGTCGCCGACGTGCAGAAGATGCGGCGGCGGGTCGTCGAGAACATCCCCGTCGCCGAGGTCGACCGCGAACTCAAGCTGGGACCGGGCGGCTTGCGGGACGTCGAGTTCGCCGTCCAGCTGCTCCAGCTGGTGCACGGGCGGGCCGACGCCTCGTTGCGCAGCGGCACCACCCTCGACGCCCTGCAGGCGCTCGCCACCGGGGGCTACGTCGGGCGCAGCGACGCCGTCCAACTCGACGCCGCGTACCGGTTCCTGCGCTCCATGGAGCACCGCATCCAGCTGTACCGGCTGCGGCGGACCCACCTCGTCCCCGAGCGGGAGGGCGACCAGCGGCGGCTCGGACGCTCCCTCGGGCTGCGGGCCGACCCGGTGGCCGAGCTGAACCGCGAGTGGAAACGGCACGCCGCCGTCGTACGGCGTCTGCACGAGAAGCTGTTCTACCGGCCGCTGCTGGACGCCGTGGCCCAACTCCCCTCCGGCGAGGTGCGGTTGAGCACCGAGGCCGCCCGTGAGCGACTCGTCGCGCTCGGATACGCCGATCCGGCCGCGGCGTTGCGGCACCTGGAGGCGCTGGCGTCCGGGGTGACCCGCAAGGCGGCGATCCAGCGGACACTGCTGCCCGTACTGCTCGGCTGGTTCGCCGACTCCGCGGAACCGGACGCCGGACTGCTCAACTTCCGCAAGGTGTCGGACGCCCTGGGCAAGACGCCCTGGTACCTGCGGCTGCTGCGTGACGAGGGGGCCGCCGCGGAGAACCTGGCCCGCGTGCTGTCGGCGGGGCGGCTCGCCCCCGACCTGCTGATGCGGGCGCCCGAGGCCGTCGCGCTGCTCGGGGACGGCGCCGCGGGCGGCCTGGCGCCGCGCGGGCGGCCCCATCTGGAGCAGGAGATCCTCGCCGCGGTCCGTCGCGCGGACGGTGCCGTGCAGGGGGTCACCGCGGCGCGCGGGGTACGGCGGCGAGAGCTGTTCCGCACGGCCGCCGCGGACATCGTCGCCTCCTACGGCACGGAGGCGCAGCCCGTCGAGGCCGACCAGGGCGCCCTCGTCGACCTGGTCGGCGGGGCTGTCTCCGACATCACCGCGGCCACCCTGGCCGGCACCCTGCGGGCCGTCGTGCGGGAAGGCTGGGGCGACACGCTGCCCACCCGGTTCGCGATCATCGGCATGGGGCGGTTCGGGGGGCACGAGCTGGGCTACGGCTCCGACGCGGACGTGCTGTTCGTGCACGAACCCCGCGAGGGGGTCGACGAGCACGAGGCGGGGCGGGCCGCCAACGCGGTCGTCGCCGAGATGCGGCGGCTGCTGCAGGTGCCGAGCGCCGATCCACCGCTGCTCGTCGACGCCGACCTGCGGCCCGAGGGGAAGTCCGGGCCGCTCGTGCGCACGCTGAAGTCGTACGAGGCCTACTACCGGCGCTGGTCGCTGGGGTGGGAGTCGCAGGCGCTGCTGCGGGCCGAGCCGGTCGCCGGGGACGAGGAGCTGGGGCGGCGGTTCGTCGAGCTGATCGACCCGCTGCGGTATCCGCGGGCCGGGCTCGGCGAGGACGCGGTGCGGGAGATCCGGCGGCTGAAGGCGCGGATGGAGTCGGAACGGATGCCTCGCGGCGCCGATCCCAAGCTGCACACCAAGCTCGGGCCGGGCGGGCTGTCGGACGTCGAGTGGACCGTGCAGCTGATGCAGCTGCGGTACGGGGCGCGGGAGGCGGGGCTGCGGACCACGCGCACGCGCGGCGCGCTGGCCGCGGCCCGGGACTGCGGGCTGCTGTCGGAGGAGGACGCGGCGACGCTGGACGAGGCCTGGGTGCTGGCCACCCGGGTGCGGAACGCGGTGATGCTGGTGCGGGGGCGGGCCGGGGACACCTTCCCGACCGATCCCCGCGAGCTGGCCGCCGTGGGGCGCTACCTGGGGTACGGGCCCGGTCACGTCGGGGACATGCTCGACGACTACCGGCGGAACGGGCGGCGGGCCAGGGGAGTCGTGGACTCGCTCTTCTACGGAGCGTGACCTCTCCGGCGGGGGCGGTGCGGTGGGTGCGGTGCGCCCCTCTCACGGTCGGGCGCACCGCGTGCCCCTAGGCTGCCGCTGCCGCTGCCGCTGCCGCTGCCGCTGCCCGACCCGGCGGGGGCGGGCCGCGCGCCGGGCTACGGTCTCGGCGGCGGCTGTCGCGGCAGGGCGTACGGCAGGGCGCCGTACCAGACCCGGGCGACCGTGTAGCCGAGGGCGAGGCAGATGAAGCCGCCCACCGCGTCCAGCCAGAAGTGGTTGGCCGTGGCGACGATGACGATCAAGGTGACGGTCGGGTAGAGCAGGCCCAGGAGGCGCACCCACGGGAGTCCGGCCAGGGCGAAGATCGTCAGGCCGCACCACAGGGACCAGCCGATGTGCATGGAGGGCATCGCGGCGTACTGGTTCGACATGCTCTTGAGGTCGCCGGAGGCCATCGAGCCCCAGGTCTGGTGGACGACCACGGTGTCGACGAACTCGTTGCCGTGCATCAGACGCGGCGGGGCGAGCGGATACAGGTAGTAGCCGACCAGGGCCACGGCCGTGGCGGCGAACAGGGCCAGGCGCGCTCCCGCGTAACGGCCGGGGTGGGCGCGGTAGAGCCAGACCAGGACGCCCAGGGTCAGCACGAAGTGCAGCGTGGCGTAGTAGTAGTTCATCCCGACGATGAGCCAGGTCACCGAGTTGACGGCGTGGTTGACGGACTCCTCGACGGCGATGCCGAGGTGGTGCTCCATCCGCCAGATCCAGTCGGCGTTGCGCAGGGCTTCGGTCCGCTGCTCCGGGACCGCGTTGCGGATCAGTGAGTAGGTCCAGTAACTCACCGCGATCAACACGATCTCGAACCAGAGGCGCGGCCGGCGCGGAGTGCGCAGGCGCTGCAACGGACCCGGGCGTTCTCCGGCCGTGACAGGCGCTGGGGCGGCCTTGTCACGGCCTTCCAGTGACGTCACGGTCGGTTCACCCATGGACACAGAGTCTGCCAGAAAAGCCTTCTCCTCCGATCATCCCCTGGTCCGATACGCCCCGCATGTTCTCCCACCGGGGAACCCCCGGGGGTACGGCGAAGGTACTGCCCCGATGCGGGCTTCTCCGCCCTACGGACGATTCCGCTCGCCGGGCGCCGAGGCCGTCGAGCCGCGCACCACCAGCTCCGGCATGAACACGAACTCGCTGTGGGGGGCGGGCGTGCCGCCGATCTCCTCCAGCAGCGTGCGCACCGCCGCCTGGCCCATCGCGGGGACCGGCTTGCGGACCGTCGTCAGGGGCGGGTCGGTGAAGGCGATCAGGGGCGAGTCGTCGAAGCCGACGACCGAGATGTCGTGGGGGACGGACAGGCCGCGCTGGCGGGCCGCCCGTATCGCGCCGAGGGCCATCATGTCGCTGGCGCAGACCACCGCCGTGCAGTCGCGGTCGATCAGGGCCACGGTGGCGGCCTGGCCGCCCTCCAGCGTGTAGAGGGAGTGCCGGACCAGATCGCGCTCGACCGTCTCCGCGTCCAGTCCGAGGGTGTCCTGCATGGCGCGGACGAAGCCCTCGATCTTGCGCTGCACCGGGACGAAGCGCTTCGGGCCGAGCGCCAGACCGATCCGGGTGTGGCCCAGGGAGGACAGGTGGGTGACCGCCAGGGTCATCGCCGCCCGGTCGTCGGGGGAGATGAACGGCGCCTGCACCTTGGGGGAGAAGCCGTCGACGAGGACGAAGGGGACGCCCTGCGCGCGCAGCTGCTCGTAGCGCTGCATGTCGGCGGTGGTGTCCGCGTGCAGACCGGAGACGTAGATGATGCCGGCGACCCCGCGGTCCACCAGCATCTCGGTCAGCTCGTCCTCGGTGGAGCCGCCCGGGGTCTGGGTGGCGAGGACCGGGGTGTAGCCCTGACGGGTCAGCGCCTGGCCGATGACCTGGGCCAGGGCCGGGAATATGGGGTTCTCCAGCTCGGGCGTGATCAGGCCGACCAGGCCCGCACTGCGCTGGCGCAGGCGGACGGGGCGCTCGTAGCCCAGGACGTCCAGAGCGGCGAGCACGGACTGGCGGGTGGTGGCGGCGACGCCGGGCTTCCCGTTGAGGACGCGGCTGACGGTCGCTTCGCTCACCCCCGCCTGGGCGGCGATGTCGGCAAGCCGTGTGGTCACAGGGGTGGACTGTACCGGCCAGGTGTCCCCTTGCCCACCGAACGGGCGCCGCCGGCTACCTGTGGGCAGGCGCCGACCGGGCTGCTGCGTCATCGCGCTCCCTCGTGAAAGTGATGGCAAGAGCTTGCAGAGTCTTGCACAACCCGCCCCTGACCGCTCCACCGTGGGAAAGAAGCGTCTCATGGCGGTCGCCAAGAGGTCACGTCCGGATAACTTCGGCGCTCTCTTGCGCATCTTTTCTGCAAGGTCTTTCGCAACGCTTACATCGCTGTTACGTTCTGGACGCCCGACGGCGGCAATGGCGCGGTCGGCAAGTCGACAGGGGCGGCGGACGGGGCCGCTTCCTGAGCTACACGGGCTTTCACCCTCAAGGAGAAACAATGCGGCGTGGCATAGCGGCCACCGCGCTGGTGGCGTCCCTCGCCCTCGCGGCGACGGCCTGCGGCGGAAGTGGCGACGGCGGCGACTCGGCCGACGGTCCGGTCACCATCACCTGGTGGGACACCTCCAACGGCACGAACGAGGCGCCGACGTACCAGGCCCTGGTCAAGGAGTTCGAGGCCGCCAACAAGGACGTCAAGGTCAAGTACGTCAACGTCCCGTTCGACCAGGCCCAGAACAAGTTCGACACGGCCGCCGGTTCCAAGGGCGCGCCGGACGTGCTGCGCTCGGAGGTCGGCTGGACCCCCGCCTTCGCCAAGAAGGGCTTCTTCCTGCCGCTGGACGGCACCGAGGCCCTCGCCGACCAGGCGAAGTTCAAGCCGAACCTGATCGAGCAGGCGAAGTACGAGGGCAAGACGTACGGCGTGCCGATCGTCACCGACACCCTCGCGCTCGTCTACAACAAGGCGATCTTCGCCAAGGCCGGCATCACCGAGGCGCCCAAGAGCTGGGACGACCTGAAGACCGCCGCCGCGACCATCAAGGCGAAGACCGGCGTCGACGGCTACTGGGGCTCCACCCAGGCCTACTACGCCCAGTCCTTCCTCTACGGCGAGGGCACCGACACCGTCGACGCCGACGGCAAGAAGATCACCGTCAACTCGGCGGCGGCGAAGAAGGCGTACGGCACCTGGCTCGGCCTGTTCGACGGCAAGGGCCTGCACAAGGCGGACACCACCGCCGACGCCTACGCCCACATCCAGGACGCGTTCGTCAACGGCAAGGTCGCCGCGATCGTCCAGGGCCCCTGGGAGATCACGAACTTCTACAAGGGCTCGGCGTTCACCGACAAGAAAAACCTGGGCATCGCCACCGTCCCGGCCGGCTCGACCGGCAAGGCGGGCGCCCCGACCGGCGGCCACAACCTCTCGGTCTACGCCGGCTCGGACGCCGCCCACCAGAAGGCCGCGCTGAAGTTCGTCAACTTCATGACCTCCGCCAAGGCCCAGGCGACCGTCGCGCAGAAGAACTCCACGCTGCCGACGCGCGACGACGCCTACACCGCCGCGGTCAAGGCCGACCCGGGCATCGCCGGCTACCAGACCGTGCTGTCCGCCGCCCAGCCGCGCCCGGCACTGCCGGAGTACAGCTCCCTGTGGGGCCCCCTGGACACCGAACTGCCCAAGATCGCGGGCGGCAAGGAGTCCCTCGACAAGGGCCTGAGCACCGCCGAGACCGCCATCGCCAAGCTGGTGCCGGACTTCAGCAAGTGAGCCCGGGCGGCCGCCGGATCACCCCCGCACGGGGAGTGATCCGGCGGCCACCGGCCCGTACCCAGGGCCTCTCGTTCGGATCATGCCGGGGCCGCGGGTCCTCCGCCCGGCGATGCACGGCACCGGGCCCCGCTCCCGGATCAGGCCTGATCCGGCCTGATCCGGCCTGATCCGCACGAGAAGACCCCAGCCCGCCCCTGATCTTCGAATTTCCAGAAGGTGTCGAACCATGACAGTCGCCATCGACCGCGCGACCGGCAAGCGCCGCGGTGACGCGCCGCGCCCCGGGCTGGGGCAGCGCCTGAAGCACGGTTACCAGAAGCACTGGTACGCCTACGTCATGATCGCCCCGGTCGTGGTCGTTCTCGGCGTCCTCGTGCTGTACCCCCTCGGGTACGGCATGTACCTCACCCTCACCGACGCCAACAGCCTCAACACGGCCCGCACGATCGGCGTCAACGAGATCGAGGCCACCTACCGGTTCATCGGCCTGGACAACTACGCCGACATCCTGTGGGGCGAGACCGCCTACGACCGCTTCTGGTCCCACTTCATCTGGACGATCGTCTGGACGGCCTCCTGTGTGGCCCTGCACTACACCATCGGGCTCGGCCTCGCCCTCCTGCTCAACCAGAAGCTGCGCGGCCGCACCTTCTACCGGCTGATCCTGGTCCTGCCCTGGGCGGTGCCGACCTTCGTCACCGTCTTCGGCTGGCGGTTCATGCTCTCCGACGGCGGCATCATCAACTCCGCCCTGGAGAGCCTGCACCTGCCCACACCGCTGTGGCTGGAGGACACCTTCTGGCAGCGGTTCGCCGCGATCATGGTCAACACCTGGTGCGGTGTGCCCTTCATGATGGTCTCCCTGCTCGGCGGCCTCCAGTCCATCGACTCCACGCTCTACGAGGCCGCCGAGATGGACGGCGCCAACGCCTGGCAGCGGTTCCGCCACGTCACCCTGCCCGGCCTGCGATCGGTCAGCTCGACCGTCGTGCTCCTCGGCATCATCTGGACCTTCAACCAGTTCGCCGTGATCTTCCTGCTGTTCGGCACCACCGCGCCGGAGGCCCAGATCCTCGTCACCTGGGCGTACTACCTCGGCTTCGGACAGCAGCCGCGTGACTTCGCCCAGTCGGCGGCCTACGGCATCCTGCTGCTGGCCATCCTGATCGTCTTCACCTCGTTCTACCGCCGTTGGCTGAACCGCAACGAGCAGCAGCTCGCGATCTGAGGCAGGAGTTCCCATGAGCACCACCACCGTCGAGACCTCCGCCGACGTGACCGGGCAGCGGCCCGCGGCCGGCCCCGGCAAGGGCCGGGACCGCGGAAGGCGCGGCGTCCTCACCTCGCTCGCCTCGCACGGCGTGCTGACCGCCGCCTGCCTGATCGCGCTCTTCCCGATCGCCTGGCTGGTCTACCTCTCCCTGGGCCCGGACAAGGACGACTACCTCCACCCCGGGCGCATCTGGTCGAAGATGACCTTCGACAACTACTCGTTCGTCCTGCAGAACACGAACTTCTTCGACTGGCTGAAGAGTTCGCTGATCGTGTCGCTCGGCACCACGGTGGTCGGCGTGCTGATCGCCGCCACCACCGGTTACGCGGTGTCCCGCATGCGCTTCCCGGCCTACCGCAAGTTCATGTGGGTGCTGCTGGTGACCCAGATGTTCCCGGTCGCCGTGCTGATGGTGCCGATGTACCAGATCCTGTCGGACCTCCAGCTCATCGACACCTACCTCGGCCTGATCCTGGTCTACTGCTCGACCGCGGTGCCGTACTGCGCCTGGCTGCTCAAGGGCTACTTCGACACCATCCCGTTCGAGATCGACGAGGCCGGCCGCGTCGACGGACTGAGCCCCTTCGGCACCTTCGCGCGGCTGATCCTGCCGCTCGCCAAGCCGGGCCTCGCGGTCGCCGCCTTCTACAGCTTCATCACGGCCTTCGGCGAGGTCGCCTTCGCCACCACGTTCCTGCTGGACGACGAGAAGTACACCCTCGCCGTCGGACTCCAGAGCTTCGTCAGCGAGCACGACGCCCAGCGCAACCTGATGGCCGCCACCGCCGTGCTGATCGCGATACCGGTCTCCGCGTTCTTCTACCTGGTGCAGAAGAACCTGGTGGCCGGCCTGACCGCGGGCGGCACGAAGGGATGACGCTCCGCCGGGAGGGCGGTCCCGCGACCGTCGCCGACCGGTGGCCGGCCCGCCGTGGCCGGCCGCTCCCACGCGGCGCGAGCCGCGGACGGACACCGCCCGGCGCCCCCTCCCGGAGCGCCGTCCCCCGAAGACCCGAGGCGGCCGCGGTCACCATCCGACCCCGCTGTGACCGCGGCCGCCTCGTCACCCGCCGCCGTACACCGTCCGAACCCGATGACTCCTCCCCCCTCCGACTACGCTCGGGCGGGGGGACCCCCACCGCATCAAGGAAGCCATGAGTCAGCAGCACTCCGCCGCCCCGGCCCCGACCACCCGGCCCGCCCCGGCCGTCGCCACCGTCGCGCAGCGCGGCGACTGGTGGCGGGACGCGGTCATCTACCAGGTGTACCCGCGCAGTTTCGCCGACAGCAACGGCGACGGCATGGGTGACCTGGAGGGCGTACGCTCCCGCCTCCCCTACCTGCGCGACCTCGGCGTGGACGCCGTGTGGCTCAGCCCCTTCTACGCCTCGCCGCAGGCCGACGCCGGCTACGACGTCGCCGACTACCGGGCCGTCGACCCCATGTTCGGCACCCTCCTGGACGCCGACGCCCTGATCCGCGACGCCCACCGGCTGGGCCTGCGGATCATCGTCGACCTGGTCCCCAACCACTCCTCCGACCAGCACGAGTGGTTCAAGCGGGCGCTCGCCGAGGGCCCCGGCTCCCCGCTCCGCGACCGCTACCACTTCCGCCCCGGCAAGGGCGCGGCCGGCGAACTGCCGCCCAACGACTGGGAGTCCATCTTCGGCGGCCCGGCCTGGACCCGGATCACCGAGCCCGACGGCACACCCGGCGAGTGGTACCTGCACCTCTTCGCGCCCGAGCAGCCCGACTTCAACTGGGACCACCCGGCCGTCGGCGACGAGTTCCGCTCCATCCTGCGGTTCTGGCTCGACATCGGCGTCGACGGCTTCCGCATCGACGTGGCACACGGCCTGGTGAAGGCGGAGGGCCTGCCCGACCTGGGATCCCACGACCAGCTGAAGCTCCTGGGCAACGATGTCATGCCGTTCTTCGACCAGGACGGCGTGCACGAGGTCTACCGGCAGTGGCGCCTGGTCCTCGACGAGTACGCGGGAATCGAAACAGGGCCCGAAGGGCCTTCCTCGGAAGGGCGGGGGCGGGAGACGGGTGGGCGAATTTTCGTGGCCGAGGCGTGGACGCCGACCGTCGAGCGAACCGCCAACTACGTCCGCCCCGACGAGCTGCACCAGGCGTTCAACTTCCAGTACCTGGCGACGGAGTGGGACGCCGAGGAGCTGCGCCAGGTCGTCGACCGCACCCTGGAGGCCATGCGCCCGGTCGGCGCCCCCGCCACCTGGGTCCTGTCCAACCACGACGTCACCCGGCACGCCACCCGCTTCGCCAACCCGCCCGGTCTCGGCACCCAGATCCGCACGGCGGGCGACCGCGCGCTGGGCCTGCGCCGCGCCCGCGCGGCCAGCCTGCTGATGCTGGCGCTGCCCGGCTCGGCCTACGTCTACCAGGGCGAGGAACTGGGCCTGCCGGACGTCGTCGACCTGCCCGACGAGGTGCGCCAGGACCCGGCGTACTTCCGCGGCGCCGGCCAGGACGGCTTCCGCGACGGCTGCCGGGTGCCGATCCCGTGGACCCGCGAGGGTTCGTCGTACGGCTTCGGCGGCGGCGGCAGCTGGCTGCCGCAGCCCGAGGGCTGGGGGGAGCTGAGCGTCGAGGCGCAGCAGGGCGTGCCCGGTTCCACGCTGGAGCTGTACCGCGCGGCGCTGGAGCTGCGCCGGTCCCTGCCGGACCTCGGCGCGGGCGACTCGGTGGAGTGGCTGCGCGCCCCGGAGGGCGTCCTGGCCTTCCGGCGCGGCGAATTCGTGTGCGTCGCCAACACCACCGGCGAGTCGGTGACGGTCCCGGCGTACGGCCGTGTCCTGCTCGCCAGCGGCGAGCCGACCGAGGCGGACGGCGAGACGAAGGTGCCCGCGGACACGACGGTGTGGTTCAGCACGGTCTGAGGCTCCCCGAGGCCGCTTCGCGCAGCAACCTGCGGTCGACCTGCAGGGCCAGGGCCCGCCGCTCAGTTGTTCGGGGCGGCGGGCCCTGCTGTTTTGGGTAATACGTCCGGAAAGCCGCGGGCTGAAACCCGGTTCGGTCCCGGGCCGTCGAGATGCTGTCGTGCATGGTGTGGACGGCCCGGCAGCGGTTGTGGGCTGTCTTACCAGCCGGTACCGATCTGCTGGCGGGTGCCGAAGGCGGTGGCACCACGGGGGTAGAGCCACAGGATGCCGGTGGCGTCGTCGCGGACGATGACGTCGGGGTAGGCGTCGCTGTTGAGGTCGGCGATGCCGGCGAAGGTGTAGGGGTTCCAGCCGGTTCCGATCTGGCTGCGGGCGCCGAAACCGTTACTGCCGTTGCCGGGGTAGAGCCACAGGATGCCGGTGGTGTCGTCGCGGACGATGACGTCGGGGTTGCTGTCGCTGTTGAGGTCGGCGATGCCGGCGAAGGTGTAGGGGTTCCAGCCGGTTCCAATCTGTACTGACGTTGCCAGGCTCGCGCCAGTGCCGGTGCCGGGGAACAGGTTGAGGGTGCCGTCGGGGTGGCGGCCGATCAGGTCGGTTCTACCGTCGCGGTTGAAGTCGGCTGCGCCGGCGAACGCATAACCGTTCCAGCCGCTGGGGAAGTTGGTGACCGGGGTCAGCAGGTCGTGTCCGATGTCGCCGGGGAACAGGCGCAGGGTGCCACCTGGAGCCATGGCGACGGTGTCGGCGTTGCCGTCACGGTTGAAGTCGCCGATTCCGGCGAAGGTGTAGGTGGACAGGCCGGAGCCGATGTACAGGGCGGCGCTGGACCAGCCGCCTTTGCCGTTGCCGGGATAGACCCACAGACTGCCGGTGGCGTCCGCGGCGACTAGGTCGACGTTGCCGTCGCCGGTGGCGTCGGCGACGTCGGCGAAGCTGTACGGGGCTTTGGGAAGGGTGATGTTGGCCATGGTGCCGACCTGGACGGCGGTGAGTGCGGCTCCGTTCCAGATCTGCACGTCGGCGAGGTTGCCGCGGAAGTAGGCGCTGCGCACATCGTTGATCAGGTCGTTGCCGAGGGTGAATTTTCCGGTGAAGCCGGACACTGCGGTGTGGGAGCCGCGGGCGACGGGCCGATCGTCCACGTACAGCGTCATGGCCTTGCTGGTCGGGTCGTAGGTGATGGCCAAGTGGGTCCACTGGCCGATGATGGCGCTGCCGCCGGCGATGCAGTCGTAGCCGCGGGTGGTGTCCGAGGTGGCCAGGCAGAACGACCACTGCTTGTCGGACTGGGAGTAGAGCAGGAAGCCGGAGTTGTGGACGCCGTCCTGGGAGGCGATGACGCCGCCGGTCGCGGCGGGTTTGACCCAGGCTGACAGAGTGAATGCGCTGGACGTCGACAGTGCCGCGCTCGAGGTCATGGTGCTGGAGGTGGTGCCGTCCAGAGCGAGGTTGGAGGAGAAGAACACGTTGTCGTCGGTGTCCCAGGTGGCGCCGGCGCCGCCGGTGAGGTTCAGTCCGGCGGAGGTGTCGGCAGCGCGGGTCGCACCGCCCTCGGTGCCGTCACTGAGCGGCCAGGTGTGGCCGGGGGCGATGAGGGTCTGGGTAGTCTGCGCGGTCAGGGTGCCAGTGGCCGGGCTGAGGATCCGTGTGGTGCTGGCGCCGTTGGAGGAGACAGTGCGCAGGTCCGGGGTGCCGTCGGCGTTGAGGTCGGCGGCCTGCAGGACCGGCTGGGTTGCGGAGGTGTAGCCGCTGCTGGCGACTTGAAGCGGGGTGACTGCCGTGCCGAAAGCCAGGTCCTGGAGCTGCTGCGGGGTGTAGTGGTACAGCGCGCCGGTGCTCGTGTTGCGGGCGAACAGCGCGGGCAGTCCGTCGGTGAGGCTGGAGGTGAGGGTCCAGCCGGTCCAGTCGCCGGTGCCGGTGGGGTTGGTGCCGGTCAGCCACACCGCGTTGTCGACGCCGACGAAGGCGCCCGGGAAGCTGACGCCGGGCTCGTCCCACAGTTGTCCGCCCACGATCACGAGCAGGTCGGGGTAGCCGGTGGCGGGTTCGCCGTTGAGGGTGTGAAAGAGGTTGCCGCCGCTGGTGATGCTGGTGGCTTTGCTGCCGGTGCCGTCGACGAAGGCGGTGGGATTGACATTCGCCTGGTCGCCGCTGTTGGGCAGGAGGATCGAGCCGTCGCCGCTGCCGTACAGCACTGCGCCCCGGCCGGTGGCCGGGTTGTAGTCCAGGATGTCGTTGAATCCGGCGCCGGATTGGAAGTGTCCGGTGATGGCCTGGGTGCCGTTCCAGTCCGTAGGGGTCCCTGCCGAGTTGGCCCCGGTGCCCTGTGCGCCGAGGTTGGTGGCGCTGGTGGTGAGCTGTCCGTCGGCGGTGCCGTGGGCCAGCCAGAGTCCTGCGGACAGGCCGCCCTGGGCGCCTACGGAGGTCAGGTCGGGGATGGTGTCGCCGGTCAGGTCTCCGTCGCCGGCGGTGGCTGCGGGGGCGGCGGTGAGAATGCAGTTCGCAGTGTCGCCGATGTTGCCGCCGGCCGAAACTGCAGTGACGGTCAGCACGTTCGTGCCTCGTGTGGGGGTGACGCTGATGGACGTGCCGGTGCCGGTGCTGGCCAGGGAAGTGGGGGTGGCGCCGTTGAGCTGGTAGAGGTAGCTGGCGGTGGTCCCGCCGGAGGCGTTGGGCGCGAGGGTGAAGCCGGCTGGGGTGCCGACTCGGTAGGTGACCGGACTGGCGTCATCGCTGCAGTCGGATCCAGAGGTGTCGGCGATGCCCGGTGCGCCCGGTCTGCTGGGATCGAACAGGAACTTGCAGGTGGCCGAGACGGCCGACGAGTAGGTGCCGTCCGAGGAGGTCACGTTCCACGACACTCCGAGGACCGAGCCGCCGGCCGCGGCCTCCAGCACCGATTTCTTCACCGTGTAGGCGGCGTTCTTGCCGGATGCGGCGGAGACGGTGGGCTTGGCGATCTGTGCGCCGCCGGACGTTTTGGTGATGTTGAAGGTGTTGGACAGGGTGCCGCCGTCGGGGTCGGAGACCTTCGCGTAGAACGTGACGTCACCGTCACCGGTTGTCTTGACCGCGCTGGTGCATGTGGTGGCAGGCGACGTGAGCAGCGTGGAGGGCTTGTTCGGCCGGTGGTCATAGGTGGTGGACATGGAGATGGCGGCGTGGTCGAACTTCTTCCACCCGTATTTGTCGTACTCGTCGCCGGCCTGCAGGCCCAGCGTGATGTTGCTCAGGTTCCCGTCGTTGGCGATGCTCTGCATGTGTGAGGTGACGTCGAAGCCGAGCGATTTGGCGGGGCATGAGGGGGAGTAGCCGTAGGCGACGGTCTTGGTGCCCCACTGGGTCTTCCAGCTGGGCTGGTTGCTCCAGGTGGTTGCGGAGTCGATCGAGTCGGTCTGCCACAGCTCCACCGCGGTTGCGGTGCACGAGGGGGCGTAGGTCTCGGTCGCGTAGTAGTGCGAGTCGATGATGGTGGCGCCGAAGATCCGGCTGTCCACGGCGAGCTTCGTGTACGTGCGCGACCGGTGGTAAGGCGTTTCCCAGCCCTGGTAGCCCACGTGCAGGCCGGTGGCGCTGCTGTCCTTCCAGTAGCTGGTGCCTGGATAGGCGGAGTTGACCCAGGTCCAGCTTGTCAGCGTGCCGCCGGCGGCGCTGTAGGTCGGATCGATGTAGACCGGGTACACCGTGGAGGGCGCAGACAGCAGGTCGGCGTCTGGGGTCAGTCGGATGTCGCCCGAAATGTAGGAGGCTGCGACCGGTGCGATGTGGGCGCCTGCGCCTGGCTCGTCGGTGGCCGAGACGGCTGCCTCGTTGGTACCGGTGACCGTTTGGGGGGTCTCGGCGACCGCAGTTCTGCTCGCGGACAGGGCACTCGGGCCGGCTTTTCCTGTGGTGGCGGAGTCCCACATCAGCGGGGCGGGGGCGGAAAAGACGGTTCGGTCCGCAGCGTCCGTGGCAGTGATGTTGCCCTCCGCGTCGGTGGCAAGCGCCACGTTCTTCGTCTCGGCAGGGAAGGCCAGCGTGTCCAGGGCCGGGCTGGCGGCCGCCTCGGCGTTCTTCACGACGAGGACCTCGGAGAAGCCACCCTGGCTGTCGGCAGTGACCTTCAGGTCCACCCCGTCCAGGACATCGGCGTAGGTAGCGCTGGATCCGTCCAGCACCGGGCTGGGGAGCGTGCCGATCGAGGTCGGCACCGCCAGGGACAGTGACCGGCCCCGGTCCTTCATCACCGCCAGTGGACCGTCCCCACCCCCCGAAAGGGTCAGCCCCGCGGTGGTCAGAGCCGGGGTGACGGTGCCGTCGGAGCGCCGGACCAGCGTGGGGTCCAGCTCCTTCCAGGAGCCAGATGCGTACTTGCGCACCGGCGCAACCGACTGAGTCAAGGTGAACGTTCCGTCCGGATTGGCCACCTCCGCAACCGTCGAGGTCGTCGCCGCATCCACCGCCACCGTCTTGCCGGTGGCCTGCGCCTGGGCCGAGGCCCGCGCCTCGTCCAGCGGCACCTGCGGCGACGAAGCGTCAGGCGGGGAATCTGCGCGGGCGGCCGTCGCCGCTCCGGAGAGGGACAGCGCACTGAGCGCGGCAGCCAGCGCTGTGCTCAGCATCCTGCTGCGCAGGGTGGGTCTCACCGTCGGGTACCCCCAGGTCTGTTCTGACGAGCACCGATCACGTCGATCGGCGCTCCAGTGGACAGGGTTTTCGCTTTCCGTGGCAGACCTGATTGATATGCGGATGAGCAGACATGTCCGAGTCGAGAGTGAAACTTTGTGAAGTCTTGGTGTCTGGTTGTGGAGAGTTGTCGGAATTGATCACTGTCCTGCGGCTCGCATGTTCTGCGATAGTCGCCCGCGCAGCTACGACTTGATCAAGCCGTGGCGCTGTCGTGCCTGCTTACGGGGCAAGTTGGGGGGATCGATCATGGCCAGGACAGCATGGCTGAGACAAAGCGTGCGGCGTATCGGCGGTCGGCACCGGGCCGTCGGCGTCATGGTGGCGCTGGCCCTGGCCGTACCCACCACGGTCCCCGCTGCCGCGCAGGCCAAGGACCTCGCCGGCGCTCCGGCAGTGCAACAGGCCCGCCCGGTCAAGGGGATCACGACACCCGCACCGCGCAAGCTGACGGTCAAGGATCAGACCAAGCGGGCCTTCCACCCCGCCGAGGCTCACTGGCCTGCCGCCGCGACCGGCACTGCGAAGCTGGCGCTCCCGCAAGGCAACGCGAAGCAAGGCGCCAAGGCACCGGCCGCAGGTACTCCGGTGTGGGCCCGCACGCTGGACCCGGCCAAGGGTTCCTACCAGGGGCCGAACAGCGTGTCGGTGCGCGTGCTGCCACGACGAGATGCCAGCGAACTCGGCGTGGCCGGCGTCGTCCTCGCGGTCCAGCCCGCAACCGGCGGCCAGGGCAAAGTCCAACTAGGCTTGGATTACAGCGCCTTCGCTCAGGCCTACGGCGGCAACTACGCCGATCGCCTGCACCTGGTCAAGCTCCCCGCCTGCGCACTGACCACCCCGCAGCAAGCGGCCTGTCGCACCCAGACCCCCCTCGCAACCGACCAGGACTTTGCGACCCGCGAACTGGCGACCACCCTGACTCTTCAGGGATCCCCGCCGCAGGCCTCCCCGTCCCGCACTTCAACGCCCGGACACGGCACGGCCACGCCCGTTTCGACCTCCACCACCACGGCGACCAATGCCACCGGCGGCGCCGGGACCATGGTGCTGGCGGCGACCGCCACCGCCTCGACGGCAGCTGGGGCGGCCGGCGGTTACGATGCGACCGCGCTGGCGCCGTCCGGCTCGTGGACGGGCGGCAGCTCGTCGGGTGCGTTCACCTACAGCTACCCCATCGCCCCGGCACCCTCCTCGGGTTCACTCAAGCCGTCGGTGGGACTGGCTTACGACTCGGGCTCGGTGGACGGGCAGACTTCCTCCACCCAGGCCCAGGCTTCCTGGGTGGGCGACGGCTGGGCCACGCCCGATTCCTACGTCGAGCAGAACTTCACCTCCTGCTCAGAGAACCCGGGCGGCAGCGCCTCGCCGGTGTCCAGCGGGGACCGCTGCTATGACGGGCCCATCCTGACCATGTCGCTGAACGGTTCGTCCACCTCTCTGGTGAAGGACGACACCAACGGGACGTGGAAGCTGGCCGACGACAATGGCGCGACCGTCAAGCACGTCACCAATTCGAACAACGGCTCAGGCACCTACAACACCGACTACTGGGTCGTCACCGAACGGGACGGCACCCAGTACTACTTCGGCCGTAACCAGTTGCCCGGCTGGACTTCCGGCAAGGCTACGACCAAGTCGGTGGACAGCGTCCCGGTGTACTCCGCGCACTCCGGCGACCCCTGCTACGACTCCTCCGGGTTCAGCGCCTCGGTGTGCACCATGGCGTACAAGTGGCACCTGGACTACGTCGTGGACGCGCACGCCGACGCCATGGCGTACTACTACGCCCAGAACATCAACTACTACGGCGAGGAGAACGGCGCCCACAACGTCGCCTATGTCCGTGACTCGTACCCGGCCCGGATCGACTACGGCTTCCGCGACGGCGGAGCCTACGGCACAGTTCCCGACCAGGTCGTCTTCACCACCGCATCCCGATGCACCCTCACCGCATGCGACCCCCTCTCGGCAAGCACCGCCGCCGGCCAGTACCCGGATGTGCCCTACGACCTGGTGTGCGCATCGGGGGCGACCTGCGCCGCGCACTCGCCGTCGTTCTTCTCCACCGTCCGCCTGTCCTCGATCAAGGTGCAGCAGTACAGCGTGGCGGCCGCCAAGTACCAGGCGATCGACACCTACACCCTGCACCAGAGCGAGCCGGCCACCGGGGACGGCACCTCGCCCACCCTGTGGCTGGCGTCGATCACCCATGAGGGGAACGACACCGCCGCAGGCGGCTCCACCTCCTCCATCACACTGCCGGACGTGAAATTCGCCGGCGTGGACCTGAAGAACCGGGTCGACACCTCCAACTTTCCCGGTTTGTACCGCTACCGCATCTCCGGTGTCACCAACGAGATGGGCGGGCTGACCTCCATCAGCTACGACCTGCCGGACGCCTGCACCGCCAGTTACGTGGCATCGGCGGACCCGAAAACCAATACGAAGTCCTGCTACCCGGTGTCCTGGACGCCCAAGGACTACCTCAACCCGATCACCGACTGGTTCGAGAAGTACGCCGTCACCCAGGTGCTGGAGACTGACAGCACCGGTGGCGCGGTGGCCAAGAAGACGAACTACATCTACAACGGCGGCGCCGCCTGGCATCACGACGACAACGAACTCGTCAAGGCCAAGTACCGTTCCTGGGGCCAGTTCCGCGGCTACGCCAGCGTGGAGACCCGCACCGGCGACGGCGCCAACGATCCTCAGACCAAGTCGGTCACCTCCTACTACCGCGGCATGGACGACGACTGGCTATCCTCATCCAGCCGCCGCTCGGTGAACGTGACCGACTCCCAGGGCGGGGTGCACCCCGACAGCGACCAGCTGGCGGGCAACGCACTGGAGACCACCACCTACACGGGTGTCGGCGGCAGTGTGGACCACTCCACCGTCACCTCGTACTGGCTCTCCACCGCCACGGCCAGCCGCGCCCGCCCAGGCCTTCCAGCCCTGACCGCCCGCGCCACCAACGTCGCCGAAACGTGGACCCGTCAGGCACTCACCGGCGGCAGCACCACGAACTGGCGCGTCACACAGACCGACAACACCTACGACGCCACGCCCACGGACGACAACTTCGGACTGCTGACCTACAGCTACACCCACACCGTGCCGGCCGACGCGAGATATGACCAGTGCACCGCGATCACCTACGCCAAGGCCAACAGCGCCGCCAACCTGGTCGGACTCGAAGCCTCCAAGGAGACCGACTCGGTCGCCTGTGCCGGCTTCACCCAGAACACCCCAGCCACCGTCCCGAAGACCCTCAACACCCTCACCGCGCCCACCAGCGTCTCCCGCCCCGACCAGGTGGTCTCCGCGACGAGGACGTACTACGACGACACCAGCTTCGCCACTGCCTTCCCGCAGACTGCCGCGCCCGTCAAGGGCGAGATCACCATGACCCGACACGCCTCGGGATACAGCGGCGGCGCCTTCACCTGGCAGACCCAGACCCGCGCCACTTACGACTCCTACGGCCGCCCCAAGGACGGCTACGACGCAGGAGGCAACAAGACCACCACCGGCTACACCGTGAACAGCGTCGGCCTGACCACCGGCACCACGATCACCAATGCCAAGAACCACACCACCAGCACCACCACGCACCCCACCCGCGGTCTCACCGTGGCCTCCACCGATGCCAACGGAATTACCGCGAACGTGCGTTACGACGCGCTCGGGCGCACCACCGAGGTGTGGCAGCACAACCGGCCCACCACCGCCCCTGCCGACATCAGATACACCTACACGGTCTCCCAGACCGGCCAGTCCGGGACCACGACCCAGACACTGAACGACTCCCTGGGCTACGTCACCTCCTACACCCTCATCGACTCCCTGGGCCGGGCACGGCAGAGCCAGGTGCCGACCCCGCAGGGCGGCCGGCTCATCACCGAGTCCTTCTACGACTCGCACGGCTGGGTGTGGAAGAAGAACAACGCCTACTGGGACGCCAACAGCCTCCCTGCCCTGACGTCCGCCTCGGTGCAGGACTCCCAGATCCCGAATCAGGACCGCTACACCTTCGACGGCCTGGGCCGCGTGGTCGTCGCCGACTCCCAGCAGTATTCGGTGCTCAAGCAGAAGACCACCACCGTCTACAGCGGAGATTCGACCACCGTCATCCCGCCGAACGGCGGCGCGGTGAGGACCACTCGCACCGACTCCCTGGGCCGCACCACTGAGGTGGATTCCTACAGCGCCAGGCCGACGCTGACCATCCCGCTCAACACCTTCACGGGCTTGTTCTCCGTCTCCGGCGGCACCTTCAACGCGATCACCTACGGATACGACGGGCACGGCAAGCAGAACACCGTCACCACCAAGGGCAGCACCTGGACCACCGTCTACGACCTGCTCGGCCGCGCGACGTCCAAGACCGACCCGGACGCCGGCACGACCAGCATGATCTACGACGCGGCCGGCAACCTCACCCAGACCACCGACGCCCGCGGCAAGAGCGTCTCCTCCACGTACGACGTCCTCAACCGCAAGACCGGCCAGTACGCCTCGACAGTCGCCGCACAGGCGCCCGGCGCGAGCGGCAACCAGATGGCCGCCTGGACCTACGACAACGACAACGCCGTCTCCGGCGTCACCAATGCGGTCGGCCGGACAACCACCGCCACCTCCTACAACGCTGGAAACGCCTACACCACCCAGCAGCTGGCCTTCAACGCCTTCGGTGAATCACTCGGCCAGTCCATCACCATCCCCGCCGTGCACGGCGCCCTGGGCGGCAAGACCTATACGTTCCGCCACACCTACAGCGCCGACACCGGCCTGCTGTACACCGACAACTACCCCCTCGGCGGCGGCCTGCCCAACGAGATCGTCACCCACGGCTACTCCACCGCCCTGGACCTGCCCAACGGAATGGGCACCCCCTCATACGGCTACGCCCAGAACACCACCTACAGCGCCTACGGCCAGATACTGCAGGAAACCCTGGGCATGGGCACAAACCTCGCCTACCTGACCAACACCTACGACCCCCACACAGGAGCACTCACCGACCAACTGGTGACCCGCTCCGCCACACCGGCAAAGGTCGACGAGCAGAACTACACCCACGACCCCGCAGGCAACGTCACCAAGCAGGTCACCACCCGCCTGGGGGCCACCGCAGCCCCCGAGACCCAGTGCTACCAGTACGACGAACTCGTCCGGCTCACCCAGGCGTGGACCGCCACCGACGACTGCAACGCCGCCCCCACCGCAAGCGCCCACGCCCAGGTCGGCGACCCCCTCGCCAGCGGCACCGCCTACTGGACCAGCTGGGACTTCGACGCCCTCGGACAGCGCCAGCACCAGGTGGAGCACTCCACTACCGACGGCAGCGACACCACCACCAGCTACGCCTACGACTACCACGGCAACGACACCGTCCAGCCCCACGCTCTGGCCTCCACGCAGACCAGCGGCGCAAGCACCGCGACCACCAACTACACCTATGACAAGACCGGCAACACCACCGGCCGCACCACCATCGCCTCCGGCAACCAGACCCTGAACTGGAACGACGCCGGACAGCTCACCCAGGTCAGCGGCGGCAAGACCGGCTCCACCAGCTACATCTACGACGCCGACGGCAACGTCCTGGTCCAGACCGACCCCACCAGCACGACCCTCTACCTGCCCGGCCAACAGCTCACCCTCACCGGCACCACCACCACCGGCGTCCGCTCCCTGCCCCTGCCCGGCGGCGGCACCGTCGTACGCACCGGCACCGGCACCAACTACAAATTCACCATCAGCGATCCCCACGGCACCAGCGGCCTCTACCTCGACTCCACCGCCCAGACCCCCACCTGGCGCCAGTTCACCCCCTACGGCGGCCCCCGCGGTTCCACGGCCAGCTGGATCGACAACCGAGGCTTCCTCAACGCCCCCGACAACACCAACACCGGCCTCACCCAACTCGGCGCCCGCCAGTACGACCCCACCCTCGGCCGCTTCATCAGCCTCGACCCGATATTCCAGGCCACGGACGACCAACAGATCGCCGGCTACGTCTACACCGCCGACAACCCCATCAGCCACAGCGACCCCTCGGGTCTGTGCTTCGCTGACGTATGCGGTGTGGGGACGCCCAAGGGTGACGGCTCCGGCGAAATCATCAGGGACGCCCCGATCGACCCGGCAAACCCGGGCCGTGGCAGTTGCCACCATGGCGCGTGCCACAGCGGCGTTGACAGTAATAAGAGCAGCACCGTTGCCGCCAAAAGCGGAACCGCGAACAGCGGAAACGCAAGCCACACCCACTGGAGCAGCACGCATCACCACGCAAGCGGGCTCGGCGGAGCTTTCTCCGGACTCAGCGACCAATTCACAGAATTGGGCGTAGGCCTCGTCACCCAAACCCTCGGCAACCTCGAGACGGTCGGGGACTGCGTACTTGGAAAAGGATGGCGAAGCTGCGCCGCGCTCACCGTACCGGGCGTGATCGCCACACAAGGCATTCCTGCCGTCCAGGGGGCGTGGGACACCGGCGTCAGCATCTACACCGAGTACAAACGAGGCGACGGCGCCCACGCCACCGGCCGCGTCGGTGCGTTCGTACTGATTGAACTCCTCACTCGTGGGCGGGGAACCGCTGCCCAGGCAGAGGAAGCGGGCATCGTTGCTCGCGGATGTAAAAGCTTCACGCCAGCCACGCCCGTGCTACTGGCCGACGGCAAAGCGAAGCCCATCGGGAAAATCAAACCTGGCGACAGGGTTAAAACGGCAGACCCCAAGACGGGTAAGCGCAAGGGACTGCGGGCCGTCTCCGCAGTGTGGATCAACCACGATTACGACCTCGTCGACCTCCGCATCCGCCAAGCAGACGGCACGCTGAGCGTTCTCCACACCACTGCCAAGCACAAGATCTGGGACGACACCCTCCACAAGTGGGTACCCACCGGGAAACTCGTTGCTGGCCACGCGCTCAACACTGCCACGGACCGACACGTCACCGTCGTCTCCGTGACTGCTCGCCCTGGCGACCAGTACATGTACAACCTGACAGTCGAGGAACTGCATACGTACTATGTGCTGGCAGGCGCCACGCCGGTCCTCGTTCACAATTGCGGCGGTGCTTTGCTTGATCGAGCCCGCGAGCTTTATGCAACGCGGGCCGACGAGGCATCGACAGTTGCGGTTGCCCGAGTTCGGAACGTGAATACGGGTCGATCTGAAACGTGGGTTGCAACTGAACGCACGGGTCTGCCCGATGAATGGAGGGGCGGCAATGCGCCGCTGCGCGGCGAGCGCTACATCCCCGGGCAAGGCCATGCCGAGGCTACGATCATGAATCGCTTGGGGAGCGACTGGGAGATCGCAGGGATGGCTTCGTCGACTAGGATGTGCCCTGCATGCTTCGCGCAAGCGACAGGTCCAGGCGTGGGCCTCACACCAAGCCCGATCGGCAAGGGCAACGGAGTGTCGAGTACTGGAAACACGCCATGGCGAGTGGTTCTAGGGGGTGGCGGCTGATGGACTTGTGGAGCCTGACCGGAGGGCTGTCTCTCGCCAGGATGCGACCCATCCTTGAGGTTGCGGGGGCTTCGCACCTGGCAGAGATCGATGACATCGTCGCTGGGTGCAGCGGTCCAGCAGTCCCTGGAGGTGCAGAGAAGATCGCCTCGCTGAGGAGCTGGCGAAGCGAGATCGGCGCCCTGGAGGACTCGTCTGACCCGTCATATTTTCAATCGACAGCTGCTGGCGTAGCGATTCTGGTGGCGTCGCAAGAGCTGCCTTCAGACGATCGCGAATGGAGAATCAGATCCAGCGTGGGGAACTTCTGGGATTCCTGCGATGATCTGTTGCAGGCTGGCGGCGGATACTCAAGGGCTGAGTTTCAGGGAATCAAGACGACTCTGCGGGGAGTTGAGGACATATGGCGCGAGGGTGATTTCCGCTTGTTGTCCGAAGAGGGGGCCGATGTCGCGGAATTGTACGCGGAACGCCTCTCTAAGATACGCTCCAGTTACCCGAAGCGTCGACAGATTGCGCGAGTCGTAGCGGAGTGTGCCGAGTGGAATACTCCGACAATCTCCCCGTGATTCCTGGCGGGGTTATCGGAATCTGATAGCAGTGCGACGGAGCCCTCATCGACAGTGATGTCGATGAGGGCTCCGTGTTGTTTGACGGCAACGCTGGCGGCAACGTCAGCGGACGGCGGCCGCAGTGGGTGGATCGTCAGGGTCGTCGTCCTGACCGCCGAGGGCGTGGCCCAAGGCGTCGATGGCGTCACGCTGGAGGCGGAGTCGGACGTGGGCGTAGACGCCGGCGGTGACGCCGATGTGGGCGTGGCCGAGGAGTTCCTTGATGACGACGAGGTCGACGCCCTGTTCCAGGAGCAGGGTGGCGGTCGAGTGGCGGAGGTCGTGGAAGCGGATTCGGCGGAGTCCGGCCCGGTCGAGGAAGCTGCGGAAGCGGCGGGTGATGTTGGCGGGGTCGAGAGGCCGGCCGGTAGGGGTGGTGAAGACGAGGCCGCTGTCCTGCCAGGCTGACCCTGCGGTCCCACGCTCCGTGCCCTGTTGCTGTTTGTGCACCTTGAGGGAGTGGATACATTCGGTGGGGAGGGCGATGCGGCGTTCGGATGCCCGGGTCTTGGTGGGCAGGTGGGTGAGGCCGCTGGTGCGGGTGCGCTGGAGTGAGCGGCGGATCGTGGCCGTTCCGGCGTTGAGGTCGAGGTCTTCCCAGTGGAGGCCGAGGAGTTCGCCTTTGCGGAGTCCGGTGCGGAGGGCGAGTTCGTAGAGGGCGTGGAGCCGGTCGGTGCTGGCCGCGTTGAGGAACTGGCGGGCCTCGGCTGCGGTGAGCGGCTGGAAGCGCCTGGGCTGGTGCGGGGTGGTCTTGACGTTGCGGGCGATGTTTCGGGGCAGTTCGTCTTCGCGGACGGCGTGTTCCAGTGCCGACTTGAGGACCGAGTGCACGTAGGTCACGGTCAAAGGGGACAGCTGCTTCTGGCAGCACTCGCCGATAGCGCAGCACCTCTTCCGTTCGGTGTCCAGGCCCTGGGTGCAGCACTGGCAGGTGGTGCGGAGCCGGTCGAGGAAGGTGCGTACGTCCTTGGCGGTGAGGCGGGCGACCTTCCTGGTGCCGAGGCCGGGGATGATGTGGAGGCGGACGCAGGCGGCGTAGCGGGTGTGGGTGTTCTCGCGGAGCCGGTGGACGGCGACGCTGTCGAGCCAGTAGGTGAGGTAGTCGCCGATGGTGCTGTCGGCGGTGGCGACGGGCAGGCCGCGGTTGCTGTCGGCGACTTCTCGGTGAGTTTGTCGGCGGCGTTCTTGCGGGTGGTGCCGTAGACGCGGACGCGTTTGCGGGTGCCGTTGGCGGCGAGGACGTAGCCGGCGGCTTCCCAGCGGCCGTCCTTGCGCAGGTAGATGGTGCCTTCGCCGTTGGCGCGGGCCTTGTTGCGCTTGGGGGCGGTCATCAGGCGGCCTCTTCCAGGTGGCGCTGGACGAAGTCGTCCAGCGCGTGGGCAGGGATGCGGCGGGCGCGGCCGATGGTCAGCGAGGCCAGGCGGCGGGTGCGCAGCAGGTCGTACAGGGCGGAGCGGCCGATCTTGAGACGGGCCATCGCCTCGGGGACGGTGAGGAGTTCGTCATCACGCACTGGTTGTCACCGCCCGTTCGTGCGTCGGGCCGCCGCCGATGAGGGCGGCGAGGCGTTCGAGGTCGGGGGTGAGGCCGGTGCCGTCGTAGGCCCAGTGGGCGAGGACGAGGGTGGTCGGGGAGGCCGGAGGGGTGTGGCGGCGGTGCCAGGCGGCTCGGGCGGCCCGGAGGGCGCTGAGGGTGGTGGAGTAGGCGCGGGTCTTGGTGGAGAAGTAGCCGCGGAAGCCGAGCATGTGGGCCCACTTGCGTAGGTTCAGGTGCTTGAGATCGTCGCGGGCGCCGAGGTCCCAGGCGGTGCGAATCATCCGGGCGGCGTGCTCAGGCACGGACTCAAACCAGAGATCGGTGATCCTCTTCAGCCGGTGGTCGAGGGTGCCGGTCGCGGCTTCGGTGCCCTTGGAGGCGTACTTGGCGACGTATCCGGCGACCTTGCCCTCGGTGATCGTGGTCCCGCCCTGGAAGGCCGTGGACCGGATGATCCTGGTGTCGATCTGCTGGCCGAAGGCGAAGGAGCGAGCGCGGCCGTTGACATCGGGCCCGTCGATGTGGGCGCGGGTGGCCGCGATCCGGATGGCGTCGGCGAGGAGTTCGGGTGTGGCCCAGGCGGGCGGCGGGGTGTAGGGGCCTGCGGGGCCGTCGAGGCGGATGACGGCATGGAAGTGGATCATTCCGCGCTGCTGGTACTCGGCGACCTTGGCGTACGAGACCCGGACGACCTTGGAGAGAAGGCACTGCGGGACACCGGCTGCGGCGGCGATGGTGCGGCGCAGTCGTACATAACTGCGGCAAGAATCAAGGGGTTTACGAGTTCCCGGACCAGTGGAATCCCGGGAAGACGTATGTCGGCAAGACGAATAACTTCAACAACCGCCTGCAAGATCACATCGACAGTGGGCGCTTGGGGAGCCGTGAAGATGCGACATGTACGCACGTTTGCGGTACGCATGATGACCTTTTCGTTGCCGAACACCTCCGGATGGAAGAACTGCGCGGTCAAAGGGTCGAATTGTCGAATGACATCGCATCACCAGGAAAGAGGATCTTGGAGCAAAGGCAGGATGCTAAAAAATTCGAACAACTTGGACTCTGGTAGGAGTGGCCTGCAGTGACTGATTTCTGGAAGGTCATCGGATCAAGCCCCATGCGGGATGCCAGCGAGATCGAATCCGCCTTGGAAGAGATCTCCAGGAAGCTCAGCGCCATGACTCCCACCGTCCTGACTCGATTTGTTGAGCTTCTTCGAGAATCGCTCTATCGGATTGATAGAAGGAATCTCGCGGAAGTGCCGGTGGTGCTTGCCCCTGGTTTGAAACTTCCGCAGACAAGTGATCATTTCCTGTACGCTCGTTGCGCCTGCATTTTGGCGGGTGAGGAAGCCTACAATGATGTCCTGAGTTCTGGTGTCGGGTTTGATCGTTTTGTAGCGCCGTTTGCCCAGGAAGCTGAGGGGCTGCTCTACCTCGCCTCCGAGCAATACGAAAGGAAGACCGGTTCCAAGATGAACGTCGAGAGTGATTTCTCAATTGAGTCAATGTCGAACGTTCAGGGGTGGGCCGACTGATCTCTGTCAGATTTGATTTTTGAGGCCCTGAAGACCCGCGCCTGGAATTATTCTGGCGAGCCTTCAGGGCCTTTTGACGGCAACGCTTACGGCAACGTCATCCCTGAAAGGGTGGGGCCGGTCAAACGGCACGTTTCTCCGGAACAACACAACACGCCAAGCGGTAGTGGGGCCATTGGCCTCCCGGCTGTCGTCCGTGCGCTCACCGCGGCGAACGGCGACCCGGTCGAGCCGGGAGTCGGGGACGCGAGTAGAGGCATCTAGCACGGGCGCGCGGCGTCAACGCCCGCCGCGCAACCGGCCGCGATCGGGCACCCCACCTACAGCGTCACCAAGGGTGCCGTCCCGGAATCCGTGGAAGAGGCGCGGCGGCTCGTGCGTCAGGCGATGAGCGCATGGGGGCTGGGGGAGCAGTCGGAGACGGCGGCGCTGCTGATCTCCGAGCTTGTCACCAACGCCATCACGCACACCCTCAGCCGCAGTATCCGTGTCGTCGTGGCCCGGTCGTCGCCCTCGCTGGTGAGGCTGGCGGTAGTGGACAGGGCGCCCCACCGGGTTCCGGAGTTGCGCGCTGCGGACGCGGCTGCGGAGAGCGGACGCGGGCTGCGCCTGGTCGACGCTTTCGCGTACCGCTGGGGATACGACCTGCTCGGCTCCCATCCGACTCGGGGGCCGTGGGGGCCGAGCTGAGCGTGGGGGATGTCCGGTGAGCGGCCGACCCTGATCCGTACCGGGACTGGGACCAGTGTGCGTCGCCAACGTTCCGGCGGACGGCGAGGCGAAGGTGCCGGCGGACAGACGGTGGCGGTTCACCACGGCCGCCTGACGGCCCGCGAAACTTCTCGCATCAACTTCACACGGCCCGCTGCCTTTTCAGGTGGCGGGCCTTTAACATCTGCGTCACCGCAAGGTTGCTGGAATCTTGCAGCAAGAACCTTCAACGTCGAAGGAACCCCACATGGCACCCAGAACCCTCTCCGCGGCGCTCGCCCTCTCGGCCGCCGCCCTTGTCATGACCCCGTCGGTGGCGCAGGCCTCCCCGCCCGGCACCAAGGACGTCACCGCCGTCCTCTTCGAGTGGAACTTCGCCTCCGTCGCCAAGGAGTGCACCAGCACCCTCGGACCCGCCGGTTACGGATACGTGCAGGTCTCCCCGCCCGCCGAGCACATACAGGGCGCGCAGTGGTGGACGTCGTACCAGCCGGTCAGCTACAGGATCGCGGGACGCCTCGGCGACCGTACGGCCTTCCGAAACATGGTGAACACCTGCCATGCGGCGGGCGTGAAGGTCGTCGTGGACAGCGTCGTCAACCACATGTCCGCGGGCAGCGGCACCGGCACCGGCGGCTCGTCGTACACGAAGTACACCTACCCCGGCCTGTACTCCTCCTACGACTTCGACGACTGCACCTCGCAGATCACCGACTACCACGACCGCTGGAACGTCCAGCACTGCGAACTGGTCGGCCTCGCCGACCTGGACACCGGCGAGGACTACGTTCGCAAGGCGATCGCCGGGTACCTCAACGACCTGCTCACCCTCGGCGTCGACGGCTTCCGCATCGACGCCGCCAAGCACATCGACGCGGCCGACCTCGCCAACATCAAGTCCCGGCTCACGAACCCGAACGCCTACTGGAAGCAGGAGGCCATCCACGGCAGCGGCGAGGCCGTGCAGCCCACCGAGTACACCGGCAACGGGGACGTCCAGGAGTTCCGCTACGCCTACGACCTCAAGCGGGTCTTCAACAGCGAGAACCTCGCCTACCTCAAGAACTACGGCGAGGGCTGGGGCTACCTGAACAGCTCCGCCGCCGGCGTCTTCGTCGACAACCACGACACCGAGCGCAACGGCTCCACCCTGAGCTACAAGGACGGCGCCACCTACACGCTGGCCAACGTCTTCATGCTGGCCTGGCCCTACGGCGCCCCGGACATCAACTCCGGCTACGAGTTCTCCGACACGGACGCCGGCCCGCCCAACGGCGGCTCGGTGGGCGCCTGCTGGCAGAACGGCTGGAAGTGCCAGCACGCCTGGCCCGAGATCCAGCGCATGGTCGCCTTCCGCAACGCCACCCGCGGCCAGTCGGTCACCAACTGGTGGGACAACGGCGGCGACGCCATCGCCTTCGGCCGGGGCGCCAAGGGTTACGTCGCCATCAACCACGAGTCGAGCAGCCTGAGCCGTACGTATCAGACGTCCCTCCCGGCGGGCACGTACTGCAACGTCCAGAACAACACGACTGTGGCCGTGAACAGTTCGGGTCAGTTCACCGCTGCCCTGGGTGCGAACACGGCGCTGGCGATCTACGCGGGCAAGTCCGCCTGCTGAAAGTTCTTTCCGTTACTTTCACAACCCTTGCTGTAAACCTTTCGGCGGCGATACGGTCGCGCGGGGTCGGACCCACAGAGCCGTGATCGCAAGGAGTCCATCTGTGAGATCGAGATGGCCGTCGCCGACAAGGCGCCGTACAGCCCGTACAGCCCGCGCAGCACAAAAAGCCCGAACAGGGCGCACCACCCATGCCGGACGAGTCGCTGCGGTCACCGTGACCGCGCTGGCCGCAGCCCTTGTCCAGCCCCTCGCCGCCGGGGCAGCCACTCCGCCGGCACCCCCCTCCGACGCGAAGCTCGCCTCGGAGCCCGCCCGGCACGACGCCACCCGCGAGCAGTTCTACTTCGTCCTGCCTGACCGTTTCGCCAACGGGGACACGAAGAACGACCGGGGCGGACTGACCGGTTCGCGCCTCGCCACCGGCTACGACCCCACCGACAAGGGCTTCTACCAGGGCGGCGACCTCAAGGGCCTGACCCGGCGCCTCGACTACATCAAGGGCCTGGGCACCACCGCCCTGTGGATGGCGCCCCTGTTCAAGAACCAGCCCGTCCAGGGCGCCGGAAACGACGCCTCGGCCGGTTACCACGGTTACTGGATCACCGACTTCACCCAGGTCGACCCGCACTTCGGCACCAACGAGGACCTGGAGACCCTCATCGACAAGGCGCACGCCAAGGGGATGAAGGTCTTCTTCGACGTCATCACCAACCACACCGCCGACGTCGTCGACCACGAGGAGAAGTCCTCCGGCTACCTGGCCAAGGGCGCCTTCCCGTACCTGACCGAGGACGGCGAGCCCTTCGACGACGCCGACCACGCGGGCACCGAGGACTTCCCCGAGGTCGACGCCGACTCGTTCCCCCGCACGCCCACCGTGCCGTCGGCGAAGAGGAACCTCAAGGTCCCCGCCTGGCTCAACGACCCCACGATGTACCACAACCGGGGCGACTCCACCTTCGCCGGCGAGAGTTCGACGTACGGCGACTTCTCCGGTCTCGACGATCTGTGGACCGAGCGGCCCGAGGTCGTCCGGGGCATGGAGAGGATCTACCAGCGCTGGGTGCGGGACTTCGGCGTCGACGGCTTCCGCATCGACACCGTCAAGCACGTGAACATGGAGTTCTGGACCCAGTGGGCGACCGCCCTCGACGCCTACGCGGCGAAGCGGGGCCGCGACGACTTCTTCATGTTCGGCGAGGTCTACTCCGCGGACACCGCCGTCACCTCCCCGTACGTCACCCAGGGCCGCCTCGACGCCACCCTCGACTTCCCCTTCCAGGAGGCGGCCCGCCAGTACGCCTCCCAGGGCGGCAGCGCCAGGAAGCTGGCCTCCGTCTTCGGTGACGACTACCGGTACACCACCGACAAGGCCAACGCGTACGAGCAGGTCACCTTCCTCGGCAACCACGACATGGGCCGCGTCGGGTACTTCCTGAACCAGGACAACCCCGAGGCCACGGACGCCGAACTGCTCGCCAAGGACCGGCTCGCCAACGAGCTGATGTTCCTCAGCCGCGGCAACCCCGTCGTCTACTACGGCGACGAGCAGGGCTTCACCGGCGCGGGCGGCGACAAGGACGCCCGCCAGACGATGTTCGCCTCGAGGACCGCCGACTACCTCGACGACGACGAGATCGGCACCGACCGCACCCACGCGAGCGCCGCCTACGACACCCGCGCCCCCCTCTACCGGCAGATCAGCACCCTCTCCCAGCTCCGCAAGGCCCACCCGGCCCTCACCGACGGCATCCAGACCGAGCGCTACGCGGCGGACGGCGCGGGCGTCTACGCCTTCTCCCGCACCGACGCGAGGAACGGCACCGAGTACGTCGTCGCCTTCAACAACGCGAGCGAGGCCAGGTCGGCGACGTTCGCCACCGGTTCGGCGGGCATGCGCTTCGACGGCCTCTACGGCACGGACGCCGAGGTCACCTCCGACGCCGGCAGGAAGATCACCGTCACCGTCCCGGCGGGCGCGGCGATCGTCCTCAAGGCGGCCGGCAAGCCCGCCGCCCCGGCCGTGAAGCCGACCGTCACCCTCAAGGCTCCGGCCGCCGGAGCCACCGGCACCGTCGAGCTGGGCGCCGACGTGGACGGCGGCGGGCTCAACCGCGTCGTCTTCGCCGCTCAGGTCGGCAACGGACCCTGGAAGACCCTGGGGTCCGCCGACCATGCCCCGTACAAGGTCACCCAGGTCATCGGCGAGGACGTACCGGCCGGGACGGCGCTGCGCTACAAGGCCGTCGTGATCGACTCGGCCGGACGGACGGCGAGCGCGACCGCCGCCTCCACCACCGGCACCCCGCCCGCGCCCGAGACCCCCACCGCCTCCTCCCGCGACTACGCGATCGTGCACTACAGGCGCACCGACGGCGACTATGCGGACTGGGGCCTGTACGCCTGGGGCGACCTCGCCGACGGGGAGGCGACGAACTGGCCCGACAGCCACCCCTTCACCGGCCGCGACGCGTACGGCGCCTTCGCCTACGTCAAGCTCAAGCCGGGAGCGACCGGCGTCGGCTTCCTCGTCATCGACGCACAGGGCGACAAGGACGTCTCCGCCGACCGCACCATCGACGTCACGAAGACCGGCGAGATCTGGATCGAACAGGGCAAGGAGACCGTCCTCACCGAACGGCCCGACCAGCCGGCGCAGGACAGGAGCAAGGCCGTCCTGCACTACCACCGCGCCGACGGCGCCTACGACGGCTGGGGCCTGCACACCTGGACGGGCGCCGCGAACCCCACCGAGTGGTCGAACCCGCTGAAGCCGGTGCGGACCGACAGCTACGGCGCCGTCTTCGAGGTGCCCCTCACCGAGGGCGCCACCGGCCTCAGCTACATCCTCCACAACGGGGACGAGAAGGACCTCCCCACCGATCAGTCCCTGGACCTCACGGCCGACGGTCACGAGGTGTGGCTCCTGAACGGCCAGGAGAAGTACCTCCTGCCGCAGCCCGCCGGGTCGGCCGCCGCCCTGGACCTGACGACCTCCAAGGCGGTCTGGATCGACCGGAACACCGTCGCCTGGAACGGCTCCGACGCGGCCGCCTCCACCCAGCTGCTGTACTCCCGCACCGGCTCGATCACGGTGAAGGACGGCGCGCTCACCGGCGCCGACCAGCGCTGGCTGCGGCTCACGAGGAGCGCTCTCACCGACGCGCAGAAGGCGAGGTTCCCGCACCTGAAGGACCACACCGCCTGGACCGTCGACGCGCGTGACCGCGACCGCGTCCGCGAGGCCCTCCGCGGCCAGGTCGTCGCCGCCCAGCGGGCGGTGAACGGCGCCGTCCTCGCCGCCACCGGTGTGCAGACCGCGGGCGTCCTCGACGACCTTCATCCGGGCGCGACGAAGGCCCACCTCGGCCCCACCTTCCGCGACGGCCGTCCCACCCTGGCCGTCTGGGCGCCGACCGCGCAGAAGGTGACCCTCGAACTCGACGGCGCCACCGTCCGGATGAAGCGGAACGACGCCACCGGGGTGTGGTCCGTGACCGGCCCGAAGTCCTGGCGGAACAAGCCCTACCGGTACGCCGTCACGGTGTGGGCCCCCACCGTCCACCAGGTCGTCACCAACAAGGTCACCGACCCCTACTCGGTGGCCCTGACCGCGGACTCCGAGCGCAGCCTGGTCGTCGACCTGGCCGACAGGTCCCTGGCACCCGAGGGCTGGTCGAAGCTGGCCAAGCCGGCGGCCGTCCCCCTCAAGGACGCCCAGATCCAGGAACTGCACGTCCGGGACTTCTCGGTGGCCGACCCCACGGCCGCCGACCCCGGCACCTACCTCGCCTTCACCGACCGCGACAGCGACGGCTCGAAGCACCTGCGGGAGCTGGCGAGGTCGGGCACCTCGTACGTCCACCTCCTGCCCGTCTTCGACATCGCCACCATCCCGGAGAAGAAGGCCGACCGGTCGACCACCGACTGCTACCTCGCCTCCTACCCGGCCGACTCCGACCGGCAGCAGGAGTGCGTGGCGAAGGCCGCCGCCAAGGACGCCTACAACTGGGGGTACGACCCCTACCACTACACGGTCCCCGAGGGCTCCTACGCGACGGATCCCGACGGCACGGCCCGTACCGTCGAGTTCCGCGAGATGGTCAAGGCGCTGAACCAGGACGGCCTGCGCGTCGTCATGGACGTCGTCTACAACCACACCGCGGCCGCCGGACAGGCGTCCACCAGCGTGCTCGACAAGGTCGTGCCCGGCTACTACCAGCGCCTCCTCGCCGACGGCTCGGTCGCCGACAGCACCTGCTGCGCCAACACGGCGACCGAGAACGCCATGATGGGCAAACTGGTCGTCGACTCGATCGTCACCTGGGCCCGGGAGTACAAGGTCGACGGCTTCCGCTTCGACCTCATGGGCCACCACCCCAAGGCCAACATCCTCGCCGTCAGGAAGGCGCTCGACGCACTCACCCCCGCCAGGGACGGCGTCGACGGCAAGAAGATCATCCTGTACGGGGAGGGCTGGAACTTCGGCGAGGTCGCCGACGACGCCCGCTTCGTCCAGGCCACGCAGAAGAACATGGCCGGAACGGGCATCGCCACCTTCTCCGACCGGGCCCGCGACGCCGTCCGCGGCGGCGGCCCCTTCGACGAGGACCCCGGCGTCCAGGGCTTCGCCTCCGGCCTCTACACCGACCCCAACTCCTCCACCGCCAACGGCACCCCGGCGGAGCAGAAGGCCCGCCTGCTGCACTACCAGGACCTCATCAAGGTCGGGCTGAGCGGCAACCTCGCCGCCTACCGGTTCACCGACACCGGCGGCAAGGAGGTCACCGGCGCCCAGGTCGACTACAACGGCGCCCCGGCGGGCTACGCGGACGCCCCCGGCGACGCGCTCGCCTACGCCGACGCCCACGACAACGAGTCGCTGTTCGACGCCCTCGCCTACAAGCTCCCGGCGGACACCTCCGCCGCCGACCGGGCCCGCATGCAGGTCCTCGCGATGGCCACGGCCACCCTCTCGCAGGGCCCGGCGCTCTCCCAGGCCGGCACCGACCTGCTGCGCTCCAAGTCCCTCGACCGCAACTCCTTCGACAGCGGCGACTGGTTCAACGCCGTCCACTGGAACTGCGCCGACGGCAACGGCTTCGCCCGCGGCCTGCCCCCGGCCGTCGACAACGCCGCCAAGTGGCCCTACGCCAAACCCCTGTTGACCAAGGTCGGGGTCGGCTGCGCCCAGATCGACGGCGCCTCCGCCGCCTACCAGGACCTGCTGAGGATCCGTACGACGGAGCAGGCGTTCTCCCTCGGCACGGCCGGGCGGGTGCAGTCGGCGCTCTCCTTCCCGCTGTCCGGCGAGGACGAGACACCCGGCGTGATCACCATGCTCCTCGGTGACCTGGCCGTCGTGTTCAACGCGACGCCCGGCGCGCGGCAGCAGCGGGTCGACGCGCTCAGCGGAACCGGCTACCGCCTGCACCCGGTGCAGGCCGCCGGAGCCGACCCCGCCGTCAGGACCGCGGCCTACGCGGCGAGCACCGGCACCTTCACCGTTCCGGCACGAACCGTCGCCGTATTCACCCGCACTTCCTGACATCGCACTACCTTGGTGGAGCGGACCTCGAACCGGGTCCGCTCCACCGGTGTGTCCGGGAGCCGACGCGATGGATCTCAAGGACAGGCGGACCGAGGTGACCGTGCTGGTCGTGGACGACTCCACGGCCGGCCGGTTCGCCATGGCCACCCTGCTGCGCCGGGCCGGCCGCCAGGTCGTCTCGGCCGCCACCGGCCGCGCGGCCCTCGCCGAACTCGACGCACGGCTGCGCCAGGGCACCCTGCCCGACGTGGCCCTCGTCGACGTGGACCTGCCCGACATGAGCGGCTTCGACCTGTGCCGCCGGATCAAGGCCCGCCCGTACCTGGCCGGCCTGCCCGTGGTGCACTTCTCGGCCGCCCCTCTCGCCCCGGCGGACCGCCGCCACGGGCTGGACGCGGGCGCCGAGGCCCATCTGGTGATGCCCGCCCAGCCGGGGGAGGTCGACGCCGTCGTCCGCGCCGCCGTGCGCGCCGCCCGGCTGCGCGTCGACGACCAGGGCCTGGCCCGCCGGCTCACCCTGCTGTCGGAGACGATCGTCGCCGTCCAGGCGGCCCGCTCCCCGCAGGAACTCGCCGAAGCCGCCGCCGACGGCACCGCCCGCCTCACCGAGGGCCCCGCCGCCGTCTTCGTCCTCGGCCCCGACGACGAGCTGTACCGCGGCACCTCCCGCGACCGCACCGCGCTCGCGCCGCCCGACACCGGCGCCCACCGCGCCGTGGCCGCCCTGCTCCGCCGGCTCACCCGCGGACAGACCGGGGTGCGGATCACCACGGTGCCCGCCCCCCAGTGGCCCGCCGGATTCTTCCGGCCCGGTGCGGAGCACGACGCCCGCCTCGCGCTGATCCCCACCGGCGACGGCCGGGCCGCGGTGTGCCTGGCCACTTCCACCCGAGGGGTACGGCGCGTCGACCCGGAGAAGGAGGCCCTGGTGGCCCGGCTCGCCCAGGCCACCGTCCTCGCCGCCGAACCGCTGCTCATGTACCAGGTCGAGCGGCACGTCGCCCTCACCCTCCAGCACAGCTTCCTGCCCCAGCCGCACCGGTTGCCCGAACTGCCGGGCGTCGAGGTCGCCGTCCGCTATGTCCCCGCGTCCCGGGACGCCGAGATCGGCGGCGACTTCTACGCCGCCCTGCGCACCCCCGAGGGGCATCTGGCCGCGGTCGGCGACGTGGTCGGGCACTCACTGGAGGCGGCCACCGTCATGGTCGAGATCCGGCACGCGCTGCGCGCCCACTGCGTCGAGGAGAGCGACCCGGCCGTGCTCGCCGAACGTCTGGACCGGATGCTCCGCCACTACCACCCGGGGGTCACCGCCACCCTCTGCCTGGTGGGGATCGACCCCGGCACCGGCCGGATCCGCATCGCCAACGCCGGCCACATACCCCCGCTGATCATCCGCGACGGCAAGGGCGCCGACTACGCCAAGGCCGCCGGCCCGCTCCTCGGCCTGGGCGTGCCCCACCCGCCGCCCACCGACATGGTCCTCGACCCCACCGACCGGCTTCTGATGGTCACCGACGGCCTGATCGAGACCAGGGGCACCGATCTCGCCGTGTCGATGGAACACCTGCGCGCCGCCGCCACCGGAGCGCTGCCCGGCCTGGACGCCCTGTGCGACACCCTGCTCGACTGCTTCGGCCACGAACGCGAGGACGACATCGCCATGCTGGCCCTGCGGCTCGCGCAATAGGCTGACCTCCGTCGCCCACCACCGGGCCGTCCAGAAGGGGTGCCCATGCCGCAGATCACCGTCGACTACTCCGACCGGCTCGCCGACGACTTCGACCGGCCCGGCTTCGCCACCGCGCTGCACCGGGCCGTGGTCGAGATCGCGGCCGCCAAGCCACCGGCCTGCAAGACGCGGTTCCGCCGCACCGAGGACGCCATCGTCGGCCCCGACACCGAGGGCCACGCCCTCGTGCACGTCCACATCGCCCTGCTGGCCGGCCGCACCGAGGAGACCAAGGCCAAGCTCACCGAAACGGCCCTGGAACTGCTCCGGCAGCACGTGAAGCCGGCGGCGGAACTGGCCCTGCACACCTCGGCCGAGGTACGCGACCTCGACCCGTCGTACCGCAAGTACGAGGAGTAGGCGGCCCGCCCGACCCGTCGTACGGCGCGTACGGGGACGGGGCGGCCCGCCCGACCCGTCCTACGACGCCAGCGCGATCAGCCGGGTCAGCAGGTCACCGAACGGCCCGTCGGCCGGTTCCCCGCCCAGGACCGGCCGCAGCAGGTCGCGCAGTTCCTCGTCGTAGGCGGCGGTGACGGCGGTGAGGGCGGCGAAGTCGCGCACGAGTTTGACCTCCAGCTCCTCGCGCGGGATGCGCCGCCCGTCCAGCCAGATCAACGCGGTCGACTCGGCGAGGGAGATCCAGGAGCGGACGACCAGTTCGAGGCGCGCGGGAGCCTCGGCGACCTCCAGATGCGACAGGATCTGCTCGTAGGCGGCCTGGCGCACGGAGTCGATGAGCGCGTTCGTGGTGGAGGAGCCGACCGCCGGGCCGCCGCGCATCAGCGCCGAGAACCCGGGCCCGTGCGCGTCGACGAAGTCGAAGTACCGGCGCATCACCCGCAGCAGCCGGGCCCCCAGCGGCCCCTCGTGCGGCTCGGTGAACCGGCTCGCCAGATCCTCCGAGGCCCGCTTCAACGCCGCCTCGTACAAGCTGAGTTTGCCGGGGAAGTAGTGGTAGACGAGCGGCCGCGAGATCCCCGCGGCCGCTGCTATCTCGTCGATGGAGACCTCGTCGGGGGAACGGCGGGCGAACAGTTCGAGAGCGACGCCGATCAGCTGCTGCCGCCGCTCCTCCACGCCCATTCTGCGGCGAACCCCGGTAGTCATACGAACACCTTACCGATCGAATCCGGACGCGAACGGAACGGACCGGCCACGGTGTTCGTACGGACTGCCCCCTGCCGAGCGCAGGACACCCACTGCGCACCCGCGACTCACGGAACAGCATCGAGCCGCCACGCTCCGCGTTCACCGAGACGCGGAGCGACCACCGGGGCGAGTCCCCGCGCACGGGTCGACCTCCCCATCCGGAGCGACCCCTCAGCCCAGCCCGTGGATCGAGCGCCCGTCCTCCAGCGTCCCCTCCAGCCCCGCCCGCGCCCCCTGCTTCGCCGGTACGGCCAACAGGTTGCCCTCCCCGGCCCCGCTCACCCCGCCCGTCGTCCGCACCGACTCGGTGTCCTTGTCACCGGCTGCGAGGAGGTACCAGCTGCCCGCCTCCGACTTCCACAGGACCCCGGCCAGCACGTGCGGGTCACGCGGACCGCAGGCCGGAACGTCCCCGGCCTGCGCCGTGACCGCCCCGAACAGCCCGCCCGGCGTGCGGAACTGGGCCAGCACCCGGCTCCCGGCACCCCGCCAGGTGTCGGCGCGCGTGCACACCCACGCCGCCTGCCCGCCCGCGTCGGGCAGCGGCTGACGCGCGTACGCCCAGGCGTTGACCGACCGCACGCCCTGCGCGCGCGCCTCGCCCAGCGAGCAGGCGAACGGCGCCCAGGCGCGCAGCGCCTCCGCGCCCGTCGCCTCCTTCGGCGCGGTGGGCCGGCCCGCGGTCAGCCGGGCGGGCACCAGCTCACCGAGATCGCTCAGCAGGTACGACCCGGAGGCGTCGGTCACCTGGAGCACGTTCCACGTGGTGCAGGGGCCGGCATGGGTGGCCGGGCTGGACAACGGCGAGGTGATGCCGCCGGTCAGCGTCAGGTCCATCACTCCCGCGCCCGGCTTCGACAGGTCCCGCTCGGCCGCCTTCGACACCCAGGGGGCCGTGAGGTAGCGGACGTTGCCGTCGGCCCGGCCCAGTACCACCGCCGCCGCCTCCGCGCCGGTCGCGCCGTCCACCCGGGCGAAGTCCAGCGCCGCCCCCGCCGTGCCGTCCTTCGGCTCGGCGTAGCGGGCGATGCGCAGGCCGTCGTACAGGATCACCACGCGGGCCGCGTCGACATCGCCCGCGTACAGCAGCTGGGGCGGACCGGCGGGGCCGCCGGACGCGGTGCCGGGCGTCGACGAGACGCGGACCTGCTCGCCGGGACGGGCCCAGACGGCGAGGGCGCGGCGCAGCAGCGCGTCGTCGCCCGTGCGGTCGCCGCGCGCGGGCCAGACCGAGAAGTCGGTGCGCGCGGAGGTCTTCCACGCGGTGGGGGAGATCCTCACCAGCCGACCGGGGTCCAGGGCGGCCTGGGCCGCCGGGTTCTGCGCGTACACCGGGGCGGCCGCGCCGTCGGGACCCCAGCCGTCGCCCGGCAGCGCGACCAGGGCACCGCACACGGCGAGCGCGGCGACGGCGGCGACCGCCGCCTTGGTGTGCTGGCGCCGCCGCATCAGGTCGGTGGGGCGGGCCTGGAGCGAACAGGGGTCGAACTCGGGCGAGTCGAGCAGCGCGTACTGCGCGGCGACGGTGTCGGCCTCGCGGAGGGCGGCGTCCACGTCGTCGACGCCGGCCTCGGTCAGCACCTCGCGCACATCGCCGTCGGGGAGCTTCTCCAGGCCGCGCAGGACGTAGGCGGCGCGGGCCGGGCCCGACAGCGCGGAGAGCCGCTGGTCCAGGGCGAGTTCGTCGGCCCCGCCGGAGCGCGGGAAGAGGCGCAGCCCCCACACCTGCGGCAGCAGCGGCGGCAGTGGGACGCGCCGGGGCCGGCTCCGGCGCCTCAGGGGCAGGCCGGCTTCCAGCGCCGTACGGAGCACCGCCAGGCGGATGTAGGCGTAGCCGGGGTCGCCGTCCCGGGCGGCGGACTGGGACGGGATGGCGGGGGCCGAGGTGCGGCGGCGGGGCAGGGCGCGCTGGACGAGGGCGTGCGCGCCGAGGACGCGCCGGCCGCGGCCATGGCCGGGTGGCAGCACCAGATAGGCGAGCCGGACCAGGCGTGGGTAGTGCTCGACGAGCGCGGCCTCGGCCTGCTCGACGTCGACGATCCGGTCGGCGGGGGAACCGGGTGCGGGGCGCGGGGCGACATCCTGTGACTGCACGTCCAGCAGAACGAGCGAGCCGAACGATGGTCACCGCCGGGCGGGCCGGCCGGCGGGTTCCGCGCAGGCCTCTCCGCGCGGCGGCGCACGGCGGGCCCGGACCGGGGCGCGGGTATGTTGAGCGGACCGCGCGCGGGAGCCGTATCCAGATCGAGGCTCTCGCAGGGAGGAACAGATGAAGGTGACCCGACCGATGCTCGCGGCGGCTGCCGCGGCGGCGGCAGCGCTGGTGCTGACGGGCTGTGGTTCCGACGGGGACGGGGGGAGCGGCGTGCCGGTGACCGCGACCGGCAGCCTGGAGCACCTGGCCGCCGAGGCGCGGTGCACGCCCGACATGCAGACCGACGCCGACGAACTGAGGCAGGCGCTCTGCAAGAACGCCGACGGCAAGTTCATCCTGCTGACCTTCGCGACCGACCGCGGCCAGCGCGAGTGGATCAACGGTGCCAAGGACTACGGCGGTCACTACCTGGTCGGCCGCAAGTGGGTGGCCGTGGGCGAGGAGACCAGCACCGTGACGGCGCTGCGCAAGACGCTCGGCGGTGACATCGAGGAGGGCACGGACCACTCCGCGCACGAGGCGTCGGAGGGTGCGACGCATTCGGGACACTGAGACCGCGTCCACCGGACGCGAACAGCGCGAAGGCCGGCGGTGAGGAGTCCTCACCGCCGGCCTTCCGTGTGCGTCCTTCGGCGTGCGTCCGTCAGGGTGCGGTCAGACCGACACCTACTTGCACTTCTTGCCGGTGTTGATGCAGTTGACCATCTTGTTCATCGTGTTCTGGGAGAAGAAGTTGATGAAGTCGTTGTGGTCGGTGATCGGCTTGTGCAGGTTCTCCGGGAAGGAGTCGACCGCGTACGGGTTCACCACCGTGCCGTTCTGCAGCTTGGGCGCCGGGACGTTGTAGACCAGACGGACCTGGAGCTGCGGGATCGCCTTGAACCCGTTGGCACAGGCACCGTTGGCCTGGACGAACGCCACGTGGGTGCGGTGGTTGGCGCTGTCGATGTTCTGACCGTCCCAGCAGCTCTGGAAGTTGGTCGTCCGGACGACCTGGCTGCCCTGCGGGCAGATCGGGTACTTGTCCTCCAGCTGCACCTTGTTCTCGAAGCCGGTGCAGCTCCAGTTGACGTTGGCGTTGCCGACACCGTTGACGAAGGCCTTGGCGTCACCGGTGATGATGCGCAGCGCCGTCGGCATCGCGACGACCTTGCCCCGCTTGTTGCCGACGAACTTCAACTGGGCCTGGGCCGGCTGGAGGATCTTGCCGACGTTGCCCTCCTTGCCACCGCCGTCCTTGTTCTGGTCGAAGTCCTGCGCGCCGTTCTGGAGGCGCAGCACCGGCCAGAAGTACGACGACTTGTCGCCCTGGTTCTGGCAGCTGGTCTGGGCCGCCGCCAGTTCCTGGTCGCTGGCGAACGCGTCGTTGTTCTGGTTGCCGACGTAGTCGTGCAGGTGGTGCGCGCCGTTGGTGACACCGGGGGCCACGATCACGTTGTCCGTGTTGTGGTTGTCGTTGCCGTTGGTGCCGCAGACGCTGGTGAAGGTGCCGCGTGATCCGCCGTTGCCGTTGGCGGCGAGACCGTTGGCACCCACACCGAGCTGGGCGTTCTGCTGGACCTTGGTGATGTCGACGAAGTCCGCCGCCACCGGGCCGTTGCCGCCCTGACCGCCGTTGCCCTGCTGGCCGCCGTTGTTCTGGCCGCCGTTCTGCTGGCCACCGTTGTTCTGGCCGCCGCCGTTCTGCTGACCGCCGTTCTGCTGGCCGCCGCCGTTCTGCTGGCCGCCGTTCTGCTGACCGCCGGCCCCTCCCGCATTGGTCTGCGCGCCCTGGGTGGCGCAGGCGGCGAGCCCGCTCAGGTCCTGGACCTGGCCGCCCGCGCGCTGGATGTTGATGCGGATCCGGTCGATCGTGGCCGCCCGCTTTTCCTTGAGCGGACCGACGATCGCGTTCTGGACGAATCCGGTGTCATTGGTCTGTGCCTGACGCGTGGAGGCGAGCCGGGCGTAGGCCTCGGTGATCTGCTTGTCGAGGTTCGCCAGCTCCCTGTCGACCCCTGAGCGTGCCCCGCTGGGCACGTTCGTCAGCTTCTGCCCCACATCGGGGCAGGAGATGGTGGCCACCTGCGCGGCAGCGGCCTTGGTCTGGTTCTGCGACGAGTTCTTCGACTCGTGCGCCGAAGCGTAGAAGTTCGCCCAGATCAGCCCGCCCCCACCGAGCGCTAGGGCCGCCGACGCGGCTATGGCCTTGTTGGCCATCGACGAACGGCGTTTACGTGTGTTGCGTCCCATGGAACTCCTCTGACTTCCTTGCGGGGCAGCATCGAGGCGCCCGACAGGAGTGAAGCGGCGCCTACCCATACGCACGCCGCCCCCGAGGTGTTCAGCCGTCCCAGGAATTGATGAGAGGTCCGTGGGACAATTCCCCCGCAACAACCGCACGCCACAACCGGGTTGGGGTGTTCACCGGTCTCCGTCCAGATAGGCCGGCACGGCCGGCACCCGCCGGTTGTCGTCGTCCGCCACCTCGAGGCCCGGCTTGATGAAGATGTCGGCGGTGTGCTTCGCCGCGGCCCGCTCGGTGACGACCATCTTCCCCCGAGCCCTCGAACCGCCGTCGCCGCGCGTGTTGGTGTTCATGCCGTCAGCCTGGCCGACCGGCGGACCCGGGGCGCTGGGTCGGCCCCCCCGGGTCGGGGGGTGGTGTCACGTACACCTGCCCCCGGAGGGTGTTCCCGCCGCGGGCAGCCGGACCGCTACTGCGTACCCGCCCCCAGCACCTTCGCCTCCAGCTCCGGGTCCAGACCATTCCGCGGCCGGTCCGGGCGCCGGGGCGCCTCCCCGCCGATCTCCTGGAGCCACCGCCAGGTGTCGGCGACGGTCTCCCCGACCGGCCGGCAGGTCAGTCCGGTGGCCACCGCCCGTGACACGTCCGCCGAGTGCAGGGCGTCGTGCATGTCGCTGCCCGGCGGCACCCACACGGGCAGGTGCGTCCACGGCTCGATGCCCGCGTCGAGGACGGTCTCCGGCGCCGTCCAGCGCAGCTCGGCCGGACCGCCGGTGACCCGTACACACGCCTCCAGCAACGCGCCCATGGTGGCGTGTCCCTGAGGGCTCATCAGGTTGAACGGCCCGCTGAGCCCCTGCTCCACCGCCCCGAGGATCCACGCGGCGAGATCGCGGACATCGACGTACTGAAGGGGCAGCTCGCGCGGTCCCGGCGCCAGGACCGGGCCGCCGCGGGCGATCCGGGCCAGCCACCAGGGCAGCCGGCCCACGTTCTCGTACGGGCCGAGGATCAGCCCGGCCCGCACCAGCAGGGAGTCCTGCGCCCCGAACGCGTCGACGGCGGCCAGCTCACCGCCCCGCTTGTCGCGGGCGTAGTCGGTCTGCCCCGCACCGGGCTCGGCGCCCTCGACCAGCGGCGCGTCCTCGGCGTACCCGGCGGGCGGGGCCCAGGTGTACACCGAGCAGCTCGACACGTACACGTACCGCCCGGCCCGGCCCCGCAGCAGCCGCGCCGCCTCGTGCACCGCGCGGGGCGCCGCCGACCAGGTGTCGACGACGGCGTCCCACTCGCCGTCCTTCAGCGCGTCCAGACCGCCCGGCGCGGTCCGGTCGCCGACCAGGGTCCGCGCACCGGGGACGGACGGGTGCCGTCCCCGGTTGAAGACGGTCACCTCCCAGCCGCGTCCGAGGGCCGCCTCGACGACGGCCCGTCCGACGAACTCCGTACCACCCAGCACCAGAAGTCTCATGCCGGTGACTCTGCCCGCTCCGCCGGGGGGAGGGAACAGCGCTCTGCTTTCGGCAGATGATCAGCGGCCGGTCGGCGGCGTGTACTTGTAGCCCACCCGGCGCACCGTCTGGATCGCCCGGCGGTGCTCCGCCCCCAGCTTGCGGCGCAGCCGGGCGATGTGGACGTCGACGGTGCGGCCGTCGCCCACATGCCCGTAGCCCCACACGGTGGTGACCAGCTGGTCGCGGGTGTGCACCCGGTTCGGATGCGCGACGAGATGCGCGAGCAGCTCGAACTCCAGGTAGGTCAGCTCCAGTTCGTGCCCGCTCACCCACGCGGTGCGCTGTACGGGGTCGATCCGCACCAGCGCGTCGCCGGCGGCCGGGGCCGCGTCGTCCACCGGCCGGTCGGGCACCGCCACCGGCGGGAACGGCGGCTGCTGGTCGGCCGGGACCAGCACCAGGTAGCCGATCATCGGCGGCTGGCCCGGCAGGGTGGGCAGGGTGTGCGGAGGAGCGGGCAGCCAGGTGGCGCCCGGCGGCAGGAAGTCCGTGACGTCCACGACCTCGTCCCGGTCCACCGCGCGGAGACGGTGCCGGGCCGGGGCGGGAAGGGTGGAGGCGTGGGGGAGGGAACGAGTGGTCGCCATGAGAGGTCAGCTCTTTCGCGCGAGAGGTTCGTCAGGAGGCGACGGCCGCGATTCGTGGTCGGGCTCGTCGGGGGACGTACGTCGGTCGCGCCGGCCGAAGACCGGGGTACGGCTTTAGAGGGCCGGCGCGTTCGTCGCGCGGCAACACACCCGGTCGAAGTCGTGGTGCTGACGGGAAGGCCAGAACGGCTCGAGGTCGTGGCGACCCGTCGCGGAGTGGTTCGGAAAGCTGGCCATGGGCCCATTGAAGCAGACACCCGCCCCGGACAGGAGACTCCTCTCACTGCTTGGACGTCTCACGGACGTGTCCCTGGCGTGAAAAGAACGTCAGTCCACGATGCGGGCGGTGTCCAACAGCCTCCGGACGGCGGTCCGCGAGACGTCGTCGGCGTGCGGTTCCGGCCCGGTCATGAAGTCGTGGACGACGCGACGGCGTGACGCGGCGCCACGGCGCAGCGGTTCCACGGCGAAGCGGGGAAGGAGCCCCATCTCGGTGAGCGTGGACACCGGGTGGGTCAGGCCGTCGTAGATCCTCTGCCACCTCATCGCCTCCCGGGCCAGCGGCTCCAGGGTGTCCTCGGTGCGGCCGGTGATGCGCCAGACGGCCAGCGCGGCGGAGGCCGTGCCGTCCCGGGTGAGGGACGGCTCGATGAACGGCAGCAGGGGCGCGGCCGCGGGACCGAGGCGGCTCGCCCACTCCATCGTCAGGGACGGGTGGAAAGCGGTCATCTCCTCCCGGAAGAAGGACAGCGCGGGTCCGGGGTCCCCCGTGACCCGGTGGTACGCCACCCCGGCGACCGCCGAGACCGAGGAGTGGGCGCGTTCGGTCACGCAGGCCATCAGCGCCCGCTCGGCCGCGTCGCCGGCGGCGGCGGGCCCGAGCCGGTCGAACAGGGCGACCACGACCGGCGGGTATCCCGTCCCCGTGCGGGCGAGCAGTGCGACGAGGTCGTCGACGGCCGCCACCGCCGGCTCCGGGAACCGGGCCAGTACCTCGACCAGATGCGGGTGTCCGTCCCGGAGCCGCCGCGCGACCGCCCGCGCCACGGGCACCGCCGCCGCTCCGAACTCGTCGGCCACCGCCCTGGCGGCGCGGGCGGTGTCGTACCGGCCGGGCAGCTCCTCGACGAGCCGTACCGCTTCCTCGACCGCCCTGGGCGCACGCGCTCGGGCCAGCACGGCGACGGCCGCCGCCCGGATCCGCGGGTCCCCGGACGCGAGCTGGGGCAGCACGTGGTCCCGCACGCGCGCGTGCAGGGCCACCGGCAGCGCGCAGGTCAGCTGCGCCAGCTGGTCCAGTCCCCAGTTCTCGTGCGCGCCCGTCTCGGCCAGCGCCCAGGGCAGCACGTCCGCCTCGCGGTCCCGCCAGCGCCCGGTGATCTCGTAGGCGATCGGCACACCCCCGGCGAGGGCGCGCAGGGCGGCCTCGGCGTCGTCCAGGAGCCGTTCGGTGAACACCGTGTGCGGCGCGGGCCACAGGGTGCCGTCCGGCTCGTGGGGGTCGGCCGTGAAGGCCCGCGCGCAGCGGTCGACCAGGGGTGCGGGCAGCGGCACTCCGGCGGTGCGCAGCAGGTCCTCGGCGGCGGCGAGCGCGACGCGCGGCTCGGGGTCGGTGAGCAGGCCGTGCCGCCATGCGCCGTCGCCCGGTTCGAGCAGCCCGAGCGCGGTCACCAGGTGGGCGCGCACCAGCGGGTCGGTCTCCCGTTCCAGCCGGGTCCACAGCAGCGGCAGGGTGTCCCGTCGGCCGCTCGCGCCGATCAGCAGCACCGTCGCGTCCCGTACGTCCGTGTCGGCGTCGTGGGCCAGGGGCAGCAGCGGCGGCAGGGCGTCCGCCACCGCCCGCCGGGCCGGCTGCGCCGCGTCGGGCCAGTCGGATCTCCGCGCCAGGCCGGCGAGCAGCCGCAGCAGGTCCACCCGGTGGCCGGGCCCCCCGAGGACGAGCCGCGCCAGCCGCGGCACCGCGCCCGTGATCGACAGGGCGAGGCCGTCGTCGTGGTAGGTCGCGGAGCCCAGCCACTGCATGGCCTCCTCGCGGACGTCGGGGTCCGTGGACTCCATCGCCCGCAGCAGTCCCGGCAGGTCCCCCGCCGAGCCGTACGCCTTCGCCTGTTCCACGCCGACGATCCCCATGGCAGCGCACGATACGCAGAAGGGGCGCCCGCCGAGTCGGCGGGCGCCCCTTCCGGGAGGGCTCCGGGTCGGATCCGGGATCGGATCCGGGATCGGATCCGGGGCCGGTTCCGGGGAAGGCGGGATCAGACCTGGCCGGCCTTCTCCAGCGCGGAGCAGCAGGTGTCCACGATCAGACGGGTCACCAGGTACGGGTCCACGTTGGCGTTCGGGCGGCGGTCCTCGATGTACCCCTTGCCGTCCTTCTCGACCTGCCACGGGATGCGGACCGAGGCACCACGGTTGGAGACGCCGTAGGAGTACTCGTTCCACGGGGCGGTCTCATGCAGACCGGTCAGGCGGTCGTCGATGCCGGCGCCGTAGTTCTTGACGTGCTCGAGCGGCTTGGAGCCCTCACCGAGCGACTCGCAGGCGGTGATGATCGCCTCGTACGTCTCGCGCATCGCCCTGGTGGAGAAGTTGGTGTGCGCACCGGCGCCGTTCCAGTCACCCTTGACCGGCTTCGGGTCGAGGGTGGCGGCGATGTCGAAGTCCTCGGCGGTGCGGTACAGCAGCCAGCGGGCCACCCACAGCTGGTCGGAGACCTCCAGCGGGGCGAGCGGGCCGACCTGGAACTCCCACTGGCCGGGCATGACCTCGGCGTTGATGCCGGAGATGCCCAGACCTGCCTTCAGGCAGTTGTCCAGGTGCGCCTCGACGACGTCACGGCCGAAGATCTCGTCGGCGCCGACACCGCAGTAGTAGCCGCCCTGCGGAGCCGGGAAGCCGCCCTTGGGGAAGCCGAGCGGGTAACCGTCCTGGAAGAAGGTGTACTCCTGCTCGATGCCGAAGATCGGCTCCTGCGCGCCGAACCTCTCGGCGACCTCGGCCAGCGCGGCACGGGTGTTGGACTCGTGCGGCGTCATGTCGATGTTGAGGACCTCGCACAGCACGAGGATGTCGTCGCCGCCGCGGATCGGGTCGGGGCAGGTGAAGACCGGCTTGAGGACACGGTCCGAGGCGTGGCCCTCGGCCTGGTTCGTGGACGACCCGTCGAAACCCCAGATCGGCAGCGCGTCGAGACCCTCGGGCGCGCCCGTGATGATCCTGGTCTTGGAACGGAGCTTGGCCGTCGGCTGGGTGCCGTCGATCCAGATGTACTCAGCCTTGAAGGTCACGGGCCACTTCCTTCGGGGGTGGGTCAGACGCACTTGCGGGTGCTGCGGCGCTGCGGCACTGGGACGCCGCTCTCGATGCCCGGCAGCCTGTCAACAGGCGATTTCCCGGTCATTGCTCGAATGTGAACCCCGTGTTACCTGGTGGTGGTGTGGTGCGTCTCACGGTGTGAGGGCGGCGGCCCGGCCGGGAGCCGCCGTTCGCGCCCGCGGACGTGGGCGTACGCGGGCGGGCGCGGGGCGGCGCCGGGACTCGTATGCGAGGGGAATGAACGGCGCGACTTCGGGCATGCCGGTGGTCGGCCCCCTGCCGCGGCCTCCCGTACGTCTCCGGGACGCGGGTGCTCGGGCCGTCCGCGTCGGTCCGCTGCGGTCGGCCGTTCCCGTCGGTCCGCTCCGGTCGGTCGGTTCGAGCCGTCGGTCCGTCCCCCCGGTGGGTCGGGTTTTGGCCGTCCGTCCCCCGGTCGGTCGGTTCGAGCCGTCAGTCCGCCCCCCGGTCGGTCGGGTTCCGGCCGTCGTTGGCCCCGGTCGGTCGGGTTCCTTCCGTCAGCCCGCCCCGGGTGGTCGGGTGCGGGACGTCAGCCCGCCCCGGCCGTCGCCTCCCGGACGCCGGACAGGAAGCCGCGGATCGCCGCCAGCTCCCGTTCGTCGTAGCCCGCCAGCAGTTCCACCGCGCGTCCGATGAGCGGGCCGAAGAAGGCCTGGCCGAGCACCACGGCCCGCTCCTCCACCTCGACGACCACCTGCCGTCGGTCCGCCCGGCCGCGCGTCCGCCGCACATGCCCGGCGCGTTCCAGCCGGTCGATCACGGAGGTCGTACCGGCCGAGTTCAGGCCGAGCGCCGCGCCCAGCCGGCCCGCGGTCGTCTCCTCGCCCGCCCGCCGGCCGTCCATCAGGGCGATCAGCGCCCGTACGTCGGTCGGGTGCATGTCGTTGCGGTGTGCGAACCGGGCACTGTGCAGGCCGAGTTCGACCGTCACCGCGCGCAGCAGATGGACGATCTCCATTTCCGGGGCGCCGCCCGCCGAGGTGTCACCCCGCGGGGTGTCGGTGGCGCGGGCATCGGCTGCCGACGGGTCGTCGGCCGAACTCGCGCTCGCCGGGCCTTCGTTGGTCATGCGGGGCCTCCGGGTTATCATCTCGCTCATCGGATATCTCGCTGAGCGAGATGATAGGGGGCTCGATGCGCACGTACGACCACGACGCCTTCCGCGCGGCCTACGGCAAGGTCCTGGCCAAATGGCCCGCCGACCGCGAGACGGTGACCGTCCCCACCCCGTTCGGGCCGGCGCACGTCAACGCCTGCGGCCCGCGCGGCGCGCCCCCGCTGGTGCTCCTGCCCGGCGGCGGGGGCGCCACCTCGGCGTCCTGGTACGCGCAGGCGGCGCGACTGGGCCGGGAGCGGCGTGTCCTCGCCGTCGACCTGCCCGGCGCCGCCGGTCTCAGTGGCACGGACGGCGGGCCGGCCCCGCGCACGGTCGACGACCTGGTCGTCTGGCTGGACGCGGTGCTCGACGGCCTGGGCGTCGACGAGGTGTCCGTGGGCGGACATTCGTACGGCGCCTGGATCGCCCTGCACCACGCCCTGCGCCGCGCGCCCGGACGGGTACGCCGCCTGTTCCTCCTCGACCCGACCCAGTGCTTCGCCGGGTACAGGGCGACGTACCTGCTCCACGCGCTGCCGGTGCTGCTGCGGCCCACCCCGCGCCGGGTGCGCGCCTTCCTGGCGTGGGAGACCGGGGGAGCCGCCCTCGACCCCGACTGGCTGCGCCTCCAGGAGGCGGCCGCCGGATTCCCGGCCGCCAAGCCGGTCACCGGGCCCCGTCCGTCCCCGGCACGACTGCGGGGCCTGGACGTGCCGGTCCTGCTGTTCGTGGCCGCGAACGGCAGGGCCCTGCCGCACTCCCGGCTCCGCTCGAGCGCGGGGACCCCCGTCACGTACGAGGTGGCGGCCCGGGCGCGCGAGCTGCTGCCGCGTGTGGAGACCGTCGTCCTGCCGGACGTCTCCCACCACGCGCTGCCGCCCGCCGCGCCCTGTGAACTGGGCCGCCGCCTCACGGAGTTCCTCCGCTGAGCGTCACCCCACCTTCTCGATCAGGGCCCGGCGGATGAGGAACTTGCCGGGCTCACGGACCTGTTCGAAAGCCGCGTTGTTCAGCAGCGCGCAACTGCCGGAGACCGAGGTCACCTCGACGGTCGTGGACTTGTTGTTGTCGAGGTTGGTCACCCTCAGCCTCGTCCCCGCCGGGAACTGGTTGCTGGACGCGGCCGGGGCACCCGCCTCGCCGGAGAGGGTGACGGTCGAGCCGTTGCAGACCTGCTGACCGGAGGCGGCACCACTGCCCGCGTTCCCGGGGTTGCCGGCCGGGGCGCTCTGCGGCGGCTGCGCGGGCTGCGTGGCCTGCTGTCCACCGCCCTGCCCGCCCTGTTGCCCGCCCTGCTGGCCGCCCTGCTGGCCGTTCTGCGCCGGCTGTGTCGCCTGGGAGCCCTGAGCCGACTCCCCAACGACGCAACCCGACGCCTTCTGCTGCACCTTGATCTGTTCGACCACCGCTTCACGGTTGGTGATCCGGGCCGCGGACTGCGCGTCCGGGTTCGCCCGCTGGTCCTCGATGAACCGCTGATTGTTGCCGAGGGCGGTGGCGAGCCCTTGGCAGACGGTCGACTCGGCGGCCGTCTGCGGGCCCTGCGCGGCGTTGGAGGTGGCCGCCATGACGAAGGCGCCGCCTCCCGCCACCGTCGCGGCGCCCACCAGCAGCGCGATCTTCTTCTTCGTGCCGAGAGTTCTCCTGCGTGACATCCGCGTCTCCTGAGAGGTAGGGGAGCGTACGTCGCTATGTACGAGATACCGAACGAAGCTGCTCAGCGATGACCGGGGTCAAGAGAAGTGGCGTGCGTCACAAGTGCGTCTCCGCCCCGGTCCACCACGCGCTCAGCCGCCCGTCGCGTCCTCGTACGCCACCACCGTCTCGTGCGCGTGGCGGAGCAGTCCCTCGGTCTGTGCGGTGAGTTCGGCCTCACCGGTCTCCGAGCCGTCGCCCCACCGGCCGTTGGCGAACAGCACCGAACGGACGGTCATCGTCCGCCGGAACACCCCGGACGAGCCCGGCGGCACGGTCGGCAGGCCGGCCTCGGGCGGCGGATCGAGCGAGACCACCTGGTAGGCCACGGGGTTCGTGGAAACCGTCCTGAACACCCGTGAGGCGTCCTCGACGCGCGCGAAACTCAGCACGGTCAGCGTGATCTGCGAGCGCCGGTCGGCGTCCGTGAACAGCGCCGCCGTCGACCGGGAGCATTCCTCGCCCTGTTCGATCAGCTCGGCCAGCTCCGCCGACGTGCCGCGGGCGCAGTCGGTGGTGGTGCCGAGGGTGACGCGGGTGTACCGCGAGCCGTCCCCGACGCGGACGCTCTTCGCCGGGAAGGCCTGCTCCGGTCGGATGGCCGGCCGGGCGAGCAGTGAGGGTAGGGCGCCCGGGGCCTCGGAGAGGAGGGGTGCGTCGACGGAGGGGACCCCCGGGCCCGATCCGCTCGGGGTGGCGGTGGCGGTGGCCGCCGGGTGCGCGGCCGCCGGACCGTCCCCGCCCCCGTCGGCGGCCGTGACGACACCGGCCGCGACGACCGCGGCCAGGACGGCACCGGTCCCGGCGGCCGCGACCCGCCGGTCGCGCCGACGCCGGCGTATGCGATCCCGCGCGATCCGTTCCTCTCCCACCCGTTCCCCTTGGATCCGGTCCTCTTTGATCCGCTCCTGCGCGATCCGGTCCTGCTCGATCCGGCCCCGCGCGATCCGGTCCTGCTCGGCCGTGAACCGGGCGTACGGGTCGGGCGGTCCGTACGCGGATCCTTGATCACCGTGGGTCATGGCGGCGGAGGGTAGCAGCGTCACCGCTCCAACTCCCGTGGCCGGACGAAGCGTTCACCGCGGGACTAACGGGACAGAGCGTCCCGTACGGCGTCGTCCGTGCGGGCCACGACCGCCGTGCCGTCCTCGGCGGTGATGATCGGGCGCTGGATCAGCCGGGGATGTTCGGCGAGCGCCGCGATCCAGCGTCCGCGCGCGGCGGCGTCCCGCGGCCACTCCTTCAGCCCCAGCTCCTTGGCCTCGGCCTCCTGGGTGCGCGTGATGTCCCACGGCTCCAGCCCGAGACGTTCGAGTACGGCGCTGATCTCGTCCTCGCCGGGCACGTCCTCCAGGTAGCGGCGAACGGTGTAGTCGGCGCCCTCGGCGTCGAGAAGGGTGAGGGCGCTGCGGCACTTGGAACAGGCGGGGTTGATCCAGATCTCCATGCGGGTCACGGTAGCTCGAAAAGGCCCTGAAAGCCCTTCTGGCCAGGGGCGATTGTCAGTGGGGAGCAGTAGAATAGAAGCAGTGTTCGAGGGTTCCGCCGGAGGTGCCGGCGGTGCCCTTACCGCGACAGGAGGATCCTGTGCCCGCTGCCGCACTCAAGACGAAGCGACCCGTCCAACTCGACCTGCCCTACCTGCCCGTGGCGAAGCGTCCACTGCCGCCCGGACGGCCCCGCGACTGGTACGTCACGCACAACCGCCGCCTCAAGGCCATGCGCCTCGCGATAGCCCTCCTCGATCTGGGCGTCTACCTGCCCAACCAGGCCCGCAACGAGAAGATCCGCAGCACGGCCGAACTGATCGGCGTGCACCCGCCGTCGGACACGACGTGCCACATGGTGCGGGCGCTCATGCGCTACAGCAGGTGAGTCCGGGGCCGGGTGCCGTTCCCTGCGCACGGCACCCGGCGCCCCGGTGCGCCGTCCCTCCTCGGGGCCCCACCGCCGCCGTCCCTCCCCGGGGCTCCACCACCGAGTAGCGGGCCCGCGGGCCGTGTCGGCGAGGGCCCGGGTCGAGCCACCACCCCGGCCCGCCGCTCACGCCACGTTCACCTCACCACCCGCACATCCCCGTTCCCGCGCAACCCGTTCCGCACCCACCCCGCACGGACCCGCCCCGCACCCCCCCCCACACTCACGGTCTCGCCACCTTCACCCTCCCAACTCCTTCTCCCCGGCGGTCCGGAACCGCGGCGTCACCCGCGTCTTCCCCAACCAGCCCCGCAACCGCTCCGCCTCCTCCGAGATCAGGGCCTCCGCCTCCCGCCCCACGCCCGCCCGGTCCAGCACCCGCCACACGACCGCGCCGTCCGCCCGCTGCGCCCACGTCCCGACGATCCGCCCGTCCCACCACACCGTCGGCCCCACGTTCCCGCTCCTGTCGACGAGGGTGGGCCGCAGTTCCGGCGCGAGATACCAGTCCCGCGCCTGCCATCCCATCGTCGTGGGATCGAGGGCCGGAAGCAGTGCCGCCCACGGCTCCGGCGGCGCGGCGACGGGGTACGTCGTCCTGGACGACGTACCCCGTGCCCTCGTCCAGCGACACCGTCCGCGCCCCGATCGCCGCCAGCGCCCGCCGAACCTCCGTCACCCGCCACCCCGTCCACCACTTCAGGTCGGCCTCGGTGGCCGGCCCGCACGCGGTGAGCCAGCGGCGCAGCAGTTCGGCCTGGGCCACGGCCGCGTCCAGTTCGGGATGAGCGGGGGCCGGCGCCCAGCGGAACTGCGACGACGTCCAGGAGCCCAGCGGACGGCCCCGCACCACCTTGCCCTCGACGCCCAGCACCTTCAGCAGCCGGGTGGAGACGGAGTGGACTCCCTCGTAGCTCTTGCCGGCCGCGTACACGAACCGCTGCCGCAGCCGCGGCTCCTCGTGCGTCAGCTCCGTGGCCGTCGCCTGACCCAGCCGTCGGAGCGCGGCCAGCGTAGACTCCTCGACCTCCTTCAGCCAGGCCGCGTCCGGCGCCCCGGCCTTGGCCATGTCCTTCAGCAGGGCAGCCCGCTCCCGTGCGGCGACGGTGAGACCGGTCGAGGCGTGCACGACGGCCGTGCACGCGGTCGGGAACACGAACACCGTGTGCCGCATGCCGTGCATCCGTACCAGCGTCCGGTCTCCGTACAGCGCCCGGTCCGTCTCCGGCACCGTCCTCGACGCGTCCGCGAGCCGTGCTCCGACCGCCAGATACACCGTCGCCGGGTCGCTCCCGTGCAGGGCGACGAGCGCGTCGGCCACCTCTTCCGGCGTCCGGGCCCGGACCGCCGGCGTCAGCCGGTGCCGCTGGGCCAGCCGGGCCCGCCGCTCCGCCCCGTCGATGTACCGCACCCCGTCGCCCACGCCGCTCTCCGTCCCTCGCTCCGAAGTCCTGCCGCCATCCTCCCCGACCCCCTGGGCGCGGCGGTGGTGACGGGGGTGGCGACCGCCGTGCCGGAGATCCGAAGGGTGGTCATCGGCAGGACAGGGCGTCCCTCACACGTACCTCTCCAGCAGCCCCGCCACATACGCCTCCAGCCGCCCGCCCAGCACGTCGGGTGTCAGGTCGGTCCTGCCCAGCTCGCGCCACGGCCCCGCCAGCTTCGCCGCGTCGGGGGAGTAGGCCAGGGCGTCCAGCAGTCGCCAGTACAGGTGGTCGGCGCCGTCGGCGAGGCCGTGACCGCCGTGCGCCTCGTAGCGCTCCCGGAAGCCGAGGCCGTACGCGGGCCCGTGCAGCAGGGCCAACGCCGTCGAGCAGTGGGCCACGTCCAGGTCGGCGGGGCCCCACGAGGTCTCGACCCAGTCGACGACCCCGCTGACGCGCAGTCCGTCGTCCCCGTCGTCGAACAGCACATTGCCGGGATGGAAGTCCCGGTGCAGGAAACGCCCCTCGTAGGGCGGGGGTTCGCGGCGGATGACGTCCACCGCGCGCGCCCAGACCGCACCAGCGGGGGTGCGGACCCGCTCCGGCGACGTCCAGGCCTGGTACGGGCGCGGACGTTCGCCGGGGACGACCGCGTGGATACGGACCAGCTGAGCCGCGAGCAGGTCCGGCCGACGCTCCATTTCGTCCTCGTCGACGCGTACCCGGCCGGGCAGTGCCGACATCAACAGGCTCGGGTGGTCGCACCGTTCACCCGTCGGGTCCACGGCGACAAGCCGCGCCGCGGGGATGCCCTCCTGCCCGGCGAGCAGGGCCAGCACCCCCGCCTCCCGTGCGAGCAGCCCCGGGGCGTGACGGCGGAAGAACGGCTTCACGAACGTCCGCAGCACCAGGTCGGTGCCGTCGTCGAGGGTGAGCCGGCGCATCTGCGCACTCCAACCGCCGCGCAACGGACGGGAGCCGACGATCCTCCGGCCCTCGGGGAGCTGCTCGGCCAGCCAGGCGCGGGTCGCCGTCCAGCCGCCCTCGCCGAGGCCGGTGAGGACGGCCCCCACGAACGCCCGTCGGTCGGCGGGATGATCACGCAGCCACGCCCCCAAGTGGTGGTCGGCCCCCGGCAGTTCGAGGCGGGTGTACTGGGCGCGGGCGGCCAGCGCGTCCTGTACCGCCTCGGTGACCTCCGCCGGGATCACCGAGTCCGACCCCGGTACGGCGAGCACCGCCCGCCCCTCGTACCCCCGCAGTACGTCGAGCGCCGGGGCCGCCCGCCAGCTCCCCGGCGTCCGGATGATCGCGCTGAACCGCCCTTCCGCGCCGCGGGCCGCGCCGGAGCGGGAGGGGCCCTCACCCTTGCCGAACGGCACGTCCCACGCCTCGCCCGCGTACACCGCGGGCGCGCACAGGCCCAGGGCGGCGACCCGCTCCCCGTAGTGGGCGGTGAGATCCGCCACCGTCTGCCCGCTCATGCTGAACCCCACGAGCACCAGCGGTCCCTCCCGCGGCACGTACGCGTCGATCACCGCCGCGGCCTGCTCGAAGCGGCGCCGCAGACTCGACTCCCGCAGTGTCCCGCTGCTTGCGCCGTGTCCGGAGAAGTCCAGGGCGAGGGCGTGGCAGCCGTGCGCCGTGAACTCGCCGAGCAGCGGCAGCAGTCGCTCCTTGCTGCTCCGGCCCGCACCGTGCAGGACGACGGCGGTGGCCGCTGTCGGGCCTCCGCCGCCGTCGCCGTACACACCGCTGAGACGCTCACCGCCGTGCTCGTACAGGAAGGGCTCCAGCGGAGCGGGCCCCTCCGGGAAGGGTTCCTGGGGGACGGCGGAGAACGCGGTCCCTCCATTCAACGCGGTCATCCCCCCATTCACTCACGGCTCTCAGGCCGTCGGAGCCCCGCTCCCCGCCTCGGGCGCCCGTGCCGCCGCGATCGCCTCCCGCAGGTGCTCCTCCTCCGCCTGGCTCAGCGAGGTCTGCACCAACTGCCCGCCGAACGGGGTGATCTGCGGGATCACCTTGTCCTCGGCCGCGTGCTTGACCAGGACGAAGAGGGCCGCGGCACCGGGCCGCAGGTTCTGGCCGAGGTCCTTCATGAAGTCGTCGTTGATGCCCGTGTCGGTGAAGGAGCCCCCGGCCGCGCCGGCCGCCGCGCCCACCGCCGCTCCGAGCAACGGGGCCAGGAACAGCAGTCCGATCACCCCGCCCCAGACGGCGCCGCCGGCCGCACCGACCGCCGTGTGGTTCACCGCCTGGTGCAGCTTGATCCTGCCGTCGTCGTGCCGCTCGACGACCACCGCGTCCTCCAGCTCGACCAGATGCTGCTTGGACAGCTCGAACAGCTTGTCGCGCACCTGGTTGGCGGTGGCGACGTCGTCGTAGGCGACGACGAAGAGATTGCTCATCAGGGCACCCCTTTTGATGGCACATGTACTGTATGGCCGACTCTAGGTGCCGGGAAAAGGAGGTGCACGTTGAGTGACGGCCTCCCTACCCTGGTGAAGCCACCCCACCCCCCACCCCCATCACACGGCACACCTGTCCGTCCCAGCCCAGGAAGGGAGGCACACCATGGGCACCGTCGTTCTCTCCGGGACCGTCGTCCTGGTGATCCTGGGATTCGGCAACCACCTCTACTGGCTCGCCGCCGTCGCCGCCCTCTACCTGTACGCGCGCCACGGCCGCGGCTCGTCGTCGGCGCCCTCGGCGTCCGGCCCGGTCGCCGACCCCGCGCAGGGCTCCGCTCCCGCGACCGCGCCGACGACGTACAAGGCCTACCGGACACGCCGTGACCAGCAGGCCAAGTGGGAGCGCCGCTACGCCCGCGAGCGCGGCACCAAGTAGGAAGCCCCCCGGCCGCTCACAGGCCGGGGGCGCCCCACAGCGGGGACCAGTGGCCGACATCAGGTTCGGTCGGCAGGTCGTCCGCGAGGACCGCCCGCACCCGGAGTTCCAGCGCGTCGTCGCGCCGCTGCCCCGCACCGGGCAGCGGCGCGAACGGGTAGAAGGAGCCGCGCTTGTACAGGTACACCAGCGCCAGCCGCCGACCGCGCCGGTCCTCGAACCACGCGAGCGAGCACAGCAACTGCGGGCCGAAGCCGTTGACCTCCATGGCGCTGTTCACCGCGTGCAACTCGTCGACCAGGAGCGGGAGCCGGTCCGGGGCGCGGTGGGAGACCAGCCAGGAGTAGCCGTGGCGGTCCGGCAGCAGCCGAACCGGCGGGCCCGTGCGCTCGGTGTCCGCGTCCAGCAGTGCCTGGACCTCGCGGTGCGTCTGCTCGGAGTCGGACCCCTGGACCGTCGCGAAGCACACCGCGCCCAGCCCGGTCGGCGTGAACCCGGCCCCCGCCTCCAGCGCCGGCGCCGCCGACGGCAGCGCGAACAACCGGTCGAGGTCGGGTGCGACCGGCTTCGACCGGCCGAGCAGGATGTCCAGCAGCCCCATGGTCAGCCCGCCTTCCCGGGAGTGGCCGCCCGGCCCGGTTCGGCCGAGGCCGCGAACGCCACGTACGGCAGCCCGAGCGGAAGGAGCGCGACCGTCCTCCGCACGGTCAGCCCCCGGTCACCCCGGAACCGGCCCCGCATACACACCACCACCCACGTCAGGCGCTCGCCCCACCGCCAGTGTGCATCGCACCTCTCCCATGAACGGGTCCGCAACGGCCCCAGGCGGAGCAAAGGCTTCCGGCGGGCTCCGGCGCCCCCTCAGCGCCGCGTCGACAGGGCGCCGATCCGCTCGGCCCGCTCCCTGAGCCGCTCGTCCGGGTCGTCCCGCACCACGAGCAGCGCACGCCACCTCACGTCATCGTCCCGCTCCAGGGCCAGCCGCAACGCGGCCCGCCGCACATGGGCCGGCCACCGCGCGCCGACTCGCTCCACGAGCCACTCCCCGGGCATCAGCCCGGCCGACGGCAGCACCGCGAGGGTCACCTCCCGCACCACCCCCGCCGCCGGATCGTCCAGCATCGGCCACAACCGCCGTACGTCCGCCGCGTCCAGCACCCGCAGCCCGGCCACCGCCTTCGCCCGGACCCCCGCGACGGGATGCTCCAGCAAGGGCCACAACAGGGCGGCGTCCGCCCGCTCCCCGCACTCCGCCAGCCCGGCCACGGCACCCGGCGGCAGCGCGGCGTCACCCGGATCGGCGCACCGGTCCCGGTACCAGGCCGGCGGAGTGACGCCGCCCTGCCGCACCACGTACCGCGCACAGGCCCGCACCAGCCCCGACCGGTCGGCAAGGAAACCCACGGCGTCCTGCGGCCGCCCGGCCGGCCGCAGCGCGGTGACCCCGGCGGAGCGGACCCACGGACCACGCGCCGCGAGCAACGGCCCGAGCACGTCGTCATAGGCGCCGCTCTCCCGCACGGCGGCCAGGGCGGCGTCGGCGCACAGGCTCCGCACGACGGCGTCGTCGTCCCGGGCGGCGACGCGCGCCAGCTCGGCAGGGGAGAGGAGCCCCTCCTCGACGGCCATCCGGTACGCGTACCGGCGGGTGAGGCGGTCCGCGCTCCCGTACAGCGGAGCGAGCCGCTCACCGGGGGCCCCGCGGAGCAGTCCGCGGGCCAGCCGGGCGGCGAAGTCTGCGTGCTGCCGGCGCTCGACCCGCACGATCAGCGGAAGCAGGCCGACCGCCCGTTCGGCGTCGAGCAGCTCGGCCAGCCACCGGCGCGCCGACACCCGTACCGGCTCCGCCCAGTCGGCACACCGCAGCAGCAGGAGCGGCAGCAGCGCGGGACGGTCCGCGACCCGCGCCGACGCGGCCTCGCGGATCCAGCCGTCGCGGTGGCACAGGGCGAGGGCCAGCTGGGCCTCGGTGAGGACCTCGCCGGACCGCACGGCGGCGGCCAGCGCCCGCCCGCCGTCCGCCCACTGCCAGGTGGGCAGGCCACGGGCCGGAGAGAACCACTCGTCAGACCGCACCCCCTCGTCGAGCCGCGTCCAGGAATCGGGAGCACCGGCGTCGACGACCTCCCACAGCGCCGCACCCTGCGCGAGCCGTCGGGCGGCGGCCACTCCCCGCGTGCGGTCGATGGGCACGCGCCCGCCCTAGTACGGCGCCTGGAAGCGCGAGTACCCCAGCAGCAGGATCACCGCGGCCACGCAGCCCAGCACGATGGCCGTCGACGTCCAGGACGACCGGCGGGGTGTCCTCGGGCCGGGATCCGCCCGGAAGGGCTGCGGCTCGGGCGGGTTCTCCTTCCAGCGGGCGGCCAGCATGCGGGCGCGAGCCGAGGGCTCCTTGTGCTCCGCGCTGTCGGCCCACTTGATGTCGAACTCCCGCTCGGCGTCGTCCTGTTGGGACATCTCCGTCTCTCCCCGTCACCCTTGTCGAACAGCAGTGCCAGAAACCATACGACGGCGCCCCCGCCCTGAGAAACCAGGAACGGGGGCGGAGTCCGACAGGCCGACGGCCTGCGCGGGTCGATCACACGTCGAAGTACAGCTCGAACTCGTGCGGGTGCGGACGCAGCTGGAGCGGCGCGATCTCGTTGGTGCGCTTGTAGTCGATCCACGTCTCGATCAGGTCGGACGTGAACACGTCGCCGGCGAGCAGGAACTCGTGGTCGGACTCGAGACGGTCCAGAACGGCCGGCAGCGAGGTCGGGACCTGGGCGACGCCCGCGTGCTCCTCGGGAGCCAGCTCGTAGAGGTCCTTGTCGATCGGCTCGGCCGGCTCGATCTTGTTCTTGATGCCGTCCAGGCCGGCCATCAGGAGGGCGGAGAAGGCCAGGTACGGGTTGCCGGAGGAGTCGGGCGCGCGGAACTCCACACGCTTGGCCTTCGGGTTGGAGCCCGTGATCGGGATACGCATCGCGGCGGAGCGGTTGCGCTGCGAGTAGACCAGGTTGACCGGGGCCTCGAAGCCCGGGACCAGGCGGTGGTAGGAGTTCACCGTCGGGTTGGTGAAGGCCAGCAGCGACGGGGCGTGCTTGAGGATGCCGCCGATGTAGTAGCGGGCCATGTCCGACAGGCCCGCGTAACCGGCCTCGTCGTAGAAGAGCGGGGAACCGCCGGTCCACAGCGACTGGTGGACGTGCATGCCCGAACCGTTGTCACCGAAGATCGGCTTCGGCATGAAGGTCGCGGTCTTGCCGTTGCGCCAGGCGACGTTCTTCACGATGTACTTGAACAGCTGGAGGTCGTCGGCCGCGGCGAGCAGCGTGTTGAACTTGTAGTTGATCTCGGCCTGGCCGGCGGTGCCCACCTCGTGGTGCTGGCGCTCGACCTGGAGGCCGGACGCGGCCAGCTCCAGGGAGATCTCCGCACGCAGGTCGGCGAAGTGGTCGACCGGCGGGGTCGGGAAGTAGCCGCCCTTGTAGCGGACCTTGTAACCGCGGTTGTCCTCCACCGCACCGGTGTTCCAGGCGCCCGCCTCGGAGTCGATGTGGTAGAAGGACTCGTTCTCCGACGTCTTGAAGCGCACGGAGTCGAAGACGTAGAACTCGGCCTCGGGGCCGAAGTACGCGGTGTCGGCGATACCGGTCGACGCCAGGTACGCCTCGGCCTTCTTCGCGACGTTCCGCGGGTCACGGGAGTACTGCTCGCCCGTGATCGGGTCGTGGATGAAGAAGTTGATGTTCAGCGTCTTGTCGCGGCGGAACGGGTCCACACGCGCCGTCGACAGGTCGGCGCGCAGCGCCATGTCGGACTCGTGGATGGCCTGGAAGCCACGGATCGACGAGCCGTCGAACGCCAGCTCCTCGTCCGGGTCGAACGCCTCGACGGGCAGCGTGAAGTGCTGCATGACGCCCGGCAGGTCGCAGAAGCGGACGTCGACGAACTTGACGTCCTTGTCCGCGATGAACTTCTTGGCCTCGTCGGCGTTCTGGAACATCCAGCTCCTCCTACTCCCGACCGTCGAGCCGGGGTGGTAGTTCGTTCGTGCGGCCAGTGCGGTGGCACACGCTGTCGTCGACCCTAGGTACAGGTGGTTTCTCGGGCGTGACCCGTTTGTTTCGCAGAAGTTAACCAGCCCGGGATCCACCGTAACTCCGGCGTACCCCACCGTCCCGCGCCCAAAAGGGTGCGCAGTACCGTGGACGGGTGGACAACAGGCAAGCAATCGGATCGTGGCTGTCCGGGCCCCGCGCGGCCATGGAGGACGCCGGCGCCGACCTCGGATACCGGGGCGAGCAGCTGGGTCTGCCGGAGGAGGGGCCGGGCTCGATCGCCCGCCCCGGCCGCCGGCTGGGGGCACTGGCCGTGGACTGGGGACTGTGCGTCCTGATCGCATACAGCCTGATCACGCACGGCTACGGCCCGGCTACCAGCAACTGGGCCCTGCTCATCTTCCTCGTGATGAGCCTCCTCACGGTCGGCACGCTCGGCTTCACCCCCGGCAAGCGCCTCTTCCGGCTGCGCGTGGTCGAGGTGGGCACCGGCACCGTCAGCCCCCTGCGCTCGGCCGTCCGCACGGTTCTGCTCTGCCTCGCGGTCCCCGCCCTGGTCTGGGACCGCGACGGCCGCGGCCTGCACGACCGCGTCGCCCGCACGGTCGAGGTCCGCAGCTGAGATGGGCGTGACGTCGTGACGCCACGACGTCACGTGACGCACGACGAGACCTCGTGACGCCACGACGTCACGTGACGCACGACGAAGGGGGCGCCCGGAATCATCCGGGCGCCCCCTTCCTTCGTGTGCGACGGGGATCAGCGGCCCCGCTGTCCGCCCTTCGGCAGGCGCATGCCCTTGGGCATCGGGCCCTTCGGCAGCGGCATGTTGCTCATCAGGTCGCCCATGGCGCGCAGCCGGTCGTTGGTGGTGGTCACCTGGGGACCGGTCAGTACCCGCGGCAGCTTCAGCATGGTGGTCCGCAGCTTCTTCAGCTCCACCTGGCCCTCACCCGTGCCGACGAGCAGGTCGTGGACCGGGACGTCCGCGACGATGCGGTTCATCTTCTTCTTCTCGGCGGCCAGCAGGCCCTTGACCCGGTTCGGGTTGCCCTCGGCCACCAGCACGATGCCGGCCTTGCCGACCGCACGGTGCACCACGTCCTGGCTGCGGTTCATCGCCACCGCGGGGGTGGTCGTCCAGCCTCGGCCGATGTTGTCGAGCACGGCCGCGGCAGCGCCCGGCTGGCCCTCCATCTGTCCGAAGGCCGCCCGCTCGGCCCGGCGCCCGAACACGATCGCCGTCGCGAGGAAGGCGAGCAGGAAGCCCAGGATGCCGAGATAGATGGGGTGACCGATCAGGAAACCGATCGCGAGGAAGACACCGAAGGTGACGATTCCGACAGCCGCGAGTACAAGACCGATCTTCTTGTCGGCCTTGCGGGTCATCTTGTAGGTCAGGGCGATCTGCTTCAGTCGCCCGGTGTTAGCGGCGTCCGCCGCCGTGTCCTTCCTCGCCATGCCACGCAGTCTACGTGGCCCGGGGAGTGCCGACGACGGCAGTGCCCCGCAGACGGCCCGCAGACGGCCCGCAGACGGCCCGGACGACCCCCGGAGGGGAGTCCGGAGAGGAGGTCGGGGGGCGGTCAGAGACGGGCTGAGGTGACCTCTTCGAGGACGCGCTGCGCCTCGAACCGGTCCTTGGCGCGACGGCGGTCCTCCAGGACGGATGTCCAGGCGTTGCGCCGGGCGGTGCGCTGGCCGCTGCTCATGAGCAGGGACTCGACGGCGCGCAGAGCGGTGGTGAAGGACGGGATCGCGGTGGCGCGAACGGGCGCGGCCTGCATGGCGGGGGTCCCCCTCGGGAGCGGCGGGCACGGATCTACGTGGTGTGACACCAGCGTCACTGATTGGTGTTACCAGGGCATGACCGACCGGTCAAACACCGATGAAGCCTTGACGCGGGGGGCCGAAATGCTGACGCGGCCCTGACGTACGCCCTCATCAGCGAGGACGGTCAGGACCGCGTCGTATCAGCCGCTACCGGCAGGTAATCGCTTGTGCGCGAATTCACACAGAGGTTCCCGGCCCGGAGGCAAGGACCTTTGACGGAGTGTCAGACGGCCTGGACGGCCACGAACGAACCGCGCTTCTCGACGGCCATCTGGTACAGGCGCCCGGCACGGTAGGAGGACCGTACCAGCGGGCCGGACATGACGCCCGAGAAGCCGATCTGCTCGGCCTCCTCCTTCAGCTCCACGAACTCGTGCGGCTTGACCCAGCGCTCCACCGGGTGGTGGCGCACCGACGGGCGCAGGTACTGCGTGATGGTGACCAGCTCGCAGCCCGCCTCGTGCAGCTGCCTGAGCGCCTCGCTGACCTCCTCGCGGGTCTCACCCATGCCGAGGATCAGGTTGGACTTGGTCACCAGGCCGAAGTCGCGGGCCTCGGTGATGACCTTCAGGGAGCGCTCGTAGCGGAAGCCCGGACGGATGCGCTTGAAGATCCGCGGGACCGTCTCGACGTTGTGCGCGAAGACCTCGGGGCGCGAGGAGAAGACCTCGGCCAGCTGGTCCGGCATGGCGTTGAAGTCGGGCGCGAGGAGCTCGACCTTGGTGCGGCCGGCCTCGCGGTCCGCCGTCAGGGCGTGGATCTGGCGGACCGTCTCGGCGTACAGCCAGGCGCCGCCGTCCTCCAGGTCGTCGCGGGCGACGCCGGTGATGGTGGCGTAGTTCAGGTCCATGGTGACCACGGACTCGCCGACCCGCCGGGGCTCGTCACGGTCCAGCGCCTCGGGCTTGCCGGTGTCGATCTGGCAGAAGTCGCAGCGCCGCGTGCACTGGTCACCGCCGATGAGGAAGGTCGCCTCGCGGTCCTCCCAGCACTCGTAGATGTTCGGGCAGCCGGCTTCCTGGCAGACCGTGTGCAGGCCCTCGCTCTTCACGAGGTTCTGCATCTTCGTGTACTCGGGACCCATTTTCGCCCGGGTCTTGATCCACTCGGGCTTGCGCTCGATGGGGGTCTGGCTGTTACGGACCTCCAGGCGCAGCATCTTGCGTCCGTCGGGTGCGACTGCGGACACGACCGGCTCCCTGTAGCTTCGATTCTTCGGCGTACACCAGGGTACGCCCGTGTTTGTTGAGCCCTACCGGTGAGGCCAACCCGGAGACCGGGGGGACCATTCCCCCCGTGGCCGGGGACCGCCGGACTAGGCGCTCGCCTTCTCGATCTCCCGCGGCTTCGGCTCCGCGTTCTCCAGTACGTCCCGCAGGTGCCGTTCGGCGACCGGCAGCACCTCGTCGATGGTCACGTCCCGGCCCAGCTCGCCGGCCAGGGAGGTGACGCCCGCGTCGCGGATCCCGCACGGGATGATGCGGTCGAACCAGGCGTTGTCCGGGTTCACGTTCAGCGCGAAGCCGTGCATCGTGACGCCCTTGGCGACCCGGATGCCGATGGCCGCGATCTTGCGGTCCTCGCGGCGCTGGCCGGCGTTGGAGGGCGCGTACTCCGGGCCGTTCAGCCGCGGATCGAACTCCTCGTCGTGCAGCCGGGGATCGAGGTCCAGGGAGAGACCGCCGAGCGAGGGACGCTGTTCGACCGGGTCGCCCAGCACCCACACGCCGCTGCGGCCCTCGACCCGCGAGGTCTCGACGCCGAACTCCGCGCACACGCGGATCAGGGCCTCCTCCAGGCGCCGTACGTGCGCCACCACGTCCACCGGACGGGGGAGCTTCTGGATGGGATAGCCCACCAGCTGGCCCGGGCCGTGCCAGGTGATCTTGCCGCCCCGGTCCACGTCCACCACCGGGGTGCCGTCCAGGGGCCGCTCGCTGTCGACCGTGCGCCGGCCCGCCGTGTACACCGGCGGGTGCTCCAGCAGCAGCACGGTGTCGGCGACCTCGTCCGCGAACCGCGCCGCGTGCACCCGGCGCTGCTCGTCCCACGCCTGTCGGTACTCCACGGCGTCCGCTCCGAAGCCCATGCGAACGAACCGCAACTCACTCACGGCAAGCGCCTCCCTAGGCGATACGGCGATACGGCCATACGGCGATACAGCGACACGGCGCGGGCCGCGCCGGCGCCGCAGCCGACGGTGGTCTGCACGGTGTGGGCCACCCGGGCCTGCCTGTCAGGCCCTACCGCGCCCCACGCCACTGTACGTCCGCCCGTCGTGCGTCAGCCCCGCGGGCAATCCTCACACGATCGGATGAATGAACGTCGAGATGTGCGAGGGCTTGCTCACGCTCCGCTACATTCGCGCCGTTCACGAGGCCATCAGGGCTGCTCACAGCAATCAGGGCACTTCATCCGGGCACGTCAGAGGCCCGGAAGGCAGGAGACCGCACCGCAGATGACGGAACGACCCGCGCAGCGCACTCCCAACCGTCAGCTCGCCGCGCTCATCGCAGAAGCGGGCTTCTCCAACGCGGGTCTGGCCCGACGCGTCGATCAGCTCGGCCTCGAGCACGGCCTGGATCTCAGATACGACAAGACGTCCGTCACCCGATGGCTGCGCGGCCAGCAACCCCGCGGCACCACCCCGGCCCTCATCGCCGAGGTCTTCACCCGCCGACTCGGCCGCCGGCTGACCGCCCAGGACCTCGGCCTGGACGCCTGCGCCCCCGTGTACGCCGGTCTGGAGTTCGCCGGCACCCCCGAGGAGGCCGTCGAGATCGTCAGCGGGCTCTGGCGCAAGGACTCCGGCAGCCACGCCGAACTGCGCAAGATCGCCTTCACGGCGGCCGGCCTGGTCGTGCCCAGCCGGGACTGGCTGATCGGCCGGGCGGACGAGAAGGTGGCCCACGGTGATCCGGCCGGCCGGGTACCGGCCCAGGGCAGGCCGCCGGCCTCCCGCCCGGCCCACCCGAGGCCCACCGCCCAGCCCAGGACCGCACCCACGGCCGGCCTGACCGGTGGCCTGACCGGTGGCCTGCCGGGTGTGCCCCGGCAGCGCGGCACGGCCGAACGCGGTCCCGGCCAGCGGGTCACCGGCGGCGACATCTCCGCGCTCCGCTCGGTCGGCGAACTCTTCCGCACCCTCGACAACACGTACGGCGGCGGCCACGCCCGTCAGGCCCTCGTGCGCTACCTGGAGCACGAGTGCGAGCCGATGCTGCGCGGCACCTACGGCGAGCAGACCGGCCGCCGGCTGTTCGGCGCCGCCGCCGACCTCACCCGCCTCGCGGGCTGGACCTCCTTCGACATCGCCGCGCACGGCCTCGCCCAGCGGTACTTCGTCCAGGCCCTGCGCCTCTCCCAGGCCGCCGCCGACCGGGCGTACGGCTCCTACGTCCTCGTCACCATGAGCCGCCAGGCCGTCTATCTCGGGCACGGGCGGGAGGCCGTGCAGCTCGCGCGCGTGGCCCAGCAGGGCGTCGGCACCGGCTCGCCGCCCACCGTGCAGGCGCTGCTGCACGCGGCCGAAGCGCGCGGGCACGGGGTGCTCGGCGAGGTGCGGGCCTGCACCGCCTCCCTCGTCCGGGCCGAACGGGCGCTGGAGGCGGCCAAGCCGGGGGACGAGGTGCCGCTCTGGGCGCGGTCCTTCGACGAGGGACAGCTGGCCGACGAGTCCGGGCACTGCCACCGCGACCTCCAGCAGTTCCGGGCCGCCGCGCAGCACGCCGAACGCTCCCTGCAACTGCGGTCCGCCGCGGATGCGCGCAGCCGCCTGTTCTGCCGGATCGTCCTCGCCACCGCCCGCCTCGGCCTCGGGGAACTCGACCAGGCCTGCCAGATCGCCGCGGAGGCGGCGGGGCAGGCGGCGGAGATGCGTTCGGTGCGGGCGGTGGAGTACGTCCGCGACTTCGAACGCCGCCTGGAGCCGTACCGCGACGCGGCCCCGGCCAGGGTGTACCGGGACCGCGTGGCGGCGCTGGGCTGACAGCTGGGGGTGTCGCGCCCGCGCCGCCCTCTCCCGTCCCGGCCGGGTTCACGGCGAGCCGCCGCTTCTCGCCTTCGGCTTGAGCGGCCTCGTCCTCGGACTCCCCGGAGGGGGCGGGGGTCGTGCGGGGGAGGCGGAGCGCGTCCGCCGCGGCCCGTGGCGGGGACCGCGTGGCGGCGCTGGGCTGACAGCTGGGGGTGTCGCGCCCGCGCCGCCCTCTCCCGTCCCGGCCGGGGTCTCGGGGAGCCGGCGCTTCTCGCCTTCGCCTTGAACGGCCTCGTCCTCGGACTCCCCGGTGGGGGCGGGGGTCGTGCGGGGGAGGCGGAGCGCGTCCGCCGCGGCCCGTGGCGGGGACCGCGTGGCGGCGCTGGGCTGACTGCTGGGGGTGTCGCGCCCCCGCTGCTCTCTCCCGTCCTGGCCGGGTTCTCGGGGAGCCGGCGCCCTGTCCCTCGACCTCGGCCTGCGGGGGACGCGGGTCAGGCCGCCCCCTCCGGACGGGCCGAGCCGCCCCGACCTGGCCTCCGGCCGGCCGAGTCCGGTGGGCGTGGGTGGGGCGGGAGCGGAGTTCCCGGTGCGCTCAGGCCGCCCGGGGCGCCGTCCGGACCGGGTCGGCCGTGTGCAGGGACCCGGTTCCGCCCAGGTCGGAGACGATCGCCGCCGACGCCCGGTGGGCCGAGTGCAGGGCGCCCTGGACCGTGCTGGTGTCCCGGTGGTCGCCGCAGACGTACAGCCCGGCCAGCAGCCGCACCGGCCGGCGCAGGTCGTGCGGTGCCCGCATCGCCGGTACCGCCTCGGCGGTGTGGTGCACGGCCAGCGTCTCCCACCGCCCGGTCGAGGTGCCGTACAGCCGCGAGAGGTGGGTCCGGACGGCCGTGTCGATCCCGTCCGGGGGCGGACCGAGCACCGTGGAGGAGATCAGCGTGCGCCCGGCCGGCGCACGGCTCGGATCGACCCGGCTGATCACCGCCGTGTGGGCGACCGGCCCGCCGCGGTCGGCGTCCAGCAGGAGCGAGGCGCCGGTCCCCGGCGGCTCGTCGGTGGTGTGGTGCAGGACCGTGACCGGATGGAAGTCGGACACCCGCAGTCCGGGCAGCAGCTCCGCCGCGGTGCGCCCGTCGGTCGCCACCAGCACCGCTCGGCAGCGGAACTCGCCGTGCTCCGCGGTGGTCACCGAGGTCGTGGAGACCGCGGTGGCCCGCACCCCCGTGTGGACGGTCCCCGGCGGCAGCGTCCGCGCGAGCAGCTCCGGCAGGACGTCGGCCCCGCCCTCCGGCAGACAGAGCCGCCCCGCCGCGAAGGCGTGCAGCGCCAGGTCCGCGCACCGGCTGGAGGTGGTCAGGTCCGGGTCGCAGAGCAGCGCGGCGAGCAGCGGCCGCAGAAAGCCGTCGATCGTGCGGGCGGGCAGACCGCGCGCCGCGAGCGCCTCGGAGGCGGGCGCCTCCGGGCGACGCAGCAGCCGTTCGGCGGGTGTGGCCGCCAGCCGGGTGAGCGCCGCGCCGAGCCGGGCCTGGTCGACGGCGGAGCCCAGCGGCGCCCCGGCCCGCACGCGTGGCGGTGCGGCGGTCGAGCCGGTGCGCGGCCGGGGCAGTGGTCCGCTCCGGGGAGCGCCGGCGAGAGCGCGTACGGCGTGGAGTGCGCCCCTTGCGCCCCCAGCGCCGGCTTGCGCGCCCGCGCGGTGGTGCCGTCCGTCGCTGTGCAGCAGGACCCCCGGGGCGAAGGGACGCAGGGTGAGCGCGTCCAGCCCGGGGCTCAGGGCCAGTTCGGGATAGGCCGTGGACAGTAGGTGTCCGATGCGGTCGAGCCGGAAGCCGTCGACCTTCTCGGTCGCCATGCGACCGCCCACGCACGGGGCGGCCTCCAGGACCGTGGTGGTCACTCCTGCGCCGGTCAGCCGATGAGCCGCGGCGAGTCCGGCGACCCCGGCTCCCACGATGACGACGTCCGCCTGGTACGCGGGCTCAAGCACGTGCCCCTCCTCGAGGTTGCGCGGCCGGTGGAGACGTCATGCCCCCGACCGGCTTCCGGGATACCCGAGTTCGGATCGAGGGTAGGGCCGCGTTCGGCCGGGAACAGTCGCGCATGGACCGGGCACGGTCGCACGGCGGTCGCATACGGTCCCGACGGCGCCTCAGGCGGCTCTGAGGGCGTCCTCGATCCCGGGGAACGCGAAGGTGAACCCCGACTCCAGCAGTCGCTTCGGCACCACCCGCGCGCTGCCCAGCACATCCCCGGCCATCTCGCCCAGCACTCCCCGCAGCACCGCCGCCGGCACGGGGAACAGCGTCGGCCGGCGCAGCACCCGCCCCATGGCCGCCGTGATCTCACGGTTCGTCAGGGGCTCGGGTGCGGTCAGGTTGAACGGCCCGGACAGGTCGTCACGGTCCAGGAGATGCCGGATCGCGGCCACCTCGTCATGGAGCGCGATGTACGACCAGTACTGCCGCCCGTCGCCCATCCGTCCCCCGAGCCCCGCCGTGAACAGCGGGAACAACCGTCCCCAGGCGCCGCCGCCGCGCGCCACGACCAGCCCGGTCCGGGTGAGCGCCGTGCGCACCCCCGCCGCCCGCGCCGGTTCCGTCGCCGCCTCCCACTCCACGCACAGCTCCGGCAGGAAGCCCCGGCCGGCCGGGGCGCTCTCGTCGACGACCCGCTCGCCCGTCTCGCCGTAGTAGCCCATCGCGCTGCCGTTCACGAACACCCGCGGCCGCTCGTCGAGCGAGGCGACCGCCTTGGCGAGAGCGGTCGTCCCGTGCACCCGGCTGTCGTGGATCCGGCGCTTGTACGCCTCCGTCCAGCGGTGGTCGCCCACCCCCGCGCCGGCCAGGTTGACGACGGCGTCGCATCCGGCGAGCCCGGCCGTGTCCACCCGCCCGCGCTCGGGATCCCAGCGCACCTCGTCCGCCCCCCGGGGCGCGTGCCGCACCAGGCGGACCACCTCGTGCCCGTCGGCGGTCAGGGACCGCGCCAGGGCGCTGCCGATGAGACCGGACGCGCCGGCCACCGCGATTCGCGTAGGTTCCATGCGCCCATCCTGCCGTGGGCCTCGCGGAAATCCCGTCCGCGCGCCCTCGCCGTGGGGTGCCGCGACGACCCACCCGCCGACGCCCGCACACGGACGGCCCGCCCGGGACGCGGAGACGCTCGCCCTCATTGACGTACGCCGGATCCAGGGTCTCGCCGTCTCCGACGAGGCACGCGGCCGGGGTGCGGCACGCGCGCCGGCCGCGAACCCCGCCCCACGCCCTAGGAGCTGACCAGCTCGCCGGTGTCCACGGCCGCCGTCGCGGCCGCCGCCCGCTCGGCGTCCTCGGCGACCTCCGCGGCCGTCAGGACGTACCCCGTCTCGGCGTCGGAGGTGGAGCGGGCGAACACGACACCGAAGACCCGGCCGTCGGTGGTCAGCAGCGGACCGCCGGAGTTGCCGGGGCGGACCGTGGAGCGGATCGAGTAGATCTCCCGGGTGACGGTGCCGTCGTTGTAGATGTTCCGCCCGGTGGCGTCGACCCGGTTCGCCACCGTCGCCGCCTGGAGATTCAGATCGCCGTCCTGCGGATAGCCCGCGACGACCGCCGAGTCGCCGCGCGAGGCGTCGTCGTCGAACCGCAGCACGGGCGCCCGCAGTCCGGGCACGTGCAGCACGGCCACGTCCCTGTCCGGGTCGAACAGCACCACGCGCGCCTCGTACGACCGCCCCACGCCCCCGACCCGTACGGTCGGGTCGTCGATGCCCGCCACCACGTGCGCGTTGGTCATCACGTGTTCGGGCGCGTACACGAACCCGCTGCCCTCGCGGCCCCGGTCGCCGGAGACGCCCTCGATCTTCACCGTGCTCAGCCTGGCCGCGTTCGTGGCGGCCGGGGTGACGCTGTCACCGGTGGGCCTGGCGACCTCCGCCGTCGACTCGTTCTCGAACGGGTTGAAGACCTGCGGGAAACCGGCCTCCGTGAGCGCGGACGTGGCCCGCGAGAACCAGGCCGGGGTGGTGTCCGGCATCGTGTTCTGCACCGCCCCCAGCAGCCGGGAGTCCCGGATCGCCGACGTCACCACCGGCGTCGAGGACACGGCCAGCACGCTAGCCGCCACCCAGGCCACGATCAGCACCGCCACCGAGTTCGCCACCGTCCCGCCGACCCCGTCGGCCACCCGGAGCGGCCCCCGGTCCAGCTCCCGGCGCAGCCGCCCCGCCAGCCGTCCCGCCAGCTCGTGGCCCACCGCCGCCGGGACCAGCACGGTGAGCACGGCGGTGACCGTCGCCGCCGTCGTGCCCGGCGTCACCAGGCCCATCACCCACGGCAGGATCCACACGCCCGCCACCGCGCCGCCCACGAAACCGGCCAGCGAGACACAGCCGGCCACCAGTCCGCGCCGGTAGCCCGAGCCGGCGTACGCCAGGATCACCAGCACCAGCAGGATGTCGAGCAGGTCCACGGAGCCGCCTTTCTCTCGGACCCCTTAGTACGCGGGGGACGGGCCCGATGATCAGCCTCGCGCGCGTGGCCCGCCCACGACGGGCCACGCGCGCGGGTACCCCGGAAAACGTCGCACACGGTGAGGATGGTTCCACCGGGTGGCACACCACACATCGCGGGCGGAACGGAACCGTCCGACAGTGGGGTCATGCGTGCCATCCGACAGGTCCCCCTCCGCGCGCGGAGGGGGACGCGCAGGTCGGGGCGGCGGCGTGCGGCGCGGCTGCCGCGCCCGCTCCTCGTGGCCCTGGCCTGCCTGCCGGGCCTCGCCGCCGCGGCCGCCCTGCCGCTGTGCGCGGGCGGCGTCGAACGCGCCGCCACGGCGGCCCTGGCCGCCCGCGCCGTGCAGCGCGGCGCGCAGCCCCCGGCGCATCCCGCCGCCCGGCCGCGGATCGTGCCCCGCGCGGTGTGGGTGGCCGACGCCGCGCGCGCCCAGCCGCCCCCGCGCTACGACGACAAGGTCGTCGCCGTCTTCGTCCACCACACCGACTCGCCCAACGGCTACGACTGCGCCGACGCGCCCCGCATCATCCGCCACCTCTACGCGGGCCAGACCGGCGGCCGCGACTGGGACGACATCGGCTACAACTTCCTCGTCGACCGCTGCGGCACCATCTACGAGGGGCGCGCCGGCGGTGTCGACCGGTCCGTCACCGGCGCGCACACCCAGGGCTTCAACCACCGCACGACCGGCATCGCCGCCCTGGGCACGTTCACCTCCGGCGTTCCCGTCCCCCAGGCGATGGTCGACGCGATCGCGGCCCTCGCCGCCTGGAAGCTCGGCCTGGCGGACGTCGACCCGCGCGCGAGCGTCCGTCTGACCTCCAGCAACAGCGGCAGCAGGTACGCGGCGGGCGCGACGGCCGCCCTGCCCGTCCTCGCCGGCCACAAGGAGGCCTACATGACCAGCTGCCCCGGCGCGGCCCTCAGCGCCCGTCTGCCGGAGATCCGCGAGACGGCGGCCCGCCTCCAGGGCCGGACGTTCACAGGAACGCCTTAGGCGCCGTTCAGGGTTCTCCCATGCCCGCCTCCTACGGTCGTGCACCACACGAACCGACCGAGGTGGGAATCATGAACAGCACCATGAGCGGCACCACGAACACCCGCTGCGCGAACACCCCCGACGCCCCGAACGCCGCGACCGGTGGCCGGGAGCGCGCGGTGTCCGGCCTGCACCGGGCCGCCCGCAGCCCCTGGGCGGTCCTGTGCGCCGTCGCCGCGGTCGTCCTCGGCCCGGCCGCGGCCACCGCGTCCGCCCTGGAGCAGGCCAACGGGGCACCGCTGCACCACGCCGTGCGGGCCGGGCAGCAGGCGTACCTCCCGGCGGACGCGACCCGTCGCCGTACGGCCGTCTGATCCCGGACGGGCCGTTCGCGGCCCCGCGGGGGGTTCAGTCCCTGAAGCGTGTCCACAGCCGCGGATACCGCTCCGCGAGCGCCCCCTCGTCCTCGAAGTCGACCGGCGTGCCCTCGGGTTCGGCCGGGGCGGGCGCGATGCCGAGGTCCGGGGCGACGGTCCCGGTGAGCTGCTCGTAGGCCTCGTCGGCCGCGTAGCCCAGCTCCTCGCCGTCGCCGTCGATCTCCTCGTCGAACTCGTCCAGCAGATCCGCGAGCGCGTCCGGGTCGTGCACGGCACCCTCGTACGTCTCCCGGCCCTGACCGATCAGCCAGCACCGGAAGAAGTCGAAGGCGTCGTCGCTCGCCCCGTCCAGCAGCACCCAGGCGGCGCCCCACAGATCCCACGTGTAGGCCCGGTTGAAGCGGGCCTCGAAGTGACGGGCGAAGTCCAGCACCATGTCGGGGTCCAACTGGACCAGCCGCTCCACCAGCAGGTCCGCCTGCTCCTCCGGGTCGCCCTCGGCGGCCTCGCGGGTGGCGTCGACCAGTTCCCAGAACTCCGTCTCGTCCATCACGGGTCCCAGCATCGTGCCTGCAGGGGTCGGCCGCACCTGGAGTGCCGATGATCGTCAGGGCCGGTACAGCGCCGTCAGCCGGGCCGCGTCCTCGGCGAAGCGGCGGCGCAGCGGCTCCGGGGCGACCACCTCGGCCTCCGGGCCCAGCGCGGTGAGCTGGTCGTGCGCCACCTCCTCGGACTCGACGCCCAGGGTGACCGTCACCCATCCCCGCGCGTCGGGCTCCCCGGCCGTGGCGAGGGCGTCCCGCGCGGCCACCGGGTCGACGGCGTACGGCAGCCGGCGCAGCCCCGCGGGCGAGAGCCGGACGACGGCCTCGGCGCGCAGGATCGACCGGGCGAACCGCTCCGCCTGCCCCGCCCAGAAGCCGGGCAGATCGAACTCCTCGTCCCTGCCGAAACGGTCCGCGAGGGGTTGGGCGTCGGTGAAGCGGTCGATGCGGTACGTCCGGAAGGCCCCCGCCCCGGTCACCCTCGCGCACAGGTACCAGACGCCCGCCTTGAGGACGAGGCCGTACGGCTCCAGCCGCCGTACCACCTCCGTCCCGCCCCGCCGGTACCGGACCGTGAGCGGTCGGTCGTCCCACACCGCGTCCGCGATCACGGGCAGCAGCGGGGGTGTCCGCGGCTCCTGGAACCAGGCCGGCGCGTCCAGATGGAACCGCTGGGCCGCCGTCCTCGGCGCGTCCCTGAGGGACGGCATCAGGGCCGCCGACACCTTCAGGCGAGCCGCCGACGCCGCGTCCTCCAGGCCCATCTCCCTGAGCGCGCCCGGTACGCCGCTCAGGAACAGGGCCTCCGCCTCGCCGCGGGCCAGGCCGGTGAGGCGGGTGCGGTAGCCGTCGACCAGGCGGTAGCCGCCGGCCCTGCCGCGCTCGGCGTACACCGGGACGCCCGCCTCGGAGAGGGCCTGGGCGTCCCTGGTGACCGTCCGCTCCGACACCTCCAGCTCGCGCGCCAGCTCGGCCGCGGTCATGGCGGGCCGGGCCTGGAGGAGCAGGACCATCTTGATGAGCCGGGCAGCACGCATACCCGCATGATGCCGGGTGGCACCGACAGCGCACCTCGCCCGCCGCCCTGCCCCTGCCCGTCCCGTCCGTCCCGGGCCTGTGTCCCACGGGTGGGGCACAGGCCCGGGGGCCGGGGGGCGGAGCCCCTCGGGCCGGGCGGCGCGCGAAGGGGGCGCGGTGGCCGAAGCCGCCGCGCCCCCTTCGCCGGGCGAGCCCCGGGGCCTACAGCCCGTACCGCTCGCGTGCTTCCTTCACCGCCGTCGCCTTGACCTCGCCGCGGCGGGCCAGCTGGGCGAGGGCCGCGACCACGATGGACTCCGCGTCGACGCCGAAGTGGCGGCGCGCGGCGTCACGGGTGTCGGACAGACCGAACCCGTCCGCGCCCAGCGAGGAGTAGTCCTGCTCGACCCACTGCGCGATCTGGTCCGGGACCTGGCGCATGTAGTCGGAGACCGCGAGGACCGGCCCCTCGGCGCCCTGGAGCGCCTGACGGACGTACGGCAGCCGCTCCTCGCCGCGCAGCAGCGCCGCGTCGGCCTCCAGCGCGTCGCGCCGCAGCTCGGTCCAGGAGGTCGCGGACCACACGTCGGCGGCCACGCCCCAGTCCTCGGCGAGCAGCTGCTGCGCCTTCAGCGTCCAGTGGATCGCCGTACCGGAGCCCAGCAGCTGGATGCGCGGGGCGTCGGCCGCCGGGGCCAGACCGGCCGACTCCGCCGTGTTGAAGCGGTACAGGCCCTTGACGATGCCCTCGTCGATGCCGGGGACGGCCGGCTTCGCGGGCTGCGGCATCGGCTCGTTGTAGACGGTGAGGTAGTAGAAGACGTTCGGGTCCTCACCCGGCGCCGCCTCGCCGTACATCCGGCGCAGACCGTCCTTGACGATGACACCGATCTCGTACGCGAACGCCGGGTCGTACGTCAGCGCGGCCGGGTTGGTCGCCGCGATGACCGGCGAGTGGCCGTCGGCGTGCTGGAGGCCCTCGCCCGTCAGCGTGGTCCGGCCGGCCGTGGCACCGACGAGGAAGCCGCGGCCGAGCTGGTCGCCGAGCTGCCACATCTGGTCGGCCGTGCGCTGCCAGCCGAACATCGAGTAGAAGATGTAGAACGGGATCATCGCCTCACCGTGCGTGGAGTACGCGGTGGACGCGGCGATGAAGTCGGCCATCGAACCGGCCTCGGTGATCCCCTCGTTGAGGATCTGGCCGTTCGTGGCCTCCTTGTAGTACATCAGCTGGTCGCGGTCGACCGGCTCGTACGTCTGGCCCTTGGGGGAGTAGATCCCGAGCGACGGGAACAGCGACTCCATGCCGAAGGTGCGGGCCTCGTCGGGGACGATCGGCACCCAGCGCTTGCCGGTCTCCTTGTCGCGGACCAGGTCCTTGACCAGCCGGACGAAGGCCATGGTGGTGGCGACGTTCTGCGTGCCGGAGCCCTTGTCGAAGGAGGCGAACGCCTTCTCCGCCGGGGCCGGCAGCGGGGCCAGTGCGTGCGTGCGGCGGGCCGGGGCCGGGCCGCCGAGGGCCGCGCGGCGCTCCTGGAGGTAGCGGACCTCGGGGGAGTCGGCGCCCGGGTGGCCGTAGGGCACCACGCCGTCGACGAATTCGCCGTCCTTGATCGGCAGCTCCAGCAGGTCGCGCATCGCCTTGAACTCGTCCACCGAGAGCTTCTTCATCTGGTGGTTGGCGTTCTTCGACGCGAAGCCCTCACCGAGGGTGTGGCCCTTGACCGTCTGGGCCAGGATGACCGTCGGGGCGCCCTTGTGCTCGACGGCCGCCTTGTACGCCGCGTACACCTTGCGCGCCTCGTGGCCGCCTCGGGAGAGGTGGAAGCACTCGAGGATCTTGTCGTCGCTCAGCAGCTTCGCCATCTCGACGAGCGCCGGGTCGGCGCCGAAGAAGTCCTGGCGGATGTAGGCGGCGTCGCGCGTCTGGTACGTCTGCACCTGGGCGTCGGGCACCTGGCGCAGGCGGCGTACGAGCGCACCCGTGGTGTCGAGCCGGAACAGCTCGTCCCAGGCCGTGCCCCACAGCGTCTTGATGACGTTCCAGCCGGCGCCGCGGAACTGCGCCTCCAGCTCCTGCACGATCTTGAAGTTGGCGCGGACCGGGCCGTCGAGGCGCTGGAGGTTGCAGTTGATGACGAAGGTGAGGTTGTCCAGCTCCTCGCGGGCGGCGAGGGCGAGGGCCGCCGTCGACTCGGGCTCGTCCATCTCGCCGTCGCCGAGGAACGCCCAGACGTGCGAGCCGGAGACGTCCTTGATGGCGCGGTTGGTCAGGTAGCGGTTGAACCGCGCCTGGTAGATCGCGGAGAGCGGGCCGAGGCCCATCGACACCGTGGGGAACTCCCACAGCCAGGGCAGCCGCCGCGGGTGCGGGTACGAGGGCAGGCCGTTGCCGCCCGCCTCCTGGCGGAAGTTGTCCAGGTGGCCCTCGTTCAGGCGGCCGTCGAGGAAGGCGCGGGCGTAGATGCCGGGGGAGGCGTGGCCCTGGATGTAGAGCTGGTCGCCCGAGCCGTCGGCCTCCTTGCCCCGGAAGAAGTGGTTGAAGCCGGTCTCGTACAGCCAGGCCGCGGAGGCGAAGGTGGCGATGTGGCCGCCGACGCCGTGTTTCGCGCCGCGGGTCACCATGGCCGCCGCGTTCCAGCGGTTCCAGGCGGTGATCCGGGCCTCCATCGCCTCGTCACCCGGTGTGGCGGGCTCGGCGGCGGTGGGGATGGTGTTGACGTAGTCCGTCTCGAGCAGCTTGGGCAGCGCGATGCCGTTGCCCTCGGCACGCTCCAGGGTGCGCCGCATCAGGTATGCGGCACGGTGCGGCCCGGCCGCCTGGGCGACCGCGTCCAGCGAGGCCTGCCATTCGGCGGTCTCCTCCGGGTCCCGGTCGGGGAGCTGGTCGAGCGCGCTCGGCTGGATGGCGTGGGGGTCGGTCATGTCGCCGCCTTCCTCAGTCGAAGGGGTTCCCTCATCGGCAGGGGTTCGGGGGGTGCCCTTTGTCTTTGGCAGGACAGGGCGGTGGGGCTCTGATGCGGCGTCGTGGTACGACACCGCGGCGCGGCCCGTCGGCGACTGTAACCCCCTGATCGATGATCGATCAAAGGGTTGAGGACGAAAACCTCTTGATCACGAGAAAGTAGGCACGCGGTGTCTTGGGCAAAGGCACCGCGTGCCTCGTTTTCGACAGGTTTTCGCAGGTCGGCGACGTATGAGCGAGCCCGCGCTCAGCGGCTCGGGCGCGCTCGGCACGACGACCACCGTCAGGCCCGCGGCGCGCAGCCCAGCACATGCGCCTTCACGATCTCCGCGATCCGCGGATCCTGCCGCTTGAAGGCCGCCACCAGCTCGTCGTGCTCCTCCGCGTAGGACTGCTGCACCGTGCCCAGCCAGCGGATCGACAGCGCCGTGAACACCTCGATGCCGAGCCCCTCCCAGGTGTGCAGCAGCACGGAGTTGCCGGCCGCGCGGACCAGCTCGCGGTGGAAGCCCACCGTGTGCCGCACCTGGCCGGTCCCGTCCGACGCCCGGTCCGCCTCGTACAGCGCGGCCACATGCGGCTCCAGGGCCGAGCAGTCCTCGGCCAGCCGCCGCGCCGCCAGCTCCGCGGCGATCGCCTCCAGACCGGCCCGGACCGGATAGCTCTCCTCCAGGTCGGCCGCGGTCAGGTTCCGCACCCGTACGCCCTTGTTCGGCGCGGACTCGATCAGCCGCAGCGACTCCAGTTCGCGCAGCGCCTCCCGCACCGGCGTCTGGCTGACCTCCAGCTCGGTGGCGATCCGCCGCTCCACGATCCGCTCGCCCGGCTTCCAGCGCCCGCTGACGATCCCCTCCACGATGTGCTCGCGGATCTGCTCGCGCAGCGAGTGGACGACGGGCGCGGTCATGAGGGCTCCTTAGGGAGGGGCCGCCCATCGGCCCCCGGCACGTTCGACGTTTAGACAATAAGGCCGGTTCGCTCCCCGGGTGGAGTGCGCGGGCGTGCTGCGGCGCAGGTGAGACGAGACTTACACGTTCATTACGTCGGGCCCGCCCAGGGCCCCGGCCCCGGCCCCCGGCCGCTCCCCACCGTTTCGGCGCTCGACGCACGGCGCCCCCGCCCGGAAGAACCGGGCGGGGGCGCCGTACGACCCTGTGTGCCGACTACAGGCCGAGTTCGACCTCGAACTCGCCCGCCTCCAGGATGGCCTTCACGGCGGTCAGGTACCGCGCCGCGTCGGCCCCGTCCACCAGCCGGTGGTCGTAGGACAGCGTCAGGTACGTCATGTCGCGGACGCCGATGACCGTACCCTCCTCCGTCTCGATGACGGCCGGACGCTTCACCGTGGCCCCGATACCGAGGATCGCGACCTGCCCCGGCGGCACGATGATCGTGTCGAACAGCGCACCGCGCGAACCGGTGTTGGAGATGGTGAAGGTCGCGCCGGACAGCTCGTCCGGAGTGATCTTGTTGCCGCGGACCTTGCCGGCCAGCTCGGCCGTGGCCTTGGCGATGCCGGCGATGTTCAGGTCGCCCGCGTGCTTGATGACCGGGGTCATCAGGCCCTTCTCCGAGTCCACCGCGATACCGATGCTCTCGGTGTCGAAGTAGGTGATCGTGCCCTCGTCCACGTTGATCCGGGCGTTGACGGCCGGGTGGGCCTTCAGCGCCTGGGCCGCCGCCTTCACGAAGAACGGCATCGGGGAGAGCTTGACGCCCTCACGCGCCGCGAAGGAGTCCTTCGCCTTGGCGCGCAGCCGCATCAGCCGGGTGACGTCCACCTCGACGACCGACGACAGCTGGGCCTGCTCGTGCAGCGCCTTGACCATGTTGTCGCCGATGACCTTGCGGATGCGCGGCATCTTGACGGTCTGGCCACGCAGCGGCGAGGCCTCCAGCGCGGGGGCCTTCTTCGCGGCGGCAGGCGCGGCGGCGGCCGGAGCCGGGGCGGCGGCGGCCTTCGCGGCCTCGGCGGCGGCGATGACGTCCTGCTTGCGGATACGGCCGCCGACGCCGGTGCCCTTGACCGAGCCCAGGTCGACGCCGTTCTCGGCGGCGAGCTTGCGCACCAGCGGGGTGACGTAGGCACCCTCGTCGGTGGCCTGCGCGGCGGCGGGAGCCGGGGCGGCCGGGGTGACCGGAGCAGGGGCGGCCGGGGCCGGGGCCGGCGCCGGGGCGGCGGCGACCGGGGCGGGAGCCGGGGCCGGAGCGGCCGGAGCCGGGGCGGCCGGAGCCGGGGCGGCGGGCGCGGGGGCAGCCGGAGCGGCGGGCGCGGGAGCCGGGGCAGCCGGAGCCGGAGCGGCGGGCGCGGGAGCCTCGGCAGCCGGGGCCGGGGCGGCCGGCGCCGGGGCAGCGGCCGGAGCCGCACCCGGAGCACCGATGACGGCCAGCTTCGCGCCGACCTCGGCGGTCTCGTCCTCGCCGACCGTGATCTCCAGCAGCACACCGGAGGTGGGCGCCGGGATCTCGGTGTCGACCTTGTCCGTGGACACCTCGAGCAGCGGCTCGTCGGCCTCGACGGAGTCGCCGACCGACTTCAGCCAGCGGGTGACGGTGCCCTCGGTGACGGACTCGCCGAGCGCGGGCAGGACGACGTCCGTGCCCTCGGCGGAGCCGCCGCCGGAGGCGGCCTCGGCGCTGGGAGCCGGGGCCGGAGCCGCCTGCTCGGTGGAGGGCTCCGCGGCCGGGGTCGGCTCGGGAGCGGGCGGGGCCACCTGCTCGGCGGCCGGCGCCTCTTCGGCGGCCGGGGCCGGGGCGTCGGCCGGGGCGCCGGTGCCGTCGTCGATGACGGCCAGTTCGGCGCCGACCTCGACGGTCTCGTCCTCGGCGACCTTGATGGACGCCAGGATGCCGGCGGCGGGCGAGGGGATCTCGGTGTCGACCTTGTCGGTCGACACCTCGAGCAGCGGCTCGTCGGCCTCGACGCGCTCGCCCTCGGCCTTCAGCCAGCGGGTGACAGTGCCCTCGGTGACGCTCTCACCGAGCGCCGGAAGGGTTACGGAAACCGCCATGGTTTCGGTTGCTCCTTACGAATTGCGGAAGTCTGTGTCGTCGCGGAGTCGCGGAATCGCTTCGTCGACCGAGGGTCAGTCGTGCGAGTGGAGCGGCTTGCCGGCCAGGGCCAGGTGGGCCTCGCCGAGCGCCTCGTTCTGCGTCGGGTGGGCGTGGATGAGCTGCGCGACCTCGGCCGGCAGCGCCTCCCAGTTGTAGATCAGCTGGGCTTCGCCGACCTGCTCGCCCATGCGGTCGCCGACCATGTGGACGCCGACCACGGCACCGTCCTTCACCTGGACGAGCTTGATCTCGCCCGAGGTGTTGAGGATCTTGCTCCTGCCGTTGCCCGCCAGGTTGTACTTGAGAGCGACGACCTTGTCCGCGCCGTAGATCTCCTTGGCCTTGGCCTCGGTGATGCCCACGGAGGCGACCTCCGGGTGGCAGTACGTCACCCGCGGCACGCCGTCGTAGTCGATCGGGACGGTCTTGAGACCGGCCAGACGCTCCGCCACCAGGATGCCCTCGGCGAAGCCGACGTGCGCGAGCTGGAGCGTCGGCACGAGGTCGCCGACGGCGGAGATGGTGGGGACGTTCGTCCGCATGTACTCGTCGACCAGGACGTAGCCGCGGTCCATCGCGACGCCCTGCTCCTCGTAGCCGAGACCGGCGGAGACGGGCCCGCGGCCCACCGCGACCAGCAGGAGTTCGGCCTCGAACTCCTTGCCGTCGGCCAGGGTGACCTTGACGCCGTCGGCGGTGTACTCGGCCTTCGAGAAGAAGGTGCCCAGGTTGAACTTGATGCCGCGCTTGCGGAACGCGCGCTCAAGAAGCTTGGAGGAGTTCTCGTCCTCGAGGGGGGCGAGGTGCTTGAGGCCCTCGACGATCGTGACGTCCGAGCCGAAGGACTTCCACGCGGAGGCGAACTCCACGCCGATGACACCGCCGCCCAGGATGATCGCGGACTTCGGCACCCGGTCCAGGACGAGCGCGTGGTCGGAGGAGATGATCCGGTTGCCGTCGATCTCCAGGCCCGGCAGCGACTTCGGCACGGAGCCGGTCGCCAGGAGCACGTGGCGGCCCTGGACGCGCTGTCCGTTGACGTCGACGGAGGTCGGGGAGGACAGGCGGCCCTCACCCTCGATGTACGTCACCTTGCGGGAGGCGACAAGCCCCTGGAGGCCCTTGTACAGGCCGGAGACGACACCGTCCTTGTACTTGTGGACCCCGGCGATGTCGATGCCCTCGAAGGTGGCCTTCACACCGAACTGCTCGCTCTCGCGGGCCTGGTCGGCGATCTCGCCCGCGTGGAGCAGAGCCTTGGTGGGGATGCAACCCCGGTGCAGGCAGGTGCCGCCGACCTTGTCCTTCTCGATCAGGGCGACGTCCAGGCCCAGCTGCGCCCCGCGCAGGGCCGCGGCGTAACCGCCACTACCACCGCCGAGGATCACTAGGTCGAAAACGGTGCTGGCGTCGTTCGCCACGTCACGTCCTCCATGCATGTGCGCCGTACGCCGGTCTGCGGTGACCGGGCGGCGGCTGGTGTCCGGCCGCTCTTCTTCGGCCCTGTGGTGTGGGCCCTGTCCTGCCGAGCCCCATCTTCGCACTTGTGGGAGACGAACGAGACGCCGGGCCGGGGTGTGAGACACCCCACGCTCACCTGTGGCGAGGGTGAGCGGAGCCGCCAGGGGCGCGGGACTGTGCCGATCCGCGGCCGCGCCGCGCGGGCGCGACCGGCCGAGTGATCAGTCGCACAGTCCCCGCGCCTCCGGGGGCTAGCCGAGATCGCCCTCCGCGGTCAGTTCGGCCAGCCGGACCAGCGTCCGCACCGCCGTACCCGTGCCGCCCTTGGGCGTGTAACCGAACGGCCCGCCCTCGTTGAACGCGGGCCCCGCGATGTCGAGGTGCGCCCAGGTGATGCCCTCGCCGACGAACTCCCGCAGGAAGAGACCGGCGACGAGCCCGCCGCCCATCCGCTCGCCCATGTTCGCGATGTCGGCGACGGGGGAGTCCATGCCCTTGCGCAGGTGCTCCGGCAGCGGCATCGGCCAGGCCGGCTCGCCGACCTCCTCGGCCGCCTCGTGCAGCGCGGAGCGGAACGCGTCGTCGTTCGCCATGATCCCGAACGTCCGGTTGCCCAGCGCCAGCATCATCGCGCCGGTCAGGGTCGCGACGTCCACGATGGCGTCCGGCTTCTCCTGGGAGGCGGCCCACAGCGCGTCCGCGAGGACCAGCCGGCCCTCGGCGTCGGTGTTCAGGACCTCGACCGTCTTGCCGCTGAACATCCGCAGCACGTCACCCGGGCGGGTGGCCGAGCCGGACGGCATGTTCTCGGCGAGCGCCAGCCAGCCGGTGACGTTGACGTCCAGGCCCAGACGCGCGACGGCGACCACGGCGGCGAACACCGCCGCCGCGCCGCTCATGTCGCACTTCATCGTCTCGTTGTGCCCGGCCGGCTTGAGGGAGATGCCGCCCGAGTCGTAGGTGATGCCCTTGCCGACGAAGGCGAGGTGCTTCCGTGCCTTGGAGGAGGTGTACGACAGCTTCACCAGGCGCGGGGGTGCCGCCGAGCCGGCGCCGACGCCGAGGATGCCGCCGTAGCCGCCCTTGGCGAGGGCCTTCTCGTCGAGGACCTGCACCTTGATGCCGTGTTCCTTGGCCGCGGTCCGGGCGACGGCGGCGAAGGCCTCGGGGTCGAGGTCGTTCGGCGGCATGTTGATGAGGTCCCGGGCGCGGTTGAGTTCCTCGGTGACCGCGGCGGCGCGGACGAGGGCGGCCTTGTGGGCGGCGTCGCGCGGCTTGCCGCCGAGCAGGACGGCCTCGGCGAGCGGGGCCTTGCCGGTCTTCGCCTTGGCGTCCTTGCCCTGTTCCTTGTAGGCGTCGAACGAGTAGGCGCCGAGCGCCACGCCCTCGGCGACCGCGCCGAGGTCGGCGGCGTCCGCCACGGGCAGGGCGAAGGCGGCCTTCTTGCAACCGGCGAGGGTGCGGGCGGCCACACCGGCGGCGCGGCGCAGCGCCTCGGCGTCGTACGAGGCGTCCTTCTCGGGCTCCGCGCCCAGCCCCACCGCCAGCACGAGAGGCGTCTTGAAGCCGGCCGGGGCCGGCAGCTTCGTCACCTCGCCCTCGGCGCCGACGGCACCGAGGGTTTCCAGGACGCCGGCGAGCCGGCCGTCGTAGGCCTGGTCCACGGACTCGGCGCCCGATGTGACGACGGGGCCGTCGGCGCCCTTGGCGACACCGATCACGATCGCGTCGGCCCGCAGGCCGGGCGCCGCGGCGGTGCTGAGAGTGAGAGCAGTCACGGTGGTGATTTCTCGCTTCCGATGTGGAGTTGCGGTGGCCGATGTGTGTGGGTCGACCGGGCCCGACAGCCGACCCTAGATCCGGGCTGGGGACGCGGTCGTCACCGGGGTCGGCCTCGCCGGCGCGGCGGACCGGCGCGGAGACCCCGCAACGAGCGTACGCGTGCGTGGGCGTCGGCTCCCGCACGGGAGCGCTCACCTGTCGTCGGCGGCGTGGCCACCGCCCGATCCTCGCATTCGGGGGACGCGGTCGCCTCTCTCGGGTGCGGGGCGGGGCGGTGTGGTGCGAGGCGGTGCGGGGCGGGGCGGTGTGGTGCGGTGCCGCGGGCCGGACGGCCGCGGGAGATCATGCGGGGAGCCGCCGCCGCCCATCCTGGAGTTCGTCCGTGAGACGCCTGATCCCGCCGACCGCCCTGTCGACCGTCCTGCTGACCGTCCTTGTGTCGCTGCTCGCCGGCTGCGCGTCCGGGCCCGACGACGGGCCGGCGGAGCCGGACCGCTGGCGGCCGGGCCCCGGCATCGGCTGGCAGTGGCAGCTGAGGGGCCGTCTGGACACCTCCGTGGACGTGCCCGTGTACGACGTCGACGGCTTCGACCAGAGCGAGGCGGCCGTCGCCCGGCTGCACGACGACGGCCGCAAGGTCATCTGCTACCTGTCCACCGGCGCCTGGGAGGACTGGCGGCCGGACGCGGGGAAGTTCCCGAGGGCGGTCCTGGGCGAGGGCAACGGCTGGGAGGGGGAGCGCTGGCTGGACATCCGTCGCACGGACGTCCTCGAACCCCTGATGAAGGCCCGTCTCGACATGTGCCGGTCCAAGGGCTTCGACGCGGTCGAACCGGACAACATGGACGGCTACCGGAACAGCACCGGCTTCCCGCTGACGGCCGCCGACCAGCTCCGCTACAACCGGCTGATCGCCCGACTCGCCCACGACCGGGGCCTGTCCGTCGGTCTGAAGAACGACCTCGACCAGATCCCCGACCTCGTGGACGACTTCGACTTCGCGGTCAACGAGCAGTGCGCCCAGTACGGCGAGTGCGCGCGGACGACTCCGTTCGTCGAGGCGGGCAAGGCCGTCTTCCACGTCGAGTACGAACTCCCCACGAGCCGCTTCTGCGCCGACTCCCGTCGGCTGGGGCTGAGTTCCCTGCTGAAGAAGTACGAACTCACGGCGTGGCGTGAGGCCTGTTAGCCGAGGGTTCTCCCGTCATCGCCGCGCCCACCCACCGGGATGAGCGGGACGGTCCTCAGCCGAGGCAGAGGGCCACGAGTGCCGTCGTGGCAGCCGTCTCCGCCAGACCGCCGAAGACGTCGCCGGTGACCCCGCCGAAGCGGCGCGTGCAGTGGCGCAGCAGCAGTTCGGCGGCGGCCAGGGCGAGGGCGACCGCCAGGGCGGTGCGGACGGCGTCGTACGGGCCGAGGAGGGCGCCGCAGGCCGCCGCGGCGGCGAGGCAGCCCGCCGTCACGGCCAGCGCGCCGCGCACCGGGACCGCCCCGGCGACCGCCGCGCCGAGCCCGTCCGGCCGGGCGGCCGGGACTCCGGCGCGGGCGGCGAGGGTCAGCGCCAGCCGGGCGGCGACCGCGGAGGCGACGGCCGCGAGGGCGCCCCGGGCCCACGAGGCGCCGTAGAGCTGGCTCAGCGCGGCGACCTGGGCGAGCAGGACGAGGACGAGGGTGAGCACGCCGAAGGGCCCGATGTCCGACTGCTTCATGATCCGCAGGGCGTCGTCCGCGGGCTTGCCGCTGCCCAGCCCGTCCGCGGTGTCCGCCAGCCCGTCGAGGTGCAGACCGCGGGTGAGGGCGGCGGGTACGGCGGCGGAGGCGACGGCGGCGAGCGGCGGGCCCGCGCCGAGGGCCAGCAGCGCCAGCCCGAGCCCGGCCGCGCAGCCGCCGACGACCAGCCCGGCCAGCGGGGCGCCGAGCATGCCCCCGCGCGCGGCCTCGCGGTCCCAGCGGGTCACCCGGACCGGGAGCACGGTGAGGGTGCCGAAGGCGAAGCGGATCCCGTCGAGCGGCGAGGGCGGCGAGGGCGGCGAGGGCGGGGTGGTGGACACCGGCGCAGGTTACCGGGCAGTCGGACGGGCGCCCTCGGCAGCGGGGGAAGAAAATGCTCTCATGGGACATTGGTTGCAGCGGAACATCGTGGAGCCGGGCAAGCTGCCGCTGCTCATCGCCCTGACCTCCTTCGTCCTGACCTTCCTGATCACCCGGGTCATCACCCGCCTGATCCGCGCGGGCAAGGGCCCGTTCGGCAACGTCAGCGCGGGCGGGGTGCACATCCACCACGTGGTCCCGGGCATCGTGCTCGCCGTCGTCGGCGGCTTCGGCGCGGTGGCCAGCGGCCGGCACGGCTTCGGCTCGGCCGCCTGCGCGGTGGTCTTCGGCATCGGCGCGGGTCTGGTCCTGGACGAGTTCGCGCTGGTCCTGCACCTGGACGACGTGTACTGGACGGAGGCCGGCCGCAAGAGCGTGGAGGCCGTCGTCCTGACGGCGGCCCTCGTCGGCCTGGTGCTGGTCGGCTTCTCGCCGTTCGGCGTCAACGACCTCAGCGACGAGGAACTCCAGGACCGGGGCAGCGTGATCTCGACCGTGGTCGTCAATTTCCTGTTCGCGCTGGCCGTGCTGAGCAAGGGCAAGGCCAAACTGGCGGTCTTCAGCGTGGTCGTCCCGTTCGTCGCCCTGTTCGGGCTCGTCCGGGTGGCCCGCCCCGACTCCCCGTGGGCCCGCCGCTTCTACCGCAGGCGCCCCCGCGCCCGCGCCAAGGCGGTCCTGCGGGCCTACCATCACGACCGACGCTGGGCCGGCCCCCGCCGGGTGCTCGGCGACTGGCTGGGCGGCAAGACCGACGCGGAGCTGAGCCGCGCCGCCGACCACCACTGAGGCGCCCCCACACCAGTGCGCGCGGCGCTGACGTCGCCGGGGCCCACGCGCGCGTACAGCGTGCCCTGTGCCGCCGCGCCGCCGCCCGCGCCGCCCACGCGGTGCCGAGCGGTCCTGCCCACCGCGGTGTCGAGCGCCCCGCCCACGCGGTGCCGAGCGCGTCCACTCCGTGCCGAGCGCTCCGTCTACTCCCTGCCGAGCGTCTCGTCCGAGTCCGCGGCGGACTCGGACTCGGCGGCTGGGGCCTCGGCGGTTGCGGTCTTCTCCGGCTCCTGGGACCCGTGGGGCTCCTGAGGCTTCTGTGGCTTCTCGGGCAGTTCGGCGGCCAGGGCGGCGGCCGCCTGCACCAGCGGGAGGGCCAGCAGCGCTCCGGCGCCCTCGCCCACGGTCACGCCCTGGTCCAGCAGCGGCTCCAGCGCCATCCGGTCCAGCGCCTTGGCCTGCCCCGGCTCCCCGCTGCGCTGCCCGGCCAGCCACCAGTCCGGCGCCCGGAACGCGATCCGCTGCCCGACCAGCGCACACGCCGCCGCCACGACGCCGTCCAGCACCACCGGCACCTTCCGTACGGCGCACTGGAGCAGGAAGCCGGTCATCGCCGCCAGGTCGGCACCGCCGACGGTCGCCAGCAGCTGCAACTGGTCCCCGAGCACCGGCCGGGCCCGCCGCAGCGCGTCGCGGATCGCGGCGCACTTGCGCATCCACGCCAGGTCGTCGATCTCCAGGCCGCCCCGCCCGGTCACCACGGACGCGTCGGTCCCGCACAGCGCGGCCACCAGCACGCCGGCCGCCGTCGTCCCGCCCACGCTGACGTCGCCGAGCACGACCAGGTCCGTACCGCAGTCCGCCTCCTCGTCGGCCACCGCGACCCCCGCGAGGAAGGCCGCCTCGGCCTCCTCCGCGGTCAGCGCGTCCTCGATGTCGATACGACCGCTGCCGCGCCGCACCCGGTGGCGCACGACGCCCTCGGGGAAGACGTCCGGCTCGCAGTCCAGCGCCATGTCCACGATCCGCACGGGGACGTCGAGCCGGCGGGCGAGCACCGACACCGGCCGGCCGCCCTCCAGGACCTCCCGCACCAGCTCCGCCGCGCTGCCCGCGGGCCGCGCCGAGACGCCCAGCGCGGCGACGCCGTGATCGCCGGCGAACAGCACGACCCGCGGTCGTACGACCGGCCGCACGGGCACCGAACCCTGCGCCGCCGCCAGCCATTCACCGAGGTCGTCGAGGCGGCCCAGCGATCCGGGCGGCACGGTCTGACGTTCCCGGCGCGCCTCCGCGTCGCGGCGCACGCCGCCGTCGGGGCGCTCGATCAGATCGGTGAAGTCGTCGAGATTCAGCGAACTCATTCGCCGAACAGTACCGGCACCGATCGAACGGATCGGCGCCACATCCGCACCACACCCCCATGACGTCTTTGCACCCAAGATCGGTATCCCATACGTTCCGTTTTGCTGTGAATTGCCGCGCCCTTCGACGCCCTCCACGGAGCCGCTCATGCCCCCCAGGCCCATCCACGAGCCGCGCCGCGACACCTGCCCCTGGTGCGGCTCGAAGCGCCTGCGCAACCGTCTGCGCGCGCCCGACCTGCTCCATCACCGGCCGGGCACCTTCGCCGTCGACGAATGCCTGGACTGCGCGCACATCTTCCAGAACCCGCGGCTGACCGCGGAGGGACTCGCCCTCTACCACCTCCCTCCGGCCAGGGGCCTGCCCGGCGACTCCGCCGAACGCGTCCTCGCCCTGCGCACCCGCCGGAGCCGGCTGGTGGCCACCGCCCGCGCGATGCTGCCCTTCCCCGAGCCGGAGAGCTGGCTGGACGTGGGCACGGGGGACGCCCTGTTCCCCGAGGCGGCGAAGGAGGTCTTCACCTACACCTCCTTCGACGGCGTCGACCCCACCCCGCGGGTCGTCCGGGCCCAGCAGGCCGGCCGCGTGGAGGAGGCCCACCAGGGACGGCTCACCCACCCCGCGACCACCGCACGGCTGCGCGCCCGCTACGACGTCGTCAGCATGCTCGGCCATGTGGAGCACACCCTCGACCCGCGCGCGGAACTCCGCGCCGCTCTCGCCGCGCTGCGGCCCGGCGGGCACCTGCTCCTCGAACTGCCCGATCCGCACAGCGCGTTCGCCGCGCTGCTCGGCAAGTGGTGGGTGGCCCACGGGCAGCCGCGTCACCTGCACCTGATCCCGCTGCGCAACCTGCGCGCCGAACTCGAGTTCCAGGGCTGCACGATCGTCACGGCCGACCGCAGCGGGGCCCACGTCCCGCACGACCTCGCGGCGGCCCTCGCCCTGTCCCTGTCCCGGTCGGTCCCGTCCCCCCGTACGGCCCTCCTGCGAGCCGCCACCCCCCTGGTCGCCGTGGCCACCGCACTGGACCACGCCCTGGCCCCCCTCCTCCGCCACACCCGCTTCTCGAACACGTACCGAGTCATCGCCCGCAAGAACTGACACCGCGACAGCCACCACCCGACCCAGGCACCGCCCGAGGGCTGCGGCCCCAGCCCTCGGCGTCCCGCCACGTGGCCGCGGGACGGGCGCTTCACCTCGCGTAGTGCCGCCACGTGGCCGTGGGGCGGGGCGCCTCACCTCGCGTAGTGCCGCCGCGTGGCCGTGGGGCGGGCGCTCACCTCGCGTAGTCCCGCCACCTGAGCGTCGGGCGGGCGCCTCACCCGCGCAGTGTCACCACCTGGCCCGCCACGACCAGCAGCACCTCCTCGCACTCCGCCGCGACCGCCGCGTTCAGGCGTCCCAGCTCGTCCCGGTACCGCCGCCCCGACGCCGTGGCCGGCACGATCCCGGAGCCGACCTCGTTCGACACGAGCACCACCGGTCGCCGGGTACCGCGGACCGCCCCCGCCAACTCCGCCACCCGTGCGCGCAGCTCGCGCTCACCCCCGTCCGCCCACACCGCGTCGTCCCACGCACCGACGGAGTCCATCGCGTCGGTCAGCCACAGCGACAGGCAGTCGATCAGCAGGGGCGGCGCCCCGTCCTGCGCGAGCAGGGGCACGAGGTCGCACGTCTCGACCGTCCGCCACGAGCCCGGCCGCCGCTCCCGGTGCGTGGCGACCCGCGCCGCCCACTCGCCGTCCCCGCCCCGCGATCCGCCGGTCGCGACGTACAGCACGTCCGGGAAGGACTCCAGCCGCCGCTCGGCCTCCACCGACTTCCCCGACCGGGCCCCGCCCAGCACCAGGGTCCGCCGTGGCACGTCGGGCACCTCCTCGTACACCCCGACCGTCAGCGTCGAACCGTCCGGCACCGCCCGCGCCCCCGCCGCGGCCAGCCGACGCCGCAACTCCGGGCCCGACGGCGCGTCGTGGTCCAGATGGACGGCGACGACGTCCGTGGTGGGCCCGACCGCGCCCACCGCCCGCAGCTTCGCCAGCGCGTCCGGGCGCCCCACCACGTCGATGAGGACCATGTCGTACCGCTCGGCCGGTTCCCCGCCCTCCTGGAGACCGGCCGGCGCGCCGCCCGGCGGCAGGTACAGCAGCCGCTGCCCGTCCGGGCCGGTCACGGCGTAGCCCGTACCGGGAGCGTCCATCGCCACCGCGCGCACCCGATGCCCCGTCAGATGGGTCAACTCCCGTCCGTCCGGCACCCGGCCGGGTTGCGGCAGCCCGGCCGGCACCTCGACGGCGGGCCCGTCGTGCGGATGCGACAGCAGCACCTGCCGTACGCCGCCCAGGGAATGCCCGGAGCGCGCCGCGGCGAAGGCCGCGCCCGGCGTGAGGTCGAGCAGCAGCGTCCCGTCCAGGAGCACCGCGGTCGCCGCCCGCGCGTCCACCCCGAGGGAGGTCGCGCAGACGGCACACGGACAGTCGGGGCGGGGGAGTCCCGCGGGGGCACCGGTACCGAGCAGAGTCACTTCCACGGAGCTGATTTTCGCGCGTCCGACCGCGTCTTGCGCATCCGGCTAGGCTGCGTGCCAGGAGCCGGACCAAGATCCGGCTTCTGCTCTGCATGTGCTCACACGTTGGAGGCGTACATGGCGGCATGGACGTGGCGGTTCGAGAAGGCCGACGGGACGGAGGTCCAGCCCGCGGTGCAGCCGGAGGAGTTCACCACGCAGGGGGACGCCGAGTCCTGGCTCGGGGAGCACTGGAAGGCCCTGCTCGAAGGCGGCGCGGACCAGGTACGGCTGTTCGAGGACGCCACGGAGATCTACGGCCCGATGAACCTGCACGCGGACGAGTCGTAGGACGGACTCCGGCCCGGGGTGGCCGGTCGACGGCCACCCCGACCCGCCCCGTCGACCGCTTTGCCGTAAACCGCCCGCCCCGTCGGCCGCCCCGCCGTCGACCGCCCGCCGCCGACCACCCGCCCCGTCGGCCGCCCCGCCGTCGACCGCCCGCCCCAGCAACCGCCCCCTGGTGGACCGCCCCGACCGGCCTGTCAACGGCCCGTCACTGTTCGCCCAGCGTCACCTCGGCCGTCCGCTCGTCCCCGCCACGGGTGAAGGTGACCGTCGTCCGCTCGCCGGGCCGCATCCCGGCCAGGGTCTCCGCCAGCGAGGTGATCGTGGTGACCGAGGTGTCACCCAGCCCGGTGATGACGTCCCCCGCCCGCAGGCCCGCCCGGTCGGCCGCGCCGCCCCTGGTCACCTCCACCACCGCCACCCCCGCGGCCCGGTAGTCGTCGTCCACGACGGTCCGTGCGGTGATGCCGAGCGCGGCCCGCCCGGAGTCGGTGACCTTGCCGTTGCGCACGATCTGGTCGGCGACGGTGCGCACCATCGAGGCGGGGATCGCGAAGCCGATGCCCGGCGCCGCCCCCTGGCCCAGCCCGGGGTCGGTGGCCGCGAGGGTCGGGATCCCGATGACCTCGCCGTCGAGATCCACCAGGGCGCCACCGCTGTTGCCGGGGTTGATGGCCGCGGACGTCTGCACCATGTTGGCGATCGTCGCGCCCGTGCCCCCTTCGGCGCTTCCCTCGCTGACGGTCCGTCCGGTCGCCGAGACGATGCCCTGCGTCACGCTCGAGGACAGGCCGAGCGGAGAGCCCATGGCGAGCACGATCTGGCCCACCTCGACCTTGCCGGAGTCCCCGAGGCGGGCCGCCCTCAGCCCCTCGGGCACCCGGTCCAGCTTGATGACGGCGAGGTCCTGCTCGGGGTACGAGGAGACGAGCGTGGCGGCGAGGGTGTCCTCGCTGTGCGCGGTCGTCACCCGGAAGGTCTTCTCGTCCCCGACGACGTGCGCGTTGGTGACGATGTGTCCCGCACCGTCGTAGACGACCCCGGACCCGAGATCGCGGCTCGCCTCGATCTGCACGACCGACGGCAGGACGTCCCGGATCACCTTCTGGTAGGCGCTCTGCAGGTCGTCGGCCCGGGTGACGGCCGCCGGCTGAGCGGTGCGGGCGGGCTGCCGGGTGACGCCTTCCTCGGCCGGGGACCCGGCACCGGAGCATCCGGCGACCAGCCCCCCGAGGCAGCTCACGACGACCGCCGCGACGACGGCTGTCCAGGCGCGCGTACGGGAAGCATCCATGCCCCGAGTCTCACCAGGGAGCGGACCCCCGGCTCGCGCAGCTCACCCGAACGAGCGCGCCGCACCACCCGCCAGACCCTACGGGGGGACCTCTCAGCCCCGCACCCCGCACAGATGCAGCAGGCCCGCCACACCGCGGTAGGGGTCCGTCCGGCCCGCCCGCTCCTCCGCGGCCAGCAGCGGCTCCAGGTCCTCGGGGAGATCCGCCCCGTCCACCGCGGTGTCCGTGAAGACCCGTACGCCGTACCAGGCGTGCAGCGGCGCCCCGATCCCCGCGAGGGTGGCGGTCAGGGTCTCCCGGCGGTCGGCGCGGACGTCGTGGCCCGCCCGCGCGGGGGTCCCCCCGTCCGGATCCGTCCGCGAACGGGGGATGTGCGCCGTGCTGTCGAAGGCGCTCAGCGCCCCCGCCCAGTCGCCGGCCAGACCGGGCCGCATGGCCAGCGCGTCGGCATTGCGCACCAGGAGGGACAGCAGCCCGCCGGGGGCCAGCACGCGCGCGAGGCCCGCGAGAACGGGATCCGGCTCCTGGACGTGCATGAGCACGCCGTGGCAGAGCACCACGTCGAAGCTGCCGGGCACGAAGTGCACGCCGGTGTCCCGGCCGTCGCCCTCCATGATCCGCATGCGGGCCCGGATGCCCTCGGGCTCCCCGGACAGCGCCTCACGGGCCGCGGCGATCATCGTGGCGTCCTGTTCCAGGCCGGTCACCTGATGGCCGAGCCGGGCCAGCCGCAGTGCCTGCGTGCCCTGGCCCATGCCCACGTCGAGCACGCGCAGCCGCTGCCCGACCGGATAACGCGCGGCTATCTGTTCGTCGAGCTGCCGGGCCACCAGCTCCCGCCGTACGACGTCACGCAGCCCGCCCAGCCTGCTCGGCCGGGCCTTCGCCGCGCCCTCGGGGAAAGAAGCAGTGCTCAGGGCCGCTCTCCGCGCTTGACCTGCGGCTTCGGCAGCCGGAGCCGACGCATCTGAAGGGAGCGCATGAGGGCGTAGGCCACCGCGCCCCGCCGGTTCTGCTCCGGGAAGCGCTCGGCGAGCCGCTTCTTCAGCCGGAGACCGGTGACGAGCGAGTCCAGCACGATCAGCACGATCACCACGAGCCACAGCAGCAGGGCGATCGACTGGAGCGAGCCCACCCGGACCATGCTCAGCACGAGGATGACCACGGCCATCGGCAGGAAGAACTCCGCCACGTTCAACCGCGAGTCGATGGTGTCGCGCGCGAACTTGCGGACGGGACCCTTGTCCCGGACCGGCAGGAACCGCTCGTCACCACCCGCCAGCGCCTGCCGCTGGCGCTCGAGCTGGGCTCGGCGCTCCTCGCGCTGACGCTTGGAGGCGTCCTTGCGCGACGACGACGTGTTGGCGACGCTGCGCCGCTGGGACTGGGCCTCACTGCGCTTGGGCGTGGGCCTGCCCTTCGGGGCCTGCGGGTCGCGGGTCTGCTTGGAGTCGGTCAGCGGCGCCTTGTCGGCGACCGATGCCTTCTCATCCTTGGCACGGCTACGGAACACAAAACCCAAGGGTAAGCGCTCCCCGGGCATGGACCGCAGCCCGGTGGGGAACGATCCGGCAACACCAGTCGTCTGTAGTGAGGACGGACCCGGGACAGACCGGTGGAGAGGGGACGAGCGGTGGCGCAGCGGTCACCCTGAAGGTCACCTACTCCTTACGCCGGAGCAAGGCCTTGGTCAGTCGTCCTTGGGGATGAGCGCATCCGTCCCCGAACAGTGCGTCAATGGATGCGGGGCCCGTACTGTGGGTTCTGTCGCAGAGCTGGAGCTGGACGTCAGAAGGGGGCGCGCGAAGCCCATGAGCGGTGTCATGAAGCGTATGGGGATGATCTTCCGCGCGAAGGCGAACAAGGCCCTTGACCGGGCCGAGGACCCGCGCGAAACCCTCGATTACTCGTACCAGAAGCAGCTGGAGCTTCTCCAGAAGGTGCGCCGCGGTGTCGCCGACGTGGCGACCTCCCGCAAGCGGCTGGAACTCCAGCTGAACCAGTTGCAGTCGCAGTCCTCCAAGCTGGAGGACCAGGGCCGCAAGGCGCTGGCGCTGGGCCGCGAGGACCTGGCCCGCGAGGCGCTCTCCCGCCGCGCCGCGCTCCAGCAGCAGGTCACCGACCTGGAGACGCAGCACTCGACGCTCCAGGGCGAGGAGGAGAAGCTCACCCTCGCGGCCCAGCGCCTCCAGGCCAAGGTAGACGCCTTCCGCACCAAGAAGGAGACCATCAAGGCCACCTACACGGCCGCGCAGGCGCAGACCCGGATCGGCGAGGCCTTCTCCGGCATCTCCGAGGAGATGGGCGACGTCGGCCTGGCGATCCAGCGTGCCGAGGACAAGACGGCCCAGCTCCAGGCCCGGGCCGGCGCTCTCGACGAACTCCTCGCCTCCGGCGCCCTGGACGACCCCACCGGCCTGGCCAAGGACGACCTCCAGGCCGAGCTGGACCGGCTCTCCGGTGGTACGGATGTAGAGCTGGAGCTTCAGCGCATGAAGGCGGAGCTGGCCGGTGGCACCTCCTCCGGGCAGCAGGCCATCGAAGGCGGCGCCGAGCCGTCGCAGAGCCGGCAGCAGCCGCAGGACACCCCGCGCTTCGACAAGCAGTAGCGTCGGCGCCGGGGCCGGAGCCGAGGAGGCCGACATGATCGTTCGGATCATGGGGGAGGGCCAGTGGACACTGGCCGACGCCCACTTCGCCGAACTGAACGCACTGGACGACGCACTGCTGGCCGAGATGGAGAGCGGCGACGAGGACGGCTTCCACCGCACCCTCGGAGCCCTGCTGGGCGCCGTCCGCCGCCTCGGCGAGCCTCTCGCGGACGACTCCCTGGAACCTTCCGAACTGATCCTCCCGGCCGAGGAAGCGAGCCTGGACGAGGTCAGGGAGATGCTGGGCGACGACGGGCTGATCCCCGGATGAGGACAGCGCGCCCGCCGGGTGCGGGAGCGCCGGTCCCGAGGTCCGGGAGGGCCGATCCGGGTGAGGACACGCGATCCGGCCCGTCCGGCGGCTGAGGACGAGGCAGTCCGGGCCGACAGCGGGATGTGGGGCCACGGCCCCGGCAGCAGCCCCCAGCGACGGCCACGAAAGCGACGGTACGGAAAAGTGACCCCCCTCGCTCGAGCCCGGCGCCGGCTGAGAGCCCACCCCCTCGCCCTGGACTCCGCCCTCGCCGCGACCGTTCTGCTGTGCATGCTGGCCGGTTCCTTCGTCGCCCCGCACGGCGAGCGGGGCGTCAGCTGGAGCCTGCACACCCCGGACCCCCTCAGCCTGCTGCTGATCACCCTGAGCGGCGCCGCCCTCGTCCTCCGCCGCAGCGCCCCCATGACCGTCCTCGTGCTCACCGGCACCTGCTCCGTGGCCGAGAGCGTCACCGGCGACCCGCGCGCCCCCGTCGCGATGTCGGCCGTCATCGCCCTGTACACCGTCGCCTCCACCACCGACCGCCCCACCACGTGGCGGGTCGGCCTGCTCACCATGACGGTCCTGACCGGCGCCGCCATGCTGGCCGGGCCACTGCCCTGGTACGCCCAGGAGAACCTGGCGATCTTCGCCTGGACGGGCATCGGCGCCACCGCCGGGGACGCCGTCCGCAGCCGCCGGGCCGTCGTACGCGCCATCCGGGAGCGGGCCGAGCGGGCCGAACGCACCCGCGAGGAGGAGGCCCGCCGCCGGGTCGCCGAGGAGCGCCTGCGCATCGCCCGCGACCTGCACGACGTGGTCGCCCACCACATCGCCCTCGTCAACGTGCAGGCCGGGGTGGCCGCCCACGTCATGGACAAGCGGCCCGACCAGGCCAAGGAGGCCCTCGCGCACGTCCGCGAGGCCAGCCGCTCCGCACTCAACGAACTCCGCGCCACCGTCGGCCTGCTGCGCCAGTCCGGCGACCCGGAGGCCCCCACCGAACCGGCGCCCGGCCTCGACCGTCTCGACGAGCTGACCGGCACCTTCCGCAGCGCCGGGCTCCAGGTCGAGGTGGCCCGCGCCGACCACGGCACCAAGCTGCCCGCCGCCGTCGACCTGGCCGCCTACCGCGTCATCCAGGAAGCCCTCACCAACGTGCGCAAACACGCGGGACCCGACGCCCGGGCCGAGGTCAGCGTCGTACGCGTCGGACCGCATGTCGAGGTGACCGTGCTCGACGACGGCGCGGGAGACGCGCCGGCGTCGGAGGACGGCGGCGGGCACGGTCTGCTCGGGATGCGCGAGCGCGTCACCGCCCTGCGCGGCACCCTCACCACCGGTCCCCGCTACGGAGGCGGTTACCGCGTCCATGCGATCCTGCCCGTCAAGACCCGCTCCACCGCCCCCGAGGACTCCGCGTGACCATCCGTGTCCTGCTCGCCGACGACCAGGCGCTGCTGCGCAGCGCGTTCCGGGTGCTCGTCGACTCCGAGCCCGACATGGAGGTGGTCGGCGAGGCCTCCGACGGGGCGCAGGCGGTCCGGCTCGCCAAGGAGGAGCGCGCCGACGTCGTCCTGATGGACATCCGCATGCCCGGCACCGACGGTCTCGCCGCCACCCGCCTGATCAGTGCCGACCCGTCCCTCGCCCACGTCCGGGTGGTGATCCTGACGACCTTCGAGGTCGACGACTACGTGGTGCGGTCGCTGCGGGCGGGCGCCTCCGGCTTCCTCGGCAAGGGCAGCGAACCCGACGAACTGCTCAACGCCATCCGGATCGCCGCGGGCGGGGAGGCCCTGCTGTCGCCGGCCGCGACCAAGGGGCTGATCGCCCGCTTCCTCGCCCAGGGCGACGCCGCGGGCGACGAGGACGATCCGGCCCGCGCGCAACGGCTGGCGGCGCTCACCGGCCGGGAGCGCGAGGTCCTCGTCCAGGTCGCCGGCGGCCACTCCAACGACGGGATCGCCGAGCGTCTGGAAGTCAGCCCGCTGACCGTGAAGACGCACGTCAACCGGGCCATGGCCAAGCTGGGCGCGCGCGACCGGGCCCAACTCGTGGTGATCGCGTACGAGTCCGGTCTGGTCCGCCCGAGGGTGGACTGACCCCCACCGGCCGTACTGCGCCCGGAGTATGCGCGGCATAAGGAAATCGACCTCGGGGTGACGGATCGGGCTCCGCCGATGGCCCAGGGTGTGAGGGAGGGCGCTCCCACGGGTTCGCGCCCCCTGTCCATCGCTGCCGTGCCGCTTCTGCCGCTCACAGAAGAGAGACCCGTAACCCATGTCCTGGCTGTCCAGGTTCAGCCTCGCGCAACGGGCCCTGATAGGCCTGATGTCCATCATCGCGATCGTGTTCGGCGCGATCGCGATCCCGCAGCTCAAACAGCAGCTCCTGCCCACCATCGAACTGCCGATGGTGTCGGTGCTCGCGCCGTACCAGGGCGCCTCCCCGGACGTCGTCGAGAAGCAGGTCGTCGAGCCGATCGAGGACAACCTCGAAGGGGTCGACGGCATCACCGGTGTCACCTCGACGGCGAGCGAGGGCAACGCCGTCATCCTGGCCTCCTTCGACTACGGCAACGACACCAAGCAACTCGTCGCCGACGTCCAGCAGGCCGTGAACCGGGCCCGCGCCCAGCTCCCGGACTCGGTGGACCCGCAGGTCGTCGCCGGTTCCACGGACGACATGCCGACCGTGGTCCTCGCCGTCACCTCGGACGGGGACCAGCAGGCCCTCGCCGACCGCCTCGACACGACCGTCGTGCCCGTGCTGAAGGACATCGACGGCGTCGGACGGGTCACCGTCGACGGCGTGCGCGACCTGCGCGTCACCGTCACCCCGGCCGACGCGAGGCTGGCGAAGGCCGGGCTGACCATCCAGTCCCTCGCCCAGGCCCTCCAGGCGGGCGGCGTCACCGTTCCGGCCGGCTCCTTCGACGAGGCCGGCGGCAACCGCACCGTGCGGGTCGGCGGCGGCTTCACGTCCCTGCAGCAGATCCAGGATCTGGTGATCCCCGCCCGGCCGGGCGGCAAGCCGGTCCGCCTCGCCGACGTGGCCACGGTCAAGCAGGAGGAGGCCCCCGCCGACTCCCTCACCCGTACCGACGGCAGGCCCAGCCTCGCCGTCGCCGTGACCATGGACCACGACGGCAGCTCCGTCGCCATCTCGGACGCGGTCGAGGACAAACTGCCCGCCCTGCGCGAGAACCTCGGCGCCGGCGCGTCGATCACGGTCGTCAGCGACCAGGGCCCGGCGGTGTCGAAGTCCATCAAGGGCCTCACCACGGAGGGCGGGCTCGGCCTGCTCTTCGCGGTCCTGGTCATCCTGGTCTTCCTGGCGTCGATCCGCTCGACGCTGGTGACGGCGGTGTCCATCCCGCTGTCCGTGGTCCTCGCCCTGATCGTGCTGTGGACCCGTGACCTGTCGCTCAACATGCTCACCCTGGGCGCGCTGACCATCGCCATCGGCCGGGTCGTCGACGACTCGATCGTGGTCCTGGAGAACATCAAGCGCCATCTCGGCTACGGCGAGGAGCGCCAGGCCGCGATCCTCACCGCGGTCCGCGAGGTGGCCGGCGCGGTCACCTCCTCCACCCTCACCACGGTCGCCGTGTTCCTGCCGATCGGCCTGGTCGGCGGCATGGTGGGCGCCCTGTTCGGCTCCTTCAGCCTCACCGTCACGGCGGCCCTCCTGGCCTCCCTGCTGGTGTCGCTGACGGTCGTCCCCGTCCTGTCGTACTGGTTCCTGCGGCCCCCGAAGGGCACCCCCGCGGACGCCGAGGAGGCCCGCCGCGCGGCCGAGGAGAAGGAGGCGCGGAGCCGCCTCCAGCGGTTCTACGTCCCCGTCCTGCGGTTCGCGACCCGGCGCCGCCTGACGAGCGTGGCGATCGCGGTCGTCGTCCTGGTCGGCACGTTCGGCATGGCCCCCCTGCTGAAGACCAACTTCTTCGACCAGGGCGAGCAGCAGGTCCTGACCGTCAAGCAGGAGCTGAAGCCGGGCGCCAGCCTGGCGGCGACCGACGCGCAGGCCAAGAAGGTCGAGCGGCTGCTCGCCGACACCGAGGGCGTCAAGAACTACCAGGTCACCGTCGGCTCCTCCGGCTTCATGGCGGCCTTCGGCGGCGGCACCGACACCAACCAGGCCTCCTACCAGGTGATGCTGGAGGACTCGGCGTCCTTCGAGGACGTCCAGGACCACATCGAGGACGGCCTGGAGAAACTGTCCGGCATCGGCAGCACCACGGTCGCCGTCGGTGACGGCTTCGGCAGCCAGGACCTCAGCGTCGTCGTGAAGGCGGCCGACGGCGAGGTCCTGCGCAAGGCGGCCGAACAGGTCCGCGCCGCGGTGGCCGGCCTCGACGACGTCACGGACGTCACCAGCGACCTCTCGCAGAGCGTGCCGCGCATCTCGGTCAGGGCGAACGCCCGGGCCGCGGCGGCCGGGTTCGACGAGCAGACGCTGGGCGCCGCGGTCGCGCAGGCGGTCCGCGGGACGACGGCGGGCAAGGCGATCCTGGACGACACCGAGCGCGACATCGTCATCACCTCCGCCACTCCGGCGACCACGCTGGCGCAGCTCCGGGCCCTGCCCCTGGGCGCGGTGGAACTCGGCTCCATCGCGACCGTGCGGCTCGTCGACGGCCCGGTCGCCATGACCCGCATCGACGGCCGGCGCGCGGCCACCATCACCGCCCGGCCGACCGGCGACAACACGGGCGCGGTGAGCGCGGACCTGACGTCTGAACTCGACGCGCTGAAGCTCCCGGCGGGCGCGACGGCCGAGATCGGCGGTGTATCGGAGGACCAGGACGACGCCTTCAAGAACCTGGCCCTGGCCATGCTCGCGGCGATCGCGATCGTCTTCATGCTGCTGGTGGCGACGTTCCGGTCGCTGGTCCAGCCGCTGATCCTGCTGGTGTCCATCCCGTTCGCGGCGACCGGCGCGATCGGCCTGCTGATCGTCACCGGCACCCCGATGGGCGTCCCGGCGATGATCGGCATGCTGATGCTGATCGGCATCGTGGTCACCAACGCCATCGTGCTGATCGACCTCATCAACCAGTACCGGCGACAGGGCCACGGCGTCGTCGAGGCCGTGATCGAGGGCGGCCGGCACCGGCTGCGGCCCATCCTCATGACGGCGCTGGCGACCATCTTCGCCCTGCTGCCGATGGCCCTGGGCGTCACCGGCGAGGGCGGCTTCATCGCCCAGCCGCTGGCGGTGGTCGTGATCGGCGGTCTGATCACCTCGACGCTGCTCACCCTGCTGCTCGTCCCGACCCTCTACGCGATGTTCGAACTGCGCAAGGAACGGCGGGCGGGGAAGAAGGCGGCGAAGAAGCGGGCCGCCGAGCCGCAGAAGACGCCGGAGCCGGCCGGCGTGTGACGCGCGGCTGAGCACGACCGGCACCGATGTCCCTTCCCTCGCCGGGCTTTCCTATCCTGTGAGCTGTAACTGCTCGACGGGGGAAGGGGATCGAGGCGGTGCCTCTGCACAAGGACGACCCGAGGTCGCTCGGCGGATACCGGATCGTCGACCGCCTCGGCGCCGGCGGCATGGGCGTCGTCTACCGGGCCAGATCACGCTCCGGCCGGGACGTGGCCGTCAAGGTGGTGCACGCCCAGTACGCGGCGGACGCCGTCTTCCGCACCCGTTTCCGTCAGGAGATCGAGGCCGTCCGCCGGGTGAGCGGCGCCTTCACCGCGCCCGTGGTCGACGCGGACCCGGAGGCGGCCCGGCCGTGGATGGCCACCCAGTACGTCCCGGCCCCCTCGCTCGCCGAACGGATCCGCGCGGACGGCCCGCTGCGCGGCACGGAGCTGCGCCGCCTCGCGCTCGGGCTGGTGGAGGCGCTGCGCGACATCCACCGGGCCGGGGTGGTCCACCGCGACCTCAAGCCCGCGAACGTCCTGATGGCCGAGGACGGCCCCCGCGTCATCGACTTCGGCATCTCCCGCGCGGCCGAGAACCAGACGCTGACCGAGACCGGCCACATGATCGGCACCCCGCCCTTCATGTCCCCGGAACAGCTCACGGACGCCCGCACGGTCGGCCCCGCCTCGGACGTCTTCTCGCTGGGCGCGCTCCTGGTGTACGCGGCCACCGGACGCGGCCCCTTCGACGCCGACAGTCCCTATCTGACGGCGTGGCGGGTGATGAAGGAGCAGCCGGAGCTGGAGGCGCTGCCGCCGGCCCTGCGCACGGTCCTGGCCCGCTGCCTGGCCAAGGTCGCGGCCGACCGGCCGCCGCTCGACGACCTGGGGAAGGAGTTCGCCGACGTCCTGCCCGAGGCGGCGCCCGGTGAGGCGTCCGCCGTGGACCCGCCTCCGCCCGCCCACGGGCCGGCGGGCCATGAACCGGCCGCCGCCGGGCCGCCCGCGGACCGTCCGGGCGGCACCGGCCCGCCCCGCGGAACCGACCCCGTGGCCCTGCCCGGCGCACGCGGGGACGGCCCGCCCGGCGGTACGCGCCGCCGCAACCGGCTGCTCGCCCTGGTCGGCGCCTCCGGCGTCCTGGCCGTCGCGCTCGCGGTCTCCCTCGCCCTCGGCCCGCTGCGGGACCGCGGATCGGCCGGGGCGGGCGGTTCCCCCAGCAGTTCGGCGCCCTCCCGATGGGCGGCCGTCCCGGCCGGCTGGCAGCCCTGGACGACGACGGTCCGCGAGGCCGCGGCGAGCGGCGTCACCCGCGCCCCGGAGGCACGGGGCGACACGGGGACGCCGTCCTGCGCGATGGACGGCGAGGCGCTCTACTGCGCCGGAGGCGACACCGCGCCGGTCCGCCTCGACGCACTGACCGGCCGGACGCGCTGGCGGGCCGACACCGTGCCGTCGGGGACGGCCGGGGTCAGGTACGAGGGTCAGATCCTCGGCGTGCACGACGGGGTGGTGCTGGCGCGTCAGTCGGTGCTCATCTCGTCGGACGAGAGGACCGAGACCCCGAAGGTCGTGGCGCTGGACGCCGGCACCGGCACCGAGCTGTGGTCCACCCCGATGACCGCGGAGAACGGGGCCCCGGCCCTGGCCGGTGGGCTCGCCCTGACGGTCGAGGACGACCGCACGGTCACCGCCCGCTCCCTCCACGACGGCAACCCCCTCTGGTCCGCGTCCCTGCCCGCGGACCACTCCTGCACCTTCCGCGCCGCCTCCGGTGGTCTGCTGTACGCCCTGTGCTCCAGGTACGACGGCGACAGCCCGGGTGTCCGGCTGCTGGCCCTCGACCGGACCGACGGCACGACCCGTCCGCTGACGACCCTCAAGGTCCACAGCGCCTACCTCGGCGAACGCGGCGACCAACTGGTGTTCGTCGAGGAGAGCGCGGAGAGCCTGGAGGGCCTCGGCGACCTGTCGTACACCCGCGCGGTACTCGTCGACCGCGTGAGCGGGGAGCAGCGTGCGGTCGCGCTGGTGGGGGCGCCCAGCGGCCAGGTCGCCCTGGTGAACGGGGTGCTCTGCTTCGCGGGATCGAACGGCCTGGTCACCGCCGTCTCGCCGGACACGGGCCGGCGGCTGTGGCAGAGCCGGACGACCCAGGAACAGCCGGGCAGGCCGATGGGGGAGCCGGGTGGCGCGACGGTGTTCCTGGCCAGTGTGAGCGGGCGGGTGGCGGCCCTCGACGCCCGCGACGGCACCGTGCTGTGGGAGTCCCTCCCGCGGGCCGGCCGGGCCGTGAGCGGTGGCTGGTCCTCGGAACTGTTCCGGCAGGCGGGCGCGTTGGTGGTGGCCACCCCCGACGGGACGGTCTTCTCCGTCGACCCGGCGCACCCGGACCACACCCCGGCCCCGGCGTGAGCGTGCACGTCGGGGCCGGGGGCGGTGCCGGTCACGGCAGCGCGAGGGCTACTGCGGCGTGAGGGTTACGGCAGGGCCAGCATCCGCTCCAGCGCCAGCTTGGCGAACGTCTCGGTCTCCTTGTCGACCTCGATGCGGTTGACCAGCTTGCCGTCGGCCAGGGACTCCAGGGTCCAGACCAGGTGCGGCAGGTCGATGCGGTTCATGGTCGAGCAGAAGCAGACCGTCTTGTCGAGGAACACGATCTCCTTGCCCTCCGGCGCGAAACGGTTCGCCAGCCGGCGCACCAGGTTCAGCTCCGTGCCGATGGCCCACTTGGAGCCGGCGGGCGCGGCCTCCAGGGCCTTGATGATGTACTCGGTCGAGCCGACGTAGTCCGCCGCCGCCACGACCTCGTGCCGGCACTCCGGGTGGACCAGGACGTTCACGCCGGGGATGCGGGCGCGTACGTCCTCCACCGACTCCAGGCTGAAGCGGCCGTGCACCGAGCAGTGGCCCCGCCACAGGATCATCTTCGCGTCGCGCAGCTGCTCGGCGGTCAGCCCGCCGTTCGGCTTGTGCGGGTTGTAGAGGACGCAGTCCTCCAGGGACAGACCCATGTCGCGGACGGCGGTGTTGCGGCCGAGGTGCTGGTCGGGCAGGAACAGCACCTTCTCGCCCTGGGCGAAGGCCCACTCCAGGGCCTTCTCGGCGTTGGACGAGGTGCAGATCGTGCCGCCGTGCTTGCCGGTGAACGCCTTGATGTCCGCGGAGGAGTTCATGTACGAGACGGGCACGACCTGCTCGGCTATGCCGGCCTCGGTCAGCACGTCCCAGCACTCGGCCACCTGCTCGGCCGTCGCCATGTCGGCCATCGAGCAGCCGGCCGCCAGGTCGGGCAGGACCACCTTCTGGTCGTCCGAGGTCAGGATGTCCGCGGACTCGGCCATGAAGTGCACACCGCAGAACACGATGTACTCGGCCTCCGGGCGGGCGGCGGCGTCGCGGGCCAGCTTGAAGGAGTCGCCCGTGACGTCGGCGAACTGGATGACCTCGTCGCGCTGGTAGTGGTGCCCGAGGACGAAGACCTTGTCACCGAGCTTCTCCTTGGCGGCGCGGGCCCGCTCCACCAGGTCCGGGTCCGACGGGGAGGGCAGGTCGCCGGGGCACTCGACGCCCCGCTCACTCCTCGGGTCGGCCTCGCGGCCGAGCAGCAACAGGGCGAGCGGAGTCGGCTGTACGTCGAGCTCCGTGGTCTGGGCGGTGGTCACGGCACGCACCTTTTCTACTTTTCGTCGATCTGACGTTATCTATCATAACCCGCTTCACGTCACTTTGACGATGGTCATTGTGTCGATGTGACATGAATCCCGCGCACCGCCGTGTGCGGTGGCCCACGGGCGCCCGAGGGCCGCTGTTCGCCGCCCCGCGCGTGTGCGAGCATGAAAGAACGGGGCGAAAGAGAAGTTCGCCCGACCCGTGGAATGAATCCGCGGCCCCGCCGGTTGAAACCGTCGGCAAGCAGTCTCCATACAACCCGGGAGAGATGTAGATGTCCGTATCGGACGAGACCAGCACCGTCACCGACGGCATCATCCTGTCCGACGCCGCCGCGGCGAAGGTCAAGGCCCTGCTCGACCAGGAAGGCCGAGACGACCTGGCCCTGCGCGTCGCCGTCCAGCCCGGCGGCTGCTCCGGCCTGCGCTACCAGCTCTTCTTCGACGAGCGTTCCCTCGACGGTGACGTGGTCAAGGACTTCGACGGCGTCAAGGTCGTCACCGACCGCATGAGCGCCCCGTACCTGGGCGGCGCGTCCATCGACTTCGTGGACACCATCGAGAAGCAGGGCTTCACGATCGACAACCCGAACGCGACGGGTTCCTGCGCCTGTGGCGACTCCTTCAGCTAGGTCGTCGCGCAGGACACGCGGAAGGCGGCGGCCCCCTCCGAGGGGCCGCCGCCTTCCGCGTGTCCGGTGCCTTCCGGCCGCGTTTCCGCGGCCTTCGGCTGTCCGCGGCCTTCGCGTGTCCGGCGGCTATCGGGGCAGCCGTGCTCCCGGCTTCTCCAGGGGGACCCGCGCGCCGTCCGTGCCGACGACCGTCCGGTCGCCCAGCGGCTCGTCGAGCTTCACCGTCCGGTGGAAGAACTTGGCGACCTTGATGCAGATCGCGTCCGGCCACGGCGTCTCGGTCACGGTGACCTTCACCTGGTTGCCGCTCTCCACCGCCGTTGCCCGGTAGTCGGAGCACACCCCGCCCGTGAAACCGACGACCAGTTCGGCGCCCTCGGCCGTGTAGCCGTCGACCTGCACGTCATGCGTCCCGGTGCCGGAGGACGACGCCCCCTCGGACGGCGTGGCGGCCGGCGGCGCGCTCAGGAACTCCGGCGCGACCGCCGGATACGTCACCGTGTAGTCCTCCCCGGCGCCCGTCCCGCGCACCGAGAACAGCCAGGACGGCACCAGTGCCTGCCGGCCTCCCGAGGCGTGCGGCGCCAGCCCGAACACCGCGTCCTCGACCGTGAGCGTCTCCTTGCGCGGCACGCCGGTCGACCCCTCGCACGGGCTCTCCAGCCGGTCCTTCGCCGGCACGGGCGTGGCGCAACCGCCGATGCCCATACGGTGATCGGCCCCCGGCGCCGCGTTCATCCGGTCCAGCGTCTCCCGGGCACCGAGCACCGGGTACGTCTCTCCCTCGACCGGCGCCTTCACCTGGCCGTTGCCCTCGACGACCTCCCCCTGGGCGCTGACCGTGACGCCGGTCGTCCAGCCGTAGGTCGGCAGGCCGTCGATCTCGGGATCGGCGTTCACGATCCGCCGCGCGCCCATCACCCTGCTCGCGTCGATCTTGGCGTCGTCCTGCCCGACCGCCTTCAGGACCGGCGCCGCCGCCTTCTTCGCGGCCGCCTCACCGACCGGGTCGGCGGACGATGCCGTGGTGTCCGGCGCGCAGACGTCGCCGCCGCTCTTGCAGGCGTCGGTGCCGGGGGCGTACCGGCTGAACGTCCACAGGCCCGGCGCCCCGCTCTCGACCCGGAGCACCGGCCCCGACCCGTCCTTCCCGGAGCCGACCTTCCAGGTCCGGCCCTCGGCCACCGGAGTCCCCTCCACCCCCAACGCGTCGGCCAGCCGGGCCACTTCGGCCCGCGTGACCTCGCCCTTCGCCCAGTACACGGACGCCGAGCCGGGGCCGTCCGGGAGGGTGCCGTCGGCCCGGTAGGTCACCCCGTACGGGTTCGGCTCACCGGGCGCGATGCCGTTGCCGCTCTCCGCGGCGGACGCCGGCGCGTAGTCGTCCAGCACCAGCGCCGGGGGAGTGCCGCCCTTCGAGGCCGCCCCGGCGTCGCCGTCGGCGCCCCCTCCCGCACCGGCGGCGAGATAGGCCCCGCCGCCACCGACGATCAGCACGGCGGCGGCGGCCACGGAGGCGACGAGCACGGAGGACCGCCGCCGACCGCCCTCACCCGCGCCGTCACCGGACGAACCGCCGAGAACACCGGCCCGGTTCTTCTCCTCCTCCGCCTCGCCCACGGGCTCGGGAGCCCCGTCCGGTGAGGCCTGGGCCGCCGCCGGGCGGGCCTCCGCCGAGGCGGACGCGGCGGGGTCGGGGGCGGCTGTGGGCTCCCGCCCGTCGGACGCCGATCCGGCGGAGCCAGGCGCAGTCGAACTCGGGTTCCCTTCGGGCACCCGCCCGTGGGACGCGGCTCCCGCCTCGTCAGGGGCAACCGTGCCCGCTTCGGCTTCCTGCCCTTCGGACGACGGTCCGGCGGCGTCAGGCACAGCGGAGTCCGCGGTCGCCGCGGGCTCCCGCCCGTCGGACGACGGCTCGACGGCGCCGGGCGCGGCCGGCTCCAGGGCCGCTGTGGGCTTCCGCACCTCGCTCTCCGGACCGGCCGCGGGCTCCTCCGGACCGGCCGCGGACTCCTCCGGACCGGCCGCGGACTCCTCCGGTCCGGGCCGGGGCACACCCGCCTCACCACCCGGCACGCCGACCTCCTCGCCCACGGAGTCATCGCCCCGAGCGATCCCAGAGGCGGCTCCCTGGTCCTCGGGGCCAAGCTCGCCCTCGGGGCCGCGCCCGCCCTCCGGGCCAGGCACGCCCTTCGGCTCGCGTGCGGCGTCGTCGTTGTCGGGTCGCTCGGTGTTCACCGCATCGCTCCTTCGGCTGCGCTGCTGTCGTACCTCACATCCCCTTGACGGGGGACAGCGATGGGACGCAGCGGGGGAGCGCACGGTTCCCCTACGGGCGCCCCAGCCGAAAGAAGGCCCGCGCGAGCCCGCCGAGGGCGGTCCGCGCACCAGGTCCGCGCACCGCGGCTCGCCCACCACGGGCCCGCGCTCGGGGCTGGTCTGCGGGGGCTGCCGACGCGGGCCCGAACGGCCCCTGGCCCCGCACGGGGACGGGCGGCGCCGGGCAAGGACCAGGGCCGGAGGAGTCGGCCGAGGCCCCGCCCGCGCCCGCGCTAGTTGCCGTACTCCGGCATCGCCTCCAGCAGTCGGGCCGAGGCCGCCGGGACGCTCACGCCGTGGATCAGGGACAGGGGCACGGGACGGGCCACGGTCTTCTCCGGGGCACTCCAGTGCGCGGCCATCCGCGCGCCGTCGCCCCGCAGCGACGCCAGGTCGCCTTCGAGGTCGGCCGGAGCGGGTGCGTGGAACTCGAGGTTCGCCATAGCCGCACCGTAAGCATGGGTGGGCCCGCGAAGAAAGATCTACTATCGGGTAGTTTCGTCCGCTTCAACGGTGGCGGTCGACCGGGTAGCGTGAACTGTCAACCCACCTCCCACAGGAGAGTCCACGCCGTGCGCATCGCAGTCACCGGCTCCATCGCAACCGACCACCTCATGACGTTCCCCGGCCGCTTCGCCGACCAGCTCGTCGCGGACCAGCTCCACACGGTCTCGCTCTCCTTCCTGGTCGACAAGCTGGACGTGCGGCGCGGCGGGGTGGGGGCGAACATCGCCTACGGCATGGGGCAGCTCGGCACGAAGCCCATCCTGGTCGGCGCCGCCGGCTCCGACTTCGGCGAGTACCGGGCCTGGCTGGACCGGCACGGCGTCGACACCGCCTCGGTCCGCATCTCCGAGACCCTGCACACCGCCCGTTTCGTGTGCACCACGGACTCCGACCACAACCAGATCGGCTCCTTCTACGCGGGCGCGATGAGCGAGGCCCGCCTCATCGAGCTGAAGACCGTCGCCGACCGCGTCGGCGGTCTGGACCTGGTCCTGATCGGCGCCGACGACCCCGAGGCGATGCTGCGCCACACGGAGGAGTGCCGCTCCCGGGACATCCCCTTCGCGGCCGACTTCTCCCAGCAGATCGCCCGCATGGACGGCACGGAGATCCGCATCCTGGTGGACGGTGCGACGTACCTCTTCTCCAACGAGTACGAGAAGGGGCTCATCGAGTCCAAGACCGGCTGGAGCGACGAGGAGATCCTCGGCAAGGTCGGCCACCGCGTCACCACCCTCGGCTCACGCGGCGTGCGCATCGAACGAGCCGGTGAGGACCCGATCGAGGTCGGCTGCCCGGAGGAGGATGCCAAGGTCGAGCCCACGGGCGTCGGTGACGCCTTCCGCGCCGGCTTCCTCTCCGGCCTGGCCTGGAGCGTCTCGCTGGAGCGCGCCGCCCAGATCGGCTGCATGCTCGCCACCCTCGTGATCGAGACCATCGGCACCCAGGAGTACCAGCTCCGCCGCGTCCACTTCATGGACCGTTTCGCGAAGGCGTACGGCGACGAGGCCGCGGCCGAGGTCCAGAAGCACCTGAGCTGACGCGAGGCCCGCGCCTCGGCCGGTTCAGAGGAGCCGGCGGACCAGATAGGCCGAGCCCCGGTCCGCCGGCTCCTCACCGACGTACTCCTGTCCCCGCATCTGGCACCAGGCGGGGATGTCGAGCCGGGCCGCCTCGTCGTCGGCGAGGACCCGCACCGTGCCGCCCACCGGCACGTCCCCGATGACCTTCGCCAGCTCGATCACGGGCATCGGGCACAGCTTGCCGAGGGAGTCCACGACCAGCTCGCCCTCCCTCGCGACGGCCGTGGGTGTGGGTGCCCCGAGCGTCTCCCGCACCCCGGCCACCGCGCCCGGCAGCACGGCGAGGAACCGTTCCACGTCCTCCTCGGCCGTCCCCGGCGGCAGCGACACCCGCACGTTGCCCTCGCTCAGCACCCCCATCGCCTTGAGCACATGACTCGGCGTGAGGGTGCTGCTCGTGCAGGACGAACCGGACGAGACGGAGAAACCCTCCCGGTCCAGCTCGTGCAGCAGCGTCTCCCCGTCGACATAGAGACAGGAGAACGTGACGATCCCGGGCAGCCGCCGCTCCGCGTCGCCCACCACCTCCACGTCCGGCACGGACCGCGCCACCCCCGCCCGGATCCGCCCCGTCAGCTCCCGCAGCCGCGCCGCCTCGGCCTCCGCCTCCGCCCGCACCGCCCGCAGCGACGCCACGGCGGCCACGATCGCCGGGATGTTCTCGAACCCCGCCGCGCGCCCCGACTCCCGCTCGTCGGAAGGCCCTTGGGGAGCGAACCGGACACCCTTGCGCACCACCAGCAGTCCCACCCCCGACGGCCCGCCCCACTTGTGCGCGCTCGCCGCCAGCAGCGACCAGGGCCCCTGCACCGGACCCCACCCCAACGACTGGGCCGCGTCGACGAGCAGCGGAACCCCCGCCTCCCGGCAGGCCTCGGCCACCTCCGCCACCGGCTGCTCGGTACCCACCTCGTGATTGGCCGATTGCAGGCAGGCCAGCGCGGTGTCGGACCGCAGGGCCCCGGCGTAGGACTCGACGGTGACCGCGCCGGACCGCAGGACCGGCACCCGGGTCACCGTCCCGCCCCCGGCCTCGAACACCTCTGCCGAATGGAGCACGGAGGAATGTTCGACCGCTGACACGATCAGGTGGCGTCCGGCGCGCCGCCGGCCCGCCGACGCCCCCGCGACACCGCTGTGCACGGCCCGCGTCCCGGACGGGGTGAACGCCAACTCGTCGGGCCGGCACCCGACCGCCTCCGCCGCGGCCTCGCGGGACGCATCGAGCAGCATCCGGGCCCTGCGGCCCTCCCGGTAGAGCCGTGCGGGATCGGCCCATCCCTCGTCGAGCGAGGCCAACAGGGCCTGACGGGCCACGGGATGGAGCGGGGCGGCGGAGGCGGCATCGAAGTAGGGCACACGGCAACGGTAGAACGCGGCGGAGCCGGACGGCGGCCCGGGAACCGTGCGACCAGCGACAAACCCGCCCGCAGGCGCCCAACAAGCCGCATCCCCGAGCGATTGGGCACCTCCTCGCACCCTTGGGCGTGACCCCCGGCGCGTTGCCCACCCCTCCCCGCGCGACCCCAAAACGCGTCCAGTAGGGTTTGGTCCGCATAAACATCCAAACCCCTGCCCGACGCAGGGCGGCGACCTACCAGCGAGAAGGCCGCAGCCGACCGCGCGGGCGAGACTCTCGGGAAGGCGCTACGTGAGTCCCAACGGCTCCGACCGCTCGCCGCGGCGCCCGATGCGGCGGAAGCTGCTGCAGGCACTGACCGCGGGCCTGGTCCTTGCGACCGCAACCGGTTGCACATACGAGGACTTCCCCCGCCTTGGTATGCCCACGCCGACCACGGAAGAGGCTCCGCGGATCCTCTCCCTGTGGCAGGGCTCATGGGCTGCCGCACTGGCCACCGGCGTGCTGGTGTGGGGCCTGATCCTGTGGAGTGCTTTCTTCCACCGGCGCAGCCGCACCAAGGTCGAGGTACCTCCGCAGACCCGGTACAACATGCCCATCGAGGCCTTGTACACGGTGGTTCCGATCATCATCGTCTCGGTCCTCTTCTACTTCACGGCCCGCGACGAATCGAAGCTGCTCAGCCTCGACAAGAAGCCCGACGTCACGGTCAACGTGGTCGGCTTCCAGTGGAGCTGGTGCTTCAACTACATCGAGAGCGTCGACGGTTCCACCGGCGACGCCAAGTCCGACGAGAACCTGGCCGCGATCCCGGACCGGTACAAGAAGGACTTCCCGGCCGACGCGGGTGGTGTCTACACCTGCGGCACCCCCGGTGAGCGCAACCCGCAGACCGACAACCCCGGCCCGACCCTCTGGCTCCCCGAGGGCAAGACGGTCCGCTTCGTCCTCACCTCGCGTGACGTCATCCACTCCTTCTGGGTGGTGCCGTTCCTGATGAAGCAGGACGTCATCCCGGGCCACACCAACGCCTTCCAGGTGACCCCGAACAAGCAGGGCACCTTCCTGGGCAAGTGCGCCGAACTGTGCGGCGTCGACCACTCCCGGATGCTGTTCAACGTGAAGGTCGTCTCCCCCGAGCGTTACGAGCAGCACCTCAAGGACCTCGCCAAGAAGGGGCAGACCGGTTACGTTCCCGCGGGCATCGAGCAGACGAGCCCCGAGAAGAACCGGGAGTCGAACATCCTGTGAGCATCCTCAACGAACCCCAGGGTGCCGCCGCAGCAGGGTCCCACTACGAGGACGAGCTGCCGGTCCGGCGCCAGCGCCGCGGCGAAGCCGTCATCAAGTGGCTGACCACGACGGACCACAAGACGATCGGCACGCTGTACCTCGTGACGTCGTTCGCGTTCTTCTGCATCGGTGGCGTGATGGCGCTCTTCATGCGCGCCGAGCTGGCCCGTCCGGGCCTGCAGATCATGTCGAACGAGCAGTTCAACCAGGCGTTCACGATGCACGGCACGATCATGCTGCTGATGTTCGCGACGCCGCTGTTCGCCGGCTTCGCCAACTGGATCATGCCGCTCCAGATCGGCGCGCCGGACGTGGCCTTCCCGCGGCTGAACATGTTCGCCTACTGGCTGTACCTGTTCGGCTCGCTGATCGCCGTGGCCGGTTTCCTCACCCCGTCGGGCGCGGCCGACTTCGGCTGGTTCGCCTACTCCCCGCTGTCGGACGCCGTCCGCAGTCCGGGTATCGGCGCCGACATGTGGATCATGGGCCTGGCCTTCTCCGGCTTCGGCACCATCCTCGGCTCGGTCAACTTCATCACCACGATCATCTGCATGCGCGCACCGGGCATGACCATGTTCCGCATGCCGATCTTCGTGTGGAACGTGCTGCTGACCGGTGTCCTGGTCCTGCTGGCCTTCCCGGTCCTCGCGGCCGCGCTGTTCGCCCTGGAGGCGGACCGCAAGTTCGGCGCCCACATCTTCGACGCGTCCAACGGCGGCGCGTTGCTGTGGCAACACCTCTTCTGGTTCTTCGGCCATCCAGAGGTGTACATCATCGCCCTGCCGTTCTTCGGCATCATCTCCGAAGTGATCCCCGTCTTCTCCCGCAAGCCGATGTTCGGCTACATGGGCCTGATCGCCGCGACCATCTCGATCGCCGGTCTGTCCGTGACGGTGTGGGCGCACCACATGTACGTCACCGGTGGCGTGCTGCTCCCGTTCTTCTCCTTCATGACGTTCCTCATCGCCGTCCCGACCGGCGTGAAGTTCTTCAACTGGATCGGAACGATGTGGAAGGGGTCACTGAGCTTCGAGACCCCGATGCTCTGGGCGACCGGCTTCCTGATCACCTTCACCTTCGGTGGTCTGACCGGTGTCATCCTGGCCTCGCCGCCGATGGACTTCCACGTCTCGGACTCGTACTTCGTGGTGGCCCACTTCCACTACGTCGTCTTCGGCACGGTCGTCTTCGCGATGTTCTCCGGCTTCCACTTCTGGTGGCCGAAGATGACCGGCAAGATGCTCGACGAGCGGCTCGGCAAGATCACCTTCTGGACGCTGTTCGTCGGCTTCCACGGCACGTTCCTGGTCCAGCACTGGCTGGGCGCCGAGGGCATGCCGCGCCGCTACGCGGACTACCTGGCGGCCGACGGCTTCACCGCCCTGAACACGATCTCGACGATCAGCTCGTTCGTGCTCGGCCTGTCCGTCCTGCCGTTCTTCTACAACGTGTGGAGGACCGCCAAGTACGGCAAGCCGGTCGGCGTCGACGACCCGTGGGGCTACGGCCGCTCCCTGGAGTGGGCGACCTCCTGCCCGCCGCCGCGGCACAACTTCCTCACCCTGCCGCGGATCCGCAGTGAATCCCCGGCGTTCGACCTGCACCACCCCGAGATCGCCGCGCTCGAGCAGCTGGAGCACGCCGGTCACGGCGCCGACGCCATCGCGGGCAGCAAGGAGGCCGGCAAGTGAAGATCCAGGGCACGATGTTCGTCTGGCTGAGCGTCTTCGTCCTCGCCATGGCGGTCGTCTACGGCGTGTGGTCGAAGGAACCGGCCGGTACGACGGCCCTCTTCCTGGCCTTCGGCCTGTGCATCATGATCGGCTTCTACCTTGGCTTCACCGCCAAGCGGGTCGACACCGGTGCGCAGGACAACAAGGAGGCGGACGTCGCGGACGACGCCGGCGAGCTGGGCTTCTTCAGCCCGCACAGCTGGCAGCCGCTCTCCCTGGCCGTCGGTGGCGCCCTCGCCTTCCTGGGGGTCGCGGTCGGCTGGTGGCTGCTCTACTTCGCCGCCCCGCTGATCCTCATCGGCCTGTGGGGCTGGGTCTTCGAGTACTACCGCGGCGAGAACCGCACCCAGTAGCACGCGCCTCGCGCAACAGAGCCCGGACACTCCGTCAGGAGTGTCCGGGTTCCTGCTTTTGCCGTAATCGGCGTAGCCCGTCCGTGTCACCCAGCGCGCCGTGGTTGACGTGGCTCCCTAGCGTGAAGCCATGAGCCACGAACCCCGCCCCCGCACCGTCGTCAGCTGCACGCTGCTGGTGATCGCCCTGGTCGCGGGCGCAACCGCCTGCGGCTCGGACGGCAACCCGCTCGCCTCACGCCCGTACGACGCGACGGACCGGATCTCCTTCAGCGTCCCGCACGGCGACGCCAGGAAGGCCGACCCGGACAAGCCCCTGGAGATCAGGGCCGAGGACTCCGACGAGCGGATCACCGACGTGACCGCCCTGGACGCCACAGGCCGCTACGTGGCGGGCGAACTCGCCGCCGACGGCAGCCGCTGGCACAGCACCGAGCCGCTCGCCGCCAACGCCCACTACACGGTCCGCGTGAGCACCGAGGACGAGGAGGGGGCCCCCGGCCGCCGGGTCCTCACCTTCGACACCGGCAAGCCCACCGCCAAGAAGCGCCTGACCGTCACCTTCGGCCCCGGCGCGGGCACCTACGGCGTCGGCAGGCCCGTCACCGCCGAACTGAGCCGGCCCGTCAAGGACCCCGCCCAGCGCGCCGTCGTGGAACGCGCCCTGAAGGTCGACTCCAAGCCCGCCGTGCAGGGCGCCTGGCACTGGGTGGACGACGGGACGCTGCACTACCGCCCGAAGGACTACTGGCCCGCCCACGCCACGGTCCGCGTCCACAGCAACCTGGACGGCATCAAGGTCGGCGACCGGCTCTGGGGCGGCAAGGCCAAGGACGTCACGCTCACCATCGGCGACCGCGTCATCGCGGTCACCGACGCCGCCTCGCACTCCCTCACGCTGTACCGCAACGGTGAAGAGGTGAAGGAGATCCCCGTCACCACGGGCAAGCCCGGCTTCGAGACCCGCAACGGCGTCAAGGTCGTCCTGGGCAAGGAGTACTTCGTCCAGATGCGCGGCACCACCGTCGGCATCGCCGAGGGCTCCTCGGAGTCGTACGACCTGCCCGTCTACTACGCCACCCGCGTCACCTGGAGCGGCGAGTACGTCCACGCCGCCCCCTGGTCCGTCGGATCCCAGGGCTCCGCCAACGTCAGCCACGGCTGCGTCGGCATGAGCACCGCCAACGCCGAGTGGTTCTTCGACAACGTCCGCGAGGGCGACGTCGTCCAGGTCGTCAACAGCGAGGGCGACACGATGGAGACCTTCGGCAACGGCTTCGGCGACTGGAACCTGGACTGGAACAAGTGGCGCGAGGGCAGCGCCCTGACCGGTGGCAAACAGAAGACCCAGGAGGACACGGAACGGCTCCGGCCGGCGGCCGCGTAGCGCGCCCGCGAGGGGCCGCGCGCACGCCGCGGGGGCGACGAGCCCCAGGCGGCCCGCAGCCGCCCCCACAACCCCTGCGCCCGCCCTCAGCTGCCCACGAGGTTGCGGCGGCGCAGGACCGCCGCCAGGGCCCCGGCGAACTCCACGGGGTCCACCGGCAGGGTCACCGCCGCGTCGGCCCGGCTCCACGTCGCCAGCCACGCGTCCTGCGGCCGCCCGATGAGCAGCAGCACCGGCGGGCAGTGGAACACCTCGTCCTTGATCTGCCGGCACATCCCCATGCCGCCCATGGGCACGGCCTCGCCGTCCAGGACGCACACGTCGATCCCGCCCTTGTCCAGCTCCGCCAGCACGGCGGCGGGCGTCGCGCACTCCAGGAACTCGACCAGGGGCGCGTCGGGAGCCGGCCGTCGGCCGGCGGCCAGCCGCACCTGCTCCCTGGTGTGGGCGTCGTCGCTGTAGACCAGCACCGTGGCGGTCGCCTGCATGGTTCCTCCGCGTCATTGGAGTGGAACTTCCGGGTACCGATGGGGCGGATGCTACTCCCCCGGACAGGCCGTCAACACCTGTTGGACCATGCCCGCGATGGGCCATACGGGCAGTACACGAGGGGCGAACACTCCGAACGGCACCCCCCGGAGTGAGGGCGGGATAAGCGACCGACATAATGTCGGTCGTGGCGACAGCAACGACAGTAGAAACCGGGCACGCGCACCCGTCGGTCAATCGGCCGAACCTCACCAGCGTCGGAACCATCATCTGGCTGAGTTCCGAGCTGATGTTCTTCGCGGCCCTCTTCGCGATGTACTTCACCCTGCGATCGGTGACCGGTCCCGATCACTGGAAGGAAATGGCGCATGCGCTGAACCTTCCGTTCTCGGCGACGAACACCACGATCCTGGTGCTCTCCTCACTCACCTGCCAGCTCGGCGTCTTCGCCGCCGAGCGCGGTGACGTGAAGAAGCTCAGGATGTGGTTCATCGTCACCTTCGTGATGGGTGCGATCTTCATCGGCGGCCAGGTGTACGAGTACACCGAGCTGGTCAAGAAGGACGGGCTCTCGCTCTCCTCGGACCCGTACGGCTCGGCGTTCTACCTGACCACCGGGTTCCACGGCCTGCACGTGACGGGTGGCCTCATCGCCTTCCTGTTCGTCCTCGGCCGCACCTACGCGGCGAAGAGGTTCACCCACGAACAGGCGACCGCGGCCATCGTCGTGTCCTACTACTGGCACTTCGTCGATGTCGTCTGGATCGGCCTCTTCGCCACGATCTACCTGATCAAGTAGCCGGGCCCGATCCCGCACCCGTCCCAGAAGCATCGACGCAGAAGATCCTGACACCGGGGTAATCCGTGAAAAAGCTCTCCGCACGACGACGCCATCCGATGGCGGCGCTCGTCGTCCTACTCCTCGCGCTGGCATGCACCGGGGGGCTGTACGCCGCGTTCGCACCCGCGAGCAAGGCGCAGGCAGACGAAACCGCCCAGTCCCTCGCCATCGACGAGGGCAAGAAGCTCTACGCCGTCGGCTGCGCCAGCTGCCACGGCACCGGCGGTCAGGGCACCACCGACGGTCCGAGCCTGGTCGGCGTGGGCGCCGCGGCCGTCGACTTCCAGGTCGGTACCGGCCGTATGCCGGCCGCGACCTCCCAGGGCGCCCAGGTGCCCGACAAGAAGACCATCTATTCGCAGGCCGAGATCGACCAGCTCGCCGCGTACGTCGCCTCGCTCGGCGCCGGCCCGTCCGTCCCCACCAAGTCCGAGTACGGCCCCGACGGCGCGGACATCGCCAAGGGCGGTGAGCTGTTCCGCACCAACTGCGCGCAGTGCCACAACTTCACCGGCAAGGGCGGCGCCCTGACCCGGGGCAAGTACGCGCCGACGCTCGAAGGCGTGGACCCGAAGCACATCTACGAGGCCATGCAGACCGGCCCGCAGAACATGCCCTCCTTCCCCGACACCACGGTGTCGGAGCAGAACAAGAAGGACATCATCGCCTACCTGCACGCGGTCAACGGCGAGGAGACGGCCAGCTACGGCGGTCTCGAGCTGGGCGGCATCGGGCCGGTCGCCGAGGGACTGTTCGGCTGGATCTTCGGACTGGGCGGTCTGATCGCCGTCGCCGTATGGGTTGCCGCTCGGACCGCAAAGGCCAAGAAGTCATGAGTAGCCAAGACATTCCAGAAGAGAACCTGCCCGCTGAGCAGGACCACGCCCATGGAGCCGTAGGCGTCGCGGACGAGAAGAACCCGTTCGCCGACCCCGGGCTGCCGCCGCACGAGCACCGGGTGCAGGACATCGACGAGCGGGCCGCCAAGCGGTCCGAGCGTGCGGTCGCCTTCCTGTTCACCCTGTCGATGCTGGCCACCGTCGGGTTCATCGCCTCCTACGTGGCGATCCCGCCCGACCGGACGGTCTTCATCTTCCCGCTCGGGCACGTCAGCGCGCTGAACTTCGCGCTCGGCGTGACGCTCGGCCTGGCCCTCTTCAGCATCGGCGCGGGCGCGGTCCACTGGGCCCGCACGCTGATGTCCGACGTGGAGGTCGCCGACGAGCGGCACGCGATCGAGGCGGCGCCCGAGGTCAAGGCCAAGGTCATGGCCGACTTCCGGGACGGCGCCAAGGAGTCCGCGCTGGGCCGCCGCAAGCTGATCCGCAACACGATGTTCGGTGCGCTGGCGCTGTTCCCGCTCTCCGGTGTCGTCCTGCTGCGCGACCTCGGGCCGCTGCCCGAGGACAAGCTGCGCCACACGTTGTGGGCCAAGGGCAAGCTGCTCGTCAACATGAACACCAACGAGCCGCTGCGTCCCTCGGACGTCGCGGTCGGCTCCCTCACCTTCGCCAAGCCCGAGGGCCTGGAGGAGGACGACCACGAGTTCCAGAACGAGATCGCCAAGGCCGCCCTGATGATCGTCCGCATCCAGCCGGACGACATCAAGGACAAGCGCGAACTCGAGTGGTCGCACGACGGCATCGTGGCGTACTCGAAGATCTGCACCCACGTCGGTTGCCCGATCTCCCTGTACGAGCAGCAGACCCACCACGTGCTGTGCCCCTGCCACCAGTCCACCTTCGACCTGTCCGACGGTGCCCGAGTGATCTTCGGTCCCGCCGGTCACGCCCTGCCGCAACTGCGCATCGGCGTGAACGACGAGGGCTACCTCGAGGCGCTCGGCGACTTCGAAGAGCCCGTCGGTCCTGCCTTCTGGGAGCGCGGATGAGTAACAAGGACGACCGCCGCAAGGCACCCGCGGGCGAGCGGGTCGCCGACTGGGCCGACGGCCGCCTGGGGATCTACTCCCTGGCCAAGGCCAACATGCGCAAGATCTTCCCGGACCACTGGTCCTTCATGCTCGGTGAGATCTGCCTCTACAGCTTCATCATCATCATCCTCACGGGTGTGTACCTGACGCTCTTCTTCCACCCGTCGATGAACGAGGTGGAGTACCACGGCAGCTACGTCCCGCTCCAGGGCCAGCTGATGTCCGAGGCCTTCAACTCCACCATGCACATCTCCTTCGATGTGCGCGGTGGTCTGCTGATCCGCCAGATCCACCACTGGGCCGCGGTCATCTTCCTCGCCGGCATGTTCGTGCACATGATGCGCGTCTTCTTCACGGGCGCCTTCCGCAAGCCGCGCGAGATCAACTGGCTGTTCGGCTTCCTGCTGTTCGTCCTGGGCATGTTCACCGGTTTCACCGGCTACTCGCTCCCGGACGACCTGCTCTCCGGCACCGGTGTCCGCTTCACGCAGGGCGCGATCCTGTCCATGCCGATCGTCGGCACGTACATCTCGATGTTCCTGTTCGGCGGGGAGTTCCCCGGCGGCGACTTCGTCGCGCGGTTCTACTCGATCCACATCCTGCTGCTGCCGGGCATCATGCTCGGGCTCGTGGTCGGCCACCTGATCCTGGTCTTCTACCACAAGCACACGCAGTTCGCGGGTCCCGGACGGACCAACAAGAACGTCGTCGGCATGCCGCTGCTGCCGGTCTACATGGCCAAGGCCGGAGGCTTCTTCTTCCTGGTCTTCGGGTTCATCGCGCTCATCGCCGGCATCGCGTCCATCAACCCGATCTGGGCCATGGGCCCCTACCGGCCGGACCAGGTGTCGACGGGCGCCCAGCCCGACTGGTACATGGGCTTCGCCGAGGGTCTGGTCCGCGCCATGCCGGGCTGGGAGATCAACTTCTGGGGTCACACGCTGGTCCTGGGCGTGCTCATCCCGCTGGTGCTGTTCGGCCTGTTCCTCGCGGTGATCGCGCTCTACCCGTTCATCGAGTCCTGGGTCACCGGGGACAAGCGCGAGCACCACATCCTGGACCGTCCGCGCAACGCCCCGACCCGTACGGCCTTCGGTGTCGCCTGGGTGACCGGGTACATCATCATGCTGATCGGCGGTGGCAACGACATCATCGCCACCCACTTCCACCTGTCGATCAACGCGGTCACCTGGTTCGTGCGGATCGGCTTCTTCGCCGGACCGGTCATCGCCTTCGTGATCACCAAGCGGATCTGCCTCGGCCTCCAGCGCCGCGACAAGGACAAGGTGCTGCACGGTCGTGAGACCGGCACCATCAAGCGTCTGCCGCACGGTGAGTTCATCGAGGTGCACGAGCCGCTCAGCCAGGAGGCGCTCTACACGCTCACCTCGCACGAGCAGTACCGGCCCGCCGAGATCGGCCCGACGGTCGACGAGAACGGCGTCGAGCGCAAGGTGAAGCGCACCGAGAAGGTCCGCGCCAAGCTGAGCGAGGCGTACTACGGCGAGGAGAGCCAGGTCTCCAAGCCGACCGTCGAGGAGTACAAGGAGATCACGAGCGGCCACGGCCACCACTGATCGCTGCGTCGCCACGCACCGCCGAAGGGCCCCGTCCGGTGTACGGACGGGGCCCTTCGCCCTGTCCGGGCCTGGATAGGGTGGACCAGTCGAGACGCGCGTCCCGTGCAGCGGGACCACACTGACCCAGGAGCGGCTTATGAGCGCTGTGACCCCCGCCGGAGGCGACACCGCGGCGGACCGTTCCTGGCCCGAGGTGCTGAACGCCCTGCTGTACGGCCGTGACCAGAGTGCCGACGCCACGGCGTGGGCGATGGACCGGATCATGCGCGGCGAGGCCACCGACGCCCAGATCGCCGGGTTCGTGGTGGCGCTGCGCGCCAAGGGCGAGACCGTCGAGGAGATCAACGGACTCGTCCGCGCGATGTACGAGCACGCGAACGTGATCGAGGTGCCCGGCCCGACCGTCGACATCGTCGGCACCGGCGGCGACGGCGCGAAGACGGTGAACATCTCCACGATGTCCTCGATCGTCGTGGCCGGCACGGGCGTCAAGGTCGTCAAGCACGGCAACCGGGCCGCGTCCTCCGCGTCCGGCGCCTCGGACGTCCTGGAGAAGCTCGGCGTCCGCCTCGACCTGACCCCGCAGCGGGTGGCCGAGGTCGCCGAGGAGGCCGGCATCACCTTCTGCTTCGCCATCAAGTTCCATCCGGCGCTGCGTCACGCGGGCGCGGCCCGTGGCCAGTTGGGCATCCGCACGGTGTTCAACGTGCTCGGCCCGCTGACCAACCCGGCCAAGGTCCGGGCCCAGGCGGTCGGCGTCGCGGACGCGCGCATGGCGCCGATCGTGGCCGGCGTCTTCGCGGAGCGCGGCAACTCCTCGCTGGTGTTCCGCGGCGACGACGGCCTCGACGAGCTGACGACGACCTCCACCTCACGGGTCTGGGTCGTCCGCGACGGCAAGGTGACCGAGGAGTCGTTCGACCCGCGGGACGTCGGCCTCGACCTCGTTCCCGTCGAGGCCCTGCGGGGCGCCGACGCCTCCTACAACGCCGAGGTGGCGCGCAGGCTGCTGGACGGCGAGACGGGCCCGGTCCGGGACGCCGTCCTGCTGAACTCGGCGGCCGCCCTGGTCGCCCTGGAGCCGACCGCCGCTCCGCTCCCGGAACAGCTCCGGGACGGCATGGCCAGGGCCGCGGAGTCCCTCGACTCCGGCGCGGCCAAGCGGACCCTGGAACGCTGGGCGGCGGCCACCCACGCCTGAGCGCGGGCCCGCTGTGCCGCGGGGCGCGGTCCGGATCCGTCCGTCTCAGGACATGGACCGCGCCTTGCGCGCCGGTGATCGTATGGCAGGATGCTGTACCAGGTCATGAGCGACAGTCATGAGGCCCCGGCCGACTGTCCGGCAACCCTCCGTCCGTGGCGGGGTGCCCCGGGTGAGGACCAGGCCGCAGACAGCAAGGTCTACGGCAAGCGCGGACCCCTCGCACTCGTTCCGAGTGAGCACTTCCAGGGGTCCTGGTCGTCGAGGAGCCTTCCGTGAGCAAGCGAATGCGATAGGGCCGCAGAGCCCCGCCTCCGCATCCCCCCTTCACCGTTTCCCGCGCTCGAGCCGTACCCGCTCGCGCGGCGAATCCGCACGCCTGTCACGGGAGTTCAGCCATGTCCGTCGCCACCGCTGCCGCCGCCCAGACCGTTCGCGCCCCGCTGCCCGTGCTGGGCCGGGATGTCACCGTCCCGCTCGTCACCGGCGGAGAGGTCGGCTACGCGGCCCTCGACTACGCCGCCAGCGCCCCCGCCCTCCAGCGCGTCTGGGACGACGTGGCCGCCTACGCCCCCTACTACGGCAGCGTCCACCGCGGCGCCGGATACCTCTCCCAGCTCTCCACCGACCTCTTCGAGAACGCCCGCCGCACGGTCGCCGAGTTCCTCGACTGCCGGCCCGACGACCAGCTGGTCTTCACCCGGTCCACCACCGACTCCCTGAACCTGCTCGCCGCCGCCCTCCCCGCCGGCTGCCAGGTCTTCGTCTTCGAGACCGAGCACCACGCCTCGCTGCTGCCCTGGAAGGACGCCCGGGTCACCTACCTCGACGCCCCGCGCACACCGGGGCAGGCCGTCGCCACCCTGGAGCGGGCCCTCGCCGGCCGCGATCCGCACGGCCCGGCCCTGGTCTGCGTGACCGGCGCCTCCAACGTCACCGGCGAGCTGTGGCCGGTACGCGAACTGGCCGCCGCGGCCCACGCCCACGGCGCCCGGATCGTCCTGGACGCGGCCCAGCTCGCCCCCCACCACCCGGTGTCCGTCCGTGACCTCGACGTCGACTGGGTCGCCTTCTCCGGCCACAAGCTGTACGCCCCCTTCGGCTCCGGGGTCCTGGCCGGCCGCGCCGACTGGCTGCGAGCGGCCGACCCCTACCTCGCCGGCGGCGGCGCCAGCCGCAAGGTCACCCGCCGCCAGGACGGGGGAGTGGACGTCGAGTGGCACGAGAGCGCCGCCCGGCACGAGGCGGGCTCCCCGAACGTCATCGGCGCCTACTCCATCGCCTCCGCCTGCAAGGCGCTCACCGAGGCGGGCTTCGACACGCTGGTCGCCCGCGAGCGGTACCTCATCGACAAGGTCCGCGCGGGCCTCGCGGAGGTCCCCGAGGTGAGGATCCTGTCCCTCTTCGGCGACGACGCGCCCCGAGTCGGCGTGATCTCCTTCGTCGTGGACGGCTGGAACAGCTCCCACTTCGCCGCCGCGCTCTCCGCCGAGTACGGCATCGGCGTCCGCGACGGCCTCTTCTGCGCCCACCCCCTGGTCCGCACCCTGCTGGGCAGCGACCCGCAGAGCCAGGGCGAGTGCGGGGCCCCCGAGGCGGCCCCCGGCGAGAAGTCCCTCAACGCGATCCGCGTGAGCTTCGGCGCGGGCACCCCCGACGAGCACGTCGACCGTTTCGTGACGGCGGTACGGGAACTGGTGACCGAGGGCGCGAAGTGGCGCTACCGCACGGAGGACGGCCGCTGCGTCCCGGCGGTGTAGGCGGGCCCTTCTCGCCGGAGGCGGTGTTCAGACGGTCAGGAGTCCAGGCCGATCGCGAACGCCGCCTCCAGGTCGTGCTGCGAGTACGTGCGGAAGGCCACGTGCGTGTCCGTCGCCTCCACCCCCGGGATCTTGCTGATCCGCCCCGGGATCATCTCGGCGAGGTCCTCGTGCCGGCGTACCCGCACCATGGCGATCAGGTCGTAGGTGCCGGTCACGGAGAACACCTCGCTCACGGATTCGAGCGAAGCGATCGACTCCGCGATCTCGGGGATCCGGTCCACGCTGGTCTTGATGAGGACGATCGCGGTGATCACGGCTGGTTCTCTCCCTCGGGGGCCGGAGCTGGGCTGCTGCTCACTCTAGTGGGCCGGGTGAACCGGGCCCACGCGTAGACGAAGCCCAGGCCGAAGCCCACCAGGTGCGCCAGGTACGCCACCCCCGGTCCCTGCCCCGCCCGCCCCGCCGCCACCCACTGCAACGCCACCCAGAAGGGCAGCACCACCCAGGCCGGGAAGCGCAGCGGCAGGAAGAAGAGGAACGGCAGAAGACTGGTGACCCGAGCCCGGGGGAACAGGTGGAGGAACGCGCCGAGCACCGCCGAGATCGCCCCGGAGGCGCCGACCAGGGACTGTTCGGATTCGGCGTTGACGGCGGCGTACCCGAGCAGTGCCAGCGCGCCGCAGCCCAGGTAGAAGAGGGTGAACTCGACGCGGCCCATCCGGTGCTCGGTCATCGCCCCGAAGACGTGGAGGAAGAGCATGTTGCCCAGCAGGTGCACCCAGCCGCCGTGGACGAACAGGGCGGTCAGGGGGGTGAGGGCGACGCCGGGCGTGATCCCCGCGAACAGGTCCGCCGGGATCACGCCCCACCGGCGGAAATAGGCGCGCTGCGCGAGCGCCGCCTCCTCGCCGGTGCCGGGGACCGGGACGAGGCCCGAGACCGGGCCGATCGCGAAGATCACGCAGCACAGGGCCATCAGTCCGTACGTCACCGGTGCCGCGGGGTGGCGGAAGACTCGGCCCAGCGGCCCGCTCCAGTGGCTGATCATGGATACAGAGCATGACGTAACGGGACGTACTCGGCCGGACCGCCTCGCCGCCGTGGACGGACGGGCGGCCGGCACCCGGCAGGCCGTAGGGTTACGTGCCACACGCTCCGGGGAGCCCTGGGCGCGCCCCGGTCCCGGAAGACCGACACTAGAAGGAAGCGGACGGTCACGATGACGGTTCCCCTGCCGACCGCCACGACGCGGTGGCGCTGCACTCTCTGCGGCAACCTCACGCGGTTCGACGTGACGCGCTCGTCGAAGGTCGTCGAGTACGTCCACCTCGATCTCGCCGGTGAGGCGAAAGTGGAGGAGCGCGAGGTGGTCAGTGAGACCATCGAGTCGGTGCGGTGCCGTTGGTGCAACGCCGTGGATCAGGTGGAACTGGTGGACAGGCCGGGCGCCGGCTCCTGAGGATGGGGGCGGGCCCCCGCACGGAATTGGGGTGTGACGGATGGTGGAGACCACGGGCGGGGGGCCGGACGACGGCGCCGCCGAGGTGCTCGACCGTCCGCTGCCCGACGGCGTGCGCCGCCGGGTCGTGCAGATCGTCTCGGACGGTTTCGGCGGTCTGACCGTCGCCGAACTGCCCGCCCAGTTGCGGCAGTACGCCCGGTTCGCCCCGAACCGGCGGGCCAAGTTCGCGGGCAACGCGATGGCGGCCGCGCTGGAGACCGATCCGCTGTTCCGGCAGCGCATCGCCGAGAAGTTCCGAGAGGCCCAGCCCGAGCTGGCCGGTGCCCTGGACTCCGGCTCGCCGCCCCCGGCCGCGGACCCGCTCGACGTGGCGGCCGCGGCTTACGTGCTGCGCCCCACGGGCTGGGTGAAGCTGGTCACCGCGGCCGGCGAGGAGGCGCAGCGGGCGGACGCCGAGCGGGCCGGCGAGGAGAGCCGGGCGGAGCTGGAGCGGTTGCGCGAGCGGCTCGCCGAGGCCCGCGAGCTGACCCGGACCGAGACCGAGCGGCTGCGCGCCGAACTGGACGCGGCGAAGCGGGAGGGCGAGTCGCTGCACCGCAAGCTGCGGTCGGCCCTCAGCGACGTCAAGCGCGGTGAGGCGGCGCTGCGCAAGCTCCAGGGCGAGATGGACGCCGTACGGAGCGAGGGGCAGGCGCAGGTGTCGGCGGCCGAGAGCGAGTCGCGGCGGTTGAAGGCGCGGCTCGCCGAGGCGGAGGCCGGACTGGAGGCCACCCGGCGGGCGGCCCGCGAGGGGCGCAGCGTCGAGGACATGAGGGTCCGGCTGCTGCTGGACACCCTGCTGGAATCGGCCCAAGGGCTGCGCAGGGAGCTGGCGTTGCCGCCGGTGTCGGTGCGCCCGGCGGAGACCGTGGACGCGGTGGAGCCCGGCCGGATGACCCCGAAGGACATCGCCGCCCGCGCGCTGTCCGAGAACGACCCGGCGATCCTGGACCAGTTGCTGGCGCTGCCGCAGGCGCATCTCGTCGTCGACGGCTACAACGTCACCAAGACGGGCTATCCGCAGATGCCGTTGGAGAAGCAGCGGCTGCGGCTCCTCGGGCAGCTCTCCACGCTCGCCGCGCAGACCGGCGCCGAGGTCACCTGCGTCTTCGACGGTGCCGAGCTGGTGGCGCCCGTGCTGCTGGCGCCGCCGCGCGGAGTGCGGGTGCTGTTCTCCAAGCCGGGGATCACCGCCGACGAGCTGATCCGCCAGCTGGTGCGGGCCGAACCGCCCGGCCGGCCCGTCATCGTCGCCTCCACGGACCGTGAGGTGGCCGACGGGGTGGCCAGGGCCGGGGCGCGACCTGTCGCGTCTGCGGTGCTCCTGAAGCGGTTGACCTGAAGGTCAACGTAAAGGGCCAATGCCCGAATTGGCGCAATCGTCACGCAACGTAGTGTCAATCAGGTGTTACTGCATGTGGGTTGTGTGTGAAGAATGCGGCCCGTCACCGACTTTTTCGGCTCCAGGATTTGAAGTGATCACAAGAACGTCACTAGGGTCTGCCTTCGAACCTCCGCACGAGTGATCACTCACAAGAAGGAGCTCGCTCTCCGTGGCGTCCCACCGTCGACCCAAGCAGCCGAGCCGCACACGCGTGACCGTGCTGACCACCGCCGCCGCTGCCGCTGTCGTCCTCAGCTCGCAGGCCGCCAACGCCGCTCCGAGCGAGAAGCCCGGCAAGGACGAGGTCAAGTCCAAGGTCGACAAGCTCTACGAAGAGGCGGAGCAGGCCACCGAGAAGTACAACGGGGCCAAGGAGAAGCAGGAGAAGCTCCAGAAGGAGATCTCCACGATCCAGGACGACGTCGCCCGCGGCCAGGGCGAGCTGAACGAGCTGCGCGAGTCCATAGGCCTGGCGGCGGCGGCCCAGTACCGCTCCGGCAGCATCGACTCCTCCCTCCAGCTGTTCCTGTCCTCGGACCCGGACGACTACCTGGACAAGGCGTCCACCGCCGACCAGTTGAGCGCCCAGCAGGTCGACTCGCTGAAGAAGATCCAGGAGAAGCAGCGCGAGCTGGCCCAGGATCGCGCGGAGGCCTCCGACAAGCTCAAGGACCTCGCCTCCACCCGCACCGAACTGGGCAAGAAGAAGAAGGAAGTCCAGGCCAAGCTCGCCGAGGCGCAGAAGCTCCTCAACACGCTGACGGCCAAGGAGAAGGCCGACCTGGCCGCCGCCGACGCCCGCGCCAGCCGCGACGCCGGTGAGCGTGTCGACCTCGGCGACACGGGCCCCGCCTCCGGCCGCGCCATGGCCGCCTTCCAGGCCGCCCAGAGCAAGATCGGTTCGCCCTACGTCTACGGCGCCACCGGCCCCTCCTCCTTCGACTGCTCCGGCCTGACCTCCTGGGCGTACGCGCAGGCCGGCGTCAGCATCCCGCGCACCTCGCAGGCCCAGGCCAACGCCGGCACGCGCATCTACTCCCAGTCCGACCTCAAGGTCGGCGACCTGGTCATCTTCTACGGCGACCAGCACCACGTCGGTTTCTACGCGGGCAACGGCCAGGTGCTGCACGCCCCGCGCTCCGGCACGGTCGTGCGCTACGAGTCGATCAACAACATGCCGTTCCAGTTCGGCGTCCGGATCTGAGCGTCCGCAATCGCCCCACCGTGACGCCCGAACGGGCGAATCACCGCGACGTGAACTGACCCCCCACCCCGCCCATGACCTGCGTCAGAGGCGGGGTGTCACGTTGTGTGGCCGCAGAGGTCTTTGGTGGGCCCCCTGTCACGGGGCTACTGTCTGCCGCGTTTCCCCCGGTACCGGTACCGGGGGGACGGTCTCTGTCCGCCAGTGGAAGGAGCGCGGCTTCCCGTGGGGTCCCATCGCCGCCTTGCACCGTCCGGGTTCGACCGGGGCGCCCTGTGCGTCCTGTCCGCCGCCGCAGCCGCCCTCGGCGCCGTCTCCGCCACCGTGCCGGCCACGGCCGCCCCGCACGAGGACACCCGGACCGAGGTGGACCGGCTCTACGAGGCCGCCGAGAAGGCCACCGAGGCCTTCAACGAGGCCGGGGAGCGGGCCGGCGTCCTGCGCCGGCAGGTCGGCGACGCCCAGGACCGGATCGCCCGCAAGCAGGAGCGCATCAACGGCCTGCGCGAGCAGCTCGGTGCCCTGGCCGGCGCCCAGTACCGCTCCGGCGGCCTCGACCCGTCCCTGGCGCTGCTGTTCTCCGACGATCCGGCCGACTACCTCGACAAGGCCTCCGTCCTCGACCGCATCACCACCCACCAGGCGGGCGAACTGCGGGACCTCCAGGAGGCCCTGCGCGAACTCGCCCAGGAGCGCGCCGAGGCCACCCGCAAGCTGGGCGAGCTGGTGAGGAGCCGCGAGGCCGTCGAGAAGCACAAGCGGACCGTCGAGCAGAAGCTCGCCAAGGCCCGGCGGCTGCTGAACTCCCTGCCGTCCGCCGAGCGCGCCGCCTACGACCGGGCCTCCCGCTCCGGCCGCTCCGACCTGCCGGATCCGGGCGGCGCCGTCGCCTCGGGCCGGGCCGCCGCCGCCCTGGCCGCCGCCCGTTCCGCGCTCGGCAGACCCTACGTCTGGGGCGCCAACGGCCCCACCGGGTTCGACTGTTCCGGCCTGATGCAGTGGTCGTACGCGCAGGCCGGGGTCTCCCTGCCGCGGACCTCGCAGGCTCAGGCGCACGCCGGTCGGCGCGTCCCGCTCTCCCAGGCGCGTCCCGGCGACATCGTCACCTACCGCTCCGACGCCAGCCATGTCGGCATGTACGCGGGCAACGGCCAGGTCATCCACGCCCCGTACCCCGGCGCGCCCGTGCGCTACGACCCGGTCGGGATGATGCCGGTGTCGTCGGTGACGAGGCCCTGACCGGGGCGGGCTCCGGACGCCGGCCGGGTACCGGCCGGGGCGGCTCGCCGTACGATCGGGGGGATGGCTGGTCACGGGCGGGCGCGCGGATCCGGAGTCGTGGGGCTCGCGGTGCTGCTGCTCGTTCTCCTCGTGGGCTGCGGTGGGCGGCCCGCCACGGACACCGTCAAGGCCGAGGTGCAGCGGGTGCTGGACCGGCGGGCCGCGGCCGTCCTGGCCCATGACGCCGCCGCCCACGCCGCCACCGGGGATCCCGCCGGATACACCCGGCTGCGGGCCGTACCGCTGGCCGCCTGGTCCTACCGGGTCACCGCCGTACGGGCCGGTGGGGACGAGGCCGCCGCCGACGCGGAGCTGAGCTACCGCGTCGAGGGCCACGACAGGGCCCCGGTGACCGTGGAACGCACCCTGCGGCTGACCCGGGACGGGGCGGGGCGGTGGTCCGTGGCCTCCGAGAGGCCCGCGCCGAAGTCCGCCCAGCAGCTGTGGGACCAGGGCACGGTCACGGTCGTCCGGGGTGCGCACAGCCTCGTCCTCGGCGTCGGCCAGTCCGGCCGCCTCCTGCGGACCTTCGCCGCGCTCGCCGACCGGGCCGTCCCCGCGGTCTCGCAGGCCTGGGGCACCGACTGGGCCCGGCAGGTCGTCGTCCTCGTACCGAAGTCCCTGGACGGCATGGCGGCGCTGCTCGGCTCGCCCGCCTCCTCCTACCGGGGGATCGCGGCGGTCACCACGGGGGAGACGGGCGGCGGGCCGGACGCGCCCGCGGACCGGGTCATCGTCAACCCGGACGCCTACGCCATGCTCGGCCCGGTCGGCCGCCAGGTGGTCCTCACCCACGAGACCACGCACGTCGCCACCCGGGCCGCCACCGACGCGGCGACCCCGCTGTGGCTGTCCGAGGGGTATGCCGACTGGGTCGGTTACCGCGGCACCGGACGCACCCCCGAGGAGGCCGCCCCCGAACTGCGGCAGGCCGTCCGCGAGGGCAGGGTCCCGGACGAGCTGCCGTCCGACGACGACTTCGGCTTCGCCGGTGACGCGGCGCGGCTGTCGCGGGCGTACGAGGGCGGCTGGACGGCCTGCCGGATGATCGCCGAGCGGTGGGGCGAGGACAGGCTGGACGCCTTCTACCGGGCCGTGGGGGAGCACCGCAAGCGGTCCGGGGCGGTCGAGGAGGCGACGGGGAGCGTGCTGGGGACGACCCTGGAGGACTTCACCGCCGACTGGCAGCGGTACCTGCGCGACGAACTGGGCTGAGCGGACCCGACGGTGGAGGTCCTCGGCGTCGTCGCCCCCGCCGTACGCGTGCGCCTCCCGGTGCGGGGCTCGGTGTCGCGAGGAGGTCCGGCCGGTGGCGCGGCACCGCGCCCGCTCGCGCGGGCCGGGCGGCCGGGCGGCCGGGCCGGAGCGACAGGGCGGTGTCGGAGCGGGCCGTCGGCCCGGTCGTGGCCCTGACGCGGACTGCCGCGGCGCCCCGGAGTACGGCCGTCTCCGGTGCGGGGCCCTGTCGGCCCGGTCGCGGCCCCGACGCGGGCCGCCGTGGCGCCCCGGAGTACGCCGGTCTCCGGTGCGGGGCCCGTCGGGGCGCGGGAGGGCGTGGTGTTCCGCGCGGGTCGGCCCGTGTCCGCTGCCGATGGCCGTGCTCCGCGGCCCCTGACCCCTCGACCACGCCCCGCTGGGGCCGGGGCCGAGCGGGTGCCCCGGCGTCGGCGCGCTCGGCGGTCCTGACGTGCGCGGCGGTGGGTGTGCCGCCGCGGCGGGTGGGGCGTCACGACGAGACCCGAGTGCCCTTGCTGCGGACGGCGGCCTGACCGGGGTCGGCGGGCGGGCGGTGGGCGCGTGGCACCGTCGAGCGCCACAGCCGTACGGCCGCGGTGACCGTGGCCGCCACCAGCAGGCCGTTGCGCAGGAACAGCAGGGTGAGCCCGAGGGCGTCGCTTGCGACGACGTGGTCGAACCAGAGCGGGAACTCCAGCACCGTCACCGCCGACGCGGCCAGTACCAGGGCGGTCGGCGGCCCCATCCGGCTCTCCCGGAAGCACCGGCAGACCGCGGCCAGGCCGACCAGCCACACCAGGTACTGCGGGCTGATCACGCGGCTGGTGGCGGTGAGCAGCAGGACGGCGGTGAGGGCCGCGTCCGCCAGGGTGTGCGGCGCGAACCGTGTCGCCCGCAGCCGCCACAGCAGCAGCCAGCCGAACGCGGCCGCCGTCAGGCCGAGGGCCGCGTCGCTCACCACGTCCACGTGGGGGCCGAGGAACTCCACCGAGCCGTAGTTGAGCAGCACCTCGCCGCTCCACCCGAGGTGCCGGGCCACATGGAGGACCAGGGCGCCCAGCGACTCCACCTCGGTGCCGCGGTCCCGCTGGGAGGAGAGGAAGGCGAAGGCGCCGGGCGCGGCCAGCGCGAAGAGGGCCGACAGGGCGCCGACGGTGACGGCCGCCGTTCCCCAGGCCCGCCGTCGCACGGCACCGGCCAGCAGCAGCACCGGCCACACCTTCAGCAGCGCCCCCAGGCCGGCCAGCGCACCCAGGGCCCGGGGGTGCCGGACGCCCGCGAGGAGCGCGGCCACCGCGACCGCGGTCACCATCAGGTCGTAGCGGGCGTACACCGTGGGGCCCAGCAGGGCGACGCCCGCCACCCACACCCGGGCGCCGCGCGGTGAGCGGCCCGCCGTCAGCAGCAGCACCAGGACGGCGAGGTCGGCGAGGAGGGCCAGGACGAAGAAGGCCGACGCGTAGTCCAGGAAGGGCAGCAGCGCGGGGGAGAGGATCGCGAGGGCGGCGGCGGGCGGGTACTGCCAGGTGACGTCGTCCACCGGGAAGGTGCCCGTGCTCAGCACGTCGTACCAGCCCCGGTAGATCACCGACACGTCGGTGGTGACGTCCGGGCCGGGGAAGACGTACACCTTGAACACGCACAGCAGCAGCACGAGCCGGGTCACGCCCCAGGTGCCCAGCAGGCCCGTCAGGCCGGTCGGGGAGTGACTGTCGTCCATGAACACCACATGTGCCCCAGTTCGTCCTGTTGGTCAGGATATGCGGACCATATGATCTCCCGCCCGGCCGGGTGCGGGCCGCGCGGCACGGCCGGGCGCGGCTGTGAGGACGGTTTGGATAGGGTCGGCGGCGATGCACAAGACCCTGATCGTGACGAACGACTTCCCGCCCCGCCCCGGCGGCATCCAGGCGTTCCTGCACAACATGGCGCTGCGCCTCGACCCCGAGCGCGTCGTCGTCTACGCGTCCACCTGGAAGCGCGGGCGGGAGGGGGCCGAGGCGACGGCGGCCTTCGACGCCGAGCAGCCCTTCACCGTCGTACGGGACTCCACGACCATGCTGCTGCCGACGCCCGGCGCGACCCGGCGGGCCGTGGGGCTGCTGCGCGAGCACGGGTGCGCGTCCGTGTGGTTCGGGGCCGCCGCCCCGCTCGGGCTGATGGCTCCCGCGCTCCGCAGGGCCGGCGCCCGGCGGCTGGTGGCCACCACCCACGGCCACGAGGCCGGCTGGGCCCAGCTGCCGGCCGCCCGGCAACTGCTGGGGCGGATCGGCGAGGCCACCGACACGATCACCTACCTCGGCGAGTACACCCGCTCGCGGATCGCCACCGCGCTGAGCCCCGAGGCCGCCGCGCGCATGGTGCAACTGCCGCCGGGCGTCGACGAGAAGACCTTCCACCCCGGCTCGGGCGGCGACGAGGTCCGCGCCCGCCTCGGGCTCACCGACCGCCCGGTGGTGGTGTGCGTCTCGCGGCTCGTGCCCCGCAAGGGCCAGGACACCCTGATCAGGGCGATGCCGCGGATTCTGGCCGCCGAGCCGGAGGCCGTGCTGCTCGTCGTCGGCGGCGGACCCTACGAGAGGGACCTGCGCCGCCTGGCGCACGAGAGCGGAGTCGCCGCCTCCGTGCGTTTCACCGGCGCCGTCCCCTGGTCGGAGCTGCCCGCCCACTACGGCGCCGGTGACGTCTTCGCCATGCCGTGCCGCACCCGCCGGGGCGGACTCGACGTCGAGGGCCTCGGCATCGTCTACTTGGAGGCCTCCGCGACCGGCCTCCCCGTCGTCGCCGGCGACTCCGGCGGCGCCCCCGACGCGGTGCTCGACGGCGAGACCGGCTGGGTGGTGCGGGGCGCCTCACCGGAGGACACCGCCGACCGCGTCACCGCCCTCCTTGCCGACCCCGAACTGCGCCGGCGCATGGGCGAACGGGGCCGCCGGTGGGTGGAGGAGCGCTGGCGCTGGGACTCGCTCGCGGAGAGGCTGAGGGAGCTGCTCTAGGCCGTGCGGGGGCTCCTGAGACGTACGGGGCTCCTGAGACGCACGGGGCTGCCGGTGTGCGGCCCGCCGCGCCACCGGGACCGGCGACCGGGACCGGCGACCGGGACCGGCGACCGGGACCGGCCGCGAGCGGGCCGCCGGCCGCCGAGGGGGCGCGGGGCGCCCGGGGCGGTGCTCCCTCCCCGTCTTCATGGTGCTGATCGGCTGGACCGCGCAGGCGAGGATGGACCGTCAGTGGCGGCTGCCCTCCCGGTTGTCCGGGCAATGCCGCCGCGGCCACTAGGCGGAACCGAATAATCCGCCCATGCTGCCCACATGACACCCCACCTGATACATCGTCAACTGACGAGACGTCACATACTGGGCATGGCGGCCCTCCAGACCGCGGCCACCCTAGGCTTCACCCGCATCACCCTCACCCCCGCCCAGGCCGCGCGGCCGGGCGCGGAGCCCACCGCGGAGCCCGACGCGGTCGACAACGCCCCCGCGATCGTCGTCGGCTCCGGCTACGGCGCCGCCGTGGCCGCCCTCCGCCTCGGACAGGCCGGCATCCGCACCCTCGTCCTGGAGATGGGCCGCCTCTGGAACACCCCCGGCGCCGACGGCAAGGTGTTCTGCTCCACCAGCGCCCCCGACCAGCGCGCCATGTGGTTCCGCACCCGCACCGAGGCACCGCTGGCGAGCTTCCTCTGGCTGGACATCGTCAACAGGGACATCAGCCGCTACCCCGGCGTCCTGGACCGCGTGCACTTCGCCGACATGTCGGTCTTCGTCGGCCGGGGGGTCGGCGGCGGCTCCCTCGTCAACGGCGGGATGGCGGTCACCCCGCTCCCGTCCTACTTCGCCGAGCAGTTCCCGACCGTCGACGCCGCCGAGATGTACGACACGTACTTCCCGCGGGCCCGCGCGATGCTCGGCGTCAACACCGTGGACCCCGCCTGGTTCGAGGCGACGGACTGGTACCGGTTCACCCGCGTCTCCCGCAAACACGCGCAGAACGCCGGCCTGAAAACCACCTTCGTGCCCAACGTCTACGACTTCGCGTACATGCGGCGCGAGGCGGCCGGCACGGCGACGAAGTCGGCACTGGCCGGGGAGGTCGTCTACGGCAACAACCACGGCAAGCGCAGCCTCGACAAGACCTACCTCGCCTCCGCGCTCGGCACCGGCAACGTCACCATCCACACCATGGAGAAGGTCCGCTCGATCAGCCGGGCCGCCGACGGCACCTACGTCCTGACCGCCGACCGGATCGACATGAGCGGCGCTGTCGTCGAGACCAAGCAGTACGGCTGCACCTACCTGTTCCTCGGCGCCGGCAGCCTCGGCACCAGTGAACTCCTCGTCCGCGCCCGGGAGACCGGCACGCTGCCCGCCCTGAACGCCAGTGTGGGAACCGGCTGGGGAACCAACGGCAACGTGATGCTCGGGCGGGCGAACCACCTCTGGGACACCGTCGGCGCCGACCAGTCGACCATGCCGGTCATGGGCATCGACGACTGGGCGAACGCCGCCAACCCCGTCTTCGCGGAGATCGCCCCGCTGCCGATGGGCCTGGAGCACTGGGTCAGCCTCTACCTGGCGATCACCAAGAACCCGCAGCGGGCGGCGTTCACGTACGACTCCGCGTCGGGGACGGTCGGGCTGGGCTGGAGCGCCGCGCAGAGCGCCGTGTCCGCCGGCATGGCGAAGAAGCTGTTCGACCGGATCAACGCGGCCAACGCGACGGTCTACCGCTACGACCTGTTCGGCGGGTCCGGGAAGGTCTTCGCCGACGACTTCACCTACCACCCGCTGGGCGGCTGCGTACTGGGCAGGGCGACCGACGACTACGGCCGGGTGAAGGGCTACCGGCGGCTGTACGTGACCGACGGTTCGCTCGTGCCCGGGTCGATCGGGGTGAACCCGTTCGTCACCATCACGGCGCTCGCCGAACGCACCATGGCGCGGGTCCTCGCCGAGGACACCGCGCCATGACGACGGCTCAGGAGGCCTGTCGGGAAAGCTACTTGGCGTAGATCGCTTCGATCTCGGCCGCGTAGTCCTTCGCCACGACGTTGCGCTTGAGCTTCAGCGACGGGGTGAGGTGGCCCGAGTCCTCCGTGAACTGGGAGGGAAGAATGCGGAACTTCCGCACCGATTCCGCCTTCGAGACCGCGGCGTTGCCGTCGTCGACCGCCGACTGGACCGCGGCCAGCAGGTCCGGGTCCTCGATCAGCGACGCCGCGGTGCAGCCCGCCGGCTTGCCGTGGTCGGCGGCCCAGCGGCCCAGGAACTCCTCGTCGATGGTGACCAGCGCGCCCACGAACGGCCGCCCGTCGCCCACCACCATGCACTCCGCGACCAGCGCGTGCGCCCGGATGCGGTCCTCGATCACGGCCGGGGCGACGTTCTTGCCGCCCGCGGTGACGATGATCTCCTTCTTGCGGCCGGTGATCCGCAGGTAGCCGTCCTCGTCGAGGGTGCCGATGTCGCCGGTGTGGAACCAGCCGTCGGCCAGCGCCTCCGCGGTCGAGGCGGGGTTGTTCCAGTACTCCTTGAACAGGTGCTCGCCGTGCAGGAGCACCTCACCGTCGTCCGCGATGCGCACGACCGAGCCCGGCAGCGGCTGGCCGACGGTGCCGATCTTCTGCCGGTCCCACGGGTTGAACGCGGTCGCCGCACAGGACTCCGTCAGGCCGTAGCCCTCCAGGACGGTGAAGCCGATGCCGCGGAAGAAGTGGCCGAGGCGCTCGCCCAGCGGGGCGCCGCCGGAGATGGCGTACTCGCCCCTGCCGCCGAGCACCGCGCGCAGTTTGCCGTAGACCAGCTTGTCGAAGACCCGGTGCTTGACGCGCACGCCGATCGACGGGCCCGACGGGGTGTCCAGCGCCTTGCTGTACGCGATCGCGGCGTCCGCCGCCTTGTCGAAGATCGCGCCCTTGCCGTCCGCCTGCGCCTTGGCCCGCGCCGCGTTGTAGACCTTCTCGAACACGCGCGGCACGCCGAGGATCAGCGTCGGCCGGAAGGACGCCAGCTCGTCGGTGAGGTTCTTGATGTCCGGGACCATCCCCAGCTTGATCGGCGCCATCATCGGGGCGATCTGCACCAGGCGGCCGAACACGTGCGCGAGCGGGAGGAACAGCAGCACGCTGCACTCGCCGGTGCGGAACAGCGGGCGCAGCCGCTCCACCACGTTGCCGCACTCGGCGAAGAAGCTGCGGTGCGTGAGCACACAGCCCTTGGGCCTGCCGGTCGTACCGGAGGTGTAGACGATGGTGGCCGGGTCGTCGGCCTTGGCGAGCGAGCCGCGCTCCTCCACGGCCGCGTCGGAGACGTCCGCGCCGAGCCGCCGCAGCTCCTCGACACCGCCGCCCTCGATCTGCCAGACGTGCTTCAGCGCCGGCAGGGTGGAGCGCACCGACTCGACGGCGGCGCTGTGGCCGTCCAGCTCGACGACGCAGGCGGTCGCGCCCGAGTCGGAGAGGATCCACTGCACCTGCTCGGGGGAGCTGGTCTCGTACACCGGTACGGTGACCGCGCCCGCGCACCAGATCGCGAAGTCGAGGAGCGTCCACTCGTAGCGGGTGCGTGACATCAGGCCGACCCGGTCGCCCGGCTGGACGCCGGAGGCGATGAGCCCCTTGGCGGCCGCGTGCACCTCGGCCAGGAACGCCGTGGCCGTCACGTCCCGCCAGACGCCGTCGACCTTGCGGGCGATGACGGCGACGTCGGGATGCTGCGCGGCGTTTCTCCGGACGATGTCGGTCAGATTGCCGTCCGCGGGGACCTCGTACAGGGCCGGAAGGCTGAACTCGCGCAAGACTGCTGCTCCTCATAGGGCGCCGGCGCCACGACGTTGTGCGATGCGACGGTGCGGTCCAAGGCTCGGGCAAGTGCTCGCGCATCGGTGGTTGAAATGCTGAGCACGACTGGACTGCCCGGACGTTACCCGCCGGTATGGCTTCTTCGACAGGGGGTCCCGGCGAGATGTTCGCTGCGTCACACAGAATTGGTGGCGCAGTCCGTACGGTAGTCCACCCGCTAATTGACTGGCCAGTAACCGCAGGGTCCACCGCCACTGTTCACCTATGCCGCACACGCCTACCCTTGATCGACATGGCCTCCACACCGTCCGGAAACCACCGCACACGTATCCACGTGGTCAGTGACGTGCACGGCAACGCACGCGATCTGGCCCGTGCCGGCGAGGGCGCGGACGCGCTGGTCTGCCTAGGCGACCTCGTCCTCTTCCTCGACTACGCCGACCACTCCCGCGGCATCTTCCCCGACCTGTTCGGCGTGGACAACGCCCACCGCATCGTCGAACTGCGCACGGCCCGCCGCTTCGCCGAGGCGCGTGAACTGGGCGCCCGGCTGTGGGGCGGCGTCGGCGGGGACCGGGCGGCGGTGATCGAGCAGGCCGTCCGCAAGCAGTACGCCGAGATGTTCGCCGCGTTCCCGACGCCGACGTACGCCACCTACGGCAATGTCGACATGCCGACACTGTGGCCGGAGTACGCCGGTCCCGGCACCACCGTGCTCGACGGGGAGCGCGTGGAGATCGGCGGCCGGGTCTTCGGCTTCGTCGGTGGCGGCCTGCGCACCCCGATGCGCACCCCCTACGAGATCAGCGACGAGGAGTACGCCGCGAAGATCGAGGCCGTCGGCGAGGTCGACGTCCTGTGCACACACATCCCGCCCGAGGTGCCGGAACTCGTCTACGACACCGTCGCCCGCCGCTTCGAACGCGGCAGCCGGGCGCTGCTGGACGCCATCCGCCGCACCCGGCCCCGCTACTCCCTCTTCGGCCACGTCCACCAGCCGCTGGCCCGGCGGATGCGCATCGGGGCGACCGAATGCGTCAACGTCGGGCACTTCGCCGGCACCGGCAGGCCGTGGGCGCTCCAGTGGTGAGCGCCGGCGTCCGGCACGGCGCGGGGCGCGGGCCCCTATGGGGTGAAGGCGGCTGGTCGGGCGCGCGGTAGCCTTCACGCTGCACACACGTGCGCACGCTCGCGCACGGGGGATCCCTCCCTACCGGCCCGCATCTGGAGGAGCCACCGCGATGGCGGAATACACCAGCTCGAGCATCACGATCGAGGCGGCACCGGCCGACGTCATGGCGGTCATCGCCGACTTCGCCCGCTACCCGGACTGGACCGGCGAGGTCAAGGAGGCGGAGGTCCTGGCGACCGACGCCGCGGGGCGGGCCGAGCAGGTGCGACTGGTCATGGACGCGGGTGCGATCAAGGACGACCAGACCCTGGCGTACACCTGGACGGGTGAGAACGAGGTGTCCTGGACGCTGGTCAAGTCCCAGATGCTGCGCTCGCTGGACGGTTCGTACCTGCTGAAGCCCGCCGGGGCGGGCGCGACCGAGGTCACCTACCAGCTGACGGTCGACGTCAAGATCCCCATGCTGGGCATGATCAAGCGCAAGGCGGAGAAGGTCATCATCGACCGGGCGCTGGCGGGCCTGAAGAAGCGGGTCGAGTCGGGCCGGTAGCCGGTCACCCGGCGTCGGTGCGCGCCTCGCCCGAGGGCTGCCGCCCCCGGGCCCCGCTCCGGCCCGGACGGGCCTCGCCGCCGACCGCCGCACCGGGCCCGACGCCCTCGCCGCCGACCGCCGCATCGGGCCGGACGGTTGCATCGGGCCGGACGGTCGCAACGGGCCGGGAGCCGTCCGACCGTCGGCCGCCGGGGCTCAACACCGACTTCCGTTACGGTTCACCCTCATGCGCACCCTCCTGATCACCGGCCCCGGCGGTAGTGGCCGTACGACCGTCGCCGCGGCCACCGCACTGGCGGCGGCCCGCGAGGGCGTGAAGACCCTCGTGCTCAGCGCCGACCGCACCGACACCCTGGGCACCGCCCTCGGCGCGGCCACGGGGGCGGTGCCGGTGCAGGCGGGCCCCGACCTCACCGCCTGGCGCCCCGACGCCACCGCCGGTTTCCGGGACGACCTCACCGCCTTCCAGGACCGCGCCTCCACCGTCCTGGACCTGCTCGGCGCCGCCCGCCTCGACCCGGAGGAGGTCACCCCGCTGCCCGGCGCGGAGGAACTGACCCTGCTCCGCGCCCTGCGCGACGCCGCCCTCGCCGAGAGCCACGACCTCCTCGTCGTCGACCTGCCGCCCGCCCCGCAGGCCCTCGCCCTGCTCGCCCTCCCGGAGGAACTGCGGCGCTACCTGCGCCGGCTGCTCCCCCCGGAGCGGCAGGCCGCCCGAGCCCTGCGCCCTCTCCTCGGCCGCCTGGCCGGCGTCCCCATGCCCGCGGAGTGGCTGTACGAGACGACCGCCCGCTGGGACGTGGAACTGGCCGCCGTCGAGGCCGTCCTCGCCGACCGCCGGACCACCGTACGACTGGTGGCCGAGCCGGGACCGGCCGGCGCCGACGCCGTCCGTGACGCCCGCCTCGGTCTGGCCCTGCGCGGCCTGCCCGTCGAGGCGCTCCTCGCCAACCGGGTGCTGCCCGAGGGGCCCGGCGGCGACCGGCTCGCCGGGCTCCACGCCCAGCAGCAGAAGACCCTGGCGGAGTGGACCGACGCGCGGACCGTCGCCCACCTGGGCCGCGACCCCCGTGGCGCCGACGACCTCGGCGCGCTCGCCGTACCGGGCGTCAACCCGGCGGCATCCCCGGTCGAGTGGCCCGTCGAGGACCGGACCGGCGCGGACGGCGTCCTGGTGTGGCACCTCCCGCTGCCCGGCGCCATACGCGACGAGCTGGACCTGGTCCGCCGCGGCGACGAACTCGTCGTCACCGCCGGGCCGTTCCGCCGGATCGTCCCGCTGCCCTCCGTCCTGCGCCGCTGCACCGTGGAGGGTGCCGCCCTGCGCGACGGCGAGCTGCGCGTGCGGTTCGCGCCGGATCCCGCGCTGTGGCCGCGCACGCCATGAAGGACGTTCCGCCGTTCGGGTAACGTCGTAGGGACGAACCGTAGTCAGGAGCCCGTCATGAGCGAAGAGATTCCCCCGTCGGACACCGGTGAGCACCGCACCGGCGACGAGGCGCCTCCCGCCACCGACGCCGACGCCTGGGCCACCGCCTGCGCCGAGGACCTGGCGGAGGAGAAGGCCCGCCGCCGCACGGAGCACGGCGCCCCGCCGGGATCGGCCGCCGAGGAACTGCGCAGGCTCGTCGACACCGTCGCCGACAAGCTCGCCGGCCTCCAGTCCCCCCTGCTCGGCGCGGTCGCCGGACCCGCCGCCCAGCAGGTGGTGCGCCAGGTCGTCCAGCAGGCCAAGGCCGCCGTGGAGCCGGTCATCGAGCGCAACCCCGACGTCTTCGACCACCTGGCCGCCGCGGGCGGCGAACTGCTCGCCGCCTACCGCTCCGCCGTCCAGCAGCAGGAGCGGCGCTGGACGGCCCGCACCGCCGATCCGCGCGAGGATCCCCCGGCGGACCCCCGCGACGACGACGGGGGCACCGGCCCCGGCCAGCGCATCGACCTCGACTGAGGGGTCCCTCCCGCACCCCGGTCAGCGCTCGCGCGGTGGCGGCGCCGCCCCCTCGGGTACGGTTGGCCGTAGCGGGGCTCGACCGAAACTGAGGGATTCATGGGACTCACCATCGGCGTCGACATCGGCGGCACGAAGATCGCGGCCGGCGTGGTCGACGAGGAAGGCAACATCCTCTCGACCCACAAGGTGCCGACCCCGGGCACGCCCGAGGGCATCGTGGACGCCATCGCCTCCGCGGTGGAGGGGGCACGCGCCGGCCACGAGATCGTCGGCGTGGGCATCGGCGCCGCCGGATACGTCAACCGCCAGCGCTCGACGGTCTACTTCGCGCCCAACATCGACTGGCGCAACGAGCCGCTCAAGGAGAAGGTCGAAGCCCGCGTCGGCCTGCCGGTCGTCGTGGAGAACGACGCCAACGCCGCGGCCTGGGGCGAGTACAGGTTCGGCGCCGGCAAGGGCCATCGCAACGTCATCTGCATCACCCTGGGCACCGGCCTCGGCGGCGGCATCATCATCGGCAACAAGCTGCGCCGCGGGCACTTCGGCGTGGCCGCCGAGTTCGGCCACATCCGCATGGTCCCGGACGGGCTGCTGTGCGGCTGCGGCTCGCAGGGCTGCTGGGAGCAGTACGCCTCCGGCCGCGCCCTCGTGCGGTACGCCAAGCAGCGTGCCAACGCCACCCCGGAGAACGCCGAGATCCTGCTCGGCCTCGGCGACGGCAGCCCCGACGGCATCGAGGGCAAGCACATCTCCATGGCCGCCCGCCAGGGCGACCCGGTCGCCGTCGACTCCTACCGCGAGCTGGCCCGCTGGGCCGGTGCCGGCCTCGCCGACCTCGCCTCCCTCTTCGACCCGTCCGCCTTCATCGTCGGCGGCGGCCTCTCCGACGAGGGCGAGCTGGTCCTCGACCCGATCCGCAGGTCGTACAAGCGGTGGCTGGTCGGCGGCAACTGGCGCCCGGTGGCGGACGTGATCGCCGCCCGGCTGGGCAACAAGGCGGGGCTGGTGGGCGCGGCCGACCTGGCCCGCGAGCCCGACCCGATCATGTGACGGTCGCCTTCGCCGACGCAGGGACGTTCCCCGCACCCCTCCGGGGGCGCGGGGAACCGTGCGTGTGGCACCCGTGACGCGTGCGTCGCCGCGGTCGGAGAGCGCGCCGTGGAGCAGTGGAGCAGGTGGCGTGCGCCGCGCGCGTCGTCGCCGGCGACCGTGGTGGTGTCCCGCGGACGTCCACGGCGTCGGGGCGTTCCCGGCCGAGACCGCCGCCCCGTTCGACGCCCCACCGGCGGGCGCCGACGGGTGCGTGGAGGTGGACGGCGACCTCGAGTGGGCGCCTCGCCGTCGTGACCGCGGGCGCGAAGTCGGCGGCCCTCCGGGCGATCAGCACGTATCGTGACGGCATGGTGACGCTCCCGCCGCTCCCCGAGCCCCGTACGGAACCCGACGGCTCCGCCGTGATCCGCGTCCTCAGCTACAACGTCCGCTCGATGCGGGACGACACCGCCGCCCTGGCCCGGGTGATCACCGCCTGCGCACCCGACCTGGTCCTGGTCCAGGAGGCCCCCCGCTTCTTCCGCTGGCGCAAGAAGCTCGCCCGGCTCGCGGCCGCCTCCGGGCAGGTCGTGCTCACCGGCGGCGGTACGGCCGCGGGCCCTGCCGTCCTCTGCTCGCTGCGGGCGACCGTCGAGCGTACCGAGGACGTACTCCTGCCCCTCGTCCCCGGACACCACCGACGGGGCTTCGCCACCGCGGTCGTCCGGTTCGGGGGCGCCCGCCTCGGCGTCCTCAGCTGCCATCTCAGCCTGGACGGGGCCGAGCGGTACGAACAGGCCGGGGCGCTCCTCGACCGGCTCGCCGGGCTGGGCGTGGAGCACGCGATCGCGGGCGGCGACCTCAACGAGCGCCCCGGCGGACGGACCTTCACCCGCCTGACCGCCACACTCCAGGACTGCCGTACGACGACGCCGTGGGGCGGCGACAACACCTTCCCGCCCGCCGCCCCGGACCGCCGCATCGACGCCATCCTCGCGACGAAGGGCGTCGAGGTCCTGGGGTGCGGGGTGCCGCTCGGCCTCCCCGGCGTCACGGACATGGACCTGAGGACCGCCACGGACCACCTGCCCGTCCTGGCGGCCCTGCGGGTGCCCGCGGTCTGAGCCCCCGACCGCCGGACGAAGTCCGGGGCGGCGCCCCGGATGGTGAGGCCCTCCGAGGCGGGACGGCGCGAAAGGTGACGCGGCCCTCGTGGCGCGGCGCCGGGCGGCGCGAGGGAAGAAGCGGCCCTCGTGCCGCGGGCGCACGGCGCCGGGCGGCGCTCAGACCACCGCGCCGGGCGGCGCTCAGACCACCGCGCCGCGCCCTGGATCGTCGTCGTCCTCGTCGTCCGGGTCCATGCGCATCACCAGGGTGGCGAACCCGCCGAGGAAGCCACCGACGCAGATGGTCGTCAGCCACCACGTCATGTCCCAGCCGAGCAGGATCGCCAGCAGGAGCAGGATCGGGCCGCCGGTCACCCCGAGCCAGGCGAACTTGGCCGTGGTGTCGGCGTCGGGCAGCGGTGGCGGCTCGGGCGGCACGAAGTGGCCCTCGTCCTCCGCGTCGAGGTCCGTCTCGGCGGGCTCGGCCGGCGCGTGGTCGCGCGGCCCGACACCGGGGGCGAAGGAGACCGAACTGCCCAGCGGCTTGGCCGGCTTCTTCTCCTCACCGGGCTCGTCCGGGACGCCGACGCCCGCCGGTGTGCCGGACGCCGGGTTCTCGTCGTTGGTCTCCACTTCCAGGAGCGCCAGGTCCTCGACCGACTTGAACGGCTTGGCGCCCGGCGGGTCCACCGGCTCGTCGCCGTACCCCGCGACGATCGCCGCCCACGCGGCGTCCTCGTCGAAGGGCACGCTCTGCTCCGGCTCGTGGTCGCGGCCGTCCTCGCGGTCCTCGCGGTCTTCGCGGTCCTCGCGGTCGGAGTCGTGCTCAGCCACCTGCGGTCGTCCCTTCCTTGCCGACACTGGGTGCGAGCCGGCCGATGAACGCGAGAGTCTCCGCGAAGATCCGGTCCGCGTCGTGGTCCAACGTCGCGACGTGGTAGCTCTGTTCCAGCAGGACCTCGGTCACGTCCGTCGACGACACCCGGCTCAGGATCCGGGCCGCGTCGGCGGCCGGCACCACATGGTCCCGCACACTGCGCAGAAGCAGCAGCGGCTGGGTGACCTGCGGCAGTTCTCCGTCGACCCGTCGCAGGAAGGCCCGCAGGGAGTGCGCCGCGTGCAGCGGCACCCGGTCGTACCCGGTTTCCAGGGCCCCCTCCTCGGCGATGTCGCTGACGATCCCCCTCGTCGTGCGCACGAGATGACGGACCACCGGGAGCGTGCGCGCGGACAGGCCGTGCACCTTGTTCGCCGGATTGACGACCACGACACCCTCGACCGCGTCGCCGTGCCGCGCGGCGAGCCGCAGGGCCAGGGCGCCGCCCATCGAGAGCCCGGCCACGAACACCCGCGCGCACCGCTCGCGCAGCACGCGCAACTCGCGGTCCACCTCCGCGTACCAGTCGGGCCAGCCGGTGAGCGCCATGTCCTCCCAGCGCGTGCCGTGGCCCGGCAGCAGGGGCAGCGAGACGGTCAGGCCGTGCCCGGCCAGATACCGCGCCCAGGGGCGCAGCGACTGCGGGGAGCCGGTGAAGCCGTGACAGAGGAGGATCCCGACCTCCCCGCCGTCGTGGCGGTACGGCTCGGCTCCAGGGAGGACCGGCACCTTCGGTCTCCTGTCTTCGTCGTTCTCGAGGGGACGGACGTGGTGTTCACCGTACGCGACCGCACTGACACCGACCAGGGTCGTCGGAGCCTTTGGCCACCACTCCGGGTTAAGGTCTGAGCGACACTTACGGGAGGCACTCGGTTGTTGTACGGCGCGATGAAGGTTTCCGTCGGGGGGCCGCTGAAGATGATCTTCAGGCCCTGGGTGGAGGGCCTGGAGAACGTGCCCGCCGAGGGCCCCGCGATCCTGGCGAGCAACCACCTCTCCTTCTCGGACTCGTTCTTCCTTCCCGCGGTGCTCGACCGCAAGGTCACGTTCATCGCGAAGGCCGAGTACTTCACCACGCCCGGTGTGAAGGGCCGGCTGACGGCGGCCTTCTTCAAAGGTGTCGGCCAGCTCCCGGTGGATCGTTCCGGCGCCCGCGGCGCGGGTGAGGCGGCGATCAGGAGCGGCATGGACGTGCTGGAGCGCGGCGAGCTGTTCGGGATCTACCCGGAGGGCACCCGCTCGCCGGACGGCCGGCTCTACCGCGGCAAACCGGGCGGCCTGGCGCGCGTGGCGCTCGCCACCGGCGCCCCGGTCATCCCGGTCGCGATGATCGACACGGAGAAGATCCAGCCGCCCGGCCAGGTGATGCCGAAGATCATGCGGCCCGGCATCCGCATCGGCAGGCCACTGGACTTCAGCCGCTACCAGGGCATGGAACACGACCGTTTCGTGCTCCGCGCGGTGACCGACGAGGTCATGTACGAGATCATGAAGCTCTCCGGCCAGGAGTACGTCGACATCTACGCGACGGCCGCCAAGCGGCGGATCGCGGAGGCGGCGAAGGCCGACAGGGAAGCGGAGAAGGCCGCGAAGGCGGCCCTCGCACAGGCCGAGAAGGACCAGGCGAAGAAGGAGAAGTCCGAGAGGACCGAGCCCTAGACGACGGTCGGGCTCACGGGGGGTGGGGGAAGTGCCGAAGCGCGAGAGAGTCATGAGGATGTCGGTCGAGCTGCCGCTGTGGCGTGCGCTCACCGCCTACCGGGTGCTGACCATGCTGTACGCGGTCGGCCTGTTCGCCGCCGCCTACGACGACTACGACAGGCCGGGCATCGCCGTCGCCTACTTCGCCGTCCTGTGCGGCTGGACACTCGCCACCCTGCCCCTCGTGCAGAACGCGACGGCGTGCACCAAGCGCTTCCTCACCGCCGACCTCCTCGTCGCGCTCACCGGCATCGTGCTGACCCCGCTCGTCGTCAACGACCGGCACATCCTGGAGAGCGGTCCCACCCTGCCGTCGATATGGACGGCGGGCTCGGTCCTGGCGTTCGCCATCAAGGGCGGCTGGCGCTGGGCCGCGTTCGCCTCCACGCCGGTCGCCGTCGCCAACCTGATCGAGCGCGGACACCCGACCCGCGACACCGTCCACAACGTCATCCTGGTCTGGGTCGCCTCCATCGCCATCGGCTACGTCGTCGAGGTCGCCCGCGCCTCCGAGCGCACCCTGGCCCGCGCGCTGGAGATCGAGGCCGCGACCCGCGAGCGGGAGCGGCTCGCCCGCGACATCCACGACAGCGTGCTCCAGGTGCTCGCGATGGTGCAGCGACGCGGCGCGGTCATCGGCGGTGAGGCGGCCGAGCTGGGCCGGATGGCCGGCGAGCAGGAGGTCGCCCTGCGCACCCTCGTCTCCGCCGGCCTCGTCCCGGTCTCCAGGGTGTCGCGGGACGCCGCCGCGGGAGCGTTGGTCGTCGCGGTGGACGAAGGCGACGACGAGACGGACGGCCCGGTCGATCTGCGCGCGCTGCTCGCCCCCTTCGCCGCCGCCCGGGTCAGTCTCGCCGAGCCCGGCGCCCCGGTGCTGCTGGCGCCGGCCGCCGCGCGGGAACTGGCCGCGGCCGTCGGCGCCGCGCTGGACAACGTGCGCGAGCACGCCGGGGAGCGGGCGCGGGCGTGGATCCTGGTGGAGGACGAGCCCGACGCGGTGATCGTGACCGTACGGGACGACGGGCCGGGGATCGCGGAGGGCCGGCTGGCGCAGGCGGCGGGCGAGGGGCGGCTCGGGGTCGCCCAGTCGATCCGGGGCCGGCTGCGTGACCTGGGCGGCGGGGCCGAGCTGGTGTCGACGCCGGGGCAGGGCACCGAGGTCGAACTGACGGTACCGAAACAGCAGGTCGAGCGGGGGAAGGCAGGTACGCGATGAGCAGCGAACAGGGCCCGATCAAGGTGATGGTGGTCGACGACCACCCCATGTGGCGCGAGGCCGTCGCCCGTGACCTCGCCGAGTCCGGCTTCACCGTGGTCGCCACCGCGGGCGACGGCGAGCAGGCCGTCCGCCGCGCCCGGGCCACCTCGCCCGACGTCCTCGTCCTGGACCTCAACCTGCCGGCCAAGCCGGGCGTCCAGGTCTGCAAGGAGGTCGTCGCCGCCGATCCGGCGCTGCGCGTCCTGGTGCTCTCCGCGAGCGGCGAGCACGCCGACGTGCTGGAAGCGGTGAAGTCGGGGGCGACCGGCTATCTGCTGAAGTCGGCGTCCACGGAGGAACTGCTGGACGCGGTGCGCCGTACCGCCGTCGGCGACCCGGTGTTCACGCCTGGCCTGGCCGGGCTGGTGCTGGGCGAGTACCGGCGGCTGGCGTCCGACCCCGGCCCGGGCTCCGGCCCCGACGAACCGGACGCGCCCCGGCTCACCGACCGCGAGACCGAGGTGCTGCGCCTGGTCGCCAAGGGGCTGAGCTACAAGCAGATCGCCGAACGCCTCGTGATCTCGCACCGCACGGTCCAGAACCACGTGCAGAACACCCTCGGCAAGCTCCAGCTGCACAACCGGGTGGAGCTGGTCAGGTACGCGATAGAGCGCGGCCTCGACGACGAGTGACACCGTCGCCCGGCGGGGCCCCGTCGACCCCGCGGCCCTCGTCGCCGCACTGCGCGAGGGCCGCTTCACGGGCGTCGGACCGGACGTCCACGAGGCGCGAGGCGGGCCCGTTCCTCCTCGACGAGTCCCTGGCCGCCGTCTCGTACGACACCCTGGCCCGCCTGGTCGCCTTCCCCGACGGCCGGGACACCTCGCACCAGGCGTCCCGCACCGAGGAGGCCGCCGGCCGAACCGTCCGGGCCACGGTGGGCAACGTCCTGGACTACCGCGCGGGCCGTCGCTCGGAGAACGTGCCGGTGCCCCGCAGCTGACCCATCAGCTCCCGCACGATCGCCGCCCCGTCCAGCGTGAGCACCGACTCCGGATGGAACTGCACACCGGCGAACCCGGGTCCGCGCAGCGCGTGCACCTCCCCGTTCGCCGCCCGGCTCACCTCCACCCCGCGCGCGGTCAGTTCCCGCCGGGCGTCGTCGTCGCACCGCGCCACGAAGCTGTTGTAGAACCCGACGGTCTCCTCCCGCCCGAACAGCTCCACCCGCGTCTGCGCCCCCTGGTACGGCACCTCCTTCCGTACGATGTCCAGCCCCAGCTCCGCCGCGATCAGCTCGTGCCCGAGGCACACGCCCAGCACCCCGTGCCGGTGGTCCCGCAGGACCCGCGCGGTCAGCTCCCGCAGGAACCGCATCTTGGGGTCGGACAGGTCCGACGGGTCGCCCGGCCCCGGGCCCAGCACGACCGGGCCCTCGTGCGCGAGCGCCGCCGCCCGCAACCCCGGCTCGTCGTAGCGCCGGACGGTGACCTCCAGCCCGGACGAGCGCAGGACGTGCGCGAGCATGGCCGTGAAGGTGTCCTCGCCGTCCACCACCAGGGCGTGCCCGGTCAGCTCCCGGGACCGCTCCTGCATCCGCAGCCAGAACGGCGCCAGCGACGCCCGGCGTCCGTCCAGCGCCGCCCGCACCCGGGGATCGTCGGCCAGCCGGGCCCGCGCCCGCGGGCTCCGCGGCCTTCCCGGCCGTACGCCCAGGGCGGTCAGCACGCCCGCCGCCTTCGCGTGCGTCTCCGCGACCTCGCCCGCGGGGTCCGAACCGCGCACCAGTGTCGCCCCGACCGGCACCCGCAGCCGGCCGGCCGCGTCGATGTCGGCGGTGCGGATGAGGATGGGGGAGTCCAGGGTCTGGGCCCCGCCGGAGTCCCGCCCGATCAGCGCCAGCGCGGCCCCGTAGTAGCCGCGTCCGCCGACCTCGTGGCGCTCGATGACCCGGCAGGCGTTCTGCACCGGCGAACCCGTGACGGTCGCCGCGAACATCGTCTCCTTCAACACGTCCCGCACGTCCATCGAGGACTTCCCGCGCAACTCGTACTCGGTGTGCGCGAGATGCGCCATCTCCTTCAGCCGCGGCCCGACCACCACGCCGCCCATGTCACCGACGGTGCACATCATCTTCAGTTCCTCGTCGACGACCATCGACAGCTCCTCGATCTCCTTGCCGTCGGCGAGGAAGTCCAGCAGGCGCTCGGACGTCGGCCCCTCGGCGGGGTAGCGGTACGTCCCGCTGATCGGGTTCATCACGACCGTGCCGCCCGACATCCGCACGTGCACCTCGGGACTGGCGCCCACCAGCGTGCGGTCCCCGGTGTGCACGACGAACGTCCAGTACGCGCCCCGCTCACCCTCCAGCAGCCGCCGGAACAGCGCGAGGGCGTCGGCCCTGCCGAACCCCGGGAGCGTGCCCTCGTACGTCCGCCGGATGACGAAGTTCGCGCCCTCGCCCCGCCCGATCTCGTCCCGCAGCACCCGCCCGACGATCTCCGCGTACGCCTCGTCGCCGACGTCGAAGCCGCCGCCCTCGACCCGCACCTCGTGCGCGGGGAGCTGCTCCAGCGCCTCGGCGAGCGGGATCTCGTACCGCTCCTCGGGGATCAGCACCGACAGCGGCGTGCCGTCGTCACGGACGTCGAAGCCGCGCTCCCTGATCTGACGGAAGGGCACCAGCGCGAGACCCTCGTCGGGCAGGTCGATGAGCCGCTTGCGCACGGCGACCGGGCCGAGGAGCAGCTCGACGGTGGCGCCGTCCTCGGTGGCGCGGCCCGGCGTGCGGCGGCGCAGCAGGGCGAACGGGCGGGAATCGGCCAGCAGGTCGAGCAGATGCATGGGAACCGTGTCCTTCTCGGCAGGGAGAGTCGAGAGGGACGGCCGGGCCCGGAAACGCCGAAGGCCGCCCCCTCGGGCGGCCTTCGCGAAGTGTTGCGTACGCGCAGTCAGTGGGCCGCCGGATGAGCGGTCCACCACCAGTTCTGGGTCGAAAGCGCGAACATGCGACGCACCCTACCCCACGCGCAGCCGAGCGCCCCGGCGTCTCACCTGTCGAGCCGCACGAAAATCACTCGACATGACCCCGTAATGTTGGATGCGTGACCGTGAACGCGAAGACCAGCGCGAGCGCTGGCAACACCTGGCGAGACCTGCCCGCGGCGCAGCAGCCCGAGTACCCCGACACCGAGGCTCTGCGCGCAGTGATCGCGGACCTTGAGTCGTATCCGCCGCTCGTCTTCGCGGGCGAGTGCGACCAGCTGCGCGCCCGGTTGGCGGCCGTCGCCAAGGGAGAGGCGTTCCTGCTCCAGGGCGGCGACTGCGCCGAGGCCTTCGACGCGGTGTCGGCCGACCAGATCCGCAACAAGCTCAAGACCCTCCTCCAGATGGGCGCGGTCCTCACGTACGCGGCCTCGGTGCCGGTCGTGAAGGTGGGCCGGATCGCGGGCCAGTACTCCAAGCCGCGCTCCAAGAACACCGAGACCCGCGACGGCGTGACGCTGCCGACCTACCGCGGCGACTCGGTCAACGGCTTCGACTTCAACGAGGCGGCCCGCATCCCGGACCCCGAGCGCCTGAAGCGGATGTACCACGCGTCCGCCTCCACGCTGAACCTCGTGCGTGCCTTCACCACCGGCGGCTACGCCGACCTGCGCCAGGTCCACGCCTGGAACCAGGACTTCGTGAGGTCGTCCCCGTCCGGGCAGCGCTACGAGCAGCTGGCCCGCGAGATCGACCAGGCGCTCAACTTCATGCACGCCTGCGGGACGGACCCGGAGGAGTTCAAGACGGTCGAGTTCTACTCCTCCCACGAGGCGCTGCTGCTGGACTACGAGTCGGCGCTGACCCGGGTCGACTCCCGCACGGGTCGCCTGTACGACGTCTCGGCGCACATGGTGTGGATCGGCGAGCGCACCCGCCAGCTGGACCACGCGCACATCGAGTTCGCCTCGAAGATCCGCAACCCGGTCGGGATCAAGCTCGGCCCGACGACGACGGCCGAGGAGGCGCTGGAGTACGTCGAGCGTCTCGACCCGGACCGTGAGCCGGGCCGGCTGACCTTCATCGTCCGCATGGGCGCCGACAAGGTCCGCGACAAGCTGCCCGAGCTGGTGGAGAAGGTCACCGCGTCCGGCGCGACCGTCGCCTGGATCACCGACCCGATGCACGGCAACACCTACGAGGCGGCCTCCGGCCACAAGACCCGCCGCTTCGACGACGTGCTCGACGAGGTCAAGGGCTTCTTCGAGGTCCACAAGGGTCTGGGCACCCACCCGGGCGGCATTCACGTCGAGCTGACCGGGGACGACGTCACCGAGTGCGTGGGCGGCGGCGACGAGATCTTCGTCGACGACCTCCACCAGCGCTACGAGACCGCCTGCGACCCCCGGCTGAACCGCAGCCAGTCGCTGGACCTGGCGTTCCTCGTCGCCGAGATGTACCGGGACCAGTAGACGGGCCGGTGACGTAGTGGGCCGGTGGCGGGTTCGCCCGTTACCGGACCGGACGTGGGGCGCGGATCACATACGATCCGCGCCCCACCGCACTTTTGTGGCCTCCGGGCGCCGGGTAAGGTTAGGTTAGCCTTATCGATCTCGGCGGGAGGTGAATCCGCGTGTACGTCTGCAGCTGCTTCGGGGTGACAGAAGCGCAGGTCCAGCAGCATGCGGACGACGGTGCCTGCACGCCCCGCCAGATCGCCTCCGCCTGCAAGGCCGGCACCGACTGCGGCTCGTGCGTCCGTCGTATCCAGGCGATCCTCGGCCGTGGCGCCTTCCCGCGCCGTGACGTGGCCGACCAGGCCCGGCCGGTCCTCACCGCACTCGACGAAGCCGCCTGAACCCGCGGAAGGCCGTGCCGCCGGGCCGGCTCGGACCGCCTGAACCGGCGGAACCCCGTTCGGCCGGACCGGCTCAGGCCGCCTGCACCGACGCGATCCCGTTCCGCCGGACCGGCTCAGCTCTCCGGCTGCTCGATCAGCTGCGCGAGGTACAACGCCTCGCCGAGCTTCTCCACCAGGTCCAGCTGGGTGTCGAGGTAGTCGATGTGGTGTTCCTCGTCCGCGAGGATCGACTCGAAGATGTTCGCCGACGTGACGTCGCCCTTCTCGCGCATCACCTTGATCCCGCGCTTGAGGCGGTCGATCGCCTCCACCTCGACCTGCCGGTCGGCCTCGAACATCTCCTTGACCGTCTGGCCCACGCGCACATGGAACAGCCGCTGGTAGTTCGGCAGGCCGTCGAGGAACAGGATGCGGTCGGTCAGGACCTCCGCGTGCTTCATCTCGTCGAACGACTCGTGCCGCGTGTACTTCGCGAGCTTCGTCCAGCCGAAGTTCTCCTGCATCTTCGCGTGCAGGAAGTACTGGTTGATCGCGGTCAGCTCACCGGTCAGCTGCTCGTTGAGGAACTCGAGGACCTCGGGGTCGCCCTGCATCGCAGAGGCTCCTTCCACACGGGGGAACGGGAGAGTGCCGCCGCATGATTTCACCGGCGCCGAAGATCGTCCAGTAAGTGCGTACTTAGTAAGTTAGTCCATGCTTAGTGGCACTTGCCCGATTCTGGACATGGCTGGTCATTCGCACCGGCCGGGGTCTGTCAGGATGGAGACATGGGTCATCCGGTGGAGCGGGAATCAGGAGAAGCGGCAGCGTCCGAGCTTCCCCCGGGACAGCGACTTCAGCGGGGCTGGCCCGTCACACACTACGGCCCGGTGCCCAAGTTCCGGCCCGAACGCTGGGAGTTCAGGGTCTTCGGGGCCACCGCCGACGGTGACAAGCGGTGCTGGAACCACGAGGACTTCACGGCCCTTCCGTACACCACCGTACTGGCCGATCTGCACTGCGTGACGAAATTCAGCATGCTCGGCGCCGAGTGGGGCGGTGTCCCGGCCCGGACCATCCTGGAGGCCGTGCCGCCCGCGGCCGATGTCACCCATGTGATGGTGTGGGCGGAGTACGGCTTCAGCTCCAACCTGCGGCTGTCGGACTTCGCCGCCGAGCACACCCTCTTCGCCACCCACAAGGACGGCGAACTGCTCACCGCCGAGCACGGCTTCCCGGTGCGCCTGGTCGTGCCGCACCTCTACGCCTGGAAGGGCCCCAAGTGGGTCCGCGGCGTGGAGTACATGACCGCCGACCGCCGCGGCTTCTGGGAGGAGCGCGGCTACCACAACATCGGCGACCCCTGGCAGGAACAGCGCTACTCGTACCAGGAGGAACCCGGGGACGGCCCCGAGCTGTGATCCCGGTGCTCTCGGCGAGAGCCGGTGAGCCTGTGTGCCGTGCGCGTCGTGCCGCATCGACGCCCCCGAGGCCGGACCGGTTGCGGACCGGTTGCTGTCCCGGACGGGAAGCGGATGCCCCGCGGGGCCGCTCGGCCCGATCGGGGAACCCCGACCGGGCGGATCAGCCGTCCCGGAGTTTCCTCAACCGCTGCATGTCCGCCACGTTCCCCTCCTTCCCGCCGGGCGTCTCGATGATCAGCGGTACGCCGGCGGTCGCCGGGTGCGTCATCAGCGCGCGGAACGGCTCCTCGCCGATGTGGCCGGCGCCGATGTTCTCGTGCCGGTCCTTGTGGGCGCCCGCCACGTCCTTGGAGTCATTGGCGTGGATCAGCTTCAGCCGGCCCTCGCCGACCGTGTCCACCAGCAGGTCGAGGGTCTGGTGCATGCCCGTCGGGCCGGTCAGGTCGTGCCCGGCCGCGAAGACGTGGCAGGTGTCCAGACAGACGCCGAGCCTCGGATGGGCGTCCAGCGCCTCGAAGTACGGCCCGAAGTCCCAGGTCCGGGAGCAGAGCGAGGCGCCCTGACCGGCCGTGGACTCCAGCAGCAGGAACGGGTCGTCGTCATGGGTCAACTCGTCCAGCAGCGGCAGCAGGTACTCCCTCACCTGCTTCAGCGCCACGGACCGTTCCCGCCCGCCCGTCGCGCTCCCGGTGTGCACGACCACGCCCAGCGCGCCGATCTCGCGCCCCCGGCGCAGCGAGTGCCGCAGCGACTCCACCGACCTCTCCGCCGTCGCCTCGGTGTGCGAGCCGAAGTTGATCAGATACGGCGCGTGTACGTACGCCGGGATCGACTCGGCCGCGCAGGCCTCCCGGAACGCCGCGTCCTGCGCCGGGTTGCCCGCCGGGGTGGCCCAGCCGCGCGGGTTGGCGACGAACACCTGGACGGTCTCCGCCTCGATGTCACGGGCGTAGGACAGGCCCACGGAATGCAGACCGCCGGCCACGGGGACATGGCTGCCGACGGGGTTGCGGGAGGGGAGGGGGCGCTGAGGACTCACCCGTTCAGGGTGTCATGCCGCCCGGACCGCCAGGTCACCGGAGGCGCCGTCGCCGATGGCGGGCGGCGATGTGCCGGTCACCGGACGGCACCCTCGCCGACGACGGGGCGGTGCCGTCGGCGCTACCGGATGGTGATCTTGATCGTCGATCCCTTGGGGGCCGTGTCGCCGCCGTCCACGGACTGGCTCTTGACCGTGTCGCCGAACAGACCCAGCAGGCCGCGGTCCTCCTCCACCTCGAAGCCCGCCTCCTCCAGTTCGTCCTTGGCGTCGTCGACGCTCGCGCCCACCACGTCCGGCACCTCGACCATCTGCGGCCCCTTGGACAGCGTCAGCGTCACCGTGTCGCCGTCGGCGGCCTGCTTGTCCGCGCCCGGCGACTGGGCGGCGACCTGGCCCTTGTCGAACTCGGAGGTGACCTCCTCGGCCGAGACCTTCACCACCAGGCCGGCCTCCTCCAGCTCGGCTCGCGCGTCGTCCAGGTCCTGGCCGGTGACGTCCGGGACGTCGATCGGGTCGCCCTTGCTGACGACGAGGGAGACCGCGGAGCCCGCCCGCCGCTCCGTGCCGGCCTGCGGGCTGCTGCTGATCACGAAGCCCTTGCCGACGTCCTCGCTGAACGCCTCGGTGACCAGTCCGGGCTCCAGCCCGTCGGACTTCAGCAGCTCCTTGGCCCTGTCCAGCCGGGAGCCCTGCACATCCGGCACCTTCACGGTCTCCGGGCCGTCGGAGATCGTGAGGGTCACCGAGTCGTTGTCGCGGATACGCGCGCCCGGCTCCGGGTCGGTGCTGATGACCGTGCCCCGCTTCACCGTGTCGCTGTAGGCGTGCTTCACCTCGCCGACGTCCAGACCGGCCGCCTCCAGCCGGTCCCTGGCCTGCGCCTCGGTGCGCGTCAGAACCGCCGGGACCTTCGTGAACTGGCCGGAGTTGATGTACCAGACGCCCGCTCCGACACCGAGCACCAGCAGGACGGCGGCGACGATCGCGACGAGCCCGCGGCGGGGCCGCACCGGGCGGCGCCGGGGCGGCAGCGGGGGCTCCGCCGCGAACCGGGACGTCCGGTTCATCGGGTCGCCGTCGCGGACGTCGTGGTCCTCGTCGACCGGCAGGAGACGCGGGATCGTGAGCGAGCGCGGGATCACGCTGGTGCGGTCCTCCGCGATGTCGCGGTCCGCGGCAAGGGCCTGCGGCGGCAGCGCGTCCAGCTGCGTCTCGTCGAGCGCGCCGCGCGCCTCGCGGACCCGCGCGAGCAGGGCCACGGCGTCCGCCGGGCGGACGTCCGGGGTGCGGGCGGTCGCCGAGGCGACCAGCTCGTCCAGGGCGAGCGCCATGCCGGGGACGGCGGCCGAGGGCGGCGGAACGTCCTCGTGAAGGTGCTTGTAGAGCACCACGGCGGGGGTGTCGCCGTCGTGCGGTTTGTCGCCGGTGAGCATCTCGTAGAGCACGACCCCGCACGCGTACACGTCCACGCGCGCGTCGGTGGTGCCCTGCTCCATCTGCTCGGGCGCCAGGTAGGCGACGGTGCCGAGGACGGCTCCCGTGGTGCTGGTCACGGTGTCCACGGAGCGGACGAGGCCGAAGTCGGCGACCTTGACCCGGCCGTCGTCCCCTATCAGCACGTTCTCCGGCTTCATGTCGCGGTGCACGAAACCGGCCCGGTGCGCGGCGCCCAGCGCGGCGAGGACCGGCTCCAGGATGTCCAGCGCGGCCCGGGGCTGGAGCGCGCCGCGCTCGCGCAGCACGTCACGCAGGGTGCAGCCGGCGACGTACTCCATGGCGAGATAGACGTACGACCCGTCGGTCCCCTGGTCGAAGACCTGGACGACGTTCGGGTGGGCCAGCCGGGCCACGGACTTCGCCTCGCGGATGAAGCGCTCGACGAAGGAGACGTCGGCCGCGAGGGCCGGGTGCATCACCTTGAGCGCGAGCACTCGGTCGAGGCGGGTGTCCACGGCCCGGTAGACCGTGGCCATCCCGCCGACCGCGATCCGCGCGTCCACGCGATAACGCCCGTCGAGCACCTGCCCGACCAGAGGGTCCTGAAGGGTCGTGTCCACGCAGGCGAGTGTACGAGCCCGCACCGACACCCCTCACCGCTCACACCGGTATCGCAGCGCGACTGAAGCGGACCTGTGACGAGCGACACCGCCGACCGACACGGCAACCCCACCCAGCCGCTCCGACCGTCCCGGCCATCGCCCGCGCCCAGCACCTCCGACCGTCCCGGTCAGTGCCCCCACCTAGCAGCTCCGATCGACCGGTCGTTGCCCGCGCCCAGCAGTTCCGACCGTCCCGGCCATCGCCCGCGCCCAGCACCTCCGACCGTCCCGGTCAGTGCCCCCACCTAGCAGCTCCGACCGACCGGCCATCGCCCGCGCCCAGCAGCTCCGACCGGCCGGTCATTACCCGCGCCTCGCTGCGTCCGGGCGGCGACCAGACGAGCCCGCGTTCTCCGGGCGTCCGGGCGACGACCGGACGACGCCCGTGCCGTTCGGAGCGCCGCCGACGGTGTTCCCGGCCGCCCGGCATCTCCTGCGCCCCTCCGGGCCTTCACCGCGGCCCTCCCGGCCGGCGCTCGCCCAGCCGTCGCGGGACCCGGGCGGTCGGCCGCCGGCGGCGCTGAGCCCGCGCGGGCGAGGCTCACCTCTTGGCCGACTGTCACGGGCGGCGCGCGGGTGGGGTGGCGGTGCGGGACTGCGGCACCGGATCACCTGGCGGGGGCGTCGGGAAAGCGCCGTATCCCGCCCGGCAGCCGCCCGCCGCCCGCCGGGCAGCCGCCGTCCTCAGAACGCCGGGCGTTCCGGATCCAGGGCGGCGCGGCCATCCGTGGGCGACGACGCCTCCGCGAAGCGACGGCGGGGAATCCGGCCCGCGAGCCGCGCCCACCTCCCCGCCTCCACAGCCCCCCGCATCGCCCGAGCCATCAGCACCGGCTCCTGCGCCCGCGTCACCGCCGACGCCAGCATCACCCCCGCACACCCCAGCTCCATCGCCAGCGCCACATCCGACGCCGTACCGGCCCCCGCGTCCAGGATCACCGGCACACGCGCGTGCTCGACGATCAGCTCGAAGTTGTGGGGGTTGCGGATCCCCAGCCCCGACCCGATCGGCGACCCCAGCGGCATCACCGCCGCGCACCCGACGTCCTCCAGCTTCCGCGCCAGCACCGGGTCGTCGTTGGTGTACGGCAGCACCGTGAACCCGTCGTCGACCAGCGTCTCCGCCGCGTCCAGCAGTTCGATCGGATCGGGCAGCAGCGTCCGCTCGTCGGCGATGACCTCCAGCTTGACCAGATCGGTCCCCAGCGCCTCCCGCGCCAGCCGTGCCGTCAGCACCGCCTCCCCGGCCGTGAAGCATCCCGCCGTGTTGGGCAGGACCCGGATGCCGAGCCGTTCGAGCACCGACAGCACGGACCCGTGCACCGAGGGGTTCACCCGCCGCATCGCGACGGTCGTCAGCTCGGTCCCGGACGCCACCAGCGCCCGCTCCAGCGTCTCCAGGCTGGGCGCACCGCCCGTACCCATGATCAGACGGGACGCGTACGCCGTACCGCCGAGGAGGAAGGGGTCGTCGGCCATGGCTCAGCCTCCCTGGACGGCGGTGAGGACTTCCACGCGGTCTCCGTCGCTGAGGGCGGTGGCGGACCACCGCGCGCGGGGCACGACGGTTTCGTTGAGGGCGGCGGCCACGCCGGAGGGCGCCGGCGTCAGCGACCGTACGACGCTGTCGAGGGCCGTGCCGGGAGCGACCTCGCGCCGCTCGCCGTTCACCGAGATCTTCATGCGGGCTGCTCCGAGAGTGCGGCGGCGCGGAACCGTCCGGGCGTGAAGGGACGGGCCTCGTCGGGGAGTTCACCGGTGACCAGCGCATGCGCCATCGCGTCGCCGGTGACCGGTGTCAGCAGCACGCCGTTGCGATGGTGCCCGGTCGCCAGCAGCAGTCCGTCCAGCCCGGCCGGCCCGAGCAGCGGCGCGTTGTCCGGCGACCCGGGACGCAGCCCCGCGCGCGTCTCGGTGAGCGGGAGTTCGGTGATCCCGGGGACCAGTTCGTGGGCGTCCCGCAGCAGCTCGTACACGCCCCCGGCCGTCACCGTCGTGTCCCAGCCCAGTTCCTCGCTCGTGGCCCCGACGACCAGTTCGCCGTTCTCGCGCGGCACCAGGTAGACCTGGCTGCCGCGCACCACGGCCCGTACCGTCCGGGTCAGGAACGGGGCGTACGGCCGCGGCACCGTCAGCCGCAGCACCTGCCCCTTCACCGGCCGTACCGGCGGCACGGCCTCCGCGGGGACGCCCGCGAGCCGCCCGCTGAGGCTGCCCGCCGCGAGCACCACCTGTTCGGCGGCGAGCGTCGTACCCGCGCGCGTGCGGACCCCCGTGGCGCGCCCGGCCGACACGGTCAGCCGCTCGGCCCAGTCCCGGTGGAAGGTCACGCCGGTCCGTTCGCAGGCGGCCGTCAGCGCCGCCGCCAGCCGCCGCGGATCGATCTGGTGGTCCCCGTCCACCCGCAGTCCGCCCCGCACCCCGGGCGCGAGCATGGGTTCCAGCCGCCGGCACTCCCGCCCGGACAGCCACTCCGACGCGAGCCCCGACTGCCGTTGCAGAGCGTGCAGTTCCCGCAGATGGGCGCGGTCGTCGGCGTCCAGCGCGACGGCGAGGGTGCCGGACCGGCGGTAGCCGAGGTCGTGGCCGGTGAGTTCGGTCAGCTCGGCCACGAAGTCCGGGTAGCGGCGGGCCGATTCCAGGTTCAGGGCGAGCAGTGTCTGCTCGCCGTAGTGCAGTTCCGTGACGGCGGCGAGCATTCCGGCCGCCACCTGCGCGGCCCCGCGGCCCGGCTCCGGGTCCACCACCGCGGTGGCGAACCCGCGCTGCGCGGCTCGCCACGCGGTGACGAGTCCGATGATGCCGCCCCCGACGACGAGGACCCCTGACGTATGTGAGGACATGGGCGTCCAGCCCCTCCCTTCGCCGGCATGACCCGGATCAGGTTCGTACGGTCGGAGGCCGCCAGCCTCCCTCTCAGCCCGGTGCGTCCGGGCTCCCGCGAGTGCTCTTCGTCGGCCACCCTAGCCTCCCGCCGTCCGTCTCGGTAAGGGAGCCTCCGCCGGTGGCCCGCCGCCCGACGGCCCTGCTCCGGCCCTGCTCCGGCCCTGTTCCCGCCCGCTACGTCCGCCCGGGGCGCGACGGGAGGAGGTCGGGGGAGCGCCCTGTGGGGGCCGGTTGTGGGGTGGGCGCCCCGGACGACATGCCCAGCCGACGCCCGTGCGGGGGCCGCTCACGGGCGGGGGATCGTGGCGGTGCGTCGCCGTCCGGAGCCCTGCCCGGGGGTTCCGGGTATCTTCACGAGCCACGTCTGATCGCATCGGATTCGTCGGGGGGCAGGGATGGACGAGGACAGCGTGCCGGTATCCGCTTGGGGGCCCACTCGACGGCTGAGGGCTTTGCGGCCCGCGGGGAAAGCCGCCGAGGACAACAGCCGAGGCGGCACCTCCGAGGATGAACCGCTGGGCGGCTGGCTGATCGGCGAACTCGTCGTACGTGCCGACTTCGACCGGCTGCGGGCGTACGACATCGGTACCGGCACGGTCCGTTGGACCTGGCCCGTGCCGGACCGCGACGTGCTCCTGGCCGTCTCCCCGGACGCCCATGACGGCATCGCCCTGGTGCTGCATCTCGACGACGGGCGAACCGACGGGGGCCGGCCGAGAGTCGCGGCCGTCGACCTCGCCACAGGCAGCCGACTGTGGTCCCGGGACCATCACGGTCGTGACCTCGGCTACTTCCACCGCTCAACTCCGCACACGGCGTTGAGCGGCCGGCGCGTCGTCTCGGTGACGGACAGGCAAGTGGAGTCGGCTGCCCCCGAGGACGGCGCCACGCTCTGGCGCAGTCCGCTGCCGAGCGAGGCCCCGAAGGTCGATGCGTGGATCATGTGCGCCGATCCGGTGGTCGTCGTGAGCACGGAGCGTGGCAGGCGTGGCGAACGACGAGTCCTCGTCTTCGACGACAGCGGGAACGTGACGGCGTCGGTCTCCCTTCCCCCTCCGTACGAAAGGGTCGCCCTCCCCGCCGCCGTCGTGAACGAGATGCTCGTGGCCAAGCTGATCCACCCGGACGACTCGCCCGACGCCGATGAGCGGATCGGCGGCTTCGACCTGTCCACGGGCAAGCTCCGCTGGGAGCGGCGCCCGGGGCTCGGCGTCCACACCTTGCTTCCGCATCGCGGCATGCTTCTCCTGCTTCACTCGTTCGGCAACGGGATCACCGTGCTCGATGCCCGCGACGGCCGTGCCGTCGCCCGCCGCCGGTTGCGCGGACACGGTTCCGGTTCCGGGCTGCTCCGCGGAGCGGGCGACCGGTTCGCCGTGATCGGCCCCAGCGGCAGCCGCTCCCCCCTGCGGGTCTTCCACTGGCGCTGAGGCCAGGCCGGCCCACCGGGGGAGTCCGTTCGGCCCACGAGCGCTTCGATCGGCCTTGAGGACAGGGCGGGCACAGGCCCTCAGGGTGATCACCGAGAGCTACCGCTCCCTACGCGCCGGGCCCCGTGTCCGCGCCGCTGCCGGACGTCCCCAACGCGCCTGTCCGCGCGACCTTTAAGGTGATCGGGTGAACGCGACGCGGGAAGAAGACGGGCCGGCGGGGCGGCGGGTGGTCGTCGTGGGCGCGGGGATGGCCGGGGTGCAGACCGCCGTCGCCCTGCGCGAACAGGGTTTCGACGGCACGGTGGTCGTCATCGGCGCCGAGCCGCACCAGCCCTACGACCGGCCCCCGTTGTCCAAGGCCGTCCTGCTCGGCACGGCCGAACACTCGGCCTTCGACGTCGATTTCGAGAGCCTCGGCATCGAGCTGCGGCTGGGCGCCGAGGCTCTCGGCGTACGCCCCGCCGACCATGAACTCGACACCGGGTCCGGGCCCGTGCCGTACGACGTCCTCGTGCTCGCCACCGGCGCCGAACCGATCCGGCTGCCCGGCACCGAGGGCGTCCCCGGCGTGCATCTGCTGCGCACCCTGGACGACGCCGAACGGCTGCGGCCGGTGCTCGCCGACCGACACGACATCGTGGTCGTCGGAGCCGGCTGGATCGGCGCCGAGTTCGCCACCGCCGCGCGCGGGGCCGGCTGCGCGGTCACCGTCGTCGAGGCCGCGGACCGGCCGCTGGCCGGCGCCCTGCCCGCCGAGGTCGCCGCCCCGATGACCGCCTGGTACGCCGACAGCGGCACCGAACTGCGCACCCACGCGCGCGTGGAGCGCGTCGAGCCCGGCGCGGTCCTCCTCGACGACGGGTCCCGGCTGCCCGCCGACGCCGTCGTCGTCGGCATCGGCGCCCGCCCCGCCACGGCCTGGCTGAGCGGCTCGGGCATCGAACTGGGCCCGCGCGGCGAGGTCGTGGCCGACGCGGGTCTGCGCACCTCCGTGCCCGACGTGTACGCGGTCGGCGACTGCGCGTCCTTCCCCTCCGGGCGGTACGGCGAGCGGCTCCTCGTGCACCACTGGGACAACGCCCTCCAGGGCCCGCGCACGGTCGCCGCGAACGTCCTGGGCGCGGCCACCCGCGAGGCCCCCGCGGTCTACGACCCGGTCCCCTACTTCTGGTCGGAGCAGTTCGGCCGCTTCGTCCAGTACGCCGGCCACCACGCCGGCGCCGACACCACCCTGTGGCGCGGCGACCCCGCCGAACCGGCCTGGACGGTCTGCTGGCTGCGCGAGAACCGCCTGGTCGCCCTGTTGGCGGTGGGCCGCCCCCGCGACCTGGCGCAGGGCCGCCGGCTGATCGAGTCGGGCGCGCCGCTCAGCCCCGAGCTGGTTGTGGACCCGGCGACGCCGCTCAAAGCGGCGACGGTGCGCCCCGCGGGCCCCGGGGACGGCTCCACCCGCTGAGGGGAGGCTCGGTTACCGACTGTCGGTCCGGGATGGCAGTCTTGAGGGGTGACCGAGATTGACGCAAAGATCGATGCTCTCGTCCCCGCGTGGCTCACCCTGCCCGACATCGCGGAGATGCTCGATATCGACGTGGTACGTGCCCGGCAGCTGGTGAAGGACGGCCAGCTCATCGCCGTACGCCGGGGTGAGAACAGGGCGCTGCACGTCCCCGCCGCCTTCATCGACGAGGACAAGGTGGTCAAGGGCCTGTCCGGGACCCTGACCCTGCTGCGGGACGACGGCTTCTCGGACGAGGAGATGCTGGAGTGGCTGTTCACTCCCGACCCGTCCCTGCCCGGGACGCCGGCGCAGGCGCTGAGTGAGAATCGCGGCACGGAGGTGAAGCGCCGCGCCCAGGCGCTCGCCGTCTGAGCCGGAGATCCGATCGCTCCGCAGAGCCCCACAGGTTCGAACGACCCTCAGGTGCACGGACGCGGCCCGCCGCGGCCGTGCACCGCCGCCCCGGGGGAGGCCCGAGGCGCCACCGACCGCCCCGGGGGATCCCGCATGTCCGACACCGCCCGCTCCCAGCTCGCCGACGCCCGCCTGTATCTCTGCACGGACGCCCGTAGGGACCGGGGCGACCTCCCGGAGTTCCTGGACGCGGTTCTCGCGGGCGGCGTCGACATCGTGCAGCTGCGTGACAAGGGCATCGAGGCGGCCGAGGAGCTGGAGCACCTGGAGGTGTTCGCCGACGCCTGCGCCCGCCACGGCAGGCTGCTCGCGGTGAACGACCGGGCGGACGTCGCCCATGCCGCCGGCTCCGACGTCCTCCACCTCGGCCAGGGCGACCTGCCGGTCCCCGCGGCCCGCGCCGTCCTCGGCGACGGCGTCCTGATCGGCCGCTCGACGCACAGCGGGACGGAGGCGGACGCGGCGGCCGTCCAGGACGGCGTCGACTACTTCTGCACGGGCCCCTGCTGGCCCACGCCCACCAAGCCCGGCCGTCCGGCCCCGGGCCTCGGCCTGGTCCGTCACACCGCGGCGCTCGGCACCGAGCGCCCCTGGTTCGCGATCGGCGGCATCGACCTCGGCAACCTCGACGAGGTGCTGGAGGCGGGCGCCCGCCGTGTCGTCGTCGTGCGGGCGATCACGGAGGCCGACGATCCGGGTGCCGCGGCGGCGGAGTTCGCCAAGCGGCTGCGCGAGATCTGAGCCGGCCGCCCGGGCGCCGACCCGTTCGCCCGTCCCCTCGCCCGTCCCGGCTTCCCCTCCTCCTCCTTCCCCTTCCCTGCGGCCCCGTCTCTTTCCCCGTTACCGGCCGGCCCGCTGTCCTTCCCGGCCGGCCCCCTGTGCTTCCCCGGTGGGCACCCCGCGCGTCCCGCGTCCGTCCAAGGGATGGACAACAAGGAGACAATTCGGGCAAATTTCCGAGTTCTGGTGGGGGGAGGCCAGTCCCCTGGCTAACCTGCGGGTATGGCCCTTGGAACCGCATCCACCAGGACCGACCGCGCCCGCACTGTGCGTGACATCCTGGCCACCGGCAAGACGACGTACTCGTTCGAGTTCTACGCGCCGAAGACCTCCCAGGGTGAGCGGAGCCTGTGGAACGCGCTCCGGCGGGTCGAGGCGGTGGCTCCCGACTTCGTCTCCGTGACCTACGGCGCCGGCGGCACCACCCGGGCGACCACGGTCAAGGAAACGCAGCAGATCGTCGTCGACACCACCCTGACCCCGGTCGCGCACCTCACCGCCGTGGACCACTCCGTCGCCGAGCTGCGCAACATCATCGGCCAGTACGCCGACGCCGGCATCCGCAACATGCTCGCCGTGCGCGGCGACCCGCCCGGCGACCCCATGGGTGAGTGGGTGCCGCATCCGCAGGGCCTCACCTACGCCGCCGAACTGGTCCAGTTGATCAAGGAGTCGGGCGACTTCTGCGTCGGTGTCGCCGCCTTCCCCGAGATGCACCCGCGCTCCAGCGACTGGGACACGGACGTCGCCCGCTTCGTCGACAAGTGCCGGGCCGGCGCCGACTACGCCATCACGCAGATGTTCTTCGAGTCCGATTCCTACCTGCGACTGCGCGACCGGGTGTCGGCGGCCGGCTGCGCGACCCCGGTGATCCCCGAGATCCTGCCGGTGACGAGTGTGAAGATGCTGGAGAGGCTGCCCAAGCTCAGCAACGCCCACTTCCCGGCGGCCCTGAAAGAGCGGATCCTCACAGCCAAAGACGATCCGGCCGCTGTACGCTCCATTGGCATCGACTTCGCCACGGAGTTCTGCGCTCGGCTGCTCGCCGAGGGAGTGCCCGGACTGCACTTCATCACGCTCAACAACTCCACGGCGACGCTGGAAATCTACGAGAACCTGGGTCTGCACCACCCACCGCAGGCCTAGACCGGTCGCACCGACTTACGACACACTGCGTAGCGGCCACTGGAGAGGGGCGTACATGGGCTGGACGGTCCTCTACATCGCGTTCGGCATCGTCGCGCTGTGGCTGCTCGGTGAGGTGCTGCTCCAGTACAAGGCACGGCTGCGCTACCGGCTGCTCGCCTTCGGCGGCTTCCTCGGTGTCGTCGTCGGTGTCCTGATCCCGTCCGTCATCGTCATCGGTGTGGGTGCGGCCGCCTTCGCGGTCGGCCAGACGTACGTCACGCTGTCGTTCCGCCGGGGCTTCGCCGAGGGCTGGGCCGTCAGCCGCCCCGGCGACGACGGCAGCAAGCGCCGTCGCGGCCGGGGAGAGCGCCAGGACCCCAGCCTGGAGGTCTCCGGTCTGGAGGTCTCCGGCCCGGAGGCCGCCGAGGGCGGCCCCGACGCGTACGCCCAGGACGCGGACACCCCGTTCGGCGGCGACGGCGTCGCGTACGGCCAGGACAAGAACGCCTACGGCGACGAGGAGTACGACCGCGACGACGTGTTCACGCCCGCCGCGCGCAGCCCCGAGCCCACGCGGGCCGAGACCACCTCCGTCTACGAGCCGCAGCCCCTGCCCGACGACACCGGCTCCTACGGCGTCTACAGCGACACCGCCTACGCCTCCGCCACCCAGCCCCAGGACCAGTACGCGACCGCCGCCCAGGGCGCCGACCAGGGCTACGGCTACGACGGTTACTCCGGCTACGGCCAGCAGCAGTACGGCTACGACGCCTCCGGCGAGCAGCAGTACGCGGCCTACTCCGACCCCTACATCGGCACCCAGACCTACGGCGGCGGCTCCTACGACGCCGGGTACGACCAGCAGCAGTACGCGCAGCAGGGCTACGGCCAGGAGCAGTACGGCACCGGCGGCTACGACGGAGCCCCGGCCGGCGGCGTCTGGGTCCCGCAGCAGCGCAACACCGACGACCCGCTCGCCGGCGAACTCCCGCCCGAGCAGCCGTACCCCTACCAGGGCGACGGCCGGCAGCAGGGGAACGGATACGACGAGCAGTACCGCTTCTGACGGACGCTCACGGCCCGTGCCGTCGGCTCCGAGCGGTCCGGGGGAGGGCGGGGTTCACTGCGAGCCCCGGAATTCGGGTCCCTCCACGACGAGTCCGGACACCAGCGCGCCGGACATGCCCGCGTGCGGAAGCCCACCGCCCGGGTGCGACCAGCCGCCCACGGTGAACAGGCCCGGCACAGCGGTGGAGTTGGCCGGGTGCAGCAGCCGGCCCCCGGCCGCCGCCAGCGCGGGCGCGGGAACCGACCCGCCCTCCACCCCGGTCTCCTGCGCGATGTCCGCCGGGGTGCGCACCTCGCGCCACAGGACGCGGTCGCGCAGGCCGGGCACGGCGCGCTCGGCGGCGGAGAGCACCGCCTCCACCAGGTCGGTCCCCGGCTCGGTCCCGGCCGGGACGACGCAACTCAGCGTGACCGCCTCATGGGTGGGGTCCGGGACCAGACCGGCGTCATCGGGCCGCAGCACCGTGACCGTCGGCTCCGTGAGCGTCGGACGCGCGACCGACGCGGGCGCCGGGCCGAACAGGGCACGCAACTCGCCCTCGCGGTCCCGGGTGTGCACCACCGTCCGGTGTGCGGCCCCCTCCGGGCGCCCGCCGCGCAACGCCAGCAGCACGGTCAACCGGCTCGGCAGGCCCCGCTGCGGCGCGACCTCGCCCGGACCGTGCGGTGGCGGACCGGCCGCGCCGCCCGTCCCCGGCGCGATGACGAAGTCGGCCTCGGCCACATCGCCTCCCCCCGAGCCGTGAGCCTGGGAGGTGCCCCCGGCCAGCTCCACACCCGCGGCCCGGCCGTCCTTCTCCACGATCCGGGTGACCTCGGCGCCGAACACGAACTCGACCCGGCGGGCCAGGCATCTCTCGTACACCGCACGGGCCAGCTCGCGTACGCCACCGCGCACGGACCACATGCCGAAGGCGTGCTCCATGTACGGCAGCACGGCCGCGCTCGCCGGGGTGACCCGCGGATCGAGGCCGTACGCGAGCGCGTGGCTCTCCAGGAGGGCGACGAGGCGGGGGTCGCGCAGCTCCCAGGCGCCGACCTCGGCGAGCGTGCCGGCCCGGCGGGTGCGCAGCAGCCGCTTGTGCGGCACCGACGGATAGGGCTCCCGGTCGGCCAGCACGGACCAGTTCGGCCACAGCGGCTCCTCCAGGAGCGGGCGGCGCGTGCGGTCCCAGGCCTCGCGGGCCCGGACCAGGAAGTCGCCCCAGCGCTCGCCGGTGCCCGGACCGAGCGCCTCGTCCAGGGCGGAGACGACTCCCGCGCGCGAGGCGTTCGGCAGGGCGGCCCCGGTGCCGTCGGCGAAGACGTGCCGTGCCGACGGGTCGACCTGGACCAGCTCGACACAGGCCTCCAGGGGCTCCTTGCCGGTCTTGACGAAGAGATCACGCCAGACCGCCGGCAGAGTCAGCAGACCCGGTCCCGTGTCGAAGCAGAACCCGTCCCGCTCGAAACGGCGTACCGCACCGCCGTACGTCTCCGTACGTTCGTACACCGTCACCCGGTGGCCCGCGACGGCCAGCCGGGCGGCAGCCGCCAGCGCGCCCATCCCGGCGCCGATCACCGCAATCCGTGCCATGCCCGCGACTTTATCGGCCGCCACCGACAGTGACCGCGTCGCCCGCCCATCCGGCGGGCGGCCTGCGGCAGCACGCCCGCGATGATCGCCTCGGCCTCGGGTGGAAGATCACGAACGCCACGATCCCGCCGACCCCGGATCCTCGGCCAGGCCGATGACCAGATCACGCATAGGCGTCGACACGGCCGGCCCAGCCGCTCGTGAACACCGGAGGGAGGACGGACACGGGGGCGATCGTCACCAGCGGACGCCCGACGCCCTGGAGGCGGGCCCCCACGTCTGAGTAGGCGTACCTAGCCGCCGAGATGAGTACGCGCGCGGATGGGGGGCCACCTGCCCGAACGGCAGAGTGGAGCCCACGGAAAGGGGCCCGGTGCCGCACCGCCGACACGGGGCGGCGGAACGGCGCCGGTCCTGGACCGCTCCTTCCGCCGGCCCGGTCGGCGGAAGCGAGGCACGGGGGCACCCCGGGGGAACGACCGGACGGGGGATCACGGGGGATCACGGGGGAACGACCGGACGGGGGATCACGGGGGACGGGGGAGGGCACGGGGGACGGGGGAAATGGGGGAGCACCAGGAAGCGCCGGTTCGCGGCGGCACACGGGGGACGTGGCCGCGGCGGACCGGCGCTTCCCGGTGCGTGCCGGAGTACGCGTCCTCGCGTGCGTACGTGCGCCGCTAACGACGCCCGCTCACCCGTCCCTGGAGCAGCCGGGACAGCGCCGCGTGCACGTCGTCCAGGGACCGCTCCGGCTGGAAGGCCTGCCAGTCCAGCGCGGCCACCAGGACCATGCCGACCAGTGCGGCCGCGGTCAGCTGCACGTCGATCTCGTCACTGAACTCGCCGTTGTCGATGCCCTCCCGCAGCACGCCCTCGACGACGGCCACCGCCTGCTGCCGCACCACCATCAGCGTGGACTGCCAGGCCCGGTTGGTGCGCCACAGCTCGGCGACGTAGAGCTGGGTGAACGCCGGGTAGCGGTCGATGAAGACCAGGCCCGCCCGGATCATCGCGTCCAGCGCGTCGACCCGGTCGCCGCCCGCGCGTGCCGTGCCCTCGGCGGCCTCCCGCAGGGAGGCGGTGAGCAGCCCCACGCCGTGCCGCAGCAACTCCTCGAAGAGGACGGACTTGCTGGCGAAGTTGTAGTAGACGGTGCCCTTCGCGACGCCCGCCCGTTCGGCGATCTCGTCCACCGTGGTGGCGGAGAAGCCCTGTTCGGCGATGAGGGTGACGGCTGCCTCGTAGAGCTTCTGCCGGGTGGCCTCGCGGCGGGTGCGGCCGACCGGCGTGGTGGTGCTGTCCATGCCCCTGATTGTCACAGGAACCCGGCCCGCCGGAGGCCTCGGTCGCACGGTCACGGGGTCGGCTCCGGATGCGGCCGGTCCAGCGTCTGCGCGAGCAGCGGGCGGGACCGGCCGCATCCGGAGGCCTCGGCCGCGATCAGCGAGCCGTGTCCCGCCTCGGGACCGGCGTCCCGGAAGGCCCGCCCGCGCGCACCCCGGAGCCCGAAGCCGACTGACCCGAACTGTCGATCGACGTAAAAGACCAGGTCAGAACGGATTGTCAGTGGCATAGCTCACGATGGGCACATACGGCACCACCCGACAGGAGCGTGCCGTCACACAGACGACAGGAGGTTCGTCATGGCCAGCTCCCACGCAGCAGCCGCACGTCGGCGACGCGCCACCGGCCCTGCCCCCTCACCGACCGGCCCCGCGAGCGACGTGCACCCCGTGCTGCGCCGGGCCACGGCCCCGCCCGCCGCCCTCGACCTGCTCGCCCAGGCCCACGCCGGACTGGACGAGGCCACCGTCCTCGACATCCCCAACGAGCGGTACGCCACGGCCCACCTCGCCGCGCTGCGCACCGCCGCCGCCGTGCTCGCCGCGCGGGGACGCCCGGAGACCACCCCGCGACGCCGGGCCCGGATCAGGAGCGCGTGGGAAGTGCTCCCCGAGATCGCCCCCGAACTGACCGAGTGGTGCGCGCTGTTCGCCTCCGGAGCCCGGCGCCGCGCCCGCGCCGAGGCGGGCATCCAGGGCGCGGCCAGCCGCCGCGACGCCGACGACCTGATACGCGACGTGGCGGTGTTCCTCCGCCTCGTCGAACGCATGCTGGTCCTCCAGCCGGTCCTGCCCCAGCCTCGGCAGGAGGGCGACGAGCCGGACGGCCCGACCGCGGGGGCGGGGATGCCCGACGCGGGATGAGCGCTCGCCGCCGACGGGTCCGCGGCAGAACACCGGGAGACGCGCGGGCGCCCGTCCGGGCGCGGCCGGCGGTTCCAGGAGGCCCGCGACGTGCGCACCGCGGTGACCGGGCGCGGTGGCCGAGGCAATAAGGTGGAGGGCGCCTGAGCCTTCCCACAACCGCCCTCCGGGCCGGGAGGGCGCCCCGTTCGCTCCGCCGCGCAAGAGGCGGTGCCGCGCCGAGGAGTCAACTGCCGTGCCGGACCCCATGCGCCCGCCCGTCTCCCACCGCCACCCTCGGACGGCGTCGCCGCGCTCCGGTCCCTCCCGCCCCCGCGCCTCTCTCCGTACCGCCGTGGTCTGGGAGGTCCTCCAGGAAGCCCTCGACCGCCGGGTCAAGGCCACGGGCCGCGCATCGCTGGACGTCCTCGACACCGGAGGCGGCAGCGGCAACTTCGCGGTGCCCGTCGCCCGCCTCGGACACCGGGTCACCGTCGTCGACCCCAGCCCCAACGCGCTGTTCGCGCTGGAGCGCCGCGCCGCCGAGGCCGGAGTCGCCGACCGCGTGCAGGGCGTCCAGGGCGACGTCCACGGCCTCTTCGACGTGGTCCGGCGCGGCGGCTACGACGCCGTCCTGTGCCACGGCGTGCTGGAGTACGTCGACGATCCCGCCGACGGCGTCCGCAACGTGGTGGCCGCGCTGCGCCCCGAGGGCGTCCTCAGCCTGCTCGCCGCCGGACTCGGCGGAGCCGTGCTCGCCCGCGCCCTCGCCGGTCACTTCAAGGAGGCCCGGCAGGCCCTCACCGACCCGGACGGCCGATGGGGCGAGGGCGACCCCGTGCCGCACCGCTTCACCGCCGACCAGCTCACCGGACTGGTCGAGGGCGCGGGCCTCGCCGTGGGCGCCGTGCACGGGGTGCGGGTCTTCGCCGATCTCGTCCCCGGCGTGCTCGTGGACACCGAGCCCGGCGCCCTGGAGGCACTGCTGAAGCTGGAGGAGGCGGCGGCCGAACTGCCCGCCTTCCACTCGGTGGCGACACAGCTCCATGTGCTCGGTGAGACCCGAGGGACCGACGAGGCCCCGTCCCCGGCTGAGACGCCCCGCTGATCAGGTACGCGGCTGCACATGGAGTACGCCACAGGCCCCCCGTTCGGCCGAAGGGCGCCGTATGATCGAGGGAGACCGCCCGGCATGACGGGTCGGCCGCCGGGGAATGGAGTCTCCAGCGGGCCGAGACGTCCATGAAGGGCTCCGGTTGGCCAATTGGCGTAGAGGGGCGGGTTTCACGGGGGCGATTCCCTGCCTATCCTGAAGGGACCCCCGGGTCGCCCCGGCGACTGCACGATGAGGAGGACTCCGTGCCGCTCTCGGAGCACGAGCAGCGCATGCTCGAGCAGATGGAGCGAGCGCTGTACGCCGAAGATCCCAAATTCGCGTCGGCGCTTGAGGGAAGCGGGCTGCGTACGTACACCCGGCGCCGGGTCTACCAGGCGGTCGCGGGCTTCCTCGTGGGTATCGCGCTCCTCATGGCCGGTATGGTCGCCCAGCAGGTATGGCTCAGCGTGGTGGGCTTCCTCGTCATGCTGGGATGCGCGGTCCTCGCGGTCACCGGCTGGCGTAAGGCCCCCAAGCCGGGCGAACAGCCTGCCGGGACCCCGCAGGCACGCGGTCAGGGACGGCCGAAGCGCTCCGTGATGGACCGGATCGAGCAGCGCTGGCAGCGCCGCCGGGACGAGCAGGGTGGCGGCCAGGGCCACTGAGGCCGGGCCGAACAGAGACGTTGTGAGGGGGTGACCACCCGGACCGGGTGGTCACCCCCTCACGCATGTCCTGTCCCGTGCGGAGGAGCGGCCGGAGACCGCGGAGGAGCGACCGCAGACCGCGGAGCTGGGACGGCGTCTGCGCCCCCTGCTCGGACCGGACAGCGCTCGGTCCCCGCTGCGGAACCCCTCCCGGAGCGGGGGTCGAACTCTTCCGACTAGGCCTGCCAGGCCTAGTCGGCGAAGCCTGCACGGCGAGGCCTCGCCGACTAGGCCTCCACGGCTATGCCGCCAGCGGCCCGCCTCCGGCCGTCCGGTCAGCGGCCTACCAGGCGCAAGCGGTCCACCGGGCGTCCGCGTCCCGGCCGAGTGTCAGCGGTCCACCGAGTGTCAGCGTCCCACCAGGCGCCAGCGTCCCCCAGGCGCCAGCGCCCCACCGGGCGTCCGCGTCCCACCGGGCGTCCGCGTCCCACCGGGCGTCCGCGTCCCACCGAACGCCAGCGCCCCGCCGAACCCCATCGCCCCACCGGGCGTCCGCGTCCCGGCCGAGCGTCAGCGCCCCACCAAAGGTCAGCGCTCACCGAGCGCCAGCGCCCCGGCCGAGCGTCGGTGGTCCACCGAATGTCAGCCGTCCGGCTGAGCGTCGGTCGTCCCGCGGCCCGGCCGTATCCGATGTGTCAGGGCCGTCAGTCGAACCGACCAGGTCGCCTTGACCGCCGTCCACCGGTCGCTGAGGTCCCACACCGCGCGGATGGCCGAACGCGGTGCCACGACAGCGCGCAGCCGGGTGCGCCGGCCCGCCCGTGCCCGCAGGCCCAGCCGCAGCCTGCGCACCTCCTCGGCCAGTCCGGGCGCGGCCTGCGGCTGCGGGGCGAACAGCACCTGCTCCACCGCGCCCGCCACCCGGTGCACCGATCCGGCCACCGCGTCGTCCAGCTCGCCGAGCCGGACGATCCGGGCGGCCGCCCGGCGGGGCGTCAGGGCGTCGTCGGGTGGGATCCCGTAGTCCCAGGCCGTGTCGGTCAGCTCGCGCCAGACCGCCAGGACATGCGCGACGGCCGCCTCGGTGACCTCCTGCGACGGCACGTCCGGCAGAACCGCCGGGCCGTCGTCGGTCGTCGGCTGCCCGACGCCGGCCGCCCGTGGTCCGGGGCCGGACCGGCTCGCCGCGGCGGTACCGGTGTGCTGAGCCGAGGCCAGCCGCACCGACCGCCGTCTCAGCCGCCACAGCATCGGCAGCAGCAGCACGACCAGCGCCGCGAGCCCCAGGCCCGTCCAGCCGGCGATCTCGTACCAGGGCGGGCCGCCGCCGCCCTGGTCCGCCTGGTCCGGCGGCAACGCGCCGAGGCAGCCCTGGAGCCTCTCGTCGTCCGAGGTGCAGCTGGTGCTCGCCGACGGCTCGGCCGACGGCGCGGCGCCCGCCGAGCGCGAGGCCTGCGGCAGGTCCGGGACGGCACTGCCCGAGGTGTCCGGCAGCGTGTACGGAGGCGTCGTCCCCCGGGTCGGGGTCGGCTCGAAACGGGTCCAGCCCACGCCCTCGAAGTACAGTTCCGGCCACGCGTGCGCGTCCTTCAGGCTCACCGCGACCGAACCGTCCGACTGGGGGGAACCGGGCGCGAAGCCCACCGCCACCCGCGCCGGAATGTCGAGCGTGCGGGCCATCGCCGCCATCGCGAACGAGAAGTGCACGCAGAAGCCCTGTTTGTCCCGCAGGAAGCGGGCGATCGCGTCCTTGCCGGTGCCGACCTTGACCTCGGTGTCGTACGTGAAGCCGCCCGTCACCGCGAACCAGTCCTGGAGCTTCACCGCCCGCTCGTAGTCGTTCGACGAGCCCTCGGTGATCCGGCGGGCCGTCTGGGACACCACGGCCGGCAGGGTGTCCGGCACCCGCGTGTACTCGCCGCGCAGCGCACCGCGTGCCCCGGGCGCGGAGGCCAACTGTTGCGCGGTCGGCTGCACCTGAAGGCTCTTGACCTCGTAGGTCCTGCCGCGCGTGGTCTGGCGGTGGTCGCCGACCACGGTCATGCCGACCGGCTCGTACCGCCATCTGCCGCTGACCCGCACACCGCTCGGCGGGTACGGCATCGGCAGCCAGTCCTGGGCGTACCAGTCGGCGGCCGACACCCGGGTGGTGATCTCCGTACGCCGGATGTCCGCGCCCAGGCCGGGCGGGTTGGGCAGATCGTCGGGCACGGCGACGACATCGCGCTTCGACGGCTGCCAGGTGGTGCCGTCGAAGTCGTCGAGGGAGACGATCCGCAGATACAGGTCCGAGAGGTCGCCGGAGTTGGTGCGCAGGGTCAGGACCGTGCGGTCCTCGTCCACGTTCAGGCTGTCGCGCAGCGACACCAGGGGGTTGACCGCGGAGATCGTGCCGCCGCCGCCGATGCCCTGGCCGACCCCGGTGCCCGCGCCGTCCAGCAGACCGCCGTCGATCGCGGGCAGAGGCAGCAGCGGCACCGCCAGCGCCACACCCAGGGCGGCCGCGCCGATCCGCCGCCCGGTGCGGACCGGGGCCGCCGGGCCGGACTGCCGGCCCGGGGCGGGCGAGGCGCCGCCGAAGACGCGGCCCCACTGCGAGAGCCGCTCCCGGCCCTCGGCCAGCAGCAGCATGAGATAGCCGCCGCCGGCCACCAGGAACCAGAGCCAGTCGGTGCCTCCGTCGGACAGTCCCGCGGCGACCGAGTACAGGGCGAGCAGGGGAAGACCGGCCGGTGCCGCGTTGCGGTAGGTCACCGCGAGGGTGTCCACCGCGAGGCCGATCAGCAGCACACCGCCGACCATCATCAGCCGGATGCCGTCGGAGAGCGGGGCCGGTATCGCGTAGCGCCCCACGTCGTCGGTGCCCGCACGGAGCAGGTCGGCGAAGTGCTGGAAGGCCTGCGGGCCGGGGACGAGCCCGGCGAGGGCCTGCTCCCGGGCGAAGACCAGGGTGAGCAGCGCCAGCGTGACCAGGGCCTGGGCCAGCACGGTCAGCGGCCGGGCCAGCGGCACCCGCCGGGTGGCCGCGCCGACCGCGCACTGGACGGCAAGCAGGACGGCCGCCAGGAGGATCCACGAGGTCTGCTGGACCAGGGGCAGCAGGGCGGAGGCGGCCATCAGCGTGGCCGCCGCGGAGCACAGCGTCAGTCGGGCCCGCCCGCTCATGACCCCGCCCCCCTTCCGCTCGGCCCGCTCGCCGTCACGACACCCGAACGCTCCCGGTCCGCCTGCCGCCACAGCTCGTCCAGCGGAGCGCCGCGCGGCACGCTCACGGCCGTCCAGCCCGCCTCGCGCAGCATCCGCAGCCGCTCCTCCTGCCTGGTCATCGGATGGGACACGGCATTCGGTTCACGCACCCAGCTGTCGCCGTCCAGGAGGAAGGCGACGGCGCCCCCGCTGCGCTGGCGCATCCTGGCGGCCACCGCGGCCTCCTCCTCGTCGAGGTCGCCGAGGAAGGCCACCAGCAGTCCCTCGTCGCCTCCGCGCAGCACGTCGTAGGCGGGGGACAGGCCGGTGCCGTCGGAGTGGTCGATCACCGCGAGGGTGTCCATCATCAGGCCGGCCGCGTCGGCCGATCCCTGGCCGGCCCCGGCGAAGCCCTCCGCGCCCTCCCCGGGCACCGAACTGCCGGTGTCCGTCAGCAACCGCACGGAGAAGCCCCGCTCCAGCATGTGCACCAGGACGGACGCGGCGCCCGAGACCGCCCACTCGAAGGCCGAGTCGGGGCCCGCGCCCCGGTAGGCGAGGCCGCGGGTGTCCAGCAGCACCGTGCAGCGCGAGCGCTGGGGCTGCTCCTCTCGGCGCACCATCAGCTCGCCGTAGCGGGCGGTGGAGCGCCAGTGCACACGGCGCAGGTCGTCGCCGTAGCGGTAACCGCGCGGGATGGCGTCGTCCTCGCCGGCCAGCGCCAGTGAGCGCTGTCGCCCGTCGCCGTACCCCTTCGCCTCGCCGCCCAGCCGGACCGGCGGCAGGGCCGTCACGCGCGGGACGACCGTCAGGGTGTCGTGCGTCGAGAAGGAGCGGGTCAGCTCGCACATCCCGAACGGGTCGTTCAGCCGCAGTTGGAGCGGGCCCAGCGGATAGCGGCCGCGCAGGTCGGAGCGGACCCGGTAGGAGACCTCGCGGCGCCCGCCCGCCTCGACCCGGTCCAGGACGAAGCGGGGGCGGGGGCCGAGGACGTAGGGCACCCGGTCCTGGAGCATCAGCAGGCCCGTGGGCAGCCGGGAGACGTTGTCCATCCGCAGATGGACGCGGGCCTCACTGCCGGCGGGCACGCGCGCGGGGGACAGCCGGCGGCTGCCGGCGACCCGGTAGCGGGTGCGGTAGACCACGGCCGCGCAGACCAGCGGCAGCGCGGTCAACAGCAGCCCGACCCGCAGCAGGTCGGGCTGGCCGAGGACATAGGCGCAGACCGCGGCGGCGACACCGGCCGCCAGGAAGGAGCGGCCACGGGTGGTGAGACCGGCCAGGGCGGTGCGGGCGCCGCCCTGCTCCCCGCGGTCCGCCTCCGCCCGTCCGGCCACGCCGGTGGTCATCCGAGCCTCCGCGGCGGCTGCTGGCCGTACGCCTGCGCGCCGTTGCCCAGGCCGAAGCCGCGCTGCGGCTGGGGGCCCGCGGGCACCGGGGTGCGCTGGATGATCTCCTCGACGACCTGCTCCGAGGTGCGGCGGTTCAGCTGGGCCTGGGCGGTGGGCAGGAGCCGGTGGGCCAGGACGGCCACGGCGAGGTTCTGCACGTCGTCCGGCAGCGCGTAGTCCCGGCCGCTGAGGGCGGCGGACGCCTTCGCCGCGCGCAGCAGGTGCAGCGTCGCGCGCGGGGAGGCACCGAGTCTGAGGTCGGGGTGCGTGCGGGTGGCGGAGACCAGGTCGACCGCGTACCGCTGGATCGACTCGGCCACATGGACGCCGCGGACCGCCTCGATCAGCTTGAGGATCTCGTGCGCGTGCGCCACCGGCTGGAGGTCGTCCAGGGGGCTCACCCCGCCGTGGACGTCGAGCATCCGAAGCTCGGCCTCCGGGCTGGGGTAGCCGATGGAGACCCGGGCCATGAAGCGGTCGCGCTGGGCCTCGGGCAGCGGATAGGTGCCCTCCATCTCCACCGGGTTCTGGGTGGCCACGACCATGAACGGGCTGGGCAGCTCATAGGTCTGCCCGTCCATGGTGACCTGGCGCTCCTCCATCGACTCCAGCAGCGCGGACTGGGTCTTGGGAGAGGCGCGGTTGATCTCGTCGCCGATCACGATCTGCGCGAAGATCGCGCCCGGCTTGAACTCGAAGTCCCGGCGCTGCTGGTCCCAGATGGACACGCCCGTGATGTCCGACGGCAGCAGGTCGGGCGTGAACTGGATGCGCCGGACCGAACAGTCGATGGACCGCGCCAGTGCCTTCGCCAGCATCGTCTTGCCCACGCCGGGGACATCCTCGATCAGAAGATGTCCCTCGGCGAGAAGCACTGTCAGAGAAAGCCGTACGACCTCGGGCTTGCCCTCGATCACTCCCTCCACCGAACTGCGGACTCGCTCCACAGTGGCGGTCAGATCCGTAAGGCTCGCACGCTCGTCATAGGTCGTCACCCGGCCCTCCTCGGCCCGTTCTTTCCGGGCCGACGCTCTGCGACGCGGACCGGCCCACCCCGAAACACGGACACCACGCGGGAAATGCTCAGCGTGACGTCACTCCCGCATTCTTGCTGCCGTTACCGTTTCGTGTCACTCGCCTGTGGACAACTGACAGCGATATGTCAGGTCCTAGGACTTTTCGGTGGGGTCGATCTCCCTCAGCAGGCCCGTCCTCACGTCGAAGACGAAGCCTCGTACGTCGTCGGTGTGCACGAGGAAGGGCGAGGTGCGCACGCGCTGCATCGACTGCCGCACGTCCTGGTCGACGTCCCGGAACGCCTCCACCGCCCATGCCGGACGCTGCCCCACCTCCATCTCCAGATCGTGGCGGAACTCCTCGGTGAGGGATTCCAGGCCGCAGCCGGTGTGATGGATCAGGACCACGCTGCGGGTGCCGAGGGCACGCTGGCTGATCGTGAGGGAGCGGATCACGTCGTCGGTGACGACGCCACCCGCGTTGCGGATGGTGTGACAGTCGCCGAGTTCGAGGCCGAGGGCGTCGTGCAGGTCGAGGCGGGCGTCCATGCAGGCCACCACGGCCACCTGCAGCACGGGGCGTGCGTCCATTCCCGGGTCGCTGAAGGCGGCGGCATAGCGCCGGTTCGCCTCGACCAGGCGGTCGGTGACCGTACCGCCAGTGGGTATGGCGGCCTCGGAGCCGGTGGGTACCGATGCGGAAGTCGTCATACCCATGACGTTACTGGTCACAAGCGCTCCGGTCGCGTGGTGAGAAGGGCAAAAGAACGCCATCCCGGCCCCGTGTGAGGTAATCCACACGAGTGGTGGGAGGACGGCCGCAGGAGTGATTTTCCCGTAATCGCCGCTTCGCACGCCTACCGGACCACGACGCGCAGGCCGGTTGATTGACCGCGAGACAGGGTGGACTAAAGTGACGCGAAGCGGGAGGCGGTGATCTCCCCGCTGGACTGAAACTCCCGAGAGACCCCGGCGCGGCCGCCGGTGATCTCCCCGCGTGCGCGGCGCGTACGTACGGCTCGGCCTCCTCCCGCTCCCGGTCGGCTGACGCTTCCGGCGCCGGCGGACCTCCCCTACTTCGAGCGGGCGGGGACCCGGCGGTGCGTACGGGCCCGTGGATCTGAGAGGGCCCAGGATCAATGGGGCGCGAAGCGCATTCGAATGAGGGCGATGGCGGGCGACGGGAGGGACAGGGGCGACACGTCCCGGTGATGCTCCAGCGCTGCTTGGACCTGTTGGCCCCTGCCCTCCAGCGGCCCGGAGCGGTGGTCGTCGACTGCACGCTCGGCCTCGGCGGACACAGTGAGGCCCTGCTGACCCGGTTCCCGGAGGCCCGCCTCGTCGCGCTCGACCGCGACAAGGAGGCACTGCGGCTGTCCGGCGAGCGCCTCGCGGCCCACCAGGACCGCGCCACCCTCGTGCACGCCGTCTACGACGAGCTTCCCGAGGTCCTCGAACGGCTCGGCATCGCGCGCGTGCAGGGCGTCCTGTTCGACCTCGGCGTCTCCTCCATGCAGCTGGACGAGGCCGACCGCGGCTTCGCCTACGCCCAGGACGCCCCGCTCGACATGCGCATGGACCAGACGACGGGCATCAGCGCCGCCGAGGTCCTCAACACCTACCCGCCGGGCGAACTGGTGCGCATCCTGCGGGCGTACGGCGAGGAGAAGCAGGCCAAGCGGATCGTCTCCGCGGTCGTGCGCGAGCGGGAGAAGGAGCCGTTCACCAACAGCGCCCGGCTCGTCGAGCTGATCCGGAACGCTCTGCCGCAGGCCGCCAAGCGCACCGGCGGCAACCCGGCCAAGCGCACCTTCCAGGCGCTGCGCATCGAGGTCAACGGCGAGCTGTCGGTCCTGGAACGGGCGATCCCGGCCGCCGTGAAGACCCTCGACGTCGGCGGGCGGATCGCCGTGCTGTCGTACCACTCGCTGGAGGACCGCCTGGTCAAGCAGGTGTTGACGGCCGGCGCCGCCACCACCGCGCCGGCCGGACTGCCCGTCGTCCCCGAGCGCTACCAGCCGCGCCTCAAGCTGCTCACCCGAGGTGCCGAACTTCCCACGGAGGAAGAGGTCGCCGAGAACCGGCGGGCCGCCCCGGCGCGGCTGCGCGGGGCCGAACGCATCAGGGAGGACGTCGAGTGACGGGCGTGCGGCGGGCAGGCCGGGGAACATCCCGGCCCAGTGGGTTCGTGACCGACGGCCCAGGGGAGGGCGAGTGAGCAGGAAACCCCGGTTGAAGGGGCGGGCCGCCCGGCTCGCGCGGCTCTTTCCGGCCCGACCGCGACAGGCGGCGCGCACACCGTTCGTCCTGCTCGTCGTGGTGCTGCTCGGCGGCGGCCTGATCGGCCTGCTGGTGCTGAACTCCGCGCTCAGCGAGAACTCGTTCAAGATGGACGACCTGCAGAAGGACACCAAGAACCTCACCGACGAGGAGCAGGCGCTCCAGCGGGACATCGACGCCTACTCGGCCCCGGACGCCCTCCAGCGCCGCGCCCGTGAACTGGGCATGGTGCCCGGCGGCGACCCGGCCTTCCTCGACCCGGACGGCACCGTGAAGGGGGTCCCCTCGCCCGCCGCCCTGGGTTCCGCGACGGACACCCCGGTCGCCGTACGGCCTCCCGAGGCCATCGCGACCCTGCCGGCCCTCCCGTCGGCCGGCACCCCGACCGCCACCCCCACCGGTGGTCCGGCGGCCATCGCCCCGGATGCGGCCGGGCCCGACCCGGCGGCGACCGCCGGCGGCGGCTCCCCGACCGCAGCCGTTCCCCCGACCGCAGCCATTCCCCCGACTCCCGGCAGGTGACGGAAGTGTCCGACAGGGAACCGCCGCGCCGGCGCGTGCCCGGCCCCGCCCGCCCCGCCTCCGCCCAGCGCAGGCCGCGACCCGGAACCCGCCCCGTCCGCCGCCCGGCAGCCGCGCGGCCCGCGGCCCCCCGCGTCATCCGGCTCGGCAGCCCGCGCCCCCGGCTGCGGCTGGTGGGCCTCGCGCTGGCCCTGGTGATGATCGCCTTCGTGGTCCGACTGCTCCAGGTGCAGGCCGTCGACGCCGGCACCTACGCCGCCAAGGCGGAACAGAACCGGTACGTCGGCCAGATCCTGGCGGCCGAGCGCGGCGAGATCACCGACCGCTCCGGCGTGGCACTCGCCTCCAGCGAGGACGCCTACGACATCACCGCCGACCCCACGATGTTCGCGCCCGGCCAGCTGAAGGTCCAGGACGGCCCCGAACAGGCGGCCGCCCTCCTCGCGCCGATCCTCGGCCAGGAGCAGACGGCGCTCGTCAAGAAGCTGCGCCCCGCCAACGCGAACGCGCGCTACGCCAAGCTGGCCGGCCGGCAGACCCCGCAGGTCTGGAAGCAGATCAAGGACCTGAAGTCCGCGCTCGCCACCAAGGCCGAGTCGGACCCGGCCACGGTCAACGTCCTGGCCGGCGTCTTCTCCGTCCCCAGCAGCAAGCGCGTGTACCCCAACGGTGAACTGGCCGCCGGGATACTGGGCTGGGTGAACGCCGAGGGAAAGGGCGGCGGCGGCGTCGAGCAGCAGCTGAACACCACCCTGGCCGGCAAGGACGGCAAGATCCGCTTCGCCCAGTCCGGCGGCCGCCAGGTCCCCACCGCGGGTTCCAACGAGACCCCGGCCGTGCCCGGCTCGGACGTCGAGCTGACGATCGACCGGGACATCCAGTGGGCCGCGCAGAACGCCATCACGGAGCAGGTGAAGGAGTCCCGGGCGGACCGCGGCTACGTCATCGTCCAGGACACCCGCACCGGTGAGATCCTCGCCCTGGCCAACTCGCCCGGCTTCGACCCCAACGACCTGTCCAAGGCGAGTTCCGAGGCCCTCGGCAACGCGGCCCTCCAGGACGCCTTCGAGCCCGGCTCCACCGCCAAGGTGATGTCGATGGCCGCCGTACTGGAGGAGAACGCCGCCACGCCGCTCACGCACGTCACCGTGCCCAACCGGCTGCACCGCGGCGACCGGCTGTTCCAGGACGACATCGACCACGCCACCTGGTACCTCACGCTCAACGGCGTACTCGCCAAGTCCAGCAACATCGGCACGATCCTGGCGACCGGCCAGCTCGGCAAGACCCAGGCGCAGGCGAACCAGACCCTCTACTCCTACCTGCGCAGGTTCGGCATCGGCAGTGACACCGGGCTCGGCTTCCCCGGCGAGACGAAGGGCATCCTCGCGGCGCCCGGCGACTGGTCGACCTCGCAGCAGTACACGATTCCCTTCGGGCAGGGCGTGTCCATCAACGCCCTCCAGGCGGCCTCCGTCTACTCGACGATCGCCAACGGCGGGGTCCGCGTCGAGCCGAGCCTGGTGCGCGGCACCAAGGGCCCCGACGGCCGTTTCACCCCCGCCGAGGCCCCCCGGAAGACCCGGGTGGTCAGCCAGAAGACGGCCAAGTCCCTCGCGCAGATGCTGGAGTCGGTGGTGGACGACGAGGAGGGGACCGGTACCAAGGCGCGTATCCCCGGCTACCGCGTGGCGGGCAAGACGGGTACGGCGAACCGCGTGGATCCGGCCACCGGCAGGTACCACGGCTACACCTCGTCGTTCGCCGGGTTCGCGCCCGCCGACAAGCCCCGGGTGACGGTCTACTGCGCCATCCAGAACGCCACCGCGGGCAGTTACTTCGGCGGCCAGATCTGCGGCCCGATCTTCAAGAAGGTCATGGAGTTCTCCCTGAAGACGCTCCAGGTCCCGCCGACCGGGGGCAAGCCCGCGAACCTCCCGGTCTCTTTCGCCCCCTGACGCAGCCGGCAGCCGGCGAGCCGCCCGGCAAGCCGGCCCGCCCGCCCGTCCGCCCGCCGTCCGTCCGCCCGCCGCCCGTCCTGTCCGCCCGCCAGTGTTCAGCGCCGAACCAGCCAGGGAACCAGCCCGTGACCATGATCACTCCCGATCCCGCGAACCAGGCACCACCCGCCGCCTCACTTCGCTCCGGACCAGCCGCGCCCGGTACGCTCACCGGCGTGCCACACGCCGATCATCCCCAAACCACTCAGAAGGGCGCTTCCGTGACATATCCGGGGCCGCCGCGACCGGTTCACGTCTCCGCCACACCCCTGGCGGAGCTGGCCGGCCAACTGGGTGCCGAGCAGCCGGAGAGCCCCGCGGAGGTCACGGGCATCACCCACGACTCACGCGCCGTCCGCCCCGGCGACCTGTACGCCGCCCTCCCGGGCGCCCGCCTGCACGGCGCCGACTTCGCCACCCAGGCCGCGGGCCTCGGCGCCGTCGCCGTGCTGACCGACCCGGCCGGCGCCGGGCGGGCCGCCGCCACCGGCCTGCCCGTTCTGGTCGTCGACGACCCGCGCGGACGGATGGGGGAGCTGGCGGCCACGATCTACGGCCACCCCGGCCGCGAGCTGCTCCAGATCGGCATCACCGGCACCTCCGGCAAGACCACCACCGCCTATCTCGTCGAGGGCGGCCTGAGGTCGGCCAGGACCACCGGGCTGATCGGCACCGTCGAGATGCGCATCGGCGACGAGCGCGTGAAGTCCGAGCGCACCACCCCCGAGGCCACCGACCTCCAGGCCCTGTTCGCCGTCATGCGCGAACGGGGCGTCGAGGCGGTCGCGATGGAGGTATCCAGCCACGCCCTGGTCCTCGGCCGGGTCGACGGCTGCGTCTTCGACATCGCCGTGTTCACCAACCTCAGCCCGGAACACATGGAGTTCCACTCCGGCATGGAGGACTACTTCCGGGCGAAGGCGCAGCTGTTCACGCCGCTGCGCAGCAGGCTCGGGGTGGTCAACCTCGACGACGAGTACGGCCGCCGGCTGGCCGGCGAGGCCACCGTCCCGGTGGTCACGTTCTCCGCCGAGGGCCACCCCGACGCCGACTGGCGGGCCGTCGACGTCCAGGTCGGCCCGATGGACTCGACGTTCACCGTCCTCGGCCCCGACGGCGCGCGGATCTCCGCGAGGTCGCCGATCGCCGGCCCCTTCAACGTGGCCAACAGCCTCGGCGCGATCGTGGCCCTCGCCGCCGCCGGGCTCGACCCGCAGACCGCCGCCGACGGCGTGGCCGCCGTACCGGGCGTGCCCGGCCGGCTGGAGCGGGTGGACGCCGGACAGGACTACCTCGCGGTCGTCGACTACGCGCACAAGACGGACGCCGTCGAGTCGGTGCTCAAGGCGCTGCGCAAGGTCACCAAGGGCCGGCTGCACGTGGTGCTCGGCTGCGGCGGCGACCGCGACACCACCAAGCGGGTCCCGATGGGCGCCGCGGTGGCCCGGCTCGCCGACACCGCCGTACTGACCTCCGACAACCCCCGCTCCGAGGACCCCCTCGCGATCCTCGCCACGATGCTCCAGGGCGCCGCGTCCGTGCCGGCCCACGAGCGCGGCGAGGTGCAGCTGTTCGAGGACCGGGCCGCCGCGATCGCCGCGGCCGTCAGCCGGGCGCGTCCCGGCGACACCGTGCTGGTCGCGGGCAAGGGCCACGAGCAGGGCCAGGACATCGCCGGTGTGGTCCGTCCCTTCGACGACCGCCAGGTGCTTCGCGAAGCTATCCAGAACACCCAGGGATGAACTTGTGATCGCCCTCTCCCTCGCCGAGATCGCAGCAGTCGTCGGCGGGCAGACGTACGACATACCGGATCCGTCCGTCCAGGTCACCGGGCCCGTCGTCCGGGACTCCCGCGAGGTGGCGCCCGGCAGCCTCTTCGTCGCCTTCGTCGGCGAACGGGCGGACGGCCACGACTACGCGCGGGCGGTCGTCGAGGCGGGCGCGGCGGCCGTACTGGCCTCGCGCCCCGTCGGCGTGCCCGCGATCGTCGTGGACGACGTCCAGACGGCACTCGGCGCCCTCGCCCGGCACGTCGTGCGCACGCTCGGCACGACCCTCGTCGCCCTCACCGGCTCGGCCGGCAAGACCAGCACCAAGGACCTCATCGCCCAGGTCCTGCGGCGCAAGGCGCCGACGGTGTTCACCCCCGGCTCGCTCAACAACGAGATCGGGCTGCCGCTGACCGCCCTGACCGCCACCGAGGAGACGAAGTTCCTCGTGCTGGAGATGGGCGCCCGCGGCATCGGCCACATCCGCTACCTCACCGATCTGACGCCACCGAGGATCGGCCTGGTGCTGAACGTCGGCAGCGCCCACATCGGCGAGTTCGGCGGCCGCGAGCAGATCGCCCAGGCCAAGGGCGAACTCATCGAGAGCCTCCCGCCGGCGAGCGAGGGCGGCACGGCGGTCCTCAACGCCGACGACCCCCTGGTCCGCGCCATGTCCTCCCGTACGAAGGCGAAGGTGGTCCTTTTCGGAGAGTCCGACGAAGCGGACGTACGCGCCGAGAACGTGAGACTCACGGACACCGGACAGCCCGCCTTCAGGCTTCACACACCCTCCGGTGCAAGCGATGTGACCATGCGCCTGTACGGTGAGCACCACGTGTCGAACGCGCTCGCCGCGGCCGCCGTCGCCCATGAGCTGGGCATGTCCGCGGAAGAGATCGCCCTCGCGCTCTCCGAGGCGGGCTCCCTCTCCCGCTGGCGTATGGAGGTCACCGAGCGCCCGGACGGCGTGACGATCGTCAACGACGCCTACAACGCGAACCCCGAGTCCATGCGAGCCGCCCTGCGCGCGCTCGCCGCAATGGGCAGAGCCTCACAGGCGAAGGGGGGCCGTACGTGGGCGGTGCTCGGCAAGATGGCCGAGCTGGGGGACGAGGCGCTCGCCGAGCACGACGCGGTCGGACGGCTCGCCGTCCGGCTCAATGTCGGCAAGCTCGTCGCGGTCGGGGGCAGGGAAGCCGCCTGGCTGCAACTGGGCGCATACAACGAGGGTTCGTGGGGTGAGGAGTCGGTGCACGTGTCCGACGCACAGGCGGCTGTCGACCTGTTGCGCAGCGAGTTGCGCCCGGGAGACGTCGTACTCGTGAAGGCGTCCCGTTCGGTCGGTCTGGAGAGCGTCGCGCAGGCGCTGCTCGCGACCGGTGCCGAGGGTGAGGGCGTCGCCCGATGATGAATCAGATCCTGTTCGCCGGTGTCATCGGCCTCTTCCTGACGCTGGTCGGCACGCCGCTGCTGATCAAGCTGCTGGCGCGCAAGGGGTACGGCCAGTACATCCGCGACGACGGCCCGCGCGAGCACGCCAGCAAGCGCGGTACGCCGACCATGGGCGGCATCGCCTTCATCTTCGCGACGATCGCCGCGTACTTCCTGTCCAAGGTGATCACGGGCAAGCCGCCGACCTACTCGGGTCTGCTGGTGCTCGGCCTGATGACGGGCATGGGTCTGGTCGGTTTCCTCGACGACTACATCAAGATCGTCAAGCGGCGTTCGCTGGGTCTGCGGGCCAAGGCGAAGATGGCCGGCCAGTTGATCGTCGGCATCTCCTTCGCGGTGCTGTCGCTCCAGTTCTCCGACTCCCGCGGCAACACCCCGGCCTCCACGAAACTGTCGTTCATCACGGACTTCGGCTGGACGATCGGCCCGGTGCTGTTCGTCGTCTGGGCGCTGTTCATGATCCTCGCGATGTCCAACGGCGTGAACCTGACGGACGGTCTGGACGGGCTCGCCACCGGCGCCTCCGTCCTCGTCTTCGGCGCGTACACGTTCATCGGCGTCTGGCAGTTCCAGGAGTCCTGCGCCAACGGCGAGACCCTGACCAACCCCAGCGCCTGTTACGAGGTGCGCGACCCGCTGGACCTCGCGGTCATCGCCTCCGCGCTGATGGGCGCCTGCCTCGGCTTCCTGTGGTGGAACACCTCGCCGGCCAAGATCTTCATGGGCGACACCGGTTCGCTGGCGCTCGGCGGCGTGCTCGCGGGTCTCGCGATCTGCTCCCGCACCGAGCTGCTGATCGCCCTCCTCGGCGGCCTGTTCGTCCTGATCACGATGTCGGTGGTCATCCAGGTCGGTTCCTTCAAGCTCACCGGGAAGCGTGTCTTCCGGATGGCACCGCTCCAGCATCACTTCGAACTCAAGGGCTGGTCCGAAGTCCTCGTCGTGGTCCGTTTCTGGATCATCCAGGGCATCTGCGTGATCGTCGGACTGGGCATCTTCTACGCGGGATGGGCAGCGGAAAAGTGACCGACTGGCAGGGGAAGAACGTCACCGTCGCCGGGCTCGGCGTCTCCGGCGTCCCGGCGGCCACGGTGCTGCACGGGCTCGGCGCGAACGTCACCGTCGTGAACGACGGCGACGACGCACGCGCGCGTGAGCAGGCCGCGGAGCTTCGGGAACGGGGCGTCACCGTGCGCCTCGGTGACGGGGCGACCCTGCCGGAGGGCACCGAGCTGATCGTCACCGCGCCCGGCTGGAAGCCGGACAAGCCGCTGTTCGCGGCGGCGGCCGCGGCCGGTGTGCCGGTGTGGGGCGACGTCGAACTCGCCTGGCGCCTGCGGGCACTGGACGGCAGGGAACCGGCCCCCTGGCTCTGCGTGACCGGCACCAACGGCAAGACCACCACCACCCGGATGCTGGCGTCGATCCTGGAGGCGGCCGGTCTGCGTACGGCGGCCGTCGGGAACATCGGCGTCTCGCTGCTGGACGCTGTCCTCGGCGAGGAGCGCCACGACGTCCTCGCCGTGGAGCTCTCCAGCTACCAGCTGCACTGGGCGCCCTCCCTGCGCGCCCACTCGGCCACCGTGCTCAACCTCGCCCCCGACCACCTCGACTGGCACGGCTCCATGGAGGCGTACGCCAAGGACAAGGGCCGTGTCTACGAGGGCAATCGGGTCGCCTGCGTCTACAACGTGGCCGACAAGGCCACCGAGGACCTGGTGCGCGACGCGGACGTCGAGGAGGGCTGCCGGGCCGTCGGCTTCACGCTCGGCCCCCCCGGCCCCTCCCAACTCGGCGTGGTGGACGGCATGCTGGTCGATCGCGCCTTCGTCGAGAACCGGCAGAAGAACGCCCAGGCGCTGGCCGAGGTCTCCGACGTCAACCCGCCGGCCCCGCACAACATCGCCAACGCGCTCGCCGCGGCGGCCCTCGCGCGCGCCTTCGGGGTGCCCGCCACGGCCGTACGGGACGGGCTGCGGGCCTTCACCCCGGACGCCCACCGGATCGCCCACGTGGCCGACCTGGACGGCGTCGCGTACGTCGACGACTCCAAGGCCACCAACACCCATGCCGCGGAAGCCTCGTTGGCGGCCTACGGGTCGATCGTGTGGATCGCGGGCGGGCTCGCCAAGGGGGCGACCTTCGACGAGCTGGTCGCCAAGTCGGCGGAGCGGCTGCGCGGGGTCGTGCTCATCGGCGCCGACCGTGCCCTGATCCGTGAAGCCCTGGCGCGACACGCCCCGCAGGTACCGGTCGTCGACCTCGACCGGACCGACACTGGGGCGATGCTCGCGGCTGTCCAGGAGGCCCGCGGACTCGCCGTCGAAGGCGACACCGTACTGCTCGCCCCGGCCTGCGCCTCCATGGACATGTTCGTCAACTACAACCAGCGCGGTGACGCGTTCGCGGAGGCCGTTCGCGAACTCGGCGCCTGACCCGGCCGCCTGCCGGGCGGACCTTGGGAGGACGCGTGGGACCGTCGAGGCCGACGTTCACCGGGGGCTGCGGTGCCCGGTAGCCGTACCGGGAGGCCGCCCGTCCAGCGGACCGTCCGCAGACCTGTCGCCGGGCCGCCGCGCGACAACCCCGCCCTGCGGCTCTACACGCGTGCCCGCAGGGCCTGGGACCGGCCGCTGACCGCCTACTACCTGATCCTCGGCGGCAGCCTGCTGATCACCGTCCTGGGCCTGGTGATGGTCTACTCGGCCTCGCAGATCACCGCGTTGCAGATGTCGTTGCCCGGTTCGTTCTTCTTCCGCAAGCAGTTCCTCGCGGCAGCCATCGGCGGTCTGCTGATGGCGGCGGCCTCCCGGATGCCGGTGAGGCTGCACCGGGCGCTGGCCTACCCGATCCTCGCGGGCGCCGTCTTCCTGATGGCCCTGGTGCAGGTGCCGGGGATAGGGATGGCGGTCAACGGCAACCAGAACTGGATCTCGCTCGGCGGCTCGTTCCAGATCCAGCCCAGCGAGTTCGGCAAGCTCGCGCTGGTGCTGTGGGGCGCCGACCTGCTGGCCCGCAAGCAGGACAAGAGGCTGCTGAGCCAGTGGAAGCACCTGCTGGTGCCGCTCGTGCCGGTCGCGTTCATGCTGCTGGGGCTGATCATGCTCGGCGGTGACATGGGGACCGCGATCATCCTCACGGCGATCCTGTTCGGCCTGCTGTGGCTGGCGGGCGCACCCACCCGACTCTTCGCGGGCGTGCTCTCGATCGCCGCCCTGATCGGCGTGGTCCTCATCAAGACCAGCCCGAACCGCATGGCCCGGCTGGCCTGCATCGGCGCCACCGAGCCGAAGACCGGGGCGGCCGACTGCTGGCAGGCCGTGCACGGGATCTACGCCCTCGCCTCGGGCGGCATCTTCGGCTCCGGCCTCGGTGCGAGTGTGGAGAAATGGGGTCAACTCCCCGAGGCGCACACCGACTTCATCTTCGCCGTCACCGGCGAGGAACTGGGTCTGGCGGGGACGCTGTCGGTGCTCGCCCTGTTCGCGGCTCTAGGCTATGCGGGTATCCGCGTGGCCGGACGCACGGAGGACCCCTTCGTCAGGTATGCCGCGGGAGGCGTGACCACCTGGATCACGGCCCAGGCCGTGATCAACATCGGTGCGGTGCTCGGCCTGCTGCCGATCGCCGGTGTCCCGCTCCCGCTGTTCTCCTACGGGGGATCCGCCCTGCTGCCGACCATGTTCGCCATCGGGCTGCTGATCGCCTTCGCACGCGACGAGCCCGCTGCGCGGGCGGCGCTTGCGATGCGGCAACCCCGCTTTGGTAGAAAGCGGGGAGCCGGAAGCCTCACGGGGCCCCGGAGATGGAACACGATGAGACGGCGTGCCTCGGCGGCGCGTACGTCCGGAGAGCGGTGAATTTCGGTGCATGTCGTACTCGCTGGTGGGGGGACCGCCGGCCACATCGAGCCCGCGCTCGCCCTCGCGGACGCCCTGCGCAGGCAGGACCCCTCGGTGGGGATCACGGCCCTGGGCACGGAGCGCGGTCTGGAGACCACGCTCGTACCCCAGCGGGGTTACGAGCTGGCGCTGATCCCCGCGGTGCCGCTGCCGCGCAAGCCGACCCCCGAGCTGATCACCGTCCCGGGCCGGCTGCGCGGCACGATCAAGGCGACCGAGCAGATCCTGGAGCGCACCCGGGCCGACGTCGTCGTCGGCTTCGGCGGGTACGTGGCCCTGCCCGCCTACCTCGCCGCCAAGCGGCGGGGCGTGCCGATCGTCATCCACGAGGCCAACGCCCGCCCCGGCCTGGCCAACAAGATCGGCTCGCGCTACGCCGCCCGCGTCGCCGTCTCCACGCCCGACAGCAAGCTCCGCGACGCCCGCTACATCGGCATCCCGCTGCGCCGCTCCATCGCCACCCTGGACCGGGCCGCCGCGCGTCCCGAGGCACGGCACGTGTTCGGTCTCGACCCGAACCTGCCGACACTGCTCGTCTCCGGCGGTTCGCAGGGGGCCCGCCGCCTCAACGAGGTGGTCCAGCAGGTCGCCCCCTGGCTCCAGCAGGCCGGGATCCAGATCCTGCACGCGGTCGGCCCGAAGAACGAACTGCCGCACGTCCAGCAGATGCCGGGAATGCCCCCCTACATCCCGGTACCGTACGTGGACCGGATGGATCTCGCGTACGCCGCGGCCGACATGATGCTCTGCCGCGCGGGCGCGATGACCGTCGCCGAACTCTCCGCCGTCGGGCTCCCCGCCGCCTACGTCCCGCTGCCCATCGGCAACGGCGAACAGCGGCTGAACGCCCAGCCGGTGGTCAAGGCCGGCGGCGGCCTGCTCGTCGACGACGCGGAACTGACCCCGGAATGGATCCGGGAGAACGTCCTGCCGGTGCTGGCCGACCCGCACCGGCTGTACGAGATGTCCCGCGCCGCGGGCGAGTTCGGCCGCCGGGACGCCGACGACCTGCTCGTCGGCATGGTGTACGAGGCGATCGCCGCCAGTCGTGCACACCATTAGGAAACGCATCGGCGAGTGAGCCGAAGGGGTGCGTCGGTGTCGGGAGACCGGGCGGGCGGAGGCCGAGAGGCCGAGCGCGATCGGGCTCGCGGCACCCGGCTGTCGTCCCGGAGGGGAACCGGGCCAGGAAAGGGAGTGCGCGTGGCCGGACCCGCCACCGCCGAGAGCGGTGCACGCCAACAGGAGTCGTCCGGCCCGCCCCTGGTCCGGCGGCTCGGCCCGCGCCGACTTCGTACGATCATCATCATCGCGCTCGCCGTGGTCCTCCTCGGCGCCGGCTCCACCTGGCTGCTGTACGGCTCCGAGTGGCTGCGCCTGAAGCACGTCTCCGTCTCCGGTACGGCGGTCCTGACGCCGGCGCAGGTCCGCGAGGCCGCCGCCGTTCCCGTGGGTTCGCCCCTGGTCTCCGTCGACACCGACGCGATCGAGCAGCGGTTGCGGGAGCGGCTGCGCCGGATCGACTCGGTCGAGGTCACCCGTTCCTGGCCCGACGGAATCGGTCTGGAGGTGACCGAGCGTACGCCCGTCGTGCTGGTGCGAAAGGGGCGCGACTTCGTGGAGGTGGACGAGGAGGGCGTCCGCTTCGCCACCGTCTCCCAGGCGCCCGAGGGCGTTCCCCTGCTGGAGTCGGCACCCTCGCCGTCCAGTTCGGCCGCCGCGAGTCTGCGCCGCTTCGGCGAGGGCCGCCTCGTCCGCGAGGCCGTGCGGACCGTCCGCGCCCTGCCGCCCTCGGTAGCCCGCGCCACCCGCGTCGTCAAGGTCCGCTCCTACGACGACATCTCGCTGGAGTTGAGCGGCGGCCGGACCGTCGCGTGGGGGAGCGCGGAGGACGGCGCGGCCAAGAGCCGTACCATCCTCGCTCTGATGAAAGCCTCCCCGGACGCACGGCACTTCGATGTCAGCGTTCCCACCGCCCCTGCGTCAGCGCGGAGTTGACGCACATCAGCGCAGGCCAGCACCCTGGTTGGGCAGCGACACGGCTGATCACATAGGGTGAAAAGAAAAACGGGAGGTTCGGCGTGTTCGTTGAACGGGCGCCACTTGTCGACTTAGTGTCCTGTTCAGAAGACTTCAAGGAACAGGCACACTGGTAACCCTAAACTTCAGCGTTAGGGTTCGGGTCGGCGAAACGGACCGTCCCATTCGGCATCAGTCGCCGGATCGTGGAGCGCAGAGCGTCTCGCGAACCAGCGACACGTAACTCGAGGCGAGAGGCCTTCGACGTGGCAGCACCGCAGAACTACCTCGCAGTCATCAAAGTCATCGGTGTCGGCGGCGGTGGTGTCAATGCCATCAACCGGATGATCGAGGTCGGTCTCAAGGGTGTCGAGTTCATCGCCATCAACACGGACGCCCAGGCTCTGTTGATGAGCGACGCCGACGTCAAACTCGACGTCGGCCGCGAACTCACCCGCGGACTCGGCGCCGGAGCCAACCCGGCCGTCGGCCGCAAGGCCGCAGAGGACCACCGCGAGGAGATCGAGGAGGTCCTCAAGGGGGCCGACATGGTCTTCGTGACGGCCGGTGAAGGCGGCGGCACCGGCACCGGCGGCGCACCCGTCGTGGCCAACATCGCGCGCTCCCTCGGCGCCCTCACCATCGGCGTGGTCACACGCCCGTTCACCTTCGAGGGACGGCGCCGCGCGAACCAGGCCGAGGACGGCATCGCCGAACTCCGCGAAGAGGTCGACACCCTCATCGTCATCCCCAACGACCGGCTGCTGTCCATCTCGGACCGCCAGGTCTCCGTCCTCGACGCGTTCAAGTCGGCGGACCAGGTCCTGCTCTCCGGCGTCCAGGGCATCACCGACCTCATCACCACCCCGGGTCTGATCAACCTCGACTTCGCCGACGTCAAGTCGGTCATGTCCGAGGCCGGTTCGGCCCTCATGGGCATCGGCTCGGCCCGCGGCGACGACCGCGCGGTGGCCGCCGCCGAGATGGCGATCTCCTCGCCGCTGCTCGAGGCGTCCATCGACGGCGCCCGGGGCGTGCTCCTGTCCATCTCCGGCGGCTCCGACCTCGGCCTGTTCGAGATCAATGAGGCCGCCCAGCTGGTCAGCGAGGCCGCTCACCCGGAGGCCAACATCATCTTCGGCGCGGTCATCGACGACGCCCTCGGCGACGAGGTCCGGGTCACCGTGATCGCGGCCGGCTTCGACGGGGGCCAGCCCCCGGCCCGCCGGGACACCGTCCTCGGCTCGTCCTCCTCGTCCTCGTCCTCGCCCCGCCGCGAGGAGCCCACCCCGGTACGGCAGCCCGAGAGCCGCCCGACCTTCGGCTCGCTCGGCAGCGTGACCCCCAAGGAGGAGCCGGAGCCGGCGCCCGAGCCGGCGGCCGACATCCCGGTCGCCCCGCCGGTGCCGCCGTCGCGGAGCTACTCGGACAGCGCCGCCGAGGAACTGGACGTGCCGGACTTCCTGAAGTGATAGGACAGCACGGACACGCGAGCGGCGCGCACTTCGCCTTCACCGACCGGTGGGGCGGGGTGAGCGCCGCTCCGTACGAGCAGCTCAACCTCGGCGGCGCGGTCGGCGACGACCCCGGGGCCGTACGGACCAACCGGGAGTCGGCGGCCAAGTCGCTGGGCCTCGACGCGGACCGGGTCGTCTGGATGAACCAGGTGCACGGCGCAGACGTCGCCGTCGTGGACGGTCCCTGGGGCATGGGCGAGCCCTCGACGGAACGAGGCGAGCGCCGGAGCCCGGTGCCCGAGGTCGACGCGATCGTCACCCGGGAGCGGGGACTGGCCCTCGCCGTCCTCACCGCCGACTGCACGCCCGTCCTGCTCGCCGACCCCGTCGCCGGTGTCGTGGGCGCGGCCCACGCCGGCCGGCCCGGAATGGTCGCGGGGGTCGTCCCCGCCGCCGTACGGGCCATGGTCGCACTCGGCGCCGAGCCGTCCCGGATCGTCGCCCGCACCGGACCCGCGATCTGCGGCCGGTGTTACGAGGTGCCGGAGACGATGCGGGCCGAGGTGGCCGCCGTGGAGCCGGCCGCCCACGCCGAGACGAGCTGGGGCACTCCCGCGGTCGACGTGACCGCCGGCGTGCACGCGCAGCTCGACCGGCTCGGGGTGCGGGACCGGGAGCGGTCGCCGGTGTGCACGCGTGAGTCGCACGACCATTTCTCGTACCGCCGCGATCGCACCACGGGGCGACTCGCGGGTTATGTCTGGCTGGGCTGATCGGACATGACGGAACGCAAGGAACAACTCGCCGCGAATCTCGCGAAGGTGGAGCGGCGCATCGCGGACGCGTGCGCGGCGGCCGGACGCGAGCGGGAAGAGGTGACCCTCATCGTGGTCACCAAGACCTACCCGGCGAGCGATGTGCGGATCCTGTCCGAACTCGGCGTGCGGCACGTCGCCGAGAACCGGGACCAGGACGCGGCGCCCAAGGCCGCCGCCTGCTCGGATCTCTCCCTCTCCTGGCACTTCGTGGGCCAGTTGCAGACCAACAAGGTGCGCTCCGTGGTCGGTTACGCGGACGTCGTGCAGTCCGTCGACCGCTCCCGGCTGGTCGCCGCCCTGTCGAAGGAGGCCGAGCGGGTCGGGGGCGAGGTCGGCTGCCTCATCCAGGTCGCGCTCGACGCGGGCGAGAGCGCACGGGGGGAGCGGGGCGGTGTCGCACCCGGCGGGATCGCGGAGTTGGCCGACCTCGTGGCCGGCGCTCCGGGGCTCCGGCTCGGCGGACTGATGACGGTCGCACCTCTGACCGGGGAGTACGCCGGACGCCAACGGGCGGCGTTCGAGCGGTTGATGGATTTGTCGACTGACCTGCGCCGAACCCATCCTGCTGCGAACATGGTCTCGGCAGGGATGAGCGCGGACCTCGAACAGGCCGTGGCGGCCGGAGCGACACATGTACGCGTCGGCAGCGCGGTACTCGGAGTCCGCCCCGGGCTCGGGTAACGTCGCCAGGAAGTCGGACCACAGCAGAAAATATGGTCATTACCGCCGAAAGGCGGCAAAAGGACCACGTGGATCGCGGGACTTGGCAGTCGTCAGCGGATCCACCACAGAGCGGAGGACTCAGAGCATGGCCGGCGCGATGCGCAAGATGGCGGTCTACCTCGGCCTCGTGGAGGACGACGGGTACGACGGCCGGGGCTTCGACCCCGACGACGACTTCGAACCCGAACTCGACCCTGAGCCCGAGCGTGACCATCGACGGCATGAGCCGTCTCACCAGTTGCATGGAGCACATCAGTCCCAAAGGGACGATGAGGTGCGAATCACCCAGCCGCCCGCACCGCGCGAGTCGGTGGCCAGATCCGCTTCGCCAGGCGCGGAATCCGGGCGTCCGGCGCGGATCGCGCCCGTGGCATCCATCACACAAGAACGTCAGTCCCTGGAGAAGAACGCACCGGTGATCATGCCCAAGGTCGTGTCCGAACGAGAGCCGTACCGGATCACCACACTGCACCCCCGGACCTACAACGAGGCCCGTACCATCGGGGAACACTTCCGTGAGGGCACCCCGGTGATCATGAATCTGACGGAGATGGATGACACGGACGCGAAGCGACTTGTCGACTTTGCGGCCGGTCTGGTGTTTGGTCTTCACGGCAGCATCGAGCGGGTGACGCAGAAGGTGTTCCTGTTGTCGCCTGCTAACGTCGATGTCACGGCGGAGGACAAGGCCCGCATCGCAGAGGGCGGGTTCTTCAACCAGAGCTGAGACGTAGACCGGAAACACCAGCGGCACAGAGCGGCACGGGAACAGGGGAGAGGGAAACACCGAACATGAGCGTGGTCATGACGATCCTCTACATCGCGCTGACGGTGTTCTTCATCGTGCTGATCTTCCGGCTGGTCATGGACTACGTCTTCCAGTTCGCCCGCTCATGGCAACCCGGCAAGGCGATGGTGGTCGTCCTGGAGGCCACCTACACTGTCACCGATCCACCGCTCAAGCTTCTGCGGCGGGTCATCCCGCCGCTGCGTCTCGGGGGCGTGGCGCTCGACCTGTCCTTCTTCGTGCTGATGATCATCGTTTTTATCCTGCGTGCGCTAGTAGCAGGCGCGATGTGAACGATGTGAGAGATACGGTCTTGCCGAATGCCGACGACTACGTTGAGGTGAAGAGATGCCGTTGACCCCCGAGGACGTGCGGAACAAGCAGTTCACGACCGTCCGCCTCCGAGAAGGCTATGACGAGGACGAGGTCGATGCCTTCCTCGACGAGGTCGAAGCCGAACTGACCCGCCTGCTCCGGGAGAACGAGGACCTGCGCGCCAAGCTGGCCGCGGCCACGCGTGCCGCTGCTCAGAACCAGCAGAACATGCGCAAGCCTCCGGAGCAGCAGGACCAGCAGCAGCAGGGGATGCCTCCGCAGCAGCAGGGTATGCCCCAGCAGGGTATGCCTCAGCAGGGCATGCCGCAGCAGGGTATGCGCGGAGGCCCGGTGCCCGCCGGCATATCGGGCCCGCCGCAGCAGCAGATGGGTGGCCCCATGGGTGGCCCGCCCCAGCTGCCGAGCGGCGCCCCGCAGCTGCCCGCCGGTCCCGGCGGTGGTCAGGGCGGCCCGCAGGGCCAAGGCCAGATGGGTCAGGGTCCGATGGGCCAGGGCCCCATGGGCCAAGGCCAGATGGGTCCCGGCCAGATGGGCCAGGGTCCGATGGGTCAGGGCCCCATGGGCCAGGGGCCGATGGGCCAGGGCCACATGGGCGGCCAGCCCATGCAGCAGCAGATGGGCGGCCCCATGGGCGGTCCGATGGGCGGTCACGGTCAGGGCCCCGGTGGCGACAGCGCCGCCCGTGTCCTCTCGCTCGCCCAGCAGACGGCCGACCAGGCGATCGCCGAGGCCCGCTCCGAGGCCAACAAGATCGTCGGTGAGGCGCGCTCGCGTGCCGAGGGTCTGGAGCGCGACGCCCGTGCCAAGGCCGACGCCCTGGAGCGGGACGCGCAGGAGAAGCACCGCGTCGCGATGGGCTCCCTGGAGTCCGCCCGCGCCACGCTGGAGCGCAAGGTCGAGGACCTGCGCGGCTTCGAGCGCGAGTACCGTACGCGCCTGAAGTCGTACCTCGAGTCCCAGCTGCGTCAGCTGGAGACCCAGGCCGACGACTCCCTCGCTCCGCCGCGCACCCCGGCCACGGCCTCCCTGCCGCCGTCCCCGGCGCCTTCGATGGCTCCGGCCGGCGCGAGCGCCCCGTCCTACGGCGGCGGCAACCAGGGCATGGGCGGACCGGGCCAGGCAGGCCCGTCCTACGGCGGCCAGCAGCAGATGTCCCCGGCGATGACCCAGCCGATGGCGCCGGTGCGTCCGCAGGGTCCCTCCCCGATGGGACAGGCTCCCTCGCCGATGCGCGGCTTCCTCATCGACGAGGACGACAACTGACGGCCAGTAGTACGCCTTAGGCGTCGGCAGCGTTCAAAGGGCGGGCCCCGGACACCTCTCCGGGGCCCCGCCCTTTTCGCATGTGTCGACGCGGCCGGGCGGCCGTCCGGCCGACGCCGAGCGGGCCGAGCCGCACATGCGGAAGGGCCCGGCGCCGGACGGGCGGCACCGCCCGGCGGAGGCCGAGCCGCACATGCGACAAGGGCCCGGTCCCCCTCAGGGAGACCGGGCCCTTGTCGGTGCCGGAGGCGGCTACGCCTTGCGCAGGCGGAAGGCGAGGGTCAGGGCCTCGTCCGTGAACGGGGCGCCGTAGGTGTCGTCCGCCTCGCCCTGGGCGAAGTCGGTGGCCAGTACCTCGTCGGCGATCAGGGCCGAGTGGCCGGTGAGGGCGTCGACGGTGGCCGGGTCGGTCGCGGTCCAGCGGAGCGCGATGCGGTCGGCGACGTCCAGGCCGCTGTTCTTGCGGGCCTCCTGGATCAGGCGGATGGCGTCACGGGCCAGGCCGGCCCGGCGCAGCTCCTCGGTGATCTCCAGGTCGAGGGCGACCGTCGCGCCCGAGTCGGACGCCACCGACCAGCCCTCGCGCGGGGTCTCCGTGATGATGACCTCGTCGGGGGCGAGGGTGACGGTCTCGCCGTCCACCTCCACCGTGGCGGTTCCCTCGCGCAGGGCGAGGGACAGCGCGGCCGCGTCGGTGTTCGCCACGGCCTTGGCGACGTCCTGGACGCGCTTGCCGAACCGCTTGCCCAGAGCGCGGAAGTTGGCCTTGGCGGTCGTGTCGACGAGGCTGCCGCCGACCTCGGCGAGCGAGGCGAGCGAGGCCACGTTCAGCTCCTCCGTGATCTGCGCGTGCAGTTCGGGGGAGAGCGAGTCGAAGCCGGTGGCGCCGATGAGCGCCCGGCGCAGTGGCTGGCGGGTCTTCACCCCCGACTCGGCGCGGGTGGCCCGGCCCAGTTCGACCAGGCGGCGCACCAGCACCATCTGCCGGGACAGTTCCGGGTCGATCGCGGAGAGGTCCGCCTCCGGCCAGGACGCCAGGTGCACCGACTCGGGGGCGTCGGGAGCGACCGGCACCACCAGGTCCTGCCAGACCCGCTCGGTGATGAACGGGGTCAGCGGGGCCATCAGCTTCGTGACCGTCTCGACGACCTCGTGCAGCGTGCGCAGCGCGGCCTTGTCGCCCTGCCAGAAGCGGCGACGGGAGCGGCGTACGTACCAGTTGGACAGGTCGTCGACGAAGGCGGAGAGGAGCTTGCCGGCGCGCTGGGTGTCGTAGGCCTCCAGGGACTGGGTCACCTGGTCGGTGAGCGCGTGGAGTTCGGACAGGAGCCAGCGGTCGAGGACCGGGCGGTCGGCGGGGGCCGGGTCGGCCTCGGAGGGGGCCCAGCCGGACGTGCGGGCGTACAGGGCCTGGAAGGCGACGGTGTTCCAGTAGGTGAGGAGGGTCTTCCTCACCACCTCCTGGATCGTGCCGTGGCCCACGCGGCGGGCCGCCCACGGGGAGCCGCCGGCGGCCATGAACCAGCGGACGGCGTCGGCGCCGTGGGTGTCCATCAGCGGGATCGGCTGGAGGATGTTGCCCAGGTGCTTGGACATCTTGCGGCCGTCCTCGGCGAGGATGTGGCCGAGGCAGACGACGTTCTCGTAGCTGGACCTGTCGAAGACCAGGGTGCCGACCGCCATCAGCGTGTAGAACCAGCCACGGGTCTGGTCGATGGCCTCGCTGATGAACTGCGCGGGGTAGCGGGACTCGAAGAGTTCCTTGTTCTTGTACGGGTAGCCCCACTGGGCGAACGGCATCGAACCCGAGTCGTACCAGGCGTCGATGACCTCGGGCACGCGCGTGGCGAGCTGCCCGCAGTCCTCGTGCGGGCAGGTGAAGGTGACCGCGTCGATGTAGGGGCGGTGCGGGTCCAGTGCGGACTGGTCGGTGCCGGTCAGCCCGGTCAGCTCCGCGCGCGAGCCGACGACGGTGAGGTGCTCGTCCTCGCAGCGCCAGATCGGCAGCGGGGTGCCCCAGTAACGGCTGCGGGACAGCGCCCAGTCGATGTTGTTGTTCAGCCAGTCGCCGAAACGGCCGTGCTTGACGGTGTCCGGGTACCAGTTGGTCTTCTCGTTCTCCTCGAGGAGGCGGTCCTTGACGGCCGTGGTGCGGATGTACCACGAGGGCTGCGCGTAGTAGAGCAGCGCGGTGTGGCAGCGCCAGCAGTGCGGATAGCTGTGCTCGTAAGGGACGTGCTTGAAGAGCAGGCCGCGGCTCTGGAGATCCTCGGTGAGCTTCTCGTCCGCCTTCTTGAAGAAGACGCCGCCGACCAGCGGGACGTCCTCCTGGAAGGTGCCGTCGGGACGGATCGGGTTGACGACCGGCAGACCGTACGCGCGGCAGACCTTGAGGTCGTCCTCACCGAAGGCGGGGGACTGGTGGACCAGACCGGTGCCGTCCTCGGTCGTCACGTACTCGGCGTTGACGACGTAGTGGGCGGGCTCCGGGAACTCGACCAGCTCGAACGGACGTTGATACGTCCAGCGCTCCATTTCGGCGCCGGTGAAGGACTCGCCGGTGGTCTCCCAGCCCTCGCCGAGCGCCTTCTCGACGAGCGGCTGCGCGACGACGAGGTTCTCCTCGCCGTTCGTCACGACGACGTAGGTGACGTCGGGGTGCGCGGCGACGGCGGTGTTGGAGACCAGCGTCCAGGGGGTCGTCGTCCACACCAGGAGGGCGGCGCGGCCGGCCAGCGGACCGGAGGTGAGAGGGAAGCGGACGTAGACGGAAGGGTCGACGATCGTCTCGTAGCCCTGCGCCAGCTCGTGGTCCGACAGGCCCGTCTCGTCGCGGGGGCACCAGGGGGCCACGCGGTAGTCCTGTACCAGCAGGCCCTTGTTGAAGATCTCCTTCAGCGACCACCACACCGACTCGACGTACTCGGGATCCATGGTGCGGTAGGCGTCGTCCAGGTCGACCCAGTAGCCCATGCGGTTCGTCAGCTCGGTGAACGCGTCGGTGTGGCGTGTCACGGAGTCACGGCACCTGGCGTTGAACTCGGCGATGCCGTACGCCTCGATGTCCTGCTTGCCGGTGAAGCCCAGCTCCTTCTCCACCGCCAGCTCCACGGGCAGGCCGTGGCAGTCCCAGCCGGCCTTGCGGGCCACGTGGTAGCCGCGCATCGTGCGGAAGCGGGGGAAGACGTCCTTGAAGACGCGCGCCTCGATGTGGTGGGCGCCCGGCATGCCGTTGGCGGTGGGCGGGCCCTCGTAGAACACCCATTCGGGGCGCCCCTCGGACTGGTCCAGACTCTTGGCGAAGATCTTCTGCTCACGCCAGAACTCGAGCACGGCGTGCTCGAGGGCGGGCAGGTCGACCTGGGCGGGTACCTGGCGGTACTGCGGCTGCGTGTTCAACGAGCTTCCTCCGGCGGATGTGCTGCCTTCCGTCGGAGGGACGAGAGCCATGTCACGCCGTGTGCGGCGCGCTCCCGCGGTACCACCCTCCTTGGCCCTCCGGCGCCTGCGCTCCGGGGAGCCCCCTCATTGGGGTCGCGATGCCGGTTCTACCAGCCCTGGGCGGCCCGTGGGCGCAGCCCACTGTCCAAGGCCTTCTTCCGGCGGCTCCGGGGTGATCTTCACATCGCGCTCGCCCCCGGGCTTCCACCGTCCCCGGGTCGCTCTGGGCTGCGTACGCCGCTACTCGTCCCCATCCACGCTTCTCGCTCCGCCCAGTGTACGGCGCCGCGCGGACGGCGGCCGACCGGTTTTCCGGGCGTCGTCGGCGAGGCGTCGGGGCGGTCCGGGATGACCCGAATGCCGAGGGGGACGCGGTCGGTCTCCGGGGCCGCGGACCGGTCGGATTACCCGGCGGGGAGTTGGGCACAACGGATGCAGGCTCGCCGCGTGAGGTGCGCGAGGCGGGCGAATCGGGCGGTGTGCCCCGTTGCCGCGGGACTCAAGTCGATTTATCGTCCCAGCACGATTCGCGTGCAAGATCACAATATGTGAAGGGGCCGCGGCCATGGTGGCGAAGAAGACCGCCGTACAGCAGTCGGCGTCCGGCAGATCCACCGGCGCCTCCGGCGGTGCGGCCAAGGATGCCGGGGCGAGCAAGAGAACCCGGGGAGGGGGCACGGCCGGGGCCGCGAAACCGTTGAAGCAGGGGAAGGCGGCGGAGACGCCGGAGGCGGTGAAGGGGGAGGAAGCGGCGGGATCGGCTGAAGCCTTGGAAGCGGCTGGAGCCGTGGAGGCGGGGGACTTCGAGGAGGCGGCGGTCAGCAAGGCCGCGGTCAGGAGGACGCCGTCCGGGAAGGCGGCGGTCGGAAGGACACCGGCCGAGAAGGCGGCACCTGCGAAGGAGGCGGCGCCCGCGGAACGGGCTGCCACCTCCCGGTCGGCTGCCGCGTCCAAGAAGTCGGCGGTCTCGAAGAAGACGGCGGCCGCCAAGACGGCGGCCGCCAAGACGGCGGCCGCCAAGACGGCGGCCGCCAAGACGGCGGCCGCCAAGACGGCGGCCGCCAAGAAGGCGGCCGCCAAGAAGGCGGTCACCGGGAAGACGCCCGCCGAGGGGACGTCCGCCGAGAGGGCGGGGGCTCCCGCCGGGAAGAAGGCCGCGTCGAAGCGGGCGGCCGTGGGCAGGAGGACGACGGCGGCCGAACAGGGCGCGGTCCATGAGTCGGACGCCGGTCCGCAGGGCGCGGACGGTGAGGTGGACGCCGGTACGGAGGGGGCCGGCGGCACGGGCGGTGCGGCAGGGAAGGGGACCACCCGCAGAAGCACCGCGAGGAAGAGCACGGCCAAGAAGGTGGGCGCGGCTTCGGCCGCGGAGCAGACGGGAGCCACGACAGTGGTTGCGAAGAAGACTCCTGGCACGGCCACGGCGGCGAAGACCGCCGTTCCGAAGGCACGGTTCGCGGCGGCGGAGCCCGGCGAACTGGCGGTGCGCCCCGGCGAGGACCCCTGGACCCCGGAGGAGATGGCGCAGGCCCGCGCCGAGCTGGACTCCGAGAGGGACCGGTTGCGCGCCGAGCTGGCCTCGTCCGAGGCCGCCCTGGTGGGACTGATGCGGGACTCGGGCGACGGTGCCGGCGACGACCAGGCGGACACCGGGACGAAGAACATCACCCGCGAGCACGAGCTGGCGCTGGCGGCCAACGCGCGCGAGATGCTGGTCCAGACCGAGCACGCCCTGGAGCGGCTGGACGCGGGCACCTACGGCCTGTGCGAGAACTGCGGCAATCCCATCGGCAAGGCCCGCATGCAGGCCTTCCCCCGGGCCACGCTGTGCGTGGAGTGCAAGCAGAAGCAGGAGCGGCGGTACTGATCCCCCGGCCGTCGGGAGGCGTGCCGTACCCTCGTCCTCAGTCAGGTACCTAGGTCGAGGGACTCACGTGGCAGAGGCGGAGCGCATCATCGGTACGCCGGACACTCCAGAGGCGGCGGGAGCCGAGCCGGAACCGTCCGACGGGCACGCCGGGCAGCCGGCTGCGGGCGACACGTCCCGTTCGGACGGGGCCGCGGCCGAGGCCGCCGGGCGACAGCCTCGCGGCAGGCGCCGGATCGGCGTGCTGTTCGGGGTCGCCGCGTTCGCGTACGTCATCGATCTGGTCAGCAAGATGATCGTGGTCGCCAAGCTGGAGCACCACCAGCCGATCGAGATCGTCGGGGACTGGCTGCGGTTCGAGGCGATCCGCAACGCGGGTGCCGCCTTCGGCGTCGGCGAGGCCTTCACCGTGATCTTCACGGTGATCGCGGCGTCGGTGATCGTGGTGATCGCCCGGCTCGCCCGCAAGCTGTACAGCCTGCCCTGGGCGATCGCGCTCGGCCTGCTGCTCGGCGGGGCGCTCGGCAACCTCACCGACCGGATCTTCCGGGCGCCGGGCGTCTTCGAGGGCGCGGTGGTGGACTTCATCGCACCGAAGCACTTCGCCGTCTTCAACCTGGCCGACTCGGCGATCGTGTGCGGCGGCATCCTGATCGTCCTGCTGTCCTTCAAGGGCCTCGACCCGGACGGGACCGTCCACCGGGACTGAGCGTGTGTTCGGGGGTGCCGGACCTGTCCGGCATACTCGACGGGTGAGTACGATTCCCGAGATCCGCACCCTGCCCGTGCCCGACGGCCTGGAGGGCGAGCGTGTAGACGCCGCCATCTCCCGCATGTTCGGCTTCTCCCGTACCAAGGCCGCCGAACTCGCGGCCGCGGGGAAGGTCATGGTCGACGGGTCGGTGGTCGGGAAGTCCGAGCGGGTGCACGGCGGGGCCTGGCTCGAGGTCGAGATGCCCCCGGCGCCCGCGCCCGTGCAGGTGGTCGCCGAGCCCGTCGAGGGCATGGAGATCGTGCACGACGACGAGGACGTGGTCGTGATCGTCAAGCCGGTCGGGGTGGCCGCCCACCCGTCGCCCGGCTGGAGCGGCCCGACCGTCATCGGCGGACTCGCCGCCGCCGGCTACCGCATCTCCACCTCCGGTGCCGCCGAGCGGCAGGGCATCGTGCACCGGCTCGACGTGGGCACGTCCGGGCTGATGGTGGTCGCCAAGTCGGAGCGCGCGTACACCTCGCTGAAGCGCCAGTTCAAGGAGCGCACGGTCGACAAGCGCTACCACACGCTCGTGCAGGGCCACCCGGACCCCACCAGCGGCACCATCGACGCGCCCATCGGCAGGCACCCCCAGCACGACTACAAGTGGGCGGTCACCGCCGAGGGCAAGCCCTCCGTCACGCACTACGACCTGATCGAGGCCTTCCGCGCCGCCTCCCTGCTGGACGTCAAGCTGGAGACCGGCCGCACCCACCAGATCCGCGTCCACATGGCCGCTCACCGCCACCCGTGCGTCGGCGACCTGACCTACGGCGCCGACCCGACGCTCGCCAAGCGGCTGAAGCTGACCCGCCAGTGGCTGCACGCCGTCCGGCTGGGCTTCGAGCACCCCGGCGACGGCCGGTGGGCCGAGTTCGCCTGCGAGTACCCGGACGACCTCCGGCAGGCCCTGGACCTGGTCCGCGAGGAGACCTACGGGTGAGCGGCACGCGCGCGTACGTGATCCGGGTCGCCGAGGACCCCGCCGACCGCGCGGCCTGCTTCGCGGTCCGCAAGGAGGTCTTCGTCCGCGAACAGGGCGTCCCCGAGGACATCGAGTACGACGCCCACGACGCCGGCGCGGTGCATGTGCTGGCGGTCCGGGAGGACGGCGTACCGCTCGGGACCGGACGGCTGCTGTACGGCGCGGACGTGTCGGCGAAGACCGGCGGGGACCTGTCGGTCGGGTCGCTGGGACGGCTCGCCGTCACCGAGCAGGCGCGCGGGCTCGGGGTCGGGGCAGCGCTGGTGCGCGCCATCGAGGACGCGGCACGGGCGCGTGGTCTCGCGGCCGTGGACCTGCACGCGCAGACCCACGCCCTCGGCTTCTACGAGCGGCTGGGCTACGAGGCGTACGGTCCGGAGTTCCCGGACGCCGGGATCCCGCACCGGGCGATGCGGCGGGCGCTCCGGCGGTAGCCGGGGCGGCGGGGGCGCCGAAAGAGCTGGTGACGCGAGGGACGTGGCAGGCTTGAGGTCTGCCGTGTGACGTCTCAGCCTTCGGAGCACTGACCGTGGATCAGCTGGCCCTGTTGTTCGTCCTGTTGCTCGGGGCCGTGGTGAGTGTCCCGCTGGGAGACCGGTGGGGCCTGCCGGCGCCGGTCCTGATGACCCTGCTCGGGATCGTGCTCGCGGTCGCCGACTTCGTGCCCAACGTGAACGTCCCGCCCGACCTCATCCTGCCGCTGCTGCTGCCGCCCCTGCTGTACGCGGCCGTACGGCGCACCTCCTGGCGGCAGTTCACCGCCAACAAACGGCCGATCTTCCTGCTCGCCGTGGCGCTGGTGTTCGTCACGACGCTGTGCGTGGCCGCCGTCGCCCACGCGATCGTGCCCGGACTGCCGATCGCGGCCGCCGTGGCCCTCGGGGCGCTCGTGGCGCCGCCCGACCCGGTGGCCGCCACCGCCGTGGCCGGGCAGCTCGGGCTGCCGCGCCGACTGGTGTCCATCCTGGAGGGCGAGGGGCTGTTCAACGACGTCACCGCCATCGTGCTCTACCACGTGGCCATCGCCGCCGTCGTCAGCGGCAGCTTCTCGCCGTGGGAGGCCGGTCTCGACCTGGTGCTGTCCGCCGTCGTCGCGGTGGCGGTCGGGCTGGCGCTCGGCTGGGGCGCGAACCGGCTCATGGACCTGCTCGGGGACGCGACCCTGCAGATCGGGCTCACGCTGCTGGTGCCGTACGCCTCGTACGTGCTCGCGGAGGAGTTCCACGGATCGGGGGTGCTCGCCGTGCTCACCACCGCCCTCTTCCTCGCCGAGTACGCCACCGACCCCGACGACGTGCTGACACGGCTGGCCGGACACACCTTCTGGGACATCATCGACACGCTGGTCACCGGGGTGGCGTTCGGGCTGATCGGCCTGGAACTGCACATGGCGATCCGGACGGCGTCCGGACGGTGGGGGGAGATGCTCGGCTGGGCCGCGGCCGTGGTGGCCGTCGTGATCCTCGTACGGCTGCTGTGGCTGCTGCCGGCGACCTGGCTCACCCAGCGGATGCACGCCCGCCGGGACCATGACGAGGACATTCCGACGACCTGGCGGGAGACCGTCGTGATGTGGTGGTCGGGGATGCGCGGGGTCGCCTCGGTGGCGCTGGCGCTCGCGATTCCGCTGAAGACCGACGAAGGGGGAGCCTTCCCGGACCGGGACGAGATCGTGTTCATCGCCTTCGGGGTCATCATGGCGACGCTCGTGATCCAGGGGCTGACCCTGCCGTGGCTGGTCAGGCGGCTCGGGGTGCAGGCCGACACCGGCCGTGAGAAGGAGTTCGAGAAGGAACTGGCCCTGCGGGCCGCGAAGGCGGCGAAGCGCCGGCTGCGGGAGATCGAGGCCGAGGAGGACCTGCCGGAGGAACTGGCCGAGCAGATGGGGCGGCGGGCCCTGGACATCGGACTGCGGATCAGCCCGGACCTGGGGGAGGACGAGCGGCGGGAGGCACACGAGCATCGCGTGCGGCGGCTGAAGCGGCTGCGGCGGATCCAGGGCGAGATGCTGAGCGCGGCCCGGCACGAGGTGGTCGCGGCACGGAGCGAGCCGGGGGCCGACCCGGAGATCGTGGACCGGGTGCTGCGCCATCTGGACGTGCGCAGTCTGCGCTGAACCGCGATCCGCGGGTGCGCCCCGCCTGTGCCGCTCGGTCGGAACCGGCCCCGTGAGGGGGCTCGGCGGCGGGCTTCGGCGCGGGCGGCCGGCGGTTCGGGGGGCGTCACCGGCCCGCCCGGGTGCGTCGGTGGCGCCCGGGCGGGGTCTGGAGCGGTCCGGTGGGTCTGGTGGGTCTGGAGCGGTCTCGTGGGTGGAGCGGTCGCGTGGGGTGCGTTCGGGCGAGGTCTCGCAGGGCTCACCGGGCGAGGTCTTGCCTCAGCGGTGCTCCGGGCGAGGCCCTCGCCTCAGCGGTGCTCCGGGCGAGGCCTCGTCTCAGCGGTCCGCGCGCGGTGACTCGTGGGCGCGGCGCTGGGCTCCCACGCCGCTGGGCACCCGGCCGTTGGAGCGGGGCGGCGGCAGGATCGCGTCGGCGGTGTTGACGCGGGGCAGGGCGTAGGGGTGCCTCTCGGACAGCCAGCGGAGCATCTGCTCCCGGACGGTGACGCGGGCGGTCCAGATGTCGTCGGCGTCCTTGGCGGTGACCAGCGCCCTGACCTGCATGGTGGTGGGGGTGGTGTCCGTCACGTCCAGGCCGTAGGCGCGGCCGTCCCACGCCGGGCACTCGCGCAGGATGTCGCGCAGCTTCTCGCGCATCGCGTCCAGCGGCGCGGAGTGGTCGACGTGCCAGTAGACGATGCCGGTCATCTGCGGCGTGCCGCGCGACCAGTTCTCGAACGGCTTGGACGTGAAGTACGAGACGGGCATGGTGATCCGGCGCTCGTCCCAGGTCCGCACGGTGAGGAAGGTCAGCGTGATCTCCTCGACGGTGCCCCACTCGCCGTCCACCACCACCGTGTCGCCGATCCGCACCATGTCGCCGAAGGCGATCTGGAACCCGGCGAACATGTTGCTCAGCGTCGACTGGGCCGCGACACCCGCGACGATGCCGATGATGCCCGCCGAGGCCAGCAGGGAGGCGCCGGCCGCGCGGAACGCCGGGAACGTCAGCAGCATCGCCGCCACGGCGACCACCCCGACGACCGCGGCGACGACCCGCGTGATCAGCGACACCTGGGTGCGTACCCGCCGCACCCGGGCCGCGTCGTGGTGCACGCGCGCGTAACGGCTGTACGAGGTCTCGACGACCGCGGCGGCGATCCGGACGGCCAGCCAGGCGGCCGCCCCGATGAGCACCAGGGTGAGCGTCCGGGCCACGCCGACGCGGTGGTTCTCCAGCATCTGGGCCGTGTCGAACGATCCTCTCAGCAGCGCCGCGCACAGCACGAGCTGGTACGGGATGCGGCCACGCCGCAGCAGCCCCCACAGGGGCGTCTCGGAATGCCGTCCATCGGCCTTGCACAGCAGTCGGTCGGTGGCCCAGCCGATGAACAACGTCAGCACGACCGAGCCGCCGACCACGATCAGTGGGCGGAGCAGGTTCTCCATGCCTTCGAACGTAACCGGCCCGGCGGGGTCGTGAACATGCGCGTGGTGTGAAGAGACCCACGTGCGGTGTTGTGGGGATCGGCTCATGGGGCGTCGCCGGTGCCGGCTGGCACCATGGCCTCATGAACATCATGCTCTTCCATTCGACCTATGGACCGCGCCCCGCGGTGCGCGCCGCCGCGGACCGGCTGCGCGCCGCCGGCCACGAGGTGTGGACCCCGGACCTCTTCGACGGGCGTACGTTCGACACGGTCGAGGAGGGCATGGCCCACCAGGAGGAGATCGGCAAGGACGAGCTGCTGAGGAGAGCGGTCCTGGCCGCCGCGCCCTACTCCGAGCGCGGACTCGTGTACGCCGGGTTCTCGCTGGGCGCGTCGGTCGCGCAGACCCTCGCCCTCGGTGACGACAAGGCGCGCGGCCTGCTGCTCCTGCACGGCACCTCCGACCTCGCGCCGAACGCCTCGGCGGACGGCCTGCCGGTGCAGCTGCACGTGGCCGAGCCGGACCCGTTCGAGACCGACGACTGGCTGAGCGCCTGGTACCTCCAGATGGGCCGGGCGGGCGCCGATGTGGAGATCTACCGGTACGCCGGGGCCGGTCACCTCTACACCGACCCCGACCTGCCCGACCACGACGCCGAGGCGGCCGAGGCCACCTGGCGGGTGGCGCTCGGCTTCCTCGACGGTCTGTAGGCGGCGACTACACGGGGTCGTACGTCCGCTCGACCTTCTGGGTGCCGGTGCGGGTCCGGTAGGAGCGGGCCCAGGACGAGGTGGCGTCCGGCTGCGTGCGGCTGGACACGACGTAGTAGTCCATCTGCGCGCGGTCGGCGGTGATGTCCAGGACGCCGTAGCCGTGCCGGTCGGTGTCCACCCAGTGGACGTGGCGGTTGGCGGCCCTGATGATCGGCGCGGCGATCGCGGAGACCGTGCCCTCGGGGACCTTCACCATGTCGTCGAGGTTGTCGGAGGTCACCGAGGTGACCACGAACTCCGTGGCGGCCGAGGCGGACAGCGGGTAGGTCCCGGCGTCCACCGGCACGTCGTTGGCCCACGCCATGTGGATGTCGCCGGTGAGGAAGACGGTGTTGCGGATGGCGTTCGCGCGCAGATGGGCGAGGAGTTCGCGGCGGTCGTCCGTGTAGCCGTCCCACTGGTCGGTGTTGAGGGCGAGGCCCTCCTGCGGCAGACCGAGCAGCTTGGCGAGCGGCTTGAGCAGGTCCGCGGAGAGGGATCCGATGGCGAACGGCGAGATCATCACCGAGTTGCCGACCAGCCGCCAGGTGGTGTCGGACGCCTTCAGCCCGGCCTTCAGCCAGTCGAGCTGGGCCCGGCCGGTGAGGGTGCGGTCGGGGTCGTCGACCTCTCCGTTGCCGACGGAGACCTGCTGGGAGCGGAAGGAACGCAGGTCCAGCAGGGAGAGGTCGGCGAGCTTGCCGAAGCGCAGCCGGCGGTAGGTGGTGCCCGCCAGGGCCGGGCGGACCGGCATCCACTCGAAGTAGGCCTGCTTGGCCGCCGCCTGACGGGCCGCCCAGGTGCCCTCGGCGCCCTCGGTGTGGTTCTCGGCGCCGCCCGACCAGGTGTCGTTGGCGATCTCGTGGTCGTCCCAGATCGCGATGACGGGCGCCTTGGTGTGCAGGGCCTGGAGATCGGGGTCCGTCTTGTACCTGCCGTGCCGGATGCGGTAGTCGGCGAGGGTGAGGATCTCGTGCGTGGGCGCGTGCTGCCGTACGACGGTGTCGCGGGTGCCGTACTCGCCGGTGCCGTACTCGTAGATGTAGTCGCCGAGGTGCAGCCAGGCGTCGAGGTCGCCGCGGGCGGCGAGGTGACGGTAGGAGGAGAAGTGGCCGGCCTCCCAGTTGGCGCAGGAGACCACGCCGAAGCGCAGGCCCGCCACGGACGCGTCCGCGGCCGGCGCGGTGCGGGTACGCGCCACCGGGGAGTCGGTCCCGCCGGCCGAGAAGCGGAACCAGTAGTCGGTGGCCGGGGCCAGGCCGCGGACGTCGGCCTTGACGGTGTGGTCGGAGGCGGCGGTCGCGGTGACGGACCCCTTGGCCACGACGGTCGTCAGCGCCTTGTCCTTGGCGACGACCCACTCGACCTCGGTGTCCGGGCCGGACCCGGAGCCGGGTATCGCCTCGGCGGTCGGCGTCACCCGGGTCCACAGCAGGACGCCGTCGGGCAGCGGGTCGCCGGAGGCGACACCGTGCAGGAAGGCGGGGGCCTCGTCGGCGGCCCGCGCGGGCAGCGCGGCGGCGAGCGGCCCGGCCAGCACGGCGGTGGCGGCGGCGGCCTTGACGACCGTGCGGCGGCGGGGGGCGCGCGCGTGGAGGCGATCTGACGGCGCGTCGGTGCTCTCGGTTGATCTGTATCGACTGGTCACGGCCGATCAGATTACTGACCAGTACGCCGAAGTGCGGGCGAACGGGGAAAAGTTCGCCCGCACTTCGGTTCTCCGTCTCTCGGCCTTCCCTCCGCGGGGCTCCCGCGTCAGCGGCCTGTTCAGCCCTTGAGGGCCGCCTGGAGCGCGGTGGTGAAGTCGGCGACCGACATGGGGGCGTTGTCGCTGCCGGGCGCGGTCAGCTTCTTGCCGTCCATCTTGAGGGTCGGGGTGCCGGACACACCGCTGTCGTCGAACGTCTCGGACATCTCCAGCGCCCACTTGTCGTAGGTGCCGTCCTTCACGGCCTTCCGGAACCCGGCGTTGCCCTTGAGGGCGGGGACCGTGTCGGCCACCTTGATCAGGTAGCTGTCGTCCTTGAACTTGTCGTCGGACTCCTCGGGGTGCCACTTCGCCGAGTACAGCGCGGTCTTGTACTCGAGGAACGCCTCGGGGCCGACGTCGAGCGCGGCGCCCAGCGCGCTGAGCGCGTTCTTGGAGCCCTCGCCGGAGAGGCTGTTGTCGAGGAAGGTGGCGCCGACGAACTGGAGCTTGTACTTGCCGGCGTCGAAGTCCGACTTCACCGTGGGGCCGACGACCTGCTCGAACTGGGCGCAGACCGGGCAGCGCGCGTCCTCGTACATCACGAGCGTCTTCTTGGCGGTGCTCTTGCCCATCACGACGGTGGTGCCGTTCGCGCCGGTGGTGTTGGCGGGCTTGACCAGCGGCTTGTCCTTGGCCTCTTCCCAGTACGTGGGCTTGTTGTTCTGGACGACCGCGTAACCTATGCCGCCCGCCACCGCCAGCACGCCGACGACCGAGCAGGCCACGATGATCTGGCGCTTGATCTTGGCCCGCTTCGCCTGGCGTTCGCGCTCGACGCGGAGCCGCTCACGGGCCGCCGTCTTCGCCGCCGCACTGTTGCGCTTGCTCATGGTGGTGTTCTCCAGGTGGGACGCGCGCAGGGTGTGCGCGGGATACGTGTGTGGGGACTGTCGTGCTCGTGGCCGCGCGGGGCAGGGTGATGCTCAGGCGGCAGCGGACGGGCGCGGGGGCCCACGACGCCCCAGGGAGTGCACGAGGATCCGGGCGCGGCTGGTGGCGACCGGGCGGGGCGCGGGCCGCGGCGGGCGGCGGGTGGCCGGGGCGCGGCGGACGGTCACGGCGGCCACGGCCAGCAGCAGTGGCCGGAAGGTGGTCGCGGTCGCCGCGCGCAGCACCTGGGCCAGCGCGCGCTCGCCCCGCCGCAGCCAGGCCGCGGCGAGGAGGCCCACGCCGATGTGCGCGCCCAGCAGCAGCCAGGCCGTCCACGGGTCGGCGTGGGCGAGGAGGCCGCCGAACCGCTCGGGGTCGGCGCCGTTCCACCCGCCACCCGACGACCACCCCTCATGGAGGCGGCGCGCGCCGCCCCTGCCGAGTCGGGCGAGTGGGGCGCCGACACTGGTGCCGTCGCCGCACAGGATGTCGAGGCCGACGGAGCGCAGCGGGCCGGCGACCGGACCGCCGGCCCGGCCGTAGCAGAGGTGCTGGCCGGTGGTGAAGACCGTGTCGGCCGCCAGCTCCAGCGGGATCAGCAGGGCGGCGATCCGCCCGAAGCCGCGCTCCCGGCCCGCCAGGGCGTGAGCGAGGAGGAACACGGCGACCGCGAGGGCGGCCACCGTGTTCAGCGGCAGGGGGGCCCGGGACAGCAGCACGTGCGACGCGGTGCTGAGCGTCACGACGAAGGCCGTGAACAGCGCCGCGCGTACGGCTCTGAGTCGGGTCCCGGATATGTCCATAGCGGAGGAGAGTGTGTCACGCGCGCCGGTAAGAGACCCCTAAAGGGTCGCTGTGAGCGCCGTATTCGTCATGGATCCGGTCACGGGCGGCGCCGCCGCGGTGGGCCCCGTCACAGACCCGGGATCCGGCCGTTGCGGAACAGGTCGAGGAAGATCTGGTGGTCGGCACGCGCGCGTGCGCCGTAGGAGTGCGCGAACTCCACCAGGAGCGGGGCGAAGCTCTCCTCGTCACCGGCGAGCGCCGCGTCGATGGCCCGCTCGGTGGAGAACGGCACCAGGGACTCGCCGGAGGTGTCGTCGGCCGCGGCGTGCATCGTGGCCGTGGCCCGGCCGAGGTCGGCGACGACGCCCGCGATCTCCTCCGGGTCGTCGATGTCGCCCCAGTCCAGGTCCACCGCGTACGGCGAGACCTCGGCGACCAGCTGGCCCGCGCCGTCCAGCTCGGTCCAGCCCAGCCACGGGTCGGCGTGCGCCTGGAGGGCGCGCTGGGAGATCACCGTGCGATGGCCCTCGTGCTGGAAGTACTCGCGGATCGCCAGGTCGGTGACGTGCCGGGAGACGGCCGGGGTCTGGGCCTGCTTGATGTAGATCACCACATCGTTCTCCAGGGCGTCGCTGTTGCCCTCCAGCAGGATGTTGTACGAGGGCAGGCCGGCCGAGCCGATGCCGATGCCCCGGCGGCCGACGACGTCCTTCACGCGGTAGGAGTCCGGGCGGGTCAGGGAGGTCTCCGGCAGCGTCTCCAGGTAGCCGTCGAAGGCGGCGAGGACCTTGTAGCGGGTGGCCGCGTCCAGCTCGACGGAGCCGCCGCCGGGCGCGAAGCGGCGCTCGAAGTCGCGGATCTCCGTCATGGAGTCGAGCAGCCCGAAGCGGGTCAGGGAGCGGGCGTCGCGCAGCGCGTCCAGCAGGGGCCCGTCGGCCGTGTCCAGCGTGAAGGGCGGCACCTCGTCCTGCTTGGCGCCGGTCGCCAGGGCGCGGATCCGCTCGCGGTACGCGCCCGCGTACACCTGCACCAGTTCGGTGATCTGGTCGTCGCTGAGCGCCTTCGCGTACCCGACGAGGGCGATCGAGGCGGCGAAGCGCTTCAGGTCCCAGACGAAGGGGCCGACGTAGGCCTCGTCGAAGTCGTTGACGTTGAAGATCAGGCGGCCCTGGGAGTCCATGTAGGTGCCGAAGTTCTCCGCGTGCAGATCGCCGTGGATCCACACGCGCGAGGTGCGGTCGTCCAGGTAGGGCCCGGTGAAGGCGCCGCTGTCGTCGCGCCCTCCGCTCGCCGCGGCCAGGTCGTGGTAGAAGAGGCACGCCGTGCCCCGGTAGAACGCGAACGCCGAGGCCGCCATCTTGCGGAACTTCACGCGGAACGCGGCCGGGTCCGCGGCCAGGAGTTCGCCGAAGGCGGTGTCGAGGACGGCGAGGATCTCCTCGCCGCGAGGCTCTTCGTTGAGCTGCGGGACCGACATCGCGGGGTGCCTCCTGGTGCTTCACGTGTACGACAGCGTTTCTGTCGTCTGGAACGGGTGGACGCGTGCGAAAGTGCCCGCGGCCCCCGCTGTGAAGGTACGCGGGGGAGCCCGCCGGGTGTCAGTGCCGAGGCATACACTTCGACGCTGACCCCCAGACTGTGCGCCAGCCTGTCGTCGAGTGTTTCCCTTGGAGGCCACGCCGTGTCAAAGCCGCCGTTCACGCACCTGCACGTCCACACCCAGTACTCGCTGCTGGACGGTGCCGCGCGGCTCAAGGACATGTTCGACGCGTGCAACGAGATGGGCATGACCCACATCGCGATGTCCGACCACGGCAACCTCCACGGGGCGTACGACTTCTTCCATTCCGCGAAGAAGGCCGGGGTCACCCCGATCATCGGGATCGAGGCGTACGTCGCCCCGGAGTCGCGGCGCAACAAGCGCAAGATCCAGTGGGGCCAGCCGCACCAGAAGCGTGACGACGTCTCCGGTTCCGGTGGCTACACCCACAAGACGATCTGGGCGGCCGACGCGACGGGCCTGCACAACCTCTTCAAGCTGTCCTCCGACGCGTACGCCGAGGGCTGGCTCCAGAAGTGGCCCCGGATGGACAAGGAGACCATCTCCCAGTGGTCCGAGGGGCTCATCGCCTCCACCGGCTGTCCCTCGGGCGAGGTGCAGACGCGGCTGCGCCTCGGCCAGGAGGAAGAGGCCCTGAAGGCGGCGGCCGACTACCAGGACATCTTCGGCAAGGACCGCTACTTCCTGGAGCTGATGGACCACGGCATCGAGATCGAGCGCCGGGTCCGCCAGGGGCTCCTCGACATCGGCAAGAAGCTCGGCATCCCCCCGCTGGTCACCAACGACTCGCACTACACGTACGCGCACGAGGCGACCGCCCACGACGCCCTGCTGTGCATCCAGACCGGTAAGAACCTCTCCGACCCGGACCGCTTCCGCTTCGACGGCACCGGCTACTACCTGAAGTCCACGGACGAGATGTACGCCATCGACTCCTCGGACGCCTGGCAGGAGGGCTGCGCCAACACCCTCCTGGTGGCCGAGCAGATCGACACGACCGGCATGTTCGAGGCGAAGAACCTCATGCCGAAGTTCGACATCCCCGACGGCTACACCGAGGTCAGCTGGTTCAAGGAGGAGGTCCGCCGCGGCATGGAGCGCCGCTTCCCGGGCGGCATCCCCGAGGACCGCCAGAAGCAGGTCGAGTACGAGATGGACGTCATCATCCAGATGGGGTTCCCGGGCTACTTCCTCGTCGTCGCCGACTTCATCATGTGGGCCAAGAACAACGGCATCGCGGTCGGCCCCGGCCGAGGCTCCGCGGCCGGCTCGATCGTCGCGTACGCCATGGGCATCACCGACCTCGACCCGATCCCGCACGGCCTGATCTTCGAGCGGTTCCTCAACCCCGAGCGCGTCTCCATGCCGGATGTCGACATCGACTTCGACGAGCGTCGGCGCGTCGAAGTGATCAGGTACGTGACCGAGAAGTACGGCGCCGACAAGGTGGCCATGATCGGCACGTACGGCAAGATCAAGGCGAAGAACGCCATCAAGGACTCCGCGCGCGTGCTGGGCTACCCGTACGCGATGGGCGACCGCCTCACCAAGGCGATGCCCGCCGACGTCCTGGGCAAGGGCATCGACCTCAACGGCATCACCGACCCCTCGCACCCCCGCTACAGCGAGGCGGGCGAGATCCGCGCGATGTACGAGAACGAGCCGGACGTGAAGAAGGTCATCGACACCGCCAAGGGCGTCGAGGGACTGGTCCGGCAGATGGGCGTGCACGCGGCGGGCGTGATCATGTCCAGCGAACCGATCGTCGACCACGCACCGATCTGGGTACGGCACACCGACGGCGTCACCATCACGCAGTGGGACTACCCCCAGTGCGAGTCGCTGGGCCTGCTGAAGATGGACTTCCTGGGCCTGCGCAACCTGACGATCATGGACGACGCCATCAAGATGGTGAAGGCCAACAAGGGCATCGACCTGGAGATGCTCGCCCTCCCGCTGGACGACCCCACGACCTTCGAACTCCTCTGCCGCGGTGACACCCTCGGCGTCTTCCAGTTCGACGGCGGCCCGATGCGCTCGCTGCTCCGCCAGATGCAGCCCGACAACTTCGAGGACATCTCCGCCGTCTCGGCCCTCTACCGGCCGGGCCCCATGGGCATGAACTCGCACATCAACTACGCGGAGCGCAAGAACGGCCGCCAGGAGATCACGCCGATCCACAAGGAGCTGGCGGAGCCCCTCGAAGAGGTGCTGGCCGTCACCTACGGCCTGATCGTCTACCAGGAGCAGGTGCAGAAGGCCGCCCAGATCATCGCCGGGTACTCGCTCGGCGAGGCCGACATCCTCCGGCGCGTGATGGGCAAGAAGAAGCCCGACGAGCTGGCGAAGAACTTCACCATCTTCCAGGCCGGCGCCAAGAAGAACGGCTACAGCGACGAGGCGATCCAGGCCCTGTGGGACGTCCTGGTCCCCTTCGCCGGATACGCGTTCAACAAGGCCCACTCGGCCGCGTACGGACTGGTCTCGTACTGGACGGCGTACCTCAAGGCGAACTACCCCGCCGAGTACATGGCGGCGCTGCTCACCTCGGTCAAGGACGACAAGGACAAGTCGGCCGTCTACCTCAACGAGTGCCGCCGCATGGGCATCAAGGTGCTCCCGCCGAACGTGAACGAGTCCGAGTCGAACTTCGCCGCGCAGGGCGACGACGTGATCCTCTTCGGCCTGTCCGCCGTGCGCAACGTCGGTACCAACGTGGTCGAGTCGATCATCAAGTCCCGCAAGGCCAAGGGCAAGTACTCCTCCTTCCCCGACTACCTCGACAAGGTCGAGGCGGTGGTCTGCAACAAGCGCACCACGGAGTCGCTGATCAAGGCCGGCGCCTTCGACTCGATGGGCCACACCCGCAAGGGCCTCACCGCGCAGTACGAGCCGATGATCGACAACGTGGTCGCGGTCAAGCGCAAGGAGGCCGAGGGCCAGTTCGACCTCTTCGGCGGCATGGGCGAGGAACAGAACGACGAGCCCGGCTTCGGCCTCGACGTCGAGTTCACCACCGACGAGTGGGACAAGACGTACCTGCTCGCGCAGGAGCGCGAGATGCTCGGTCTGTACGTCTCCGACCATCCCCTCTTCGGCCTGGAGCACGTGCTGTCCGACAAGGCGGACGCGGGGATCGCCCAGCTCACCGGGGGTGAGCACGCGGACGGCGCGGTCGTCACCATCGGCGGCATCATCTCCGGCCTCCAGCGCAAGATGACCAAGCAGGGCAACGCCTGGGCCATCGCCACCGTCGAGGACCTCGCCGGCTCCATCGAGTGCATGTTCTTCCCCGCGACCTACCAGCTGGTCTCGACCCAACTCGTCGAGGACGCCGTGGTGTTCGTCAAGGGCCGGCTCGACAAGCGGGAGGACGTGCCCCGCTTGGTCGCGATGGAGCTCCAGGTGCCGGACCTGTCCAACGCGGGCACCAACGCGCCCGTGGTCCTCACGATCCCGGCCGTGAAGGTCACCCCGCCGATGATCAACCGCCTCGGCGAGATCCTCACCCACCACCGGGGCGACAGCGAGGTCCGCATCAGGCTCCAGGGCCCGACGAAGACGACCGTCCTGCGCCTGGACCGGCACCGCGTCAAGCCCGACCCGGCCCTGTTCGGCGACCTGAAGGTGCTGCTGGGCCCGTCCTGCCTGGCGGGCTGAGACCCACCGGACACACGCAAGGGGCGCACCCGGATCTCCGGGTGCGCCCCTCCTGCATGCGCGAAGGGCGTCAAGGGCCCGTCACACAGAGGCTAGTTGTGGCCGAAGCGCTTGCCGCGTCCCCTGCCGCGGGCCATGTCGCCGGGTGTCGCCTGCGTGGTGCGCTGCTCGTCCTGCGGCTCGAGGGTGGCCTGCGACGCCGTCTGCGGGCTCCGCTCGGACTGCGACTGCTTACGGTCACGGTTCTTGTTCTTGGCCATGGGGATCTGCCTCCTGTTGGGGGTCTAGGGGCCAGGGCCGGATTCAGATTCACATAGGCTGTCTTATGACGCATTTCGGATAATTACCGTGGGTGACAAGGGTCATCGGGGCACGCCGCCCCGAAACGCCACGCCGAAGATCGAGTTCCGGCCGTTAACCCCCGCACAGTCGGGCAGACTCGAACCAGGCCCGAAGCAAACCTCCGGGGAAGAGGGTGAGTCGTGTGGACCGCTGCATCGTCCTGGTGGACGCCGGGTATCTGCTGGGGGCCGCCGCGAGTCTCCTCGCCGGAGAACCCTCGCGTTCCCGGATCACCGTCGATCACGCCGCCCTCGTCCAGGGCCTGCGCGAACAGGCCGAGTCGGAGACCGAACGGCCCCTGCTGCGCATCTACTGGTTCGACGGCGCCCCCGACCGCGTCCCCCAGCCCGAACACCGCAGACTGCGCGTGATGCCCCGGGTGACCGTCCGGCTGGGCGCCCTCACCCGCAGCGACGGCCGCTGGGCGCAGAAGGGCGTCGACGCCGCCATGCACGCCGAGCTGACCGAACTGGCCCGCAACCGCGCCTGCTCCGACGTCGTCCTCGTCACCGGCGACGGCGACCTGCTGCCCGGCATGATGGCCGCCAAGGAGCACGGCGTCGCCGTCCACCTGTGGGCCGTGCAGGCCGCCGACGGCGACTACAACCAGTCCGAGGACCTGGTCGCCGAGGCCGACGAACGGCGCGTCCTGGACCGCGCGTGGATCACCAAGGCCGTACGCGCCAAGGACGTCGGCGGGATCTGCGCCCCGCCGCCCGTGCCGCGCCCCGAGATCGCCGCCATCCTCTCCGCGCCGCTGCCCGACTCCACCCTCGCACCGACGTCCGAACGGCCCGCCGAGCAGAGCGAGCACCCCTCCGCCGCCACCGACAACGGCACCCGGGAACGAGTCCCCGCCGCCAAGGGCGTGCCCACCCCCAAGGACCTCGCGGCCCTGCGTGCGCCCGGTGCCGCCCAGGCCGCCCAGGCCGTCCAACCCCCGGCCACCGCCACCCTGCGCTGGTCCTCCGACAAGGGCTGGGTCGACCGGCCCGGCGCCGCCGCCGAGCCCTCCGATGTCGCCTCGATGCCGACCCTCGCCCAGGTCACCACGGCCGAACAGCGGTGGGCCGACCGCGAGGAGGACATCACCACCGTCGGCGGCGACCCCTTCGAGGTGGGCCAGGTCTTCGCCCGCCGCTGGATGGGGCGCCTCGGCGACCAGGGGCATCTCCAGAAGCTGTCCGGCATGTACCCGCGCATCCCGCACCGCATCGACGGCGAGCTGCTGCGGTACGCGGCCCGGTTCGGTCTCCTCGCGCACAAGGACGACCAGATCGACGAGCACGACCGTTACGCCATCCGGGCGGGGTTCTGGCGTGAGATCGACGTACGGGCGGCGGCCGAGCACGCGCCCGCGGCGGACTGAACCGGACACCCCGCGCGCCCCCGACGGCGGGCGCGGGCCGCCGACCCCGTACCCTCGTCCCTTGTGAGTACGCGCGCGGCATCGACCATTCGGCACCGGGACGAGGTCGTGTGTGCCGTACGCGGACTGACCAAGACCTACCCGGCGGTCCGGGGCCGGCGCGGAGCTCCCGCCGCCCCCGAGGTCCGTGCCACCGACGACGTACGGCTCGACGTACGCCGTGGTGAGATCTTCGGTCTGCTCGGGCCCAACGGCGCCGGCAAGACCAGCGTCGTCCGGCAGGTGACCGGGCTGATGCGGCCCGACACCGGCAGCGTGGAGATCCTCGGCCACGACATCGTGCGCCACCCCGAACGGGCCGCGCGCATCCTCGCCTACCTCGGCCAGGAGTCCACCGCCCTCGACGAACTCACCGTCTCCCTCGCGGCCGAGACCACCGGACGCCTGCGCGGCCTCACCGTCCACGAGGCGCGTCGGGAACGGGACGCGGTGCTGGAGGAGCTGGGGCTCACCCCGATCGCCGGACGGCCGCTGCGCAAGCTGTCCGGCGGACAGCGGCGGCTGGCCTGCTTCGCGACCGCGCTGGTGGGGGAGCGGCCGCTGCTGGTGCTGGACGAGCCCACCACCGGGATGGACCCCGTCGCCCGCCGCGCCGTGTGGGCCGCGGTGGACCGGCGGCGCGCCGAGCGCGGCACCACCGTGCTGCTCGTCACCCACAACGTCATCGAGGCCGAGACGGTCCTCGACCGGGTCGCCGTCCTCGACCGCGGCCGGGTCATCGCCTGCGACACGCCCGCCGGGCTCAAGGAGCAGGTCGCCGACGAGGTGCGGGTCGAGCTGGTGTGGCGCGAGCGGGCGCCGCTGGACGTCCCCGAGGTCGCCGCGCTGCGCGAACGGGCCGCGGAGTCCGGGCGCCGCTGGACGCTGCGGCTGCGCCCCGAGGAGGCCCGTACGGTCGTCGCCACCGTCACCGGCGGGGCCGCCTTCGCCGCCCTCGACGACTTCACCCTCGCCACACCGAGCCTGGAGGACGTCTACCTGGCACTGGGCGGGGCCGCCCGGCAGGGGCTGGTGAGGGCGTGAGCAGGATGGCCGAGGGTGTGAGAAGGATCGTCCCCGCGTCCGTATCGAACAGGGCGACCACCGGACCCAAGAGGAGCAACGCGACGTGAGTGTCGTACCCGCAGAGGTTCTGCCGGGCAGCGCCCTGGCCGTGGACGGGCAGCCGGCCCGCGAGGCGGCCGAACTGGCGCCCCGCGCGCGGCTGTGGCCGTCGATGGCGGCCGTGTACCGGGCGCAGCTCTCCCGCGCGCGGGTGGCCCGCATCCCGCTGCTGTTCGTGGCGACCTTCCAGTCGGTCGGCATCCTCATCATGATGCGCGGGGTCGTGGAGGGCGGACGCGAGGCGGAGGCCGTGGTGGCCGGCTCGGCGGTCCTCGTCGTCGCGTTCGTCGCGCTGAACCTCCTCGCGCAGTACTTCGGGCAGCTCAGGGCCAGCGGCGGCCTCGACCACTACGCCACCCTGCCGGTACCGCCCGCCGCCGTGGTGCTCGGCGCGGCGGGTGCCTACGCCTCCTTCACCGTGCCGGGGACGCTCGTGACGGCGGTGTTCGGCTCCGTGCTGTTCGGACTGCCGCTGACCCACCTGTGGGTGCTGGCGCTGGTCATCCCGCTCTCCGGCGCCGCGCTGGCCGGGCTCGGCGCGGCCTTCGGGCTGCTCGCCCCGCGCCCGGAGCTGGCCACCGTGCTGGGACAGCTGGGCATGTCGGCGGCGCTGCTGCTCGGCGTGCTGCCGCCCGACCGGATGCCGGAGCCGGTCCGCCTCGCCCGCGACCTGCTGCCGTCGACGTACGGCGTGGAGGCCCTCGCGCGGACCTTCCGGCCGCACCCCGACTGGGCGTTCGTGCTCGGGGACCTCGCGGTGTGCGCCGTGGTCGGCGTGGCCTCGCTGGCCGTCGCGACCTGGGCGTACCGCCGGGCCGCCGTCCGATGACGCACGGCTCGGACGCGCCTGGCACGATGTCAGGGTGACCGCACCGCTGACTCCCCCTCCGCCGCCGCACGAACCGTCCCCGCACGACGCCTGGCCGTCGCCCGGTACGGCTGCCGCGCCCCACGACGCCGGACGGGACGGGCCCGGGATGAGGACCGAGCTGCGCGAGGCCGCCGTGATCACCGTCCTGGTCGCGATCACCGGCGTGGCGCTGGGACTGCTGTGGCTGTGGCTGGCGCCGCGCGTCCCGCTGGTCGGGGAGGTCGTCGACGACAGCTGGGTCGTCTATCTCAAGGACACCGAGGGCGAGCAGGCCGTCGGCGTGGACGGCACGTTCGTCCTGCTGGCCGTGGCCTTCGGGGCCGTGAGCGCCGCCGCCGTCTTCGCCTGGCGCCGGCGAGGGGGCGTACCGCTGGTGGTGGCGCTGGCCCTCGGTGGACTCCTCGGCTCCCTGCTGGCGTGGCGGATCGGCGTGTGGCTCGGCCCCGGGCAGGACGTGATCGCGCAGGCGAGGGCGGCGGGCAAGGGCGTCACGTTCTCGGCCCCGCTGAAGCTCAGCGCCAAGGGGGCGCTGCTGGCCTGGTCCCTGGCCGCCCTGCTCGTGCACCTCGGTCTCACGGCCCTGTTCGGCCCGCGAGACCCCGAGACGTACGGACAGGGACCGCTGCAGAAGGACCCGTACGGGGCGCCGCGGGCGTAGGGCGCCGACACGGACTCGGGCAGACCGGCCTCGCGTCGGGGGTGCGGGCTGGGGCGGGTGTTGGTGTGTGCCGTGAGGGTCGTCGGGGGAGCGGGCTGGGGCCGACGCTGGTGTATGCCGTGAGGGTCGTCGGGGGAGCCGCATTTTCCTGGCCGCGTCGTCCGCCGGTCCTTGCCGGGCAGGCCGGACGCGCCGAGCCGGGCGAGCCGGTGGGCGCTGGGGCGGGGCCGGGCGCCGTGTGGGCCGGGCGCCGTGTGGGCCTGGGCCGGGTGCCCGGCCCGGTCCGCCACCGGCGGGCGTCTGCGCCGGCCGTGGCCGGGCGCCGCGCCACGCCTGATGCACGGCTTCCGGTGCCGCGTGGGCCGTGACGGCGCTCGGCGAGAACGGATGTCCGGCCGTCGGGGCCGGGCAGGCCGTCTGAGTCTCCGGGCCGGGCAAGCAGTCCGGGCCTTCGGGCCGGGCAAGCAGTCCGGGTCTCCGGGCCGGGCGGGTCCTCGGCGGGGGTGGGGGCGGTCCGCTCGGCGTTACGCGCGGCCGATGGGGGCCAGGACCGCGTCCGTCAGGTCGGCCAGGTCGGTGGGGGAGAGTTCGACCTCCAGGCCGCGCCGGCCCGCCGAGACGCAGATGGTGTCGTGGGCCTTCGCCGAGTCGTCGAGGACCGTGGTGAGCTTCCTGCGCTGGCCCAGCGGGGAGATCCCGCCGCGGACGTAGCCCGTGGTGCGTTCCGCGAGGGTCGGGTCGGCCATCGCCGCGCGTTTGCCGCCGACCGCCGCCGCGAGGGCCTTGAGGTCGAGCGAGCCGGCGACCGGGACCACGGCGACGGTCAGGGTGCCGTCCACGTCGGCGACGAGGGTCTTGAAGACCCGGTCGGGGGAGACGCCCATGGCCTCGGCCGCCTCCTCGCCGTACGAGGGGTGGGCCGGGTCGTGGTCGTAGGCGTGGACCGTGAACTCCACGCCCGCCGCCGTCAGCGCGACGGTCGCGGGCGTGCCCCCGGACTGCTGCTGCTTCTTCGACTTCTTCGCCACCAGGGCCTCCCCGTGCGTCAGTTGAGACTCGTCGGCCCGCGGGTCAGGTCCGCCGCGGGCAGCGAGGGCAGGTTACGGAGGATGGCCGTCTCCGCGCGCAGGAGCGTCAGCTCGTCGCGCAGCCGGGAGGCGGTGTCCGGGGCCTGGAGCAGCCGCTGCTTGGTGGGCGTGTCGAGCATCATCGCGGCTGCCACCAGGTAGGACACCACGGACGGCTCGTCCGGCAGGTCGGCCCCGGTGGACAGCGAGCGCTCCCGGGCGCCCGCGAGGCGCTTCTGGTACTGGCGGAAGGCCCGCAGCACGCCCTCCGCGAGGGCGCCGGCCCCGTCGCCCGGCTCCTCGGTCAGCTCCTCCAGTTCGGCCACCAGGAACGGGCCCGAGGCATCCACCGACACCAGGCGCACCCGGGTCGTCCCCGTGGCCAGCACCTCGAAGGTGCCGTCGGCCCGCTCCCGGACCGTCGCCGCGTCGGCGACGCACCCGACCGAGTGGAACGCCTTGACGGGGTCGTCGCCGAACCCCGCGGCGGGCCCCCGCTGGGGCAGCGCCGTCTGGTCCGGCATGCCGGGGGCGGCCGGTGCCACCTCGTGGCCGTCGCGGATGGCGACGACGGCGAACCGGCGTGGTTCCTCCTCGGGAATCTTGAGCAGATCGTGCATCAGGGCGCGATAGCGCTCCTCGAACACGTTGAGCGGAAGCACCAGCCCCGGGAAGAGGGCGGTGTTCAGCGGGAAGAGCGGCAGCCGGACGGTGGTCACGGCGTAGAAGCCTAGTGGTCCGCGGGGTACGCGCGTTCCCCGTGCCCATTCCGTGGATGTCCCGGGGGCTCACCGGACCCTCCCGAGCACACGCTCTCCCGTACCACGAGGAAGTGTCCCAGCGGGTCGTCTGACAGCCGGCCCCACGGGAAGGACGTGGCGTACGGGCCGATCAGGCGCAGCTGGTCGAGGGCGTCCGCGCGGCGGTCGAGCCGGACCAGGACGTAGGTCAGGAGATTGCGGATCTCGGCCGTCCACGGGTCGGACGCCGGGAAGCGGGCGGAGAGCCCGATCGCGCGGTCGGCGGCCGCGTCCAGGCGCTCGCGGGGCACGTCGGGTCCGCAGCCGTCGGTCAGGTAGGCGAAGGCCGCCCGCACCGGCAGGGCCTGGACGAGGGAGCCGGCCGGGGCGTCCTGGGCGGCCCGGTCGGCGAAGTCGAAGCACTCGCGGTGGGAGCCGTGCCAGGACTCGGCCAGATAGCGCTTGGCGGCCACGTGGCAGCCGTAGTGGTGCGGGGCGCGCCGGACGGCGGCCTCCCACAGCTCCCCGAAGTACTTGTGCCCGGCGTTCGACCCGCGCGCGTGGTCCAGGGCGATCCGCCACGGCACCGGGTCGCGGTGGTCGCCCTGCGCGGCGGCCGTGATCAGCGGGCTCACCTCGCGCAGCAGCTCCGCCCTGGCCGGCGACCCCCAGGCGCGCTCCACCGCGAGCTGGGCGGCCACCAGCAGGACGTCCGGGTCCTGCGGTGCGGCGGCCCGCCAGTCCTCGAACCACTCCGGGCGGGACCGCGCGAAGGACGCGAGGCGGGTGACGTAGCGGTCCCGGTACTCCCACTCGGCCCGCTCGGCGGTGCCGGCCAGGAGCGCCGCGGCGGCCTCGTACGCGCCGCGTCCGGCCGCGACCAGCGCGGGGCCGAGGCGGTCGTCGGGCACGTCGAGAAGTACCTCGTCGTCGGCCGGGAGCCCGAGCGGGGGGTGGGGGGCGACAGTCCGCGGGCGCCGGGAAACGGCCGTCCGGGAGGCGCGGATGAAGGGGGGCAGCAGAGCCATGGTTTTGCCATTGAAAAGGGGCGGGTCGACGATGCGCCAGGGGATGCGACGAACGTCTCGAAAGTTGTACGCCGCCGGGTCAAGGAAAGGTAAAAGGTGAGCGTTCGGGTCCCCGTGGTCAGCTTTTGCCCCACCGGCCGTGCCGTGAGCCGGCTGACCGCGACCGCACGCTGTCAGCCCCCTACCCACCGACCCCACCTGCCTGCCGGTGACCGGCCGCAGTCGGCCACTGCCGGTGACGTGATGGTCAACCCTCGCCCGTGACCGGGCCGGTGGCCGCCCTCGCCCGTGACCGGGCCGGTGGCCGCCCTCGCCCGTGACCGGGCCGGTGGCCGCCCCCGCCCGTGACACCGCCGTCAGCCGCGTCGCAGGAGCCGGGTCGCGCCCGCCGCCACCGTGGTCGCCAGGACCCAGCCCAGCAGGATCATCGCCGTCTGCACCCACTGCCAGCCGCCGTGCAGCCGCCACTGGCCCGCCTGGCCCAGGTCGATGACGGGCAGCAGCAGGTCGAGGGCGAACAGCGCCGGATTCCACGGCGGGTGTCCGTCACGGCTGACGGGCGGATGGTCCGCGCGCGCGAACGCCAGCGAACTCGCCGCCCACAGCACCGCCATCCACACGGCCGCCCGGCCCGGCCGGTAGCCGTAGGCCACCGCCCAGTCCTGCACGTACCCCCACGCCTTCGCGGCCGGCGGCAGCGTCTCGCGGCGCCGGCGCTGCTTGGCGAGCAGCACCTCGCGGGCGTCCTCGTCCTCCCCGCCGGCCCGCAGCACCGCCGCCAGCCGCTCGTACGGCTCCGGGTTGTACTCGGCGGTCGCCGCGGCCACCCACCCCAGGCGCTCGGCCAGCGGGAACGGACCCTGCGGCACCAGGTTCTCGTACGCGAAGCCGCCCATGTGCAGGGCGCCGGGGCCGGGCCAGGCGCCCGCGCGGTCCACCAGGTTGACCACCCGCGCCCCCGACAGCACCACCTTGCCGCGCTGCGGCCGCTCCCCGAGAAAGCGCAGCTCGGGCGTCTGCACCCGGCGCAGCGACAGTTCCTGGTCGTCGGTGAAGGTGAACCGGGCCCGCTCCAGGTCGACGGCGTCCCCGAACCGGCCGTCGTCCAGGCGCACCCCGCCCCGGCACTCGAAGCGCTGGACGCGGGTGCCGTGCGCGGGGGTGGTGCCGCTGAGCGCCTGGCCGCCGAGGCCGGCCGGAGTCATGTACAGGGAGCGCTCCACGGTCAGCTGGGGCGCGTTCAGCGCGAACCGGGTGTACGGGTTGGTCAGCCGGGCCCCGCGCAGGCTCAGCGAGACCCCGATCTTGGCGCTGCGCAGCCGCAGCTCGCCGTGCGACTCCAGCATCTCGGCCTGGAGGTCCTGGCCGACGGTCATGCCGTCGGCGGCGATCGAGCGGCCGGTGCGGTCGCGGTAGACGATCGCCATGTTGAGCATCAGGTCGGTGCCGATGTGCGCGTCGGTGAGCCGGACGCCGTTGTGGAAGCGGCACCGGGGCAGGTGCAGGTCGCCCTCGGTCTGGAGCCGGGCCGCCTCCAGCCGCGGCACCGAGCAGTCCACCATGCGCAGCGTCGTCACCCGCGCCTCGGGCAGCAGTACGTCCCGCTCGAAGCGGCAGCGCTTCATCTCGACGTACGGCTCGACGGTGCCGCCCGCCAGGTCGAGGCTGCCGCTGAGCTGCACGCCGACCAGCTTGAGCGAGGACACCCGGCCGGCCAGCGGGGGCGGCCCGTCCAGCAGCAGCCAGGCCACGATCCGCGCCCGTACCGTGCGGGCCTCCCCCCACGGATGCCCGCCGTGCGGGTCGTCGACCACCGTGTCCCCGCTGCTGAGGTCGTACACGCTGCCGTTGCGGAAGGCCTGCCACATGCCGGCCTCGGCGGCGGTCAGGTCGTCCGGCAGGTCCCCGGCCTGGACGCCGGCCCCTTCCGTCACGCTGTTCGGTCCCTTCGCTCGCGCACACGTTTCGCACACCCGTTCATGCCCGGTGGGTGACGCCCCGAACGCTAACCGTGAGGGGGATCTTCCGTTTCCGGCCACGTTCTGTATCAGCCATTGATACGCGCGGACGACGTCCGATCCGGGTCTGAGAGAATTGACCACGTGCTGCAAAATCTCTCGCTGGCCCGAATCGATCTGCGCGGCGACGCCCTCCCCGTGGGACCCGCCCTGCGCGACCTGCTGCCCCGAGCCGACTTCGACGTCTCGGCCGCCCTCGAGAAGGTGCGTCCGATCTGCGAGGCGGTGCACCATCGGGGTGACGCGGCACTGATCGACTTCGCCGAGAAGTTCGACGGCGTCCGGCTCGACCGGGTCCGGGTCCCGGCCGAGGCCCTCGGCCGCGCCCTCACGGAACTCGACCCGGCCGTGCGCGCGGCCCTGGAGGAGTCCATCCGCCGCGCCCGTCTCGTCCACCGCGAGCAGCGCCGTACGAACCACACGACACAGGTCGTGCCCGGCGGTTCCGTGACCGAGAAGTGGGTTCCGGTCGACCGGGTCGGGCTGTACGCGCCCGGCGGCCGGTCGGTCTACCCGTCCTCCGTGATCATGAACGTGGTGCCGGCCCAGGAGGCCGGCGTCGAGTCGATCGCGCTCGCCTCCCCGGCCCAGGCCGACTTCGGCGGACTGCCGCACCCGACGATCCTCGCCGCGTGCGCGCTGCTCGGCGTCGACGAGGTCTACGCGGCCGGCGGCGCCACAGCCGTCGCGATGTTCGCCTACGGCACCGAGTCCTGCGCGCCCGCCACCATGGTCACCGGCCCCGGCAACATCTGGGTCGCCGCCGCCAAGCGCTACTTCACCGGCAGGATCGGCATCGACGCCGAGGCCGGCCCGACCGAGATCGCGATCCTGGCCGACGCCACCGCCGACCCGGTCCACGTCGCCGCCGACCTGATCAGCCAGGCCGAGCACGACCCGCTGGCCGCCGCCGTCCTGGTCACCGACTCCCCCGAACTGGCGGACGCGGTCGAGAAGGAGCTGGCGCCGCAGGTGGCTGCCACCAGGCACATCGACGACCGGATCGTCCCGGCGCTCAACGGCAGGCAGTCCGCGATCGTCCTCGTCGACGGCATCGAGGAGGGCCTGCGCGTGGTCGACGCCTACGGCGCCGAGCACCTGGAGATCCAGACGGCCGACGCCGCCGCGGTCGCCGACCGGGTGCGCAACGCGGGCGCGATCTTCGTCGGCCCCTGGGCGCCCGTGTCGCTCGGCGACTACGCCGCCGGCTCCAACCATGTCCTGCCCACCGGCGGCTGCGCCTGCCACTCCTCCGGTCTGTCCGTCCAGTCCTTCCTGCGCGGCATCCATATCGTCGACTACACCGAGGACGCGCTGGCCGACGTCGCGCACCACGTGGTCACGCTCGCGGAGGCGGAGGACCTGCCCGCGCACGGCGCGGCGATCAAGGCACGGTTCGGATGGAAGGTCCCGGAGAGCAAGTGACAGGCAACCTGCCCATGTCCGCATGGGACGAACTCCCCGTACGGGACGAGCTGCGAGGCAAGTCCCCCTACGGCGCGCCTCAGTTGGACGTGCCCGTACGGCTGAACACCAACGAGAACCCCTATCCGTTGCCCGAGGCGCTCGTCGAGCGCATCACCGAGCGCGTCCGCGAGGCCGCCCGCGGCCTCAACCGCTACCCCGACCGGGACGCCGTCGAGCTGCGCACCCGGCTCGCCGCGTACCTCACGGACACGTCCGGGTACCCGGTCGGCCCGGCGAACGTCTGGGCGGCCAACGGCTCCAACGAGGTCATCCAGCAGCTGCTCCAGACCTTCGCCGGACCGGGCCGTACGGCGATCGGCTTCGAGCCGTCGTACTCGATGCACGGCCTCATCGCGCGCGGCACCGGCACCGGATGGATCTCCGGGCCGCGCCACGAGGACTTCACCATCGACCTCCCGGCCGCCGAGAAGGCCGTCGCGGAGAACCGGCCGGACGTCGTCTTCGTCACCACCCCCAACAATCCCACCGGCACCGCCGTCCCCGCCGAGACGGTCCTCGCGCTGTACGAGGCCGCGCAGGCCGCCCGGCCGTCCATGGTGATCGTGGACGAGGCCTACATCGAGTTCAGCCACGGCGACTCGCTGCTGCCACTGCTCGAAGGTCGGCCGAATCTCGTCGTCTCGCGGACGATGTCGAAGGCCTTCGGCGCGGCCGGCCTGCGTCTCGGCTACCTCGCCGCCCACCCGGCCGTCGTGGACGCCGTCCAGCTGGTCCGGCTGCCGTACCACCTCTCGGCCGTCACCCAGGCGACCGCCCTGGCCGCCCTCGAACACACCGGCACGCTGCTCAAGTACGTCGAGCAGATCAAGGCGGAGCGCGACCGGCTGGTGACCGAACTGCTGGCGCTCGACTACGAGGTGACCGCCTCCGACGCCAACTTCGTGCAGTTCGGCCGGTTCGGGGACGCGCACGCGATGTGGCGGAAGATCCTCGACCGGGGCGTCCTGGTCCGCGACAACGGCGTGCCGGGATGGCTGCGGGTCACCGCCGGCACCCCCGAAGAGAACGACGCGTTCCTCGACGCGGTCCGTGAGATCAAGAAGGAGCAGGGTTCATGAGCCGTGTCGGACGCGTGGAGCGCACGACCAAGGAGACGTCCGTCCTGGTCGAGATCAATCTCGACGGCACCGGCAAGGTCGACGTGTCGACCGGCGTCGGCTTCTACGACCACATGCTCGACCAGCTCGGCCGGCACGGTCTGTTCGACCTGACCGTGAAGACCGACGGCGACCTGCACATCGACTCCCACCACACCATCGAGGACACCGCCCTCGCGCTGGGCGCCGCCTTCAAGCAGGCCCTCGGCGACAAGGTGGGCATCTACCGCTTCGGCAACTGCACGGTCCCGCTGGACGAGTCCCTCGCCCAGGTCACCGTCGACCTCTCCGGCCGCCCGTACCTCGTGCACACCGAGCCCGAGAAGATGGCGCCGATGATCGGCGAGTACGACACCACGATGACCCGGCACATCCTGGAGTCCTTCGTCGCCCAGGCGCAGATCGCGCTGCACGTGCACGTGCCCTACGGGCGCAACGCGCACCACATCGTGGAGTGCCAGTTCAAGGCGCTGGCCCGGGCCCTGCGCTACGCCTGCGAGCGCGACCCGCGCGCGGTCGGCATCCTCCCCTCCACGAAGGGCGCGCTGTGACCGGCCTGTCGACCCTCCTGATCGTCGTCGGCCTCTTCCTGGCCGGCGGCATCTACTCCTTCGTCAAGCAGGACATGCCGAGGAGCCTGATCGTGCTGCTCTCCATCGGCGCCGCGATGTGTCTCGTCGCGGGTGTGATGAGGCTGGAGGTATGGAATTGACCGCCGCATCCAAGAAGGTCGTCGTCTTCGACTACGGCTTCGGCAACGTCCGCTCCGCCGAGCGCGCCCTCGCGCGCACCGGGGCCGACGTCGAGATCACGCGTGACTTCGACACGGCGATGAACGCCGACGGGCTGCTGGTGCCGGGCGTCGGCGCCTTCGCCGCCTGCATGCAGGGCCTGCGGGCCGCGCGAGGCGACTGGATCATCGACCGCCGGCTGTCCGGCGGCCGCCCGGTGATGGGCATCTGCGTCGGCATGCAGATCCTGTTCGCCCGCGGCATCGAGCACGGCGTGGAGACCGACGGCCTCGACGAGTGGCCCGGCGCGGTCGAGCCGCTCCAGGCCGAGATCGTGCCCCACATGGGCTGGAACACCGTGGACGCCCCGGCCGGCTCCCAGCTGTTCGCCGGCCTGGACGCGGACGCGCGCTTCTACTTCGTGCACTCCTACGCCGTCCAGGACTGGTCCTTCGACGTGCAGAACCCCGCGATGCAGGCGCCCAGGGTGACCTGGTCGACGCACGGCAGGCCGTTCGTGGCCGCCGTGGAGAACGGCCCGCTGTGGGCCACCCAGTTCCACCCCGAGAAGTCCGGCGACGCCGGAGCCCAGCTCCTCACCAACTGGATCGGAACCCTGTGAGCAAGCTCGAACTCCTCCCCGCCGTCGACGTCCGCGACGGCCAGGCCGTCCGGCTCGTGCACGGCGAGTCGGGGACGGAAACTTCTTACGGTTCGCCCCTCGAGGCAGCCCTCGCCTGGCAGCGCTCGGGCGCCGAGTGGCTGCACCTGGTCGACCTGGACGCCGCGTTCGGCACCGGCGACAACCGCGCGCTGATCGCCGAGGTCGCGGGCGCCATGGACATCAAGGTGGAGCTGTCCGGCGGCATCCGCGACGACGACACCCTCGCCGCCGCCCTCGCCACCGGCTGCACCCGCGTCAACCTGGGCACGGCCGCGCTGGAGACCCCCGAGTGGGTCGCCAAGGTCATCGCCGAGCACGGCGACAAGATCGCCGTCGGCCTCGACGTACGGGGCACCACCCTGCGCGGCCGTGGCTGGACCCGCGACGGCGGCGACCTCTACGAGACGCTGGAGCGCCTGAACAAGGAGGGCTGCGCGCGGTACGTCGTCACCGACATCGCCAAGGACGGCACCCTCCAGGGCCCCAACCTGGAGCTGCTGCGCAACGTCTGCGCGGCGACGGACCGGCCGGTCGTGGCCTCCGGCGGTGTCTCCTCCCTCGACGACCTGCGCGCCATCGCCGAACTGGTGCCCCTCGGCGTCGAGGGCTCCATCGTCGGCAAAGCGCTCTACGCCAAGGCGTTCACCCTGGAAGAGGCCCTGGAGGCCGTGGCGTCATGACGTGCGGAGCCGTGCGGCGCGCGCGGAGCGGACGTCCCCGGGAGGAGACGTCCGGCTTCGCGCGCGCCGTCGCGGATCCTGGTCCCCGTGGAACCGGAAGCATCTAGAGGCAACAAGAGGAGCCGTGGATTCATGACCCTGGCGGTCCGAGTCATCCCCTGCCTGGACGTGGACAACGGCCGGGTCGTCAAGGGCGTCAACTTCCAGAACCTGCGCGATGCGGGCGACCCCGTCGAGATGGCCAAGGTGTACGACGCCGAGGGCGCCGACGAGCTGACGTTCCTGGACATCACCGCCTCGTCGGGCAACCGCGAGACCACCTACGACGTGGTGCGCCGCACGGCCGAGCAGGTGTTCATCCCGCTCACCGTCGGCGGCGGGGTGCGCGCCGCCGAGGACGTGGACAGGCTGCTGCGGGCCGGTGCCGACAAGGTCGGGGTCAACACGGCCGCGATCGCCCGCCCGGAGCTGATCAAGGAGATCGCCGAGCGCTTCGGCAGCCAGGTGCTGGTCCTGTCGGTGGACGCCCGCCGTACCGAGTCCGGCTCCTTCGAGGTCACCACCCACGGCGGTCGTCGCGGCACCGGCATCGACGCCGTCGAGTGGGCCCACCGGGCCGCCGAGCTGGGCGCGGGCGAGATCCTGCTCAACTCGATGGACGCCGACGGCACCAAGGACGGCTACGACCTGGAGATGATCGCCGCCGTCCGCAAGCACGTCTCGGTCCCGGTGATCGCCTCCGGTGGCGCCGGCGGACTCGCCGACTTCGCGCCGGCGGTCGAGGCGGGCGCGGACGCGGTCCTGGCGGCCTCGGTGTTCCACTTCGGGGACCTGCGCATCGGCGACGTGAAGGACGCGCTGCGGGAGGCCGGGCACCCCGTGCGGTGACCCGTCACCCGTCGGGGCCCCGGTCACCCGGTCACCGGGGCCCCGCCATGACCGGATGCCGGAGCGGCACTACCCCTTCGGCTGAGCCAGCTGTACGTAGTTGCCGACCGTGTCGTCCAGGACGGCCGTGATCATCGGGCCCTGCTCCCGGGGCTCCTGGGGGAAGCGCACGCCGAGGGCGCTCAGCCGGTCGAACTCCGCCCGCATGTCGTCGACGGAGAACACGATGCACGGCAGCGCGGCCTCCCGCAGGGCCGCACGGTACGGCTCCGCGATCGGGCCGTGGCCGGGTTCCAGAAGCAGCTGGAGGTCCTGCTGGGCGCCCTCGGCCGCGCCCACGGTGACGAACAGGGTGCCGTCGCCCAGGTCCATGCGGACGCGGGTCTCGAAGCCGAGGACGTCGGTGTAGAAGGCGTGGGCCCTGGCGACGTCGTCGACGTACACGCTGGTCACGGCGACCTTGATCACTGCGGCGTCCTCTCAGAGGCCGAGCTGCTTGCCGCCCTGCAACCTGGTGATGGCGTCCTCCTCGCCGGCCAGGTCCACCCTGGCGGCGCTGTGCCGGCCGTGCAGGAACAGCAGCAGTTCCGAGGGTTCGCCGGTCGCCGTGACGACCGGGGTGCCGCGATGGGCGACCGCCGTACGGCCGTCGGGGCGGCGCAGCACCACACCGGTCGGGGCGCCGCGGCCCATCAGCCGGGCCGTGCGCTCCAGGCGCGACCACAGGGAGTCCTGGAAGACCGGGTCCAGTTCCCGGGGCGTCCAGTCGGACCGGGCGCGCCGGACGTCCTCGCCGTGGACGTAGAACTCCACGATGTTCGACGCCTCGTCGAGCTGCTTGAGCTGGAAGGGCGAGAAACGCGGCGGGCCGGTACGGATCAACTGGATGAGTTCCTCGTACGGCTTGGCGGCGAACTCCTCCATCGCCCGGTCCAGCCGGGACGCGAGCTGCTTGATGAGCAGGCCCCCCGCCGCGTCGGGCCGTCGCTCGCGGACCACCACGTGCGCGGCCAGGTCGCGGGTCCGCCAGCCCTCGCAGAGGGTCGGCGCCTCCGGGCCCGCGGTTTCCAAGAGGTCTGCCAGAAGGAGCCGTTCACGCTTGGCGAAAGTCGACATGCGGTCAGCCTACGACCGCCCGGCGGGTCCGCACAGTGGACATCGGCCCGGGAGTGCCACCGCCACGCGGCACAATGTCCCCATGACCAGCACGCCCCCGCCCGGCCGTCCCCCGACCACCGCCGGCTCCCCGTCCGGTCGCCTCGACCCGGAGATCGCCGCACGCCTCAAGCGCAGCCCCGACGGCCTCCTGCCCGCCATCGCCCAGCAGTACGACACCGGAGAGGTGCTCATGCTCGGCTGGATGGACGACGAGGCGCTGCACCGCACCCTGACGACCGGTCGCTGCACGTACTGGTCGCGCAGCCGCCGCGAGTACTGGGTCAAGGGCGACACCTCCGGCCACTTCCAGTGGGTCAGGTCGGTCGCCCTGGACTGCGACGCCGACACCGTGCTGGTCCGGGTCGACCAGGTCGGCGCCGCCTGTCACACCGGCGCCCGCACCTGCTTCGACACCGACGTCCTCCTCGAGGACGCCGTCGCCGCCGGTCAGGGCCACGCCGGTTCCGGCGTACCGCCTTCGGATCAGTAAGGTCAGCCGCCATGGATCTCGAGACGTTCCGCAAGCTGGCCACCGACCGCCGCGTCGTCCCGGTCACCCGCAAGCTCCTCGCGGACGGCGACACCCCGGTCGCGCTCTACCGCAAGCTCGCCGCCGAGCGCCCCGGCACCTTCCTCCTGGAGTCCGCGGAGAACGGCCGCTCCTGGTCCCGGTACTCGTTCGTCGGCGTGCGCTCGGCCGCCACGCTCACCGCACGCGACGGGCAGGCCCACTGGCTCGGCACCCCGCCCGTCGGCGTCCCCGTCGACGGCGACCCGCTGGCCGCCCTGCGCGCCACCATCGAGACCCTGCACACGCCCCACCAGGAGGGCCTGCCGCCCTTCACCGGCGGCATGGTCGGCTACCTGGGCTACGACATCGTCCGCCGGCTGGAGAAGATCGGCCCCGGCGAGCGCGACGACCTGAAGCTGCCCGAGCTGACCATGCTCCTCACCAGCGACCTCGCCGTGATGGACCACTGGGAGGGCTCGGTCCTGCTGATCGCCAACGCGATCAACCACAACGACCTCGACACCGGCGTGGACGAGGCGTACACGGACGCCGTCGCCCGCCTCGACGCCATGGAGGCGGACCTCTCGCGCCCGGTCGCCCAGCCGCCGGCCGTCCTGCCCCCCTCCGAACTCCCCGCGTACACGGCCCTGTGGGGCGGACCCGACTTCCAGCGGGCCGTCGAGGACGTCAAGGAGCGCATCCGCGCGGGCGAGGCCTTCCAGGTCGTCCCCTCCCAGCGTTTCGAGACGCCCTGCACGGCGAGCGCGCTGGACGTCTACCGGGTCCTGCGGGCCACCAACCCCTCGCCGTACATGTACCTGTTCCGCTTCGACGGCTTCGACGTCGTGGGTTCCTCCCCGGAGGCCCTGGTCAAGGTCGAGGACGGCCGGGCCATGGTCCACCCCATCGCCGGCACCCGGCACCGCGGGGCGAGCCCGCAGGAGGACCAGGCGCTCGCCGACGAACTGCTGGCCGACCCCAAGGAGCGCGCCGAGCACCTCATGCTCGTCGACCTGGGGCGCAACGACCTGGGGCGGGTCTGCGAACCCGGCTCCGTCGAGGTCGTCGACTTCATGTCCGTCGAGCGGTACTCCCACGTCATGCACATCGTCTCCACGGTCACCGGCCGGGTCGCGCGGGGCCGCACCGCCTTCGACGTCCTCACCGCCTGCTTCCCGGCAGGCACCCTCTCCGGCGCCCCCAAGCCCCGCGCCATGCAGATCATCGACGAACTGGAGCCCTCCCGCCGCGGCCTGTACGGCGGCTGCGTCGGCTATCTCGACTTCGCCGGCGACTCCGACACGGCCATCGCCATCCGCACCGCCCTGCTGCGCGACGGCACCGCCTACGTCCAGGCCGGCGCCGGCGTCGTCGCGGACTCCGACCCGGTCGCCGAGGACCAGGAGTGCCGCAACAAGGCGGCGGCCGTGCTCCGCGCGGTCCACACGGCCAACCGGCTGGCCGGGCCGGGGCGCCCGGCACCGGGTACGGGCGGATCAGGAGCGGAGTAGGACAAGTGTCACGTGCGCCCCGGGTGACGGTTCGCCCGGGGTTCAGGCGATAGTGGAGCACGTGACTGCTGTTCCTCATTCCCGTTCCGAAGCCGCCGCTCCCGCCCGGTCCGGCCGCCGGAGCCTCGCGCTCGCCCTGATGTGCGGCGCGCTGGGCGCGGCAGTGGCCCTGCTCGCGACCCGGCAGCGCTGGTCCGAGGGCACGGCGACGGTGGCCGGCGGCGCCTTCCCCCTGACCGCCAAGGGCAGCGACGTCACCGGCGTCCCCGCGGCGCTCGCCATAGTGGGCCTCGCCGCGCTCGTCGCCGTCTTCGCCGTCCGCAGGGCGGGCCGCCTCGCCGTCTCCGTCCTCCTCGCGCTCTCCGGAGCCGGAATCGTCGCGGCCGCGCTGTTCGGCGCCTCCGACAGCTCCGCGCTCGACGACAAGGCGGCGAAGGCCTCGGGCGACACCTCCGCGACCGTCGCCTCCCTCACCCACACCGCTTGGCCGTACGCCGCCGCGGCGGGCGGCGCCCTGATCCTCCTGGCCGGCCTGCTGGCCCTGCGCTACGGCCGGCTGTGGCCGGCCATGTCGGGCCGCTACGAGCGCGACGGCGCCCCCCGCCCCCGGCGCACGGCCGCGGTCGTCGACCCCGACCGGCCCGAGGACGTCTGGAAGGCCCTGGACCGCGGCGAGGACCCCACGGGCCTGGACCCCGCCTGACCCGCGTCGCGTCCGGTCTCCCGATGTGGCGAACCAGACGCGACCGGAACCGACCCCAGCACTTGGCACGCGTGCGCGTACGGGACAATGGACGAGGAGCCTCCGGCTCGGACACGTACGACCCGTACGCCACATAGACAGCAACGAGGAGCAAGTCATGGCGGGCAGCAGCCACGGACACACCCCGGCCGCCTGGACCGGTGTCATCATCGCCTTCATCGGTTTCTGCGTCGCGGGCGCCTTCGTGGTGATGGCCGAGCCGCTCGGCTTCTGGGCCGGCATGGCGATCATCGCCCTCGGCGGTGTCGTCGGCGGCATCATGCGCGCCATGGGCCTCGGCATGCCGAAGGACACCCACCCGGTGTACGAGGTGACGCCGACGCGCGAGCCGGCCGCCGCCGAGCGCTGAACCCCCGCGAACGACCTCGCCCGAGGGGCGGCCGGTGAGCAACCGGCCGCCCCTCCCGCGCGCGTGGACCCGTGGCGGGGCAGAATGCGGGGCGTGAACGCCGACAGCCGCAGCGTGACGCCCCCCGCTCCCGCAACCGTCCTGCCCCGGCTCGCGGTGCCCGCCGGGATCCTCGCGGCCGTCGTCGGCGCCTTCGCCTATGTGGCCGCCGTCGACCCCAACGAGCCGGGCCACTACCCGGTCTGCCCGCTGTGGCGGGTCACGGGCCTCTACTGTCCCGGCTGCGGCGGCCTGCGCAGCGCCCACGCCTTCGCGCACGGCGACCTGGTGGCCGCCCTGCACGCCAACGCGATGGCCGTGGCCGCCTACGCGGTCTTCGCCGTGCTGTGGACCGTCTGGGTGGTCCGCGTGACGCGCGGCCGACCGGTCCGCGTCGATCCCGGACCCGCCCCGCTGTGGACGCTGGGCGTGTTGCTGCTGGCCTTCACGGTGCTCCGGAACCTGCCGTACGGCGGCTGGCTGCATCCCTGATCACCGGGCGAACCTCCCGGACGGGGCACCTCCCGCCGAGCCGTGCGAAGCTGGTCCGAGGGCGGGGAGGGACCTCCCGCCACCGGATGCGAGGCCATCGGCCTCCTGCGGATACCATCGCAGTGACCATCGTTCTCCTCTGGTCGCTGGAACTGTCAACCGTCTGGAAGGGGGCCGCTCGCGTGAGTGTGCTCGACGAGATCATCGACGGAGTCCGTGCCGACCTCGCGGAGCGGCAGGCGCGCGTCAGCCTCGACGAGCTGAAGGAGCGCGCGGCCAAGGCCCCCGCGGCCAAGGACGGGATCGCCGCGCTCAGGGGCGACGGCGTCAAGGTGATCTGCGAGGTCAAGCGCTCCAGCCCCTCCAAGGGCGCGCTGGCCGCGATCGCCGACCCGGCCGCGCTGGCCGCCGACTACGAGGCGGGCGGCGCCGCCGTCATCTCCGTCCTCACCGAACAGCGCCGCTTCGGCGGCTCGCTCGCCGACCTCGAAACGGTCCGCGCGCGCGTCGACATCCCGGTGCTGCGCAAGGACTTCATCGTCACGTCGTACCAGCTGTGGGAGGCCCGCGCGTACGGCGCCGACCTCGCGCTGCTGATCGTCGCGGCCCTCGACCAGGCCGCCCTGGAGTCGCTGATCGAGCGTGCCGTCTCCATCGGCCTCACCCCGCTCGTCGAGGTGCACGACGAGGACGAGGTCGAGCGCGCGGTGGACGCGGGCGCCAAGGTGATCGGCGTCAACGCGCGCAACCTCAAGACCCTGGAGGTCGACCGGGGCACGTTCGAGCGGGTCGCCCCCGAGATCCCGGACCACCTCGTCAAGATCGCCGAGTCCGGCGTCCGGGGCCCGCACGACCTCATCGCCTACGCCAACGCCGGCGCCGACGCCGTCCTGGTCGGCGAGTCCCTGGTCACCGGCCGCGACCCGAAGACCGCGGTCGCCGACCTGGTGGCGGCGGGCGAGCACCCCGCGCTCCGGCACGGCCGGGGCTGACCTCCCGGTAGGATCGGCCCCGATGACACTCACGACGACGGCCATGGACAGGTACGCCCGCCTCGCGCGCGGCTGCCGCCCCCGTGGCTGCCGCGCGCCCGCACGCCGGGTGCACGGCAGGCGCGTGCGGTACGTCATCGGGGACGAACCCGGCCAGGTGAACGGCATGCGATGGCAGCGCCCCGTCAGGGGCGCGGGGCAGTTCTGACGACGCGGCTCCGCCGCGCGGACGCGACCGGCCACGAGGGTCGCGCAGCCGAGCGATGATCCCCGCCCCCACGGCGACAGTGCCCGACACACACTCACCGTGAGGTTTCCGCATGCCCAGCGAGTTCTTCATCCCCGACCCCGAGGGCCAGGTCCCCACCGCCGAAGGCTACTTCGGCGCGTACGGCGGCAAGTTCATCCCGGAGGCCCTCGTCGCCGCCGTGGACGAGGTCGCCGTCGAGTACGACAAGGCCAAGCACGACCCCGAGTTCGCCCGCGAACTCGACGACCTGCTCGTCCACTACACCGGCCGGCCCAGCTCCCTCACCGAGGTGCCGCGCTTCGCCGGACACGCCGGTGGCGCCCGCGTCTTCCTCAAGCGCGAGGACCTCAACCACACCGGCTCCCACAAGATCAACAACGTGCTCGGCCAGGCCCTGCTCACCAAGCGCATGGGCAAGACGCGCGTCATCGCGGAGACCGGCGCGGGCCAGCACGGCGTCGCCACCGCCACCGCCTGCGCGCTGTTCGGCCTCGAATGCACCATCTACATGGGTGAGATCGACACGCAGCGCCAGGCCCTCAACGTGGCCCGGATGCGCATGCTCGGCGCCGAGGTCGTCTCGGTGAAGTCCGGCAGCCGCACGCTGAAGGACGCCATCAACGAGGCCTTCCGCGACTGGGTCGCCAACGTCGACCGCACCCACTACCTGTTCGGCACGGTCGCCGGACCGCACCCCTTCCCGGCGATGGTCCGCGACTTCCACCGCGTCATCGGCGTCGAGGCCCGCCGCCAGATCCTGGAGCGCGCCGGACGCCTGCCCGACGCGGCCGTCGCCTGCGTCGGCGGCGGTTCCAACGCCATCGGCCTCTTCCACGCCTTCATCCCCGACGCCGACGTACGCCTCATCGGCTGCGAGCCGGCCGGGCACGGCGTCGAGACGGGTGAGCACGCGGCCACCCTCACCGCGGGCGAGCCCGGCATCCTGCACGGGTCCCGCTCCTACGTCCTCCAGGACGACGAGGGCCAGATCACCGAGCCGTACTCCATCTCGGCCGGCCTGGACTACCCGGGCATCGGCCCCGAGCACTCCTACCTCAAGGACAGCGGCCGCGGCGAGTACCGCGCGGTCACCGACGACGCGGCCATGCGGGCGCTGCGCCTGCTGTCGCGCACCGAGGGCATCATCCCGGCCATCGAGAGCGCGCACGCGCTGGCCGGAGCCCTGGAGGTCGGCAGGGAGCTGGGCCCGGACGGGCTGATCGTCGTCAATCTGTCCGGCCGCGGCGACAAGGACATGGACACCGCCGCCCGCTACTTCGGCCTGTACGACACCGACGCCGAGGTCGCCGCCGACGCGGCGGACACCGCCGAGATCGAGGGGGACGCCAAGTGAGCGGGGCCGCATCGCACAGTCAGAGGGGCCGGCTGCTGTCGGACACCCTCGCCGCCGCCAAGGCCGAGGGACGCGCCGCGCTCATCGCCTACCTCCCGGCCGGGTTCCCGACCGTCGACGGCGGCATCGCGGCGGTCAAGGCCGTCCTCGACGGCGGCGCCGACATCGTCGAGGTGGGACTGCCGCACAGCGACCCCGTCCTCGACGGCCCGGTCATCCAGACCGCGGACGACATCGCCCTGCGCGGCGGCGTGCGGATCGCGGACGTCATGCGCACCGTGCGCGAGTCGTACGAGGCCACCGGGAAGCCGGTCCTCGTCATGACGTACTGGAACCCCATCGACCGCTACGGCGTCGAGCGCTTCACCGCCGAACTGGCCGAGGCGGGCGGGGCGGGCTGCATCCTGCCCGACCTGCCCGTGCAGGAGTCGGCGCTGTGGAGGGAGCACGCCGACAAGCACGGCCTCGCGACGGTCTTCGTCGTGGCGCCCAGCAGCCAGGACGCGCGGCTGGCCACGATCACCGAGGCGGGCAGCGGATTCGTCTACGCCGCCTCGCTGATGGGGGTCACCGGCACCCGCGAGTCGGTGGGCGCGCAGGCCCAGGACCTGGTCGAGCGCACCCGGGCGACCGGCACCCGGCTGCCCGTCTGCGTGGGGCTCGGAGTGTCCGACGCCCGGCAGGCCGCCGAGGTCGCTGGCTTCGCCGACGGGGTGATCGTCGGCTCCGCCTTCGTCAAGCGGATGCTCGACGCCCCGGACGACGCGGCCGGTGTCGAGGCCGTGCGCGCACTCGCGGGCGAGTTGGCGAAGGGCGTGCGCGGACAGGCGTAGCACGCCGGGCAACCCGACCCTTCGGTCACTCGAACGGATGAACATGGGACCGGGGAGGCGCTGGGCGCCTCCCCGGTTCGTTTCCGGGGTGTGAGCGAGAAGAATCCTGACAGGAAACGCACCGCCCGGGAGCGGCTGGCGGCCGACCGCGAGAAGCAGAAGGCCGCGGAGCGGCGGCGCCGGACGCTGATCGTCGCCGCGAGCGTCGTCTGCGTACTGGGCCTGGCCGCGGTCATCGGCGTCGTCGCGGCGAACGCCGGCAAGGACGACGGCGACGACGGCGCGGGCCCGGTCGTGGCCCCCTCGGGCGCGCAGGGCAAGGACGCCCTCACGATCCCGGTCGGGAAGGAGAGCGCCAAGTCCACGCTCACCGTGTGGGAGGACTTCCGCTGCCCGGCCTGCAAGTCCTTCGAGGACACCTACCGCTCGACCGTCCATGAGCTGACCGACGCCGGAAAGCTCAAGGTGGAGTACCACCTGGCCACCATCATCGACGGCAACATGGGCGGCAGCGGCTCCCGCGCGGCGGCCAACGCCGCGGCCTGCGCCCAGGACGCCGGGAAGTTCCCCGCGTACCACGACGTGCTCTACGACAACCAGCCCGAGGAGACCGACGACGCCTACGCCTCCGACGACAAGCTCCTCGAACTGGCCGGCAAGGTCGACGGCCTCGTCACGCCCGCCTTCCGCACCTGCGTCGAGGAGGGCACCCACGACGGCTGGGTCGAGAAGTCGGCGCAGGCCTTCCGCACCGGCGGTTTCACCGGCACCCCGACCGTCCTGTTCGACGGCAAGAACATCTACCAGGACCGCACGATGACGCCGGCCAAGCTGAAGAAGATGGTGGAGGAGGCCGACCAGGGGTGAGCCCCGCTCACCGCCCCGTTATGGAGCCGTAGCCGGGCTGCCCGCCGTGGGCCCGGCCCGGCACGGTAGCGTCGACCCTGCCATGGAACTTGCCTACATTCCCAGCCCGTCGCGCGGAGTGATCCACCTCGGCCCCATTCCGCTGCGCGGCTATGCCTTCTGCATCATCATCGGTGTCTTCGTCGCCGTCTGGCTCGGCAACAAGCGTTGGATCGCCCGGGGCGGGCGGGCCGGCACGGTGGCCGACATCGCTGTCTGGGCCGTGCCCTTCGGCCTGGTCGGCGGCCGGCTCTACCACGTGATCACGGACTACGAGCTGTACTTCAGCGAGGGCCGCGACTGGGTGGACGCCTTCAAGATCTGGGAGGGCGGTCTCGGCATCTGGGGCGCGATCGCGCTCGGCGCGGTGGGCGCGTGGATCGGCTGCCGCCGCCGGGGCATCCCGCTGCCGGCGTGGGCCGACGCGCTCGCCCCCGGTATCGCCCTCGCGCAGGCGATCGGCCGCTGGGGCAACTGGTTCAACCAGGAGTTGTACGGCAAGGAGACCGACCTGCCGTGGGCCCTGCACATCACGTCCTCCGTGGACGGCCGGGTGCCGGGCCACTACCACCCGACGTTCCTGTACGAGTCGCTGTGGTGCGTCGCTGTCGCCCTGCTCGTCATCTGGGCCGACCGCCGCTTCAAGCTGGGCCACGGACGGGCGTTCGCCCTGTACGTCGCCGCGTACTGCGTCGGTCGCTTCTGGATCGAGTACATGCGCGTCGACGACGCCCACCACCTCCTCGGTCTGCGGCTCAACAACTGGACCGCGGCGGTCGTGTTCGTGCTGGCCGTGGTGTACCTCGTGATCTCGGCGAAGAAGCGGCCGGGACGGGAGACCGTGGTCGAACCGGGCGCGGACGGTCCCTCCGACGGTGGGACCGGCCTCGAGACCGGTGCGGAGACCGGCGGTGACGGCGAGGCGAAGGACAAGGCCGATTCCGTCGACTCCACCGACTCCACCGACTCCACGCGTGCCGCCGCGGACGGTGGCAAGGAGAAGGACGTCGCCGGGGAGACGGCGAAGGGCTCCGCCGCGTCCGAGTCGGCGGGCCGGAAGAACTGACGGCAGGTTCCACGACGACGAGGGCGCCCGGGATCTCCGGGCGCCCTCGTCGTCTGTTCCCGTCGGAACCCGCGTCAGGCCCGGCGGGCCAGCGACAGCGTCCGCTGAGCCGCCGCCACCACCGCCGCGTCGACGAAGCGGCCGTCCGCAAGGGCCTGGGCGCCCGGTTCGGCGGCTGCCGCCTTGACGATCGTCTCGGCCTCCTCGATCTCCCGCTGGGTGGGCAGATAGGCCCGTTCGATGATCGGGAGCTGCCGGGGGTGGATCGCCGACCGGCCCAGGAAGCCCAGGGTGCGGCCGTGCGCGCAGGAGGACGCCAGGCCTTCGAGGTCGCGGATGTCGGGGTGGACCGACTGGGGCGGCGGCGCCAGGCCGGCCGCCCGCGCGGCGACGATCACGCGGGAGCGGGACCAGTCGAGCCCCGCGTCCGCGCGCACGCCGAGGTCGGCGCGCAGATCGGACTCGCCCAGGGAGATGCCGCGCAGGTCGGGGTGGGCGGCGGCGATGGCGTAGGCGTGTTCGACACCGAGCGCCGTTTCCAGCAGGGCGTAGAGCGGGCGTCGGCCGTGCTCGGCGACGCGGGACGCGATCCGGGTGATCTGGGCGGGCGACGTCACCTTGGGGAGGCGGAGGCCGTGGACGCCGGGAAGGGCCACCACCGCCCGGAGGTCGGCGGCGGCGAGGGGGCCGTCCAGGGCGTTGACCCGGACGTGGACCGGGACCGGCTGCTCCTCGCGGAGCAGTTCGGCGGTGGCCGCGCGGGCGTAGTCCTTGCGGCCGGGGGCGACCGCGTCCTCCAGGTCGATCACGACGACGTCCGCCCCGCAGCGCAGGGCCTTGGCGACGATGTGCGGGCGGTCGCCGGGGACGTAGAGCCAGGTGAGCGGGAAGGTCACAGGGCGCCCTCCGTGCGCAGGGCCGTCAGGTCGGACGGGGTGAGGCCCAGTTCGGTGAGGACCGCCTCGGTGTCCGCGCCGTGCGGGCGGCCGGCCCAGCGGATCGCGCCGGGGGTGGCGGAGAGGCGGAAGAGGACGTTCTGCATGCGGATCGGGCCCAGTTCGGGGTCGTCGACCGTGGTGACGCTGTCGAGGGCCAGGTACTGGGGATCGGTCAGCACGTCCCGGACGTCCTGGATCGGGGCGACCGCTGCCTCCGCCTTCTCGAAGGCGGCGAGGACATCGGCGCGGGTGCGGGCGGCGATCCAGGTGCCGACCGCCGCGTCGAGGACGTCGGTGTGCGCGGCCCGCTCGGCGCCCGTCGCGAACCACGGCTCGTCGATCAGGTCGGGGCGGCCGACCAGCCGCATCACGCGCTCCGCCACCGACTGGGCCGACGTGGACACGGCGACCCAGGTGCCGTCGGCCGTGCGGTAGGTGTTGCGCGGGGCGTTGTTCGCGGAGCGGTTCCCGGTGCGTTCCTGGACGTATCCGAGCTGGTCGTACCAGAGCGGCTGCGGGCCCAGGACGGTCAGGATCGGCTCGATGATCGCCATGTCGACGACCTGGCCCTCGCCCGTGCGGTCGCGGGCGGCGAGGGCCGTCATGACGGCGTACGACGTGGCCAGCGCCGCGATGGAGTCGGCCAGGCCGAACGGCGGCAGGGTCGGGGGCGCGTCGGGTTCGCCGGTGATGGAGGCGAAGCCGCTCATCGCCTCGGCGAGGGTGCCGAAGCCGGGGCGGTGGGCGTAGGGACCGAACTGGCCGAAGCCGGTGACGCGGGTGAGGACCAGCCGGGGGTTGGCCGCGGACAGCTCCTCCCAGCCGAGGTCCCACTTCTCCAGGGTGCCGGGGCGGAAGTTCTCGATGATCACGTCGGCGGTGGCGGCGAGGCGCAGCAGGGTGGCGCGCCCGCCGGGCTTGGACAGGTCCAGGGTGATCGCGCGCTTGTTGCGGCCCAGGAGCTTCCACCACAGGCCGACGCCGTCCTTGGAGGGGCCGTGGCCACGGGACGGGTCGGGTTTCGACGGATGCTCGATCTTGACGACCTCCGCGCCGAAGTCGCCGAGCATGGTGGCGGCGAGGGGACCGGCGAAGAGGGTGGCCAGGTCGAGGACGCGCAGGCCGGCGAGGGGCGCGGTGCGGGCGCCGGCGGTGTTCGTATCGGTCATGACGTGTGCTGCTTCTCGATCTCGGAGCGGTACGGCGTCGACGCGGCGGCGCCGCGCCGTCGGACCGGGAACGCCGTCGCGGCGGCGGCCGGGACCGGGGACTCCCGTACGGGGCGGTCCTCGCCGGGAGCCACCGCGAGGGCGCCGGCGCGAGTGTCGCCCACGCCGGTGGAGTCCACGGCGCTCAGTCGCGGGGCGGCGGCGGTCACGGGTTCCGTGCCGGGGACGGCGCACCGACTGCCTGCCGCGCCGGGCCGGACGACCACGTCCTCCACGGTGCCGAGGAGAGCGGGGGCGGCGGCCGCCCACGGGTCGCCGCGGCCGGTGAGCGCGGCGTCGTGATGTTCCTCGGGCGCCGACAGGCCGGTGACGGCGAGGAGTTCGGGCGGGATGCGGTCGACCGTGCCGGTTGTGCAGGCGGTGTCGGTTGTGCAGGCGGTGCCGGTCGTCGAGGAGGTGTCGGTCGTCGAGAGGGTGTCGGTCCTCGAAACGGTGTCGGTCGTCGAGAGGGTGCCGCGCGGGTGGGCCGTCGTCCCCGCTCTCCTCGATGCCGTCGCGGAGGTCGTACGCGACTCGCGTCCCGTCAGGGTCTCCCCGGGCCGGGGGGTCGTCTCGACATGGGCGACGAGGTGCATGTCCGTGCTGCCGGGCACGACGATGTCGGTCATGGGCGTGCAGCCTCCCGGTGGGTGAGGTGGGCGAGGGTGTCGAAGCCGGTGCCGTCGAAGTCGGCGACGGAGGTGGCGAGGCGGTTCTTGAGGGGGGCCGTCCAGCGGTCGGGGAGGGCCGCCGGGTCGCCGGCGAGCAGCGCGGCGACGCCGCCCGCGGTGGCGCCGTTGGAGTCGGTGTCCCAACCGCCCGACACGGCACGGCAGACGGAGCCGGTGAAGTCGCCGTCGGCGTGGGTGAGGGCGGCGGCGACGAGGGCGGTGTTGGGGACGGCGTGGACCCAGTGGTGGGTCGCGCCGTGGACGGCGTGGAGTTCGTCCACGACCCGGTCGAAGTCGCGGTGTTCCGCGGCGAGTCCGATCGCGTGGGTGACGGCCCGGAACAGGCGTGAGCGGGGTGGGACCACCGTGAGGCCGGTACGCAGGCAGGCGTGGACGTCGTGCTCGCCCGTCGCGGCGGCGGCGATGGCGGCCGCCGCGAACATCGCCGCGTAGACGCCGTTCGCGGTGTGGGTGAGGGTGGCGTCCCGGTGCGCCTGCTCCGCGGCGGCGGCCGGGTCCCCGGGGTTGGTCCAGCCGTGGACGTCGGCGCGGATGAGGGCGCCGATCCACTCGCGGAAGGGGTTGCGGTGGCGCGCGGTGTGCGGGGGCTCGATGCCGTGGAGGAGGTTGCGGTAGGCGAGGCGTTCGGCGGTGAAGGTACGGCCGGCCGGGAGCGCGTCCAGCCAGAGGTGCGCGACGTCCGTGGTGGTGAAGCCTCGGCCGTGGCGCTGGAGCAGCAGGAGGTTCAGGAGGGGGTAGTTGAGGTCGTCGTCCTCGGGCATGCCGTCGATGTTCTCGGCGAGGGAGGTCTGCGCCGAGCGACGGTTCCAGGGGTGCGCCTCCAGCAGGGCCGGGGGGACGCCTCGTGCCGTGAAGTAGGTGGTCAGGGGCCAGTTGCCGGTGGCGGTGGCCAGGGCGCGGATGGCGTCGAGGGGGAGTTTCTCCACGGGTTTGCCCAGGAGGCAGCCGACTGCCCGGCCCAGCCAGGCGGCTTCCAGGCCCGCGAGCGTGGGGGCCCGGCCGCGGCCGGCCGCCGGTTCGGCGGGCCACGCCGCGCAGGCGGCCCTGATCCTCAGGAGATCCGTCGGCTCGTCCTCGGCCAAGGCGCTCGGCAGGTCCGCCAGTTCGTCCAGCAGGTCCTCCGCCAGCAGGCGCAGGTAGCGCGACGCGCACCGGGGCGAGGCGCCGGCCCGCTGCGGGGCCTCCGGGCCGCCCGCCGCCCGCCAGCGGGCCGCGACCGCCGACGGCTCACGGCCGTCCTGGACCGCCTGGCGGAGTTCGTGGCCGACGAGGTCCTCCGGCTGGACCCAGGTCAGGCGGAGCATCACCGGACTCCGAGGCCGGCGAAGGCCCGCTCGTGCGCCCTGCGGCGACGGACGTCCTTCTCGAAGATCTCCCCGGCGACCTCGGTGAGGACCGTCGCCGGGGACCACAGGTCCAGGCGGCTGGCCTCCGTGACCCGCTTCGACCACTCGTCCGGGACGGTGGAGCCGAGGGCGCCGGTCACGGCGCCGGCCATCGTGGCGATCGAGTCGCAGTCGCGGCCGTAGTTCACCGCGCCGAGCACGGCGTGGCGGTGGTCGCCGCCGGCCACCACCACCATGCCCAGGGCGACGGGCAGTTCCTCGATGGCGTGCAGACGCGAGGGGCGGCGGGCGCCCAGGGACGGCCGCCGGTAGTCGGGGCCGACGGTGTCGAACGGCGCCACCGCCTCCCGCAGGGGGGCCAGCGCCGACTCGAAGTCCCGGTGCCGGGAGGCCACTTCGCAGACCCGCTCGATCGCCGTCCGGGTGCCGTCCCTGGCCAGGGACAGACAGGCCGCCACGACCGAGTCGGGCGTCGCGCCGGGCGCGCAGGCCGCGGCCACCGCCGCGGCGAAGACACCCGCCGCCTCACGGCCGTACGACGACTGGTGGGCGCCCGCCAGGTCGATCGCCTCGGCGTAGGCGGCCGCCGGGTCGGCCGCGTTGACCAGGCCGACCGGGGCCATGTACATCGCCGCACCGCAGTTGACGATGTTGCCGACGCCCGCCTCGCGCGGGTCGACATGTCCGTAGTGGAGCCTGGCGACGAGCCACTTCTCCGCCAGGAAGATGCGCTGGAGGGGGAGCGCCTCGGCCTCCAGTTCCGGGATCCAGCGCGGGTTCGTCATCAGGTCGGGGACCAGGTGGTCGGCGAGCGCGTACGCGTCCAGGTGGTCGCGGACAGTGGCGTACACCCTGATCAGCGCGTGGGTCATCAAGGTGTCGTCGGTGACATGGCCGTCGCCCTTGTGGTACGGCGCGATGGGGCGGGCGGTGCGCCAGTCCTCGCCGTTCCAGGGGCCGACGATGCCGTGCACACGCCCGCCGTGGCGCTGGAGGATCTGGTCGGGGGAGTAGCCCTCGACGGGGCCGCCGAGGGCGTCGCCGACGGCCGCGCCGACGAGGGCACCGGTGACGCGCTCCGCCAGGGTTCCGCCTCCCGGGGTCTCGCCCGCTGGGGTGCCGCGCTCCGGGATCACCCCGGACCCTCCGCCGCTTTCTTCTGTTTTGGGTGTCATGGGCCGAATCATCCTCCTGTGGCAGCCGGTTGTGCGGCTTCCAGCAGTTCGGCGAGTTCCACCAGGTCGGTGCCGGTGAGGCGGGGCAGGGCGCAGCCGGAGAGCGTGCGGCAGGCGTCGCGCCAGGTCACCGGGATCGACGCGGCACCGCCCAGAGCCCCGGTCAGCGCGCCCGCGAGCGCGGGGGCGGAGTCCGCGACCCGCGACAGGCAGGCCGCCGCCGGAACGGCCTCCGCGATCCGGCCGCCCGACGCGGTGGCCAGGGCGAGAGCGACCGGGACGGTCTCGGCGGCGGCCACGCCGTAGCTGTAGACGTGGTCGACGATCTGGTGTTCCAGCAGCGGCACCAGGGCGAACGCGCTCTGCGTGGTCCGGGCGAGGGCGAGCGCGTGGCGGGCGTTGCGGCCGATCTCCGTGCCCTCGGGGAGTTCGGTGAGCGCCGCGGCCACGCAGGCGCCGGTGTCCGCGCCGGCCAGGGCCAGCGAGAGGGCCGCCGCCATCGCGCGGGCGCCGTGCACGCCGTCGCCGTCCTGCGTGTAGCGGGCGTCGAACTCGGCGAGTTCCGCGGCGAGTCGGGGGTCGCCGGGGTGGGCCACCGCCAGCACACAGGCGCGGATGCAGGCGGCGTCGTCGAAGAAGTGCGGGTTGTCGTGGCCGGTCGCGGGCGGCCGCAGACCGGTGGCCAGGTTGCCGAGGCCCGCCCGGACCGAGATCCGGGCCCGCAGGGGAAGTACGGCCGACTCCACCTCGGGGGCGCGGTCGGCCGCCGCCGCGACCTCGGCGGCGACGGCGTTCCAGGTGAGGTCGATCGCGGCGCGCATACGGCGCTGCCGGCCGAGGTCGCCGAGGACGCTGTCGTCGCCCGCCCGCAGGACCGCCTCCGCGGCGAAGGCCGCCCATTCGGCGTCGTCGGACGGGCCCAGGCGGAGGGGTTCGGGGGGCTGGTTCAGGGCGATGGGGACGGGGAGGGTCGTCGTCGCGTTCTGTTCGGCGAAGGTGTCCAGTTCGCGGGTGAGGCGGCGGGTCCACTCCGGCATGCGGGCGGCGCGGTGGCGGGCGGCGGGCCAGCCGGCGGCGTCGCCCGCGGCGAGGCCGAGGAGGAGGCCCTCGGTGCGGCGGAGGGTCCTGTCGGCCTCGGCTCCGCCTTCGGCCGTTACCTGTCTCCCACCCGCACCGCCCGTGCGGGCATCGACGCCGGGTGCGGGTGGCCCCTGTGGGGGGTCCCCGCCGTCGGCGGCCGCGGGACCGGCTGCGGGACCGGGCGCGGGACCGGGTGCGGGACCGATCGCCGGGCCGGTCGCCGGGCCGGGCTCTGGGCAGGTGGGCTTCGCCGTCACCCTGAGGTTCGTGGCCTTCTGGTTGTCGGCGGTGGCGGGGCGGGGCTTTGCCGTGGTGGTGCGGTCTGTGGCGGCCGTGTCCCGGATGGTCGCGTGGCGGGTGGGCTTTGCCGTGACCGTGTGGTTCGTGGCCTTCTGGTTGTCGGCGGTGGCGGGGCGGGGCTTTGCCGTGGTGGCGCGGTTCGTGGCGGCCGTGTCCCGGATGGTCGCGTGGCGGGTGGGCTTTGCCGTGACCGTGTGGTTCGTGGCCTTCTGGTTGTCGGCGGTGGCGGGGCGGGGC
>NZ_JBIAHY010000001.1:243216-291097 GCF_042870975.1 Streptomyces sp. NPDC006259 | reverse complement strand
GCTTTGCCGTGGCGGTGCGGTTCGTGGCGGCCGTGTCCCGGATGGTCGCGGGACCGGTGGGCTTCGCCGTGGCGGTGCGGTTCGTGGCGTCTGCGTCCTCGACGGTCGCGGGACCGGTCGGCCGCACCGTGGGCGTGCGGCCCGTGGCGTCTCCGTCGTCGGCGGCCGGGGGGCCGGACGGCTCCGCCGTGGGCGTGCCGTTCGCGGCGCCCGTGCCCGCACCCGTGCCGGCACCTGCACTCGCACCCGTGCCCGCACCCGTGCCGGTGTCGGCGCCCGTGCCCGTCTCGTCCGTCGGCGGTGGCAGGGTCGCCGGGCCGCCCGTTGCTCCCTCGGCCCACGGGCCCGGCGGCCTCATGCGGCCGCTCCCGGCACCAGGAGGTCGGCCACGTCCAGGACGTGGTGGCCGGACATCGACGGCAGACAGCTGCCGCGGGCCGGGCCGATGGCCGCCGCCCAGTGCGGGGGGATCGCCGAGACGCCCTGGCCGGCGCCGGCCAGGGCGCCCGCCACCGCGGCCGTCGTGTCGGCGTCGCGGCCCATGTTGACGGCCGTGAGGACGGCCTGGACGAAGTCGCCGTCGGCCGCCGCGTACGCGCCGAAGGCGAGGGCGACCGCCTCGGGGGCCAGGTCGGTCCAGGGGTAGCCGCCGATGACGACGGCGGAGCGGACCGCGCGTTCGCCGCGGTGGGCCACCGCGACCGCGCGGCGCAGGGAGCGGGCCGTCCAGGAGTCGTCGGGGATCACGGCCAGGGCGGCGGCGACCACGGCGACCGGCGGCGCTCCCGCCATCGCGGCCGCGACGCCCGCCGCGACCGCCCGGCCGCCGTGGATGCCCTCGCCGTCGTGGCTCACCGAGCCGTCGATCGCCACCAGGCGGGCCGCCTCGGCCGGGCGGCCCGCGGCGAAGACGCCGAAGGGGGCCGCGCGCATCGCGAGGCCGTCGCTCCAGGCGTGCCGGTGCTGGGCGGAGATGGGCGCGGCCAGGCCCCGGCGCAGGTTCTCCAGGGTGCCGCGTTCGCTGAAGCCCGCCCCGCGGAACGGTCCCTCGTCGAGGTCGGCGATCCACCGGTGCCAGGCCGCCTCCACGTCGGCGGGGGTCAGCGCGGAGCCGTGCCGGGCCAGCAGGAGACCCGAGAAGATCGCGTACTCGGTGTCGTCGGTGCCGGCCGGGTGGTCGGCGACGTAGCCCGTGATCCGGCCCCAGCGGGCCCGGATCTCGGAGGGCTTGAGGTTCTCGGCCGGTGCGCCGAGGGCGTCGCCCACGGCCAGGCCGAGCAGCGCGCCGCGGGCCCGGTCGCGCAGGCCGGTGGCGTCCCCCGGCGTGGGGACCGGGGGCATGCAGGCGGTCGATGCCATACGGGGCCTCTCCTCCGGGGGCCGCGCACGGGTGCGGAGCCCTTTGCGGATGTGTCCCACCGTCGGCGGTTGACCTGAGCCTGCGAAGCCTCCATATCACCCGGTCGACATCTGTGCAGCCTCCCGATCGAATGAGCGTGCTCGGGTAAAACCGCAGGTTAGCGGAGCCTTTCCTTGCTGGCGGGAAGGAATGGGCGGGCATAGTCTGGGTGTTGTCAAAGAATGGAATGAGTCCAAAAGGCCTGTCCGGGCGACGTCCGGGCGGCGCGGAGACCCTTGGAGAACAGGCATGGCTCTCATCGAGACCGAGGCGGCGCTGCACGAGGCGCACCGCGACAATCACACCCACCGCGATGTGAACGGCGGTTGGCTGCGGCCGGCCGTCTTCGGCGCGATGGACGGCCTGGTCTCCAACCTCGCTCTGATGACCGGTGTCGCCGGGGGAGCGGTCGAGCGGCAGACCATCGTCCTCACCGGTCTCGCGGGCCTGGCCGCCGGCGCCTTCTCGATGGCCGCCGGAGAGTACACCTCCGTCGCCTCGCAGCGCGAACTCGTCGAGGCGGAACTCGACGTCGAGCGCCGGGAGCTGAGAAAGCACCCGAAGGACGAGGAGGCCGAGCTGGCCGCGCTCTACGAGGCCCGCGGCGTCGAGCCCGCTCTGGCCCGTCAGGTCGCCTCGCAGCTGTCGCGCGATCCCGAGCAGGCGCTGGAGATACACGCCCGCGAGGAGCTGGGCATCGACCCCTCCGACCTGCCCTCGCCGCTGGTGGCCGCGGTGTCCAGCTTCGGCTCCTTCGCGCTGGGCGCGCTGCTGCCCCTCCTGCCCTATCTGCTCGGCGCGACCGTGCTGTGGCCGGCCGTGCTGCTCGCCCTGCTCGGACTGTTCCTGTGCGGTGCCGTGGTGTCCCGGGTGACCGCGCGGACCTGGTGGTACAGCGGGCTGCGCCAGCTCGTCCTCGGTGGTGCGGCGGCCGGTGTGACGTACGCCCTGGGCACTTTCTTCGGAACGGCCGTAGGATAGATCGGCTGCTACTTATGCGATGGGCCGCATAAGTAGCCGTTACTCGCTGGTTTCGAACGCTTAACCACCGGGCATGAGCCGTACGCGCTGCGGGCAATGACGCCCGCGACGCACCCGCTGGGTGGGCTACGACGCCCGCTCCGCCCCCCTGCGGACCGACGGACACCGATCCGACCGAGGGTGTCCGGTCCGGTCCCCACACACTTTTCAGCCGCCCGTGCGGCACCCCGCCGCCACCCCACGGCGTCCGCATGTTGGAACGGAGTATCCGGTTCCCGAGAACCGCTCCATCATGTAACCTGCACGAAATTTTGCGTTACGCAGAGGGCCAACGTCGTCCCTTCGCCAGCAGATATGCCACTTGAGACGACGACGGGAGAGCCGATGCGTACGCCGCGCCAGCCGTCCCAGCATTCCGCGAATGGCCAGAACTGGTCTTTCATGGATGCTCGCCCTGCTGCGCAGGGTATGTACGACCCCCGCAACGAGCACGACGCCTGCGGCGTCGGCTTCGTGGCCAACCTCACCGGCGAGGCGAGCCACACGCTGGTCGAGCAGGCGCTGACCGTTCTGCGCAACCTCGAGCACCGCGGCGCCACCGGCTCCGAGCCGGACTCCGGCGACGGCGCGGGCATCCTCACCCAGGTCCCCGACGCGTTCCTGCGCGAGGTCACCGGGTTCGAGCTGCCCGAGGCCGGCGGTTACGCCGTCGGCATCGCCTTCCTGCCCGAGGACGGCCTCCAGGACGCCATCTCGCGCATCGAGACGATCGCCGCCGAAGAGGGCCTGACGGTCCTCGGCTGGCGCGAGGTCCCGGTCGCCCCCGAACTCCTGGGCGCCACCGCCCGCTCGACGATGCCCGCCTTCCGCCAGGTCTTCGTGACCGACGGCGCCTCGAAGGGCATCGACCTCGACCGCGCCGCGTTCGTGTTGCGCAAGCGCGCCGAGCGCGAGGCGGGCGTCTACTTCCCGTCGCTGTCCGCGCGCACCATCGTCTACAAGGGCATGCTGACCACCGGCCAGCTGGAGCCCTTCTTCCCGGACCTGTCCGACCGCCGCTTCGCCTCGGCCGTGTCGCTCGTCCACTCGCGCTTCTCGACGAACACCTTCCCGTCGTGGCCGCTCGCCCACCCGTACCGCTTCGTCGCGCACAACGGTGAGATCAACACCGTCAAGGGCAACCGCAACTGGATGGCGGCCCGCGAGTCGCAGCTCGTCTCCGACCTCTTCGGGGACCAGGAGCGCATCGACCGCGTCTTCCCCATCTGTACGCCGGACGCCTCCGACTCGGCGTCCTTCGACGAGGTGCTCGAGCTGCTCCACCTCGGTGGCCGCTCGCTGCCGCACTCCGTGCTGATGATGATCCCGGAGGCGTGGGAGAACCACGACTCCATGGACCCGGCCCGCCGCGCCTTCTACCAGTTCCACTCCAACCTGATGGAGCCCTGGGACGGCCCGGCCTGCGTCACCTTCACCGACGGCGTCCAGGTCGGCGCGGTCCTCGACCGCAACGGTCTACGCCCCGGCCGCTACTGGGTCACCGACGACGGCCTCGTCGTCCTCGGCTCCGAGGTCGGCGTCCTCGACATCGACCCGGCGAAGGTCGTCCGCAAGGGCCGCCTCCAGCCCGGCCGGATGTTCCTCGTCGACACCGCCGAGCACCGCATCATCGAGGACGACGAGATCAAGGCCCAGCTCGCCGCCGAGAACCCCTACGCGGAGTGGCTGGAAGCCGGCGAGATCGAGCTGAGCGACCTGCCCGAGCGTGAGCACATCGTGCACACGCACGCCTCGGTCACCCGCCGCCAGCAGACCTTCGGCTACACCGAGGAAGAGCTGCGCATCCTGCTCGCGCCGATGGCCAAGGCCGCCGCCGAGCCGATCGGCTCCATGGGCACCGACTCGCCGATCGCCGCGCTGTCCTCGCGCCCGCGGCTGCTCTTCGACTACTTCACCCAGCTGTTCGCGCAGGTCACCAACCCGCCGCTGGACGCGATCCGCGAGGAACTGGTCACCTCCCTGCGCTCCGCGCTGGGCCCGCAGGGCAACCTGCTCGAGCCGAGCGCCGCGTCCTGCCGCTCCGTCGTGCTGCCCTTCCCGGTGATCGACAACGACGAGCTGGCCAAGCTCATCCACATCAACGCCGACGGCGACATGCCCGGCTTCAAGGCCGCGACCCTGTCCGGCCTCTACCGGGTGCACGGCGGCGGGGACGCGCTGGCCGCGCGGATCGAGGAGATCTGCGTCGAGGCCGACGAGGCCATCGCCAACGGCGCCCGCCTCATCGTCCTGTCGGACCGCCACTCCGACGCCGAGCACGCGCCGATCCCGTCGCTGCTGCTCACCGCGGCCGTCCACCACCACCTCATCCGCACCAAGCAGCGCACCCAGGTGGGCCTGCTGGTCGAGGCCGGCGACGTCCGCGAGGTCCACCACGTCGCCCTGCTGATCGGTTACGGCGCCGCCGCGGTCAACCCGTACCTGGCGATGGAGTCCGTCGAGGACCTGCTGCGCGCGGGCACCTTCCTCGACGGCATGGAGCCCGAGCAGGCGATCCGCAACCTGATCTACGCCCTCGGCAAGGGCGTCCTGAAGGTCATGTCCAAGATGGGCATCTCGACCGTCGCCTCCTACCGCGGCGCCCAGGTGTTCGAGGCCGTCGGTCTCGACGACGCCTTCGTCGCGAAGTACTTCAACGGCACGGCCACCAAGATCGGCGGCGTCGGCATCGACGTCATCGCCAAGGAGGTCGCGGCCCGCCACGCCAAGGGCTACCCGGCCAGCGGCATCGCGCCGGCGCACCGCGCGCTGGACATAGGCGGCGAGTACCAGTGGCGCCGCGAGGGCGAGCCGCACCTGTTCGACCCGGAGACGGTCTTCCGCCTCCAGCACTCGACGCGTGCCAACCGCTACGACATCTTCAAGAAGTACACGGACCGCGTGAACGAGCAGTCCGAGCGCCTCATGACGCTGCGCGGCCTGTTCGGCTTCAGCTCGGGCCGCCAGCCGATCTCCATCGACGAGGTCGAGCCGGTCAGCGAGATCGTCAAGCGCTTCTCCACCGGCGCCATGTCGTACGGCTCCATCTCCAAGGAGGCGCACGAGACCCTCGCCATCGCCATGAACCAGCTGGGCGGCAAGTCCAACACCGGTGAGGGCGGCGAGGACGCGGACCGGCTGTACGACCCGGCGCGCCGTTCGTCGATCAAGCAGGTCGCCTCCGGCCGCTTCGGCGTGACCTCCGAGTACCTGGTCAACGCGGACGACATCCAGATCAAGATGGCGCAGGGCGCCAAGCCCGGCGAGGGCGGCCAGCTGCCCGGCCACAAGGTCTACCCGTGGGTCGCCAAGACGCGTCACTCGACGCCGGGCGTGGGCCTGATCTCCCCGCCGCCGCACCACGACATCTACTCCATCGAGGACCTGGCCCAGCTGATCCACGACCTCAAGAACGCCAACCCGCAGGCCCGCATCCACGTGAAGCTGGTCTCCGAGGTCGGCGTCGGCACGGTCGCGGCCGGCGTGTCCAAGGCCCACGCGGACGTGGTGCTCATCTCCGGCCACGACGGCGGTACCGGCGCCTCCCCGCTGACCTCGCTGAAGCACGCGGGCGGTCCCTGGGAGCTGGGCCTCGCCGAGACCCAGCAGACCCTGCTGCTCAACGGCCTGCGCGACCGGATCGTGGTGCAGACCGACGGGCAGCTGAAGACCGGCCGTGACGTGATCATCGCTGCGCTCCTCGGCGCCGAGGAGTTCGGTTTCGCGACCGCGCCGCTCGTCGTCTCCGGCTGCGTCATGATGCGCGTCTGCCACCTCGACACCTGCCCGGTCGGCATCGCCACCCAGAACCCGGTGCTGCGCGACCGGTTCAACGGCAAGGCCGAGTACGTGGTGAACTTCTTCCAGTTCATCGCGCAGGAGGTCCGCGAGCTCCTCGCCGAGCTGGGCTTCCGCTCGATCGAGGAGGCCGTCGGCCACGCCGAGGTCCTCGACGTCGAGCGTGCCGTCGACCACTGGAAGGCCCAGGGCCTGAACCTGGAGCCGCTGTTCCACGTGCCGTCGCTGCCCGAGGGCGCCTCGCTCCACCAGGTCGTCGAGCAGGACCACGGCCTGGAGAAGGCGCTCGACAACGAGCTGATCAGGCTCGCCGCCGACGCGCTGGCCGCGGACTCCGCGACCGACGCCCAGCCGGTCCGCGCCCAGGTCGCGATCCGCAACATCAACCGCACGGTCGGCACCATGCTCGGCCACGAGGTGACGAAGAAGTTCGGTGGCGCGGGCCTGCCCGACGACACCATCGACATCACCTTCACCGGCTCGGCCGGCCAGTCCTTCGGCGCCTTCCTGCCGCGCGGCGTCACGCTGCGCCTGGAGGGCGACGCCAACGACTACGTCGGCAAGGGCCTCTCCGGCGGCCGGGTCGTCGTCCGCCCGGACCGGGGCGCCGACCACCTCGCCGAGTACTCGGTGATCGCCGGCAACACCATCGCCTACGGCGCGACCGGCGGCGAGCTGTTCCTGCGCGGCCGGACGGGCGAGCGGTTCTGCGTCCGCAACTCCGGCGCGACGGTCGTCTCGGAGGGCGTGGGCGACCACGGCTGCGAGTACATGACCGGCGGTCACGCGGTGGTCCTCGGCGAGACGGGCCGCAACTTCGCGGCCGGCATGTCCGGCGGCGTCGCCTACGTGATCGACCTGAACCGCGACCACGTCAACGTCGGCAACCTCGGCGCGGTCGAGGCGCTCGACGACACGGACAGGGCCTGGCTGCACGACGTGGTGCGCCGCCACGCCGAGGAGACCGGCTCGACGGTCGCCGAGAAGCTGCTCGCCGACTGGTCCACGTCCGTGGAACGCTTCAGCAAGATCATCCCCAGCACGTACAAGGCAGTGCTCGCCGCCAAGGACGCCGCCGAGCGAGACGGTCTCTCCGAGACCGAGATCACCGAGAAGATGATGGAGGCGGCGACCAATGGCTGATCCCAAGGGCTTCCTCAACCACGGCCGCGAGGTCGCCAAGTCCCGCCCCGTCGAGGAGCGCGTCAAGGACTGGAACGAGGTCTACGTCCCCGGCTCGCTGCTGCCGATCATCGGCAAGCAGGCCAGCCGGTGCATGGACTGCGGCATCCCGTTCTGCCACAACGGCTGTCCGCTGGGGAACCTGATCCCCGAGTGGAACGACTTCGCCTACCGCGAGGACTGGTCGGCGGCCTCCGAGCGCCTGCACGCCACGAACAACTTCCCGGAGTTCACGGGCCGGCTGTGCCCCGCTCCGTGCGAGTCGGCGTGTGTGCTCGGCATCAACCAGCCGCCGGTCACCATCAAGAACGTCGAGGTCTCGATCATCGACAAGGCGTGGGAGACCGGTGACGTCGCCCCGCAGATCCCGGAGCGGCTGTCCGGCAAGACGGTCGCGGTCATCGGCTCGGGCCCGGCGGGTCTCGCCGCCGCCCAGCAGCTGACCCGGGCGGGGCACACCGTCGCCGTCTACGAGCGCGCGGACCGCGTCGGAGGCCTCCTGCGGTACGGCATCCCCGAGTTCAAGATGGAGAAGCGGCACATCAACCGCCGTATCGAGCAGATGCGCGCGGAGGGCACCCGCTTCCGTACCGGCATCGAGATCGGCCGCGACCTCAAGGCCACCGACCTGAAGAAGCGGTACGACGCCGTCGTCATCGCCGCCGGCGCCACGACCGCCCGTGACCTCCCGGTCCCCGGCCGTGAACTCAAGGGCGTCTACCAGGCCATGGAGTATCTGCCGTTGGCCAACAAGGTGCAGGAGGGCGACTTCGTGGCGCCCCCCATCTCGGCCGAGGGCAAGCACGTCGTGGTCATCGGCGGTGGCGACACCGGTGCCGACTGCGTGGGCACCGCCCACCGCCAGGGCGCGGCCTCGGTCACCCAGTTGGAGATCATGCCGCGGCCGAACGAGGACCGGAACCCGGTCGCCCAGCCGTGGCCGACGTTCCCGATGCTCTACAAGGTCACCAGCGCGCACGAGGAGGGCGGCGAGCGGGTCTACTCCGTCTCCACCACCCACTTCGAGGGCGACGAGGACGGCAACGTCCAGTGGCTGCACCTCACCGAGGTCGAGTTCGTCGAGGGCAGGCTGACCCAGAAGCCGGGCACGGAGCGCAAGATCCCCGCCCAGCTGGTCACCCTCGCCATGGGCTTCACCGGCACCGACCGGGAGAACGGCCTGGTCGAGCAGTTCGGCCTGGAGCTGGACGAGCGCGGCAACATCGCCCGCGACGCCGACTTCCAGACCAATGTGCCGGGCGTGTACGTCGCCGGTGACGCCGGCCGCGGCCAGTCCCTCATCGTGTGGGCGATCGCGGAGGGCCGCTCGGCCGCCCGCGGCGTCGACCGCTTCCTGACCGGCGTCAGCGACCTGCCGGCCCCGATCCGGCCGACCGACCGTTCCCTGATGGTCTGACGGCCGGTCACCAAGCGTCCCGTACAAAGGCGTACGGGCGGGATGTCCGGGGGCTCGCCCCCGGACACCCCCCGAGACGGCGTCTGCCCCACTGTCCCCGACCGGACGACCGGGCAGGCGCCGCCGCATGTCCCGGTGTGGGAAGGTGTGGCGCATGGTCGCGATCAGTCTCAGCAAGATCCAGGAGACGGCACCCGCGCTGGTCAGCCTGTACAAGAGCGCCGGGGTGTCCCTCACGAAGCACGGCCTGGACGGGCAGCGGGCCGCCGTCTACCTGGTCGTGGACTACTCGGGGTCGATGAAGCCGTACTACGGGGACGGCAGCGTGCAGGCGCTCGCCGACCGGGTCCTCGGTCTGTCGGCGCATCTCGACGACGACGGGCGGGTGCCGGTGGTGTTCTTCTCCACCGACGTGGACGCCGTCACCGACATCGCGCTCGCCGACCACCAGGGGCGGGTGGACCGGATCGTGGCCGGTCTCGGGCACATGGGCAGGACCAGCTATCACCTGGCGATGGACGCGGTCATCGACCACTATCTCGACAGCGGTGCCCGCGAGCCGGCTCTCGTCGTCTTCCAGACCGACGGCGGGCCCATCAACAGACTCGCCGCCGAACGGTATCTGTGCAAGGCGTCGACGCTGCCGCTGTTCTGGCAGTTCGTCGGGTTCGGGGACAAGGACAGCAAGCAGTTCGACTTCCTGCGCAAGCTCGACGACCTGCCCGTGCCCCGGAAGCGGGCCGTCGACAACGCCGGCTTCTTCCACGCGGGCGCCGATCCGCGCGGGATGTCGGACGCCCAGCTGTACGACCGGCTGGTGGGCGAGTTCCCCAAGTGGCTGGTGGCGGCGCGGGCGCAGGGCATCGTGGGCCCGCGCCGCTGATCCGCGCCGCTCATCAGGGCCGCCGAGCCGGGCGGCTGAGATGGACGGCTGAGCTGGGCCGCCGAGTCGGGCGGCTGATCCGCTCCGCGCTCACGCGGACCGCGGAGTCAGGCCGTGGAGAGGACGTCGTCGCGGCACTCCCGCGGGGTGCCCCAGGCGGTCCGCAGGGCACGGGCCCTGGTGAGCCAGAGCGACAGGTCGTACTCCGCGGTGTAGCCGATCGCGCCGTGCAGATGCAGCGCGGTCCGGGCGGTGGTGTACGCCGCCTCGCAGGCCGCGACCTTCGCCGCGGCCACGTCCGCCGGGTCCATGGTGAGGGCGGCGCCGAGGACGAGGGGGCGGGCGAACTCCAGCGCGATCTTCGCGTCGGCCAGCCGGTGCTTCACCGCCTGGAACGACCCGACGGGGACCCCGAACTGGGTGCGCCGGCCGACGTGCGCGACCGTGCGGTCCAGGAGCGCCAGGCCGACGCCGAGGGCCTGGGCCGCGGTGGTGAGACGGGCCAGGGCCGGCGCGTGCGGCGCGGGCGGGGCGAGGAGTTCGCCGCCCGGCAGCAGCGGGGTGAGGCGGCGGGCCGGGTCCAGGGAGCCGCGCACCGGGCCGTGGCCGGGGGCCAGCCGAAGACCGTCGGGGGAGAGGGAGAAGCGGTGCGTGGCCGCGTCGCCGTCCAGCGCGAGGAACCCCTCGCGGCTGAGGGTGGCCGTGCTGCGCCCGGCGGCGATACCGGGCAGGAACCGCTTCGCATGACCGGTGCCCCCCAGCAGCGAGGCCACCGTGACCGTCTCCACCAACGGTCCCGGCACCGCGTGGCGTCCCAACTCGACGAAGGCGACGGCCAGTTCGAGCGGCCGCAGCCCCAGGCCGTCATACTCCTCGGGGACCGCCAGCGCGAACACCCCGGCCTCCGCGACGCGACTCCACAGCGCCCGTCCGCGTCCGTGCTCGCCACGGCTCCAGTCCCGGATCGCGGCGGGGGTGTCGGAGGCGCCGAGCAGAGCGTCCAGCGAGCGGGCGAAGTCCCGCTGTTCGGAGTCGAGGAGGAAGCGCATCAGCGGCGCCCCTTCGGCAGGCCCAGCAGGCGCTCGGCGACGATGTCGCGCTGGATCTCGTTCGTGCCCGCGTAGATCGGGCCGGCCAGCGCGAACACGTACCGCTCGGTCCAGTCCGTGTCCGCGAACTCGCCCTCCTGGCCCAGGAGATCGAGGGCCGTCTCGTGCAGCGCGAGGTCGTAGTCGGACCAGAAGACCTTGTTCAGGCTGGACTCCGGGCCCAGCGGCTCGCCCGTCAGATACCGGGACGCCGCCGCGAAGGTGAACAACTGGTAGGCGCGGGCGCCGATCAGTGCGTCGGCGACCTTCTCCCGCGCCCACTCGGGGCTGCCCCGGTCCCGCCACAGCGCCCGCAGTCGGTCGGCGCTCGCCAGGAAGCGACCGGGGGAGCGGAGCGTGAGCCCCCGCTCGTCGGCCGCCGTCGCCATGGCGATCCGCCAGCCCCGGCCGGGCTCGCCGATCACGTCCTCCTCGGGTACGAAGACCTCGTCCAGGAAGATTTCGGCGAACGCCGGCTTCCCGTCCAGCCGGCCGATCGGACGGACCGTGACACCGGGGGCGCGCAGGTCGAACATGACGTAGGTCAGCCCCTGATGGGGTTTCGGGGCGTCCGGGTCGCTGCGGAACAGGCCGAAGGCGCGGTCGGCGAAGGCCGCCCGTGAGGACCAGGTCTTCTGGCCGCTCAGGAGCCAGCCGCCGTCCGCGCGCACCGCCCTGGACCGCAGGGACGCCAGGTCGGAACCGGCCTCCGGCTCCGACCACGCCTGCGCCCAGACCACCTCGCCGGTGGCCATCGGGGGCAGGACACGGATGCGCTGCTCCTCGGTGCCGTGGGCGAAGAGGGTGGGGGCGAGCAGGCTCACGCCGTTCTGCCCGACGCGGCCGGGGGCGCCCGCCGCGTGGTACTCCTCCTCGAAGACCAGCCGGCCGATCAGACCGGCGTCCCGGCCGCCGTACCGCTGCGGCCAGTCGACCACCGACCAGCGGTCCGCTGCCAGTTCGGCCTCCCACGCGCGGTGCGCGGCGAAACCCTCCGCCGTCTCCAGGGAGGGCGGCGGCACCGCCGGCACGTGTGCCGCGAGCCAGGCGCGGGCGTCGGCCCGGAAGGCCTCCTCGTCGCGCGTGAACCCGAGATCCATGACCCGACCCACCTTCCCTAACAAGTGTTTGGTAGGTTAGCGTGCTGCCATGACAGACGTCGAGAGTCCGTCGTACGTGCCGGGACACGGGCTGCTGCGCGGGCGTACCGCCGTGCTCACCGCCGCGGCCGGCGCGGGCATCGGCGGCGCGACCGCGCGGCGCTTCCTGGAGGAGGGCGCACGCGTCCTGATCAGCGACGCGCACACCCGGCGGCTCAAGGAGCACGAGGCCGCGCTGGCCGCCGAGTTCGGCGCGGCGGCGGTCGCGGCGGTGCCCTGCGACGTCACCGACGAGGACCAGGTGCGCCGGCTGTTCGGCGCGGCCGTCGACGCCCACGGTCGCCTGGACGTCGTCGTCAACAACGCGGGGCTCGGCGGGACCTCGGCGCTCGCCGACATGAGCGACGAGCAGTGGTCCCGGGTGCTGGACGTGACCCTGACGGGGACGTTCCGGTGCGTGCGGGCGGCGCTGCGGCACTTCCGCGACCAGGACGGCGGCGGCGTGATCGTCAACAACGCCTCCGTCCTCGGCTGGCGCGCCCAGGCCGGGCAGGCGCACTACGCCGCCGCCAAGGCCGGTGTGATGGCGCTGACCCGGTGCGCGGCGGTCGAGGCCGTGGCCTACGGGACGCGGGTCAACGCCGTGGCGCCGAGCCTGGCCATCCATCCCCACCTGGCGAAGGTCACGTCCCCGGAACTGCTGGAGGAACTCACCGCCCGCGAGGCCTTCGGGCGGCACGCCGAGCCCTGGGAGGTCGCCAACGCGATCGTCTTCCTCGCCTCCGGCTACTCCTCGTACCTGACCGGCGAGGTCGTGTCGGTCAGCGGACAGCGGGCCTGAGGCGGGGGCGACAATGTGCGCGTGCCTACGAAGAAGAAGTCCCAGGTGACCGCGGCGGAGCCGACCGCGGCCGCCGCCGCGCGCGACCGCCGCGGCGAACTCCTCTCCACCGCCGCCGAGGTCTTCGCCGAGCAGGGCTACAACGCCACCACGGTCCGCAAGATCGCGGACCACGCGGGCCTGCTCGCGGGCAGCCTCTACTACCACTTCGACTCCAAGGAATCGATGCTGGAGGAGATCCTGCGCACCTTCCTCGACGAGCTGTGGGACGGCTACGACACCGTCCTGGCCGCCCGCCTCGGCCCGCGCGAGACCCTCGAAGCCCTGGTCACCGAGTCGTTCCGGGAGATCGACCGGCACCGCGCCGCCGTGGCGATCTACCAGAAGGAGAGCAGGCAACTCGTCGCGCAGGAACGGTTCGCGTTCCTCGCCGAGTCGCAGCGCAGGTTCGAGAAGGCGTGGCTGTCCACGCTGGAGCAGGGGGTCGCCGCCCGGGTCTTCCGGGCCGACCTCGACGTCCGTCTCACCTACCGGTTCGTGCGGGACACGGTGTGGGTCGCCGCCTCCTGGTACCGGCCCGGCGGACAGCACAGCCCGGAGGAGATCGCCCGGCAGTACCTGTCGATGGTGCTGGACGGGATCGCCGTACGCACCTGACCCGCACGCACGCCACCCAACGGGGAGTCTGGGGAGTCGCCATGGCCGAGGCCTACATCGTCGAAGCGGTCCGAACGCCCGTCGGGCGGCGCGGGGGAGGGCTCGCCGGGGTCCACCCGGCCGACCTCGGCGCCCATGTGCTCAAGGAACTCGTCGCGCGCTCCGGCATCGACCCGGCCGCCGTCGAGGACGTCGTGTTCGGCTGTCTGGACGCCGTCGGACCGCAGGCCGGGGACATCGCCCGGACCTGCTGGCTGGCCGCCGGACTGCCCGAGGAGGTGCCGGGCGTGACCGTGGACCGGCAGTGCGGGTCCTCGCAGCAGGCCGTGCACTTCGCCGCGCAGGCCGTGCTGTCCGGCACCCAGGACCTGGTCGTCGCGGGCGGCGTGCAGAACATGTCCCAGATCCCGATCGCCTTCGCCACCCGGCAGGCCGCCGAACCGCTGGGCCTCACCCAGGGCCCCTTCGCCGGCAGCGAGGGCTGGCGCGCCCGCTACGGCGACCGGCCCGTCAACCAGTTCGCCGGCGCCGAGATGATCGCCGCGAAGTGGGGCATCACCCGGCAGGACCAGGAGGAGTTCGCGCTGCGCTCCCACCGGCGGGCGCTGCGGGCGATCGACGAGGGCCGTTTCGTCCGGGAGACCGTCGCCCTCGGCCGGACCACCGTCGACGAGGGGCCGCGCCGGGACACCTCCCTGGAGAAGATGGCCGCGCTGAAGCCCGTCCTCGACGGCGGGACCGTCACCGCCGCCTGCTCCTCGCAGGTCTCCGACGGCGCCGCCGCCCTGCTGCTCGCCTCGGCACACGCCGTCCGCGAGCACGGGCTGCGGCCCCGCGCCCGCGTCCACCACCTCTCGGTGCGCGGCGAGGACCCCATCCGCATGCTGACCGCGCCGATCCCCGCCACCGCGCACGCCCTGAAGAAGACCGGCCTGTCCGTCGACGACCTGGACCTCGTCGAGATCAACGAGGCCTTCGCGCCGGTGGTGCTGGCCTGGCTGAAGGAGACCGGCGCCGACCCCGCCCGGGTCAACGTCAACGGTGGCGCGATCGCCCTCGGCCACCCGCTCGGCGCCACCGGTGCCCGGCTGATGACCACCCTGCTGCACGAACTGGAGCGCACCGGCGGCCGGTTCGGCCTCCAGACCATGTGCGAGGGCGGCGGTCAGGCCAATGTGACGATCATCGAACGGTTGTGAGGGACGGGCCGTGCCATGTCGTGCGGCCCGCAGTCAGGCAGCGTTCAGGGGCGTCCGAAGTTCGAGTGGGTGCCGATTCGGCGCCAGACGACATACGGCCCTCGGTCCTGCGTGGGTGCGCCGTAGGGGAACGTGGCCCTGCCGTCCGGCGCCCAGGACATCTGGAGGAAATCCGTCCTGGCGTCCTGGTGTCCCGTCGCTCCGGTGTCCCGGAGCCCGGTCGTCGTGCAGTCCTACCCGTTCAGGAAGCGAAGGACCTGCCCGGCCTCTCGCATCACGCGCTCCACCAGCTCCGTACAGGAAGGCAGGTCGTCGATCACGCCGGCCACCTGCCCCGAGGCCATCACGGCCAGGTCCGTACGTCCCTCGACCATCGAGGCGCGCAGCAGCATGGGGGTGTTGGCGGCGAGCAGGACCTGGCTCCAGGACAGATCCTTGCCGTGTCTCATGGTGAGGCCCTCGCGGATCATCGCGGGCCAGGTGAGGCCGGACAGCCTCCGCAGGCCGGCGGCTCGGCGGACCGCGCGGGCCAGGGATCTCGTACGGCCCGCTCCCTCCAGGGCGTCGACCAGGTCCGTGCGGAGCATGCGATGAGGCAGTCCGTCCACGGCGGTCGTCACCGTGACGTCCTTGACCGTCGCCGCCAGGTACCGGGCCTTCACGGCGTCCGGCACCGTCGAGTCCGACGTCAGCAGGAACCGGGTGCCCATCGCGATCCCCGACGCGCCGTACGCCAGCGCGGCGACCAGGCCGCGCCCGTCGAAGAAGCCCCCCGCCGCCACGACGGGAATGTCCACGGCGTCCACGACCTGCGGCAACAGCACCGTCGTCGCGACCTCGCCGGTGTGACCACCGCCCTCCCCGCCCTGCACGAGGACGGCGTCCGCACCCCAGGCCGCGACCTTCTCGGCATGCCTGCGGGCCCCCACGGACGGGATCACGACGACGCCCGCCGCCTTCAGCTCCGCGATCAGCCCGGCGGACGGCGCGAGCGCGAAGGACGCGACCCGTACGCCCTCCTCGATCATGATCGCCACCCGCTCACCGGCGTCCGCCGCGTCGGCACGGAGGTTGACGCCGAAGGGCGCGTCCGTGCGGGACCGCACCTCGCGCACCGCCTCGCGCAACTGGTCGAGCGTCATGGTGGCGGACGCCAGGATCCCCAGCGCGCCCGCGTTCGCCGTCGCCGAGACCAGGCGCGGGCCCGCCACCCATCCCATCCCGGTCTGCACGATCGGGTGCCGCACCCCGACCAGCCGGGTCAGCGCCGTCTCCATCAGTGCCCGACCTCACGTGTCCGCGTGTCGGCCGGATCGATCACGTCCCGGATCAGCTCCAGTTCCGGGGCCGTCGGTCGCCGCGTGTACGGCACCTCGTCCGGGACCGTGAGCGTGAACCCGGTCGCCTCCCGCACCTGCGCGACGGTCACGCCGGGGTGCAGGGACGCCAGCCGCATCGACCGGTCCGCGGTGGCGAAGTCGAAGACGCCCAGGTCGGAGACGACGCGCGGGATGCGGTGGTACGGGGCGTCGAGGGCACGGTCGTACCCGACCCCGCAGACCATGTCGACCCGCTCGACGAAGACCCGCCGGGAGTGCCGGGGGACCCAGTAACTGGTCGGGTGATTGAGGGTGTTGACCGGTGCGCCGCGCACACCGAGCAGCTGCCGTCTCGGCTTCTCCCAGTCGCCGATGCAGGAGATGTTCTGGTTGCCGTACCGGTCGATCTGGCTCGCGCCCATCATCACGTGCCGCCGTCCGCCGGTGACCAGCGCCAGGTGCTGCCGGTACGGCAGCCAGCCCTCGACGGCGCCGTCCGGGCCGACCAGGAACGCCTCGCCGTCGGTGAGGAGGAGGTCCGGCGCGAAGGTGCGGCGGGCCAGGCGGGCGCCGATGGCGGGGATCACGCCCATGGGGGAGGCGAGGATCTCACCGGCGTCCCGCCAGGCCTCGGCGCAGGCGATCACGCAGTACTCGGCGCGGGTGACCTCCGTCATGCCCCCTCCCCGACGGCCGACCGCCAGGCCTGCTCGTCACCGGCCAGGTACCGCGCCGCGAACTCGGGCCAGGGCGTGGTCGCGTACATCCTCTGGAAATCCTCGTCCCGTCCGTAGTCGGGCGCGCAGGACGTGAAGTGCGCCCCGTGCGGAGCCTCCACGACACCGGTCACCGTGTGCCGTTTGAGCAGCAGCGTCTGCGGGGGCGCGTCCTTCGTCAGCTCGGCCGTCCCGACGATCCGCTCGCAGGACACGTAGGCCGTGGCCGCCGCCTCGCAGAAGAGGTCGTCGAAGTACGGGTCGGGGCCCAGGTACTGCCCGTTGCCCAGCCGGTCGGCACGGTTGACGTGGACCAGCGCGGCGTCCAGGCGCAGCGCCGGCACCGCCACGAACGTCTCCCCGTCGTCGTAGGGCGAGGTCACCGTCCGCAGCGCGGGGTTGACCCGCATGACGTCCGAGCCGATGCCGGCCCGCACCGGCAGGAAGGGCAGCCGGTGCGCGGCGGCGCGCAGTCCCCACATGAACATCGCCTCGTCGATCTCCGTCAGCTCCACGCCGCCGCGCTCGCGGGCCGCCCGGTAGTGCGGCTCGAGCGGGATCGAGTCGAGGGTGACGAACGGGGCGACCAGCCTGCGGACCCGTCCGGCGGCGACCAGCATGCCGACGTCCGGACCGCCGTACGAGACGATCGTGAGGTCGCCGATCCCTGCCCGGAGCACCGCTCTGACCAGGGCCATCGGCTTGCGGCGCGAGCCCCAGCCGCCGATGCCGAGGGTCATCCCGTCGGCCAGCCGGCCGGCCATCTCGTCGGCGGACATCGTCTTGTCAGCCACCCGCCCCCTCCTTCCCGAACCTGTCACGGACCCGGTCGGCCACCCCGAGCACGCTCGCCTCGAAGGTGAAGCCCTGCTCGAAGCGGTAGCTGCGGCGCACGTCGACCGGGTCGATGCCGTTGATGGCGGCCTTGGCGAGGCGGAGCAGCTCCCCGTCCTTGGCGGCGATCTCGCCCGCCAACTCCAGGGCGCTGGAACGCAGTTCGCCGGCAGGTACGACCCGCCACACCGAGCCGTGCGCGTGCAGCTCGGCCGCGCTCGCCGTGCGGGAGGTGAAGTACAGGGCGCGCATGAGGTGCCGGGGCACCAGCCGGGCGAGATGCGTGGCGGCGCCCAGGGCGCCCCGGTCGAGTTCGGGCAGCCCGAACACGGCGTCCTCGGCCGCCACGATCGCGTCCGCGTTCCCCACCAGGCCGATGCCACCGCCCAGACAGAAGCCCTGCACGGCGGCGACCACGGGCACCTCGCACTCGTACACCGCCGCGAAGGCCTCGAAGCAGCCGCGGTTGGCGGCGACGAGCGCGGCCGCACCGCCCGCCTGGAGTTCCTTGATGTCCACGCCCGCGTTGAAGCCCCGTCCCTCCGCGGCCAGCACCACGCACCGCGCCCGTGGGTCCCGGCCCGCCCCGCGCACGGCGTCGGCCAGCGCGAACCAGCCGTCCGCCGGAAGGGCGTTCACCGGCGGGACGTCGACGGTGACCAACGAAATCCCCTTTTCCGGGGACGAGGTGGAGACACCCATGGAAGCATCAGCTACCTTTCCACCAAACGTTTGTTAGGCGGAAGGTAGCGCGGATGGAGCTGGACGGGAAGGTCGCCGTCGTCACCGGCGGCACCCGCGGCATAGGCGCCGGGATCGCACGCTCCCTCGCGGCCGCGGGGGCCCAGGTCGTCGTCTGCGCCCGTCACCCACCCCGAGTCCCCGTCCCCGGCACGGAGTTCATACCGCTCGACGTGCGCGACGGCGACGCCGTCCACCGCGCCCTCAGCGCCCTGCCCCGACTCGACGTCCTCGTCAACAACGCGGGCGGCGCCCCCCACCGCCCGCTCGCCCGTGCCGACACCGGCCATCACCTGCGCGTCCTGGAACTCAACCTCCTCGCCCCTCTGACGGTGTCCCTCGCCGCCCACGCACACCTGCGCCGCGCCCGCGGCTCGATCGTGATGATCGGCAGCGTCAGCGGGAGCCGCCCCTCGCCCGGCACGGCCGCGTACGGCGCGGCCAAGGCGGGCCTGGAACACCTCGCCCGCTCGATGGCCGCGGAATGGGCGCCGGAGATCCGCGTCAACACCCTCGTCGTCGGCATGGTCCGCACCGACCGCTCCGCCCTGCACTACGGGGACGCCGACGGCATCGCGGCCGTCTCCCGCACCGTCCCGCTCGGACGCCTGGCCGAACCGGCGGACGTCGGCGCCGCGGCCCTCTTCCTCGCCTCCGACGCCGCCGCCTACATCAGCGGGGCGAGCCTCCTCGTCCACGGCGGCGGGGAGCGGCCCGCGTTCCTCGACGCGGCCACGGCCGCACCCGCCGACAAGGAGCCATGACATGAGCGGAATCTGCGCGGGCCGGGTCGTCGTCGTCACCGGCGCCGGCCGGGGCCTCGGCCGCGCCCACGCCCTCGCGTTCGCCGCCGAGGGCGCCCGGATCGTCGTCAACGACCTCGGCGTCGGACTCGACGGCACCCCGGACCCCGGCAGCCCGGCCGCCCGCGTCGTCGACGAGATCCGCGCGGCGGGCGGCCACGCCATCGCCCACGGCGCCGACATCGCCACGAACGAGGGCGCCGCGTCCCTGGTCACGGCGGCCCTGGAGACGTACGGGCGGCTCGACACCCTCGTCAACAACGCCGGTTTCCTGCGCGACCGGATGCTGGTCAACCTCGACGAGGACGACTGGGACGCCGTCGTACGGGTCCACCTCAAGGGCCACTTCCTCCCGCTCCGGCACGCGGCCGCACACTGGCGCGCCGAGGCCGGGGCCGGCCGCACCCCCACCGCCCGGATCGTCAACACGAGCAGCGGGGCAGGCCTGCTGGGCTCGGTCGGACAGGGCAACTACAGCGCCGCCAAGGCCGGCATCGTCGCCCTCACCCTGGTCGCCGCCGCCGAACTCGCCCGCTACGGCGTCCACGTCAACGCCGTCGCCCCCGCCGCCCGCACCCGCATGACGGAACGCGTCTTCGCCACCACCATGGCCGCGCCCGCCACCGGCTTCGACGCGATGGCCCCCGAGAACGTCTCCCCCCTGGTCGTCTGGCTCGGCTCCGCCGCGAGCGACGGCGTCACCGGCCGTGTCTTCGAGGCGGAGGCCGGCCGCATCACCGTCATGGAGGGCTGGCGCCCCGGCCCGACGGCCGACAAAGGGGCCCGGTGGACCCCCGGCGAGGTGGGGGAGGGGGTGCGGAAACTGCTGAGCGAGGCGGAGCGCCCGGGGCGGGTTCACGGAACGTAGGCCGTTCGTCGCGGCGGACCGCGCCGGCACCACCGTCGGGGTCCGGCCCGCCGACCGTGCTTCGCTCCGGGGGCCGGAGGCCTCAGGTGTCACACTCCAGCACCGTCCGGCACAACCCGCACCGCGCCCGCACCCGCCCCCGTACCGGCACCCTGATCCGCTGGAGGCAGGTGGGGCAGGGAAACGTCACCCGCAACGGCCCCCGCGCGTCCGGCACGAAGGCGTACGGAGCACCCGGCGCGGCGGCCGGCGCCGGGGTCTCCTGGGCGTGCCGCCGGTCACGCGCGTAGCGCCGCCGCCCCGCCCACCCCGCGGCCGTCAGCGGCGGCTGCCGCTCGTCCGAGCCGGCCCGCTCCCTGCCCTTCGCGTACGCCGTGTACGCCTGCGCGCTGGTGAACCACGTCGACGGGTCCTCGCCGAAGACCAGCGCCCGCTTGGCCAGCACGTACCCGAACTCCTCCGGCGTCAGATACCCCAGCTTCTGCGAGGAGGAGGCGTCCTCCCGGTAGGCGTCGAGCAGCAGCCACCCGGCGCCCAGATAGGCGGTGGCCGTGTCCGTGAGGATCTCGTTGTCGCGGGTGCCGGGGAACGTCAGATCCACGCGGTGCAGGAAGACATGCGCGATCTCGTGCGCCAGGGCCGCGCCGATGTCCCGCCGATGGGTACGGAACCGGTCGTTCAGCTCGATGAAGTACTCGGGCCCCGCCGTCAGTTCGACGTTGGCCGCGTGCCGCATCTCGCGGAACCCGACGATCATCCGGGCATCCGGCAGCCGGAAGTGCCGCACCAGCTCCCCCGCCACCCGCTGCGCCCCCAGATGCAGGTCGTCGGTGTCGCAGAACGCCACGTCGACGGGGGCGACACTGGTCGCGAACCGGTGGACGGTGTCGTACGACAGCCGTCTGTACAGCGCGGTGACGGCCTCCCGCACCGTGTCCAGGTGTGGATAGCCGTGCTGAACCGGTCCGCCGTTCGCCACGCCCGCACCCCCAAGACGCCGTGCACCCGCTTCCACTGTACGAGGAACCGGTGCCGGCGGGCCCGGCGAGGACCGCCGGGACAGCGCCCCACGAGGCCCCGGCGACGGGGATCACGCGGCCGCCGGCCCTCCGGAGCGACGCACTAGGGTGAACGCTCATGACCACCAGCAACACCGGAACCGGTGACGCCGACCCCGCCGTCCACGAGGAACTCGCCCGGCTGCGCGACAGCATCGACAACATCGACGCCGCCGTCATCCACATGCTCGCCGAGCGCTTCAAGGCCACGCAGCAGGTCGGCCACCTCAAGGCCCGCCACCAGCTGCCGGCCGCCGACCCGGCCCGCGAGGCCCGCCAGATCGCCCGCCTGCGCGCCCTCGCCGAGAGCGCCAAGCTGGACCCGGCGTTCGCCGAGAAGTTCCTCAACTTCATCATCGCCGAGGTGATCCGCCACCACGAGCGCATCGCCGAGGACGCCGTCCACGGCGTCTGACGGCCACGGCCGGTCCCCAAGCCGCCGCACCGGATCCCGACGGGTACGCCGCCGACGGTCCACGGCGTCCGACCGCCGGGGCCGGTTCCACAGGCGCACCCGGCCCGCGTGGGCGCCCCGCGGGCCGTCCACGATGTCCGACCTCGGCCCCCGTGGGTGCCCCGCCGGCCGCCCACGGCGTCCGCGTCCGACCGCCGCCGGTCGCGATACGGCGCACCCGTGCCCTGCCAGGACCCCGCGGACCGTCCACGGCGTCTGACGGCCACGGCCGGTCCCCAAGCCGCCGCACCGGATCCCGACGGGTACCCCGCCGAGGTCCGCGGCGTCCGACCGCCGGGGCCGGTTCCACAGGCGCACCCGGCCCGCGTGGGTAGTCCGCAGGCGGCCCACGGCGTCCGACCGTCTCGGTCGGCCCGCGGACGGGGCACCCGTCTGACCGCTTCGGTCGGTCCCGGACGGCGCACCCGTTCCGGACCGTCTCGGTCGGCCCGCGGACGGCGCGCCCAGGCCCCGCCGAGGCGGGCGCCGTACGCGCCTTCGCGGGTGCCGCGCGTCGGCCGGCGGGCGCCCGCGCGGGAGGACACGCGGGCGAAGGCCGGGCCGCCGTGGGGGCGGCGTCACGGGGCTCCTTCTCCCTCCCCGCGACCGCCGGCCGGTCCAAGCTGGTCGTCCCATCGCGGGAGGGACATCGGTCATGCCGCCGGATGCCAGGATCCTGATCGTGGACGACCACCAGGACACGTGTACGCCCTGGAGAACGCCCTGGCCCCGCTGGGCCACCGCATCGCCCGCGCCACCGACGGCGACGAGGCGCTCAAGCAGGTGCTGCGCGGCCGGGTCGGCCTCCTCGTGCTCGACGTGCGGATGCCCGGCGTCAGCGGCCTGGACGTGGTCCGCTACCTGCGCCGTCTCGAACAGACCCAGCACATACCGGTCATCCTCCTCACCGGCTTCGGCCCCGACCAGGAGCTGACCTCCACCGCGTTCGGCCTCGGCGTCGCCGACCTGGTCATGAAACCGGTCGACCCGCTGGCCCTGCGCACCGAGGTCCGCCACCTCTACGACGCCCACCAGCGCTACGTCGCCCTCCAGGAGGAGACGCGCGCGCTGCGGACCCGGGTGCGGGAAGCCGAGAGGCAGGACCCCCGAGTCCCCGTCCAGCGCGACACGGAGGCCCGCGCGACCGGCCCGTGCAGAACGCCGTCGGCCACCCGCGACTCGTCGCCGAGCGGCTGACCGGGACGTCCATGGGCCCCACGGCGCCGTAGCCCCGACCGGTCGCCGCCACCACCGGAATCCCGCCGTCCGGGCGCCCGCGCGAAGGGTGGACAAACGGCGCGTACCGGATCCGCCCCTGTGCCCGGCCTGCGGTATCGGGCAGCATGGCCTGCATGTCCGTACTGACGCGCGACGAAGCGCAGACCCGTGCCCAGCTCCTCGACGTCCACCGCTACACCGTCGCGCTGGACCTGACCACCGGCGACGAGACCTTCGAGTCCGTCACCGTGATCCGGTTCGCCGCGCGCACGGGCGCCGACACCTTCGTCGAGCTGAAGCCGGCCGAGCTGCGCTCCGTCCTCCTCGACGGCCAGACCCTCGCCCCGGAGACCCTGGACGACAACCGGCTGCCCCTGAAGAACCTCGCCGCCGGCGAACACGAACTGCGGATCGCCGCGAGCATGCGCTACTCCCGCACCGGCGAGGGCATGCACCGCTTCACCGACCCCGCCGACGGCGAGACCTACGTCTACACCCAGATGTTCATGGACGACGTCCAGCGCGTCTTCGCCGCCTTCGACCAGCCCGACCTCAAAGCCGTCTTCGAGCTGTCGGTCAAGGCCCCCGAAGGCTGGACCGTCCTCGCCAACGGCATCACCGAGCACCTCGGCGAGGGCCGCTGGCGGGCCGCCCCCACCCCCCTGATCTCCACCTACCTCGTCGCCGTGGCCGCCGGGCCCTGGCACTCGGTGCGCACCGAACACCGCGACCTGCCCTTCGGCATCCACTGCCGCCGCTCCCTCGCACCCCACCTCGACGCCGACGCCGACGAACTCCTCGACGTCACGCGCGCGTGCTTCGACCGCTACCACGAGAAGTTCGAGGAGCCCTACCCCTTCGACTCCTACGACCAGGCGTTCGTCCCCGAGTTCAACGCCGGCGCCATGGAGAACCCCGGCCTCGTCACCTTCCGCGACGACTTCGTCTACCGCTCCGCCGTCACCGACACCGAACGCCAGACCCGCGCCATGGTCATCGCGCACGAGATGGCCCACATGTGGTTCGGCGACCTCGTCACCCTCAGGTGGTGGGACGACATCTGGCTGAACGAGTCCTTCGCCGAGTACATGGGCTACCAGACCACCGCGGAGGCCACCCGCTTCACCGACACCTGGACCGAGTTCGGCGTCGTGCGCAAGGCCTGGGGCTACGACGCCGACCAGCGCCCCTCCACCCACCCCGTCGCCCCCGAGGACGTCCAGGACACCGCCTCCGCGCTCCTCAACTTCGACGGCATCTCCTACGCCAAGGGCGCCTCCGCCCTGCGCCAACTGGTCACATGGCTCGGCGAGAAGGACTTCCTGGCCGGCATCAACACCCACTTCGCGCGCCACAGGTTCGGCAACGCCACCCTCGCCGACTTCATCGACTCCCTCGCCTCCTCCACCGAGCGCGACGTCCACGCCTGGGCCGACGCCTGGCTGCGCACCACCGGCGTCGACACCCTCACCCCCACCCTCACCACCGAGACCGGCACCTGCGCCCTCACCGTCGAGCACACCGGCAGCCGCCCGCACCGCATCGCCGTGGGCCTCTACGACCAGGACCTCTCCGACGACGAGGGCCGCCTCACTCTGCGCGAACGCCTCGACGTCGACATCCCGCAGAGCGCCCCGCAGCCCATCGGCAAGCCCCCGGCGCTGCTCCTCCTCAACGACGGCGACCTCACCTACACCAAGGTCCGCTTCGACGCCGCCTCCGCGCAGGCCGTCGGCACCAGCCTCTCCCGGCTGCCCGACCCGCTCACCCGCGCCGTCGTCTGGAACGCCCTGCGCGACGCGGTCCGCGACGGCGAACTCGCCCCCGCCGCCTACCTGGAGACCGCCCGCGGCCACCTCCCGCGCGAGACCGACCTGGCCCTCGTCCAGGGCGTCCTCGCCTTCGCCTCCACGCAGGTCGCCGACCGCTACCTCGCCCCCGAGGAACGCCCCGCCGCCCTCGCGACCCTGTCCTCCCTGTGCCGCGACCTCATCCGCCGCACCGAGGACGGCGACCATCCCGGCCTGCGCCTGATCGCCGTACGCCACTTCATCGCCGTCGCCGCCCACCCGGACACCATCGCCGCCTGGCTCGCCGACGGCACGGTCCCCGGCGGACCCGAACTCGACCCCGACCTGCGCTGGCGCGTCCTCGCCCGGCTGGCCGTCCTCGGCGCCACCGACGAAGGCGCCATCGCCGCTGAACTGAAGCGCGACCCCTCCGCCAACGGACGGGAAGGCGCCGCCCGTTGCCGTGCCGCCCTGCCCGACGAGGAGGCCAAGAGGGCGGCCTGGTCCGCGATGTTCGACAGCGACGACCTGTCCAACTACCTCTTCACCGCCACCGCCCAGGGCTTCTGGCAGCCCGAGCAGGCCGACCTGGTACGCCCGTACGTGCCCCGCTTCTACGACGACGCGCTCGCCGTGGCCGCCCGCCGCGGCCCCGCCATCGCGGACGCCGCCGGACGCTGGGCCTTCCCCGCGTACGCCGTCGACACCGAGAGCCTGGCCTTGGGCGAAGCCTGCCTGCGCGAGGCCGACCCGACCCCGTCCCTGCGCCGCAAGCTGGCGGACCAGCTGGACGACCTGGGCCGGGCACTGCGGGTGAGGCAGGGCTGACCACCGCCCCGCCGGGCGCCTGAGGACGGGACCCGTCCACCGGCGGAACCGGCTGGTCCGGGGGCGGCGGCCCCCGGACCGGCCGCGCGACGCCCGGTGGAACCTCCCACTTTCGGGTCCAGAAACCGTACAGCCAGGGCACCTCGTCGTAACCACCGACAAACTGGGACTCCCCGCCCTCCGGAGGAGCCCATGCGCACGCCGCCCCTCGCCTCAGGCCCCGAAGGCGCGGCCGCCCTACGGCCGTTGCTCGCCACCGTCCTCGACGCGCTGGAAGCCGGTGCCCGCGCCCGCGGCGGCCCCCTGCCCGCGGGCGGCCCCGACGCGGTGGCCGCCAGGCTGCGCGCGGCCGTCGGGGAGGTCCTGCCGGAGCGGGGCGACCCCGCCGCCCCGCACACCCTGATCCGTGCCCTGGCCGAAGGCTCCGCCGACCCCGCCCACCCGCTGTGCGCCGCGCACCTGCACGGCCCGCCCCTCGCCGTCGCGGCCGCCGCCGACCTGGCCGCGAGCGTCCTCAACCCGTCCCTCGACTCCTGGGACCAGGCCCCGGCCGCCTCGGAGCTGGAGGCGCTGGTCACCCGCGCGCTCGCCGCCGAGGCGGGCCTCGCGGACGCCCTCGTCACCACCGGCGGCACCGAGTCCAACCACCTCGCCCTCCTCCTGGCCCGCGAACGGCTCGGCGCCGGCCCACGCCTCGTGCACGGCGCCAACGCCCACCACTCGCTGCCCCGCGCCGCCTGGCTCCTCGGGCTGCCCGAACCTGTCGTCGTGCCCGCCCCCGCCGGCACCCTCGACCCCGTCGCCCTCGACGAGGCCCTCACCCGCCTGCCCGGCCCGCTGCTCGTCGCGGCCACCGCCGGCACCACCGACGCCGGGCTCATCGACCCCCTCCCCGACATCGCCGCCCGCTGCTCCGCACACGGCGCCCGACTCCACATCGACGCCGCCTACGGAGGCGGCCTGCTGTTCAGCGACCGCCACCGCGCCCTGCTCACCGGCCTCGACGCCGCCCACACCGTCACCCTCGACCTGCACAAACTCGGCTGGCAGCCGGCCGCCGCCGGCCTCCTCGCGGTCCGCGACGCCGACGACCTCACCGCCCTGCACCAACGCGCCGACTACCTCAACGCCGACGACGACACCGAGGCGGGCCTCCCCGACCTCCTCGGCCGGTCCCTGCGCACCACCCGCCGCCCCGACATCCTCAAGATCGCCGTCACCCTCAAGACACTCGGCCGCACCGGCCTCGGCGCCCTCGTCGACCAAGTCTGCGCCCAAGCCCAGCAGTTCGCCGCCCTGGTCGCCGCCGACCCCGCCTTCGAGCTGTACGACACCCCCACCCTCAGCACCGTCCTCTTCCGCCCCACGGGCGCCGACGACGAGACCGTGGCCCTGATACGCCGCCGGCTCCTCACCGAAGGCCGCGCCGTCCTCGGCCGGGCCCGGCCCGACGGCCGGCTCTGGCTCAAGACCACCCTCCTCAACCCCCACACCCGGCCCGACGACCTGGCCGCCCTCCTGAAAACGGTGGAAGGACACACCCCCGCATGAACACCCCCGCCCACCAGGCCCCCGACGCCCCCCGCTCCCTCGTCGGCATCGGCATCGGCCCCAGCAACCTCTCCCTCGCCGCCCTCGCCCAGCCCCTCGCCGAACTCGACGCCGTCTTCTACGAACAGCGCCCCGCCTTCCACTGGCACCCCGGCCTCCTCATCGACGGCGCCCGCGTCCAGGTCCCCTTCCTCGCCGACCTGGTCACCCTCGCCGACCCCACCAGCCCCTGGACCTTCCTCAACTACCTCAAGACCCACGAACGCCTCTTCCCCTTCTACTTCGCCGAACGCTTCCACACCCACCGCGCCGAGTACGACGCCTACTGCCGCTGGGTCGCCGAGAGCCTCCCCGCACTGCGCTTCGGCCACCAGGTCGACGCCGTCCGCTGGAACCCCCAGAACGACGTGTTCGAGGTCGACCACACCCAGCTCGACGCCGACGGCCAAGCCCAGGCCCTCGGCCGCACCCACACCAGGAACGTCGTCCTCGGCATCGGCACCGAGCCCTACGTCCCCGACCCGCTGCGCCCCCTCACCGACGCCCCCGGCGTCCCCGTCCTGCACGCCTCCGACTACCTCGACCACCGGGCCGCCCTCCTCACCGCCGGCCATGTCACCGTCGTCGGCTCCGGACAGTCCGGCGCCGAGGTCTTCCTCGACCTCCTGCGCCACCGCCCCGCCGGCCGCGAACGGCTCCACTGGATCGGCCGCACCGAGGCCTTCGCCCCCATGGAGTACTCCAAACTCGGCCTCGAACACTTCACCCCCGACCACACCCGCTACTTCCACGCCCTGCCCGAGAACGCCCGCAACCACCTCGTCGACGCCCAGTGGCAACTCCACAAGGGCATCGACGCCGACACCCTCGCCGCCATCCACGAGGAGCTGTACCGCCGCACCCTGCACGGCGGCTGGCCCGACACCGTCCTCACCCCCGGCGTCCGCGTCCGCACCGCGGGCCGCATCGCCACCACCAAGATCGAACTCCATCTCGAACACATCCGGCAGAACACCCGCAGCCGCCTCACCACCGACGCCGTCGTCCTCGCCACCGGCCACCGCGAACGCCCCCTGGACCGCGTCCTCGCCGGACTCGACCCCTACCTCCGCCGGGACAGCGCCGAACGCCCCCGCGTCGACGAGCACTTCCGCCTCGTCCTCGACCCGTCGGTGACCGGCTCCGGCTGCCACGTCTACGTACAGAACGCCGAACGCCACACCCACGGCGTCGGCGCCCCCGACCTCGGCCTCGCCGCCTGGCGCAGCGCCACCATCCTCAACACCCTCACCGGCAAGGAGAACTACCCCCTCCCGCGCCGCACCGCCTTCACCACCTTCGGCCTCGACCCCCAGCCCCACATCCCGCCGGCCCGCCGGCCGTCCACCCTCACCCCCCTCCTCGAAGGCCGCTGACCGACGACGAAGGGGCGGTGGGAGACCCTCCCCACCGCCCCCGCGTCCGCGCCGGAACACAACCGCTAGAACACCGGCGTACCGTTGCGCGTCAGCCTCCAGTCCACCGACGCGAAGTCCTTCGGGTCCAGCACGCCCTTCGCCGTCGCCCACTCCGAGATCCGCGTCCGGATCTCCGTCGACTCCGCCCACAGCTCCCGCGCCGACGCCACGTGCGGGAAGGCTCCACCGCCGTTGGCCCGGTAGTTGTTCACCGCCAGCACGAACTGCCGGGCGTCGTCCAGCGCCACCCCGCCGTACGTCAGGTTCTTGATCCGCGAGCCGGCCGGCTGCGCGATGTCGATGTCGTACGACAGCCCCGACACGTAGTCGTAGTTGTAGTCCGGACGGCCGCCGGCGTTCGTCAGCCTCTCCACGTCCACGACCGCGTCCGCCGCCGTCTGCACGAAGTACTCCGCCGAGTACTCCAGGTACGCCCGCATCTGAGCACCCGTCATCAACTTCGCGACCAGCGTGTTGTCGTACACGTACAGACTCGACAGGTCCCGGATCGTCACGTCGCCGGCCGGGATCTCCGAGGTCCGCGAGAACGGCGACGCCTGCGCGATCACCGGCAGGGACGCGTACGCCGTCCCCGCCAGGGCCGCCTTCACCACGTCCTCCTGCACCTTGGTGATCAGGTCGATGATCGGGGCGTCCCGGTAACGGGCCTCGACCGTGGTCAGCGTCTCGGTCGCCGTGCCGACCACCTGGTTGACGTACTCCACGACCTTGGCGTGCTCGTCGGACAGCAGCTCGGTGATCTTCGGGTCGTCGGCGACCGAGCTGGAGTTCAGCACCGACGCCGCCACCGACTCGACACTCCAGCGGCCCTTGGCGAAGACCAGCTCGATGTCGAACAGCGACAGCCGCTCGGCATAGGCCAGCGGCTCCGACAGCACGACCGTCCTCCCGGTCTTCGCGTTGACGACCTTCAGCTCCGGGATCTCCACGTGCGCGTGCCCGACCAGGATCGCGTCGATCCCCGGCACCTGCTGCGCCACCAGCGCCGCCGAGTTCTCGACGTACGGCAGCTGGTCACCGTACGACGACGTGCCCGAGGAGCCCGAGTGCGCCGACACGACGACGACGTCCGCGCCCATCGACCGCAGCTTCGGCACCCACTTCGCCGCCTGCTCCTCCAGACCCGGGAAGGTCAGCTTCCCCTGCACGTACGCCTTGTCCCAGATCGCGATGCCCGGATTGGTCAGGCCCAGCACCGCCACCTTCACCGGCGGCGCGCCCTTCACACAGAACGTCTTCATGAAGTACGGCGGGAACGCCGGCTTCAGCGTCCTGGCGTCCAGCGCGTTCGCCCCGAGCAGCGGGAAGTCGCACTGCTCCTCGAACTTGCGGAGCGTCTCGATGCCGTAGTTGAACTCGTGGTTGCCGAGCGCCACCGCGTCGTACCCGATCGCGTTCATCGCCTGCGCCATCGGGTGCACCGGACCACCCTTGGCGGTGATCGGGTCCACCTTGGCGTAGTAGTACGTCAGCGGCGTGCCCTGGATCGTGTCACCGGCGTCCAGCAGCAGCGTGTTCTCCCGGCCCCGCTCCGCACGGATCCCGTTCACCAGGGTCGAGATGCGCGCCAGGCCCTGCGCGTTGCCCTTGGCGTCCGTGTACTCCGCGTCCTTGAAGTAGTCCCAGTTGAAGACATGCCCGTGCAGGTCCGTCGTACCCAGCACGGTCAGCGAGTACCGCTTGGCGGGCTTGGCCCGCTTCTCCGAGTTCGCCGCCTGCGCCGCCGGCGCCGCGACCGCGCCCGCGATCGCCACCCCCGCCCCGGTCACGGCGGACTTCTTCAGGAACTTCCGGCGGTTCAACGGCATGCTGTGCTCCTCGGGACGACCAATGACGCGCGTAGAACGAACGCGCGCGGACAGGGGCGCGCGCAGACGAACGCGCGTAGATTCTGACCCGCCCGCGGCGAACGACAACAGACCCCAGAGGTTTCGATCTGGTGACCGGACCTTCCCCGGACCCACCCCATAACCAAGTAAGGCCTGCCAGAGTGGGGCGTATGGCCACCCCCGCCGCCCACGGCACCCCGGACGCCCCCCTCCTCGTCGTCCGAGGCGAGAGCACCCTCGAGGTCGACCCCGAGATCGCCCGCCTCGGCATCACCGTCACCGCCCGCGGCCGCGACCGCCGCACCACCCTCGACGACCTCACCCGCCGCAACACCGAGGCCCTGAACCTGATCAGGTCCTACGGCGACGCCGTGACCGACGTGTCCACCGGCGCCGTCTCCCTCACCCCCGAACTCGCTCAGCACGGCCGCGGCGAACGCGTCCGCACCCACCACGGCCGCGTCCACCTCACCGCCGAGCTGACCGACTTCACCGCCCTCGGCGAACTCACCACCCGCCTCGCCGACCTCGACCTCACCTGGATCGACGGACCCTCGTGGGAGCTGCGCCCGGACTCACCCGTCCACCGCGAGGTCCGACGACAGGCGGTACGGGACGCCGTACGGCGCGCGACGGAGTACGCCGAAGCACTGGACACCTCGGTGGCCGCCCTGATCGAGCTGGCCGACACGGGCACCGAATCCGCGACCGGACGCCCCCGGAGCGCCTTCGGCCGCCGGGCCCTGCGGATGTCCGCCGCCGCCACGGAGGACACACCGCCCGAGCCCCTGGACCTCGAACCGCAGCGGATGCGGATACGGGCCGAGGTGAAAGCGCAATTCACGATGGTCCCCCCGCCCCTCTGAATTCACCCGTTCGAGCAAACCGGGCCACCGTGCGGATGCTCATCGGAGCGGCCGGCCGCACAATTCAACACTTGTCAACGGCGCTTCACCCAAAGGTGGTTGAGCGCTCACCTCCGCCGAATTCGCTACCGCCCGGTAAGCCATAGGCTCGTCTCATGCGCCGAGCCAAAATCGTCTGCACACTGGGCCCCGCCACCGACTCCTACGACCGGATCAAATCCCTGGTCGAAGCCGGAATGGACGTCGCCCGCCTCAACCTCAGCCACGGCGACCACGCAGAGCACGAGGAGCGCTACCGCCACGTCCGCCAGGCCTCCGACGAGACCGGCCGCAGCGTCGGCACCCTCGCCGACCTTCAGGGTCCGAAGATCCGCCTCGGCCACTTCGCGGAAGGACCCGTACTCCTCGAACGCGGAGACACCTTCACCGTCACCGTCGAGGAAGGCGTCACCGGCGACCGCCGGATCTGCGGAACCACGTACGCGGGCCTCGCCGAGGACGTGTCACCCGGCGAACGCATCCTCGTGGACGACGGCAAGGTGTGCCTGGAGGTCACCGAGGTCGACGGCCCCCGCGTCCACACCCGCGTCCTCGAGGGCGGCGTCATCTCCGACCACAAGGGCCTCAACCTGCCCGGAGTCGCCGTCTCGGTCCCCGCCCTCTCCAAGAAGGACGAGGAGGACCTGCGCTGGGCCCTGCGCACCGGCCTCGACGTCATCGCCCTCTCCTTCGTCCGCAGCGGCCGCGACATCCTGGACGTCCACCGGATCATGGACGAGGAAGGCCGCCGCCTGCCCGTCATCGCCAAGGTGGAGAAACCGCAGGCGGTCGAGAACATCGACGACATCGTCGCCGCCTTCGACGCAATCATGATCGCCCGCGGCGACCTCGGCGTCGAGATGCCCCTGGAACAGGTGCCCATCGTCCAGAAGCGCGCCATCAAGCTGGCCAGGCGCAACGCCAAACCGGTGATCGTCGCCACCCAGATGCTCGACTCGATGATCGAGAACTCCCGCCCCACGCGCGCCGAGGCCTCCGACGTCGCCAACGCCGTCATCGACGGCACCGACGCCGTGATGCTCTCCGGGGAGACCAGCGTCGGCAAGTACGCGGTGGAGACCGTCCGCACCATGGCGAAGATCGTCGAGGCCGCCGAGGAGGACATCCTCGCGGCCGGCCTCCCACCCCTCACCGAACGGAACAAGCCCCGCACCCAGGGCGGCGCCGTCGCCAGGGCCGCGGCCGAGATCGGCGACTTCCTGGGCGCCAGGTTCCTCGTCGCCTTCACCCAGTCCGGCGACACCGCCCGCCGCCTGTCCCGCTACCGCTCCCCGATCCCCCTCCTCGCCTTCACCCCGGAACCGGCGACCCGCTCCCAGCTCAACCTCAGCTGGGGCGTCGAGACGTTCCTCGGCCCGCACGTCGACTCCACGGACGCGATGGTCGACCAGGTCGACGACCTGCTCCTGCGATACGGCCGCTGCGAGAAGGGCGACGTGGTGGTGATCACGGCCGGCTCACCGCCCGGAGTCTCCGGCTCCACGAACCTGGTGCGCGTACACCACATCGGGGAGGACGACAGTCCGGAATAGGGGCTGGTCGGGTCAGTGCTTGGGACCTACGTGGGTGTCGAGCAAGGCTACGTGCGCCTTCTTGGCCACGGAGATGCTGTAGGGGTTTCCGTCGCGGAGGCAGTGTGTCCACTCGACGCTCAGCTTTTCCAGGGTGTCGGTGAAGAGTCGCCGAATGTCGTCGGAGACGTTGGTGAAGAAGTACCGGGGGTATTCGTAGCGTTTCCGCTCGCCGGCCACGATGCGCGTCGTCCAGTTGGTGATGCGGCATCCGTCGGAGTGGATGAGGCCCCGGATCAGTTGCCAGGGGTGAGCGTCGACGATGGCTTGCTGCCAGGGTTCGAGGACGATTGGCCGCTCGTGTTTCCTGCCGGGACCGTGCTGGGGGAACAGGCACCAGAGGTGCTTGGAGTAGAACTTCACCTCGTGGCAGCCCTTCCGGGACACCCGGCAGACCGAGTTCCTAGAGAAGACTGACCGCATGGCTTGCTCGCATTCGTCCATGAGTCCGGGATGAGCATCGGCGCAGGAGATGGACAGGCTGGGGACTCGCATCGTGCGGTTCTGGACGATGTGGCCGTCGCCGAGGTAGAGGCCAAGGAGGTAGCAGTACGCCAGGGAGTTCAATTCGCCTTCGCATCGCGGGCATGGCGGTTGGACGCGTCCGGGACACTCGCCGCGCTTCGCGCGATCCATGTACTTCCAGTAGCTGACTGTGCCCAAAGGGATGTTGAACTGGCGGGCCACGTCAGCGTTCCTACTACCGTTGCGCAACAACGTGACGGCAGTCTGTCGCACCTGGGCGCTGTGGATGTTCATGGGAACACTTTGCGTGACAGGTAGTGACCATACGCAGCAAAAAGCGGAGGATCGCGCGAACGTGATCCTCCGCTTATCAGTGCCGGGTGCGGGACTCGAACCCGCAAGCCCTCTCAGGCAGATGTGTTTGAGACATCCGTGTATGCCATTCCACCAACCCGGCAGGCCTGGCTGTTGGGAAGCATACCGGGTCACCGTAGTTGCCCGCCGCTAGGTAGGCTGCATAAGCAGCAGTACCTGCCCGGCCCGCAACAAGGAGCCCCCGTGACCGCCCCCGAGTCGCCCCAGCCCGTAGACGCGCCCGACGAGGTCCAGTCGCACGTGCCTCCGCTGACGACCCGTGTCGTCATCGCCGAGGACGAGGCGCTGATCCGCCTCGACCTCAAAGAGATGCTGGAGGAGGAGGGCTACACCGTCGTCGGCGAGGCCGGTGACGGCGAGCAGGCCGTCGAACTCGCCCGTGAGCACAAGCCCGATCTCGTCATCCTCGATGTGAAGATGCCCAAGCTGGACGGCATCTCCGCCGCGGAGAAGATCGCCGAGGAGCGCATCGCGCCCGTCCTGATGCTGACCGCCTTCTCCCAGCGCGACCTCGTCGAGCGCGCCCGTGACGCCGGTGCCATGGCGTACCTGGTGAAGCCGTTCAGCAAGAGCGACGTCGTCCCGGCGATCGAGATGGCCGTCTCCCGGTTCACGGAGCTGCGCGAGCTGGAGAACGAGGTCGCGGACCTCACCCTGCGTCTGGAGACCCGCAAGCTCGTCGACCGGGCGAAGTCGATCCTCCAGACGGAGTACGGGCTGACGGAGCCGGCCGCGTTCCGGTGGATCCAGAAGACGTCGATGGACCGGCGGATGTCGATGCAGCAGGTCGCCGAGGCCGTGATCCAGGACGCGGACGAGAAGAAGGCGTCCAAGGGCTAGGCGACGCCCCCCCCCGCATTCACGAAAGGGCCCGCGCCCCCGGTTCGACCGGGAGGCGCGGGCCTCTTCGTGCGCGGGTGAGGGCTGGTGCCGGGGCCTCAGTCCTCGCCGAGGTAGGCCTTGCGGACCGACTCGTCGTGCAGGAGGTCCCGGCCCGTGCCGGAGAGCACGATCTTGCCGATCTCCATGACATGGCCGTGGTCGGCCAGGGAGAGGGCGGCCTGGGCGTTCTGTTCGACGAGCAGGATCGTCGTGCCCTGGGACTTCAGCTCGGCGATGGTCGCCATGATTTTCTGCATCATGATCGGGGAGAGACCCATCGACGGTTCGTCCAGCATGAGCAGCTTCGGCTGCGACATGAGCGCGCGGCCCATCGCCAGCATCTGCTGCTCACCGCCGGAGAGGGTGCCCGCGGCCTGCTTGCGGCGCTCGCCCAGGATGGCGAAGAGGTCGTAGGCGCGCTGGATGTCCTTCTCGATGCCCGCCTTGTCGCTGCGCAGGAATGCGCCGAGCCGCAGGTTGTCCTCGATCGTCATGCGGGGGAAGATGTGCCGCCCCTCGGGGGAGTGGGCGAGTCCCAGGGAGACGATCTGGTGGGCGGGGACCTTCTTGAGCGAGCGGCCGTCGAACTTGATCTGGCCGCCGACGGGCTTGAGGAGTCCGGACAGGGTGCGCAGCGTGGTGGTCTTGCCGGCGCCGTTGGTGCCGATGAGGGTGACCACCTCGCCGGCGTCGACCTTGAAGGAGATGCCCTTGACGGCTTCGATCTTGCCGTAGGCGACCCGGAGGTCCTCGACTTCGAGCAGTGCGGTCATCGGTCGTTCTCCTTGGCGGGCGCTGCGTCCGTCGTGGTCTTGGCCTGTGTCTCGGCGGCCTCCACTTCGGCGACTTCCTCGGCGCCGGGCGCGTCCTCGAAGGGTTCGCCGAGGTAGGCGGCGATGACGCGTTCGTCGCCCTGGACGGTGGCGCTGTCGCCCTCGAGGAGTTTCTCGCCCTGGACGAGGACGGCGACGCGGTCGCACAGGTTGAAGATGAACCGCATGTCGTGCTCGATCACGAGGACGGCGATGCCCTGGTCGCGGATGGCGAAGACCAGTTCCTCCGTCACCCGCGTCTCCTGCGGGTTCATGCCGGCGGTCGGTTCGTCGAGGAGCAGCAGGCCGGGTTCGCTGGCCAGGGCTCGTGCGATCTCCAGCTTGCGCTGCTCGCCGTAGGGGAGGTTGCGGGCGAGGTGGTCGGCCTTGTTCGCGAGGCCGACGAACTCGAGGAGTTCCATGGCGCGTTCGCGGGAGGATGCCTCGGCCTTGTGGAAGCCGGGGCCGCGCAGGATGGCGGACCAGAAGCCTTCCTTGGTGCGGGTGTGGCGGCCGACGAGCACGTTTTCCAGGACTGTCATGTTGGCGAACAGGCGGATGTTCTGGAAGGTGCGGGCGATGCCGGCGGCGGTCACCTTGAAGGACTGGGGCGGCAGGACGTTGCCCTGGAAGCGGACCTCTCCCTCGGTGGGGGTGTAGAGGCCGGTGAGGCAGTTGAAGAAGGTGGTCTTGCCGGCGCCGTTGGGGCCGATGAGGCCGACGATCTCGCCGCGGTTGACGGTGAGGTTGACGTCACGGACGGCGGTGAGGCCGCCGAAGCGCATGGTCACACCGCGGGCGTCGAGGACGGGTTCGCCGACGGGTGCCGTCTTGGTGGTGGTGTCGGTGGTGGTCATCGTGGTCAGGCCCCTGCCTTCGTGAGGACGGTGGGTGCTTCCGCGTCCTCGTGGAACTCGAGCTGGCGGCGCCGGTTGGGGATGAGGCCCTCGGGGCGGAAGCGCATCAGCAGGATGAGTGCGAGACCGAAGGCGAAGAGCTGGTAGTCGCCGAGGAACTGAAGCTTGTTCGGGATGAGGAACAGCAGCGAGGCGCCGATGAGGGGGCCGCCGATGGTGCCCATGCCGCCGAGGACGACCGCGGCGAGGAGGAAGGCGGAGTTGGGCGGGATGGCGCCGGCGAAGACGTACTGCTCGGGGGTCACGGTGTAGGTGACGTGTGCCTGGACGGTGCCGGCGAGGCCGGCGAGGGAGGCGCCGACGGCGAAGGCGATGAGCTTGACGCGGAAGCCGTTGATGCCCATGGCGAGGGCGGCGGTCTCGTCCTCGCGGATGGCGACCCAGGCGCGGCCGATGCGGGAGTCACCGCTGCGTCGGAACACGGTCACGACGACGGCGGTGATGATGAGCATGAGGAAGAAGTAGTTGGCGAAGCGGCCGATGCTGAAGCCGCCGATCTCGTGGGCGGTGCCGAAGTCGAATCCGAGGATGTCGAGGTTGGGGATGGAGGAGACGCCGTTGGAGCCGTTGGTGATGTCGGGTCCTGAGGTGCCGTCGAGGTTGTTGGCGGTGATCCGGAAGATCTCTCCGAAGCCGAGGGTGACGATGGCGAGGTAGTCGCCGCGCAGTCGCAGGGTCGGAGCGCCGATGAGGACGCCGAAGACGAGGGAGGCGCCGGTGCCGACGAGGGCGGCGGCCCAGAACGGGAAGTGGACGTCGAAGGGGGAGTTGGGGGAGCCGGAGACGAGGGAGGCGGCGTAGGCGCCGACGCCGAGGAAGGCGACGTAGCCGAGGTCGAGGAGGCCGGCGAGTCCGACGACGATGTTCAGGCCGAGGGCGACGGTGGCGAAGATGAGGATGTAGACGCCGACGGTCGCGTACTGGTCGTCGGTCTGGGTGAAGGGGAACAGCGCCGCGGCGACGAAGGCGCCGCAGACGGTGATGTTCTGGTGCCGGGCGGTGATCTGGGCTGCCTGGGCGACGAGGCCGGACTTCTGGAGGGCGGCGAAGCCGAAGCCGGCGGTGATGAGGAAGCCGACGAACAGTTCGTCGTACTCGGTGCCGATGCCGTAGGTGAAGACGGTCAGTCCGAGGGCGAGTACGGCGACGATGATCAGGATCTCGGCATACGAGGGGAGCTTGCCGACGGGGCGGGCCGTGCCGGAGGCGAACGCCGCCTTCACGGTGGTCCACTGGTGGGCGGCCTGGTGCTTGCGGTGCTCCCACGAAGAGTCGTCGGGGTCGATCGGGTCGGGCTCGGGGTGCTCGAAGGGCAGGGCGAGGGCGCCGAGGAGGGCGGCGAGGCTGCCGAGGGCGACGAGGTAGCCGCCGATTTCGAGGTTGACTACGCCGCCGAGCTTCGTGCTGATCGCGATGACCGTGTACCAGCTGGTGGCGAAGGTGGCGAGGGCGGCGAACTTTATGGCGCCGTCGGCTCCGGCGGGGGTGAGCCAGCCGAGACCCTTGATGCCGTAGGAGGCCAGGGCGAAGAGGGTGGTGAGAGCGCCACCGATGAGGACGAGGACCTGGAGGCCGCCCGGGTAGCCGTAGACGGTCAGGTCGCCGGGGAAGGCGGAGGTCCACGTCCAGGCGAGGAAGGTGGAGACGATGGTGAGGAGGGCGCCGCCGGTGGCGAGGGCGCGGGCGATGTTCTCGGGGATGCCGATGAGGCCGGCCCGTGTGGGGGCGGTTCCGCCGAGTGCTTCGGGTGTGGTGGTCTGTGTCGTCATCGGTGTCACGCCCTGTCAGCGACGCGCTCGCCGAGCAGGCCCTGGGGCCGCAGCAGGAGCACGAGGATGAGGAGTACGAAGGCCCAGACGTCGGCCCAGGCGTTGCTGCCGAACTGGCCCATGCCGGGGATGTCGGCGATGTAGGCGGTGGCCAGGGTCTCGACCACGCCGAGGACGACGCCGCCGATCATGGCCCCGTAGATGTTGCCGATGCCGCCGAGCACGGCCGCGGTGAAGGCCTTGAGCCCGAGGAGGAAGCCCATGGTGAAGCTGATCTGGCCGTACTTCAGGCCGTAGGCGACGGCGCCGACGGCGGCGAAGGTGGCGCCGAGGGCGAAGGCGACCACGATGATGCGGTCGGTGTTGACGCCCATGAGCTTGGCGGTGTCGGGGTCCTGGGCGGTGGCCTGCATGCCGCGTCCGGTGCGGGTCTTCATGACGAAGTAGCCGAGGAACGCCATGCTGATCGGGGCGGCGACGAGGAGGAAGACGTCGCCGGTCTGGATCGTGACGCTGCCGATCTCGAAGGGTCCGCCGTCGATCTGGGGGAAGACGCGGGCGGACTTGGCCTCGGGGTACCAGGCCCAGACGGCCTGCTGGAGGGCGAGGGAGAGGCCGATGGCGGTGATGAGCGGGGCGAGGCGTGGGGCGTTGCGCAGGGGCCGGTAGGCGAACCTCTCCGCTCCCACGGCGATGGTGACGGAGACCATCACGGCGCCGACGAGCATCAATGGCAGGGCGATCGCCATGGAGGTGCCGTCGGGAAGTATGTAGAGGTAGACCGTCAGAGCGCCGAACGCTCCGGTCATGAAGATCTCGCCGTGGGCGAAGTTGATGAGCTGGACGATGCCATAGACCATTGTGTAGCCGATGGCGACAAGCCCGTACATGGATCCCAGTAGCAGGCCGTTGACCAGCTGCTGCGGCAGTTCGTTCACCGCATGTCCTCCGAGACGGTTCGGATGTTTCGACGGGGGGCCGGATGTGAGTCCGCGCGGGGCGCCAGTGGAACAGCGCCCCGCGCGGCTCTGAGTGGTGCGGGTGTGGGTCAGCCGGTGTAGGTACCGGACTTGACGGCCTTCCAGGCACCGTTCTCGACGGCGTAGACGGTGAGCTGCTTGTTGGTGGCGTCGCCGTACTCGTCGAAGGAGACCTTGCCGGTCACGCCGTCGAAGGAGACGTTCTGGACGGCGGCGGTGACCTTGGCGCGGGCGTCGTCGGGGAGCTTGCCGTCGTTGTCGTCGACGACCTTCTTGACGGCCTCGATGATCGCCCAGGCGGAGTCGTAGGAGTAGCCGCCGTAGGCCGCGTACTCCTCCTTGTAGCCGGCCGCCTTGTAGTTGGCCACGAACTCCTTGGCCGAGGGGAGCTGCTCGACCGGGGCGCCGACGGAGGTGGCGAGGTCGCCGGTGGCGTCGGTGCCGGCCAGCTTGATGAAGGTCGGGTCGAAGATGCCGTCGCCGCCGACGACCGGGATCTTGGCCCCGGCGGCCTTGATCTGCTTGCTGAGCGGGCCGGCCTGCGGGTACTCGCCGCCGTAGTAGACGACGTCGGCGCCGGAGTTCTTGACCTGGGTGGCGACCGCGGAGAAGTCCTTGGAGTCGGGGTTGATGTGCTGGGTGCCGGCGATGGCGCCGCCGAGCTTCTTGAACTCAGCGGTGAAGGTGCTCGCGAGGCCGGCGCCGTAGGTCTTCTTGTCGTCGATGACGAAGACCTTCTTCTTCTTGGCGTCGTTGAAGACGTACTGGGCGGCGAACGGGCCCTGGATGGCGTCCGTGGTCGCGGTGCGGAAGTACGACGTGTAGGTGCGCTTCTTGCTGGTCGCCCAGTCGGTGCCCTGGGTCAGCGCGGGGTTGGTGTTGGCCGGGGAGATCTCGACGAGTTTGGCGTCGTCGAAGACCTTCTGCATCGACTCGGCGACCGAGGAGTTCAGCGGGCCGACGACGCCGAGGACGCTCTTGTCGGCGACGAGGGCGGTGGCGTTCTGCTGGCCGGCCGAGGGCTGCGCCTGGTCGTCCTTGGCGATGACCTTGAAGGTGACGCCGTCGACGTACTTCTGCTTGTTGGCCGTTTTGGCGGCGAGGTCGACGGAGTTCTTGATGCCGAGGCCCAGCGCGGACAGGTCACCGGTCAGCGGGGCGTCGACGCCGATGGTGACGGTGGTGCCGCCGCTGTCGGAGCCCTTGTCGTCGCTGTCGCGCGAGCCGCAGGCAGTGAGGGTGAGTGCTCCCGCGGACAGCGCAGCGGTGATGGCGATGAGCGAACGTTGACGCACGTTCCAGTCCTTTCCGTGGGCGGCCCTCCCCCCTGGAAGAGGCCGAGTCGATCGCTGCGGCCGAAGGGGTATTCCAGCTGCGCGGTGACTGGCCGTGACTCTAAACGGGTGAAGGTAACGCGGAGGAGGCTCTGGCCCATGCTGTGACTCTCTTGTTATGACACGAGGTAATGCAGAGCGGTGCTGAGAGGGCGGAACCGTGGAATTAAGGCTGATTCGCCCTGTCCGCATGGTGAGAATCCGCAGGACGGGCCCTGATGGTTTCAGGCGTCTCAGGCGTTTTGGTGATTACGAGATTTCGTTGCTACAGGCGACTTGTAGGGCCTGGGAGAGGTCCTGTGCGTACCGGGAGCCGAGGATGAAACTGTGCTCCTGGATTGCGCGCGCATTACGCAGAGTTACGTCCAGGAAAGGGAGCCCGGCATCCGCCGGCACTTTTCCGCAATCCGTCACGTGCATCGTGACGACGATCTTGGCGGTGGAGCCCGCTTCCGTGCGGAAAGGTGCTCGCGGCGCCGACGTCAGGGCGATTCCGTCGTACGGCTGCGCCAGCCGCGTCGTCGTGACCGGCGGGCCCGAATCCACACTGAGCAGCACCTCCAGCGCGAACGTCCGGGGCCGGGTGCCCGCCGGCACCGGAAGCGGCCCCAGATACTCGACGTCCACGACCTGGGAGGGGAACGGCGGCTTGGGAGCGGCCTGTTGACGCTCCTGCGGCCGGGTCGCCCAGAGCAGACCGGCACCGGCCAGGAGGACGACGGCCGTCAGCGCCCCGAGCACTACGCGACGGTGACGACGCCCGTGGAACAGGACCGGCCGGGCGCGCGGAACGCCCGTTCCCCGGGCGTCCCCGGCCTGCCGTGCGCGCGTACCCTCGCCCGGTTCGACGGGGCCGACACCGCCGCTCACTGCCACGGACCCGCGCCCGGACCGCCGGAGCGGTACCAGGCGACACAGCCCGCACGCGACTGACGGCTTATCAACTCGCCCGCCGCCCGCGCGCCCTCACGCCTCTCCTCGGCCCTCGCGGCGTCCACGACCGACCGCAGGATCTCGTACTGGCCGTTGGAGAGACCCATGGACTGGTAGTCCCCGTACGTGCCGCCGTCCAGCACCTCGCGCGCCCAGTGGGCGACGATCCGGGCGCACAGCACCTCGGGGGGAGTGACGGAAGGCGAGGGAGTGCCCCGCGCGTCCGTGGCGCCGGAACCGGCGCACGCCGTCGCCAGCAGGCCCGCCCCCACGGCCGTCCCGAGCCGCCGTGCCGTCCCGAGTCGCCGTGCCATTCCGAGCCGCCGTGCCCTCGGGGGTCGTGCCGCCGACCCGGGCCGTCGCACCGCCCCCGGCCGGAGGGGCCCTCCCGTTGTCATGCCCCGACGCTAGGCCGCGGAGGCGGCGGCGGGCAACGGGGCGGGGCGGACGGGCTGGCCGGGGAGAGGGCGTCGGTGGTCTCAGCCGGCCGCAGGCGCGGCGTCGCCCGGGTTCACGTCCCGCAGCAGACACGTCAGCCGTGCCGTGCACACCCGCTTGTCCGCCTCGTCGCTGATCACGATCTCGTACGTCGCCGTGGTCCGGCCGCGGTGCACGGGTGTGGCCACGCCCGTGACCAGGCCGGAGCGGGCGCCGCGGTGGTGGGTGCAGTTGAGGTCGACGCCGACGGCGAGCCTGGAGCTGCCGCCGTGGAGCATGGCGCCGACCGAACCGAGTGTCTCGGCGAGCACCGCCGAGGCACCGCCGTGCAGGAGTCCGTACGGCTGGGTGTTGCCCTCGACCGGCATCGTCCCGACGACCCGCTCGGCGGACGCCTCGACGATCTGCACCCCCATGCGGGTGCCCAGGTGCCCGGCGGAGAAGAGGGCGCGCAGGTCGACGCCGAGCGCCGCGTACTCGTCGATGACCTCTTGCGGGAACTTCACGTGCTGCTGCTCGCCCATCGGAACCTGCTCCGTTCGTCGTGACCCGTGTCGTGACCAGTACGGTGACCGTGCTGCTGAGCAAACGCTCAGTCGGTCGCCGATTGTTCCAGACGGACGACGACGGACTTGCTCGCCGGGGTGTTGCTCGTGTCCGCGGTGGCGTCCAGCGGCACCAGGACGTTGGTCTCCGGGTAGTACGCCGCCGCGCAGCCCCGCGCCGTCGGGTAGCGCACCACCCGGAAGCCGGGCGCCCGTCGCTCGACGCCGTCCCGCCACTCGCTCACCAGGTCCACGTACGAGCCGTCGGCGAGGCCGAGCGCCTCGGCGTCCTCGGGGTTGACGAGGACGACCCGACGGCCGTTCGTGATGCCCCGGTAACGGTCGTCCAGCCCGTAGATGGTGGTGTTGTACTGGTCGTGCGAGCGCAGCGTCTGGAGCAGCAGGCGGCCGGCGGGCAGCTGCGGGAACTCGACCGGCGCGGCGGTGAAGTTGGCCTTGCCGGTGGCCGTGGGGAAGCGACGCTCGTCGCGCGGGGCGTGCGGCAGCGCGAAGCCGCCGGGGTGGGCGACGCGCGCGTTGAAGTCCTGGAAGCCGGGGATCACGCGCGCGATGCGGTCCCGGATCGTCGCGTAGTCCCTCTCGAACTCCTCCCACGGCACCCGGCTGTCCTCGCCCAGCACCCGGCGCGCCAGCCGGCACACGATCGCCGGCTCCGACAGCAGGCGCGCGCTCGCGGGCGCCAGCCGGCCCCGGGAGGCGTGCACCATGCCCATGGAGTCCTCGACGGTCACGAACTGCTCGCCACCGCCCTGCACGTCGCGCTCGGTCCGCCCGAGCGTCGGCAGGATCAGGGCACGCGCGCCCGTGACGACATGCGAGCGGTTGAGCTTCGTCGACACGTGCACGGTCAGCCGTGCCCGCCGCATCGCCGCCTCGGTGACCTCCGTGTCCGGGGAGGCGGACACGAAGTTGCCGCCCATGGCGAAGAAGACCTTCGCCTCCCCGTCCCGCAGCGCGCGGATGGCCCGTACGACGTCGAAGCCGTGCCGGCGCGGCGGCGCGAAGCCGAACTCCCGCTCCAGGGCGTCCAGGAAGGCCGGGGCCGGACGCTCGAAGATGCCCATCGTGCGGTCGCCCTGCACGTTCGAATGACCGCGCACCGGGCACACGCCCGCGCCCGGACGGCCGATGTTCCCGCGCAGCAGGAGGAAGTTGACCACCTCGCGGATGGTCGGCACGGAGTGCTTGTGCTGGGTGAGGCCCATCGCCCAGCACACGATGGTGCGCTCCGAGGCGAGGACCATGCGCAGGGCCTCCTCGATCTCCGCGCGCGTGAGCCCCGTCGCGGCGAGCGTCTCGTCCCAGTCGGCGGCACGCGCGGCCGCGGCGAACTCCTCGTAGCCGTGGGTGTGCTCGGCGACGAACCCCTCGTCGACCGCACCCTCCGTCTCGAGGATCAGCTTGTTGAGGAGACGGAACAGGGCCTGGTCGCCGCCGAGGCGGATCTGGAGGAAGAGGTCGGTGAGGGCGGCGCCCTTGAGCATGCCCTGCGGGGTCTGCGGGTTCTTGAAGCGCTCCAGGCCTGCCTCGGGCAGCGGGTTCACGCTCACGATCCGCGCGCCGTTGGCCTTGGCCTTCTCCAGGGCGGAGAGCATGCGCGGATGGTTGGTGCCCGGGTTCTGACCGGCGACGATGATCAGGTCGGCCTGGTAGAGGTCCTCCAGCAGGACGCTGCCCTTGCCGATACCGATCGTCTCCGTGAGGGCCGAACCGGACGACTCGTGGCACATGTTGGAGCAGTCGGGCAGGTTGTTGGTGCCCCACTCGCGCGCGAACAGCTGGTAGAGGAACGCGGCTTCGTTGCTCGTACGGCCCGAGGTGTAGAACACGGCCTCGTCGGGAGAGGCCAGGTCGGCCATCTCCTCGGCGATGATGTCGAAGGCCCGCTCCCAGGAGACCGGCTCGTAGTGCTCGCCGCCCTCCGGGAGGTACATCGGGTGCGTGAGCCGGCCCTGCTGGCCCAGCCAGTAGCCGCTCCGGTTCGCCAGGTCGGCGACCGGGTGCGCGGCGAAGAACTCCGGGGTGACCCGGCGCAGGGTGGCCTCCTCGGCGACGGCCTTCGCGCCGTTCTCACAGAACTCCGCCGCGTGCCGGTGGTCCGGCTCGGGCCAGGCGCAGCCCGGGCAGTCGAAGCCGTCCTTCTGGTTGACCCGCAGCAGCGTCAGCGCGGTCCGCCTCACACCCATCTGCTGCCGCGCCATCCGCAAGGTGTGCCCGATGGCCGGCAGCCCCGCCGCCACGTGCTTCGGCTCGGCGACCTGCGGCGCGTCCTGGACCGGGTCCGCCTTGGGCGGCTTCGTTGCCATCGCGGCGCTCCTTCACTGGCACGGGTGACCACTCCCACCGATCCTCGCACGCGGCACCGACACGGCGGGCGGACGGGCGGACGGGCGCCGAGGGGGGTGGGGGCGGCGGCCGCGCGGTGGTGGGGCTGTTCCGCGAACAGTCGGCCGCCTCCCCGATGCCGGTGCCGGTGCCGGTGCCGGCCTGATGGGTGCCGTGCCGCACGGGCCGCCGACGCCGACCGGGCTCCCGCCGGGGGACTCGGAGCGAACGACCCACGCTGCCCGGTTGCCCGGTTGCCCGGTGCCGCACGGTGCTCCCCAGCGTTGGGGGCTCGGTGGCGATGGGGGAGGGGCCGTGGGGGTGGGGGCTCGGTGGCGTCCGTGCAGTCGCGGTGACCGATCGTGGCCGGGTGCCGTCCCGAACCGCCGTCCGACCGCCGGAGGCTCACGTGGGTCGGAGTGTCAGTGGGGCGTGGCAGGATCGGGGGCGTGGCAGAAACAGCATCGAAGAAGACCGAGAACACCTCCGGCGCCGACCGGCCCCGCCTGATGCTCATGGACGGGCACTCGCTGGCCTATCGCGCGTTCTTCGCGCTGCCCGCGGAGAACTTCACCACCGCGACCGGCCAGCCGACGAACGCGATCTACGGCTTCGCGTCGATGTTGGCGAACACGCTGCGTGACGAGGCGCCCACGCACTTCGCGGTGGCCTTCGACGTCTCCCGCAAGACGTGGCGATCCGAGGAGTTCACCGAGTACAAGGCGAACCGTTCCAAGACCCCGGACGAGTTCAAGGGCCAGGTCGAGCTGATCGGTGAGCTGCTCGACGCGATGCACGTCTCGCGGTTCGCGGTCGACGGGTTCGAGGCCGACGACGTGATCGCCACACTCGCCACCCAGGCCGAGTCCGAGGGCTTCGACGTGCTGATCGTCACCGGCGACCGGGACTCGTTCCAGCTCGTCAGCGAGCACACCACGGTGCTGTATCCCACGAAGGGCGTCTCCGAGCTGACCCGCTTCACCCCGGAGAAGGTCGTCGAGAAGTACGGCCTGACGCCCGCCCAGTACCCCGACTTCGCGGCACTGCGCGGCGACCCGTCGGACAACCTCCCCGGCATCCCGGGCGTCGGCGAGAAGACGGCCGCGAAGTGGATCAACCAGTTCGGTTCCTTCGCGGACCTGGTCGAGCGGGTCGACGAGGTCAAGGGCAAGGCCGGGCAGAACCTCCGCGACCATCTGGAGTCCGTCAAGCTCAACCGTCGTCTGACGGAGATGGTCCGCACCGTCGAGCTGCCCAGCACCGTCCACGACCTGGAGCGCGCCCCGTACGACCGCACGGCCGTCGCGATGGTCCTGGACACCCTGGAGATCCGGAACCCGTCGCTGCGTGAGCGGCTGCTGGGCGTCGACCCAGGCGCCCAGGAGGCCGAGGCGACCCCGGCCGCCGCCCCCGGCGTGGCACTGGACGGCACGGTGCTGGGCACGGGCGAGCTGACCGGCTGGCTCACCGAGCACGGCGGCGAGGCCCTCGGCGTCGCCACCGTCGACACGTGGGGCCTGGGCACCGGTTCGGTCGCGGAGGTCGCGCTCGCCGCGGCGGGCGGTCCGGCCGCCTGGTTCGACCCGTCGGAGCTGGACGAGTCCGACGAGAACACGTGGGCCGCCTGGCTGGCCGCCGAGGACCACCCCAAGGTCCTGCACAACGTCAAGGGCGCCATGCGCGTCTTCGCCGAGCACGGCTGGAGCGTCGCCGGCGTCTCCATGGACACCGCCCTCGCCGCCTACCTGGTCAAGCCGGGCCGCCGTTCCTTCGACCTCGACGCGCTGTCGCTGGAGTACCTGGGCCGCGAGCTGGCCCCGCCCGCCGCGGCCGACGGCCAGCTCGCCTTCGGCGCGGACGACAGCGCCGAGGCCGACGCCCTGATGGTGCAGGCCCGCGCGATCCTCGACCTCGGCGAGGCCTTCCGGGGCCAGCTGGAGGAGGTCGGCTCGGCGGACCTCCTCCAGGACATGGAGCTGCCCACCTCCGCTCTCCTCGCCCGTCTGGAGCGGCACGGCATCGCGGCCGACCGCGCCCACCTGGAGGCCATGGAGCAGATGTTCGCGGGCGCCGTCCAGCAGGCGGTGAAGGAGGCGCACGCCGCCGCCGGACACGAGTTCAACCTCGGCTCGCCCAAGCAGCTCCAGGAGGTCCTCTTCGGTGAGCTGGGCCTGCCGAAGACGAAGAAGACCAAGACCGGTTACACGACGGACGCCGACGCCCTGGCCTGGCTCGCCGCACAGACGGACAACGAGCTGCCGGTGATCATGCTCCGCCATCGTGAGCAGGCCAAGCTCCGCGTCACCGTCGAGGGCCTGATCAAGACGATCGCCGCCGACGGCCGCATCCACACCACCTTCAACCAGACGGTCGCCGCGACCGGCCGCCTGTCGTCCACGGACCCGAACCTCCAGAACATCCCGGTCCGCACGGACGAGGGCCGGGCGATCCGGCGCGGGTTCGTCGTCGGCGAGGGCTTCGAGTCCCTGATGACGGCCGACTACAGCCAGATCGAACTGCGGGTGATGGCACACCTCTCCGAGGACGCGGGCCTCATCGAGGCGTTCACCTCCGGCGAGGACCTGCACACCACGGCCGCCTCCCAGGTCTTCGGCGTCGAACGGGACGCCGTGGACGCGGAGATGCGCCGCAAGATCAAGGCGATGTCGTACGGCCTGGCGTACGGCCTGTCGGCGTTCGGCCTGTCCCAGCAGCTGAACATCGACGCGGGGGAGGCCCGCGCGCTGATGGACGCCTACTTCGAGCGCTTCGGCGGTGTGCGGGACTATCTGCGCCGGGCGGTCGAGGAGGCACGGGCGACGGGCTACACGGCGACGCTCTTCGGACGCCGCCGCTATCTCCCCGACCTCAACAGCGACAACCGTCAGCGCCGCGAGGCGGCCGAGCGGATGGCCCTCAACGCCCCGATCCAGGGCACGGCGGCGGACATCGTCAAGATCGCCATGCTCAAGGTGGACGCGGCCCTGCGGAAGGCCGACCTGAGGTCCCGCATGCTCCTCCAGGTCCATGACGAGATCGTCCTGGAGATCGCCCCCGGCGAGCGGCCGGCCGTGGAGGAACTCGTCCGCCGCGAGATGGCCGGCGCGGTCCACCTCAGGGCGCCCCTGGACGTCTCCGTGGGCGCGGGCCCCGACTGGGAGTCGGCGGCCCACTGACCACAGCACGCGCTCCAGAGGGACCCTGCCGGACGTGGCGGGGTCCCTCCTCTTCCCGCGCCGCCTGGTCGGCGCCGTTTCCCGCCGCCTCCCGCGCTGCCTGGTCGACCGTCGCCGCCTCGGACCGTCCACGCCGCCGTGCCGGTTCGCGCGACCGCTCGCCCCCCGCCGCACCCGCCCGGCCCGTCTGCTCGTGCGACCCCCGCCGCTGGACTCGCCGTGGCCCGTCTGCTTGTGCTGCTCCCGCCGCTGGACTCGCCGTGGCCCGTCTGCTTGTGCTGCTCCCGCCGCTGGACTCGCCGTGGCCCGTCTGCTTGTGCTGCTCCCGCCGCTGGACTCGT
>NZ_JBIAHY010000001.1:153671-243121 GCF_042870975.1 Streptomyces sp. NPDC006259 | reverse complement strand
TCGTCGTGGCCCGTCTGCTTGTGCTGCTCCCGCCGCTGGACTCGCCGTGGCCCGACTGTTCGTGCTGCCCCCGCCGCCGGACTCGCCCGGCCCGCCAGCTCGTGCTGCTCCGGCCGCGCTGCCCGCCTGCCCGCCTGCCCGCGCCGCCCCCGCCCCCGTCACTCCCCGTACATCCCCCGGAGGGCCCTCACTCGCGTGGCCCCCGAGAAGGGGGCCTCGGGCGCGCCGGGCCGCCAGGATGCGGCCATGGGTATACGCATGCTTCACCGCCGGAAGGCCTCCGCACGCGTTCACGCCACGGCCGCCGCCGTCACGCGGTTCGGCCTCGACGCGACGCCCTCCGGGCGACCGCTTCCCGCCCTCGCGCCCGGCGCCGCCACACCCCGCGTCCCCGGGACCCCCCTCGGATTCCTTCGCGCGACGGCCGTACGTCTCCGCCGCCGGGTCCTCGCACTGCTCACCCGCCCGGACGGCACCTGGCGTCTGTCGGCCGAGCCGGCCCGCGCCTACCTGACCCTCGCCGTCGCCGCCCTGCGCCGACTCCACCGACCGCGCGCGGGACGCCGTATCACCGTCTTCGTCGCCGACGCGACACCCGGCACCGACCGATGCGGCGGGCGCTGACCCAGCTCGGCGGTGCCCCGTTCGCGCCTCCTCAGCCGACGCCCACCTCGTCCGCGTGCCGCGAGCGCCGCTCCGCCCCGCGGAGCACCCGCACCCGCACGCCGCCGGCGTACAGCAGCACGCCGAGCACCAGCCCAGCCCCGGCCCCGAAGCACAGGGTCGGGATCAGCTCGTAGGGCTTGCTGACCGGCCCGCGGTGGTCCCACCAGCGGATCGCCCGGCGGGCCGCCGCGGTCAGGACGAGGCCGCCGATCACGATGGCGGCCCACCAGCGGTCGCGCGCCGACAGCACCGGCACGCCGAGCGGCTCGGCCGCGGGTGTCCGGCGCAGCGCGCGGGTGACGAACGCGGCGATCACGACGGCCGCGACGGCCGAGCCGCCGTACTGGAGGTACCAGTACAGCGGCGAGCCCGCGACCGTCTCGCCGAGGACGGGGAACATCCGCATGCCCCACCGGTCGAGGTGGGTGAAGGCGTCCCAGACGACGTGCGTCAGTGCGCCGAGGACGGCGGACGCGTACCACCGGGCCACCGCGGACGGCCGGACACGCGCGCGTGGCACCCCGCAGCGCGTCAGGACGGCCGTGCGGCCCTGCCAGGCGCGCGGCAGCAGCGCGACGAGCGGCTCACGCACCAGCAGCCACAGTCCCACCAGCGCCCAGGCGAGGAGCACGTCGACGGTGAGGACGCCGGGGAAGGAGTGCGTGACGTCGCCGAACTCCATCGCCCCGGCCAGGACACTCGCCGCGTAGTAGGTCACGTCGGGAGCGAACGACCCGGCGACGAGAACGGCGGGCACCAGGCGTCCGCGGCCGGTGCCGTCGGCGCGCACGGCGGGCAGCACGGCCGCCGCATGGCTCAGCGTGAACGGCAACGAGGCTCCCGGGCACGGATGTTGCCGGACCCGCCGGCCCGGACATCGACGACCCGACCAGTATGCGGGACGCCCTCCACGCGCCCGATGCGTGGCCGGTCGGTGAACACCGGGTTCGAACGGGTGCCGGTCGCAAAGAAGTTGTCGTAGGGTCGCCTGGGCCGCCGCAGCGCGAATCGCGGGGGCACAACCGAACAGAGCAGCGTAAATCGCCCGCGGCCGCGACTCTCGCGACCGGTCGTTCGTCTTCCGGGGACGAGTGAGACATGGCGTCCACGGGACGGGCGAGACGGACGAAGACGGGCGCTCGAGTGTCCACGGGAGGAGTTCACTTCATGTCGGCGCATTTCGGCAGCAGGCTGCGCAAGGGGGCGGTCAACACCACCGTGGCCGCATTGGCGGTCGCGGCTCTGGCCGCCTCCCAGGCACCCGACGTCACGGCCGGCGGCGTGGGCGGACGGACCGCCGCGGACGCCCCGTCCGCCGACGGCGGCTCGGCGGCCGGCACCGACGAGAGCGCCACCGGCAACTCCCCGTACTACACGGACCTGCCGCCGCTGAACAGCCCCACCCCGGCGCCGAGCCCGAGCACCGGCACCACCCCGGTCGGCACCGGCGACACGGAGGCCGGCATCCCCGCGACCGTCCTGGACGCCTACAAGAAGGCCGCGGCGGCGCTCGCCGGGTCCAAGCCCGGCTGCAACATGCCGTGGGAACTCCTCGCCGCCATCGGCAAGGTGGAGTCCGGTCACGCCCGCGGCGGCAACGTCGACGCCGACGGCACCACCCGCTCGGCGATCCTCGGCCCGGTGCTCGACGGCAACGGCTTCGCCGACATCAACGACACCGACAACGGCGCCTTCGACGGCGACACCGCGCACGACCGCGCCGTCGGTCCCATGCAGTTCATCCCGTCCACCTGGGAGTGGGCCGGCCGCGACGGCAACGGCGACGGCACGAAGAACCCCAACAACGTCTACGACGCCGCGCTCGCCGCCGGTCACTACCTGTGCCGCTACAGCTGGGACATGTCCACCGACGCCGGCCTGCGCAGCGCGATCCTGAGCTACAACAACTCGACGGACTACTACAACACCGTCGTGTCGTGGCTCGACTACTACCGCAAGGGCACGCACGAGGTGCCGGACGGCACCGGCAGTCTGCCGGACAGCCGCAGCGACGAGGGCAGTGGCGGCGGCACGACCACCCCGTCGCCCACGCCGCCCAGGACGACCCCGCCCAGCACGACCCCGCCCAGCACGAACCCGCCCGGTACGACGCCCCCCGGTACCCCTCCTGCCACGACCCCGCCGACGACCACCCCGCCGGCCACCACGCCCCCCGCGACGACCCCGACCGACTCGGTCCACCACCTGGAGGACGCGGGCACGGCGAAGCTCACCGCGATGGCGGGCGACGCGTTCGGCGACCGGATCAGCACCCGCACCGAGACCAAGGCCGGCACGGCCGTCGCCAAGGTCCGGGTCCGCTTCACGATCGCCGGTGACACCGACGCCACCTTCACGGGCGGCGAGAGCGTCGCCACGGTCCTCACCGACAGCCGGGGCGTCGCCACCGCGCCCGCCCTCCAGGCGGGCGAGAAGACCGGCGCCTTCACGGTCCGTGCCACCGTCGTGGGCCGTACGGTCGCGGCCGTGAGCTACTCGGCCACGGTCACCGCGCGCGCCGCCGACGCCCTGGCCCGCACCGGCTCGGCCGCCCCGACCTGCGTCGCGGGCGGTGAGTTCGCCGACCGGGTCGAGGTGAAGGCCACCTACAAGGGCGCCGTGGCGGACAAGGTGGCGGCCACCGCCACGCTCGTGAAGTCGGCCGACGACCCGACCGCGAACGACAAGGGCCCGTACTTCAAGGACGCCGCCGGCAAGCCGGTCCGCACCCTGACGGACCTCCGGACGGACGCGAACGGCCTGCTCACGCTCCCGAAGCTGTACGCGGACGACACCGCCGGCACGTACCTGCTGCGTGTCACCACCGAGGGCGGTGCCACCCTCACGGTCGAACTGACCGTCACGGCGGCACCGTCGTCCACGCCGACCCCGCCGGAGACCCCCTCGGACACCCCGTCGGACACCCCGTCGGACAGCCCCTCGGGCACGACCTCCGAGAGCACCTCCTCGAGCCCGTCCGGGTCGGCGACGACCGGCTCGTAGCCACCGTCCCGCGACACCGACGGCGCCCCGCTCCACGCGAGCGGGGCGCCGTCGTCGTGCGCGACCTGTTCTCATCTCGCCCGCCCGTTGCTACGGTGCCCGACCTGACGACCCATCAGCTCCGCCGGCACCTCCGACTCCGACCTCGCGGGAGGCCCGCATGCGCGCCCTGATCGCCGCCGCGACCGGCCTCGCCCTCGCGCTCGCCCTGGTCCTCACCCTCACCGCCCTGGGCACCCGGGCCGGCGAGACCTCCCCGAAACCCCTGCTGACGACGGTGCCCGCCCACCCCTGACCACCCGGGAGGGAGGCCGACATGCGCCGCAAGGCCGGCCTGATCCTGCTCGCCCTCGCCGTGTTCTTCACGGCCCTGTCCCCACTGCTGCGCTGGTACGCCTTCCCCCGCCTGGCCAAGGTCCCCGCCAACGCCTACCAGGACATGGTTCTGGAGGCCCACGACGCCACCCTCCTCGACTACGGCACGATGACCGCCCGCACCGTCCCCAAGATCACCGTCGTGCAGACCCTCAAGGGCAACGTGGAGGAGTCGCAGCGGATCGAACGGACGGCGGGCCGCGACGTCGTCGTCTGGGACGGCCTGTCCTACGTCCAGGGCCCCGACGGCAAGATGGTCTCCCGCATCCCGGAGCGCTACATCTTCGACGCCCACACCCAGGAACCCGTCCACGCCACCGGGGAGATGGTCGACGGCAGCCCCGTCCGCCGCGAGGGCCTGGAGTTCAAGTGGCCCTTCCGCACGGAGAGACGCGACTACGAGTACTTCGACGCCCAGGCCCGCGTCACCGCCCCCATCCACTACGAGCGCACCGAGAACTTCCGCGGCCTGGAGGTCTACTACTTCGAGCAGACCGTCCCCTGGACCCAGGTCCCCATGCCCAGGACCATGCCCGTCGCCGGCATCACCCCCGAGACCGTCGCCAGGACCGGCACCACGCGCTGGTACACCACCGTCCGCAGGTTCTGGGTCGAACCCGTCACCGGCGCCCCCGTCTACGGCGAGGAGATCCACCGGGAGGAACTGCGCGGCGGCACCCTGCTGGGAGGCCGCGACAAGGTGACGGCGTTCGCCGGCCACGTGAAGATGCGCGAGGACTACATCGAGCACACCGTCGACCTGGTCCGCTCCCACCGCACCCTGATCCTGCTGATGACGTCCTACCTGCCCTGGGGCTTCCTCGCCCTCGGCATCCTGCTGTTCGCCCTGTCGCTGTACCTGGAGGCCCGCGGCCGACGCCCCGCCGACCCCGGGCCGACCTCCACGGCCGACGCCGAACCGGTCACCGCCTGAGTCGCGCGTTGGTGTGCCGGGTCGGCTCGGCAGCGGCCGGGTCCTCCGGCCAGGGATGCTTGGGATAGCGGCCCCGCAGCTCCGCCCGTACGCCCTGGTATCCGCCCTTCCAGAAGGACGCGAGGTCGGCGGTCACGGCCGCCGGCCGCCCGGCCGGGGACAACAGGTGCACCAGCAGGGGGACCCCCGCCACGCGCGGCGTCTCCTGGAGGCCGAACATCTCCTGGAGCTTCACCGCCAGCACCGGCTGCCCGGGATCGGCGTAGTCGATCCGGATTCCGGACCCACTCGGCACCGTGATCCGCTCCGGCGCCAGCTCGTCCAGCCGCGCCGCCTCCCCGGACGCCCAGGGCAGCAGCCGGGCGAGCGCCTTCCCGGCATCGATGCGCGCCAGATCGGCCCGCCGCCGGGCCCGGCCCAGCTCGGGCTCCAGCCACTCGTCCACGCGCGCGTGCAGGGCCGCGTCGCAGACGTCGGGCCACGGCTCCCCGAGGTGCGTCCTGAGGAAGGCCAGCCGCTGCCGCAGCCCCCGTGCCTCCGCCGACCACCGCAGCAGTCCCGGCCCCTCCCGCGCGAGCCCTTCGAGCAACGCCTCCCTTACGAGCCCGGCGTCGGCGTCCCGCAGCGGCCGCGCCGCCAGCTCCACGGCCCCGAGCCGCTCGACCCGCCGGGCCACGACGTCTCCGTCGGACCAGTGGACCTCCTCGCGCACGTCGAGCAGCGCCCCGGCCGCGAAGCGGGCGACCTCCTCGTCGACGACCGCGGCGAGCTGCACGCGCGCGTGCCCCTTGCCGACGGGACGGTCGGCGACGGCGACCGCGATCCACGGGGCCCCGCGCAGCCCCGACCCCTCACGCACCTCCGCCCGCGTCCCGGACACCATCAGGTGCGAACCGCCGTCGGCCCTGGCGACCCGCTCGGGAAAGGCGAGAGCGGCGACGACACCGACCCGGCCGTCCTCGCCGGCCGCCGCCGACGGACCCGCGACGGCCCCCTCGGCCCGGCCGGAGAACTCCGCCGCCACCGCCCGCAGCCGCCGTACCTCCGTCCGCCAGCGCCCCGCGTACGCGTCACCCCCGCGCCGGGCGGCGCGCAGCGCCCCCGCGAGATCGTCGCCGTACTCCCGCGGAGCCTCCTCGCTCAGGAGCGCGACCACCTCCGCGGCCCGCTCCGCTCCCACCAAGGACGCCCCGTCGAGCAGCGCCCGCCCCAGCCGCGGGTGCAACCCGGCCCGCGTCAGCCGCACCCCGCGCTCCGTGGCCCGGCCCGCCGCGTCCACCGCCCCCACCGCCCGCAGCAGGCGGCCGGCCGCCGCCATCGCCCCGCCCGGCGGCGGATCCAGCAGCGCCAGCCCGGACGCCCCGGGATCGCCCCAGCAGGCCGCCTGGAGGGCGAACGCCGTCAGGTCGGCCACCTTGATCTCCGGCGACGGGAACCGGGGCAGACGGGCGTTCTCGGCCTCCGCCCAGCACCGGTACACCACGCCCGGCGCCTCCCGCCCGGCCCGCCCGGCCCGCTGCCGTCCCGCCGCGACCGACGCGCGCACCGTCGCCAGGGCGCTCAGCCCGCGCGCGTGATCGACGCGCGGCTCCCGCGCCAGCCCCGAGTCGACGACCACCCGTACCCCCGGAACCGTCAGGGACGACTCGGCCACGGACGTGGCCAGCACGACCCGGCGACGCTCCCCGGGAGCCAGCACCGCGTCCTGCACCGCCGCCGGAGCCCGCCCGTGCACCTGGAGCACGTCCACCCCGTCCAGATCCCCGAGCCGCCCCGCGACCCGCGCGATCTCCCCGACCCCCGGCAGGAAGCACAGCACGTCCCCCGACCGCTCCTCCAGCGCGCGCCGCACCACCGACGCCACGTGCGCGAGCAGCGCCTGGTCCACCCACATGCCGTGCGGCGGCCGCACCGGCCGGACCGGAGGCACCCACACCACCTCGACGCCGTACGACGAACCGTGGGCCTCGACCACCGGCGCACCGCCCAGCAGCCGGGACCATCCCTGCGTGTCGGTCGTGGCCGACGCGGCGACCAGCCCCAGCTCGGGGCGGAGCGTCTCGCGCACGTCCCACAGGAAGGCGGCCGCCGTGTCCGCGTCCAGATGCCGCTCGTGGCACTCGTCCAGCACCACCACGTCGACGCCGGTCAGCTCCTGGTCGCGCTGGAGACGCTGGAGCAGCACACCGGTGGTGACGACCTCCACGCGCGTGTGCCGCCCGACGACACGCTCGCCGCGCACGGTGTAGCCGACGCTCTCGCCGGTCCGCTCACCGAGCAGCCACGCCATCCGCCGGGCCGCCGCCCGTGCCGCGATCCGCCGCGGCTCGGCCACCACCACCCTGCGCACCGGCCCCCCGCCCACCAGCCCGGCCAGTGCCAACGGCACCAGCGTGGTCTTCCCGGTGCCGGGCGGCGCCGCCAGCACGGCGGTCCCGCGCCCGGTCAGGGCGTCGTGGAGAGCGGGCAGGGCGGCCCGCACGGGCAGCGCGTCCAGGGCGTCGTAGCGGATCACGCCACCCAGTGTCGTACGCCGCCGGAAACGCCCACGCACGCGTGCGTGCATGAAGACAGAAGCCGAAAGGAGAGACGTCGAGAGAAAGCCGAAAGGAGAGACAAGGAGAGACGTCGAGAGGAGGGGAGCGGAGACGTGCGACGCGCGGACTCAGTCCCGCTCGCAGACGAAGATCGCCGTCCCCGGGATGAGACCGCCGCGCAGCGGCGACCAGCCGCCCCACTCAGCCGTGTTCCAGACCGGCCACTCCGGCTCGACCAGGTCCAGCAGGCGGAAGCCCCCCGCCACGACGTCACGGACCCGGTCGCCGATCGTCCGGTGGTGCTCGACGTACACCGCCCGGCCGTCGTCGTCCTGCTCGACGTAGGGCGTGCGGTCGAAGTACGACGAGGCGACGGTCAGGCCCTCGGGGCCCGGCTCGTCCGGGAAGGCCCAGCGGATCGGATGGGTCACCGAGAAGACGAAGCGCCCGCCCGGTCGCAGCACCCGGCGCACCTCCTTCAGCACCCGCACCGGCTCGGCGACGAAGGGCAGTGCGCCGTACGCCGAGCAGGCCAGGTCGAAGGAGCCGTCCGCGAACGGCAGGACGGCCGCGTCGGCGCACACCAGCGGGAACGCCGCGCCGATCCGCAGCGCGTGCTGGAGCTGGCGGTGGGAGACGTCCAGGGCCACCGGACGGGCGCCCTGGGCGGCCAGCCAGCGCGCGCACTGGGCCGCGCCGGCGCCGATCTCCAACACGGCCTTCCCCTTCAGGTCCTCCGGCGGGCCGAGCAGCTCGGCCTCCACCTCGTCCAGGCCCTCGGGACCCCACACGAAGCGGTCGTCGCCGAGGAACGTGCCGTGCTCGATCTGGTACTCGTCCGCGTTGCGGTCCCACCAGCCGCGGTTGGCGCGCGCGCTCTCCGCGGCACCGGCCTCGCGGCGGGTGGCCTCCGGCTCGAAGGGCGGCTCGAAGGCCGGCTCGGACTGCGGCTGGGACGTGACGGGCTCTTGGATGACCGGCTCCCTCGTCGTACTCTTCCGTCCAAGCCGCTCCGGGAGGCGCCGTCACGGTGTCACGGGGACGGCGCTCCTGTGGCCCGCGCGGCCTCGGAAGAGAGGTTGTGTGCCGGGATTGCGGCGATCCGCCCCGGGTGTGCGCCTTCGCGCATTGACCCTGCCCGGCTGCCCCCGTATGCTACAAGTTGCGCTGCGGGCTTGCGCACCTCAGACGTAGCAGGTCGCGCTCGCATCTGTATGTATGTCCCCTCGGTTGTCGAGGCGTCATCACCGGTTCCCCGGTGGGGCGCTTCCTTGGCTGTCCGGCCTTCTGCAGAGCGAAACGGGCTCCCGGCGTAAGCAGTACCTACGACTCTCTGTCCGTACCGGAGCCCTTTCCCACATGACGAGCAGCACCGAGACCACCTCTACCACGCCGCAGGTAGCGGTCAACGACATCGGTAACGAGGAAGCTTTCCTCGCCGCGATCGACGCGACGATCAAGTACTTCAACGACGGCGACATCGTCGACGGCGTCATCGTGAAGGTCGACCGGGACGAGGTCCTGCTCGACATCGGTTACAAGACCGAAGGTGTCATCCCGAGCCGCGAGCTCTCGATCAAGCACGACGTCGACCCGAACGACGTGGTCGCCGTCGGCGACGAGATCGAAGCCCTCGTTCTCCAGAAGGAGGACAAGGAAGGCCGCCTGATCCTCTCGAAGAAGCGCGCCCAGTACGAGCGCGCCTGGGGCACCATCGAGAAGATCAAGGAAGAGGACGGCATCGTCACCGGTACCGTCATCGAGGTCGTCAAGGGTGGTCTCATCCTCGACATCGGCCTCCGTGGCTTCCTGCCGGCTTCCCTCGTCGAGATGCGCCGTGTCCGCGACCTCCAGCCCTACGTGGGCAAGGAGCTCGAGGCCAAGATCATCGAGCTGGACAAGAACCGCAACAACGTGGTCCTGTCCCGCCGTGCCTGGCTGGAGCAGACCCAGTCCGAGGTTCGCCAGACGTTCCTCACCACCCTGCAGAAGGGTCAGGTCCGCTCCGGCGTCGTGTCCTCGATCGTCAACTTCGGTGCCTTCGTGGACCTGGGTGGCGTCGACGGCCTGGTGCACGTCTCCGAGCTCTCCTGGAAGCACATCGACCACCCCTCCGAGGTTGTCGAGGTCGGCCAGGAAGTCACCGTCGAGGTCCTCGACGTGGACATGGACCGCGAGCGTGTCTCCCTGTCGCTGAAGGCGACGCAGGAAGACCCGTGGCAGCAGTTCGCCCGCACCCACCAGATCGGCCAGGTCGTGCCCGGCAAGGTCACGAAGCTGGTTCCGTTCGGTGCGTTCGTCCGCGTGGACGAGGGCATCGAGGGTCTGGTCCACATCTCCGAGCTGGCCGAGCGCCACGTGGAGATCCCGGAGCAGGTCGTCCAGGTCAACGACGAGATCTTCGTCAAGGTCATCGACATCGACCTCGAGCGTCGTCGCATCAGCCTCTCGCTGAAGCAGGCCAACGAGGCGTTCGGTTCCGACCCGGCCTCGGTCGAGTTCGACCCGACCCTGTACGGCATGGCCGCGTCCTACGACGACCAGGGCAACTACATCTACCCCGAGGGCTTCGACCCCGAGACCAACGACTGGCTCGAGGGCTACGAGTCCCAGCGTGAGGTGTGGGAGAACCAGTACGCCGAGGCGCAGACCCGCTTCGAGCAGCACCAGCAGCAGGTCATCAAGTCCCGCGAGGCCGACGCCGCTGCTGCGGCCGAGGGCGGCGACGCTGCCGGTGCGACTCCGGCCGCGTCCAGTGGCGGTGGCGGTGGCGGTTCGTACTCCTCCGAGGGTGCGGACACCTCTGGTGCCCTCGCTTCGGACGAGGCGCTCGCCGCGCTGCGCGAGAAGCTGGCCGGTGGGCAGAGCTGAACGCCCACTGAGCACTAGCTCATGACTGAGGGCCCGCACCTTGAGGTGCGGGCCCTCAGTGCTGTTCCATCGGTCTGCGGGTCTGCGGGTCTGCGGGTCTGCGGGTCTGCGGGTCTGCGGGTCTGCGGGTCTGCGGGTCTGCGGGTCTCGGGCCCGCGGGTCGAAGGGCCGTCGTGGCGCAGGTGCGGTGCCGGTCCGGGACGAATCGCCGGGCGTCCCCGCGGAACGGCGGCCTCACGCGCGGCGCCCGACACCAGGATCGCCGTGATCGACGCCATGGGCCTGCCCTCCGCACGGGGACCGGAGGGTGCTGGTCGGCTGCGGTGACGGCGGGTCCACCGCCCCGGCGGCGGCCCACGCGGGCCGACGTGTACGGCGAGGCACAGGCTGACTGCACGGCCACGTCCCCGAACCGCTTCGCCGACGACCGGCCCAGCCGCGTCCCCGCCTGGCGGCACGGTGCTTCGGCCTCCGCGCGCCGGGCGCTGACCGCCCTCCACGCGTGCGTGCGGACTTTCTGGCCCGGTGGCCCGCCAAGCCGACGGGAAGTCACCTGATCAGGGGCGTGGGCCGGGAATGCCCACGCCCTGCGGGGCGTTGTGCAGTACGAACACGAGGAGGAGCGGTCCAAGTGCTTGATCCGCAGGGTTTGTACGCATGGGAGCCGAAGGGGCTGGCCGTCGTCGACATGGCGCTCGCCCAGGAGTCGGCCGGACTTGTCATGCTCTACCACTTCGACGGATACATCGACGCGGGCGAGACCGGCGACCAGATCGTCGACCGGCTTCTCGACTCGCTGCCCCACCAGGTCGTCGCCCGCTTCGACCACGACCGACTGGTGGACTACCGCGCCCGGCGCCCGCTGCTGACGTTCCAGCGCGACCAGTGGACGGACTACGAGGAACCGACCATCGAGGTCAGGCTCGTCCAGGACGCCACCGGAGCGCCCTTCCTGCTGCTGTCCGGCCCCGAGCCGGACGTCGAGTGGGAGCGCTTCGCCGCGGCCGTGAAGCAGATCGTGGAGCGCCTCGGCGTACGCCTCTCGGTGAACTTCCACGGGATCCCCATGGGTGTCCCGCACACCCGTCCCGTGGGCCTCACCCCGCACGGCAACCGCACCGATCTGGTCCCCGGCCAGCGCAGCCCCTTCGAAGAGGCTCAGGTGCCGGGCAGCGCCGAGGCCCTCGTCGAGTACCGCCTCATGGAGGCCGGACACGACATCCTGGGCGTCGCCGCGCACGTCCCGCACTACATCGCGCGTTCCGCCTACCCGGACGCCGCGCTGACCGTTCTGGAGGCCATCACGGCCGCCACCGGACTGGTCCTGCCGAGCATCGCGCACGCCCTTCGCACGGACGCGCACCGCACGCAGACCGAGATCGACCGCCAGATCCAGGAGGGCGACGAGGAGCTGACGGCCCTCGTCCAGGGCCTGGAGCACCAGTACGACGCCGCCGCCGGCGCCGAGACGCGCGGCAACATGCTCGCCGAGCCGGTCGACATCCCGTCCGCCGACGAGATCGGGCGCGAGTTCGAGAAGTTCCTGGCCGAGCGGGAGGGCGAGGGCTGAGAGCCCTCCCGGGGTCTGCCGCGTGCTGCGTCGGCGGCAGGCCCTAAGCTTCCCGTCATGCTGAAGGTGGGCCTGACCGGTGGGATCGGCGCCGGCAAGAGCGAGGTGTCGCGGCTGCTCGTCGAGTGCGGCGCCGTACTGATCGACGCGGACCGTATCGCGCGCGAGGTCGTCGAGCCGGGAACGCCCGGCCTCGCCGCGGTCGTCGAGACCTTCGGCGAGGGCGTCCTCGCCGGGGACGGCGGCCTCGACCGGCCCGCGCTCGGCTCGATCGTCTTCGCGGATCCGGGCAGACTCGCCGCGCTCAACGCGATCGTGCACCCCCTGGTCGGCGCCCGCTCCCGGGAACTGGAGGCCGCCGCCCCCGAGGACGCCGTCGTCGTCCACGACGTCCCCCTCCTCACCGAGAACGGGCTCGCCCCCCTGTACGACGTGGTGGTGGTCGTCGACGCCGACCCCGCTACGCAGCTCGACCGGCTGGTGCGGCTGCGCGGAATGACGGAGGCGGACGCCCGCGCGCGAATGGCCGCCCAGGCGACCCGCGAGCAGCGCCGACGGATCGCGGACATCGTCATCGACAACGACGTACCGCTGCCCGACCTGGAGCGCCGCGTGAAGGACGTGTGGGCCGACCTGGTCCGCCGGGCGCAGGCGCCCGGGCGGGACGGGGAGACGTCCGGCTAACGGTATGTACCAGGAATAGGGGCCGCCGCCGAACGCGTTGAACGCTGTGAGTGAGGGAAGGAACCTGCCGTGCCCGAAACCAGCGGTTCGACCGGACGTTCTCCGGAAACGCACGTCATCGACTTCCGCGCGGCAGAGCAACTGCTCGCCGCACGGGATCCGCGCGGCGCGGTGAAACTGCTCGACGGTGTCATCGCCGCGTACCCCGAGAACACCGCCGCCCGGCTGCTGCGGGCGCGTGCCTTCTTCGCCGCCGCGCAACTGCGGCCCGCCGAGCTGGAGTTCACGATCGTCCTGGAGCGGGAGCCGGACAACGCCTTCGCCCACTTCGCGCTCGCCCGCACCTACGAACGGCAGGGCCGCCCCGACCAGGCCAAGCGGCACTTCCGCCTGGCCGCCGCGCTGGACCCGAACCCGCAGTACCTGAAGGCGGCCCGGTTCGACTCCTGAGGCCCCTGGCCTTCGCCTCCAACGGCCGCCCTCAGCGGCGGCGCTGCTCCGGCGGCCGGTACGGCGGGATGCCGGGGCCCGGCTGATAGTGGGGCCCCTCGCGCAGATGCCTGAGGATCACCGACAGATCGACGGTGATCACCAGCCACAGCACCCCGCAGGCGACCGCCCACCCCGGACGCCCCACGAGCGCGAACGCGACCGTCCCGAAGATCGCCCAGAGCAGCCCCCACACGCTCAGCCACAGCCGCACCCTCAGTGCACTGCGCGCTGTCACCGGCTCACTGCCCGTACGCATCGGATCACCGCTCCTCCTCGAAACGTACTCCTCGGGTCGGACGTTCTCCAGCGGGGGTTCTGGCGTTCTCCGGCGGGGCGGCGGGGCGGCGAGGCCGTGACCGCAGCGAGGCAGGCGCCGCCAGGTGTTCGGCACCTTCGTCGAACGTGTTGCCCTCACTCGAACGGATGAACCGGCGGAGCGGGGGAACGCCCGTGCGGGGGCGGGCCGTTGGGCGGGTATGAGGCTTGAAATGCGAGAGGGACACGAGGGGACGGGCCCGGGCACCATCACCCCGGACGGCTGTGCGGTCGAGCTGTACAGCCGCCTCCCGGTGGGCGACGAGCCCGACATCATCACCGCCGCCGTGCCCGCGGGCGCGCGCATCCTGGAGCTGGGCAGCGGCGTCGGCCGCATGACCCACCCGCTCCTGGAGCGCGGGTTCACGGTCACGGCGGTCGACGAGTCCGCCGAGATGCTCGACCGCGTCCGAGGGGCGCGCACCGTCTGCGGTCCCATCGAGGATCTGCACCTGGACGAGACCTTCGACGTGGTGTTGCTCGCGTCGTTCCTCGTCCACGCCGGGGACGAGGAGGTCCGGCGCGGCATGCTGCGCACCTGCGCCCGGCATGTGGAGGAGGAGGGGTGTGTGCTGATCCAGCGGGAGGGCGAGGACTACCACACCGACCTGCCCCGGGAGCGGGTCGATCCGAGCGGTTTCACCTTACGGATCCTGTCGGCGGACCCGGTCGGCGAAGGCGTCAACTCGGTGCGCGCGGAGTATGTGTTCCCGGACGCGATATGGACTCAGACATTCCGCGCACGGCCCCTGACGGCAGAACAGTTCGAGGAGGCACTGGCGGAGGCGGGACTCAGGGTGGACCGGTATCTGACGCAGGACCGCGTCTGGGTGAGGGCGGTGAAGCGATGAATCGCGGCGAAGACCGATGAGTTCACGGCGGGGGAGCGGTCTTTCTCTCCGACAGCACAACGGACCGCTTTCCCCAGGAGACCTCGATGTCCGAGACCACGGCCCCCCTCCCCGCCGCCGCTTCCGCCGGCGCTGAGTCCCTGACCGCCGGGCGTCGACGTGCCCGCATCGCCCTGCGCGGGCTGGAGGTGCTGCTCGCCCTCTTCTACGGGATCGCCAGCGCACTGCCGAAGCTGATCGCCCACCCGTCGGCGGCCGAGGGCTTCGACAAGCTGGGCTGGGGCCACACCGGCATGTACGCCATCGGTGTCCTCGAACTGGCCGGCGCGATCGCCCTGCTCGTCCCGGTGCTCCGGTCGGTGGCCGCGATCTCGCTGGGGGCGCTCATGGTGGGGGCGTTCATCGTGACGATCGTCGCCATGGACGGGGAGAACGCGGCGACGCCCCTCATCATGCTCGTCCCGCTGGGCCTCATCGCCTGGGCCCGACGCGACTCCCTGAAGGACCTGCTGCGGCTGGTGCGGCGCACAGCGTGACCCTCTGACCCTCGTGGCCCCGGCGCCCGTCCTAATGTGGACCCATGGACCCCGACGAACCGCTGGCTCCGCACCCCCTTCCCGCCCTGGACCGGCGGGTCGCGGGGTGCCGGGCCTGTCCCAGGCTCGTCGAGTGGCGGGAGGAGGTGGCCCGTACGAAGCGGGCGGCCTTCGCCGACTGGACGTACTGGGGGCGGCCGGTGCCGGGGTTCGGTCCGGCCGATGCGCGGTTGCTGATCGTGGGGCTGGCCCCGGCCGCGCACGGCGGGAATCGCACGGGACGCATGTTCACGGGCGACCGTTCCGGAGACGTGCTGTACCAGGCGCTGTACGACGTGGGGCTCGCCTCCCAGCCGACCTCCGTGTCCGCCGACGACGGCCTCGCCCTGTACGGCGTGCGCGTCACCTCGCCCGTGCACTGCGCGCCACCCGCCAACAAGCCGACCCCGAGCGAGCGGGACACCTGCCGGTCCTGGCTCGTCCAGGAACTGCGGCTGCTGCGGCCGACGCTGCGGGCCGCCGTCGTGCTGGGGGCGTTCGGCTGGCAGGCCGCACTGCCGGCGTTCGCCGAGGCGGGGTGGGCCGTGCCCCGGCCCCGGCCGGCCTTCGCGCACGGGACCCGGGTGCCGCTCGACGGCCTGGACCTCTTCGGCTGCTTCCACGTCAGCCAGCGCAACACCTTCACCGGCCGTCTGACACCGGAGATGCTGCGGGAGGTGCTGAGCAGGGCGGCGACGGCGGCGGGGCTGAGCTGACCGGCCCGTCGTACCGGACCGTGCCTGATCGGCCGGGGAAGGAGTCCAGGTGGACGGGTCTTCGGTCGGCTGCTCCCCGGGCAGGTGCGGCACCGTGAGCGATAGCCGGCCCGTACGTGGCTCAGGGCGTGGATGCGGGCGCCGGTGGGGTCGCCGGAGGCGGTTCGCGCTCGGCGACCAGCGCCTCACCCGCGAGGAGCTGGACGGCCTCACCGAGGCGAACCGGTCACCTCGCCTCGTACGGCTTCGGTCACCTCGCCTCGTACGGCTTCGCGGTGTTCGGTGAGCAGCTCGGCCACTTCCGGCGGCGGACCTGGAGTACGCGCCGTGCCTGACTCATGGTTCCTCCTCCTCCGGGACGGTCGAGAGGGCCGAGTCGCCCGATGGGGCGTGGTGGTGCGACAGGCCCGAGAGGCCCGGCCCTGCGCCCGGCTCGGCAGTCCCGCCAGGCCCTCCGCCGAGGACGGCAGTCCCGCCAGGCCCTTCGCCCAGGACGGCATCCCCACCAGGCCCTCCGCCGGGGTCCGGTGGCCCGTCGCCCATGCGCCGTGTGTGCCCCCGCAGGAACTCTTCGCAGCGTTCCGCCGCCTCCACCCGCTCCGCGCGGTACAGACGCGCCGGGGGCGCGGTGCGCCCTCGGGGGTCCACGCTGATCCGGTCCGGCGGGCCCAGCAGCCGGTGCACCAGGGCTCCCGTCCAGCCGCGCATCCGCAGGCCGGCCAACGACACGTACCGCCGCTCGTCCTCCGCGTACCTCACCGTCTCCCACTCCCCCCGCGACCCTGCCCCTCGTCACACTCCGTGACGGCACCTCCCATTCAAGCGTGCCCCACTGACAATCGGCCTCGCCGCGATATCCGCTGGACGGGCGCGGGCCTCGGACGGCACTCTTCCTCCATGCGCACCAAGTACCTGGGCCGTTTCACGGCGGCGGAGTTCTAGCGGGCCGCGCCGGAAGGTCCGGCGGGCCCCTGGAGGTCCGTCATGTCCCGCACCGTTCACCACGTCAGCCTTCGACACCGCAACCACCGCCCCGCCGCCGGGTCGACCTGCGGAGCAGGCCTGCGCTCCGGACACGTGCTCGTCCAACTCCGTCTCACGGCCGAGGAGTCGGCCCGTGCGCGGCGGGAGGGACGCCGTCCGCGCCCCGTGCCCGTCCGGCGTGCCTTCATAGCCCGCACCTATCCGCGCTCCCTGAACGCGGAGGTCGACGGCCCCTACGAGTCGCGTGCCCGGGCAGCCCTGGCCGTCTTCCGCACGACCGCCCGCAACCGCCTGCGCGCGGCCCCGCCCGGCGCCCTGGTCGACGTCGCCGAGGACCTGGACCACCCGCCGACCCGCCACCGCCACCGGAACCTCTGGGAGTTCTGACGGGAGTGGCCTTTCCCCGTGCCACCACCGACGACCTGGCCGCCCTCCCTCCCCGGCATCCGCGCTGTCGCTCCCGGTGGCTCCGATGCTCGGGTACACATCACCCGGACAGCGGCTGGGACCTGGCCGTCCAGTAGCCGGGGGCGCCTTGACCGTTTCCGCCACCGAGGCCGGGCACGCGGTGCTCGCCGCGTGGGGGAGTGGGTGGCGCGAGAGGAGGGCCTGGTGGAGCGGGCCGCATCGAGTGGCGCCGGCGTCCTCGTGGACCGGGCCGGGCTGAGGGACGCCGGCGTCCTTGTCGGCAGCTCGCCCACGGCCGCGTCCCGGAGGCGCTCGACCGGATCCGCGCCTTCATCGAGGAGACGGTGCCCGGCGCCAGAGGCCACGCGCGCGTCCGGAGTGGCGCCCGGCACAGGCGCCCGGGCGGTTGCGTTCATAAAGAAACCGGGATCCGGCCCAGCCGTCACCTTCCCGAAACGCTGCCGTCCCCCCTTCTCCCCGATCGACCCGTACCGTGGAGACACAGCCCCAGCACCAGCGTCAGCATCAGCACGAGCACCAGCAGCCACCACCCAGCCCCGGTCACCGTCGCCCGAAGGCGCACTCCCGCCCTCGTCCGAACGGAGCCATGTGTCCCCGCGTTCCGCCGTTGCCGTTCGCACACTCTCCGCCCTGCCGCCCTGGCTCGCGCACGCCCTGCGGGCCCAGCGGGGACCCGTTCCGTGGAGCGCGGTCGTACGCGGCGCGCTCGCCGCCGGGCCGCTCCTGCTCACCGCCGTCCTCGCCGGCCACACGTCCCTCGGAGTCGTCGCCGCGATCGCCGCCATGCTCGCCGGGATCAACGACCGTCCCGGCAGCCGGCGTGCCGCCGTCCGGCGGCTCGGGGCGCCGGCGCTCGCCGGAGCGGCCGGACTCCTGGTCGGGACGTACGCCGGGGACCACGTCGGCGCGGTCGCGCTGACGCTCGTCCTCACCGCCCTGGGCCTCCTCGCCGGCGGCGCGAGCGCCATCGGGCCCGTCGCCTCCGGGGGCGGGACCCAGCTCCTCGTCGCCGCGGCCATCGGCGCCGGGATGCCGCTGCCCGACAGCGGCTGGGCACGGGCCCTGGCCTTCCTCGCCGGCGCCGGATGGCTGATCGTGCTCCGGCTCGCCCTGCCCACCCCCGGCGCGCTGGCCGGAGACTTCCGTTTCGACGGGGAACGGGCGGCCGTGGCCGGCGTGTACGAGGCCGTCGCCGCTCTCCTCGACGCCGTCGGCACCGGGCACGCCACCGCCCGCCGCGCCGGCCTCACCGCCGCTCTCGACCACGCCGAGGACGCCCTCGCCGGACCCCGGCTGCGCCGCTACGCCACCTCCGCCGAACGCCGGCTGCACACCCAGTACGCCGCCGCCCTGCCCCTGGCCGAGGCGGCCACCGCCCTCGCCTGGGCCGGCGCCCGCCTCACCGGCCGGGCCGCCGAGGGACCGCGACGCCTCGCCGCCGCCGTACGGGAGAGCACGACCACCGGGCCGCTGCCCGCGCCCGCCCGGTCCGCGCCCGCGCTGCGCGCCCTCGACGACGCCCTGCTCCAGGCCGCCCACGCCTTCGACCAGGGCGACGGAGCGGACCTGCACACCCGCCGGCGCGGCGTCCGCGACCTGCTGCGGACCGCGTTCGGAGCCGGCGGGCGGGAGTACGGGGTGCGGGTCGCCCTCTGCTTCGGCGCCAGCGCCGCCGTCGCGCAGGCACTCCACCACTCCCACTGGTACGGGCAGCACACGCACTGGTACTGGCTGCCCGCCACCGCCGTCTTCCTCGTCAAGCCCGACCTGGGGCCGCTGGTCTCGCGGGTGCTGTGCCGGGCTGCGGGGACCGTCCTCGGGGCGCTGATCTTCGCCGGGTTCGCCGCCGTGCTGCCGCACCCGGAGGGGCTGGTGGCACTGGTCGCCGTCTGCGGGGCGCTGGTCCCCGTCTCCACCCGGCACTTCGCCGCCCAGACCGCCGTCGTCACCGTCCTCGTCCTGTCGCTCGTCATGGTCGGCGGGGAGCCCCAGGCCTCCGTCGGGCGGATCGGGGAGACACTGCTGGCCTGCGTGATCGTGTTGATCGTCGGTCATCTGCCGATGCCGGGGGAGCGCGGCGGGCAGGTGCGCGCCCGGCTCGCGTCCGCCGCGGGCGCCGCGCACGCCTACCTCGTCCATGTGCTGGACGGCTCGGACGGACCGGACGACCGGGCCGCCCGCTGGACGCTGCGCCGCGAGGCCTACCGGGCGCTCGCCGAAGCCCGCGCCGCCATCGCCCTCGCGGCCGCCGAACTGCCCGCGCTGGCCCGGCACACCGAGGGCACCGACGAGGTGGCCGCCCTCCTCGAACGCCTCGTCGACACGACCACCGCCGCCGCCGTCCACCTCGACGACACCGGCCGGATCGACCGCCGACACGGCGACCGGCTCACCGAACTCCTCGAAGAACTCGCCGCGCACCGTGAACGCCTGGGGCTCCCGACAGGCGTCACAGGCCGGGCCGTCGCGGTCTGACCGGGCCCCGGGCGAGTTGTCCACCCGTCGGCCGGGCCCGGTTGCCGTCGCCCTGGACGGTGACACCGCGCCGGCGAACGGCGGTGGGCCGAACGAGCTGTCGTGCGGCCGGGCCAAGGCCGGGACACCGTGCGCGACCCGTCCCGGCCGGTGCGCCGACATCCTCCTGGTCGATCTCGCCGACCCGCGCACCCGGCCCGCACACCAGGCCTGTACACCCGGCCGCACACGACCTGCCGCGCCCCCCGTCCACCGCGCCCGCTCCTCGGACGCCCGCACCACGTTCGTCGACGACCGGATCCTCATGCGCGGCCGCGCGCCGCTCACTGTCGACGTGCCGGGGCCGTGAGGGAGTCGGGTGACCGTCCGAACTGCCCGCGCGCGGATCGACCACGGCCCGGCCGGCGTATCCAGGCGTGCGACACCTGGGGAGCGGGATCACGAGAGTCGTGCGGCAGCGATGAGTTCCGCGGCGTGCGACGCCTGGGGAGCCGGAACGAAGAAAGTCGTGCGGCAGCGATGATTTCCGTGGGCGGCACCGGTCACCACCCGGAACGCACCGCTGCACAGGAGGGGCCCATGTCGCTTCCGGAGATCGTCTCGCGCGAACGATGGCGCACCGCGCGCGAGGAACTGCTGGCCAAGGAGAAGGCGGTGACACGCGCGCGGGACGAGCTGAGCGCCGAGCGACGCGGACTGCCGATGGTCGAGATCGCCGAGGAGTACGTCTTCGACGGCGGCGACGGCAAGGCGACCCTGCTGGACCTCTTCGACGGACGCCCCCAACTCGTCGTCCACCACTTCATGTTCGCGCCCGAATGGGAGGCGGGCTGCCGCGGCTGCTCGGCCTTTCTCGACCAGGTCGGCCACCTCGCCCATCTGAAGGCCCGCGGCACGTCGTTCGTCGTGGTCTCCCGGGCGCCCTTCCCGAGGATCCTGCCGTTCAAGGCGCGCATGGGGTGGATGCTGCCCTGGTACTCCTCGCACGACAACGGCTTCAACCATGACTTCGAGGTCACTCAGGAACAATCCGGACAGTTCGTGGAGCGGTCCGGCCTCAGTTGCTTCCTGCGGGACGGCGACCGCGTCTTCCACACCTACTCGACGCATGGGCGAGGTCTCGACGGGCTGGGCTCGGCCACCAGCCTCCTCGACCTGACGGCCCTCGGGCGGCAGGAGGGGTGGGAGGAGCCGAAGGGTCGGGCGTCGGGCCTCGGCGCGCCCGCGGGTGGCGCACCCGTTCGCTATCACGATGAGTACGAATTCTGACGCGGACAGTAGCTGAAGCGTTCAGAAGGTGACCGGATCCTCACGCTCCGCGTTGAACTTGTGTCAACTACGTCTCAGTCGGGTCACTGCCCGAGGCGTTCCACCTTCCGACAGCGTTAACTCCTACAGGTACAACGCTTATCGGAGGTGTGCGAGATGGTGAACGGGCGAACAGTGCTCGAACGCTTTCCCGCGGGCGGGCCGCGCGGGTCGTGGCCCGCGGAGGAGTTCGCGCGGGCGCGGCGCATGGAGGGACTGGCCGCCGAGGTTGTCATGGACCTCGCGACCGACACGTTCCTGGTGGTCGTCCGCGGCGGCGAGGCCACCGACTGACGCCGCGGTCAGCCCGTCCTCGGCCACCGACCGACGCCGCGGTCAGCCCGCCCTCGACGCGGGCACCGGGCCCGTCGACGGGCTGGTGAACTGCTCCGCCTGAAGCGCGTACAGCTCCGCGTACACCCCGCCCTTGGCCAGCAGCTCCCCCGGGGTTCCGGACTCCACGAGCCGGCCCTGGTCCAGCACGTGCACCAGGTCCGCGTGCCGGACCGACGCCAGCCGGTGCGTGATCAGTACGACCGTCTGGCCGCCGTCGGCCAGCGCGCGGATCTTCTCGAAGACCTCCAGCTCGGCCCGCGCGTCCAGGGCCGCGGTCGGCTCGTCCACGATCAGGATGCGTCCGCGCCGGTACGCCGCCCGCGCGATGCCCAGCCGCTGCCACTGACCGCCGGACAGTTCGTGCCCGCCGCTGAAGTGGCGGGCCAGCAGAGTGTCCAGGCCGCGCGGCAGATCCGCCACCACCTCCTCCGCGCCCGCCTCACCGACGGCGTCGGCCAGCCGCTCGTCCGTCAGCGGCTCCGATGAACGGCCGATGGCCACGTTGACACGGGCCGTGAACGGCCACCGTTTGAAGTCCTGGGCCACCATCGCGACGCGCTCCGCCAGCCGGCGCCGGTCGGCGTCGGCCGCGTCCACGCCGTCCCACAGAATCCGCCCCCCGTCCGGCCGGTACAGCCCCGCCAGCAGCTTCACCAGGGTCGTCTTGCCGGAACCGTTCTCCCCGACGAGCGCGATGATCCGGCCGAGCGGCAGGGTGAGCGTCACGTCGTCCAGAGCGGGCCGGGCCGACTCGCCCGGATAGCCGAAGGAGACGTTCTCGAAGCGGATCTCCCGCGGATCCTCCGGCAGGGCGCTGCCGCCCTCCGGGATCGCCCGTTCGGCCGCCTCGACGTACAGGCGTTGCAGATCGCCCACGAACAGCGCCTCCTCATGGAGCTGGTTGACCTCCACGACCAGCGTGTTCAGGCTCGCCGACCCGCCGCGGATCGCGATGACGGCCGTACCGGCCACCGCCAGCGCCATCGTCCCGGTGAGCAGCAGACCGCCGAGCGTGGCGTACGTCGCCAGGGTGGCCAGGCCCGTCCAGGCCGCCGCGAAGAGGCCGGTGCGGGCGGCGAGCCGGGCCAGGCGGGCCTGCTCCGCCTCCGCGGTCTCCGACATCGCCCGGAAGTGCCGCAGCAGGAAGGGGCCGACTCCGTGGACGCGGATCTCGGGCGCCGCCGCCGGTTCGGTGAGCAGGCCGGCGAGCAGATGGCCCGCGCGCGCGTGCTGCACCCAGGTGTGGAAGGACTCGTACCGGCGCCGCGCGTTCGTCAGGGCGCTCCAGGCGCTCGGCAGCGTCATCGTGGCCAGCAGGGGCAGCAGCAGCGGGTGCAGGACGGTCAGCACTCCGGCGGCCGCGATCAGGGAGATCGTCGCGTTCACCACGCGCGTGCCGTGACTGATCATGTACCGGCTGGACCGGGCGCCGTACTGCGCGGTGTCCAGCAGCTTGTGGAAGGCGTGGTCCTCGATCGCGGCCAGTTCCACGGCGGCCGCCCGCTCCAGGTACTGCTCGGTCGCCACCCGCTCCACCTTGGGCTCAAGACGCCCGGTGGCGTAGGTCGACGCGGCCCGCAGCACGGCCGACAGAAGCAGGACGGCGCTCACGACGGCCAGTGCGGGCGCCGCGCCGCGCAGCCGGTCCTCGATGGGGCCGCCGGCGATGAGCCGGCCCAGCACCGTGTTGACCGCGAGCAGGCTCACCGCCTGCGCCACGCCCCGGCCCAGCTCGGCGGCGACCACGATCCGGGCCGCTTGCGGATCGGCCTGCCGGGCCAGGCGCAGACTGGCGGACAGCAGGGACGGCAGCCGGGTCACCATGGCGCGGAGATTCAGCTCCAGGAAGGCGTCCTGGTGCTGGTTCCAGCCCATGTCGTAGCGGAGGGGGCCCCCGAAGAGCAGGCGCTCCGACTCCGACACGTCGCGTTCGTCGTCATCCTTGTGTTCCGGCGGCTTCCGCACCCTCGGCCTCCCCCGATCGTGGACGCACGGCCACTATCGCGGGCGGAACCGCCGGAGGGCAGGGCGCGGAAGGGTGCCGGGCGCCGCGCGCGGGCGTGCGCCGTCGGTGCGGGAGGAGTCGATCGGGATCGTGCACCGAGCGCGGTGGCGCGCGTCACGCGCTGATCGGCCGTGACCAGGTGGGCTGGGTGTCCGTGAGGCGGCACAGGGTCAGATAGAGGGGGATCGGCGGGGTGTACGGCAGGGTGCCGTCCGGCCGGTGGATGAGGCCGGGGACCTGCGGCGCGTCCGGCACGATCGCACCCGTGGCGTACCGGGCGGGGGCGGGCCAGTCCAGGGCGTAGTCGGAGTCCGAGGGGACCAGCCACCACCAGTGCGCCTCGTCGGCGTACACGCAGCCCACGCGCGGGAGGCGGGGCAGGGCCAGCGAGCCCAGCCGCGCGGGGACGGCGACGGCGTCACAGCCAAGCGGCGCCGTCATGCCCTCCGGGACCGTGAGCCGGTGCGCGGCCCGCGGGGCCCCCTCAGTGGGGCCGCGGCTCAGGCGGACGAGCGTGTCCAGGGTGAGCACCCCTATCCGGCCGGGGGCGGCGTTCACGCCGTGTCCCGGTCGCGCGCTGGGAGGCCCAGGGGGTCCGCGACGGGGTGCGGGCGCGAGGAGGGCACCGCGCTCGTCATGTCGAGGGCGTGGTCGGTGTGGTCGGCCGGTGTCGAGGGCCCGCCGGTTCCCGGGCCACGGTGCCACTGCGGCGCCACTCGGGACAGCGGGCCGTCGGACAGCCGCGGGAGCCGGCCGAGAGGGCCGCTCGACCGGAGGTCGGCACGGCCGTCGGTGGCCGGGGTGTGGTGGGGCCGGTACGGGTGGCCGGGGGCACGGGCCCCCGTGTGGCCTTCCGTGGGGTGCGCCCGGTACGTCGGCTCGGCGGGTCCGGGGCCACGGTGCGCCGCGTCCGCCTGGTCGCCCTGCTCGGCGGGGGTCTCACCCTCGTCGTCCGATCCGTCGGCCGGGCCCGGCTTCGGGCGGGCGCCCCAGCCGAGGTCGGCGCGCGGCGCGGGGGCCGGGGGCGCGGTCGCCGGATGATCGGCGACCGAGGCGGGGAGGTCGTCGTGTCGCTCGGGGGAGTCCGGGTGGGACGCGCCGAGGTCGTCGTGTCGCTCGGGGGAGGCCGCGCAGGACGTGGGCTCCGCCCGGCGAGGCAGGTCGGCCCAGACCAGCAGTCCGGGACCGTGTTCCTGTGCGCCCCAGGACTGACAGAGGGCGTCGACGAGAAACAGGCCCCGCCCGTGTTCTTCGTCGGGTCGCTGCGGTGAGGGATGCGGCTCGCCTGGCGCGCAGCCTTCGTCGCGCACGGCTATGCGCACGAGGTCGTCGCCGTCGTACAGCTCGCAGACGACGACACCGCTCGCGGTGTGCACGATGGCGTTGGTGACCAGCTCGGATATGACCAGGGCAGCCGTGTCGCAGGTGTCCTCGCACACCGACCAGCCGGTCAGCCGGGCCCGAGCCAGGCGTCTGGCCTGGGCAGGGGAGCCCGGATGTGCGGCCAGCTCGAATCGGAACCGACGCTCGGCAGCGGCCTGGTCAGGGCCGGCTCCCGGGGCGGCACCGAGACCCTGGGGGTGGCCTGCGGCGTCTGTTCCTAAGGGCGCGGACGGAATCACGCTTGCCACTATCGCCCCGCCATGAACACTTGGCAAGTGTCACTCTGAAAAATGCAGAGTGCTGTGTGACGCCGTGAAGGGCCGTGGCACACTGCTCGCAACAGCACGTCGGACGGCGCCAGTTGGGATCACCGGAGATCCGTAGTTATTCGTACGCATCTTCGAATCAGGTCTTCACGTGGCGCCGCTGGGCTGTCGGGATTCTTTTCGTGACCGGCCGACCGGGCCGAGCGGCCCATCGGTCGGATCTGGGTGGAGGTGGAGCGTGAGCGAACCGCGGTCCGCGCCGACGGTGGGACAGGTGGTCCTCGGCCGGCGCCTGCTGGACCTGCGGGAGCGCGCCGGGCTCAAGCGCGAGGAGGCCGCCCGGATCCTCCGTGTCGCGCCCGCCACCGTCCGCCGTATGGAGATGGCCGAGGTCTCGCTCAAGATCCCGTACCTCCAGCTGCTGCTGAAGGCCTACGGCGTCACCGAGACGGAGGCCGAGGGCTTCGTCCAGCTCGCCGAGGAGGCCAACAGACCCGGCTGGTGGCAGCGTTTCCACGACGTCCTGCCCGGCTGGTTCTCGATGCACGTCAGCCTGGAGGGCGCGGCCGCCCTGATCCGCCAGTACGAGCCGCACTTCGTGCCCGGCCTGCTGCAGACCGAGGACTACGCGCGCGGGGTGCTGCGGTCCGGAGCCATCGGCCAGACCAGGCCCGAGGACATCGAGCGCCACGTCGACCTGCGCATGCAACGCCAGGGGCTGCTCACCCGTGAGGACGCGCCCCGGCTGTGGGTCGTCATGGACGAGACCGTGCTGCGCCGCCCGGTGGGCGGCCCGGAGGTGATGCGCGCGCAGATCGACAAACTGCTCGACGCCACGAAGCTGCCGAACGTGACCCTTCAGGTCGCCCCGTTCTCCTCGGGGCCGCACCCCGGCACGTACGGGCCCTTCGTGCTGTTCCGATTCGCCATGCCCGAACTTCCGGACATGGTCTACAGCGAGTACCTGACCGGCGCCGTCTACCTGGACGCGCGCACCGAGGTGGCGACCCATCTCGAGGTCATGGACCGCATGGCGGCGCAGGCCGCCACGGCACATCGCACGAAGGAGATCCTCCGGGATCTCCGCAAGGAGCTGTGAATGGATCGCATCAAGTCCCCGACCAGGCCGCGTGGCCGCGCTCAGCGGATCTACAACGGCATGCCCGCGGGGGAACTGGGCAGCGAGGGCTGGCACAAGCCGTGGAGCGGCGGCAACGGAGGCAACTGCCTGGAGGCCATGAAGCTCGCCGACGGCCGGATCGCCGTCCGCCAGTCCACCGACCCCGACGGTCCGGCGCTGATCTACACCTCCGACGAGATGACGGCCTTCATCGAGGGAGCGAAGGCAGGAGAGGCGGACTTCCTGGTGTCCTGAACCCACCCACCTGTTCCTTCTTCCTGCGCATTGCTTGTTCGACTTCCTTATCTTGGTACTGACTTGATCATTATTCGTGTCACATGTTCATGGAGTTCCTCATGACCGGGCAGGACCCCACCGGCACCTTCGAGATCGACACCAGCAAGCCCCATCCCGCGCGGATGTACGACTGGTACCTCGGCGGCAAGGACAACTACCCCGTGGACGAGGCGATGGGCCGGCAGATGCTGGCGCTCGATCCCCGCGTCCCGGTCATGGCCAGAGTCAACCGGGCGTTCATGCACCGTGCCACGCGCTGGCTCGCGGGCAACGGCGTGCGGCAGTTCCTGGACATCGGCACGGGCATCCCGACCGAGCCGAACCTGCACCAGGTCGCCCAGCAGGTCGCGCCCGACGCCCGCGTCGTCTACTGCGACAACGACCCGATCGTCCTGGCCCACGCCGCCGCGCTGCTGCGCAGCACGCCCGAGGGCGTCACCGAGTACCTCCAGGCGGACGTGCGTGACCCGGCCGCCATCATCGAGGGTGCCAGGAAGATCCTGGACTTCGAGCGACCCGTGGCGCTGTCCCTGATCGCGCTGCTGCACTTCGTCTCCGACGAGGACGGGGCCCACGAACTGGTCGACCGGCTGCTCGCCGAACTCCCCTCGGGCAGCTGCCTGATGATGACCCACGCCACCGCCGACTTCACCCCGGAGGAGTCCGCGGCGGCCACGGCCAAGCTGAAGGCGGTCGGCGTCACGCTGGCACTGCGCTCCCGCGAGGAGTTCGGCCGCTTCTTCGACGGGCTGGAACTCGTCGAACCCGGTGTCGCGGTGGTGCCCGAGTGGCACCCCGAACTCGGCGAGCCGGTACCGGGGCAGGAGGACGGCGTCATCCCCGGCTACGGGGCGGTGGCACGCAAGCCGTAGACGTGTGGTCGTGGGGGGCTTCACGCACGCGTGAAGCCCCCCACACGCAACCATTGGCCGGACGCAGGGCGACCCGTGGGCGCAGCCGGGCCGGCGACGTGCGCAGGTCGGGCCAGGAGCCGGCCGGGGCCGCCGGCCCTATGGGAGCAGGCCGCACAGTGCGTCCAGCGCCGCCCCGTACGCGGGATCGGACGGCGTCGCGTACCCCACGACGAGACCGTCCCGCGTCTCCATGGCCGTCTCCGGGTGCCGGAAGCCGGCCAGGCCGTCCAGCGCGACACCGCGCCGGGCGGCCGCCTCGACCGTGGCCCGCTCGGTGCCCGGCGGCAGCCGCAGCACCACGTGCAGCCCGGCCGCGACCCCGGTGACCGCGACGCGCGGCGCGTGCGCGGCGAGTGCCGCGACCAGGCGGTCCCGGCGCCTCCGGTAGCGCTGTCGCATACGCCGCACATGACGGTCGTAGGCTCCGCGGACGATGAAGTCGGCCAGAGCCAGCTGGTCCGGGACGCTCGCCCAGGCCTCCCGGTCGCCCTTGGCCGCCAGGACGTCGCCGACGTACCGCTGCGGCAGCACCATCCAGCCCAGCCGCAGCGCCGGCGACAGGCTCTTGCTGACCGAGCCGAGGTGGATCACGTGCTCGGGATCCAGGCTCTGGAGCGCGCCCACGGGCTTGCGGTCGTAGCGGAACTCGCCGTCGTAGTCGTCCTCCAACACCACCGTGCCACGCGCGCGTGCCCAGTCGATCACGGCGGCCCGGCGGCTCGCGTGCAGCGGACCGCCGGTCGGGAACTGATGCGCGGGAGTGAGGAGCACACCCCGCTCGCGCCCCAGCAGGTCGACGCGCGCCCCGTCCTCGTCGAGGGGGAGCGGCGCCGTCCGCACACCCGCCGCGCCCAGCAACTCCCGGTGGAACCCCAGCCCGTACGCCTCCACCGCCAGCGGACCGCGCAGCACGCCGCCACCGCCCTGGCCGAACAGCAGTCGCAGCGCGTGCGCGAAGCCGGAGCAGATGACGATGCGGTCGGGCTCGGTGCGCACACCACGCGCGCGGGCCAGGTACTCGGTGAGCGCCTCCCGCAACTCGCGGCGCCCGGCGGGATCACCCGGACCGAACACCTCGTGGGGCGCCTGCTGGAGCGCCCGCCGGTAGGAGGCCAGCCAGGCCGTGCGCGGGAACGCCGACGCGTCCGGGCTGCCCTGCCGGAGGTCGTGCCGAGGGCCACGCGCGCGTGGAGGCACGACAACGGGCGTCCGTACGGCGTGTCGCAGGGGTTCGGCGCGATCGGCGACCCGCGTCCCCGACCCCTGCCGAGCCGTCAGCCAGCCCTCCGCCACCAGCTCCGCGTAGGCGTCGGCCACCGTGTTGCGGGCCACCCCGAGATCGGCGGCGAGCGAACGGTACGGCGGCAGCCGGGTGCCCGGAGGAAGCCGACCGCCGCGCACGGCCTCGCGCAGCGCCCGGATCAGCGCGGCCCGCCGCCCGCCCGGACCGGACAGCTCCAGATGCAGGTCGACACCGATCCGCTCAGCGGAATTGACCCACGATTCCTCCATGGAACTGCACCCTACAGAAGGTCTATCCGGCCCCTAGATTGATCTGCATGACGACGAACACGATCGCCCCCCGGACGACCGACGGCGCCCCCCTGTCCCCCGAGAACGCCCCGATGCCCACGACGAGCCGTCCCCTGCCCACCGCCGCGATCGCCGCCGCCGAAGCCTCCCGGAACCGTCTGGACCTCGCGAAGTCCGCCCGTAGGACGTTCCGCGCGCTCGTCGGCTTCGACGCCGCCGCCCGCGAGGGACTCGATCCCGCCCTCGTCGAGCTGATCCAGATCCGCGCCTCCCACCTCAACCACTGCGCGTACTGCCTCCACATGCACACGAACGACGCGCGCCAGGCCGGCGAGAGCGAGGACCGCCTGCACCTGGTCCCCGTCTGGCGCGAGGCCCGGCACTTCTACACCGAGAAGGAGCAGGCCGCCCTGGCCCTGACCGAAGCGGTCACGCTGGTGGCCGACGCAGGGGTCCCGGACGACGTCTACGCCGAGGCCGCGGCCCGTTTCGACGACGAGGAACTCGCCCAGGTCCTGGCGCTCATCTGCACGATCAACACCTGGAACCGGATCGCCCTGGCCACGGCCAAGGTGGCGGGCACGGACGAGCGCCGCTGAGCCGGTCGGCTGTGGAGTAGATCGGCCGTGGAGTGATCGGCCGTGCAGCGGTCGCCGTGGAGCGGTCCACTGCGGATCGGTCGGCCGTGGCCTGGCGGACGGCGGGGTGATCGGCCGTGGATCGACCGACCGGCCGGGCGCCCGGCCGGTCGCTTGCGGGCTTGCGGGCTGGCGGGCTGGCGGACCGGATGACGGGAGATCGGTCGCCGTGGACCGGTCGCCCGTGGCCGGCGGACCGGCGGACCGGCGGACCGGCGGACCGGATGTCGGCGGATCGGCCGCCGGTGGACCGACCGCCTGTGGACCGGCGCCTCGTGGCCTGGCGATGGGGTCGCCGGCTGTGCGTGGACCGGTGGCCGGGGCGCCGGCCGCCCGTCTCCTACACGCTCATCGGCCGGTCGTACGGTCCGACCGGTGCCGGCAGTCGTGAGCTTCCCGTGAGGTGGCGGTCGACGGCCGCGGCGACCGCCCGTCCCTCGGCGATCGCCCACACGATCAGCGACTGCCCGCGTGCGGCGTCCCCGGCGGCGAACACGCCGGGCACGTTCGTCGCGAAGCCCGCGTCCCGCGCGATCGTGCCGCGCGGCTCCAGCGCCAGCCCCAACTGCTCGATGAGCCCGTCGTCCCGGTCGGGACCGGAGAAGCCGAGGGCGAGCAGGACCAGATCGGCCGGGAGTGCCCGCGCGGTGCCCTCCACCGGCCGCCGCTTCGCGTCGACCTCGACCAGGTGCAGCGCCCGGACGCGCCCGTTCTCGTCGCCCGTGAAGCGGAGGGTGGACGCCGCGAACAGGCGCGCGTCCGCATCCGCCGCCGGCGCGACTCCCAGGTCGCGCGCTTCCTCGTGCGCGGCGGACAGCCGGTAGATCTTCGGGTACGTCGGCCAGGGATTGGCGTCCTCGTCGCGCTCCGCGCCCGGCTGGGCGTAGATGTCCAGCTGGGTCACGGACGCGGCACCCTCACGGATCGCCGTGCCCAGGCAGTCCGCGCCCGTGTCGCCGCCGCCCACGATGACCACGTGCTTGCCCGCGGCGGACATCGGGGACCGCTCCAGATCGCCCTCGCACACCCGGTTGGCCAGCGGCAGGTACTCCATCGCCTGCTGGATGCCGGTCAACTCCCGACCCGGTACGTGCAGTTCCCGCCACTCGGTCGACCCGGTGGCGATCACCACGGCGTCGTAGCGCGTCCGCAGATCGTCGGCCGTCACGTCCCGCCCGATCGTGGTCGACGTACGGAACTTCGTGCCCTCCGCCCGCATCTGCTCGATCCGGCGCTCCAGATGCCGTTTCTCCATTTTGAACTCGGGGATGCCGTACCGCATGAGCCCGCCGATCCGGTCGTCCTTCTCGTAGACGGCGACGGTGTGCCCGGCCCGCGTCAGCTGCTGGGCGGCGGCCAGTCCGGTGGGTCCGGAGCCGATCACCGCAACGGTGCGGCCGGACAACCGGTCCGGCGGCCGGGGCGGGGTGAGTCCGTCCGTCCAGGCCCGGTCGGCGATCGCGGCCTCGATGTTCTTGATGGTGACGGCCGGCTGGTTGATGGCGAGCACGCACCCGGCCTCGCACGGCGCCGGACACAACAGCCCGGTGAACTCCGGGAAGTTGTTCGTCGCGTGCAGCCGGTCGCTCGCCGCCCGCCAGTCCTCACGGGAGACCAGGTCGTTCCAGTCGGGGATCAGATTGCCGAGCGGGCAGGCGTCGTGGCAGAAGGGGACGCCGCAGTCCATGCAGCGGTCGGCCTGTCCGCTGATGACGGGGAGGAGCGCCCCGGGAACGTACACCTCGTCCCAGTCGCGGACCCGCTCCCCGACCGGCCGGCGCGGCCAGTCCTGGCGGGGCGTGGTCATGAATCCCTTGGGATCGGCCATGGCCGTCTTCCTTGCGTGCGCTTTCGACGGGGCCGTGCGTCATCGGGCGGCACTCTTCCCGCCACGATACGTCCCCTCCGCACTCCGCGCAGAGCACGGGACAGCGCTTGCTGCGGGCGTGCCCGGCCATACGCCGACCGTCACGTCAGAGCCAGCACATAGGCGAGCGCCGCGGCGGTCGAGGCAACCGTGCGGACGTGGTTCCAGACCGTCCACTCACGCACGTAGGTCGGCCAGTAGGAGGCCGCCTCCGCGGTGCCCGGCGCCAGCCTGGCCAGCGCGTTGTTGCGGGGCACGTTCGCGAACATGGTCACCGCGAACGAGCCGAACAGATACAGCGCGCTGCCCAGCAGCAACTCCACCGCCCCCTCGTCAGGCCACAGCACGAACGTCACCACCGCGATCACCGCGCAGAGCGCCGCCGTGCCGACGAACAGGAGCATGAACGCCGGCGTCACCGCCGTCACGTTGATCGCCTTCATCGCGGCGACGCCCTGCGCCGGCGGCAGCGCGGCCAGCCCCCTCATCACGAAGGTCGAGAACCCGCAGAAGACCCCCGCCACCAGCCCGGTGCCGAGCACCCCGAGCACCGCCAGTACGGCATACGGTCCCTCGATCATGTCGTCCTCCCCAACGCCCCGCGGGCACCCGTCCGCTTCGTCCGTCCACACCAGTGAAGTGCCCCGCGCCGACCGCCACCATCGCCGAGAGCCTCGGGGGCATACGCGAACGTCCAGAGCGGGTCGGGGGAGGAGCCACCGACCCGGAGCGGTGCAGCCGACCCGGCGTGGTGCAGCCGACCCGGCGTGGTGCCACCGGCCTGGCGTGGTGCCACCGGCCTGGCGTGGTGCCACCGGCCTGGCGTGGTGCCACCGGCCTGGCGTGCCGCCACCGGTCCGGCGTGGTGCCGATGACCCGGCGCGGCGGCGCCCCCTGTCTCAACGACCGGCGGCTCCGATCCCCGCCTCCCACCCCCACCCGCCCAGCACCGCCTCCACGCCCGCCGCGATCCGCCGTCGCGCCTCCCGCCGCGGCACCCCGCTCATCAACAACCCGTCGTACGAAGTGTCCAGATGCCGTACGGACGCCGCGACCGCCGAGACCACCGCACCCTCGGACAACGCCCGCCCTGCGGCACTGCGCCCCACCCGTCCGCTGCCCCGCACCGACGCGTGCGCGGCGATCGCGGCGGCCCGGTCCTGCGGGCAGCCGGGAAACAACCGCAGGATCTCCGCCGCGAACGCCTCCGCGAACCGCGCGTCCTGTGCCGCCCGCCGCCGGGCGTCCCGCACCCGGCGTCGTCTGCGCGCCTCCACGTCGGCCAGGCATCGTGCCTCCGCCCGCACCAGCCCCGCCTCCTCGACGAGGACGCCCTGACGTTCGTAGCGCCCCCTGCGGCGGTTGAACCGGACGACGACCACCGAGAGCGGGCTCTCTTCCCGCGCCCTGCGGGTGAGCGCCGTGTCACCGCGCGGCAGGAACACCAGATGCCCCAGGTCCGCGCAGCCGAGGCAGCGCGGCGCGCCGTCCTCGACGACCAGCATCGGCAGCGGCCCACGCCGACATCCGGCACAGTGCCGCTGCCGCGACGGCTGGATCACGACAAGCCCGCCACGAGGCGGTGGAGTTGAGAGGACCTGCATACCGGCTGCATTCCCCCTCCCGAGCCACGCGGCACCACGCGATCACCATGCCGAACCGGAACACGCCCGCCGGTCCCCTCCGGGGCGACCACCGGCCCCGAGCCCGTGACGCGTCCGGACCGGCACCTGTCGCATGATGGCCGTGTGCGACTCGAAGCGATCACCTGGGAACGGCTCGGCGACCACCTCGCCGACCGCCTGCTCGACCTGAAGCCGGAGGACGGCGGTCCCTGGCCGCGGGTCGCCTTCGACGGCGCCCCGGCGGCCCGCCCCGGAGACCTCGCCGAACGCGTCGCCGAGGCGCTGCGGATACGGGGCCGCCCCTCCCGTGTCGTCGACACCCGGGGTTTCCTGCGCCCTGCCTCGGTGCGTCTGGAGTACGGCCATCATGATGTCGAGGCCTACTACGACGGCTGGTTCGACACCGGTGCCCTGTGGCGTGAGGTGTTCGGCCCTCTCGAACCCGGCGGCGACGGACGGATCCTGCCCGATCTGTGGGACCCGGTCACCGACCGCGCCACCCGCAGCCCCTACGTCCAACTGCCACCCGGCGGCGTTCTGTTGCTGCACGGACCCTTTCTGCTGCGGCACTGGTTCCCCTTCGATCTGACCGTCCATGTCCTCCTCTCCGCGCCCGCCCTGCGCCGGCGCACCGCCGAAGCGGACCGGTGGACGCTGCCCGCCTTCGAGCGCTACGACCAGGAGACCGGTCCGGCGGCCGCGGCGGACGTGCTCGTCCGCGCGGACGATCCGCGACATCCGGCGTGGAACGGGTGATCCACCACTGATCCGTAACCCTTTCACCGCGCCCCTTTTTAATGCACATGCATGAAACTAGAGTGCTGCCATGACGAACTCCTCCAGCGCCCCTGTCTCCCTGGACGCCTCGGTCCGCACCCTGCTGGACGGCAGGAACTTCGCGTCCGTCGCCACCCTCGGCCCCGACGGGGCTCCCCAGAACTCGGTCGTCTGGATCAAACGCGAGGGCGACACCGTCCTGTTCTCGTCCACCGACGGACGCCAGAAGGTGCGCAACCTCCGCCGCGACCCCCGCATCAGCCTCTCGGTCTTCGACCTCGCCAACCCCTACACGTCCGTGGAGATCCGCGGCACCGCCGAGATCCTCCCCGACGGCGACAAACGCCTGCCGCACGAGCTGTCGCACAAGTACCTCGGCATCGACCCGCCGGCCGAGAAGGACGACGAGGTGCGCCTGATCATCCGCGTCGTGCCACGGAAGGTCGTCGGGTTCTCGGCCTGACCCCCGGCCGCCCCGGCCTCCTCCCTGATGGGCGCCGCGCCGCACCCGCCCCCGCCTGGCGCGGCCCGACGCTCCCCGCCTGCCGACTCGGTCCGACCGCCTCCTGCCGGCTCCCACGGCCGCCTTCCGCACACCGCCGGACCTGCGGTCGGTGACCGGCCCGGCGAGAAGGGGGTGTGGGGGCACGAGTGCGGGGCGCGCCAGGACAGTGACGTACACCGTGCCGCGCCGACCGTCCCCTGCCGGGAGGCACACCATGCCGGTCGGACGGCCAGGTGGCCGCCGGGGCCTAGAGCGTCCACACCAGACACCAGGACCGGCGCCCCCGCTCCTGACACGTGCCGACCGCCCGCAGGCGCCGCCTCAGAGCCAGCCGTTGCGCCGGAAGCCGCGGTACAGGGACAGGCAGGCGAGGGTTATCAGCCCGATGGCCATGCCGTAGCCGTACTTCCAGTGCAGCTCCGGCATGTGTGCGAAGTTCATGCCGTAGACCCCGCAGATCATCGTCGGCACGGCGACGATCGCGGCCCAGGCGGTGATCTTCCGCATGTCCTCGTTCTGCGCGACGGTGACCTGTGCGAGGTGCGCCTGCAGAATCGAGTTGAGCAGTTCGTCGAAGGCCGCGATCTGTTCCGTCGCGCGCAGGAGATGGTCGGAGACGTCCCGGAAGTAGGCCTGTATCTCGGGGTCGACCACCCGCATCGGCCTGGTCGCGAGATCCTGGAGCGGCCGGCTCAGCGGCACCACCGCCCGCTTCAGCTCCAGCAGTTCGCGCTTGAGCTGGTAGATGCGACCGGGGTCGGCCCGCGCGCCGTTCTCCGCGAAGACGTCCGTCTCCACCTGGTCGATGTCGCCCTGGACGGCGTCGACGACGTCGAGGTAGTCGTCGATCACGTGGTCCGCGACCGCGTGCAGCACCGCCGACGGTCCCTTGGCGAGCTGACCGGGATCGGACTCCAGTTCCTCGCGCAGCGGGCCCAGCGAGCCGTGCCTCCCATGGCGCACGGTGATGACGAAGTCCGGGCCCACGAACACCATGATCTCGCCGGTGTCGACCACCTCGCTCGTCGCCGTGAGCTGCTCGTGCTCGACGTAACAGACCGTCTTGAACACCGCGAACAACGTCTCGCCGTACCGCTCCACCTTCGGGCGCTGATGGGCCTCCACCGCGTCCTCGACCGCCAGCGGGTGCAGGTCGAAGAGGTCGGCGATGCCCGCGAACTCCGCGTTCGTCGGCTCGTGGAGGCCGAGCCAGACGAATCCGTGTCCGCTCTTGCGCACCAACTCCACGGTGCGCACCAGATCGCCGCCGACCGGAACGCGCGAGCCCTCGCGGTAGGTCACGCAGTTCACCACCGACGACCCCAACGGCGACCGCGCCGGATGGCTCAGATCGACCCGCGCCCGACGACGGGCCAGACGCGCCACCCCGCGCAGACCGCCGACCCCGCGCAGACCGACGACCCCGCCCAGGCCGGTGACCTTCCGCAGATTCCCCGCCATGGTCATCCCGACCTCCTTCTGTGGTTCCCCGTGCGTGACCTCCACGCTCTGGCGCGCCAGTCTGCCAGGCTCGCGCAGACCGTGGGCAAGCCTGTGGAAAGGGGACGTTCCGCTTGGTTCCCGCCTGTGGACAAGGTGAACGGGGGTCTGCCCCGGAGACGCACTAGCTTCGTCGTCTCCACCCTGCCAGTACCGTCCCCGGCCACCGCGACCAGGCCGTGCGGTCCGCCTCGGCCGTCGGGAGAACTGGGATGCTTCCCCGTATGACGCGCAGCGACCGCTACCTCCTGGACAACCAGCGGACCGAGGCGGGGGAGCGTTTCGACGCGTTCGCCACCCTCTTCGATCCCACGACGTTCCGGCACATCGAAGGGCTGGGCGTGGGCCCGGGGTGGCGCTGCTGGGAGGTCGGCGCGGGCGGCACCTCGGTGGTGTCCTGGCTGGCGAAGAAGGTCGGCCCCACCGGCAAGGTCGTCGCCACCGACATCGACACCTCCCGACTGACCGGGGCCGCGCGCCCGCCGGTCGAGGTACGGGTGCACGACGTCGGTGCCGAGGAACCGCCCGACGAGGGCTTCGACCTGATCCACGCACGGCTCGTCCTCGTCCATGTGCCCGAGCGGGAACGGGCGCTGCGCTCCATGGTCGGAGCCCTGCGGCCGGGCGGACGGCTCCTCCTGGAGGACGCGGACCCGGCCCTCCAGCCGCTGCTCTGCCCCGACGAGCACGGCCCGGAGCAGCGGTTGGCGAACCGCCTGCGGCAGGGCTTCCGCGCACTCCTGGCCGACCGCGGCGCCGATCTGTCCTACGGCCGCAGGCTCCCACGCCTGCTTCGCGAGGCAGGACTGAACGGTGTGGAGGCCGACGCCTACTTCCCGCTCACCTCGCCGGCCTGCGCCGCCCTGGAGTCCGCGACGGTCCGCCAGATCCGCGCCGAACTCGTGACCGCCGGCATCGCGACCGACGAGGACATCGACCGCCACCTCGCCAACGTCGCCTCCGGCGACATGGACCTCGCGACGGCACCACTGATCTCGGCATGGGGGAGGAAAGCATGAGGTGGGCGGGCCACCGCGCCTCGGCCGACCCGGCGAGCAGCGGTCATCGCCTCCGACTCCCGTCGCGACCGGGCCTTGCCGGGCATTGAGGGCGGTGTGGCCCCGCCGCCGACTTCCGCCCCGGCGCGCCTCATCGGCAGTGGTGGCGAGGTGTGGTCGGCGGTGTCGGCTGCGTGTGTGTCTTGACTCCTGTCCTGTCCGCCGGTGTCCGCCGCCGTCCGCAGCGTCGGCCGTGTCGTCGTCGCAACTCTGCGTGTGTCGGCCGGTGTTCGACGCCGTCCGCGGTGCCGGCCGCGTCCCCTTCGTGACTTACCGCGTGTCCCCCGGTGTTGGCTCCTGCCGACAGTGCCGACAGTGCCGACAGTGCCGACAGTGCCGACAGTGCCGACAGTGCCGACCGGGCGGCCGTCCCCCCTCGGCGTACGACCCGCGGCGCCGTGCCGTCATCGCGCGGGGGTCGTCGCCTCCGCCCCCGTGGTCGTCGGAGGCCGGCCGCCCACCCGCTCCACCGCCAGCGCGCCGGCCCGGCACCCCTCGACCGCGGCCCGCGCGGGCTCGGCACCCGCGAGCAGGGCGGCGAGGAACGCGCCCGTGAAGGCGTCGCCCGCGCCCGTGGTGTCCCTCGGTGTGGCCGGGACGGCGGGGACGCGCGCGACCACGGCGCCGTCCCGGGCCACCACGGCTCCGGCCGCACCCTGCTTCGCCACCACCAGCGGCACGCTGCGGCTGAGGTCGGCGGCCGCGTCCGCTCCGTCGGCCGCTCCGGTCAGCAGACACGCCTCGTCCCGGCTGGGCAGCAGCAGGTCCACGCCCCGCACCAGAGCCAGGAACCGGTCGGCGCCCAGCTCGGCCAGGAAACCCGCCGACGCCGGATCCAGACTCACCGGCACCCCACGCGCGCGTGCCGACGCCAACGCCGCCCGCACCAGCGCCCGCCCCGACGCGGAGAACAGCAGGTAGCCCGACAGATGGAGCCGGGCGACCCCGTCGAGCATCGCCTCCGACCAGTCGGCCGGGTCGAGCCGCAGCGAGGCGCCGCTGTCGGTGAGGAACGTCCGCTCGGCCGCGGCCTCCGTGTCGACCAGACAGATCACCGTCCCGGTCGGCGCCTCGGGATCCACCACGAGCAGGGGCCGTACGCCGGAGGCCGCCAGCTCCCGTCCGTGCCAGGCCGCCGCCTCCGCACCCACCCGACCGAGCAGCCGTACGTCGGCACAGCCCCGGTGCGCCGCCCAGCACGCCACGTTGGCGCCCGCACCGCCCGGCAGGGTCCGGACCACCGCGGCCGTGTCCGTCCCCGAGGCCAGCGGCCCCCGGTGGCGCGCGACGACGTCCGTGACGACATCCCCGACGACCAGCAGCGCCCCGCCCTGCCGCCGTCGCCGCCCGAGGACCGACGCCGGAGCCGGATCCGTAGCCGTCCCTGTCCCGGAGCCGTCGGAGCCGTGCTTCACCTTGCTCGCCTCGCCCGTCACTCCCCGGTCCACGCCGAGGCGATCCGCGCCGCCAGCCGGACGTTGCCGCGCACCGCCGCCAGGTTGGCGCTCAGTGAGGCACCGTCCGTGTGGCGGACCAGGTGGTCGAGGAGGAACGGCGTGACGGCCTGGCCCGTGACCTTCTCCGCCGCACAGGCGTCCAGCGCCTCCGCGAGCACACGCGCGTGCAGCGCCGGATCCAACTGATCCTCCATCGGAACCGGGTTCGCGACGATCAGCGCCGACTCCGGTACCCCCAGCGAGTCCTGAGCCCGCATCACGTCCGCCACCTGACCGGGACTCTCCAGAGTCCAGTCCACCGGATGCCCGGAGTCGGACAGGTAGAAGCCGGGGAAGCGTCCCGTGCGGTACCCGGCGACGGCGACACCCAGCGTCTCCAACCGCTGAAGCGTCGCCGGCACGTCCAGGATCGACTTCACCCCCGCGCACACCACCGTGATCCGGGTACGCGCCAGCAGACCCAGATCGGCCGACTCGTCCTGGGTGACCGTCCACTCCCGGTGCACCCCACCGAGCCCGCCCGTCGCGAACACCCGCACCCCGGCCAGCGCCGCGAGCAGCGCGGTCGCCGACACCGTCGTCGCCCCGCTCGCCCTCGAGGCGACCGCGAGCGGCAGGTCACGATGGCCCAGCTTGCGGATCCCGTCCTCATGGGCGACCCGCTCCAACTGCTCCTCGTCGAGGCCGACACGGGGGCGCCCGTCCAGCACGGCGACCGTCGCCGGTACGGCGCCCTCCTCGCGCACCACCGCCTCCAGCTCCCGCGCCACCCGCAGGTTGCGCGGGCGTGGCAGGCCGTGGGCGATGATCGTCGACTCCAGTGCCACCACCGGTCGACGCGCCTCGATCGCCTCCCGTACCTCCTCCGACACCACCAGCACCACGCGCCCGCCTCCTGTCCGTCGGTCCTCCCTCATCTCTGGCGGGCGGCACGCCGGGCCAAACCCTTGCGCCCTGTGGGGGACGACACCAGCCTTGACGGCATGACCGACATCCCGCCTCGCCTCGACCACGTCGTCCTGTGGGCGCGCGACCCGCTCGCCGCGGCCGACTTCTACGAGAACGTCGTCGGCCTGGCGCCCGTCCGGCTCGCCGCTTTCGCCGCGGGCGAGGAGCCCTTCCCCTCCGTCCGGGTCGACGACGGGACCCTCCTCGACCTCATGCCGCTGACCATGGTGAAGGGCATGACGATGCTCCCCGGGGCGGCCGACAGCGCCGGACACCCCGTGAACCACATCTGCCTCGCCCTGTCCCGGACCGCCTTCGACGCCCTGCGCACCCGCCTGGCCGAGCACGCCGTCCCCGTCTCGGACGTCTCGTACGGCTCCTTCGGCGCCCGTGGCGAGGCCACCCGCAGCTGCTACTTCCGCGACCCGGACGGCAACATCGTCGAGATCAGGCACTACGACTGACGTGGGCACCGGTGGGCCGGCGCCGCCTCGCCGTGCCCCGTCGGCCGAACCCGTCGTGCCCTGGCCCCCGTGAACAGGACCAACGCCGCCAGGGGCAGGAGCAGGCATGCCGCGGCGGCGTTCAGCCATGCGTAGCCCGCCTTGGCGACCACCAGCCCGGCGACCGCCCCGCCGAGGCCCGCCGAGGTGTTCATCGTGAGGTCGGACAGGCCCTGGGCGGCGGCCCGGGCGGCCTGCGGCACGGCGTCCGTCAGCAGGGCCGAACCCGACACCAGCCCGGCCGACCAGCCGAGGCCCAGCACGAAGAGGCCGGCGGCGGTCTGCCCATGGCTGTCGCCCGCCGTCCCCGCCAGGAACATCCCGCAGGCCAGCAGCCCCGCCGCGAGCCCCGTCACGGACAGCCGCCCCACCCGGTCCGCCAGCCTCCCCATCAAGGGCGAGAACGCGTACATGCCCGCGATGTGCCCGCTGATGACCAGCCCGATCAGATCGATGCCCGCCCCGTGACGGGCGAGGTCGACCGGGGTCATCGACATCACCGAGACCATCGCCGTGTGCGACACGGCCACCGTCACGAGCGCGAGCCGCGCGTGGGGCGAGGCGGCGACCGCGGCCAGCCCGGCGCGCAGTGAACGCGCCTCGGCGGACCGCTCGTCCTCCGGCGCGAGGGCCCGAGCCGTCAGCAGCGGGTCCGGGCGCAGCAGTACGGCCACCACGACCCCCGATATCAGGAACGTGCCGGCCGCCCACAGGAACGGCCCCGCCGCCTCCGGTATCCCGAGCCCGGAGACGCTACGGCCGGCGGGAGCCGCGATGTTGGGGCCCAGCACCGCGCCGACCGTGGTCGCCCACACGACCAGGGAGATGGCCCGCGCCCGCCGCTGCGGTTCGGCCAGATCGGCCGCCGCGAACCGGGCCTGCAGGTTCGCCGACGATGCCCCGCCGAACGCGGCCATACCGCCCAACAGCAGCGGGAAGTTCCCCATGCGCGCGGCCACCACCACGACGACGGCACCCAGCGCGCCCACCAGGTAGCCCAGCACCAGACCAGGCCGGCGCCCCCGGGCCGACATCAGCGCGGCCATCGGCATCGACAGCACGGCCGTGCCGGCGACGGTCGCGGTCGGGGCGAGACCGGCCAGCGCCTCGGTGCCGCTGACCCGCTGCGCCAGCACCGTGCCCAGCGCGAGGCCCGTCGAGACACCGAGCCCGCCGAGGATCTGGCCGACGACCAGCACGGCCGTCGTACGGCGGCGGAGGGCGGGCAGGCCGGCCGCGGTGACGGGCGCGACGGGGGATCGCTCGACGGCGGTCACGGCGTACACCGGGCCGGGCGGCGGCCCGCGTGGAGCGCGGCGCCACGGCTGGAGGCACACGGGGTGCGGGTGGCATGGACCCGGTCGTGCCGAGGCCTGTGGTGGGTGGTCACCGGCGCAGTCTCCCCCCTGGCGTGCCGCCTGCCCAGATGCCCGTTCAGCCGCTCAGAACAGCGGCTCCGGCAGGACGCCCTCCAGAGCGAGCAGCCTGCGCTTGGCCTCCAGGCCGCCGCCGAAACCGCCGATCCCGCCGTCGCTCTCCACCACTCGGTGACAGGGCACGACGACCGGCAGCGGATTGGAGCCCATCGCCGCCCCGACCGCCTGCGCCGCACCGGGCTGGCCCACACGCTTGGCGAGATCGCCGTAGCCGACGACCGCGCCGTACGGGACGGTGGTCAGCTCGCGAAGGACCTGCCGGTTGAAACCGGTTATCAACGACCAGTCCAGGGGCAGCTCGAAGTCGCGCCGCTCGCCGGCGAAGTAGTCGCCGACCTGGTGTATCGCCTCGGACAGCAACGGTGATCCGGGTGACTCGACCGGCTCGGCGCCCAGCCGGTCCGCGAGGCGGTCGAGCGCCCTCTCCCGCACCGCTTCGTCGGCGTGGAACACGACATTGACCAGGCCCTCACGGGTCGCGGCGAGCAGCAGCGGGCCGATGCCGGTGCCGACGACGGCCCACACGACCTGCTGCTCGTACTGCCCATGGCTGTCCATGCGCCCACCGTACGACCTGCCACTGACAACGCCCCGGCCCGACGGCGGGCACGACGCGGGATCAGTCCCAGTACAGCGCTCGCGCCACCACGTCCGGCTTGTCGGTGATGATGCCGTCGACGCCGTAGTCGGCCATCGTCCTGGCCGCCGCCGCGTCGTCCACGGTCCAGACGAAGACCTTCAACAGGGCACCGTGCGGCCCTTCGACCGCGTGCACGGCGGAGACGTACTCCGGGGAGAGGGACACGTACGAGGGATTGATCAGGTCGGTGAACGTCGCGTACCCGGAGAGATCCCGTACCGGCGGCTTGCCCAGGAGGCCGGTCGTGACCGACGGCTCCAGGTCGTGGACGGTCCGCAGACTGCCGGCGCTGAAGCTCTGCACGACCAGCCGGCCGGCGAGATGCTCCCGGTCCAGCCACCCCTCGTCGGCGAGCACCTCGAGGGTGTCCCGTTCGATCCCCGGATACGACTCCGGGTTCTTCAGCTCCAGCAGCAGTTTCTGGTCGTGATACTCGACACGGCGGAGGTACTCCGGAAGCGTCGGTACGCGCGCGCCCGCGTACGCGGGGCCGAACCAGCTGCCCGCGTCGAGTCGCGCGATCTCTGCCGCCGTGAAGTCCTTCACCTTCCACGGCGCCCGCCCGGGAAAGACCTCCTCGACGTCGGTGGTCCGGTCCAGACCGTCGTCGTGGATCACCACGAGTTCGCCGTCCTTGGTGCGCTGGACGTCGTTCTCCACCCAGCGAACGCCCAGGTCCGCGGCCGCGTCGACGGCCGCCAGGGTGTTCTCGGGCGCCTGCGCGGAAGCGCCCCGGTGGGCGATCACCGAGGGCTTGCCGACGATGCCCGCCCGGGCGTCGTGGACGGGGAGCAGGAGCGCGACGACTCCCACCAGAGCGGTGGTCGTCGCGGCGACTGCGCGCGCGTGCATGCGTACTCCTCGCATCAGCCGGTGACTTACAGCACCACTCTGACAGCACAGCGTCATCGGCGGGCGCGTGCCGGAGGATCACACGACGAAGGTTGACGTGCGGCACCGCTCACCGATGCCGCACATTGAGGCAAGACCGTGTTTCTTTGCCGGATAATCGTTCGACCATTCCGGTGGCGGTCATACTGCTTCGCGTCAACCCTGACCGCTCGCGCGGTCCTGGGTACGGGGCGCGCTCCAGGCATTCCAGCAACAGGGCGGAAGGGCAACCGCGCATGCACGGCACGGTCGACGGATTCAGCTACGGACTCGTCACACCGCTGGTGGCCTACCTCATGGCCTGCCTCGGCGGTGCCCTCGGCCTGCGCTGCACCACCAGAGCACTGCTGGTCGCCCACTCCTGGCGCCCCGGATGGCTCGCCCTCGGCGCGGCCGCGATCGGCTCCGGCATCTGGACCATGCACTTCGTCGCCATGATGGGCTTCACCGTGGCGGGCGCCCCGATCCACTACGACAAGCCCATGACCTACGCCAGCCTCGGCGTCGCCGTCGTCATGGTGGGCCTCGGCATCTTCATCGTCGGCTACCAGGGAGCGACCGGCACCGCGCTGTTCACCGGAGGCACCATCACCGGTCTCGGCATCGCGTCGATGCACTACCTGGGCATGGCCGGCATGCGCTTCGACGGCAAGTTCGAGTACAACACCCTCACCGTCAGCGTCTCCGTGGCCATCGCGATGGCCGCCGCCACCGCCGCGCTGTGGGCCGCCGGGCAGGTCAGGGGCTTCCTGTGGAGCGTGGGCGCCAGTCTCGTCATGGGACTGGCCGTCACCGGCATGCACTACACGGGCATGGCCGCCCTCAGCGTCCATCTGCACACCACGGGCTCGCCGTCCGCCGGCGACTCGCCCGCGGGTCTCGTCGCGCCCATGCTGATCGGCCCGCTCGCCTTCCTCAGCCTCGCCGGCGTCGTGATGGTGTTCGACCCGCTCATGGTCATGGGCAAGCCGGACCGGACCCCCGCCCGGCGCAAGCCCGGCGTCCCGGCCCACCCGCACCCCGCCCGACCGGGCGGCGCGGCCAGGCTCCGCACCCGCCGCAAGGTGGTCCTCCATGAGAGCCGGACGCCGCAGAACCGCTGATCGGACCGCATTGTCAGTGGCGGGTCGTACGGTGGATGGCATGCGGCCCGTTTCCCACATCGAACGTACGGTGGCGCCTTTCGAGGTCGTCAGCCCCTACCAGCCCAGCGGTGACCAGCCGGCGGCCATCGCCGAGCTGGCCAAGCGCGTCGAGGCCGGTGAGAAGGACGTCGTCCTCCTGGGTGCGACCGGCACCGGCAAGTCCGCCACCACCGCGTGGATGATCGAGAAGCTCCAGCGCCCCACGCTCGTGATGGCGCCGAACAAGACGCTGGCCGCCCAGCTGGCCAACGAGTTCCGCGAGCTTCTGCCGAACAACGCGGTCGAGTACTTCGTCTCGTACTACGACTACTACCAGCCCGAGGCGTACGTCCCGCAGTCGGACACCTACATCGAGAAGGACTCCTCGATCAACGAGGAGGTCGAGCGCCTGCGCCACTCCGCGACCAACTCGCTGCTGACCCGCCGCGACGTCATCGTGGTCGCCTCGGTCTCCTGCATCTACGGCCTCGGTACCCCGCAGGAGTACGTGGACCGCATGGTCACGCTCAAGGTGGGCGAGGAGATCGACCGCGACCAGCTGCTGCGCCGCTTCGTGGACATCCAGTACACGCGCAACGACACGGCCTTCACCCGCGGCACCTTCCGCGTCCGCGGCGACACCATCGAGATCTTCCCCGTCTACGAGGAACTCGCCGTCCGCATCGAGATGTTCGGCGACGAGATCGAGGCCCTGTCGACCCTCCACCCGCTCACCGGCGAGATCATCAGCGACGACGAACAACTGTACGTCTTCCCCGCCACCCACTACGTCGCCGGCCCTGAGCGCCTGGAGCGCGCGGTCAACGACATCGAGAAGGAGCTGGGCGAGCGCCTCGCCGAACTCGAGAAGCAGGGCAGACTTCTCGAGGCACAGCGCCTGCGCATGCGCACCACGTACGACCTCGAGATGCTCCGCCAGATCGGCAGCTGCTCGGGCGTGGAGAACTACTCGATGCACTTCGACGGCCGCCTGCCCGGCTCCCCGCCGAACACCCTGCTCGACTACTTCCCCGACGACTTCCTGCTCGTCATCGACGAGTCGCATGTCACCGTCCCGCAGATCGGCGCCATGTACGAGGGCGACGCCTCCCGCAAGCGCACCCTCGTCGACCACGGCTTCCGGCTGCCCTCCGCCCTGGACAACCGTCCGCTGAAGTGGGAGGAGTTCCAGGAGCGCATCGGGCAGACCGTCTACCTGTCGGCGACGCCCGGCAAGTACGAACTCTCGCGCGGAGACGGCGTCGTCGAGCAGATCATCCGTCCCACCGGCCTCATCGACCCCGAGATCGTCGTCAAGCCCACCGAGGGCCAGATCGACGACCTGGTGCACGAGATCCGCACGCGCGTCGAGAAGGACGAGCGCGTCCTGGTCACCACCCTCACCAAGAAGATGTCCGAGGACCTCACCGACTACTTCCTGGAACTCGGCATCCAGGTGCGCTATCTGCACAGCGACGTCGACACCCTGCGCCGCATCGAGCTGCTGCGCGAACTGAGGGCCGGCGAGTTCGACGTGCTGGTCGGCATCAACCTCCTGCGGGAGGGCCTCGACCTGCCGGAGGTGTCCCTGGTGGCGATCCTCGACGCCGACAAGGAGGGCTTCCTGCGCTCCGGCACCTCGCTGATCCAGACCATCGGCCGCGCCGCGCGCAATGTCTCCGGCCAGGTCCACATGTACGCGGACAAGATCACCCCGGGCATGGAGCGGGCCATCGAGGAGACCAACCGCCGCCGGGAGAAGCAGATCGCCTACAACACGGAGCGGGGCATCGACCCGCAGCCGCTCCGCAAGAAGATCAACGACATCGTCGCGCAGATCGCGCGCGAAGAGGTCGACACCGAGCAGCTGCTGGGTTCTGGATACCGGGCGAAGAAGGACGGCGGAGGCACCAAGGCGCCGGTGCCCTCTCTCGGCGGCAAGGCGGCCAAGGGCGCGAAAACGACCAGGTCCGCGAAGGGGAAGGCCGACGCGACGGTCCCGACCGACCGCCCGGCGGCCGAACTCGCCGAGCAGATCGAGGAGATGACGGCGCGGATGCGGGCGGCCGCGGCGGACCTCCAGTTCGAGGTCGCGGCCCGACTGCGCGACGAGGTCTCCGAGATGAAGAAGGAACTGCGTCAGATGAAGGAGGCGGGTCTGGCCTGACGGAGCGCGCGAGCCGGTCGTCCCACGCGCTGTGTTGCAAGAACGACACAAAGTGCGCTCCCGGGTACGGCACTGTCGGTGCCCTTGCGTAGGGTTTTCGACAACCGCGGGGACCGCGGCAACAGGGGACAGTCCGAGAGGGGAATCAGCGCGTGACCGTGAACATGACCAAGGGTCAGGCCATCAGTCTGCAGAAGACCGACGGAGGCAGCCTGACCGCGGTGCGCATGGGTCTCGGCTGGCAGGCTGCCCCCCGGCGCGGCCTGTTCGGCTCCCGCACCCGGGAGATCGACCTCGATGCCTCCGCGGTCCTCTTCGCGGACAAGCAGCCGGTCGACGTCGTCTTCTTCCGCCACCTGGTGAGCGACGACGGCTCCGTCCGTCACACCGGTGACAACCTGGTCGGCGGCGTCGGCCAGGGCGGTGACGACGAGGCGGTCCTCGTCGACCTGTCCCGTGTGCCGGTCCACATCGACCAGATCGTCTTCACGGTGAACTCCTTCACCGGTCAGACCTTCCAGGAGGTGCAGAACGCGTTCTGCCGCCTGGTCGACGAGACCAACGGCCAGGAGCTGGCGCGCTACACGCTCGCGGGCGGCGGCGCCTACACGGCCCAGATCATGGCCAAGGTGCACCGGGTGGGCGCCGGCTGGAACATGACCGCCCTCGGCACCCCGGCCAACGGCCGCACCTTCCAGGACCTGATGCCGGCGATCCTGCCCGCGCTGTAACCGGGCCGGGCCGAGCGGCACACGACAACACGACACGCGACGCAGGGGGACCACAGGCGATGACGGTCGAGCTGGTGCGGGGCCAGAACCACCCGCTCTCCGAAGTCCGCCTCGAGATCAGGGTCTCGGCCGGCACCCCGGTCGTGGTGGCGGCCACACTCGGCGACGAGAGCGGCAGGATCCAGGGGGTGGAGTGGGTCGCCCACCCGGGCGCACCCACCCTGCCTGGCCTGGAGGTCTCCCGGCAGGCGGCCGCCGACCATCGCCTCGCGGTGGACCTGGACGCCGTCGCGGAGAGCGTGCACCGAGTCAGCGTCCTGCTCGCCCTGCCCACCGGGGCGGGCCAACCGGTCGACTTCGGTTCCCTCGCGGCGCCCTTCGTCGCCGTCACCGGCCTCGACGGCTCCGAGGTGGCCGGCTTCAGCCTCACCGGCCTCGGCCCCGAGTCGGCCGTCGTCGCCCTGGAGCTGTACCGGCGCCAGGGCGCCTGGAAGGTCCGCGCGGTCGGCCAGGGGTACGCGGGCGGCCTCGGCGCCCTCCTCGCCGACCAGGGCCTGGCACGGGCCCAGCAGCTCGCGTCCGGCATCAACGAGGCCGTGGCCCGGGGGCTGGCCCGCTCGGTCCCGGCCCCGCCGCCGCGTACGGCCGACGGGGACCGCGCCCGGCAGGCGGCCGCCTCCACCCTCGGTCCCGACCAGGGCGGAGTTCCTCACGGCGGGCAGGGCACCACCCAGGGTGGATCCGGCCCGTACGACGGTGCGCAGGGCGTCCAGGGCCCGAGGGAACCCGCGGATGCCGTGGCCGGGTACCCGTCAGGGCCCGGGGACCCCTCGGTGACCACCCAGCCGGGCACCCCCACGGCGGCCGGCACCGGCGGCCCCGTCGACTACAGCCACCCGCGCCGCCGGAACACGGCCCCGCCGCCCCCGCCCCCCGCGCCCGCGGCCGAGCCCGGCAGGCCCGCGCAGCCGGTCGCCGGCGACGCCACCGGCTGGTCCATGGAGGAGCGGCTGTACAACCAGGTCTGGGGCATGTTCGAGGACCTGGCCCGCAGCACGGCCGCGTACCGCAGCGCCGTCGACTTCGCCGACACGCGCATGGAGAGGGAACTCGACGAGGTCCTGTCCGACCCGCGCAGTCGCATCGGCGGCCAGGGCGACGCCGCCCGCGAGGCCGCTCGCGCCAAGCACGCCCAGCTCGTCGACCAGGCCCGGCAGGTGCTGGACCGGGACCTCGCCCAGCTCGCCGCCGAGGCTGACGTGGTCGAGCCGGCGCTGCCCCCCGCCTTCGCACGCTGGGACAATCCCGCCTGGCACGCCTACCGCGTCCCGATGGAAATGCCCATGGCCCTGCGCCTGGGCGACCTCCACCTGCCGGAGAGCGACCGGCTGCGCGTCCCCATGCTCATCCGCCTCCCGCTCGAGCGCGGGCTGTGGGTCGACAGCGGGCGGACGGGGTCGCCGGACGGTTCGTTCCTCGACTCCCACGAGCTGCGCCGTCTCGCGCTGGACACGGCGGTGGCGCACACGGCGCGGCTGCTCGCGGTCCATCCGGCTGACGAGTTCACCGTGCACGTCGTCGACCCGGCCGGTTCGGGCGCCCAGGCGCTCGCCCCGCTGGTGCGGAGCGGGGTGCTGGCGGCGCCGCCCGCTGTGGGCGCGGCCGGTGTGGCGGACGTCCTGACCCGCCTCACCCAGCACGTCGACCTGGTGCAGATGGCGGTGCGCGGCGGGGCGGCGGACTCGCTCCCGCCCGGCTTCGACACCGCCCAGCAGCTCCTGGTGGTCAACGACTTCCCGCACGGTTTCGACGACCGTGCCGTGACCCAGCTCCGCTACCTCGCGGACGAGGGCCCGTCCGTCGGCGTCCACCTGATGATGGTCGCCGACCGCGAGGACGCCGCCGGTTACGGTCCGTTGCTGGACCCCCTGTGGCGCGGGCTGATGCGTCTGACCCCGGTGCCGGACGATCACCTCGCCGATCCCTGGGTCGGGCATGCCTGGACGTACGAGCCGGCCCTTCTGCCGCCCGGCAGCCAGGTGCTCCAGCAGGTCCTGGCACAGGTCGCCGAGGCTCGCCGCCAGTGGCGGGGCTGATCACTCCCACGCCTTCACCAAGCAACCGTAAAGAGCCTCTGACCAGGAAATTTGAACTTAACTTTGCCGATTGCTTTACCTTTCCTTGGTGATTGGGTACTGTTTTCCGTACGGAGGGGAGTACTCCCTACCTGCTGCGGCGTACCCGTCAATACGGATCAGGCCTGATCCCGGGGCGTCGGCCCGTGTGGCTCCGCGCGCATGCTGTGCGCCGGGGCCCGGGGTGGAAGAGACCTCCGGCAGCGCGACGACGCTGATCACCTGCCGTTACGTACTGCCGGAGGCGCAGTGGATGTTTCCTTGACCCTTTGGGTCCTGACCATCGTGGGCCTAGCCGCCCTCATCGCGATCGACTTCTTCATCGGCCGCAAGCCGCATGATGTGTCGATCAAGGAAGCCGGTATCTGGACCGTCGTCTGGATCGCCCTGGCCGGCCTGTTCGGGCTCGGCCTGCTCATCTTCAGCGGGGGCCAGCCCGCCGGAGAGTTCTTCGCGGGCTTCATCACCGAGAAGTCGCTCAGCGTCGACAACCTCTTCGTGTTCGTCCTGATCATGGCGAAGTTCGCCGTCCCGTCGCAGTACCAGCAGCGGGTCCTGCTCGTCGGCGTGCTCATAGCCCTGGTCCTGCGGGCTGTCTTCATCGCCGCGGGCGCCGCGATCCTCGCCAGCTTCTCCTGGGTGTTCTACCTCTTCGGCGCCTTCCTGATCTGGACCGCCTGGAAGCTCATCCAGGAGGCCCGGGCCGACCAGGAGGACGAGGAGTTCGAGGAGAACAAGCTGCTCAAGGCCGCCGAGCGCAGGTTCGGTGTGGCCGACCGCTACCACGGCACGAAGCTGTGGATCGAGCAGAACGGCAAGCGGGTCATGACGCCGATGCTGGTCGTCATGCTCGCGATCGGCACCACCGACGTGCTCTTCGCCCTCGACTCGATCCCCGCCATCTTCGGCCTGACGCAGGACCCGTACATCGTGTTCACGGCCAACGCGTTCGCCCTGATGGGGCTGAGGCAGCTGTACTTCCTCATCGGCGGCCTGCTGAGGAAGCTCGTCCACCTCAGTTACGGACTGTCGATCATCCTGGGCTTCATCGGCGTGAAGCTGGTGCTGCACGCCCTGCACGAGTCGGGGGTCCACGTCCCCGAGATCGGCATCCCGGTCTCGCTCGGCGTCATCTGCGCAGTCCTGATCGTCACCACGATCACCAGCCTGCGGGCCTCCAAGAAGCTGGCGGCGGCCGAGCAGACCCAAACTGGGGGCGCGTCGAAGGACAGCATCGACGTCTGATCACCCACGGCGGAGGAACACCCCCTTCCGGGAGCGGCGCGCGGCGATGGCCGGGCGCCGCTCCCGGGCCTTCCAGCCCGGAATGCGCGGCCCGTGCCGCTCTGCGACGATCGCTGCATGATCGCTCGGCTCAGGTCGCTCGCGTCCCGCTGGACGGCCCTCGTGCCCGCGCTCGCCGTCGTCCTGCTGGCCCTGACCTGGGGCCGTGACCTCGCCCCGGCCGTCGTGGCCCTGGTCACGGTCGTCCTCGCCGGAGCGGTCCTGGCGGCCGTGCACCACGCGGAGGTCGTGGCCCACCGCGTCGGCGAACCGTTCGGGTCCCTGGTGCTCGCGGTCGCCGTGACGATCATCGAGGTGGCGCTCATCGTCACGCTGATGGTGGACGGCGGCGACAAGGGCTCCACCCTCGCCAGGGACACGGTCTTCGCCGCCGTGATGATCACATGCAACGGCATCGTCGGTCTGTGCCTCCTCGTCGCCTCCCTGCGCCACGGCACGGCCGTCTTCAACCCCGAGGGCACCGGCGCCGCCCTGGCCACCGTCGCCACCCTGGCCACACTCAGCCTGGTCCTGCCGACCTTCACCACCAGCAAGCCGGGCCCGGAGTTCTCCAGCGTCCAGCTCACCTTCGCCGCCCTGTCCTCACTGGTCCTCTACGGCCTGTTCGTGGCGACCCAGACCGTCCGGCACCGCGACTACTTCCTTCCGGTCACCCGGCAGGGCGACGTGATCACGGGCAACGACCACGCCGCCGTGCCCTCGTCCCGTACCGCACTGATCAGCCTGAGCCTGCTCGGCCTGGCACTGATCGGAGTGGTCGGACTGGCCAAGGGGGTCTCGCCCACGATCGAGGACGGCGTGGAGGCCGCCGGCCTCCACCACGCCGTCGTCGGTGTGGTCATCGCGCTGCTCGTGCTGCTCCCCGAGACCATCGCCGCGCTGCGCTCCGCCCGCCGCGACCGGGTGCAGACCAGCCTCAACCTCGCGCTCGGCTCCGCGATGGCCAGCATCGGCCTGACCATCCCGGCGGTCGCTCTGGCCTCCGTCTGGCTGTCAGGCCCACTCGTCCTCGGGCTGGGCCCCACCCACATGGTGCTGCTCGCGCTGACCGTCGTCGTCAGCTCTCTGACGGTCGTACCGGGAAGGGCCACGCCGCTCCAGGGCGGCGTGCATCTGGTGCTGTTCGCGGCCTATCTGGAGCTGGCGATCAATCCCTGACGGCAGGACGCCGACGCGACGACGCCGGCGCGTGACGCCGGCGCAACGCCCCCTCGACGCGACCGCCGTGGGCAGTCCCCTCTCGGCCTCCGCCCCTGATGCGGCTCTCCACTGCGGCCTCACCCCGCCGTCACCCGGACGCCCCCTCAGTCGCTCGGGGCTGTCCCCACCGCCCCCGCCCGCGCCGTTGCCCCCGCCGCCGTCTCCGCTCCTTCCGCCGTGCGCGCCTTCGGCGGAGGCACCGGTCGGGTCTCCGGCAGTAGGGCGAAGCAGCCGAGGCTGAGCAGGGCGATGCCCGTGAGGTAGGCGCCCACCCCCCACGGGACGCGCCCGGAGTGCTCGGTGAGGGCCGTCGCGGCGAGGGGGGTGAGCGCCCCGCCGAGGACTCCGCCGAGGTTGTAGCCGACCGCGGCGCCCGTGCAGCGGATCCGCGGTTCGTACAGCTCCGGAAGGTACGCGGCGACGACGGCGAACATCGTGACGAAAGCGAGCATGGCACCGAGGAACCCCAGGAACATCGGCATCGGCTCACCCGTGCCCAGCAGTACCACCAGGGGGAACATCCACAGCGCGGCGGCGGCGGAGCCGGCGAGGCACAACGGCCGTCGCCCGTAACGGTCGCCGAGCAGGGCCGCCACCGGCGTCAGCGCCCCCTTCACGACCACCGCCGCCATGATGCAGGTCAGGATGACGGTACGGCTCACCCCGAGCCGCTCCGTCGCGTACGCCAGCGACCAGGTGGTCACGGTGTAGAAGATCGCGTACCCGACGGCGAGTCCGCCGGCGGTGAGCAGGACGAGCCGCCAGTGGGAGCGGACCACCTCGGCGAGCGGCACGCGCGCGGGGTCCTCGATCTCCAGGAACCGGGGGCTCTCGGGCAGTGAGGACCTCAGCCACAGCCCGAGCGCCGCCAGCACTCCCGCGGCCCAGAAGGGCACCCGCCAGCCCCACCGCGCGAACTGCTCCGCGGTCAGGGTCGTGGACAGCGCCAGCACCAGCCCGTTGGCGAGCAGGAAGCCGACCGCGGGCCCCACCTGCGGGAAGCTCGACCACAGCCCGCGCCGCCCGGCGGGCGCGTGCTCCGCGGTCAGCAGCACCGCGCCGCCCCACTCCCCGCCGAGCCCCAGCCCTTGCAGGAACCGCAGCACGAGCAGCAGTACGGGAGCCGTCACGCCGATCGAGCCGTACGTCGGCAGGCAGCCGACGGCGACCGTCGAGGCGCCGGTCAGCAGCAGGGAGACGACGAGGACCGGCCGGCGTCCGCGCCGGTCCCCGACGTGACCGAAGACCACCGACCCCAGCGGCCGCGCCAGGAAGCCCACCCCGAACGTCGCGAAGGCGGCCAGCGTCCCCGCCAGGGGCGAGAACGTCGGGAAGAACAAGGGTCCCAGGACGAGCGCCGCGGCGGTTCCGTAGACGAAGAAGTCGTAGAACTCGATGGCCGTCCCGGCGAGTGAGGCGGCCGCGAGCCGCGGCATGGAAGGGACCCTCGCGCTGCTTACGGTGCGTACGTCGTGCATGCCGCGTCAACTACCCAGCGTGACCGCGAGTTACGGGGGCGCACGGTGTCGCGTCCGCGGGGCGCGGGACTCAGTAGGTGACGGTGATGCGCCGCGCCGGGCCGTCCACGCGGATCGTGCCGCCGTAGGGCAGCACGAGCTGCGGCTCCGTGTGGCCGAAGTCGACGTCGAAGACGGCGAGGGTGTCGGGCGCGTAGATCTCGAGCGCGCTCACCACGGCCTCGCGCTGCTCGGCGGCGTACCGGGCGGCGTCCGCGGGGCTGTTGGGCTGTTCGAAGGACCAGGTCTTGGCGCGGGCCATCAGGAAGGCGGAGAACCGCTGGAGGAGACCGCGCTCGCCCATGTTGCGCAGGATCCGGAAGACCTCCGTACCGCTGGGCAGTTCCTCCGAGGTTTCCAGGAAGAGCACGCCGCCGTCGTACACCGACAGGTCGTGGGAGATCTCGCGGTCGGCCATCAGGAGCCAGGCGAGGATCTCCAGGCAGCCGCCCCAGCCGCGGCCCTCGACCACCCGGTCGGGGTTGCGCCAGATCCAGCCGGTGCCCGGACGGGTCTCCGGTTCGGACGCGAAGGTCGCCGGGTCGGCCCAGTCGCGGTTGACGTCGTTCCAGCGCTCGGCGGGCCGCAGCTCGTAGGCGCCCGAGGTGAACAGGGCCGCCCGCAGGGAGTCGGCGGTCAGTGGGTCCATGGCCACCGGCCGCCCGAGCTGGACCATCACGGTCGCCCCGTGGTAGCCGACGATTCCCGTGTTGTACAGGAAGGCGAGCAGGTTGGTGTTGTCGCTGGTCCCGAAGAACGGCTTCGGGTTGGCCCGGATCAACTCCCGGTCCAGCAGCGGCAGAACGGTGATCTGGTCGTCACCGCCGATCGAGGCGATGACCGCCTTGACGCCGGGGTCGGCGAAAGCCGCGTGGATGTCGTCGGCCCGCTCCTGCGGCGTGGCCCCCATCCTGCGGGTCGTCGGGTACTCGACCGGCTCGAGGCCGAACTCCTCGCGCAGCCTCTCCAGGCCCAGCTCGTGGGGGACCGGGAAGAGTCCCGGGAGACCGGCGCCCGGCGAGAGGACGGCGATGCGGTCACCGGGCGAGGGCTTGGGAGGGTACGACGGTGTGGTCATGCCACGAGGCTAGAGCTTCCCGACCCGCTCTTTCACCGTGATAAACCGGGTCCGAGCAGCGGTCCGACGGGCCGCCCCCGCCCAACGGACCGGAGGAAACCGTGCCCCGCACCCTGGCCGACGCGCCCATCATGATTCTCAACGGCCCCAACCTGAACCTCCTGGGGCAGCGCCAGCCGGAGATCTACGGCTCCGACACGCTCGCCGACGTGGAGGCGCTCTGCGCGAAGGCGGCGACCGCGCACGGTGGCACGGTCGACTTCCGGCAGTCCAACCACGAGGGCGAGTTGGTGGACTGGATCCACGAGGCGCGGCAGAACCACTGCGGCGTGGTGATCAACCCCGGCGCCTACTCGCACACGTCGGTCGCGATCCTCGACGCGCTCAACGCCTGCGACGGACTGCCGGTGCTGGAGGTCCACATCTCCAACATCCACCGGCGGGAGTCCTTCCGGCACCACTCGTACGTCTCCCTGCGCGCCGACGGGGTCATCGCGGGCTGCGGGGTGCAGGGCTACGTGTTCGCCGTGGAGCGGGTCGCCGCCCTGGCGGGCGCCGGGCAGGCGAGCACGTGAGGACCGGCCGCGCCTGAGGACCGGCCGCCCCGGCCCTGAGCACCGGCCGCGCATGACGACCGGCAGCACCGGCCGCCCCACCCGTAAGCACCGGCATCCAGGCAGGCGCCCCTTACCGTCGGCGTCCGTCAGAGACGTCCGGCCTCCACGATCCGCCGCAGGAAGCGCCGCGTGCGCTCCTGCCGGGGATCGCCGAAGACCTGCGCCGGCGGGCCGTGCTCCAGCACCACACCGGCGTCCAGGAAACAGACCTGGTCGGCGACCTCGCGCGCGAACCCCATCTCGTGCGTGGCGAGCACCATGGTCATGCCGTCACCCTTCAGATCACGCACCACGTTCAGGACCTCGCCGACCAGCTCCGGGTCGAGCGCCGCGGTGATCTCGTCGAGCAGCAGCAGCCGGGGACGTACGGCGAGGGCGCGCACGATGGCCACACGCTGCTGCTGGCCGCCACTGAGCCGGTCCGGGTACTCGCCCGCCTTCCCGCCCAGCCCGAGCCGCTCCAGCAGCTGCCTGGCGTGTTCCTCGGCCTCCGCGCGGGCGACGCCGTGCACACGGCGAGGAGCGAGGGTGATGTTCTCCAGCACCGTCATGTGCGGGAAGAGGTTGTACGCCTGGAACACCACGCCGATACGGCGCCGTACCGCGTCCGGGTCGGCCCGTGGGTCGGTGATCTCCTCCCCGTCCAGCCAGATCGCCCCGTCGTCGATGTCCTCCAGCAGGTTGGCGCAGCGCAGCAGTGTGGACTTGCCGGAGCCGGAGGCGCCGATCAGCGCGGTCACCGTGTGCGGGGCGACCTCGAGGTCGACGTCCCGCAGGACGACGGAGTCGCCGAAGGTCTTGCGGACGGCCTCCATCCGCAGCACGGGTGAGCCCTCGGGGGAGGCGGGCGCGTCGCTCATGTCGTTCCTCCCTGGGCCCGCTGACGGTCCATCCGGGCCGTCACCCAGTCCGTGAACCGGGTCATCGGGATGGTCAGCGCCACGAAGACCAGCCCCGCGACGACGTACGGCGTGTAGTTGAGGCTGCGCCCCACGATGATGTCCGCCGCGCGTACGGCGTCGATGGCGCCGCCGATCGACACCAGCCCGGTGTCCTTCTGGAGGGACACCAGGTCGTTCAGCAGCGGCGGCACCTGACGGCGCACCGCCTGGGGGAGGACGACGTACCGCAGGGCCTGCCGGTTGCTCAGGCCCAGCGAGCGGGCCGCGGCGCGCTGCGAGGGGTGGACGGACTCGATGCCGGCGCGGAACACCTCGGCCACGTAGGCCGAGTACGTCAGCGTCAGCGCCGTGCCGCCGAGCAGCACCGGGTCGACGGTCACGCCCTGGAGGCGCAGGGCAGGCACGCCCAGTACCACGATCATCAGGTTGATGATGAGGGGCAGACCGCGGAAGAAGTCGGTGTAGGCGGCCGCGAGCGCCCGCAGCGGGAAGAAGACGGGACCGCGCAGGGTGCGGGCGACGGCGATGAGCATGCCGAGGACCAGCACGGCGGCTCCGCAGACCAGCAGCAGCCGGACGTTCAGCCACAGCCCTTCGAGGATTTTGGGGAACGCCTCGCGCGCGTACTGCCCGTCGAAGAACGTCTCCTTGGTGCGTTCCCAGCCCGGCGCGCTCACCACGACCAGGTAGAGGACGACACCGGTGACCAGGGTGGAGACCGCGGCGATCGCGGTCGCGCGGCGGGCACGCGCGCGGTGGTGGCGCTCGCGCTCCAGCCGCCGCTCCGAGGGCACGTACCCGTCGCCGGCGGCCTCCGTGCCGTCGTCGGCTCCGCCCGGCCCCGACTGCTCCTTCACGAGCGTCACTTGAGCACCGGGGCGTCGACGGCGTCGGCGAGCCACCGCTGCTCGATCCTCGCCAGTGTGCCGTTCTCGCGGAGGGTGTCCACGGCGTTCGTCACGCAGGGGGTGAGCGCGCTGCCCTTGTCGAGCACCAGCCCGAACTGCTCGGGAGTGCCGCCCTCGTTCGCGAACTGCCCGACGATCCGGGCGTCCGTGACCTCCGCGGCGGTGATGTAGAAGGCGGTCGGCAGGTCGGTGACGATGGCGTCGACCTGGCCGTTCTTCAGCGCGGACTTGGCCTGGTCGTTCTTGGCGTAGACGGCTGCCGCAGCGGTCGGCTTCACGACGTCGTCGATGTAGTCGAGGCTGGTGGTGCCGACCTGGGCGCCCAGCTTGAGGCCCTTGAGATCGGCGATGCTCTTCGCGCCGGCGGCCTTGGAGCCCTTCAGCGCGATGACGGCCTGGCGTACGTCGTAGTAGCCGGACGAGAAGTCCACGGCCTTCTTGCGCTCGTCGCTGATCGACACCTGGTTGATGTCGAAGTCGAAGGTCTTCACACCGGGCGCGAACGCCTTGTTGAACGGCACGCTCTGCCAGACGACGGCGCTCTTGTCGTATCCGAGCTGCTCCGCCACGGCGTAGGCCACCGCCGACTCGAAGCCCTCGCCGCTCGCGGGCTTGCCGCCCTTGAACCACGGCTCGTACGCGGGCTCGTCGGTGGCGATCGTCAGTGTGCCGGAGGTCCTGGTGGCCAACTTGCCCTTGGCGCAGGTGTCTCCGGCCGTACCGGACGGCGAGGCGGTCGCCTTCTCCTCCGGCTGCGGTGCGCAGCCGACGGCGGTGGCGAGGAGGGCGACGGTGAGGCCGGCGACGGCGCGGCGCAGGGTACGAGGGGCAGGGCGCATGGCGGGAGACTGGCAGCGAAAGCCGTGTTTGTCGAGGTCACGCCCCTACCTGTCCGCATGGTGGGAAGCAGTGTTGCGGTCACGTGAACACAGGGGGAAGAAGCCCGCCGGAGCCGCCGGTCGAGGCCGGGGAACGGAGACCGGCGGCCCGTACCGCGCCGGAGCCGTCGTCCCGCGCGGGGCTGCGACCGGTCGACCGCGTCAGCGGGTGCGCGGGGAGCGCCCGCGAGCCGTCGGAGCGTACGCGGCTTCACACCGGCGCGCACAGGACCGCGCGCCCCCTGGCTGTCGTGCGCGCGCCGGGTCGGCACATCCTCGGCGGGTACGCGCGGTGTTCACCACCCGCGCGCGTACCACTCCGGCAGGTGGGGGCGCTCGTCGCCCAGCGTGGTGTCGTCGCCGTGGCCCGGATAGACCCAGGTCTCGTCCGGGAGCACGTCGAAGATCTTCGTCTCCACGTCGTGGATCAGACGGGCGAACGCCTCGGGGTCCTTGCGGGTGTTGCCCACGCCACCGGGGAAGAGGCAGTCGCCCGTGAACACGTGCGGATGCCCGTGCGGGTCGTCGTACACGAGGGCGATCGAGCCCGGCGTGTGTCCGACCAGATGGCGTGCGGTGAGCCGTACGTTTCCCACCCGGACGACGTCGCCGTCGTCGACCAGGACGTCGGTCGGCACCGGAATGCCCTCGGCGTCGTGCCGGCCGGCGTACGTACGCGCGCGCGTGGCCGCGACGACCTCGGCGAGCGCCTGCCAGTGATCTCCGTGGCGATGGGTGGTGACGACGGAGGCGATGCCGTCGTCGCCGATCGTGCCGAGCAGGGCCCGCGCGTCGTTGGCCGCGTCGATCAGCAGCTGCTCGTCCGTGGCCCGGCAACGCAGCAGATAGGCGTTGTTGTCCATCGGGCCGACCGCGATCTTGGTGATCATCAGGTCCTTCAGCTCGTGCACGTCCGCCGGACCGCCGACCCGCACTTCTCCGCTGTACGTCATGACCGCCAGCCTATAGCGGGGGCAGGGCCGGGAGCGGGCCGCCGCGGACGGTGAGGGCGGCGCCGTCGCGGCGGCCGGCGAGCCACCCCAGGAGGTCCGCGCGGGAGCCCTCGACCGTCACCTCGGGGCCTTCCGCCTCCCGGCCGCTGTGCCACACGCGCGTGCCGTCCTCGATACGCGTCGGCGGCACGTCGGGGTGGCCTGCGAACCGCTCCGCGAGGAAGTCGATCTCCCGCACGGCGAACTCCTCCGGCAGATCCTCCAGCTCATAGCCGATTCCGAGGTCCACGTGGTGCAGCTCCACCTCGGCCCTCCGCCGGAAGGGCACCCTCGCCGCCGCGTCGGTGACGCCGTTGCGCAGCTCGACCGTGCGCGACCAGTCGGCGGGGGCGGCGCCGGCCTCCTGGAAGCGGGCGGCGCTGTCCCGGAGGTCCGCGAGCTGGACGGCCAGGGGGCGCGGGGCGTCCCGCTCGATGTCGGCGTCCCGCACGGTGGCGTCGACGTACATGGGACGGCCGTGGAGGACGTTCGCCAGGGCGTCGGCGTTGCGGGCCAGGTGGGCGAGGACGTGACCGCGGCTCCAGCCGGGCAGACGTGACGACTGCGTCACGGACGCGGCCTCCAGCTCGGCGACTGCGGTGAGGAGCCGCTCCGTCGCCTCACGTACAGACTCCAGGTCATGAGCGTGATCAATCATGGTGCTGACCCTAGCTTCGCCACACCTTCGGGTGAAGGTGGTCGGACCACGCCCGTGAATCGAATGTACGTGCTATATGGTCGGTGGCGGCGTCGGGCATGCTGGAGAGCAGGGGATTGTTGTCAACCCGTGAATCCGACCGGCGTTGTCAGTGGCTCCCCCTAGTCTGGGAAAGACGGGGGCCCCGCCCCTGTCACTTCTCTCAAGAAAGGTGCGGACCGGCGTGGCCGACCGTCTCATCGTCCGTGGCGCGCGCGAGCACAACCTCAAGAATGTCTCGCTCGACCTGCCGCGCGACTCGCTCATCGTCTTCACGGGCCTGTCAGGGTCGGGCAAGTCCTCGCTGGCCTTCGATACGATCTTCGCCGAGGGGCAGCGGCGCTACGTCGAGTCCCTCTCCTCGTACGCCCGGCAGTTCCTCGGCCAGATGGACAAGCCGGACGTCGACTTCATCGAGGGCCTCTCCCCGGCGGTCTCCATCGACCAGAAGTCGACCTCGCGCAACCCGCGCTCCACGGTCGGCACCATCACCGAGGTCTACGACTACTTGCGGCTGCTTTTCGCGCGCATCGGCAAGCCGCACTGTCCCGAGTGCGGCCGCCCCATCTCGCGCCAGTCGCCCCAGGCCATCGTGGACAGGGTGCTGGAGCTGCCGGAGGGCAGCCGCTTCCAGGTGCTGTCGCCGCTGGTCCGCGAGCGCAAGGGCGAGTTCGTCGACCTCTTCGCCGACCTCCAGACCAAGGGCTACAGCCGCGCGCGGGTGGACGGCGAGACCGTCCAGCTCTCCAACCCGCCCACGCTGAAGAAGCAGGAGAAGCACACCATCGAGGTGGTCATCGACCGCCTGACGGTGAAGGAGTCCGCCAAGCGCCGGCTCACCGACTCCGTCGAGACCGCCCTCGGCCTGTCCGGCGGCATGGTCGTGCTCGACTTCGTCGACCTGCCCGAGGGCGACCCCGAGCGCGAGCGCATGTACTCCGAGCACCTGTACTGCGCGTACGACGACCTCTCCTTCGAGGAGCTGGAGCCCCGCTCCTTCTCCTTCAACTCGCCCTTCGGCGCCTGCCCCGACTGCTCCGGCATCGGCACGCGCATGGAGGTCGACCCCGAACTGATCGTCCCCGACGAGGACAAGTCCCTCGACGAGGGGGCCATCCACCCCTGGTCCCACGGGCACACCAAGGAATACTTCGGCCGCCTGGTCGGGGCCCTCGCGGACGCCCTCGGCTTCCGCACCGACATCGCGTTCGCGGGCCTGCCGCAGCGTGCCAGGAAGGCACTCCTGCACGGCCACAAGACGCAGATCGAGGTCCGCTACCGCAACCGGTACGGCCGCGAGCGCGTGTACACGACGCCGTTCGAAGGCGCCGTTCCGTTCGTGAAGCGCCGGCACAGCGAGGCCGAGAGCGACGCCAGCCGCGAGCGCTTCGAGGGCTACATGCGCGAGGTGCCCTGCCCCACCTGTGAGGGCACCCGCCTCAAGCCGATCGTCCTCGCGGTCACGGTCATGGGGAAGTCCATCGCCGAGGTCTCCGCGATGTCGATCAGCGACTGCGCGGACTTCCTGGGCGAGCTGAAGCTCGACGCGCGCGACAAGAAGATCGCCGAACGCGTCCTGAAGGAGGTCAACGAGCGACTGCGGTTCCTGGTCGACGTGGGCCTGGACTACCTCTCGCTCAACCGGGCCGCCGGCACCCTCTCCGGCGGCGAGGCCCAGCGCATCCGCCTGGCCACCCAGATCGGCTCCGGCCTCGTCGGCGTGCTGTACGTCCTCGACGAGCCGTCGATCGGCCTGCACCAGCGCGACAACCACCGGCTGATCGAGACCCTCGTCCGGCTGCGCGACATGGGCAACACGCTCATCGTCGTCGAGCACGACGAGGACACCATCAAGATCGCCGACTGGATCGTCGACATCGGCCCCGGCGCCGGTGAGCACGGCGGCAAGGTCGTGCACAGCGGCTCCCTCAAGGAGCTGCTCGCCAACGACGAGTCGCAGACCGGGCAGTACCTGTCCGGCAAGAAGGCCATCCCGCTGCCCGACATCCGGCGCCCACTCGACCCGGCCCGGCAGCTCACCGTGCGGGGTGCCCGCGAGAACAACCTGCGGGACATCGACGTCTCCTTCCCGCTGGGCGTCTTCACCGCGGTCACGGGCGTGTCCGGCTCCGGGAAGTCGACCCTGGTCAACGACATCCTGTACACCCACCTGGCCCGCGAACTGAACGGCGCGAGGAACGTGCCGGGGCGCCACACGCGCGTGGACGGCGACGACCTCGTCGACAAGGTCGTCCACGTCGACCAGTCGCCCATCGGCCGCACCCCGCGGTCGAACCCGGCGACCTACACCGGCGTCTTCGACCACGTCCGCAAGCTGTTCGCCGAGACCACCGAGGCGAAGGTCCGCGGCTACATGCCCGGCCGCTTCTCCTTCAACGTCAAGGGCGGCCGCTGCGAGAACTGCGCGGGCGACGGCACGATCAAGATCGAGATGAACTTCCTCCCGGACGTCTACGTCCCGTGCGAGGTCTGCCACGGCGCCCGCTACAACCGGGAGACCCTGGAGGTCCACTACAAGGGCAAGTCCATCGCCGACGTCCTGAACATGCCGATCGAGGAGGCGACCGGGTTCTTCGAGGCCGTCCCCGCGATCGCCCGCCACCTCAACACCCTCAAGGACGTCGGTCTCGGCTACGTCCGTCTCGGCCAGTCCGCGACCACCCTGTCCGGCGGTGAGGCACAGCGCGTCAAGCTCGCCAGCGAGCTGCAGCGCCGCTCCACCGGCCGCACGGTCTACGTCCTGGACGAGCCGACCACGGGTCTGCACTTCGAGGACATCAGCAAGCTCCTCAAGGTCCTCTCCGGCCTCGTGGAGAAGGGGAACACGGTCATCGTCATCGAGCACAACCTCGACGTGATCAAGACCGCCGACTGGGTCGTCGACATGGGTCCCGAGGGAGGCGCGGGCGGCGGCATCGTCGTGGCGGAGGGGACGCCGGAGGAGGTGGCCGGGGTCCCGGCCAGCCACACCGGCAAGTTCCTGCGCGAGGTCCTCGGCGACCGCGTCAGCGACGCGCAGCCGGTCAAGGCCCCGCGCAGGACGGCGGCGAAGAAGACCGTCGCGGCCAGGACGACGGCGAGGAAGACGGCCACCGCCAAGGCGAACGCCGACAGCGCGACGACGAAGAAGGCCGCCGCGGCCGCGAAGAAGTCGGCCGCGACCAAGTCGGCCGCGAAGAAGGCGGCAGGGAAGTAGGACACCGCACGAGCGGTACGGCGCCCCGCGGGAACTCCCCGCGGGGCGCCGGCCGTTCACAGCTCGCCGAGTTCCGAGGCGTACGGCGGTTCCGCGCCCGCCCGCGAGCAGGTGATCGCCGCCGCGCGGGCCGCGAAGCGCAGCAGCCGTTCCCAGCCGTCGTGTCCCAGGTCCGCGAGGGCCGCGGGCGACAGGGCGTCCCCGACCGAAAGGGCGTGCAGCAGCGCCGCGTTCACCGTGTCCCCGGCGCCGATGGTGTCCACGACGTCGACCTTCTCGCCGGGCACCGGGTACACGGAGCCGTCCCGGGTGAAGGCGGTCAGCCCGTCACCCCCGTGCGTGATCACGACGGCGGCGGGCCCGGCGGCCAGCCACTCGCGCGGGGTGCCGCCCAGCCACAGGGCGTCCTCCTCGGAGAGCTTGAGCAGGGACACCGAGGGCAGCCAGCTCCTGAAGCGCGCCCGGTGGGCGTCGGCGTCCGGGATCAGACCGGGGCGGATGTTCGGGTCCATGGCGACGAACAGACCCCGCCCGGCCGCGGCCCGCATCAGCTCCTCGTACGCGCTCGCCCCCGGCTCCAGGACCAGCGAGCAGGTGCCGAAGGACACCGCCCGGGTCGCGACGGGCAGGCCGGCCGGGGCGGTGAACAGCCGGTCGGCGGTGCCCTCGACGTAGAAGGAGTAGGCGGCCGAGCCGTCCCCGTCGAGCGTGGCGACCGCGAGGGTGGTCGGCTCCGCGCCGCGCTGCACCGCCGACACGTCCACGCCCGAGTCCCGCAGCCTGCCGAGGAGCGCCTCGCCGAAGGCGTCGTAGGAGACGCGGGAACAGAAGGCGGTGGGGGAGCCGAGGCGGCCGAGGGCCACGGCCGTGTTGTACGGGCCGCCGCCGAGGGCCGGTTGCAGAGCCGCGAGGGCGCCACGGCCCTGCGGTACCAGGTCGATCAGGGCCTCACCGGCGACGACGATCACGGGGCGGTTCCTCTCTCCGGTGGCTCGGTGAGCGCACCGCTCGGGCTGTCGGTGGCCAAGCGTCGCATGAAGCCCGGCTGCGGCGTGGTCCCGCACCGGACGGTGGGCGGAGGCGCTGACGCGAACGCGCCCGTCCGCACAACCCCGCCCGTCCGCACAACCCCCGCGCGCGCTCCTGCGCGACCGTCCCGCCACAACCTGTGGCATTCCGTACCAACCCGCCGCGTCCCGGTGCGATCCCTCCCGATATGGTGCGCGGGGCGACGGCCCGCCCTCCGTACGCCGTACGGCCGCCGTTCCGCCGGTCGCCCCCTGCCTCGGTCTTCGGGAGGTTATGCACCCCGAAGCCCCCGAGACCCTTGAACCCGAACCCTGGAGATCCGCATGCCCGCCAGTCAGTCAGCGACCCGCCGTACCGTCCTGCGGGGAGCGGCCCTCGCGCCTGTCGCGGGGCTCGGTTCGGCCGCCTGTTCGGCGACCGGAGGGACCACCGCCCCCGCCACGCCGACCGCGCCCGTCGAACTGGGGGCGGACGGCGAGGTCGCGAAGGGGGGAGCCAGGCTCTACCGGGACCACAACGTGGTGGTCGGCCGGTCCGCGAGCGGCGAACTGAAGGCATACAGCACGATCTGCACGCACGCGGGTTGCCCCATCAACAAGCTCGACGGGACGACTCTGGTCTGTCCCTGCCACGGCAGCGAGTTCGACGCCACGACCGGCGAGGTGCTGCGGGAACCGGCGACCGTACCGCTGCACGAACTCCCGGTCAGGACCGAGAACGGCAAGATCGTGTCCGGGCCCGCCGCCTGATCCGGGCGCCCGCCCGGCCGCCGGATCAGCGGTGAGCCGGCCGCCCGCTCACTCCCAGTCCCAGCCGATGCCCACCATGCCGGACCGCACCCGCGCCTCCACGAGGTGCACCGATCGGTGCTGCCGGCTGACGGCGAGTTCCTCGCGTCCGCCGCGCGGGGCCGCCGCGGAGTGCCGCGTGAAGCGGTGGCACCGCACCGGCACGGCGTTCTCGTCGAACCGGACCTGTAGGGCGTACTGGCCGCCCGGGGCGCCGAAACCGCGGACGTACTCGCGGGAGACTCCGGCGGTGCCGTCCTCGACGCCGTAGCCGAAGAGGAAGGTCTCACCGGCGCGCAGACGGGTGTCGAAGAGGAACTCGGCCACCAGGACGCCGGTGTCGTGGTGCCGGCGGACGCGACCGGTCCGGCAGTTCTCCAGGGCGTGCACGGTCATGCGTTCCGGGGCGCAGCCGGGGTCCCCGTGGTGGACGGCGACGAATCGGTCCACGCCGTCGCGGTCGGCGCGCACGATGTGCTGCGACTCGCGCTCCAGCAGCTCTCGGCAGGCCCCGACACGGACCCGTTCATGGTGGCCGAGGGTGTGCAGCCCGTCGTCCAGCGGGCACTCCAGTTCGACGAGCAGTTTGTCCAGGACGTCCGAGGCCTCCAGGAACGAGCGGTAGGTCCGTCCGGGCGGCTGTCCCGGGGCCGCCTTCTCGTCGGTCTCCGTGAGCAGCCGGATCAGTGACTCGTCCGGCAGCTGGAGGATCTCCTCCAGGGCCCGCACGGCCCGCAGCGACTCCGGGCGCTGCGGGCGCCGGGCTCCCTGCTGCCAGTAGCTCAGGCTCGTGACGCCCACCTTGACCCCGTGCCGCGACAGATGGTGCTGGACGCGCTGCAGGGGCAGCCCCCGGGCGGCGATCGCGGCGCGCAGGGCGACGTGGAAGGGGCCGCCGCGCAGCACCGCGTCCAGCCCGGCGCCGGTGTCGTGGGAAGAGGACCGCGTGCCGGTCTCCGTGGCGGTGAGCGCGTCGGCGTCCGCGTGCTGTGGGGCGTCCGGCATGCCTGGGCCTTTCTGTGAATGCTCGCGACGGCTGGTCGGACCGTTCGCGAGGGTGACCGGGCCGCCCCGGTGACGCGGGGCGTGCCTTCACGTCCGTGCCGCGTGGTTCACCGCCCGGAGTTCCCCCGCATTGAAGCGTGTTGACCTGGTCCCGACAACAGCTGCCGCCGGAACGCGGCCCGGCCGTGGCCGAGTCCGCGCCCCCCGACGTCCCCGCGCCGTTGTCCACAGCCCCGCCGGACTGTCACCGCGCGCCAGTAGGGTGTGAGACATGGCCGACCCCTCCAGCTACCGCCCCAAGCCGGGACAGATCCCCGACTCTCCCGGGGTGTACCGATTCCGCGACGAGCACCGCCGGGTGATCTACGTCGGAAAGGCGAAAAGCCTGCGCCAACGCCTGGCGAACTACTTCCAGGACCTGGCCGGCCTCCACCCGCGCACCCGCACCATGGTCACCACGGCCGCGTCCGTGGAGTGGACAGTGGTGTCCACGGAGGTCGAGGCGCTCCAGCTGGAGTACTCGTGGATCAAGGAGTACGACCCCCGGTTCAACGTCAAGTACCGCGACGACAAGAGCTACCCGTACCTCGCGGTGACGATGAACGAGGAATTTCCGCGCGCGCAGGTGATGCGCGGGCACAAGAAGAAGGGCGTCAGGTACTTCGGGCCGTACGCGCACGCGTGGGCGATCCGGGACACCGTCGACCTCCTCCTGCGGGTCTTCCCGGTCCGCACCTGCTCGGCCGGCGTCTTCAAGAACGCCGCCCGCACCGGACGCCCCTGTCTGCTCGGCTACATCGGCAAGTGCTCCGCGCCCTGTGTCGGCCGGATCTCGCCCGACGACCATTGGGAGCTGGCGGACGAGTTCTGCGACTTCATGACCGGCCGCACCGGCACGTACCTGCGCCGTCTGGAGGCGCAGATGACGGAGGCAGCCGAGGAGATGGAGTACGAGCGGGCCGCCCGCCTGCGCGACGACATAGGGGCCCTGAAGAAGGCCATGGAGAAGAACGCGGTCGTGCTCGCCGACGCGACCGACGCCGACCTGATCGCGGTCGCCGAGGACGAGCTGGAGGCGGCCGTCCAAATCTTCCACGTCCGGGGCGGGCGCGTCCGCGGCCAGCGCGGCTGGGTCACCGACAAGGTCGAGGACATCACCACCGGCGCCCTCGTCGAACACGCCCTTCAGCAGCTCTACGGCGAGGAGACCGGTGACGCGGTCCCCAAGGAGGTACTGGTCCCCGCCCTGCCCGACCCGCTGGAGCCGGTCCAGGAGTGGCTCACCGCCCGCCGCGGGTCCGGTGTCTCGCTGCGCATCCCGCAGCGCGGCGACAAGCGGGCCCTGATGGAGACCGTGGAGCGCAACGCCCAGCAGGGCCTCGTCCTGCACAAGACCAAGCGAGCCTCCGACCTCACCACGCGCTCGCGCGCCCTGGAGGAGATCGCCGAGGCCCTCGACCTGGACAGCGCCCCGCTGAGGATCGAGTGCTACGACATCTCGCACCTCCAGGGCGACGACGTCGTGGCCTCCATGGTCGTCTTCGAGGACGGCCTGGCCCGCAAGAGCGAGTACCGCCGCTTCCAGATCAAGGGCTTCGAGGGCCAGGACGACGTCCGCTCCATGCACGAGGTGATCACCCGTCGCTTCCGCCGCTACCTCGCCGACAAGGAGCGGACGGGGGAGTGGGTCGACGGCGACACGGACGCCACGGCCGTCTCCGCCGAGACTCCCGCCGGAGCCGGAGCCGGAGCCGGAGCCGGAGCCGGAGCCGGAGCCGGAGCCGGAGCCGGAGCCGGAGCCGGCGCCGGCGCCGTCGCCGTCGACGGCCCGGTCGCCAGCAGTCTCACCGAGGAAGACGGCCGGCCCAGGCGGTTCGCCTACCCGCCCCAGCTCGTCGTCGTCGACGGCGGACAGCCCCAGGTGGCGGCGGCCAAGCGGGCGCTGGACGAGCTGGGCATCGACGACATCGCCGTCTGCGGCCTCGCCAAGCGCCTGGAGGAGGTCTGGCTGCCGCACGACGACGATCCGGTCGTCCTGCCCCGCACCAGCGAGGGCCTCTATCTGCTCCAGCGGGTCCGCGACGAGGCCCACCGCTTCGCGATCAGCTACCAGCGGACCAAGCGGGCCAAGCGGTTCCGCGCCGGCCCGCTGGACGACGTACCGGGTCTCGGCGAGACGCGCAAGCAGGCGCTCATCAAGCACTTCGGTTCGATGAAGCGGCTGCGGGCCGCGACGATCGACCAGATCTGCGAGGTACCCGGCATAGGCCGGAAGACGGCCGAGACGATCGCCGCGGCCTTCGCCCGTGCGGCCGCGCCCGCACCCGCCGTGAACACGGCGACCGGAGAGATCATGGATGAGGAGGAGCCCGACACGACGGCGGGCTCCCCCGGGGAGCCCGTGGCCGCGGGAGCTCCGGAAGACCGACGGGGGCAGGAGACATGACCGAGCACGACGCACGACCCGCACCGGAGCGGGAACCGCCACCCACGGCGACCGCCGGGGCCGCGCCCCGGCAGGGGCACAGCCGGACCGGCGAGGACCGCCCGCAGCACCATCCCCGGCACGACCCGGACCCCACCGGGGCCGAACACCCCGCGGACGCCCCCGGCGCCGCGAACACCGCAGGTCACGAAGACGGAGCACAGGTGAGTACCGACGTCACGCCGCCCGGGATCCCCGAGGCGGCCATCCCCGAGCTGGTGATCATCTCCGGCATGTCCGGGGCCGGCCGTTCGACGGCCGCCAAATGTCTGGAGGACCTCGGCTGGTTCGTCGTCGACAACCTCCCGCCCGCGCTGATCCCCACCATGGTGGAGCTGGGCGCCCGCTCCCAGGGCAACGTGGCGCGGATCGCGGTCGTCGTCGACGTACGCGGCCGCCGATTCTTCGACAACCTCCGCGAGTCCCTCGCCGACCTCGAGGCCAAGGGCGTCACCCGGCGGATCGTGTTCCTGGAGTCCTCCGACGACGCCCTGGTGCGCCGCTTCGAGTCCGTGCGCCGCCCGCACCCCCTCCAGGGCGACGGACGCATCGTCGACGGCATCGCCGCCGAGCGCGAACTGCTGCGCGAACTGCGCGGCGACGCCGACCTGGTGATCGACACCTCCAGCCTCAACGTGCACGAGCTGCGCGCCAAGATGGACGCCCAGTTCGCCGGCGACGAGGAGCCCGAGCTGCGGGCCACCGTCATGTCCTTCGGCTTCAAGTACGGCCTGCCCGTGGACGCCGACCTGGTCGCGGACATGCGCTTCCTGCCCAACCCCCACTGGGTCCCGGAGCTGCGCCCCTTCACGGGGCTGAACGAGGAGGTCTCCGCGTACGTCCTCAACCAGCCGGGGGCGAAGGAGTTCCTCGACCGGTACGCCGAACTCCTCCAGCTGGTCGCCGCGGGCTACCGCCGGGAGGGCAAGCGCTATGTGACCATCGCGGTCGGCTGTACGGGCGGCAAGCACCGCTCGGTCGCGATGTCGGAGAAGCTGGCCGCGCGCCTCGCGGCCGAGGGCGTGGAGACGGTGGTCGTGCACCGGGACATGGGACGGGAATGACAGGACGTACTCCGCGGCTGGGCCGGCTGCGCAGAACGGCGTCGGAAGGGCGCGCGAGCCGGCCGGTCGAGGCCCGCGGCGGCAAACCGCGCCGCCGCGGCACCCAGCCCAAGGTCGTCGCCCTCGGCGGCGGCATGGGGCTGTCCGCCTCGCTCACCGCACTGCGCCGGATCACGGGCGACCTCACCGGCGTCGTCACCGTGGCCGACGACGGCGGTTCCAGCGGGCGTCTGCGCGACGAGCTGGGCGTGCTGCCGCCCGGCGACCTGCGCAAGGCCCTGGCCGCCCTGTGCGGGGACGACGACTGGGGCCAGACCTGGGCCAGGGTCATCCAGCACCGCTTCCAGTCGCAGGGCGAGATCAACGGCCACGCCGTCGGCAATCTGCTGATCGTCGCCCTGTGGGAGCAGCTCGGCGACCATGTCCAGGCCCTGGACCTGGTCGGAAAGCTGCTGGGCGCACAGGGACGCGTGCTGCCCATGTCCGCCGTACCACTGGAACTCCAGGCGCTGGTCAAGGGGCACGATCCGACCCGCCCCGAGGACGTCGACACCGTGCGCGGGCAGGCGACCGTCGCGCTCACCACCGGCGAGGTGCAGTCCGTGCACCTCGTGCCGCCCGACCCGCCGGCCGTCCCGGAGGCGGTGGCGGCCGTCCTCGACGCGGACTGGGTGGTGCTCGGCCCCGGCTCCTGGTTCTCCTCGGTCATCCCGCACCTGCTGGTGCCCGAACTGCTGGACGCGCTCACCGAGACGAAGGCACGCCGGGTACTCTCCCTCAATCTCGCGCCGCAACCGGGAGAAACCGAGGGCTTCTCCCCGCAGCGTCATTTGGAGGTTTTGGGACGACACGCCCCTAAACTCGCCCTGGACGTGGTGCTGGCCGACGAGGCCGCCGTGCCCGACCGCGACTCCCTGACCGATGCCGCCAAACGGTTCGGGGCCGCGGTCGAGCTGGCGCCGGTGGCCCGGCCCGATGGGACCCCGAGGCACGACCCGGAGCTGTTGGCCGCCGCGTACGACCGTATTTTTCGGATGCATGGAAGGATCGGCCCATGGCGATGACGGCAGCGGTGAAGGACGAGATCTCCCGGCTCCCCGTCACCCGGACCTGCTGCAGAAAGGCGGAGGTCTCCGCCATCCTGCGGTTCGCCGGCGGCCTCCACCTGGTGAGCGGGCGCATTGTGATCGAGGCGGAGCTGGACACGGCGATGGCGGCCCGTCGGCTCAAGCGGGACATTCTGGAGATCTTCGGCCACAGTTCGGAACTGATCGTGATGGCTCCCGGCGGACTGCGCCGCGGCTCGCGTTACGTCGTACGGGTGGTCGCGGGCGGCGATCAGCTGGCCCGCCAGACCGGCCTGGTGGACGGCCGCGGACGACCCATCCGCGGGCTGCCCCCACAGGTGGTCTCCGGCGCCACCTGTGACGCGGAGGCGGCCTGGCGCGGGGCCTTCCTGGCGCACGGCTCGCTCACCGAGCCCGGCCGGTCCTCCTCCCTGGAGGTCACGTGTCCGGGTCCGGAGGCCGCGCTCGCGCTGGTCGGCGCCGCCCGTCGGCTGTCGATCGCCGCGAAGGCCCGCGAGGTGCGCGGAGTCGACCGGGTCGTGGTCCGCGACGGCGACGCGATCGGCGCGCTGCTCACCCGCCTCGGCGCCCACGAGTCCGTACTGGCCTGGGAGGAACGCCGGATGCGCCGCGAGGTGCGCGCCACGGCGAACCGTCTCGCCAACTTCGACGACGCCAACCTGCGCCGCTCCGCCCGTGCCGCCGTCGCCGCCGGGGCCCGCGTCCAGCGTGCCCTGGAGATCCTCGGCGACGAGGTGCCCGAGCATCTCGCGGCGGCCGGCCAGCTGCGCATGGAGCACAAGCAGGCCTCCCTGGAGGAGCTGGGCGCGCTCGCCGACCCCCCGCTGACCAAGGACGCGGTCGCCGGCCGGATCCGCCGGCTCCTCGCGATGGCCGACAAGCGTGCCTCGGACCTCGGCATCCCGGGCACCGACGCCAATCTCAGCGAGGAACTCGCCGACAACCTGGTGGGCTGACGCCGGACCGGGCTCGGTCGGCGGGGGCCTGACCCGGCTTGGTGTCTGACCGGGCTAGGTCGGCCGGTGGCCCGTCCCGGCCTTGGCACCTGGCCGGGCCGGGTCGACCAGCGTCCTGGCGAACCGGGCGTCTGGCGGGTTCGGTTGCTTGGCCGTTTGGTGCTCCGGGGTCTGATCGGGCGGGTTGGCGGATGGCCGGTGCCCTCAGTGCCTGACCGTGCTCGATCGGCCGGCTGCCCGACGAACCAGGCCTTCGACGGCTTCGGTTGACCGACGATCTCGTGCCCGGGGGCTGTACGGGCGGATCGGCCGCTGGGTCGCCGGCCTGAGTGCCCGACCCGGCGGTGACCCGACGGCCTGGCTATCTGACTGCGCCCGGCCGGTCGGCATACTGACGAACCGGGCGTCTGGCGGGCTCGGTCGGCCAAACACCTGGTGGGCCGGGGCCTGACCTGCGGGCCGCTGAACGAACCGGCGGCCTGGGTGTCTGACCGGGCTAGGTCGGCCGGTGGCCCGTCCCGGCCTTGGCACCTGGCCGGGCCGGGTCGACCAGGGTCCTGGCGAACCGGTCGTCTGGCGGGTTCGGCCGACGGACGGCCCCACGGCGTGGGTGGCCCGGCGGCGTGGGCAGCCCGACGGCCTGCCCGGTGGACCGGGCCACGCTGGCCGGTAGCCCCGGTAGCCCCGGTAGCCCCGGTAGCCCCGGTAGCCCCGGTAGCCCCGGTAGCCCCGGTAGCCCCGGTAGCCCCGGTAGCCCGATGCCACGACAACCGGGTGGCCTGAGCACCTCACCGGGCTCCGGGCAGGCACCCTCCCCGAGTGGGCTCAGCCTCTCCACCACGCTCTGATCAGTTGTCCCCGAGCCTGGCCGAGTCCGGCCGAGCCTGCCCGGCCGAGCCTGCCCGGCCGAGTCCGGCCGTCCGCCCCGGCCCGCCCGACACGGGGTTCCGGCGGCACGCCGATGTCCACCGCACTCCGGCGCCGGAGGTACGGCGTGCCCCCCTCCCGCACCCCCGTGCCGACGGCAAGTCACGCCGTCACGACCCTTTTTGACGCACCCTTGACTCGATCATGAACAGTCATGAGCCTGACTGTGTTCGCTGCTGTGGCGAACTCACGCAAGGGGGGTTCATGAGACGTAGAGCGAGATCGATCCTCGCTGTCGGCGCGCTCCTGGTCGGTGGAGCGAGCATCGCACCCATCGCCCAGGCGCAGCCCGCACGTTCCTCCGACAAGTCCGACGCGGACGAGGTCAAGGTCTTCCGCGCCGAGGTCACCAAGAAGCAGGTACCCCTGCTGCTGGCGGCCGGCCAGGACGGCCACGAACTCAGTGAGCAGGCGCCCGAACAGGGCACCGCCACCGTAGAGGTGTACCTCACCGACGACCAGGCGAAGAAGCTGGAGAAGCAGGGCGTCCCGCTCACCGAGCACACCCTTTCGGCCAAGGCCGAGAGCCGCGTACGGGCCGCCGCGGACGGCGTGTTCCGGCCGTACAGCGGCAGCGGCGGCCTGCGGGAGGAGATCCTCCGCACCGCCCAGCGCAACCCGGGCCTCACCAAGGTCGTCTCCATCGGCAAGACGGTCCGCGGCCAGGACATCCTCGCCCTCAAACTGACCAAGAACGCGAAGAAGTCCGGGGACGGCTCCAAGCCGTCGGTGCTGTACATGTCCAACCAGCACGCGCGCGAGTGGATCACCCCGGAGATGACCCGGCGGCTGATGCACCACTACCTCGACAGCTACAGGACCGACAAGCGCGTCAAGAAGCTGGTCGACTCGACCGAGTTGTGGTTCGTCCTGTCGGCCAACCCCGACGGCTACGACTACACCTTCCAGGACGCCGCGAACCGCCTGTGGCGCAAGAACCTGCGGGACGTCAACGCCGACGGCGAGATCCGCACCGGCGACGGCGTCGACCTCAACCGCAACTTCGCCTACAAGTGGGGCTACGACGACGAGGGTTCGTCGCCCAACGCCACCAGCCAGACCTACCGCGGCGCGGGCCCGAACTCCGAGCCCGAGACCAAGGCGCTGGACGCCTTCGAGAAGCGGATCGGCTTCGCCTACGGCATCAACTACCACTCCGCGGCGGAACTCCTCCTCTACGGCGTCGGCTGGCAGGTCGCCACCGACAGCCCCGACGACGTCGCGTACAAGGCGCTGGCGGGCACCCCGGAGAACTCCGCGATCCCCGGCTACCGTCCGCAGGTCTCCTCGGAGCTGTACACCACCAACGGCGAGGCCGACGGCCACGCGTCCAACGTCAACGGCACGGCGATGTTCACCCCCGAGATGTCGACCTGCCAGACGGCCTCGAACCTCTCCCCGGACGACCAGTGGAACGCCGCCGACTGCCAGTCGGTGTTCAGCTTCCCGGACGACGAGAAGCTGATCCAGCAGGAGTTCGCGAAGAACGTCCCCTTCGCACTGTCCGTCGCCGAGAGCGCCGCCCGCCCCGACCAGCCGAAGTCCTCGATCGGCCTGAGCGCCGCCGACTTCACTCCGGCCGCCTTCACCACGTCGTACTCGCGCGGCGCCGACCAGGAGGTCTCCGTCGTCGTACGGAAGGCGATCCGCGACAAGGAACTCAGGTACCGCGTCAACGGCGGCCGCACCCACGACCAGGCGCTCAGGCGCTGGAAGGGCGGCGAGACCTTCGGCGGCGAGGACGACCTCTTCTACGACGAGTACCGGGCGAAGGTCCGGGACGGCGAGCCCGGCGACAAGGTCGAGGTGTGGTTCACCGGCGAGACGAGCCACGGCAGGAAGGTCTCCAGCTCGCACTTCACCTACACCGTCGCCGAGCGGCCGCGGGCCGACACCCTCGTCGTCGCCGAGGAGGGCACGACCGCCACGCAGGCGCGGACGTACGTCGACGCGCTGAAGGCCAACGGGCGCCGGGCGATCGTCTGGGACGTCGCCGCGCAGGGCCCGCCCGACGCGCTCGGCGTGCTGGGCCACTTCCGCACGGTCGTCCACTACACGGGCGCGAGCCTCCCCGGCAACCCGACCCAGCTGGAACTGCGCGCCTTCCTCAACGAGGGCGGCAAGCTCATCGAGGCCGGCGAACTGGCCGGCGGCAACGTCGACCTTGGCGACGGCACCCCGTCCAACGACTTCAGCCAGTACTACCTGGGCGCCTACTCCCGTACGTCCACCCCCGGCGCCACCGGGTTCACCGGCTCCGCGGCGCTCGACGGGTACACCGGACCGCTCGTCGGCGCCCCCGGCAACCCGCTGGACCGGGCCGGCACCTACGGCGTCACCTCCGACGAGCTGCCCGCCGCCACGTATCCGCAGTTCGCGAGCGCGGGCGCGGGACAGTTCGCCGGGACCGTCAACCCCTACGGGCCCTACGCGGGCACCTCCATGGCGGCCGCCATCCACACCGACGACGCCTACAAGCGCCTCACCCGCACCATCGACCTCACCGGTGTCACCGCCGCCGACCGGCCCGCCCTGCGCACCCAACTGCTGTGGGACACCGAGCCGGGCTACGACAACGCGCTGGTCGAGATCCACACGGTCGGGTCCGACGACTGGACGACCCTGCCGGAGGCCGGCGGCGCCACCAGCCCCGCCGTACCCGCCGAGTGCGGGGCCGGGTACTACATCGGGGAACACCCCCAGCTCCGCCACTACCTGACCCTGACCGCGGACGCGTGCACCGCGACCGGCACCACCGGCTCGTGGAACGCGCTCACCGGCGCCTCCGACGGCTGGCAGCAGGTGAACTTCGACCTGAGCGCCTACGCCGGCACGTCCGTCGAGGTCTCCCTCGGTTACGTCACCGACCCGGGCAGCGGCGGTCACGGCGTCCTCGCCGACGAGGCTTCGCTCGTCGTCGGCGGTACCGCCACCCAGACCGAGGGGTTCGAGACCTCCCTCGGCGCCTGGCAGGTCGCCGGACCGCCCCCGGGCAGCCCGGCCGTCCTGAAGGACTGGACGCGCACCGGCACGCTGTTCCGGACGTACGGGGCGGTCACCACCGACGACACGGTGCTGCTGGGCTTCGGCCTGGAGCATGTCGCCGCGTCGGCCGACCGCACGGCGCTCATCGGAAAGGCTCTGGACTCACTTGACGACTGACGGCCGACGACTCGACGACAGGCACCGAACGGCACGCTGAGGTCCGGCGCCCGTGACACAGCGTGACCGAATCGGCTGAACGGCCCTGGAGAGCCGGGCGGTCCGTACCCCTACTGGTGGGTACGGACCGCCCTGCCGTGTATGGGCCGACTCGATGTCACCCCGGCGGCCTCGGAGAGGTAGGGTCGTGGGTGGTCGGGGACATCCCAAATACAGCTCGCCGGCACCTCGTGGCCGGCGTACCAACGAGGAGATCGGTTCGTGACGATCCGCGTAGGCATCAACGGCTTTGGCCGCATCGGTCGTAACTACTTCCGCGCGCTGCTGGAGCAGGGTGCTGACATCGAGATCGTGGCTGTCAACGACCTGGGTGACACCGCGACAACCGCTCACCTGCTCAAGTACGACACCATCCTGGGCCGCCTGAAGGCCGAGGTGTCGCACACCGCCGACACGATCACCGTGGACGGCCACACCATCAAGGTCCTGTCCGAGCGCAACCCCGCCGACATCCCGTGGGGCGACCTCGGCGTCGACATCGTCATCGAGTCGACGGGCATCTTCACGAAGAAGGCCGACGCCGAGAAGCACATCGCCGGCGGCGCCAAGAAGGTCCTCATCTCGGCTCCGGCCAAGGACGAGGACATCACCATCGTGATGGGCGTCAACCAGGACAAGTACGACGCGGCCAACCACCACGTCATCTCCAACGCCTCCTGCACCACCAACTGTGTGGCGCCGATGGCCAAGGTCCTCGACGAGAACTTCGGCATCGTCAAGGGTCTGATGACGACGGTCCACGCGTACACCAACGACCAGCGCATCCTGGACTTCCCGCACTCGGACCTGCGCCGCGCCCGCGCCGCCGCCGAGAACATCATCCCGACCACGACGGGTGCCGCCAAGGCCACCGCCCTGGTCCTGCCGCAGCTCAAGGGCAAGCTCGACGGCATCGCGATGCGCGTCCCGGTCCCGACCGGCTCGGCCACCGACCTGGTCGTGACTCTCCAGCGCGAGGTCACCAAGGACGAGGTCAACGCCGCGTTCAAGAAGGCCTCCGAGGACGGCGACCTCAAGGGTTTCCTGACCTACACCGAGGACCCGATCGTCTCCTCCGACATCGTCGGCGACCCGTCGTCCTGCACCTTCGACTCCTCCCTGACCATGGTCCAGGAGGGGAACTCGGTGAAGATCCTCGGCTGGTACGACAACGAGTGGGGCTACTCCAACCGCCTCGTCGACCTGACGGTCTTCGTCGGCAACCAGCTCTGATCGACGGAGCAGGCACCTCGACGTGAAGGCAGGGCCCGGACGGCGCGGGGACGCGCCGTCCGGGCCCTGACTCACGTGCAGATCGGCCCTGTCTACGATCACGGAGCAACACGAGCCCTCCCGGGAGCCCTTTACATGAAGACGATCGACGAACTCCTCTCCGAAGGCGTGGCCGGCAAGCGGGTCTTCGTCCGCGCCGACCTCAACGTGCCGCTGGACGGCGGCACCATCACCGACGACGGCCGCATCCGCGCCGTCCTCCCGACCGTCAAGGCCCTCGCGGACGCGGGCGCCAAGGTGGTGGTCGCCTCGCACCTGGGCCGCCCCAAGGGAGCCCCCGACCCGGCCTTCTCGCTCGCCCCCGCCGCCGCCCGCCTGGGTGAACTCCTGGGTACCGACGTGGCGTTCGCGACCGACACGGTCGGCGACTCCGCCCGCTCCACCGTCGCGGGCCTCACCGACGGCCAGGTCGCCGTCATCGAGAACCTGCGCTTCAACGCGGGGGAGACGGCCAAGGACGACGCCGAGCGCGGCGCCTTCGCCGACCGGCTGGCCGAACTCGCCGACGTGTACGTGAGCGACGGCTTCGGCGCCGTCCACCGCAAGCACGCCTCGGTCTTCGACCTCCCGGCACGGCTGCCGCACGCCGCCGGCCACCTCATCGCCACCGAGGTCGCCGTCCTGAAGAAGCTCACCGAGGACGTCAAGCGGCCCTACGTCGTCGCCCTCGGCGGCTCCAAGGTCTCCGACAAGCTCGCCGTCATCGACCAGCTGCTCGGCAAGGCGGACCGCCTCCTCATCGGCGGCGGCATGGTGTTCACCTTCCTCAAGGCCAAGGGGTACGAGGTCGGCGCCTCCCTCCTCCAGGAGGACCAGATCCCGGTCGTCCGGGAGTACATCGAGCGGGCGCAGAAGAACGGCGTCGAGCTGGTCCTCCCCGTCGACGTGGTGACCGCCACCGAGTTCCCGGACCTGAAGACCAAGGCGCCGGGACACCCCCACACCGTCGCCGCGGACGCCATCCCCGCCGACCAGCTGGGCCTGGACATCGGCCCCGAGACCCGCAAGCTGTACGCCTCGAAGCTCGCCGACGCCGCCACCGTCTTCTGGAACGGCCCGATGGGCGTCTTCGAGCACCCCGACTACGCCGAGGGGACCAAGGCGGTCGCCCAGGCACTCCTCGACTCCCCGGCCTTCACGGTCGTCGGCGGTGGCGACTCCGCCGCGGCCGTCCGCCTGCTGGGCTTCGACGAGAACGCATTCGGCCACATCTCGACCGGCGGCGGCGCCTCCCTCGAATACCTCGAGGGCAAGACGCTCCCCGGCCTCGCCGCACTGGAGGACTGACCCCGCATGAGCACCCGTACGCCGCTGATGGCGGGCAACTGGAAGATGAACCTCAACCACCTCGAGGCCATCGCCCACACCCAGAAGCTCGCCTTCGCCCTGGCCGACAAGGACTACGAGGCCGTAGAGGTCGCCGTCCTGCCGCCCTTCACCGACCTGCGCTCCGTGCAGACGCTGGTCGAGCACGACAAGCTGAAGATCAAGTACGGCGCCCAGGACATCTCCGCGCACGACGGCGGCGCCTACACCGGCGAGATCTCCGGCCCGATGCTCGCCAAGCTGCGGTGCACCTACGTCGCGATCGGCCACTCCGAGCGCCGCCAGTACCACGGCGAGACCGACGAGCAGGTGAACGCCAAGGTCAAGGCCGCCTACAAGCACGGCCTCACCCCGATCCTGTGCGTCGGCGAGGAGCTGGACGTCCGCGAGGCGGGCAACCACGTCTCGCACACCCTCAGCCAGGTCGAGGGCGGTCTGAAGGACGTCCCGGCCGAGCAGGCCGAGACGGTCGTGGTCGCCTACGAGCCGGTGTGGGCCATCGGCACCGGCAAGGTCTGCGGCGCCGATGACGCCCAGGAGGTCTGCGCCGCCATCCGCGGCAAGCTCGCCGAGCTGTACTCCCAGGACGTGGCCGACAAGATCCGCATCCAGTACGGCGGCTCCGTGAAGTCGGGCAACGTCGCCGAGATCATGGCGCAGGCCGACATCGACGGTGCCCTGGTCGGCGGTGCCTCGCTGGACCACGAGGAGTTCGTCAGGATCGTGCGCTTCCGCGATCAGTGACCGGGCTGTGAGTAGGCGGTAGCGGCGATCCGTCGTACCCTTGCGGGGGCACAGCGCAGAAGCTGTGCCCCCGTCGTTATCCGAATCCGAGGAAGTTGGTCCAGCCGTGGTTTTGGGGTTCTCGATCGCCCTGATCGTCTTCAGCCTGCTGCTGATGCTGCTGGTGCTGATGCACAAGGGGAAGGGCGGCGGTCTCTCCGACATGTTCGGTGGCGGCATGCAGTCCTCCGTCGGTGGCTCCTCGGTCGCCGAGCGCAACCTCGACCGCATCACCGTCGTGATCGGTCTGCTCTGGTTCGCGAGCATCATCGTCCTCGGCATCCTGATGAAGACGAACAGCTGATCAGCCTCTCGCAGGCACACATTCCGTACGTAAGGCCCCATGTTCGGTACGCGCAGCTGAGCGCGGCCTATCATGGGGCTTGCGTCTACGTGTGGGGGGATGTAGCTCCAATCACTGGACGCGCGTTGGGCCTTACGTAGACTGAGGCGCTCGCAGCGAAGCGAAGCCGACTCGCTTCCGGCACCATCACGCAGGGAGTTACGACCGTGGCAAGTGGCAACGCGATCCGTGGAAGCCGGGTCGGGGCGGGGCCGATGGGCGAGGCCGAGCGTGGCGAGTCCGCGCCGCGTGCGCGCATCTCTTTCTGGTGCTCCAACGGGCACGAGACGGAGCCCAGCTTCGCCAGCGACGCGCAGGTCCCCGATACCTGGGACTGCCCGCGCTGCGGCTTCCCGGCCGGCCAGGACCGGGACAACCCCCCGGCCCCGCCGCGCACCGAGCCCTACAAGACGCACCTCGCCTATGTGCGGGAGCGGCGCAGCGACGCGGACGGTGAGGCGATCCTCGCCGAGGCGCTCGCGAAACTCCGGGGCGAGATCTAGGAGTTGAGCAACGGCCAGGTCGCCCGCGGGCACTTGGCCGCATCTGAGCCGCGCGCCCGTGTGCGCATGTACCGCGCGCCCGTACCGCGCAAAGGGTTCGTCCCCGGGCTCCGTGCCCCGGCGGTCCGCCGCCGACTGGGTCGTCCGTGCTGCCCGGCGACGCTCACACCGCCCTTCGCCCCGCCCCTTCGCCCCTTCACCCTTTCGGGCCTCGCGCTGAGACCCACGGGCCGCGCGACCGTACCTGTTGTCGCACCGCGGGACGGTCCCACGACAGCTCACGTCATGCGCTGATCAATTAGGTTGGGAACGGGGACAAGACGCGCGGCACGGACAGGTGAGAGAAGAGGGCTGGGTCCGACATGAACGCAGACGGCCGTACGAGGCTCAACCAGACGCCCGAGTGGACCGCTCTGGCCAAGCACCGTGAGGAACTCGGCGAGGTGCGGCTGCGTGAGCTGTTCGCCGCCGATCCGGGGCGCGGCAGCGGGTACACACTGCACGTCGGCGACCTGCGGATCGACTACTCCAAGCATCTGATCACCGACGAGACGCTCGCGCTGTTGCGTGAGCTGGCCGCGGCCACCGATGTCTTCGGGCTGCGGGACGCGATGTTCCGCGGCGAGAGGATCAACACCACCGAGGACCGGGCGGTGCTGCACACCGCGCTGCGCGCTCCGCGTGAGGCGGTGATCGAGGTCGACGGGGAGAACGTCGTGCCCCAGGTGCACGCCGTGCTGGACCGGATGGCCGATTTCGCCGGCCGCGTCCGTTCCGGCGAGTGGACCGGCCACACCGGCAGGCGCATCCGCAACGTCGTCAACATCGGCATCGGCGGCTCCGACCTGGGCCCCGCGATGGCGTACGAGGCACTGCGCGCGTTCACCGACCGCGACCTCACCGTCCGCTTCGTGTCGAACGTGGACGGCGCCGACCTGCACGAGGCGGTACGCGACCTCGACCCGGCCGAGACACTGTTCATCGTGGCGTCCAAGACGTTCACCACCATCGAGACGATCACCAACGCCACCTCCGCCCGCAGCTGGCTGCTCGACGGCCTGGGCGGGGAGGACAAGGCGGTCGCCAAGCACTTCGTCGCCCTGTCGACGAACGCCGAGAAGGTCGCCGGCTTCGGCATCGACCCGGAGAACATGTTCGCGTTCTGGGACTGGGTCGGCGGCCGCTACTCCTTCGACTCGGCGATCGGTCTCTCCCTGATGATCGCCATCGGCCCCGACCGCTTCCGCGAGATGCTGGACGGCTTCCACACGGTCGACGACCACTTCCGCACCGCGCCCGCCGAGGCCAACGCCCCGCTGCTGCTGGGCCTGCTGGGCATCTGGTACGGCAACTTCTTCGACGCCCAGTCGCACGCGGTGCTGCCGTACAGCCACTACCTGTCGAAGTTCACCGCCTATCTCCAGCAGCTCGACATGGAGTCCAACGGCAAGTCGGTGGACCGTGCGGGACGGCCCGTGGAGTGGCAGACCGGGCCCGTGGTGTGGGGCACACCGGGGACCAACGGGCAGCACGCCTACTACCAGCTGATCCACCAGGGCACCAAGCTGATCCCGGCCGACTTCATCGGCTTCGCCCGCCCCGTCGGCGACCTGAGCGACGAACTCGCGGCCCAGCACGACCTGTTGATGGCGAACTTCTTCGCGCAGACGCAAGCGCTCGCCTTCGGCAAGACCCCCGACGAGGTACGCGCCGAAGGAGTCCCCGAGGAACAGGTCGCGCCCCGCACCTTCCAGGGCAACCACCCGACGACCACGATCCTCGCGGCCGAACTGACCCCGTCGGTACTCGGCCAGCTCATCGCCCTGTACGAGCACAAGGTGTTCGTCCAGGGCGCCGTCTGGGACATCGACTCCTTCGACCAGTGGGGCGTCGAGCTGGGCAAGGTCCTCGCCAAGCGCGTCGAACCCGCCCTCACCCAGGGCGCCGACGTCCCCGGCCTGGACGCGTCCACGAAGGCGCTCGTCGCCACGTACCGGGAGCTGCGCGGCCGGTCGTGAGCGCTCGCGGTGGGACGGGGGGGCCACCCGGTGCCCCCGTCCCGGCGCTCTCAGATCACCGAGCTGAGCGTGTCCGCGAGGCGCCTGCGGGCGGCGCGAGCGGCCGGTACCGGCGGCGAGCGCGGTCGCGCCCGGCACCGCCGCGGTGCCGAACAGCAGCAGGACGGGCGACGGACCGGGGGCGATCCCGGCGTCGATGCCGGCACCGATGCCGGTCGACCTGCCCTGGGTGTCGGCAGGCCCGGTGGGCCGGCCGGCCTCGCCATCTTCCCGTTCCCGTGGGTGGGGAACGACGTGCCGGTCGTGCTGCTCGCCGACGGCTCCGCACCGCCGTTGGCGGGCAACTCCTGTCGCGGACGAGAGAGTTGAGGTGAGCGGCCCACGCGTGGGGGCGGCGGAGCGAGCGGTCACGCGTGGGGGCGGCGGGCTTCCGGGCCCGCCGCCCCCACGCGTGTCACGGCGAAGCCGGCGGATACAGCGAGCGCGGCAGTTGCGACGCCGCCGCCGAGTCCAGCAGCCACAGGGTCCGGGAGCGGCCCCGGGCACCCGCCGCCGGGGCCTGGATCTCGCCCGCGCCCGACAGCGCGATCGCCGCCGCCCGCGCCTTGTCCTCGCCGGCCGCCAGCAGCCACACCTCACGCGCCGCCCGGATCGCCGGGAGGGTGAGGGTCGTACGGGTCGGCGGAGGCTTGGGTGCGCCGCGCACGCCGACCACCGTGCGCTCGGTCTCCCGCACGGCCGGCAGCTCGGGGAAGAGCGAGGCGACGTGGGTGTCCGGGCCGACGCCCAGCATCAGGACGTCGAAGGTGGGCACGGAACCGTGGTTCTGTGAACCGGCCGCGCGGGCCAGCTCCTCCGCGTAACCGGCCGCGGCCGCCTCCACGTCGGAGCCGTAGGAACCGTCCGACGCGGGCATGGCGTGCACGCGCTCGGGGTCCAGGGGGACGGCGTCCAGCAGGGCCTCGCGGGCCTGCGTGACATTGCGGTCCGGGTCGCCCTCGGGCAGGAACCGCTCGTCGCCCCACCACAGGTCGAGCCGGCCCCAGTCCACGGCGTCACGGGCGGGCGCCGCCGCCAGCGCGGCCAGCAGACCGTTGCCGTTGCGGCCGCCCGTGAGGACCACGGACGCATGACCCCGGGAGGCCTGCGCGTCCACGATCTTCGTGATGAGACGGGCCGCGGCGGCCTGGGCCATCAGCTCCTTGTCGCGGTGCACGACGAGCTGGGGCGTACTCACTTCGCGGCCGCCTTCTTCACCGGGGTCTGCGCCGTCGATTCCTTCGCGGGCGCTTTCGCAGCCACTTCGAGGGGAGTGGGAACCGCGACCGGCTCTCCCTCGGCTTCTCCTTTGGCCACGGCTTCCGGAGCCTCGGCCGAAGCCTTCGGAGCGCCGGCAGAACCCTGCCCGCCCCGGCCGCTCCTGTCGTCCTCCGTGTTCTTGTCGTTCTTGTCGTTCTCGCCGTTCTCGTCGCTCTTGCCGACCGGGGTGGTCAACCGCTCCACACCGAATCGCAGCGCCGAGGCGTACGTGTCGTCGGGGTCGAGCCGCCGCAGCTCCTCCGCGATCAGCTCCGCCGTGTCACGGCGCTTCAGCGCCACCGCACGGTCGGGCTGGCCGTCGATGGAGAGCGTGGCCAGGGAGCCGTCGGCCCGGTCCAGCACGATCGGGCCGCAGTCCGTGGACAGCCTGACCGCCGTGAGGCCCGGTCCGCCGGACACCGAGCGCTGGACGGGCACGCCCAGCCGGTCGCCGAGCCACATCGCCAGCAGCTCGCAGCTCGGGTTGAACTCCTCGCCCTCCACCTCGACCGACTCGACCCGGCACGTGACCTGGTCGAGAGCCGCGGCCAGCATCGAGCGCCAGGGCGTGATGCGGGTCCACGACAGGTCGGTGTCGCCGGGCGTGTAGGCCTGGGAGCGGGCCGTCAGATCCCGTACCGGCTGCTCGGCGGTGTAGGTGTCGGTGACGCGGCGCTGGCCCAGCGCGCCGAGCGGGTCGGCGGCCGGGTCGAGCGGGGCGTTCACCGGCCACCAGACGACGACGGGGGCGTCCGGCAGCAGCAGCGGCAGCACCACCGACTGCGCGTGGTCGGCCACCTCGCCGTACAGCCGCAGCACGACCGTCTCGCCGGTGCCCGCGTCCGCGCCCACCCGTACCTCGGCGTCCAGACGGGACTGGGTACGGTCGCGCGGGGAGCGGGAGACGCGCTTGATGACCACGAGCTTGCGCGAGGGGTGCTCGCGCGAGGCGTCGCCCGCGGCCTTGAGCGCGTCGTAGGCGTTCTCCTCGTCGGTGACGATGACCAGGGTGAGCACCATGCCCACGGCAGGGGTGCCGATGGCGCGGCGGGCCTTCACCAGCGCCTTGTTGATCTTGCTGGCCGTGGTGTCCGTGAGGTCTGTCTTCATGGCCGGCGCCAGCTCCGTCCGTCTCGCTCGAGCATCTCGTCCGCCTCGACGGGCCCCCAGGTACCGGACTGGTACTGGGCCGGCTTGCCGTTCGCGTCCCAGTACTGCTCGATCGGGTCGAGGATCTTCCAGGACAGCTCGACCTCCTCGGTGCGCGGGAAGAGGTTCGAGTCGCCGAGCAGCACGTCGAGGATGAGGCGCTCGTACGCCTCCGGGCTGGACTCCGTGAAGGACTCGCCGTACGCGAAGTCCATCGACACGTCCCGGATCTCCATGGAGGTGCCGGGCACCTTGGAGCCGAAGCGGACGGTGACGCCCTCGTCGGGCTGGACGCGGATGACGATCGCGTTCTTGCCCAGCTCCTCCGTCGCCGTGTGGTCGAAGGGGGAGTGCGGGGCGCGCTGGAAGACGACCGCGATCTCGGTGACCCGGCGGCCCAGGCGCTTGCCGGTGCGCAGATAGAAGGGGACGCCCGCCCAGCGGCGGTTGTCCACCTCCAGCTTGACGGCCGCGTAGGTGTCGGTCTTCGACGCGGGGTCGATGCCCTCCTCCTGGAGGTAGCCGACCGCCTTCTCGCCGCCCTGCCAGCCGGCCGCGTACTGACCGCGCACGGTGTCGCGGCCCAGGTCCTTCGGCAGCCGGACGGCGCCGAGCACCTTGGTCTTCTCCGCGGCGAGCGCGTCCGCGTCGAAGGCGGCGGGCTCCTCCATCGCGGTGAGCGCCATCAGCTGGAGCAGGTGGTTCTGGATGACGTCACGGGCGGCGCCGATGCCGTCGTAGTAGCCGGCGCGGCCGCCGATGCCGATGTCCTCGGCCATCGTGATCTGGACGTGGTCCACGAAGGACCGGTTCCAGATGGGCTCGAACATCGTGTTGGCGAAGCGCAGCGCCAGGATGTTCTGGACGGTCTCCTTGCCCAGGTAGTGGTCGATGCGGAAGACCTGGTCGGGAGCGAAGACCTCCTCGACCGTCGCGTTCAGCTCCTCGGCCGACTTCAGGTCGTGGCCGAACGGCTTTTCGATGACCGCGCGCCGCCACGAACCCTTGGACTGGTCGGCCAGCCGGTGCTTCTTGAGCTGCCGGATGACCACGGGGAAGGCGCCCGGGGGCACCGACAGGTAGAAGGCGAAGTTGCCGCCCGTGCCCTGTGCCTTGTCGAGTTCCTCGATCGTCGAGCGCAGCCGCTCGAAGGCGTCGTCGTCGTCGAAGGTGCCCTGGACGAAGCGCATGCCCTGGATGAGCTGGTGCCAGACCTCCTCGCGGAAGGGGGTGCGGGCGTGCTCCTTCACCGCGTCATGGACTTCCTGGGCGAAGTCCTCGTTGGCCCATTCGCGGCGGGCGAACCCGACCAGCGCGAAGCCCGGCGGCAGCAGACCCCGGTTGGCGAGGTCGTACACCGCGGGCATCAACTTTTTACGTGACAAATCGCCCGTGACACCGAAGATGACCAGACCCGACGGCCCCGCGATGCGCGGGAGCCGTCGGTCTGCGGGGTCACGCAGCGGATTGCTGCTCGACAAATTCTCAGCCCTCCGAAGGGGCGAGGCGCTGCAGCTCCGCCTCGGTCGACTTGAGCAGGTCGGTCCAGGACGCCTCGAACTTCTCGACGCCCTCGTCTTCCAGGAGCTGCACCACGTCGTCGTAGGCGATCCCGAGCTTCTCGACCGCGTCGAGGTCGGCACGGGCCTGCTCGTAGGTGCCGGCCACGGTGTTGCCCGTGACCTCGCCGTGGTCCTCGGTGGCGAACAGGGTCGCCTCCGGCATGGTGTTCACCGTGTTCGGCGCCACCAGGTCGACGACGTACATCGTGTCCCGGTAGGCCGGGTCCTTCACGCCGGTGGAGGCCCACAGCGGACGCTGCTTGTTGGCGCCCGCCTTCTCCAGCGCGCTCCAGCGGTCGCCCGCGAAGATCTCCTCGTACGCCTGGTAGGCGAGCCGGGCGTTGGCGACGCCGGCCTTGCCGCGGGCGGCCTTGGCCTCGTCGGTGCCGAGCGCGTCGAGCCGCTTGTCGATCTCGGTGTCCACGCGGGACACGAAGAAGGACGCCACGGAGTGGATCTTCGACAGGTCCAGTCCGCGCTCCTTGGCCTGCTCCAGGCCGGCCAGGTAGGCGTCCATCACCTGGCGGTAGCGCTCCAGCGAGAAGATCAGCGTGACGTTGACGCTGATGCCGAGGCCGATGACCTCGGTGATCGCCGGAATGCCGCCCATCGTGGCCGGGATCTTGATCAGCGTGTTGGGGCGGTCGACCAGCCACGCCAGCTGCTTGGCCTCGGCGACCGTCGCCTTGGTGTCGTGGGCGAGCCGCGGGTCGACCTCGATCGACACCCGGCCGTCCTGGCCGCCGGTGGCGTCGAAGACCGGGCGCAGGATGTCGGCGGCGTCACGGACGTCCGCCGTCGTGATCATGCGGATGGCCTCTTCGACGGTGACCTTGCGGGCGGCGAGGTCGGAGACCTGCTGGTCGTAGCCGTCGCCCTGGGAGATCGCCTTCTGGAAGATCGACGGATTGGTGGTGACGCCCACGACGTGCTGCTGGTCGATCAGCTCGGCGAGGTTGCCGGACGTGATCCGCTTGCGCGACAGGTCGTCCAGCCAGATCGCGACGCCCTCCTCGGAGAGGCGCTTGAGTGCGTCTGTCATGGAATTACATCTCCTACGTGTCGTGTATGGGCGTCAGCGCTGGGCGGCCGCGAGGGATTCCCGGGCCTTGTCGGCCACGTTCTCGGCGGTGAAGCCGAACTCGCGGAAGAGGACCTTGCCATCGGCCGAAGCACCGAAGTGCTCCAGGGAAACGATGCGGCCGGCGTCCCCCACGTACTTGTGCCAGGTGAGACCGATGCCCGCCTCGACGGCGACACGGGCCTTCACGGAGGACGGCAGCACGCTCTCCCGGTACCCCTGGTCCTGCTCCTCGAACCACTCCACGCAAGGCATCGACACGACCCGCGTCGGCACCCCGTCGGCCTCCAGCCGCTCACGGGCCTCGACGGCCACGTGCACCTCGGAACCGGTCGCGAGGAGGATCACCTCGGGCGTTCCGCCGGAGGCCTCGAACAGGACGTAACCGCCCTTGGCCGCGCCTTCGCCGGGCTCGTACGTCGGCACGCCCTGACGGGTCAGGACCAGACCGTGCGGGGCGCCCTTGCCGAAGACCTTGGTGTAGCGCTTGAGGATCTCGCGCCAGGCGATCGCGGTCTCGTTGGCGTCCGCGGGACGGACGACGTTCAGGCCGGGGATGGCGCGCAGCGAGGCCAGGTGCTCGACCGGCTGGTGCGTCGGGCCGTCCTCGCCGAGACCGATGGAGTCGTGCGTCCACACGTACGTCACCGGCAGGTGCATCAGGGCCGAGAGCCGCACCGCGTTGCGCATGTAGTCGGAGAAGACGAGGAAGGTACCGCCGTAGATACGGGTGTTCCCGTGCAGCGCGATGCCGTTCATCTCCGCGGCCATCGAGTGCTCGCGGATGCCGAAGTGCACCGTGCGGCCGTACGGGCTCGCCTCCGGGAGCGGGTTGTCCGCCGGGAGGAACGACGACGTCTTGTCGATCGTCGTGTTGTTGGAGCCGGCCAGGTCGGCCGAGCCGCCCCACAGCTCGGGGATGACCGCGCCGAGGGCCTGGAGCACCTTGCCGGACGCGGCACGGGTGGCGACACCCTTGCCCGTCTCGAAGACCGGGATCTTCTCCTCCCAGCCGGCCGGCAGCTCGGCCGCGGCGATGCGGTCGAACTCGGCCGCGCGCTCCGGGTTGGCGTCCCGCCACAGCTGGAAGGACTTCTCCCACTCGGCCTTCGCCTGGGCGCCGCGCTCCAGGGCGCCCCGGGTGTGGGCGAGGACCTCGTCGGAGACCTCGAAGGACCGCTCCGGGTCGAAGCCGAGGACGCGCTTGGTGGCCGCGACCTCCTCGTCGCCGAGCGCCGAGCCGTGCGCGGCCTCGGTGTTCTGCGCGTTCGGGGCGGGCCAGGCGATGATCGAGCGCATGGCGATGAAGGACGGCCGGTCCGTGACCTGCTTCGCCGCCTCGATCGCGTCGTACAGGGCCTGCGGGTCGAGGTCGCCGTCCGGCTTCGGGGCGACGCGCTGCACGTGCCAGCCGTACGCCTCGTAGCGGCGGACCGTGTCCTCGGAGACGGCCGTCTCCGTGTCGCCCTCGATCGAGATGTGGTTGTCGTCCCACAGCAGCACGAGGTTGCCGAGCCTCTGGTGACCGGCCAGCGAGGACGCCTCGGCGGAGATGCCCTCCTGGAGGCAGCCGTCACCGGCGATGCAGTAGACGAAGTGGTCGAAGGGGGACTCGCCCTGCGGAGCCTCCGGGTCGAACAGACCGCGCTCGTAGCGGGCGGCCATGGCCATGCCCACCGCGTTGGCGACACCCTGACCCAGCGGACCGGTGGTGGTCTCGACACCCACGGTGTGCCCGTACTCCGGGTGACCGGGAGTCTTGGAGCCCCACGTCCTGAAGGACTTCAGATCGTCCAGCTCCAGGCCGAAACCGGCCAGGTACAGCTGGGTGTAGAGGGTCAGGGACGAGTGGCCCGCGGACAGCACGAAGCGGTCGCGGCCGACCCAGTCGGCATCGGCGGGGTCGTGGCGCATCACCTTCTGGAAGAGGGTGTACGCGGCAGGCGCCAGGCTCATCGCCGTACCGGGATGGCCGTTGCCGACCTTCTGTACGGCGTCGGCGGCCAGGACGCGGGCGGTGTCCACGGCCCGCTGGTCCCACTCGGTCCACTCGAGGTCTGTGGTGGTCGGCTTGGTGCTCACCCTGGGTCAGGGCTCCTCTCCACATGTCGAATACCGGTTGCTCCGGGCGTGCGCCCACCGGCTGCCGGTGACTGGATAACCACCGGCCGTCGTCGAGCCTACCCCCGTGAGGACGTGCGTCTTTTCGAGTCGTTCCAGACTGCCGGGCCGTCCGGGGATCCGCCTCCCGACCGGCCGGAGCCGCTTTCGGCACATGAATACGGAGCCGCTCATCTGACTGCTCAATCGAGCCCCAGTGCGAGAGATGAGCGCACCCCGGCGCGAGCGGGAAACGGCTGCTGAGCGACGTCTCCCAACACGACCCCACCCCCGCGAAGGCCGGGGTATGGGCAACGTCTACAGTGGCGTGGTACGCGCGAGCCTTTACCCCTACTTCACACGGGGAGGCTTGCTGGGATGTCTCTGTCAGGGGTGTGCGTGACGGCCGTTGAATCCCGTCCAGCGGGGGGTATCGGGACGAGCCGGAGCCCGAGCCGGCGGCCGGTGGGGGCCCGCGTCATGGCGTTCGTGGCGCTGACCAAGCCGCGGATCATCGAGCTGCTGCTCATCACCACCGTTCCGGTGATGTTCTTGGCCCAGCAGGGCGTGCCGGACCTCGGTCTGGTGCTGCTCACCTGCCTGGGCGGCTATCTCTCCGCGGGCGGCGCCAACGCCCTGAACATGTACATCGACCGCGACATCGACGCTCTGATGGACCGCACCTCGCAGCGTCCGCTGGTCACCGGAATGGTCAGCCCCCGCGAGTGCCTCGCCTTCGGCATCACCCTCGCGATCGCCTCGACGCTCCTGTTCGGCCTGACCGTCAACTGGCTGTCCGCCTGGCTCGCCCTCGGGGCGCTCCTCTTCTACGTCGTCGTCTACACGATGATCCTCAAGCGCCGTACCTCGCAGAACATCGTGTGGGGCGGCATCGCCGGCTGCATGCCGGTCCTCATCGGCTGGTCCGCCGTCACCGACTCCCTCTCGTGGGCGCCGGTCGTCCTCTTCCTCGTGATGTTCTTCTGGACGCCGCCGCACTACTGGCCGCTGTCCATGAAGGTGCGCGAGGACTACGCGCGCGTGGGCGTGCCGATGCTGCCGGTCATCGCCTCCAACAAGGTGGTCGCCAAGCAGATCGTCATCTACAGCTGGGTGATGGTCGTCGTCTCGCTGCTGCTGACCCCGCTCGGCTACACCGGCTGGTTCTACACCACGGTCGCCCTCGCGGCCGGCGGCTGGTGGCTGTGGGAGGCGCACTCCCTCCAGAACCGCGCGAAGGCGGAGACCGAGGGCGGGAAGCTCAAGGAGATGCGGCTGTTCCACTGGTCCATCACCTACGTCTCGCTGCTGTTCGTGGCGGTCGCGGTGGACCCCTTCCTGCGGTAGGCGGCTTCTGGAACGGCCGACGGCCGGGGGGGGGGGGCCAAACCCCCCCCCCCCCCCGCCGCCCGTTGTTAGAACCCCGGGGGGCCAACATGGCCATGGCGCACCCCAACCCGGGGTTGCCACCCCCCCGCCCCACGCGGGCCGCCACCCC
>NZ_JBIAHY010000001.1:0-153661 GCF_042870975.1 Streptomyces sp. NPDC006259 | reverse complement strand
TTGGTGCTTTTGTTCAAACCACCTTGTTGGGGTTGTTGGGGGGGGGGGGGGGGGGCCCCCCGGGGGGGGGGGGGGGGGGCCCGGGCCCGGGGGGGGGGGGGGGGGCGCCCCACCCCCCCCCCCCCCCGGCCGTCGCCGTTTGATCTACCCGTCGGTAGCATCCTGGACATGGCAGACACCAAGCAGGTTGACGAGACCGCGGACGCCAAGCGGGCCGCGAAGGCCGAGCGCACCGCGGCCCGCCTCGCCAAGCGGATCGGCGCTTTCTCCCAGGCCCACGGCGGCGCCGAGGGCCAGGTCGCCCATCTCGGGGAGCGCGGCGCCCGGATCGTGCTGGTCGGCGAGGACGGCGGCTGGGGCGACCTCGTGGCGCCCAGCGTGGAGATCGCCGCCAAGGCGGTCGAGAAGTCCGGCATCACCCTCCACGAGACCTTCGACGGCGAGTTCGCCGCCAAGGTGACGACTGGGCCGTACGAGTGGACCCGGATGGCCGGCATCCAGGTCGGCGGACCGCGCAACACCTGAGCAACACCTGATGCCGGGTTCACCCGTTAGGACGTGTGAGGCGTACGCCGAGCGCACGGTCCAGCCGCGGGAGTCCCGGATGATCGAAACACCGTCCCTGGTGGACCAGTACTGCCACGGAGTCCTGAGAACGGAACTGGGCCTCGGCACGTTCGAGGCCCAGCTGGCCCGCACCGAGGGTCCGCCCGCGCCCGGCACCACCCTGTTCGACACCCAGACCGGCTTCGCGGTACGCCGCTGGTGCCCCCCGCTGCTCGGGCTGGAACCGCACTGCCCGCCCGCCCGCTATCTCGCCCGGCGCCGCGAACTCGGCGTACCGGAGGCGGGCCGACGGTTGCTGCGCGGCAGCGGCATCACCACCTACCTGGTCGACACCGGCCTGCCCGGCGACCTCACCGGCCCCGACGAGATCGCCTCCGCGGGCGACGCCGAGGCCCGCGAGATCGTGCGGCTGGAACTCCTCGCCGAACAGGTCGCCGACACCTCCGGCACCGTGGAGTCCTTCCTCGCCAACCTCGCCGAGGCCGTGCACGGAGCCGCGGCGACGGCCGTGGCCTTCACCTCCGTGGCCGGCGTGCGCCACGGTCTCGCCCTCGCGCCCGAGCCGCCCGGACCGGGGGAGGTCCGCGGCGCGGCGGGCCGCTGGCTCGCCGGTCGCAGGGTCGGCGGGGAACTGAGCGACCCGGTGCTGCTGCGGCACCTGCTGTGGATCGCCGTCGCCTCCGGGCGGCCTCTGCAACTGCACGCCGGACTCGGCGAGCCGGGCCTGCGCACCGACCGCACCGACCCGGTCCTGCTGACCGACTTCGTCCGCGCCACCGCCGGCCTCGGCACCGACCTGGTCCTGCTGCACGGCTACCCCTACCACCGGCACGCCGCCCACCTCGCGGGCGTCTTCCCGCACGTCTACGCAGACTCCGGGGCCGCCCTGGTCCGCACCGGTGCCCGCGCCGCGACGGTCCTCGCGGAGATCCTGGAGCTGGCCCCCTTCGGCAAGATCCTCTTCTCCAGCGGGGCCCGCGGCCTGCCCGAGCTGCACGTCGTGGGCGCCCGGCTGTTCCGCGAGGCCCTGGGACGGGTGCTGGGCGGTTGGGTGGCGGAGGACGCGTGGTCGCTCCCGGACGCCCAGCGGGTGGCGGGGCTGGTCGCGGCGGGCAACGCACGGCGGGTCTACGGGCTGGGCTGAGCGAAGCCCGCACCGACCGGAGCGCGCCGTACCGGTCGCGGGTCCACGGCAGGGAGTCGGGGACCTACGGCGGGGACGGATCGCGGCGGCGTCAGACGCGGGCGCCGACCGTCGCCTCCGTCGCGGGGTCCGGCACCTCGATGCCCGGCTCGGGCCGCTCGCGCAGCGCCAGCAGCACGCGGAGCACCGCGATCCACACCAGCGCCGACCCGAGCATGTGCGCACCGACCAGGAGTTCCGGGAGATCCGTGAAGTACTGGACGTACCCGATCACGCCCTGCGCGAGCAGGACCAGGAACAGGTCGCGGGTGCGGTGCAGCGGTCCCGGGGGGGAGTCGACCGCCTTGAGGACGAACCACAGGGCGAAGGTCAGCGTCACCACGATCCAGGCCAGCACCGCGTGCGCCTTGCTGACGGTCTCCCAGTCCAGCGGCATCCGCTCGACCTCGCTGGAGTCGCCCGCGTGCGGGCCCGCGCCGGTCACCACCGTGCCGACCAGGATCAGCAGGACCGTGGCCGCGACCAGGATCCGGACGAGCTGCTGCACGGAGCTGCCGACCACCGGACGGGACGGTGTGTCGCCCTCCCGGGTGCGCTGCCACATGACCACGGCGATCGCGATCAGCGCCGACGTCGCGACGAAGTGCGCCGCGACGGTGTACGGGTTGAGGCCCACCAGGACCACGATGCCGCCGAGCACGGCGTTGCTCATGACCACCCAGAACTGGGCCCAGCCCAGCCGGGTGAGACCGCGCCGGTACGGCTTCTGCGAGCGGGCGGCGATGATCGCCCAGCCCACCGCGGCGCACAGGACGTACGTCAGCATGCGGTTGCCGAACTCGATGGCGCCGTGCAGGCCCATCTCGCCGGTCGCGGTGAGCGAGTCGTCGGTGCACTTGGGCCAGGTCGGGCAGCCGAGGCCGGAGCCGGTGAGCCGCACGGCACCGCCGGTGACCACGATGATCACCGACATCACGAGCGCGGCGAGGGCCGCCCGCCGAACCGTCCGGGATGCGGGGGTCCAGCGTGCGGCGATGAAGGCGAGGGGGTTGCGCGCGGCCGCTACGGCGTCGGCGCGGGTCACGTTCGGCACGCCGTCCATCGTAAGGGGCCGCTTGTGCACGCTTTCACGAGGGTCCCGGACCGGGCCGCTCCCGGCGGGGTCACTCCCAGCGGAAGAACCGACCGGCGGCGGCCAGCGCGGCCACCGCCCAGACGGCGAGGATCCCCAGGTCGGCCCACGGCATCCCGGCCCCGTGCCGGAGCACCTCCCGCAGCCCGTCCGACAGCGCGGAGATCGGCAGCAGCCCGAGCACGTCCTGGACGCCCGGCGGGAACTTGTCCAGCGGCACGATCACCCCGCCGCCCACCAGCAGCAGCAGGAACACCAGGTTGGCGGCGCCGAGCGTGGCCTCCGCCCTCAGCGTGCCCGCCATCAGCAGGCCGAGCCCGGAGAAGGCGGCCGTGCCGAGGACCAGCAGAAGCAGCACGGCGAACGGGTTGCCGTGCGGCGACCAGCCCAGCGCCAGGGCGATCACCGTCACCAGGGCGACCTGGAGGACCTCCGTGACCAGTACCGCCAGCGTCTTCGCGGTCATCAGCCCCCAGCGGGGGAGCGGGGAGACCGCCAGCCGCTTGAGGACGCCGTAACGGCGCTCGAAGCCCGTCGCGATGGCCTGCCCGGTGAACGCCGTCGACATCACCGCGAGCGCGAGGATGCCGGGGGTCAGGAAGTCGACGGCCTTCCCGGCGCCGGTGTCGATGATGTCCACCGAGCTGAACAGCACCAGCAGCAGGGTCGGGATGACGACGGTGAGCAGCAACTGCTCGCCGTTGCGCAGGAGCATCTTCGTCTCCAGCGCCGCCTGGGACCTGATCATGCGGGGCAGGGGCGCGGCCCCCGGCTTGGGCGTGTAGGTGCCGGTGGTCGTCATGAGCGCGGCTCCTTGCCGGTCGACTCGGGGCTGTGTCCGTCCGGGGGGCAACCCCCGGGCCCCCGGCCGATCTCCTGGCGATCCCGGATCATGAGCGCAGCTCCTTGCCGGTCAACTCGAGGCTGTGTCCGTCCGGGGGGCAACCCCCGGGCCCCCGGCCGAGCTCCTGGCGATCCCGGATCATGAGCGCAGCTCCTTGCCGGTCAACTCGAGGAAGACGTCTTCGAGGGTGTGCCGCTCGACGGAGATGCGGTCCGGCATCACCCCGTGCTGGGCGCACCAGGAGGTCACCGTCGCCAGCATCTGCGGGTCGACCTTGCCGATGATCCGGTAGGAGCCCGGCGTCAGCTCGGCGGCCGCGCTGTCGGCGGGCAGCGCCTTGAGCAGGGAGGCCACGTCGAGGCCGGGGCGGCCGCTGAAGCGGAGGGTGTTCTCGGCGCCGCCGCGGCACAGCTCCTCGGGGGAGCCCTGGGCGATGACCCTGCCGGCGTCGATGATCGCGACGTCGTCGGCGAGCTGCTCGGCCTCGTCCATGTGGTGCGTGGTCAGAATGACCGAGACACCGTCGGTGCGCAGGTCCCGGACCAGGTCCCAGGTGGCCCGGCGGGCCTGTGGGTCCAGCCCGGCGGTCGGCTCGTCGAGGAACACCAGCTCCGGGCGGCCGACCACGGCCATCGCGAGCGCGAGGCGCTGCTGCTGGCCGCCGGACAGGCGCCGGTAGGTCGTGCGGCCGCAACCACCCAGCCCCAGCCGCTCGACGAGCGCGTCCACGTCGAGCGGCCGCGCGTGCAGCCTGGCGACGTGCCGGAGCATCTCCTCGGCGCGCGCGCCGGAGTAGACGCCGCCGGACTGGAGCATCACACCGATCCGGGGCCGCAGGTCGCGGGCCTGTCCGACCGGGTCGAGGCCGAGGACGCGGACGGTGCCCGAGTCCGGCCTCCGGTAGCCCTCGCAGGTCTCGACGGTGGTCGTCTTGCCCGCGCCGTTGGGGCCGAGTACGGCCGTCACGCCCGCCCCGGCCACCAGGTCGAGGCCGTCCACCGCGGTCTTCGTGCCGTACCGCTTCACCAGGGCCTCGATCCGGACCACGGGGTCGCTTCGCATGGTTTCAGAGTCTAGGTTCGCCGACGGGCGTCCGGACGGGCGGGGGCGAGAAGCGGCCGTCGGGCCGGGCGGGCCACGGCCTCAGATCTCGTCCTCGCGCGAGCGGTGCACCGCCAGCCACCGCTGCGCGTAGGCCACCGCGTCCGCCACCGGGAACAGCCGGGCCTCGGCCGCGCCCACCTTCGCGCGGACGACGGGGCGGTCCCGTTCGAAGTCGTGGCCCAGCTCGTCGAACCGGTCCGAGTCGATCGACACCTCGGTCACCACCTCCCAGCCCGTCGGCCCCGGGCGGCCCACCCGCACCAGCGGCGCCGGGATCCGGTACTCGGCGAGGTGGAAGCTGGTGCACGTGTCGTAGCCGGCGCCCAGGAGGAGCACCCTGGCGCCGAGCGCCTCCAGGCGGGCCAGCGGGCTCCGTTCGCCGAGCCGGCAGTCGCGCGCGTGTCCCCCGGTCACCTCCGCCGCGCGCGGGCCGAGCGCGGCGAACGAGGTCTGCGGGTGGGCGCTGCGCAGGGCGCCCGGCCAGGTCCGTACGGTCTCCGGGATCACGCCGACCCCTCGGGTCGGGGTGAGCAGGGGATCGTAGGCGGGCATGGTGGCCCGGATCGTGTCCCACCAGTCCTCGGGGACCGGCGGGTTTCCCCAGTGGGAGGGGTCCGAGAGGTCACCGGACTGGGTGGGGACCACGAGGGTGCCGTCCGGGCCGAGCGCGTCGAGCAGTCCCTGGACCACCGCGACAGCGCCTCCGCAGACCCAGCCCAGGGAGCTGAGGGAGGAGTGCGCGAGAAGGGTTTCGCCCGGTTCGACCCCCAGTGCGCGGAGGTCGGCCGCCAGGGTGTCCCGGGTGACAAGTGGGCCGGTGGGAGGGGGTGTGGACATGGTTGCGAAGTCTCTCGTACAGGGCTCGAGGACGCGACCGGTTTGATCGACGGATGATCGTTCGCGCAGGTCAGATTAGGTATGCCTAAGTGACGCAGGGCACCGGACGGTGATCCGGACGCGGCTTGCCTGCCCCCGATGAATTACGCAACAATGGCGTTGTGAAAAACGTCGGCGAGGCTCGGGAGACCCCCACGGGGACCCCCCAGGAAGAGATGGCGACCGGTGAGCGCTCCACGCGCAACCGCGTCGCGCGCTCGATCCTGGACCACGGGCCGTCGACCGTCGCCGAGCTGGCCGGACGGCTGGGGCTCACCCACGCGGCCGTACGCCGGCACCTGGACGCGCTGGTCGCCGACGACGTCGTGGAGGCTCGCGAGCAGCGGGTCTACGGAGCGCGGACGCGCGGGCGTCCCGCGAAGGTCTTCGCCCTCACCGACTGCGGGCGCGACGCCTTCGACCAGTCGTACGACAAGCTCGCCGCGGACGCCCTGCGCTTCATGCAGGAGCGGTTCGGCGGGGACGAGGCCGTCGTCGCCTTCGCCCGCGCCAGGATCGCCGAACAGGCCGCCGGGTACCGCGAGGCGGTCGAGGCGGCCGCCCCGGAACAGCGCACCCAAGCCCTGGCCAAGGCCTTGAGCGCCGACGGGTACGCTGCCACGGCGCGCAGCGCACCGGTCGGCGAGCAGCTGTGCCAGCACCACTGCCCCGTCGCCCACGTCGCGGAGAAGTTCCCTCAGCTCTGCGAGGCGGAGACCGAGATCTTCTCCAAGCTGCTCGGCACACACGTCCAGCGGCTCGCGACGATCGCGCACGGTGACGGCGTCTGCACGACGTTCATCCCCAAGATTTCCGATCACACCACCCATACCGCATCTGCAAGCACGGCCGGGAGGAACCCCGCATGACTCTCCCCACGGAGACTGCCCACCCCGAACTCGAGGGCCTGGGTAAGTACGAATACGGCTGGGCCGACTCCGACACGGCCGGCGCCTCTGCCAAGCGCGGCATCAGCGAGGACGTCGTCCGCGACATCTCGGCGAAGAAGAACGAGCCGGAGTGGATGACCAAGCTCCGTCTCAAGGGCCTGCGCCTGTTCGAGAAGAAGCCCATGCCGAACTGGGGCTCGGACCTGTCGGGCATCGACTTCGACAACATCAAGTACTTCGTGCGCTCCACGGAGAAGCAGGCGGAGTCCTGGGAGGACCTGCCCGAGGACATCAAGAACACGTACGACAGGCTCGGCATCCCCGAGGCGGAGAAGCAGCGCCTCGTCGCCGGTGTCGCGGCCCAGTACGAGTCCGAGGTCGTCTACCACCAGATCCGCGAGGACCTGGAGGAGCAGGGCGTCATCTTCCTCGACACCGACACCGCTCTGAAGCAGCACCCGGAGCTGTTCAAGGAGTACTTCGGGACCGTCATCCCGGTCGGCGACAACAAGTTCGCGTCGCTGAACACCGCGGTGTGGTCCGGCGGCTCCTTCATCTACGTGCCGAAGGGCGTGCACGTCGAGATCCCGCTCCAGGCCTACTTCCGCATCAACACGGAGAACATGGGCCAGTTCGAGCGGACCCTGATCATCGTCGACGAGGGTGCCTACGTGCACTACGTCGAGGGTTGTACGGCCCCGATCTACAAGTCGGACTCGCTGCACTCCGCGGTCGTCGAGATCATCGTCAAGAAGAACGCCCGCTGCCGTTACACGACCATCCAGAACTGGTCGAACAACGTCTACAACCTGGTCACCAAGCGCGCCGTGGCGTACGAGGGCGCGACCATGGAGTGGATCGACGGCAACATCGGCTCCAAGGTCACCATGAAGTACCCGGCCGTCTACCTGATGGGCGAGCACGCCAAGGGCGAGACCCTGTCCATCGCCTTCGCCGGTGAGGGCCAGCACCAGGACGCCGGCTCGAAGATGGTCCACATGGCGCCGAACACCTCGTCCAACATCGTGTCGAAGTCCGTCGCCCGCGGTGGCGGCCGTACCTCCTACCGTGGTCTGGTGGAGATCGGCGAGGGCGCCCACGGCTCCAAGTCCAACGTGCTGTGCGACGCGCTGCTGGTGGACACGATCTCGCGCTCCGACACGTACCCGTACGTGGACGTCCGCGAGGACGACGTGTCCATGGGTCACGAGGCGACCGTCTCCAAGGTCTCCGAGGACCAGCTGTTCTACCTGATGAGCCGTGGTCTGAGCGAGTTCGAGGCGATGGCCATGATCGTGCGCGGCTTCGTCGAGCCCATCGCCAAGGAACTGCCGATGGAGTACGCGCTGGAGCTGAACCGGCTGATCGAGCTGCAGATGGAGGGCGCGGTCGGTTAGGACCCGCCGTTCGAAGCAGTCGCCAGATTTGTTGACGTAGGAAGAGAGCAGACCGACAGCCATGGCTGAGGCTCAGAAAATTCCGGTGGGCAGCACCACCGCCGGCCAGATCGCGGTGGCCGCCGAGTCCACCGTCGCGACGCGCATGAGCGCGCCCCCGTCCTTCGACGTGGCGGACTTCCCGGTCCCGCACGGCCGCGAGGAGGAGTGGCGGTTCACCCCGCTGGAGCGACTGCGCGGACTGCACGACGGCACCGCGGTCGCCACCGGTGACGGAGTGCGGATCGACATCCAGGCCCCCGAGGGCGTCGTCGTCGAGACCGTCGGCCGCGACGACGCGCGCCTCGGCAGGGCGGGCACCCCGGTCGACCGCGTCGCCGCCCAGGCGTACTCGGCCTTCGAGAAGGCCGGGGTCGTCACCGTCCCCCGGGAGACGGTCCTCACCGAGCCGATCCGCATCACCGTGCACGGCGAGGGCGGGGTCTCCTTCGGCCACCAGGTGATCGAGCTGGGCGCCTTCGCCGAGGCCGTCGTCGTCATCGACCACACCGGTGACGCCGTCCTGGCCGCCAACGTCGACTACCTCCTCGGGGACGGCGCCAAGCTGACCGTCGTCTCCGTGCAGGACTGGGACGACAAGGCCGTCCACGTGGCCCAGCACAACGCGCTGATCGGCCGCGACGCCACCTTCAAGTCGTTCGTGGTCACCTTCGGCGGCGACGTCGTACGGCTGCACCCGCGCGTCACGTACGCCGGCACCGGCGGCGAGGCCGAGCTGTTCGGCCTGTACTTCACCGACGTCGGCCAGCACCAGGAGCACCGCCTCCTCGTCGACCACAACACCCCGCACTGCAAGTCGAACGTCGCCTACAAGGGCGCGCTCCAGGGCGAAGGCGCGCACGCGGTGTGGATCGGAGACGTGCTGATCGAGGCCAAGGCCGAGGGCACCGACACCTACGAGATGAACCGCAACCTGGTTCTGACCGACGGCGCCCGCGTCGACTCCGTGCCGAACCTGGAGATCGAGACCGGCGAGATCGTCGGCGCCGGACACGCCTCGGCGACCGGCCGCTTCGACGACGAGCAGCTGTTCTACCTGATGGCCCGCGGCATCCCCGCCGACGACGCCCGCCGTCTGGTGGTCCGCGGCTTCTTCGCCGAGCTGGTCCAGCAGATCGGTGTCGACGACATCCAGCAGCGCCTCCTCGTGAGGATCGACGAAGAGCTGGAGGCCACGGTCTGATGGCCTTCGTACGCGTCTGTGGGCTGAGCGAGCTGGCGGAGGACACCCCGAAACGGGTGGAACTCGACGGCACGCCGGTCTCGGTCGTGCAGACCGAGGGGGAGGTGTTCGCCATCCACGACGTCTGCTCGCACGCGAACGTCTCGCTCTCCGAGGGCGAGGTGGAGGACTGTCAGATCGAGTGCTGGCTGCACGGCTCCGCGTTCGACCTTCGTACCGGCAAGCCGTCCGGCCTTCCCGCGACGCGCCCCGTCCCCGTATACCCCGTAAAGATCGAAGGGGACGACGTGCTCGTCTCCCTCACCCAGGAGTCCTGAGGCACCCATGGCAACGCTTGAAATCCGAGACCTGCACGTCACCGTCGAGGCCGACAACGCCACGAAGGAGATCCTCAAGGGTGTCGACCTGACCGTGAAGCAGGGCGAGACGCACGCCATCATGGGCCCCAACGGCTCCGGCAAGTCCACCCTCGCCTACTCGCTCGCGGGTCACCCGAAGTACACGATCACCGGCGGGACCGTCACCCTCGACGGCGAGGACGTCCTGGAGATGTCCGTCGACGAGCGTGCCCGCGCCGGCCTGTTCCTCGCGATGCAGTACCCGGTCGAGGTCCCCGGCGTCTCGGTCTCCAACTTCCTGCGCACCTCCGCCACCGCCATCCGCGGCGAGGCCCCCAAGCTGCGTACCTGGGTGAAGGAGGTCCGTGAGGCCATGGAGCGCCTCCACATGGACCCCGCCTTCGCCGAGCGCAACGTCAACGAGGGCTTCTCCGGCGGTGAGAAGAAGCGCCACGAGATCCTCCAGCTGGAGCTGCTCAGGCCGAAGGTCGCGATCCTCGACGAGACGGACTCCGGCCTGGACGTCGACGCCCTGCGGGTCGTCTCCGAGGGCGTGAACCGCGTCCGCGAGACCGGTGAGGTCGGCACCCTGCTGATCACGCACTACACGCGCATCCTGCGGTACATCAAGCCCGACTACGTCCACGTCTTCTCCGCGGGCCGGATCGTCGAGTCCGGTGGCGCCGAGCTGGCCGACAAGCTCGAGAACGAGGGCTACGAGGTCTACACGAAGGGTGGGGCATCAGCGTGACACAGCTGCCGGGCCTCCTCGACACCGAGGCGATCCGCAAGGACTTCCCGATCCTGGACCGACTGGTCCACGACGACCGGAAGCTCGTGTACCTGGACAACGCGGCGACCTCGCAGAAGCCGCGCCAGGTGCTCGACGCCCTGAGCGAGTACTACGAGCGGTACAACGCCAACGTCCACCGCGGTGTGCATGTGCTCGCCGAGGAGGCCACGGCACTGTACGAGGGTGCGCGCGACAAGGTCGCGGAGTTCATCAACGCGCCCAGCCGCAACGAGGTGATCTTCACCAAGAACGCCTCGGAGTCCCTGAACCTGGTCGCGAACATGCTGGGCTGGGCCGACGAGCCCTACCGCGTGGACTCCGAGACCGAGATCGTCATCACGGAGATGGAGCACCACTCCAACATCGTGCCGTGGCAGCTGCTGTCGCAGCGCACGGGCGCGAAGCTGAAGTGGTTCGGCCTCACCGACGACGGCCGCCTCGACCTGTCCAACATCGAGGAGATCATCACCGAGAAGACGAAGATCGTCTCCTTCGTGCTGGTGTCGAACATCCTGGGCACGGTCAACCCGGTCGAGGCGATAGTGCGCCGCGCCCAGGAGGTCGGCGCGCTCGTGTGCATCGACGCCTCGCAGGCCGCGCCGCACATGCCGATGGACGTCCAGGCCCTCCAGGCCGACTTCGTGGCCTTCACCGGCCACAAGATGTGCGGTCCGACCGGCATCGGCGTCCTCTGGGGCCGCCAGGAGCTGCTGGAGGACCTGCCCCCGTTCCTGGGCGGCGGCGAGATGATCGAGACGGTGTCGATGCACTCGTCGACGTACGCCCCGGCGCCCCACAAGTTCGAGGCGGGCACGCCCCCGATCGCGGGAGCGGTCGGTCTGGGCGCGGCGATCGACTACCTGAACTCGATCGGCATGGACAAGATCCTCGCCCATGAGCACGCGATCACCGAGTACGCGGTGAAGCGGCTCGGCGAGGTTCCCGACCTGCGGATCATCGGCCCGGCCACGGCCGAGGACCGCGGCGCCGCGATCTCCTTCACGCTCGGCGACATCCACCCGCACGACGTGGGCCAGGTCCTCGACGAACAGGGCATCGCGGTCCGTGTCGGACACCACTGCGCGCGCCCCGTCTGCCTGCGCTACGGAATTCCGGCGACCACGCGAGCGTCGTTCTACCTGTACTCCACGCCTGCCGAGGTCGACGCCTTGGTCGAGGGCCTGGAGCACGTACGGAACTTCTTCGGCTGAGGGGCTGGCTGTGAAGCTGGATTCGATGTACCAGGAAGTCATCCTGGATCACTACAAGCACCCTCATGGGCGCGGTCTGCGGGACGGCGACGCCGAGGTGCACCACGTCAACCCGACGTGCGGCGACGAGATCACGCTGCGTGTGAGGTACGACGGCACGAGGATCGAGGACGTCTCCTACGAGGGCCAGGGCTGCTCGATCAGCCAGGCCTCCGCCTCCGTGCTGAACGACCTCCTCGTCGGCAAGGACCTGGCGGACGCGCGGCGCATCCAGGAGACCTTCCTGGAGCTGATGCAGTCCAAGGGCCGGATCGAGCCGGACGACGCGATGGAGGAGGTACTGGAGGACGCGGTCGCGTTCGCCGGTGTCTCCAAGTACCCGGCACGGGTCAAGTGCGCCCTCCTCAGCTGGATGGCGTGGAAGGACGCGACGGCCCAGGCGCTGGGCGCCGACGCCGACGTCGAAAGGAAGACGGCATGAGCGAGACCGTTGAGATGAAGCCGGCCTCCGAGGACGAGGTCCGCGAGGCGCTGTACGACGTCGTCGACCCCGAACTGGGCATCGACGTCGTCAACCTCGGACTGATCTACGGCATCCACATCGACGACGCGAACATCGCGACGATCGACATGACCCTGACCTCCGCGGCCTGCCCGCTGACGGATGTCATCGAGGACCAGGCGAAGTCCGCCACGGACGGCCTGGTCAACGAGTTGCGCATCAACTGGGTCTGGATGCCGCCGTGGGGCCCGGACAAGATCACGGACGACGGTCGCGAGCAGCTGCGCGCGCTCGGCTTCAACGTCTGAGATCCCTCAGCTCCCGCAGCACCGGAACGGCGGCGTCCTCGCGGACGCCGCCGTTCTTCTGTTCGGTTCTTCCGTTCCGTACGTCTGCCGGCCCCTAGGCCAGCCCCTCCACCAGCCGGAAGGCGGAGTCGGCGGCGTACTGGCCGCCGTACTGATACCGCTCCAGCTTCACCTGGAAGTCCTGGTGACGCAGGAAGTACCCGGGATAGTTCACCGACTCCAGCATGACCGCGCCGTAGGAGGAGTCGCGGGCGCAGAAGGTCGCGTCCTGCCGGAACAGTGCGGAGCCGTCGTCGCGCTCCGAGCGCAGGACGAAGTCGCGGTGGCGCAGATAGGTGCCGTCGGAGGCGCGGAACGAGTGACACGAGCCGCCCGCCAGGCCGTTCACGACGGTGAAGGTGGCGTCCTCGCGGAACTCCGCACCCCCGGCCGCCTCGATCCGCACCCGGCCGCCGCCCGACCGCCAGTAACGGTCGGGGTGGTTGACGGACTGCACCGACCGCCGCACGGTCACGGGCTTCGGTTCGGAACCGCCCCCGGCGGCCGGGGCCGACGTGGAGGGCGCGGCCGAGTGGCGCGGCGAGGAGGCGCCGTTCGGCGACGGTGAGGAAGAGGGGGAGGCCGACGCGGACGGCGAAGCGCTGTCCTTCGTGGCCGACGCCGAGGGGGTGCCGCTCACCGAGGGCGAGGCGAACGAGATCAGCCCCGACGAGGTCTCCTTGTCGGAGGTGGTCACGCCGTCGCGGGCGTCCGACCTCGCGTCAGGACGGTTGTCGGTGAGCGAGATGGTGGCGACACAGGCCACGACGGTGGCGACGGCGAGAGCGCCGGCCAGCCACAGCCGTCGCGTTCCGGGTGCCCGGCAGGTGTCCGGGGCCCAGCCGTTCTCCCAGGGATGCTCCTGCGGAGGCCGGGACTTGTTCTCTGGCATGCGCTGTTCCTCCAGCGGCGCCCGGGTGGGCGAACACGGCTCCGATGGCCCGGTAGGTGAACGGTGAAACATTAGTGGAACGTGTGACTCCCGAGCAGTCGTTTGAGTGATCGGTTTCTATAACGGTTTCCGAGTCCGCTTTCGAGTCGGCGGAGACCGGAACGGTGGGTCACGGGGCCGGGGCCGGCTCGGGCCTGCCGGACCTACCGGACCTGCCGGACCTGCCGGGTCGGCCGAGGTCGGCCGAGGTCGGCCGGGACTGCCGAGGTCGGCCCGGCAGGCCTGCCGGGTGGGTCGGTGCCTGCCGGTGCCTGCCGGGATCCGCCGGGATGGGTCGTAGTTCTCCGCCATCTTCCGGCCTGCCCTGGCCGGTTGGGCCTGCCTCAGCGGTTGGGCCTGCCTCAGCGGTTGGGCCGGGGCTTGTCGGTCGGGGCTCGGGCCTGTCGGTCGGGTCCGGGCCTGTCGGTCGGGGCACGGGCCTGTCGGTCGAGCCCACACCTGCCGGAATCCCTGGGGTGGGTCGCAACCTCCGCGCACTTCACCGCCCACCCGGCCATCCCGCCCGCCACCTGAGACATGGTCTCGCGGGTTGGCCTCCACCCGGCCCCGCCGGTTAGGTTTCCCTCATGACCGACACCACTCGCACCACCGGCGCCGCGGCCGCCGGCCTCGCCACCCTCGCCGCCGACGGCACCGTTCTCGACACCTGGTTCCCCGCCCCCCGTCTCACCGACGAGCCCGGCCCCTCCGGCACGGAGCGCCTGTCCGCCGAGAAGGCCGTGGAGCTGCTCGGCGAGGGAGCGGCCAAGGCGATCGGCCCGGACGCCCGCCGGGGCGTGGAAGTGGTCGCGGTCCGCACGGTCATCAGCTCCCTCGACGACAAGCCGATCGACACGCACGACGCCTACCTGCGCCTGCACCTGCTCTCGCACCGCCTGGTCAGGCCGCACGGCCAGAGCCTGGAGGGCATCTTCGGCCTGCTCGCCAACGTCGCCTGGACGTCCCTCGGCCCGGTCGCCGTGGACGACATCGAGAAGGTCCGCCTGAACGCCCGCGCCGAGGGCCTGCACCTTCAGGTGACGTCGATCGACAAGTTCCCGCGCATGACGGACTACGTGGCGCCGAAGGGCGTCCGCATCGCCGACGCGGACCGTGTCCGCCTGGGCGCGCACCTGTCCGAGGGCACGACGGTCATGCACGAGGGCTTCGTGAACTTCAACGCCGGCACCCTCGGCACGTCGATGGTCGAGGGCCGTATCTCGGCGGGCGTCATCGTGGGCGACGGCTCGGACATCGGCGGCGGCGCCTCCACGATGGGCACGCTCTCCGGCGGCGGCAACGTGATCATCGCCATCGGCGAGCGCTGCCTGATCGGCGCCGAGGCCGGCGTCGGCATCGCCCTCGGCGACGAATGCGTGGTGGAGGCCGGCCTCTACGTCACCGCGGGCACCCGCGTGACGATGCCCGACGGCCAGATCGTCAAGGCCCGCGAACTCTCCGGCGCCTCCAACATCCTGTTCCGCCGCAACTCGGTCACCGGCACGGTGGAGGCCCGCCCGAACAACGCGGTGTGGGGCGGCCTCAACGAGATCCTGCACAGCCACAACTGATCGCGCCGCCGGGCCGGGGCCCGCACCGCGGACCTCCGCGCCGCCGGGCCCCGGCCCCTAGGCGTCCACGTACGCCCGGTACGCCGCCAGCAGTCCGTCGACCGTCCCGCGGCCGGCGGGCCGCAGCGGTGCCCGGACGGGCCCGGCCGGCAGTCCGAGTTCCCCCAGCAGCGCCTTGGCGGTGACCGTGCCGGGCAGCCCGGAGGCCATCATCGACTCGATGAGTTCCATGGCGCGCCGCTGGAGGAGCGCGGCCCCGCCCGTGTCGCCGGTGTCGAAGGTGTCGAGGACGGCCCGGAGCCGGCGGGGTACGACGTTCGCGACCGTACTGACGTAGCCGGCCGCGCCCACCGCGTACAGGGCGAGGATCTGTTCGTCGCAGCCGGCGTAGTAGGCCAACTGGGTGCGGGCGAGCACCTTCTGGGTGCCGAGCAGGTCGTAGGAGCAGTCCTTGACGCCCACGATCCGGGGATGGTCCGCGAGCCGGATCAGCGTCTCCGGCTCGATGCGGACGCCGGTGCGGCCCGGGATGTCGTAGAGCAGGACCGGCAGCCCGGACGCGTCGGCGACCTCGCGGAAGTGCGCCTCCAGGGCGTCCTGCGGAGGGCGGCTGTAGTAGGGGCCGACCACCAGTATCCCGTCGGCGCCCGCCTTCTCGGCGTCGAGGGCCAGTCGGACGGTGTGCCGGGTGTCGGCGGTGCCCACGCCCGCCACCACCGGGACGCCGTCGCCGACCGCGGCCCGCACCGCCCGTACCAGCTCCGCCTTCTCGGCGTCCGTGGTGGTCGGCGACTCGCCCGTCGTACCGGACAGCACGAGCCCGTCGCAGCCCTCCGCCACGAGGTGCGCCGCGAGCCGCCGCGCGCCGTCGGTGTCGAGCGCCCCGGACGCGGTGAAGGGCGTGACCATCGCGCAGAGCGCGCGGCCGAAGGGAGCGGCGGGGGAGGCCGCGTTCGTGGAGGGCGGCTTCGTGGAGGCTGGGTTCGTCATGGGAGCAGTCTCGGCCCCACGATCGTGAAGCTCCACTTAAATCAGCTACGCGATACGGATAAGCATCGCTGTGACGTCGTCGCGCGAGCCCGCCGTCTCCCGCGGAGGGTAGCCGCCGACCGTGCGGGTACTCGGGTCACCACAACCGAGAGGAGGCGGACACGTGACCGGGACCACGGAGACCCGGCCCGTCCACGACGGGCACCGCACGGTCGGAGAACTCGTCGGACAGGCGAGCGAACAACTCTCCCTGCTCGTCCGGCAGGAGATGGCCCTCGCCAAGGAGGAGCTGGCCGAGAAGGGACGCCGCGCCGGTCGCGGCGGTGGCATGCTCGGGGCCGCGGGCGCGTTCGCGTACGCCGGTCTGCTCGCCCTCGCCGGCACCGGCGTCGCCGCCCTCTCGCTGGTGCTGCCGGTCTGGGCCGCGGCGCTGATCGTGACGGCGGTGCTGTTCGTGATCGCCGCCGTCCTGGGCGCGACCGGGCGCAGCCAGCTTCGGAAGGCCTCGCCCCCCACCCCCGAGGCCGCTCTCGGCAGCGTCAAGGCCGACGTCGAGGAGATCAGGGAAAGGGCGCACCGATGACGGACAGGGCAGCCGCGGACGGTGCGGCGGAACTGCGCAAGCAGATCGCACAGACCAGGAGTCAGCTCGGCAGCACGGTCGAGGAGCTGGCGGCGAAGACGGACCTCCGCGGTCGGGCCAAGGCCCGCGCGGCCGACCTCAGGGACCGCGCGGGCGCGATGACGGTACAGCTCCGCAGCACGGCGGCCCAGGCGGGCCACACGGTCCAGGAACGGGCCGGCCGCGCGGGCCACACGGTCCAGGAGAGGGCGAAGGACGCCGGGCACACCGTCCAGGACAAGGCGGGCCACGTCGGGCACACGGCCCGGACCCGGGTCATGGAGACCCGGCACCAGCTCCAGGACAAGGGCGCGCACATCGAGACGGACCCCCAGGACACGGCGTCCCGCGCGGAGCGCACCGTCCCGGCGCCACTGCGCGCACCGGTCCGGTTCGTCGTACGGCACCCGCGGCCGGTGATGATCGCCGCCGTGGCGGGCGCGGTGATCGTGACCGCCGGAGTGCTCGGCCGCCGACGGGCCGCACGCTAGCCGACAGCCGAGACCACCGGCAGCCCACCCTCGGCGGGTTCTGGACCCGGCACCCCCTCGGGTGCCGGGTCCTTTGCTGTCCGCGCGGGCCGGGACCGAGACGCGGCCCGAGGCTGAGCCGCCGGCCGTGTCCGCCCGCGAACTGCACCAGTGACGTCAACCGCTCACACGGTCACGGCTTGAACCGCAGCACCTGCGGGTCGTGGTCGCTGATCTGGTCGTGGAACTCCGAGTTGATGTGCACGCTGTCGTACTCGAAGTCGCAGCCGCGCCGGATCGACGGGCTGACCAGGATCTGGTCGAGGACCTGGCTGTTGCCCTGGTAGACGTACGAGTAACGCTCGCTGCGGGGCAGCGACTTGACCGCCGACCACAGTTCGCCGTCACCCTCGAGGAGCTTCGCGGTCCCGGAGAACTCGAAGTCGTTGATGTCGCCGAGCGCGATGACGTCCGCGTTCTTCTGGGTGTCGAGGATGTCCTTGACGAAGGCGTTGACCAGCGTCGCCTGCTGGTGGCGCTGGACCTCCGAGCTGCGCGGCACCGGCTGGTACTGCGCGGTCAGCCCCTGGTCGCCGCCCTTGGAGTTGAAGTGGTTGGCGATCACGAAGACCGTCCGGCCGCGGAAGACGAACTCGCCGACCAGCGGCTTGCGGCTGGAGTTCCAGGCCGCGTTCGCCGGGTCGATCCGGCCGGGGGAGACGGTCAGGGCCGCCCTGCCGCGCACCTCGGTGACGCCGGCCGCGGTGGTGGCGTCGCCGCCCGCGCGGTCGGTGAAGGAGACCCGCTCCGGGTTGAAGAGGAACACCTGGCGGATGTTTCCGCCCGGCTCGCCGCCGTCGGTGTTGTTCGCCGGGTCGATCGAGCGCCAGTCGTAGCGGGGACCGCCCGCCGCGACGATCGCGTCGATCAGCTTGGTCACCGTCCGGTCGGCGGCCACCGTACCGTCGTTCGTCGCGCCGTTGTTGTCCTGGATCTCCTCCAGGGACACGACGTCGGGGGACTTGAGGTTGTTCACGATGGCGGCGGCGTGGTCGGCGAACGTGGCGTCGGACGGGTCGAGGTTCTCGACGTTGTACGTCGCGACCGCCAGCTCGCCGTTCTTCTGCTTCTCCGTCGTCTCCCGCTCCACACCGGCGCTCCTGAGCGTGCCGATCCGGTTGGCGACGACGGTGTAACCGCCGAACTGGTTGTAGTCCAGCGGGCCCGCCGTGGCGCCGGCCAGCTTGTCGCCGACGTTCGCCGCCGGGAAGTCGGCGACGGCGCCGAGCGACTGGATCTGGAGCCGGCCGGTGTTCTGGGCGTCGTAGGAGCCGTAGACCGTGCCGCCGCGGCGGTTGCGGTTCTCCCACGGCTTCACCGTGACCCACAGCTCGGTGTACGGGTCGGAGGCGCCGACCACGCGGACGTCGGAGACCTGGACGTTCATGCCCTCCAGGGACTCGTAGCGGTCCAGGGCGTAGGTGCCGGGCCGCAGGGTGAGGGCATTGATCGAGTTGTTCGCGGCGGCGTCGCCGGACGGGGCGTACGCCGCCGGCACCGACTTGGCGTCGACGACCGTCGCCGCCGGGACCACGTTGCCGGCGGAGACCACGGTCACCGTCGGACGGACGATCTCCGTCACGGCCTGGTTGCCGGACGAGGTGCCGCCGGGCACGAACTCCGAGACCGTGCCGGAGACGCTGACCGCGTCCCCGACGGCGACCTTCGGGACCGAGCTGGTGAAGACGAAGACGCCCTCACTGGTGGCCGGGTCGGCGTCCGGGTTCGGATCCTGGATCCAGAAGCCCCTGGACGAGCCGTAGGCGCGCACGCCGGTGACGATTCCGGTCACGTCCGTGACCTGCTTGCCGGCGTACGGCGAGATGCGGGTGGTGCCCTGGATGTCGTGGATGCGCACCGAGTCGGCGTGCGCGGGCGAGGCGACGACGACACCCGACGCGGCGGAGCAGACGGCGGCGACGATGAGCGCGGCGAGGCGCGCGGAAGACCTGCTGGGCAAGGGATTCCCTCCGGGGACGTACATGAGCGCCGGGACGAGGGTGAGACGTGGGGCGCGGGTGACGCGCGTAGAAACCGGTGAACACCTGTCCCCCCAACTTCTACGCGCGTCAATCTCCAGCCTGGCCCGCCCAGTTGTCAAGGTTTCGGCCAGGTACGAGACCTGACCGGAAGGTGAACCGGGCGGCATGGGTCCAAATCCGTCTAGGCTGAGCGACTGAGTGGCACCACGCGTCCGAGGAGAACAGCCGATGTCAGACAGCTCCCCCCTGCCGCCGGTGCGGCTGCACCCCGAAGCGGAGCTGGCGCGCGACGCGCTGTCCACGCCGTTGCTCTCCCGGGCCGCCCGCCTCGCCCGCTGGGCCGGACCCGACACCCGTGTCGACACCGGCGGCGGACTCGTCGACGAGCAGCTGCCGGCCGCCGCCGAACTCCTCGGTCTCACCGGGGACGACGCCGCCGCCCACGCCAGTGAGGCCTGGCGGGTCGCCGTGGACGCGGGACTCGTCGAGATCACCGACGAGGAGGCCGGCACCGTCACCGCCGGCGAGGACCTCGCCCTGCTCACCGCGGGCGCCCCGCACGACGTGCTCGCCGTCTGGCTGGCCGCCCTGGAGACCGTCCTCGCCGACGCGACCGTGCCCGACCTCGACGACCTGGCCGACGCGCTGGACGAGAACGGCGAGATCGACTTCTCCCGACTGGACTGGGACCCGGAGGGCGAGGCCGCCTTCCTCGACGGCGTGCTCGGCAACCTCTACCTGCTCACCGTCACCGAGGACGGCCCCGGCGACGGCCCCGTCCCGCTGCCGGCCCTCGCCGCGTCCATGATCGTCCCCGGTGACCTGGGCGAGCCCACCAACGACATGCTGGAGCAGATCTCCGACGCCATGATGCGTCTCGACGACCAGTTCCGGCTCCTCGAGCCCATCGGACTGGTCGCCTACCAGCCCGTCGACGAGGCCCTCATGGGCGACCCCGACGAGGAACCCGCCGCCCCCCTCGACGACACCGACGTCTCCCGCTACGGCATGGTCCGCCTCACCCCGCTCGGCCTCCACGGGCTCCGCGCCCGCCTGCTGGAGGCCGGCTTCGACGCCCCCGCCGTCGGCGACCTCGTCGACAAGGGCGCCGACGCCCTCCTCGACGGCAGCTCCGGCTACGGACCGCGCGCCGCCCGAGCCGAGACCGAACAGTGGCTGGACCGGCGCGAACCCCTCGCCGCCGCCCGGGAACTGCTCGCCGCCGCCCGCGGCGCGGACGAGGGCGCGCCGCTGCGCCGACTGCGCTGCCAGCAGGCCCTGTCCCTGGTCGGCGCGCAGGCCGAACCCGCCGTCCGGGAGGTCCTCGACGACCCCGAACTCGGCGGGCTCGCCCGGGTCTGGCTGACCGAGCTGGGCGCCACCGACGTACCGCCGCCCTCCGAGGACCTCGTCTACTGGCTCACCATCGACACCCTCGCCGCCCAACTCGCCGCCGAGGGCAACTCCGAGGAACTCCAGGCCCTCGTCGAGGGGCTCGCGCAGCAGCACAGCGGCTTCTTCGCGGCGGCCTGGCGGGTCGGACACCCGGCCACCGCCGACGTCCTGGAGGCCATGGGGCGCCTGCACCCGGACAAGCGGATCGCCAAGGAGGCCCGCAAGGCCGCGTTCAAGGCGCGCTCGCAACAGGGCGGGTGACCCGGAGCCGGTGCGGGTGGGTGCGGGCCGGGTGCGCGGTTCCGCGCGCGCTCCCGGGCCGTGACGCCGACGCGGGCGGGTAGTTCTCCCGGAGCCCGGCCGGGCGCCGCTCCGTGTTCAGCCGGTGTTCAGGGGCGAGGGGGACGGTTGCGCCGACGGAGGTCCGCCACCCTCCACGGCACACCAGCGTCTCAGGAGACAACATGTCGCTCACCCGCAGGGACTTCGCCGGGAAATCCGCGGCAACCGGTGCCGGCGTCGCGCTGGCGGGCAGCGTCGGCGCGCTCGCCAGCGCACCGAACGCCCTCGCGTCCACGGACACCGGAAGCGCGGACACCGAAACCGCGGACGCCGCGGGCGCGGACGCCCGGAACGCGGGACGCGAGTCGGCGGCGCACCACGGCGGAGTCGGCTACGGACCGCTGCTCCCCGACCCGGACGGCATCCTCGCCCTGCCCGCAGGTTTCGACTACCGGATCATCACCTACAGCGGGAGGACCAGGCTGGAGTCGGGCGAGTCCACCCCCTCCAACCACGACGGCACGGCCACCTTCGACGGCCCGCGCGGCACCACCCTCCTCGTCAACAACCACGAGCTGAAGGGCCCGCGCGCCAACTGGAAGTACCCCGTGCCGCTCACCGAGGGCCTCGTCTACGACCCGGCCGCCTCGGGCGGTTGCACGGTCGTCGAGGTCCGCCCCGGCGGCCAGGTCGCCGAGTGGGTGGGCATCGCCGGCACCTCCACCAACTGCGCGGGCGGCAGCACCCCCTGGGGCACCTGGCTGACCTGCGAGGAGAACTCCGACCGGGCCGGCACCAACGGCATGACCAAGGACCACGGCTACGTCTTCGAGGTCGACCCCCGTGACCGGCGCGCCAACCGGGACCCCAAACCGCTGAAGTTCTTCGGCCGTTACGACCACGAGGCCGTCGTCATCGACCCGCGGCGCGGCCACGCCTACCTCACCGAGGACGCCGCGACCCCCAACGGCCTGTTCTACCGCTGGACCCCGCCGCGCGGCTTCGAGCACGGCCGCGGCCAATTCCGTACCCTCGCCGACGACGCCGGCGTCCTCCAGGCGCCCAGGTGCTTCGACTCCGGCGGCCAGTTCGTCGACGACCTCTCCCGCGCCACGAAGACCGGCACCGTGTACGGCGTCGACTGGGTGGACGTGCCCGACCGCGACGCCAGGACGGTCGCGGTGCGCAAGCAGTTCGGCGCCGACGAGATCACCCGCGCCCGCAAGCTGGAGGGCATGTGGTGGGGTGACGGCGGCGCGTACGTCGTCTCGTCGTACGCCCGTGCCGAGAGCCCCGTCCAGCACGACGGCCAGGTCTGGTTCTACGACCCCAGGCGCCGCACCCTCACCCTGAAGGTCCTCCTCGGCGTCAACCCCGATCCGTCGGCCGACGGCGCCTTCGACTGCCCCGACAACATCACCGTCTCCCCGTACGGCGGACTCGTCATCGCCGAGGACGGTGAGGGCGTCTCCCATCTGTTCGGTGCCACCGACAGCGGCCGCACCTACCCGATCGCCCGCAACGACCTGAACATCGGCACCGAGGAGGCGCCCGAGTACAGCGAGTTCACCGGCGTCACCTTCTCTCCCGACGGGAGGACCCTGTTCGCCAACATCCAGCAGCCGGGCGTCATGCTGGCGATCACGGGGCCGTGGAAGCGGCAGAAGCGCGGCTGACCGGCCGATCGACCGGCGCGCACCCGGCGGGCCGACCCTGTCCGGTGGTGCAGGAGCCCGCCGCCACCACGGCGCCCGAGCGACCTGAGGCCCGCACCTGACCGGTGCGGGCCTCTTGGCCTGCCGGTCTTCCCCCGCCCGCCACTGACATCTAACATTTCAGTCATGGAGCCTCTACGACCCGTGCCGCGCACCCTCCTCAGGGAGCGGGCGTACGCGGCGATCCGGGATGCCATCGTGGGCGGGGAGATCGAGCCGGGCGCGGTGGTGCGGGACGCCGACCTGGCGGAGCGGCTCGGGCTGTCGCGGGCGCCGGTTCGGGAGGCGTTCGCGCGGCTCGTGGACGAGGGGCTGCTGGAGACCAAGCCGCAGAGCTACACGAAGGTGACTCCGGTCGTGGCCGGTGACGTGCGGGACGCGGCGGCCGTGGTGGGCGCCATGCACGAGCTGGTCACGCGGGTGGCGGTGCCCCGGCTGTTCGCGGCGGACGTCGAGGCGATGCGTGCGGCCAACCAGAGGTTCGGCGCCGCCGTGGACGCCGGTGACGTCGAGGGCGCGCTGCGCGCGGACGACGACCTGCACGACGTCCTCGTCCGGGTGAGCGGCAACCGCGCGGCCGCCGCCACCGTCGCCCGTTACACCCCGCTCATCCGGCGGCTGGAGCGACGGCGCTTCGGCGAGGGCGGCACCTGCCGTTCGGCCGGGCTGCACGACCGGCTGATCGCCGCCTGCGCGGCCGGTGACGTGGACGAGGCGGTCCACGTCACGGCTGAGATCTGGCGCACCCTGGCCGATCTGGCCGGCACCGACGACGACTGACTCCGCCTCGGGAGGCGCCATGTCCCTTTCCTCGTACGAGCGTTACCCCCTCCTCTTCGGCCCGTCGCCCGTCCATCCGCTGGACCGGCTGACGGAACACCTCGGCGGCGCCGCCCTGTGGGCGAAGCGGGAGGACTGCAACTCCGGTGTCGCGTACGGCGGGAACAAGACCCGCAAGCTGGAGTACCTGATCGCCGACGCCCTCGCGCGGGGCTGCGACACCCTGGTGTCGATCGGCGGTGTGCAGTCCAACCACACCCGGCAGGTCGCGGCCTGCGCGGCCCGTGCCGGGCTCAGGTGCGTGCTGGTCCAGGAGAGCTGGGTGGACTGGCCCGACCCGGTGTACGACAAGGTCGGCAACATCCTGGTCAGCCGCCTCGCGGGGGCCGATGTCCGGCTGGTGCGGGCCGGGTTCGGGATCGGCTTCAAGGAGAGCTGGGAACTGGCGCTCCGGGAGGTCGAGGAGTCCGGTGGCAAGCCGTACGCCATCCCGGCCGGGGCCTCCGACCATCCGCTCGGCGGGCTGGGCTTCGCCGGATGGGCCTATGAGGTCGCCGAGCAGGAGCGGGACCTGGGCGTCTTCTTCGACACCGTGCTGGTGTGCTCGGTGACCGGGTCGACGCAGGCCGGCATGGTCGCCGGGTTCGCGGCGCTGGAGGAGGGGGGCGGACGGCCCCGGCGCGTCATCGGCGTCGACGCCTCCGCCAAGCCCGCCGAGACCCGGACGCAGATCGCCCGCATCGCCCAGCGCACCGGGCGACTCATCGGGGTGAACAGGGAGTTGACGGAGTCGGACGTCGAACTGGACGAGCGGTACCACGCCGGTGTCTACGGCGTCCCCGACGAGGTCACCCTGGAGGCCATGCGACTCGCCGCGCGGACCGAGGGCATGGTCACCGACCCCGTCTACGAGGGGAAGTCGATGGCCGGACTCGTCGACCTGGTCGGGCGCGGTGAGATCGGCCGCGACGCGACCGTGCTCTACGCCCACCTGGGCGGCCAGCCGGCGCTGAACGCCTACAGCGCGCTGTTCTGAGCCTGGACGGCGGCACGTCGGTCCTCGCTAAAATCGGGGGGAGTCCCCGACTGGCCAGGAGTGACCCGATGACGCAGGTCAAGCCCATGCGTGCGGACGCTCGCCGCAACTACGAGCGGTTGCTGAAGGCGGCGACCGAGGCCTTCGCCGAGCATGGGGAGGGCGCGTCCCTCGACGACATCGCCAAGCGGGCGGGGGTCGGCTCCGGCACGCTGTACCGGCACTTCCCCACGCGGCAGGCGCTGCTGGAGGCGGCGTACGTCGACCGGATCGAGGCGTTCGCCGTGCGCGCGGACGAACTCGCCGCGCGGCTGCCGCCGGGCGAGGCGCTGGTGGAGTGGCTGAACGAGCTGTGCGTCGGCACGATCCAGGTCCGCGGCATGAAGGCGCTGATGGGGTCCGCCGTCACCGACGGCGGCATCGCGGCGGTCACGGCCTGCGGTACGACCGTGCAGGGCGCGGCGACCCGGCTGGTCGAGGCGGCGCAGCGGGAGGGGACGCTGCGGGCGGACGTCGAACCCGTCGAGGTGCTGCGGCTGGCGCACGGTGTGGCGACGGCGGCGGAGCTGGCGAACGGGGGCGGGAGCGGCATCCGGCGGTACGTGTCGCTGATGACGGAGGGGCTTGGCCCCGCGCGGTGAGCCGCGAGCCGCGAGTCCTGAGCCGTGAGTCCTGAGCCGTGAGTCCTGAGCCGTGAGCCGTGAGCCGTGAGTCCTGAGCCGTGAGCCGCGAGCCGTGAGTCCTGAGCCGTGAGCCGCGAGCCGTGAGTCGTGAGTCGTGAGCCGTGAGTCGTGAGCGTGGTGGCTGTCGGACGGCCGGCGGTGGGCGCCCCTGCCGGAGGGGCGCCCACGCGCGTCGTGGGGGCCGGGAGGGCCCGGAGGTCAGAGCGACTGCGCCGCCGGCTTCACCATGTTCCGTACCGTGCGGGCCTTGACGAAATCGCCCATGGCCGTCATCTCCCACTCGCCGGTGAACTGACGGATCAGCTTGGCCATCATCACGCCCGTCTGCGGCTCGGCGCCGGTCAGGTCGAAGCGGACCAGCTCCTCACCGGTCGCGGCGTCCAGCAGCCGGCAGTACGCCTTGGCGACCTCGGTGAACTTCTGCCCCGAGAACGAGTTGACCGTGAAGACCAGACCCGTGACGTCCTGCGGCAGTCGCCCCAGGTCGACGGTGATCACCTCGTCGTCGCCGCCGCCCTCACCGGTGAGGTTGTCGCCGGAGTGCTTGATCGCGCCGTTGACGATGGAGAGCTTGCCGAAGTAGCAGCTGTCGACGTGGTTGCGCTGGGGGCCGTAGGCGATCACGGACGCGTCCAGGTCGATGTCCTTGCCGCGGTACGCCGGCTCCCAGCCGAGCCCCATCTTGACCTGCGAGAGCAGCGGGCTGCCGCCCTTCACCAGGGAGACGGTCTGGTTCTTCTGGAGGTTGACACGGCCCTTGTCCAGGTTGATCTTCCCGGCGCCGGGGGCGGGCGGTGCCGGGGGAGCGGGCGGGGCGGCCATCGGCGGGGCGGGCGGGGTGACCGCGGGCTGCGTGGTGGGCATGGGCGGGGTGGCCGGCCGGGCCGGGGCGGCCGCCGCGGGCTCCTCCACCGAGACGCCGAAGTCGGTGGCGATGCCGGCCAGGCCGTTGGTGTACCCCTGGCCGACCGCGCGGGCCTTCCAGACGCCGTTGCGCAGGTAGATCTCCACGACGACCAGGGCCGTCTCGCCGCCCAGCCGCGGCGGCGTGAACGTGGCCAGCACGGTGTTGTCGTCCGCGCCGCGGACGGTGGCCGTCGGTTCGATGCCCCGGAAGGTCTGGCCCGCGGCGTCCGGGCTCGCGGTGACGACGATCTTCTCGATGCCGGGGGGCAGCGCCGAGGTGTCGACGATGATCGCGTCCGGGGCCGAGCCGCCGCCGGAGCGGTAGGTCACGCCGGGGCCGGCCGGCTGGTTGTAGAAGATGAAGTCGTCGTCGGAGCGCACCTTGCCGTCGGCGGTGAGCAGCAGGCCCGAAACGTCGAGGCGCACGGGGGCGGCGACGTCCACCGCCACGCGGGTGACGGGGAGGGGGATGTTCGAGCCGGGGGTCATAGCTGTCATGTCGGGTGAACGAGCGAGGCCGTTTTGCCGTTCCCTTACTTTCGACGGCTTCTTCCCGCCCCCCGGGAAACCCTCGTGGCGCGACCGCGCATGCGCGGTCCTGGCCCGCCGTGAGCCGGTCGAGGACCCGCGCGACCGCGGCGCCGGAGACGGCCGGCGCGCGGACGACCGTACCCGGCGGTGGGCGGGTCCGTTCGGTGCCCGCCCGCCGCCGCGGTGCTCCCGCGGGGGTGTCAGTACGGCCAGATCGGCGGGTCGCTGACGAAGTGGCCGCCGAGGTGGGCGTGCGCGATGTTCTCGGGGTCCAGCTCGCCCTGCTCGGCGATCAGCTTCTCGGCGTACGGCTCGGAGTCGTCCCGCGGTTCGTAGCCGAGCGCCCGCGCGCTGGTCAGGTCCCACCACAGCCGGGTGTTGGCGGAGGAACCGTGGACGACCGTGTGGCCGACGTCCTCGGCGGTGAGCGCGGCGTGGAAGAGGCGGGCGCCGTCGGCCGGGCTCATCCACACCGACAGCATCCGCACACTGGTCGGCTCGGGGAAGCAGGAGCCGATGCGCACGGACACGCTCTCCAGGCCGTGCTTGTCCCAGTAGAACTGGGCGAGGTCCTCGCCGAAGGCCTTGGACAGGCCGTAGAAGGTGTCCGGGCGGTGCGGGGTCTCGACGGGGATGAGGGGGTCGTCGCCCTGGGGGCGCGGGGTGAAGCCCACCGCGTGGTTGGAGGAGGCGAAGACGACGCGTCGCACGCCCTCCTCACGGGCGGCCTCGTACAGGTGGTGGGTGCCGACGATGTTCGCGCCGAGGATCTTCTCGAAGGGGGCTTCCAGGGAGATGCCCGCGAGGTGGATGATCGCGTCGACGCCCCGCACGGCCTCCCGGACGGCGTCCCGGTCGGCGAGGTCGGCGACGATCGCGTCCGGCTCGCCCTCGATCGGCCGCAGGTCCAGCAGGCGCAGCTCGTAGCCGTACGCGGGCAGCAGCTCCCGCATCAGGGTGCCGAGGCCTCCGGCGGCGCCGGTGAGCAGGACGGTGCGCGGAGCGGGCATCCTCGGGTCTCCTTGGGGCGACGGGGTCGGCGGGTGCGGCAGCGAGTGGGCCGTCGGCCGTATGCGTGGACGGTATTCACATGCGTGGACACGCTAAGGATCTCCGGCCCGTCACGTCAAGTCTCTCCCGGACCCGAAGAATCCGCCCCTGTCTGGAGGTTTGTGCGCTTGACCGGGGCTTGGGGGCCTTCATAGGCTGAGTCCGTTCATAGATGTGGACATTAGTCAGAAGAACGCACGCGTCGTCCCAGGGAGAGCCCGTGACGCCAGCCCCGCTCGCCGCACGTCTGCGCGTCCCCACCGGACCGCTGTTCTTCCCCGTCACCGCCTACGGCCTCGACGGCTCCCTCGACCTGGACACCTTCCGCGCGCACGTCCGCCGAGGGATCGAGGCCGGAGCGGCGGCGGTCTTCGCCTGCTGCGGCACCGGCGAGTTCCACGCGCTCACCCCCGAGGAGTTCGAGACCTGCGTGCGAGCGGCGGTGGACGAGACGGCCGGGCGCGTGCCCGTCGTCGCGGGCGCCGGCTACGGCACGGCGCTCGCGGTCCGTTACGCGCGCCTCGCGCACGCCGCCGGCGCGGACGGGCTGCTCGCGATGCCGCCGTACCTGGTCGTCGCCGGCCAGGAAGGACTGCTGCGGCACTACCGGGAGGTGGCCGCCGCGACCCCGCTGCCCGTGATCGTCTACCAGCGCGACAACGTCGTCCTCACCCCCGAGACGGTCGTCGGACTGGCGCGCACGGACGGGATCATCGGGCTCAAGGACGGGCTCGGCGACCTCGACCTCATGCAGCGCATCGTCAGCGCCGTCCGCACCGAGACCCCCGGCGACTTCCTCTACTTCAACGGCCTGCCCACCGCCGAACAGACCCAGCTCGCCTACGCCGCCATCGGCGTCCCCCTCTATTCGTCCGCCGTGTTCTGCTTCGCCCCCGAGATCGCCCTCGCCTTCCACCGGGCGCTCGCCACCGGCGACGAGAGAACCGCGCACCGCCTGCTGGACGGCTTCTACCGCCCCTTCGTCGAACTGCGTGCACAGGGCCGCGGCTACGCCGTCTCGCTCGTCAAGGCGGGCGTACGGCTGCGCGGGCTCGACGTGGGCGAGGTGCGGCCTCCGCTGCACGAGCCCGGCGAGGACCATGTCAAGCAGCTCGCGCAGCTCATCGAGCGCGGGTACGCGCTGCTGGAGGAGGGGCGGTGAAGGCGTCGGCGTTCGTCTACCCCTGGGACGTCAACGGCGACCCGCGCTCACCCGGCCGCATCGCCGCCCTCGGCGTCGGGCAGGTCACCCTGGCCGCCGCCTACCACTCCACCCGCGCCCTGACCCCCCGCCACCCCCGCCACCGCATCGTCACCGCCGAACACGCGGCCGTGCTGTACCCGGTGGACGGCCGCTGGGAAGGCCGCGCCCTGCGCCCCTGCCCGGCGGGCGACTGGGCCCCCGGCGACGCGTACGGCGAGGCGGCCGACGCGCTCACCGAGGCCGGTCTGGAAGTGCACAGCTGGGTCGTCCTCGCGCACAACTCCCGGCTGGGCGCCGAGCACCCGGAGACCTCCGTGGTCAACGCGTACGGCGACCGCTACCCGTGGGCCCCCTGCATCGCGCAGCCCGCCACGCGCGCGTACCTCGTCGACCTGGCGGCCGAGGCCGCCGTACGGCCCGGCACGGCCGGCACCGAACTGGAGTCCCTCGGCTGGTACGGCCTCCAGCATCTGCACGCCCACGACAAGACCGGTGGAGTCGGGCTCGGCGAGGCCGGGCAGTACCTGATGTCGCTCTGCTTCTGCCCGACGTGCCGCGCCGGGTACGCCGACCTGGGCCTGGACGCCGACGGGCTGGCCGCGGCCGTACGGACCGCGCTGGAACCGGTGTGGCAGGGGCTGCCGGACGACGGGGGCTGGGCCGGAGTGGAGAAGCTGCTCGGCGCGGAGCCCGCGGCGGTCACCCGCGCGTGGCGTGACGCGACCGCACGCTCGCTCCAGGAGGAGGCCGTCGCGGCCGTCCGTGCCGCGGCACCCGAGGGCTTCCAGGTGCTGCTGCACGCCGACCCGGTCTCCTACCACGTGGGCGCCAACCCGGGCGTCGACCCCGCGCACATCCTGTCCGTCGCCGACGGCGTGGTGGTGCCCTGCGCGGGCGGTCCCGCCCTGCTGGCGCCCTTCGCCGAACAGCGCCGCGAGGCGGCCGTGATCGCGGCCAACCTCACCGTCGTGTCCGGCATGGGCGGCAGCCCCGGCACACTCGCCACGGACGCGGCACGCGCGCGTGAACTGGGCGCCACGGAGCTCCGGCTCTATCACGCGGGACTCGCGTCGGACGCCGACCTGGAGGCGGTCCGCGAGGGACTCGGCGCGCTCTGAGCCGGCACGGGGGAGTTCTCCTCCGCCACGCCGGTCGTCCATGTTTCCTGCGTTCCCTGCGTCGCCTGCCGGGGTGCGGGCTCACGAGCGGAATCGGTCCGGGCGGGCGGCGAACTCACCGCCCGTCCGGCGATGAGTTCGCGTCCCTCCTCCGGTCTTCCCTTCCGACAGCCCACCTGGAGGAGCGGAAGATGACCGACACCCACACCGACACGGCGATCCTCGATCTCGGACCCCAGACGCGGATCGTGGCCCTGCTCGCGGCGGGCGTGCGGGACGAGCAGCTCGCGGACCCGACGCCCTGCCCGAAGTACGCGGTCCGCAACCTGTTGGGCCACCTCACGGGTCTCGCCGTCGCCTTCCGCGACGCCGCCCGCAAGGATCTCGGTCCGACCACCGACACCCCGCCGGACACCGCCGTGCCCGACATCGGCCCCGGCTGGCGCGAGGAACTGTCCCGCGTCCTCGGCGAACTCGCCGAGGCCTGGCGCGACCCCGCCGCCTGGACCGGCACGACCCGGGCCGGCGGGGTCGATCTGCCCGGCGAGGTCGCGGCGGCCGTGGCCATCGACGAACTGGTCGTCCACGGCTGGGACCTGGCCCGCGCCACCGGCCAGGAGTACGTCCCCGACCCGGCCGCGCTCCGGGCGTGTCACGCCTTCGTGGCGGCGGTCGCCGAGGACCCGACGGGCGGCGGCATCTTCGGGCCCGCGGTGCCGGTCCCGCCGGACGCGCCCCTGCTGGACCGGGTGATCGGCCTGAGCGGCCGCGACCCGGGCTGGACCCGAGGGGCGTGATTTCGGGCGGGGCCTGCCCCGCCGCTTCGAAGGGGGCGCCCCCGCCCATGGAGGGCGTGCCCCGCCTTCTCGCAGGTGTCCCCGCCTAGGGGGAGGGAGGGGGTGCCTCGTGCTGTCGGTCGGCGTGCCCCGCCTCCTCGGAGGGGGCCCGATGCTGTCGGTCGGCGTGCCTCGCCACCGCCTCGTCGGAGGGCGTGCCCCGCCTATTCGGAGGGACCCGTGCTGCTGGTCGGTGTGCCCCGGCTCCTTGGAGGGGGCCCGATGCTGTTGGTCGGCGTGCCTCGCCACCGCCTCGTCGGAGGGCGTGCCCCGCCTATTCGGAGGGGGGTGCCCCGTGCCGTCGGACGGCCTGCCCCGTGCTGTCGGGCGGCCTGCCCCAGCGCGGTTCCCGCCGCCGGGCCCGCCGTGACCCGTACGCCCTGCTCGTCCCCGCGCGGGAAGCGCCCGCCCCTCGCCGCGCGGGAAGCATAGGGCCCCCGTGCGGGAAGCGCCCTGCCCCTCCCGCGCGGCAAGCGCAGTGCCCCCGCGAGGGAAGCGCCGGGCTCCTTCCCGTCCGAACAGCGCCGTGCGCGTCCTCACGCGGCCAACCGGGGGCGGACGTGATCCGGGCGCGGTCCGCCCGTGCGGGCTCGTACGCTCCCCACCATGTCCCTCACCCTCACCGTCCTCGGTACCGCCTCTCCGCATCCCGGACCGGACCGGCCCTGTTCCGGGTACCTCCTGCGGGGCGGAGGTGCCGAGGTCTGGGTGGACGCGGGACCCGGCACCTTCGCGGAGTTGCAGAAGCACACCGACCCGCGTCGGCTCACCGCGATCTGGATCTCCCACCTGCACGCCGATCACAGTGCGGATCTCCTCGCCGCCCTCTACGCGTTCGCCTACGGCGGCGTGACCCCGCCGGCCCCGGTCCCGGTGTACGCGCCGCGCGACTGCGCCCTGCGCCTGGCGGGCTTCCTCGGGCGGCCGGACACGCGGTTCCTGAACGGGATCCTCGACTTCAGGACGCTGTACGACGGTCACGCCGTCCGCCATGGCGACCTGCGGCTCACCTCTCGCGCGGTCGTCCACGACACCGAGGCGTACGGGCTGCGCGCCGAGTGCCGGGGCAGCGTCCTCGCCTACTCGGGGGACAGCGGACCGTGCGCCGCGCTCGCCGAACTCGCGGCGGGCGCGGACCTGTTCCTGTGCGAGGCGGACATCGACGCGCATCGCGAAGGCGAACAGCGCGTGCACCTCACCCCGGAGGACGCGGGCGCCTGCGCGAAGGGCGCGCGGCAACTGCTGGTCACCCACGTGGGGCCCACCCTCACCCGTGAGGCCGCGGCCGGCCGTGCCGCCCTGGTCTTCGGCGGGCGGACCACCGCAGCGCGCGAGGGCGACACGGTCACGATCTGAGAAGCAACACCGACTTCCTCTGTCAGAAGCATTGACGAAACACGGCGCCCCTCCTACCTTCAACCCGTCGTACTTCGTACGTCATATATGAGACGCGATACGCGAGATCAGATACGCGATACCGAGAGGCGCGCATGACCTCTGTGCCCACGCCGATCCCCTCCCGCACGCAGTACGTGCTGGAGGAGATCAAACGCCGCATCCTCACCGGGCGGCTGACGCCAGGTCAGGCGCTGGTCGAGACCGAGCTGGCCGCGCAGTTCGGGGTCTCCAAGACCCCGGTGCGCGAGGCGCTCAAGACCCTTGCCGGCACCGGACTGGTCGTCATGAGCCAGTACAAGGGCGTCACGGTGCGCATGGTGGACGCGGACATGGCGCGCGAGGTCTACGACGTGCGACTGCTCCTCGAACCCGAGGCGCTGAAGCGGGCCGTGCGGCGCGGCGCCTCCCTGGACGCCGCTCGCGCGGCGTTGACCATGGCCGACGGGGCGACCGACACCGCCGAACGCTCCCTCGCCAACCGGGAGTTCCACCGCGCCCTGTATCTGCCCTGCGGCAATCCGCTGCTCGGCCGGATGCTCGACGAGGTCCGTGACCAGGCCGCCCTGGTCTCGGCCGTGGCCTGGGCCGCCTCGCCCTCGTGGGAACGCGAGGCGGGCGAGCACCGCGAGATCCTGCGGCTCGCCCTGGACGGCGACGCCGACGGCGCGGCCCGCGCCCTGCACGACCACATCGCGTCGTTCGTTCGCAGAGCGTTCCCCGACGCCCAGGCAGAGGAAGGTCAGGAATGAGCAGCGTGGCGTTCGAGACCCAGCGTGCGGCCCTGGCCGACGTCGTGGCCATCCCGGTGACCCCGTTCGCCGAGGACGGCTCCGTCGACCAGGACGCCCACCGGGCCCTGGTGCGCCGTCTGCTCGACGGCGGGATCAGCACCCTCACCCCCAACGGCAACACCGGCGAGTTCTACGCCCTCACCCCCGAGGAGCGCCGTCTGGTCACGGAGCTGACGATCGACGAGGGCGGGGACCGCGCGGTGGTCCTGGTCGGCGTCGGACACGACGTGCCGACCGCCGTCGCCTCCGCCCGGCACGCCCGTGAGCTGGGTGCGCGGATGGTGATGGTCCACCAGCCCGTGCACCCCTATGTCTCGCAGAGCGGCTGGGTCGACTACCACCGTGCCATCGCCGAGTCGGTGCCCGAGCTGGGCGTCGTCCCCTACATCCGCAACGCGCAGCTCGCCGGCGCCCGCCTCGCCGAACTCGCCGACGACTGCCCGAACGTGATCGGCGTCAAGTACGCCGTGCCGGACGCCTCCTGCTTCGCCGCCTTCGCCCGTGACGCGGGACTGGAGCGGTTCGTCTGGGTGGCCGGTCTCGCCGAGCCGTACGCCCCCTCCTACTTCTCCGCGGGTGCCACCGGCTTCACCTCGGGGCTGGTGAATGTCGCCCCGTCCGTCTCGCTGAACATGATCGAGGCGCTGCGGTCCGGCGACTACCCGGCCGCGATGAAGGTCTGGGAGCAGATCCGCCGCTTCGAGGAGCTGCGCGCGGCCAACGGCTCCGCCAACAACGTCACCGTCGTCAAGGAGGCCCTCGCCTCCCTCGGGCTGTGCCGCCGCGAGGTCCGTCCGCCGAGCCGGCCGCTGCCCGAGGCGGACCGCGCCGAGGTCGCCGCCATCGCCGCGGGGTGGTCCATATGACCGAGCCCGTCCGCAGGCGTCCGGAGGACCTGCGCAGCCACCAGTGGTACGGCACGGAGGGACTGCGTTCCTTCAGCCACCGCGCCCGCACCCGCCAGCTCGGCTACCTGCCCGAGGAGCACCTCGGCAAGCCGGTCGTCGCGATCCTCAACACCTGGTCGGACATCAACCCCTGCCATGTGCACCTGCGTGACCGGGCGCAGGCGGTCAAGCGGGGCGTGTGGCAGGCGGGCGGATTCCCGCTGGAGTTCCCGGTCTCCACCCTGAGCGAGACCTTCCAGAAGCCGACCCCCATGCTCTACCGCAACATGCTGGCGATGGAGACGGAGGAGCTGCTGCGGTCGTACCCGGTGGACGGCGCCGTCCTGATGGGCGGCTGCGACAAGACCACCCCGGCCCTCCTCATGGGCGCGGCCAGCGTCGACCTGCCGACGGTCTTCGTGCCGGCCGGCCCGATGCTGCCGGGCCACTGGCGCGACGAGGTCCTCGGCTCCGGCACCGACATGTGGAAGTACTGGGACGACAAGCGGGCCGGCCTGATCGGCGACTGCGAGATGGCCGAGCTGGAGAACGGTCTCGCCCGTTCGCCGGGCCACTGCATGACGATGGGCACGGCGTCCACGCTGACGGCGGCCGCCGAGGCGCTCGGCGTCACCGTTCCGGGGGCCTCCAGCATCCCGGCCGTGGACTCGGGGCACGACCGGATGGCGGCGAAGGCCGGCATGACGATCGTCGACCTGGTCCACCGGGACCGCAGGCTCTCGAGCCTCCTCACCCGGGACGCCTTCGAGGACGCGGTGACGACCGTCCTGGGACTCGGCGGCTCCACCAACGCCGTGATCCACCTGATCGCGATGGCGGGCCGGGCGGGAGTGAAGCTCACCCTGGACGACTTCGACCGCATCGCCCGCACCGTGCCGGTGCTCGCCAACGTGCGGCCCGGCGGGCAGACCTACCTGATGGAGGACTTCCACTTCGCCGGCGGCCTGCCCGGGTTCCTCTCCCGGATCCCCGACCTGCTCCACCTGGAGCGGCCCACCGTGTCGTACGACACGATGCGCGAGCAGCTCGCCGGTGCGCGGGTGCACAACGACGACGTCATCCGGCCGCGGGACAACCCGGTCGCCGACGAGGGCGGGGTCGCCGTCCTGCGCGGCAACCTCTGCCCGGACGGCGCGGTCATCAAGCACATCTCCGCCGAACCGCACCTGCTCAAGCACACCGGCCCCGCGGTCGTCTTCGACGACTACCGGACCATGCAGCGCACCATCAACGACCCGGACCTCGGCATCACCGCCGACAGTGTGCTGGTCCTGCGCAACGCCGGTCCGAAGGGCGGTCCGGGCATGCCCGAGTACGGCATGCTGCCCCTTCCCGACCACCTGCTCCGGCAGGGCGTGCGGGACATGGTCAGGATCTCCGACGCCCGGATGAGCGGCACGAGTTACGGCGCGTGCGTGTTGCACGTGGCGCCCGAGTCGTACGTCGGAGGGCCGCTCGCCCTGGTCCGCACGGGCGACTCGATCACCCTCGACGTCGAGGCCCGTGCCCTCCAGCTCAACGTGGACGACGAGGAGTTGGAGCGGCGCAGGGCCGAGTGGACGCCACCGCCCACCCGGTACGAGCGCGGTTACGGCGCGCTCTACAACGAACAGGTCACCCAGGCCGACACCGGCTGCGACTTCGAGTTCCTGGCCCGTCCGGGAACGGTGCGGGACCCGTACGCGGGCTGACCGGCACCGCGGAACAACCGGCAGACCCCTGCCCATGGAGAAAGCGCTTCCTGCACGACGGGAGCGACACGCGCGACACGACGTGAGCGACGCGGCGCAAGCCCCGCGACGCGAGCCCGCGACGCACGCAAGACACCGGCACCACGCCGGCCCCGTGCCGGCACGACGTACGACGACGTACCCAGAAACGGAGAACAGTCATGGCCCAAGCCGCAGCGGTGGCGAAACCGCCCGCGCCGGCCCGGCGGCGCCGTGCCTCCGCCACGCCGCGCAGGCTGCCGTACCTGCTGATCGCGCCGGCGGCCCTGCTCATGCTGGGCTTCATCGCCTACCCGGTCATCAGCGTCTTCTACTACAGCCTGCAGAACTACAACCCCACCAAACCGTGGCGCAACGGCTACGCGGGCTTCGACAACTTCGTCCACGCCTTCACCGACGACCCGGTGTTCTGGGACACGCTGACCTTCAGCGCCAAGTGGGTGTTCGTCGAGGTCGGCCTCCAGCTCATGTTCGGTCTGGCGCTGGCGCTCATCGTCAACCAGACCTTCGTGGGCCGCTCGCTCGGCCGCGCCCTGGTCTTCTCCCCGTGGGCCGTCTCCGGCGTGCTGACCTCCGCGATCTGGGTGCTGCTCTACAACTCCCAGACGGGCATCACCCGTTACCTCGCGGACATGGGCATCGGCAGTTACGGCACCAGCTGGCTGTCGGACACCTCCACGGTGTTCCCGGCCGCGATCGTCGCCGACCTGTGGCGCGGTGTCCCCTTCTTCGCGATCCTCATCCTCGCCGACCTCCAGTCCGTCTCGAAGGACCTGTACGAGGCGGCCGAGGTCGACGGGGCCAGCAGGCTCAAGCAGTTCTGGCACATCACGCTGCCGCACCTGAAGGACGCGATCGTCCTGTCCACGCTGCTGCGCGCGGTGTGGGAGTTCAACAACGTCGACCTGCTCTACACGCTGACCGGCGGCGGACCGGCCGGGGAGACCACGACGCTGCCCCTCTACATCGCCAACACCTCAGTCGACGCCCACAACTTCGGCTACGCGTCCGCCCTGACCACCGTCGCGTTCGTGATCCTGCTGTTCTGCTCGGTGGTCTACCTGCGGCTGAGCAAGTTCGGAAGTGAGGCCAAGTGATCACCAAGGAGGCCACCGAGGTGGCGCCCACGCCCGTGAGCGTCCCCACCGCGTCCGAGCAGCGTCCGCGCGGTGGGAGGAACCGCGCCTGGGACGAGGCTCCGCGCTGGCAGATCTATCTGCCACTGTCGATCTACCTCGTCTTCACGCTGATCCCGTTCTACTGGATCCTGCTGTTCGCGCTGCGCCCGGCCGGTTCGACCTCGCTGGTGCCCTGGCCGATGACCTTCGAGCACTTCGAGAAGGTCTGGACGGACCGAAGCTTCGGCACCTACTTCCAGAACAGCCTGCTCGTCGGCGTCGCCACCCTGCTGATGACGACCGTCGTCGCCCTGGCCGGCGGCTACGCCCTGGCCCGCTTCGACTTCAAGGTCAAGCGCGCCTTCATGCTGGCCCTGCTCTGCTCCCAGTTCGTGCCGGGCGCGCTGCTCCTGGTCCCGCTCTTCGAGATCTTCGCCGAACTCCAGATGATCAACTCGCTGACCAGTGTCATCATCGCCGAGACGGTGTTCCAGCTGCCGCTGTCGATGATCCTGATCAGCAACTTCATCAAGAACGTGCCGTACTCGCTGGAGGAGGCGGCCTGGGTCGACGGCTGCAACCGCTTCACCGCGTTCCGCATCGTGGTGCTGCCGCTGCTGCGACCGGGCCTGATCGCGGTCGGCTCCTTCGCCTTCGTGCACTCCTGGAACCACTTCCTGTTCGCCCTGATGTTCCTCAACAACCAGAGCAAGCAGACGATCCCGGTCGGCCTCAACACCCTGATGAGCGCGGACAGCGTCGACCTCGGCGCGCTCGCCGCCGGCGGCATCATCGCCGCCGTCCCGGTGGTGCTCGTCTTCGCCTTCATCCAGAAGTGGCTGATCACCGGCTTCAGCGCGGGGGCGGTGAAGGGATGAGGCTCCGCCAGATCGACGTCGCGGCGGGGACGTCGGGCCCGTTCCGCGGCCCCACGCACGCGCAGGCCCGGGACATCGGCCGCGACACCCTGCCCGCGGGCGACGGCTGGGCGTCGTACGGCGGCACCACCACCGGCGGCGCGGCCGCCGACGACGACCACGTCCACACCGTCACCGACCGGGCCGGCCTGGTCCGCGCCCTCGACCACGGCAGCGACACCCCGGAGATCATCCGCATCGCCGGGACCATCGACGCCGACACCGACGACGACGGCCTGGACCGCGCCGACCACGCCACCGGCGGCTACTCCCTGAAGAAGTACCTGGCCGCCCACTCCCCGCGCACCTGGGGTTCCGCCAGCCCGACCGGCCCGCAGGAGGAGGCCCGCCAGGCGCCGGCGGCCCGGCACGGCTACCCGGGGGACCTCCTGGCGATCCGCAACGCCTACGACGGCGGCAGCGAGCGCGACCTCACGGCGGACGTCGGCTGGACACCTACCCTGCACACAGTGATCGACAGCGCCGCGGTGGCCGACCGCGAGGTGGCACGCGGCGCGGGCGCAGGGAGGATCCCATGAACACCCCCGAAGCGATGAACACCCCCGGACCGGCGAGCGGGCGCGAACCCGCGAGCGGTACCGGACGGACGAGCACCGGCGCTGCGGCGGGCGCGGGCGTCCCCGTCGTCCTGGCCGGTGCGCGCGGCCACGGCCGCTGGCACCTGGACAACATCCGCCGGCTCCAGGACAAGGGCATCGTCCGCCTCGCGGGCATCTGCGAGCTGACCCCGCTCACCCCGGACGAGATCCCGGAGGGCCTCGGCGCGCCCGAGCAGTCCGCCGACTTCGGCGCGCTGCTGGACTCCACCGGCGCCCGCGTCGCCGTCGTCTGCACCCCGATCCCCACCCACACCGACCTGGCCCTGACCGCGGCCCGCAAGGGCGTGCACCTGCTGCTGGAGAAGCCGCCGGCGCCGTCGTACGCGGAGTTCCGCCGGATGGCCGACGGGGTCGCCGAGGCGGGCGTCGTCTGCCAGATCGGCTTCCAGTCGCTGGGCTCGCACGCCGTGCCCGCCGTCCGCCGGATGATCGGCGACGGGGTGATCGGCGAGGTCGCCGGGGTCGGCGGAGCCGGTGCCTGGGCCCGCCCGGAGGCCTACTTCCGGCGCGCGCCCTGGGCCGGGAAGCGGCGGCTGAACGGCGTCGACGTGATCGACGGCGCCCTCACCAACCCGCTCGCCCACGCCGTCGCCACCGCCCTCGCGCTGGCCGGCGTCACCCGCGCCGAGGACGTCACCGGCATCGAGACCGAGCTGGCGCACGCCAACGCCATCGAGTCCGACGACACCTCCTGCGTCCGGATCACCACGGCCGCCGGGCGCCCGGTCGTCGTCGCTGCGACGCTGTGCGCCGAGGACCCCGACGACCCGTACGTCGTCGTCCACGGCAGTCAGGGCCGGATCACCTTCTGGTACAAGCAGGATCGCGTCCTGCTCCAGCGCGGCGGCCACGGCCCCGAGGAGTTCGAGTACGGCCGCACCGACCTGCTGGAGAACCTCGTCGACCATCTCACCGACGGCGCCGACCTGCTGGTCCCGCCGGCCGCCACGGAGGCGTTCATGCGGGTCGTCGAGGCGATCCGGGTCGCCCCCGACCCGCTCGAACTGCCCGACGACGCCTGGCGCCGGCTCCCCGGCGAGGACCGCCGGGTCGTCCCCGGTGTCGACGGACTGGTCGCGGCCGCCGCCGACAGCCTCGCCCTCTTCTCCGAACTGGGCGCCGCCTGGGCGTCCCCGACCGCGCATCCGAAAGAGGTGAGCACCTGATGGCACAGGCACCCGACGCACCCGTGGTGCTGCGTGTCGCGGGCCGCCCGGTCGGCCACTACGTCACCCGGCCCGAGCTGCCCGCCCGGCTCTCCCCACGCCCCTGTCTGCACCCCGTCACCACCCTGGCCGGCACGGTGGTCACCGAACTGAGCCCCGCCGACCACACCCACCACCTCGGCGTCGGTGTCGCCGTTCCCGACGTCGAGGGACACAACTTCTGGGGCGGGCGCACCTACGTCCGCGACCAGGGTCCGACCGAACTCGACAACCACGGCACCCAGCGGCACACCGGGTTCCCCCTGCGCGACCCCGACGGGTTCCTGGAGGAGCTGCGCTGGGTGGCCGCCGGTACCGAGCTGCTGCGCGAGCGCCGCACCGTGGCGGCCACCGAACTCACCGACACCGCCTGGGCGCTGGACTTCACCTTCTCCCTGACCAACGCCACCGCCGACCCGGTGACCATCGGCAGCCCGGCGACGAACGGACGCCCCGGCGCGGCCTACGGCGGCTTCTTCTGGCGGGCACGCAAGGAGGAGCGGGCCCCGGACGTGTTCACCGCCGACGCCGAGGGCGAGGCCGAGGTGCACGGCGGGTGCGCCGACTGGCTCGCCCTGACCGGCACCGACTGGAGCCTGGTGTTCGCGGGTGCCACGGACGCCACCCGCCGCGATCCCTGGTTCGTGCGCACCGCCGAGTACCCGGGCGTCGGCTCCTCCCTGGCCTCCGCCGAGCGGCTCGCGATCGCGCCCGGCGACACCGCCGTGCGCCGCGTCGTCACCGTCGTCGCCGACGGCCGCCTCGGCCGCGACGAGGCGGCCACCCTCGTCCGGAAGGCGGTCACCCAGTGACGGACCAAACAGTGACCGGCGAAGCGGTGACGGACGACGCAGCGATCGACGAGGCGGCGCACTCGGCGGCAGCCCACTCCGGGTCAGCGACCGGCGAGACGTACCGGAACCCGATCCTCGACGCCGACTGGTCCGACCCGGACGTGGTGTGCGTCGGCGACGACTTCTACCTCACCGCCTCCAGCTTCGGCCGCGCCCCCGGTCTGCCGCTGCTGCACTCACGCGACCTGGTCAACTGGACCCTGGTCGGGCATGCCCTCGAACACCTGGAACCGGCGGCCGAGTTCAGGTCCCCGCGTCATGACTGCGGGGTCTGGGCGCCTTCGCTGCGCCACCACGACGACCGCTTCTGGATCTTCTGGGGCGACCCCGACCAGGGCCTGTTCCAGGTCAACGCACCCGAGATCAGGGGTCCGTGGACGCGGCCGCACCTGGTGAAGGAGGGCAAGGGGCTGATCGACCCGTGCCCCCTGTGGGACGAGGAGACCGGCGAGGCCTATCTGGTCCACGCCTGGGCGAAGTCCCGCTCCGGTGTGAAGAACCGCCTCACCGGCCACCGCATGCACCCCGACGGCACCTCGCTCCTCGACGACGGCAAGCTGATCGTCGAGGGGGACCGCATCCCCGGCTGGTTCACCCTCGAGGGCCCCAAGCTGTACCGGCACGACGGCTGGTTCTGGATCTTCGCGCCGGCCGGGGGAGTGGACACCGGCTGGCAGGGCGCCTTCCGCGCCCGGGACTTCTTCGGCCCCTACGAGGAGAGGATCGTCCTGGAGCAGAAGGACACCGACGTCAACGGCCCCCACCAGGGCGGCTGGGTGCGCACCCCGTCCGGCGAGGACTGGTTCCTGCACTTCCAGCAGCGCGGCGCCTACGGCAGGGTCGTCCACCTCCAGCCGATGCGGTGGGGTGATGGGGGCACCTCCCGCTCGAGCGAAGCCGGGAGTGGGGGAAGCTGGCCGGTGATCGGTGACGGGGGCGCCCCCGTCGCCGTGCACCGCAGGCCCGATCTGCCGCCGCAGCCGGCCGCGGCGCCCGCCACCGACGACGACTTCCCCGGCGGACGGTTCGGCAGGCAGTGGCAGTGGACGGCCAACCCGCAGGACGGCTGGGCCACCCAGCACTCCGGAGACGGCCTGCGCCTGTCCTGCGTCCGTACGGCCGACGCGCACGACCTGCGCAAGCTGCCCCACGTGCTCACCCAGCGGCTGCCCGGCGTCCCGTCGGCCGTCGAGGTGGAGCTGGAACTGCACGGCGAGGAGCCCGGAGCGCGGGCCGGACTCGCGGTGCTCGGGGACGCCTTCTCCTGGATCGGGCTGCAACGCGGCACGGACGGCACGGTCCACCTCGTGCACCGCTTCGCCGAGGCGGTCGCCGAGAAGGAGCGGGACGCCGCCCACCCACGGCTCGCCCCGCACGGCAGGGTCCGCCTGCGCGTCGAGATCGGTGCCGGCGCCCGCTGCCGCTTCGCCTACGACCTCGGCGACGGCCCGCGGCATTCGGGCCCCGTCTTCGCCGCCACCCCCTGGCGCTGGGTCGGCGCGCTGCTCGGCCTGTTCGCCCTCGCTCCCGACGGACCGGGGCGAGCCGGGGCGGGCACGTTCACGCACTTCAGGATCAGCACCCTTTAACCCACCGCAGTCGGAAGCCTGTTGGGAGACGCAATGACGCACTTCCCGAGCAAGCGCTTGTCGAGACCAGGCGTCGTCATGGCCGCCGTGGCCGGCCTGGTCGCCGCGCTGGGCCTCGGCGCGGTCGGCGAGGCCCACGCGTCGCCGGCCGGGGCCGCGGCCACCGCCGCCGAGCCGCGCTGGTCCGACCGGGCCCACGGCTTCGCCTCCCTGGCCGGAGGCACCGGCGGCGGGGCCGGCGGCAGGGTCGTCACCGTGACCGACCAGGCCTCCCTGGCCGCCTACGCCGCGGCCGAGGAGCCGTACGTCATCCGGATCGCCGGATCGATCGCGGTCCAGCCGTTCGGCGCGAACATCGCCGTCGCCTCGGACAAGACGCTGGTCGGCGTGGGGGACACCGGTGAGATCGTGCACGGGGAGCTGCACCTTGCCCCCGGAACCCACAACGTGATCATCCGGAACCTGACGATCCGCGACTCGGCGGTGGCCGGCGACTGGGACTGCAAGGACACCGACTTCGACGGCATCCAGATGGACACCGTCGACCACGTCTGGGTCGACCACAACCGCTTCTCGAACATCTGCGACGGGCAGCTCGACGTCCGCAAGGACAGCGACCACGTCACCGTCTCCTACAACCGGTTCGAGAACAACAACAAGACGTTCGGGCTCGGTTGGACCACCGACGTCAAGACCCGGATCACCGTCGACCACAACCTGTTCGCCCACACCAAACAGCGCAACCCGTCCGTCGACAACGCGGCCCAGGCCCACCTCTACAACAACTACCTGACGGCCCAGACCGATCCGGGCGACCCGGTGTGGACCTACGGGAACTGGTCGCGCGGCCGGACGAAGATGGTCATCGAGAACAGCTACTACCGGGACGTCCAGCACCCCTACCAGGCGGACGCCACCGCCGAGCTGGTGCAGCGCGGGTCGATCCTGAGGAACACCACGGGCCGGCACGACGAATGGGGTGCCGCCTTCGAGCCGCGGGACCACTACGCGTACCGGCTGGACCCGGCGGCGGCCGTGCCCGCGCTGGTCACGAGGTTCGCGGGGCCGCGGAAACGGATCGGCGACGCGGTGACGCTGCGGGTGCCCGGTGACTACCCGACCGTCCAGGCGGCCGTGGACGCCGTGCCCGAGGGCAACTCCGTCCCCGTCACCGTCGCCGTCGCGCCGGGCACCTACCGCGAGAAGGTGTTCATCCCGGCGGGCAAGCCGAACATCTTGTTGCAGGGGACTGGACAGGACCGCTCCGACACCGTCATCGTCTACGACACGCCTGCGGAGTACGGGGGTTCGACCGGCAGTGCCACGGTCCGGATCGCGGCCCACGACGTCACCGCACGCCACCTCACCTTCAGCAACGACTTCGACGAGGCCGCGCACGAGCTGAAGGGCGAGCAGGCGCTGGCGGTGAAGACGACCGGCGACCGGATCGTCTTCGAGGACACGGCCTTCCTGGGCAACCAGGACACGCTGATGACCGACAGCCCCAAGCTGGACGTGATCAGCCGGGTCTACATCCGCGACTCCTATCTCGAGGGCGACGTCGACTTCCTCTACGGACGGGCGACGACCGTCGTCGAGCGGTCCGTGATCCGGGCGCTCAGCCGCGGGTCGGCCACGAACAACGGCTACATCACGGCCGCCTCCACCTGGACGGGCAACCCGTACGGGTTCCTGATCACCAGGTCCAGGATCGTGAGCGACGCGCCGGCCGGGAGCTTCCACCTCGGACGGCCCTGGCACCCGGGCGGTGAACCCGCCGCGGTGGCCCAGGTGCTGATCCGCGACACCGAACTGCCCGCCGCGGTCAAGGCCGCCCCGTGGACCGACATGAGCGGCTTCTCATGGCGGGACGCGCGGTTCGCCGAGTACCGGAACCACGGTCCGGGCGCGACGGTGACCGCGGACCGGCCGCAGATGAGCGACGTCCGGGCACGCACGCACACCGTCGCCGACTACCTCGGGGGCACCGACCACTGGGCTCCCCACGCCCGCCGCTGACCCCGCGCCCCCCACACACCCGTACAGCCCGTTGGATCCAGAAGAGAAGAAGAAGAGAGCCGACCAATGAAGATCAGCATCCACAGAAGCAGGCGCGCCGCCACGGCCGTAGCCCTGGGGGCCGCGCTCGCCCTGACCGCCACCGCCTGCGGTGACGACGGCAGCGGCACCGGCGGGGACAAGGGGTCCGCGGGCAGCGGAAAGGGCAAGATCGTCTTCTGGGACAACAACGGCGGTGTCCGCACCGACATCTGGAAGGAGGTCATCGCCGACTTCGAGAAGGCCAACCCGGACATCAAGGTCGAGTACGTCGGAATCGCCTCCACCGAGTACGGCTCCAAGGTCGACACCGCCATCCAGGGCGGCGGCCTGCCGGACGTCGGCGGGATCGGCGCGTCGATGGCGGCCGGAATCGCCGCCCAGGGCGCGCTGGAGCCGCTGGACGGCCGTCTCGCCAAGTCCTCCCTCAACGGCAAGCTCAACGAGTCCATGGTCGAGTCGCTGAAGTCCGCCGGCGGCGGCGACGCGCTCTACTCGATCCCGACCTCCGCCAACAACGGTGTCCTCTACTACCGCACCGACCTGTTCAAGGCGGCCGGGCTGGCGGAGCCGACCACCTGGGACGCGTTCTACACGGCCGCGGAGAAGCTGACGAACGCGGGCAAGAACCAGTTCGGGTACACCATCCGCGGCGGCGCCGGATCCATCGCGCAGGCGCTGGACGCGATGTACGGGCAGAGCGGGATCACCTCGTTCTGGAACGGTGACAAGACCACCGTCAACGACCCGAAGAACGTGGAGGCGCTGGAGAAGTACGCGGCCCTCTACAAGAAGGTCACCCCGGCCGCCGACCTCAACAACGACTTCACCAAGATGGTCGCCCAGTGGGACTCGGGCACCATCGGCATGCTGAACCACAACCTGGGTTCGTACCAGGACCACGTGAAGGCGCTCGGCGTCGACAAGTTCCGGGGCATCCCGCAGCCGATCGGCTCCTCCGGCAAGCGGGTCCAGGTGTCCAACCCGGTGGACGGGCTGGGCCTGTTCAAGAGCTCCAAGAACAAGGACGCCGCCTGGAAGTTCATCGAGTTCGCCACCTCGCAGGCGGAGAACTCGAAGTTCAACGAGTCGGCGGGGCAGGTGCCGTCGAACACCGGGGCGGCGAAGGACGCGTGGATCTCCAAGGCCGAGCCGACCAAGCTGGCCGCGCAGGCGCTGTCGGACGGGTCCACGACGATCGTGCAGCTCCCGTACTACCTGCCGGACTGGGGCACCCTGTCCAAGTCCGACAACGAGCCCAACTTCCAGAAGGTCCTGCTCGGCAAGCTCGGCGCCAAGGAGTTCCTGGACACCTTCGCCGACCAGCTGAACGCGGCGCAGGCGGAGTGGAAGGAACAGAAGGGCTAGGACCTCGGATCGTGGCGGCCGGCCGCGGGCCCTCTCCGCGGCCGGCCGTGATCCCGCGGCGCAGCCGCACCCGCGTACCGCCCCGCGCCCCCGCAGGGGCGCGGCTCTTCTCCTGGTGAAAGGCGCACTCCCGTGTCCCTTACCCGCAGACAGGTCACCTCCGCGGCACTCGCCGCCCTCCCGCTCGCCGCCGCGGCCACCGGCACCGCTCAGGCCGCGCAGCGGCCCCGCACCCTGTACATCGCCGGTGACTCCACCGCCGCCCAGAAGTTCGCCGACGCCGCGCCCGAGACCGGGTGGGGGATGGCGCTGCCGTTCTTCCTGCACAAGGACCGGCCGGTCGCCAACCACGCGGTGAACGGCCGGAGTTCCAAGAGCTTCGTGGACGAGGGACGGCTCGACGTCATCCTCGCGTCGATCAGGCCGGGCGACTTCCTCCTGATCCAGTTCGCGCACAACGACGAGAAGACCACCGACCCGGCCCGCTACACCGAACCCTGGTCGACGTACCAGGACCATCTGCGGCTGTACATCGACGGAGCGCGCTCCCGCGGGGCGCGGCCCGTGCTGGCGACGCCCGTGGAGCGGCGCCGGTTCGACGCGGGCGGCAACGCCCTTCCCACGCACGGCGACTATCCGGCCGCGATGCGCGCCGTCGCCGCGGCGGAGGGCGTCGCGCTGCTCGACCTTCAGAGCCTGTCGCTCGCGCTGTGGCAGAGGCTCGGGGTCGAGGAGACCAAGACCTACTTCAACTGGACCGACACCGAGCAGGACAACACGCACTTCAACCCGCCGGGCGCCATCGCCGTGGCCCGGCTCGCCGCCGCGGAGCTGCTGCGCCGCCGGGTGCTGTCGGCGCGGGACGTGCGCCGGCTCGACACGGAGATCCCGCAGTCCTGGATCACCTGGCCCCCGGCCACCGCGTAACCACCCTCCTTCCACGAAAGAGAGCCGCACAGTGAAGGTACAGAGATGGCATGGGCATGCCACAAAGTCCGCCGTCGTGATCGGCTGCACCGCCCTCGCCCTGACGGTCACCGGTACCACCGCCCAGGCCCACTCCGGCCGTGACGTCGCCCGGCAGACCCTGCCGGCCAACGACGGCTGGGCGGCGTACGGGACCGGCACCACCGGCGGTGCCGCCGCCGACGCCCAGCACGTGTACACCGTCACCACCTGGGCGGAGTTCAGGGCCGCCCTGGAGGCCGGCGGCAGCGCCCCCAAGATCATCAAGGTGAAGGGCGTGATCGACGCCGTCTCTGAAGGATGCGACGCCTTCGCCGCACCCGGCTACGACTTCGACGCCTACCTCGCCGCGTACGCACCCGAGGTCTGGGGCCTCGACACCGACCTGAGCGCCGAGCCCGCCGACAGCCCCGAGGGCCTGCGGCGCACCTCCGCCGCCAACCAGGACAAGGCGATCAAGGCGAACGTCCCCGCCAACACCACCATCATCGGCGTGGGCCGCAACGCGGGCATCAAGGGCGCCAGCCTCCAGATCAAGGCCGTCGACAACGTGATCATCCGCAACCTCGCCTTCGAGAGCCCCATCGACTGCTTCCCGCAGTGGGACCCCACCGACGGCTCCCAGGGCAACTGGAACTCCGAGTACGACACCGCCGTCGTCTACGGGTCGACGCACGTGTGGCTGGACCACAACACGTTCACCGACGGCTCCCACCCCGACAGCGCGGCGCCGACCTACTTCGGCATGCTCTACCAGCAGCACGACGGCGAACTGGACATCGTCCGCGGCTCCAACTACGTCACCGCCTCCTGGAACGTCTTCACCGAGCACGACAAGACGATCCTCATCGGCAACAGCGACAGCGAGTCCACCGCCGTGGGCGACCGGGGCAAGCTGAAGGTCACCTTCCACCACAACCTGTTCTCCAAGCTCGTCGAGCGCGCGCCCCGCGTCCGGTTCGGACAGGTCGACTCCTACAACAACCACTTCGTCGCCGACGCCTCCTACGCCTACACCTTCGGCATCGGCAAGGAGTCCCAGCTCGTCGCCCAGCACAACGCGTTCACCCTGCCCACCGGAGTCAGCGCGGCGAAGGCGCTGAAGAAGTGGAGCGAGGCCCCGGTCACCGCCGACGGCAACTACGTCAACGGCAAGCCCGTCGACCTGATCGCCGTGCACAACGCCGAGATCCCCGCCGAGACCCTCCGGTCCGGCGCGGGCTGGACGCCGACCCTGCGCACCAAGGTCGACCGCGCCAAGGCCGTCCCCGGCATCGTCACCGGACGGGCCGGCGCCGGAAAGATCTGCTGACACCCGCCGTACGGGCCGGGGCCCCGCGCCCCGGCCCGCACCCCCCACACAACCGAGGTCCCGTCCGCCGGAACGCGCCCCGAAGGAGCATCCGCATGCCCTCGCCCCATGTCCGACTCCCCCTTTCGAGAAGGAGTTTCCTGATGGCGGGCGCCGGTGCGGGCGCCGCCCTCGGCCTGTCGGCCGGCCCCGCGCGGGCCACCGCCCGACGGCCGTTCGGCCGCTTCGGCTCCCCGACCGCCCGCCTCACCCCGGGAACCCTGTACGTCGACGCGCGCGGACGCGGCGACCACACCTCCGTCCGGGACGCCGTGGCCGCCGCCACCGGCACCGGCCGGACCCTCGTCATCGCCCCCGGCACCTACCGGGAGACCGTCGCGGTCGACGTCACCCGCACCGGAGCGACCTGGATCGGCGCCTCCCAGAACCCCCGCGACGTCGTCATCGTGTACGACAACGCGGCCGGCACCCCCAAGCCCGGCGGCGGCACCTACGGCACCACCGGCTCGGCCACCACGACCGTGCAGGCCGACGGCTTCACCGCCCGCTGGATCACCTTCGCCAACGACTGGCTGCGCGCCGACCACCCCGGCGTCACCGGCACCCAGGCCGTCGCCATCAAGGTCCAGGGCGACCGCTCGGCCTTCCACCACTGCCGCTTCCTCGGCCACCAGGACACCCTGTACGCCGACTCCATGGCCCTCGGCACCTTCGCCCGGCAGTACTTCTCCCACTGCTACGCCGAGGGGGACGTCGACTTCGTCTTCGGCCGGGCCACCGCCGTCTTCGAGCACTGCCACTTCCGCACCCTGGACCGCACGGACCTGGCCGCCGCCCCCTACGGTTTCGTCTTCGCCCCCTCCACGGCCGGCGCCAACCCGCGCGGCTACCTGGTGACCGGAAGCCGTGTCACGAGCCAGGCCCCGGACGCCCACTACAAGCTGGCCCGGCCCTGGGTGCCCAGCTCCGACCCCACCGCCCGCCCCATGCTCACCGTCCGCTCCACCCACCTCGGCCCCGGCATCGACGCCGCCGCGCCCTACGCCACCATGTCGGCCTCCTTCCCCTGGCAGGACCAGCGGTTCGCCGAGTACCGCAACTACGGACCCGGCGCGGTGATCACCGTCCCCGAGAACCGGCCCCAACTCACCCCCGAACAAGCCCGCTCGGCCACCCGGACGGCCCACCTCGGAGACTGGACGCCGTGGAAGGAGGACTGCTGACATGCGCCGGCGCACCCTCCTGGCCGGCCTCACCGCGGGCCTGGCCGCCACCGCCGGCCCCGCCGTCGCCGCAGGTCAGGGCACGGGAGGCCGCCGCGTCCTGCACGTCCGGCCCGGCGACTCCGTCCAGGCCGCGGTGGACGCGGTCACCGGGCCCGGCTGGACGATCGTCGTGCACCCCGGCACCTACCGCGAGGTCGTCGCCGTCCCCGCCGACAAGGCGGACCTGACCCTGCGCGGCGCCTCCCCCGACCCGCGCGCGGCCGTCATCGTGTACGACAACGCCAACGGCACCAGGAAGCCCGACGGCACCACGTACGGCACCGCCGGCTCCGCTACCTTCGCCTCCGCCGCCCCCGGCCTCACCGTCCGCGGCCTCACCCTCGCCAACGACTGGCTGCGCGCCGACCACCCCGACATCACCGGCACCCAGGCGGTCGCCGCTCACGTCACCGGGGACCGCTCCCGCTTCGACCGCGTCCGCTTCCTCGCCCACCAGGACACCCTCTTCGCGGACACCACCGCCCTGGACGCCTTCGACCGGCAGTACTACCACCGCTGTCACATCGAGGGGGACGTCGACTTCGTCTTCGGACGGGCGCGGGCCGTCTTCGACACCTGCCGCCTCCACACCCTCCGGCGGGACGTCCCCTTCACCCCGAAGGGCATGGTCTTCGCCCCGGCCACCGCCCGCGCCAACCCCTACGGCTTCCTGGCCGTCCGCAGCCGCGTCACCTCCGGCGCCGAGGACGCGGCGTACAAGCTGGCCCGTCCGTGGGTGCCCTCGTACGAGACGACCGCCTGGCCCTCGCTCGTCGTGCGGGACAGCTGGATCGGCCCCGGCATCGACGCGGCCGCCCCGTACACCGACATGCGGGAGGCCTACCCCTGGCAGAGCATGCGCTTCCGCGAGTACGGCAACTCGGGCCCCGGCGCGGTGGTCCCCGAGCCGGACAACCGGCCCCAGCTGACGCCGGCGGAGGCGGCCGTCCACACCCCGCGCACCTATCTCGGGGACTGGCGGCCCCATGAGCGTCCCTGAACCGGCGGGCCGGCGCGCCCGCGGGGACGGGACGCGGGCGGGTGGAGACCGGGCGGCGGTCGTCGACGGCCCGCTGCCCGCCTTCCACCCCGTCCTCAAGGACGCCCTCACCTTCCCGCTCGCCTGGGGCACCTCCCCGATCCACGACTTCCGTGCCTGGCGCCGCGCCGCCCGCGCCAAGGTCGAGGAGACGCTCCTCGTCGACCGCGAGGACGGGACGCCGTACGCCCCGCGGTTCCACCGGCGGGCCGAACAGGACGGCTACACGAGCGAGTTGGTGACACTCTCCCTCACCCGGCACGCACGCGTCCGGGCCGCCCTGCTCACCCCGCACGGGCCCGGCCCCTTCCCGGCCGTGCTCCTGCTGCACGACCACGGCGCGAAGTTCGACATCGGCAAGGAGAAACTGGTCCGGCCCTGGTACGACGGAGCCCGGCTCGCCTCCGCGCAGGCCTGGACGGAGCGCTGCTTCAGCGGCCGGTTCGTCGGCGACGAACTGGCCCGGCGCGGCTACGTGGTGCTCGTCGCCGACGCCCTCGGCTGGGGCGACCGCGGCCCCCTCGCCTACGACCAGCAACAGGCCCTGGCGAGCACCTTCCACCACCTCGGCTCCTCCCTGGCCGGGCTCATGGCCCGCGAGGACGCCCGCGCGGCCGGCTTCCTCGCCCGGCTGGAGCGCGTGGACCGGCACCGGATCGCGGCCGTCGGCTTCTCGATGGGCGCCTTCCGCGCCTGGCAGGCCGCGGCGCTCACCGACGACGTCGCCGCCGCGGCCGCCGTCTGCTGGATGACCGGACTCAAGGAGATGATGGTCCCCGGCAACAACACCCTGCGCGGGCAGTCCTCCTTCCACATGCTCCACCCCGGACTCTCCCGCCACCTCGACTTCCCCGACGTGGCGAGCATCGCCGCACCCAGGCCGATGCTGTTCCTCGACGGCGGTCTCGACCCGCTGTTCCCCGCGGACGGCGTCCGCGTCGCCCACGCCAAGCTGCGCGCGGTCTGGCGCTCCCGTCACGCCGAGGAGCGGTTGCGCCTGCGGACCTGGCCCGACCTCGGCCATGTCTTCGTCGACCGCATGCAGGACGAGGTCTTCGACTGGCTCGACCACGTCCTGTGAACCCCCACCCGTGATCCTCCCCCCACGAGTGATCCCCCCATGAGCAGAAGGACCCCACTCCATGACCCGTCGCACCGCTCTCTCCACCGTGGCCGCCCTCGCCCTCGGCGCCGGCCTCGCCGCCCTCCCCACCCAGGCACAGGCCGCCACCGTCGTGGTGAGCAACTCCACCGGCCTCTCCGACGCGATCAGGAACGCCACCGCGGGCACCGTCATCCAGGTCCGCGGTGGCACCTACTACCCGACGGCCACCCTCCAGTCCACGGCCAACGGCACCTCGTCCGCGCCGGTCACCCTCACCGCGTACGGCTCGGAGACCGTGAAGATCGACGGCTCGAACCTCCCCGACGGCGGCTGGATCCTCAAACTCACCGCCGACTACTGGAACGTCTCGAACCTCACCTTCCAGAACTCCCCGGACAGCGCGGTCGTCTGCCAGTCCTGCACCGGGACGAACTGGAACAACATCAGGACCATCAACGGCGGCGACTCCGGCTTCACCCTCACCGGCGACGGCACGGTAGGCAACACCGTGCGGAACATCGACAGTTACGGCCACTACGACGCCGCGGGCCACGGGGAGAACGCCGACGGCATCGCCGTGAAGTTCGGCTCCGGCACCGGCAACCTCATCACCGGGGCCCGCCTCTACAACAACTCCGACGACGGCCTCGACCTCTGGTCCTTCTCCTCGCCCGTCACCGTCGAGCACACCTGGGCCTTCGGCAACGGCGCCAACCGCTGGTCCGACTCCGCCTTCGCGGGCGACGGCAACGGCTACAAGCTGGGCGGCGACGGCGAGGTCGTCGCCCACGTCGTCAACAACTCGGCGGCCTGGGGCAACGCCGGGAACGGGTTCACCGAGAACTCCAACACCGGCGCCATCGCCGTCAACCGCACCACCTCCTACGCCAACGCCAAATGGGGCTACTACTTCGCGACCGGCGCCGCCAAGCTCGGCAAGAACCTCGCCGTGAGCAACGGCGGCGGCCAGGTCGGCAAGGGTTCCCGGGTCACCTCGGCCGGAAACACCTGGGACTCCGGCACCGCGACGCCCGCCTTCCGGTCCACCGACGCGTCCAGCACGTACAACGCCCGGCGGTCCGGCGGCGCCCTGCCCGTGACCACCTTCCTGACGACGGGCAGCACCACCATCGGAGCGACGATGGACTGACCGCGGCGGGAGTGACGGCCTCTTTCGCGCGGTCGGCAACCTTTTCCGGCCAGGGCGGCGACTGGTGGGGGGAAACGGGCCGGGGCGGCCCCTCCGGTCCGTTCCCCCTCCATCCCCCTCCGAAAGGAACGCCCCGTGCGCTTGAGCACCGGCCGCCACCGCAGGACGCGCACCCTCTCGATCGCCGCAGCGGTGGCCGTCGCCTCAGGAGCGGGCGGCGTCCACCTCGGCCTGACGAACGACGGCGCCCGGGCCGCGTCGGCGACGGTGACCGTGTCGACCACAGCGCAACTGGAGGCGGCCGTCAGGGACGCCGCCGCCGGCACCGTCATCCAGGTCCGCGGCGGCACCTACCACCCGACGGCCACCCTGAGGTCCACGGCGGACGGCACCGCCACGCACCGCATCACGCTCCAGGCGTACGGCGGCGAGAAGGTGAGGATCGACGGCTCCGGGCTGCCGCCCGGCTCCTGGCTCGCCGCGATCCACGGCAGCTACTGGACCGTACAGAACCTCACCTTCCAGAAGTCCCCGGCCCAGGGCCTGGTGGTGACCTCCTCCACCGACGGCGTCTTCCGGAACCTGGTCACCGCCGACAACGGCGACACCGGTTTCACCCTGCGCGGCGACGACACCGTCGGCAACCTCGTGCAGAACCTCGACAGCCACGGCAACTACGACGCCGCGGGACACGGGCGGAACGCGGACGGCATCGCCGTCAAGTTCGGCTCCGGGACGGGCAACCGGATCACCGGCGCCCGCCTGTACGACAACTCCGACGACGGCCTCGACCTGTGGCAGTTCTCCACGCCGGTCACGATCGACCACGCGTGGGCCTTCGGCAACGGCGCCAACCGCTGGGGCGACCCGGCCTTCGCGGGCGGTGGCGACGGATTCGAGCTGGGCGGCGGAGGCGTCGTCGTCCCCCACGTCGTGAACACCGACGCGGCCTGGGACAACGCCGGGAACGGGTTCACCGAGAACGCCAACACCGGCGCGATCGTCCTCGACCGCAACACCGCGTACGGCAACGCCCAGGCCGGCTTCCACTTCACGACCGGCAAGGCGCGACTGGCCCGCAACCTCGCCGTGGGCGACAGGGGCGGCCCGTCCGAGCTGGGTCCCGCCACGGTGTCCACGGCCAACAACTGGGACGGCGGCGTCGGCACCCCGGCCTTCCGGTCGACCGACGCGACGACGGCGTACGGCCCCCGCGAGGCGGACGGGTCGCTGCCCGCCACGGCGTTCCTGACCACCGGGTCGACCGCGATCGGCGCCACCATGGACTGACCGGGCAGCCGAACGCCCCCGCCGGTGACCGCCGGCGGGGGCGTTCCTCCACGCGGGCCCGAGAGGGGCTCGGGCCCGCAGGTCGATGACGCCTACTTGTAGGTGATGTCGGACGACGAGAACTTGCACGTCGTGCCGTCGGCGCCGGTGCCCAGTTCGGTGGGCTCCTTGCCGGTGTTGTTGCCCTTGAAGCGGACGCAGGTCTTCGTCTTCTTCTTGGCGTCGCCCTGGATGCGGATCTTCGACAGGGTCGCGGTGTCGCCGTAGTTCGCGTTGACGCCGACGATGGCCTTCAGCGGCGCCACGATGTCGATGTCGTTCAGCACGATCGTGCGCTTGTACTGCGTCTTGCAGTTGCCGCACGAGCGGACCAGCTTGCCGGAGTTCTCCACCCGGAATCCGGTCACGGACAGCGTGCCGGCGCCGTTGAACTGGAGCACCTTGTCGGCGCCGTTCTTCGCGCCGCCGCCGATGACCTTGTACACCGACGAGGCGGACTTGCCCTTGAAGCTGGCGGCGTCCTCGCCGACGTCCAGCCACCACACGTTCTGGAGCGTGCAGGAGCCCTTGCAGTGGACGCCGTCGGCACCCGGCGTACCGATGATCACGTTCTTCAGTACGGCGCCGTCGGCCAGTTCGAAGATCGGGTCCTGGCCCTCGTCCTGGCCGCTGCCGCCCAGCTCACCGGCGCCGGAGAACTTCGTCAGCTTGCCGTCGTAGGTACCCGAGACCTTGATCGTCGACGACACGGCCTTGCTGCCGTTGGCCGTCGGCCAGGTCGACGCGGCGCCCGCGGACGAGAGCAGCGTGGTGGTGACGATCGCGGCTCCGGAGATGGCGAAGGCGGCGGAGCCCGCGATCAGCGCGCGCCGCTTGGTGACCTTGCGGCGGTGCCGGACGCGCGGTTCTGCTGGTGCAGTCATGTGCCGAATCCTCAAGTGGGTGGTGACTCTTGCGCCTTGTGGTCGTCACCGGTGAGGAAAGGGTTGCCGCTCCGTCCGAGTTTTTTCCCGGCCGCGGGATTCCCGCCGCGGCCGCGGTCCCTACGAGTCGTCCTCGTCGTCGTCGCGGGCCGCGAAGGTGCCGCCCACGGAGGCCTGTCGGTCGGGCGCCGCGCCGACGATCACGTAGCTGTCGTCCTTGGCGTCCCGGCCGCCTCGGTCGTGGTCGTACTGCCCGGCGAACACCCACTCGCCCTTGGGGACCGTGCGGCCCTCCTTGAGCGCCCAGGTGTAGACGAGGAAGCCGTCCCTCTCCGCGACCGTGAACGTGAAGTCGCCCTCGGGCAGCGAGCGCCAGGCACCCGCCGAGGACACCCCGCCGGTCTGCGCGACCTTCAACTGCACGGTTAGCGCCGTGAGTTGCTCGGAGGTCTTGAAGGTCACATTGCTCTGCGCCCAGAAGTCGTTGCTGTGCGGGTCCACCGAGCCGTCCGACCACAGCGGGCCGTCCTCGGTGTCGTCGACGGCCCGCAGCAGGGCCGGTGCGGACGCGGAGGGCCTCGACTGCGCCGAACGCGTCGGCGAACTGCTCGGCCCGGCCTCGTCCTTCCCACCGCTCCCCGCACCGGGCGTCGCCCGCGGCGAGGCCGGCGGACGGCTCGTCGCGTCCGGGGACTCCACCGGCGGCGGTGAGACGGCGACCGTCTGCGGCCGCGGCGGGTCGTCCTTCACCGCGGACGCCACCGCGTAGCCGCCGACCGCGAGCATGCCCGCGACGGCGGCCGTGGCACTCACGATCCGCGCCCAACCCCACAGGACCGGCCGGGTCGCGCGGTGACCGCCGGGCCGCTCCTGCTCCACCATGCCGCGCTCGATCCGGGCGAGGATCCGCTCGCGGTTCGGCTCGTACGCCTCGGCCGCCCCGTGCAACCGGGCGCGCAGCTCGCCCTGCACGTCCCGCTGCATCGTCATCGGTCCCTTCCTCCGGCCTCACCCGTGCGCGCCGCCATCACGGCGTGCACCTTCCGCGGACCCGCCGTGGCACCGAGCAGCCTCTGCAGCTCGGCCATTCCCTTCGAGGTCTGGCTCTTCACCGTACCCACCGAGACCCCCAGGGCGAGCGCGGTGTCCTTCTCCGAGAGGTCGAAGGCGTGCCGGAGCACCACGCAGGCCCGTTTGCGGAACGGGAGTCTACGCAGCGCCGACTGGACGTCGACCACGCCCGCGACGTCCGGATTCTCCGTCGTCTCCTCGCGCTGCGACCAGAACAGGGCGATCCTGCGGCGTTCGCGGACCGCGCTGCGGATCCGGGTACGGGCCAGATTGGCGACGACGCCACGCGCGTACGCCACCGGGTGGTCGGCCGCGCGGACCCGGTCCCAGCGGTGCCACAGCGCGAGCAGCGCGTCCGCCGCCAGATCGTCGGCCGCGTCGGACTCGCCGGTCAGGAGGTGGGCGAGGCGGGCCAGTTCGGCGTGGTGGCGTTCGAAGAAGGCATGGAACTCCACGGAGGCGGCGTCGTCGACGACTGTGCCCACGGGTGACCTCTTCTCGGTGCGGAACCTGCACCCCGGCGGGGGGTGGACTGTGCGTGTCATGTGAATGACATGGGGATGTCCCGGGAGGGGTGGCCGGGACGAGATCCGGAAGCGTAGCAGTGGCCAACCGCCTGGTAGGTACAGGGGTTCGAACGATGTATGGCGGACCGAACCACCATTCCGTAACACGTCGAAAACCTGAACCGGGTTCGACGAGGGAACAATCCAGCCAGCATCCGCCCACAGATCACCAGGTCACGAGGAGTGCCCGTCATGTCCGAAACACAGAAGCCGGCCGACCGGCCACGCCCCGCGCCCTCGGCGGTGAACGGCGTCGACCGGTTCTTCGGTATCTCCGAACGGGGGTCGACCTTCGGCCGGGAGATACGCGGCGGCTTCGCCACGTTCTTCACGATGGCCTACATCCTCGTCCTCAATCCCCTCATACTCGGCAGCGCCAAGGACAAGTTCGGGCACCAGCTCGACGCCGTCCAGCTCACCACCGCCACCGCCCTGGTGGCCGCCGTCATGACGATCATCATGGGCGTCGGCGGCAACCTCCCGCTCGCCCTCGCCGCCGGCCTGGGCCTCAACGCCGTCGTCGCCTTCCAGATCGCCCCGCTGATGAGCTGGGACGACGCGATGGGCCTGATCGTCCTCGAAGGCCTGCTGATCTGCGTCCTGGTGGTCACCGGCCTGCGCGAGGCCGTCATGCACGCCATCCCGCAACCGCTGAAGCAGGCGATCAGCGTCGGCATCGGCCTGTTCATCGCCTTCATCGGCTTCGTCGACGCGGGCTTCGTCAGCCGCGTCCCCGACGCCGCGGGCACCACCGTCCCGGTTCAGCTCGGCGCCACCGGCACCCTCGGCGGATGGCCGATTCTCGTCTTCTGTCTCGGCGTGCTGCTGACGATCGGACTGCTCGCCCGCAAGGTGAAGGGCGCCATCCTCATCAGCATCGTGACGATGACCCTGCTGGCGGTCGTCATCAACTCCGTCGCGGACCACACGTCCTGGGGCCTGACCACGCCCGAGTGGCCCGACAGGCTCGCCGGCACCCCCGACTTCGGACTGATCGGGCACTTCAGCCTGTTCGGCGCCTTCGGCGAGACCACCGTCATCACGGTCGTCCTGCTCGTCTTCACGCTGATCCTGTCCGACTTCTTCGACACCATGGGAACCGTCGTCGGCGTCAGCGCCGAGGCCGGCCTCCTCGACCACGAGGGCAAGGTGCCCAACCTGGGGCGCGTGCTGCTCATCGACGGCGCGGCGGCGGTCGCGGGCGGCGCGGCCTCCTCGTCCTCCGCGACCTCCTACATCGAGTCCGCGGCCGGCGTCGGCGAGGGCTCGCGCACCGGCTTCTCCAACCTGGTCACCGGCGCCCTGTTCGCCCTCGCCCTGTTCCTGACCCCGCTGCTCACCATCGTCCCGCTCCAGGCGGCGGCGCCCGCGCTGGTCGCCGTCGGCTTCCTGATGATGACCCAGGTCAAGTCCATCGACTGGGACAGGTACGAGATCGCCGTCCCCGCCTTCCTGACGATCGCCGTCATGCCGTTCACCTACTCGATCACCAACGGCATCGGCGCCGGCTTCCTCGCCTTCGTCCTGCTCAAGACGGTGCTGGGCAGGGCGAAGGACGTGCACTGGCTCATGTGGGGAGCCTCGGCCCTGTTCGTCGTCTACTTCGCCGTCTCCCCGATCGAGCAGGTGCTGGGCGTCAAGTGAGCGACGCCGCGCGGACGCGGCCGGCCGCGGCCGCGCCGTGACCGACCCCGTCCGCGCGGCTTCCCGTGTGCTGGCCGATCACCGCCCGCGTCACCGCGGCGCGTCATCGCCTGCGCCACCGGAGCCGCCGCGGGCCGTTCCTGCCGACCTCGGAGCGGGCCGCGTCCGACTGTTCCACGACCACCGCCACGGCACGCGGGTGCCCGACGCGTCCCGGCGGTCAGTCCGCCAGCACCAGGACGACCTCGCCGGTCTCCGCACCGCGCGCGTGGGCGTACCCCGTGGTGCGCGCGGTCACCCGGAACCCGCACTTCTCCAGGACCCGAAGGGAGCCGGCGTTGTCGTCGGCCGCGCGCGCGTACAAGGGGCGTTCGGGCACCTCGGCGAGGAGGGCCGCCAGCGCCGCCGTGGCGATGCCGCGCCCCCAGTAGGCGCGGTCGACCCAGTAGGTGACCTCCCGCTCGCCCGGTTCGCCGTAGACCGCCACGCTGCCCACCACGTCCCCGTCCGCCAGGATCGCGCGCGCCACGTCGGCGGAGGCGCGGATCCGCTTCCAGCGGGCGTCGAAGGTGTCCCGGTCGGCCGGGTCCTTCGGGGTGAACGCGGCCATCCGCAGGGACTCGGGGTCGTTCGTCTGCCGGTAGAACACCGGCAGATCGCTGTCGTGGACCGGGCGCAGGGCGATCTGCATGCCTCAGAGCCTACGGGTCGCCAGTGTCAGACGGTCACGCGCGTCGAACAACGCGTCCTTCACCATCTGTTCGTGCGCGGGCGTCAGCCGGGCCACCGGCACCGAGCAGCTGATCGCGTCCCGCGCGGGGGTGCGGTAGGGGATCGCGACGCCGAAGCAGCGGAGCCCCAGCGTGTTCTCCTCGCGGTCCACCGCGAAGCCCTGCTCACGGACCTGGTGCAGCTCCTCGATGAGCTTCTCGCGATCGGTGATGGTGTGCTCGGTCAGCGCGGGCAGTGTCTCCGGCAGCAGCTTGCGCACCTGCTCGTCGGTGCAGGTGCTCAGCAGCGCCTTGCCGAGGGAGGTGGAGTGGGCGGGCAGCCGGCGCCCGACACGGGTGAAGGGGCGCAGGTAGTGCTGCGACTGGCGGGTGGCGAGGTAGACCACGTTGGTGCCGTCCAGCCGCGCCAGGTGGATCGTCTCGGTGGTGTCGTCCGACAGCCGGTCCAGGGTGGGACGGGCGGCCGCGACCACCTCGTCGCCGTCGATGTAGGAGGTGCCGACCAGCAGGGCCCGTACGCCGATGCCGTACCGCGTGCCCGTCGCGTCCGTCTCCACCCAGCCCAGTTCCACCAGCGTGCGCAGCAGCATGTAGAGGCTGGACTTGGGGTAACCGACGGCCTCCTGGACCGACGCCAGGGAATGCATTCCGGGGCGGCCGGCGAAGTACTCGAGCAGTTCAACCGTCCGCACCGCGGACTTGACCTGCGCCCCGCCCCCCGTCTCGCCAGCCGACATCGCCCTTGACCCCTTCGTTCGACGGGAAATAGTCTCCAACAGCATATTCATCATCAGAGACAGCGTTCAGTATATCGAACATCCCTGGTGGTGAGGTAAGTACAGCGGCATTGCGATGCGGCGACGAACGTGGAGGGACCCGCGGTGGCAGCAGCACCAGTCTGGAGTGTCGACCCCCGAACCGGGAAGCAGCGTGAACAGGTCGCGGTCGAGGCCACGGCCCAGGAGGTGGACTCCGTCGTCCGCGCCGCGCACGGTACACGCGCGGCGCTCGCCGACCGCGCCGTCCGCACGGCCTTCCTGCGCGGCGCCGCGGACCGGCTGGAGGCGGCCAAGGACCAGCTCGTCGAGGTGGCCGACGCCGAGACCGCGCTCGGTCCCGTCCGGCTGACCGGCGAACTCGCCCGCACCTGCTACCAGCTGCGGGCGTTCGCCGACATCGTCGAGGAGGGCGCCTTCCTCGACGTCGTCATCAACCACCCCGACGACACAGCGACCCCGCCGGTGCCCGACCTGCGCCGCTACAAGGTGCCGCTGGGCGTCGTCGCCGTCTACTCGGCGTCCAACTTCCCCTTCGCGTTCTCCGTCGCCGGCGGCGACACCGCGAGCGCGCTGGCCGCGGGCAATCCGGTCGTCGTCAAGTCGCACCCCGACCACCCCGGCCTGTCCGAGCTGGTCGCCAAGGTGGTCCGCCGGGCCGCGGCCGAGCACGGCATCCCCGACGACGTGCTCGGTCTGGTGCACGGCTTCGAGGCGGGCGTCGAGCTGATCAAGCACCCGCTGATCGCCGCCGCCGGGTTCACCGGATCCATCCGGGGCGGTCGCGCGCTGTTCGACGCGGCGGCCGCACGGCCCGTGCCGATCCCCTTCCACGGCGAGCTGGGCTCGCTCAACCCGGTCGTCGTGACCGAGGCCGCCGCCGCCGAGCGCGCGGAGGCCATCGGGACCGGCCTGGCCGGCTCGATGACGCTGGGCGTGGGACAGTTCTGCGTCAAGCCGGGCCTGGTCCTCGTGCCGTCCGGCGCGGCCGGTGACGGCCTCGTCAAGTCGCTGACCGACGCGGTCAGCGACACCGACGCGGGCGTCCTGCTCGACCACCGCATGCGCGACAACTTCCTCGCCGGCGTCGCCGAGCGGGCGCAGCTGCCCGAGGTCGAGACGCCGGTCACCCCCGGAGCGGGCGGCGAGCACACCGTGAGCGCGGGCTTCCTGACGGTTCCGGCCGAGAAGCTCACCGACGAGGGGGCGTACGACCTGCTCCTGGAGGAGTGCTTCGGCCCGGTGACCGTGGTGGCGCGCTATGACGACGACGAGCAGGCGCGGTCGGTCCTGTCGCGGCTGCCCGGCAACCTCACCGCCACCGTGCACCTGTCGACGCGGGAGTCCGCCGGCGAGGGCCGCGGCGCCGAGATCCTCGCCGAACTCACCCCGCTCGCGGGCCGCGTCCTGGTGAACGGCTGGCCGACCGGCGTCGCCGTGGCCCCCGCACAGCACCACGGCGGCCCCTACCCGGCGACGACCTCCACCTCCACCTCCGTGGGCGGTACGGCCATCGAGCGCTGGCTGCGCCCGGTCGCCTACCAGAACACCCCCGAGGCGCTGCTGCCGCCCGAGCTGCGCGACGACAACCCCCTCGGCGTGCCCCGGCGCTTCAACAACCGCCTCGAGCGCTGACCGGCACCTGGCGACGACAAGAGAATCCGGGAAACACTGGGCATGGACCTCGAAATCGGCGAACTCCCGTTCCCGTTGCGCACCTACGGGCCGGACGGGCACTGGAGCTATGAGGACGGGGTCCTCACCGCCTGGGCCGGTCCGCGCCAGGACCGGTTCGTGTCGCCCACCGCGGAAGCGCTCGACCCGGCCGCCGACGCGCCCCGGCTGCTGGGGGCGCCCGAGGGCGACTTCCAGTTCATCGCCCGGGTGACCGTCGGCTTCAACGGCGGCTTCGACGCCGGGGTGCTGTACGTCCACGTCGGCGAGCGGGCCTGGGCCAAGCTCTGCCTGGAGTACTCCCCGGACGTGCCCACCGTCTGCACGGTGGTCACCCGGGGCCACTCCGACGACGCCAACTCCTTCACCGTCGACGGCAGTTCGGTCTGGCTCCGGGTGAGCCGGACCGGCCGCGCCTTCGCCTTCCACGCCTCCCGCGACGGCCGGCACTGGATCTTCGTCCGGCTGTTCACGCTGGGCGACGAGAAGGAGACGGGCGCGGCCCTCGTCGGCTTCATGGCGCAGGCGCCGATGGGGGAGGGGTGCGTCGTCACGTACGACCACCTGGAGTTCCGACCGAGCTGGCCGGACGACCTGCGCGACGGCAGCTGACCGGGGCCGTCCGCGTCCACACCGCACCGTACGGGGCCTCCCGGGAACCGTGCCGCGGGCGCGGGCACGTCCTGCGGGGCGTGATCGGTGACCGTGGCCGAACGGCGGGTGACCGCGGGACGTACGTCGGCGGCGCGCGGGACGTACGTCGGCGGCGCGAGCGATCCGTACCGGGCGTGCCCGCCGAGGCGGAGACCTCGCCGCGCCGCACGCCTGTGCCCGCGCGACGTACCCGCCCGGAGGGCATGCCGGGGGACGGCGCCGACCGGCTCGCCGCCCGTGCGGGGCCGTCGCGCGGCCCGACGGGCAGGTGCCGTGCGTCGTCGAGGAGGGCCGGATCATCGGCGTCCCCCCGTTCCGCACCCCGAGGGCGTACCGGCGGACACGGGCGGGCCTTTCCGCGGCCACGCCGGCCCCGGCCGCCCGCCCGCGCCGGTACCGCGCCGCACGCGGCGTGCGTGGCGCGGTGGCGTGCCGACGGCCAGGGCACGGCCCTGCTCGACTCACACGTTCCGGTGAGCGGGGAATCAGCCCGGCCGCTTGAACGTTCACATAAAGCCGGAGGGAGTCTCCGTACCCGCACGACCTGGAGAGAGCCGAGACATGCGCGTCGAGATCTGGAGCGACATCGCCTGCCCGTGGTGCTACGTGGGCAAGGCCCGCTTCGAGAAGGCGCTCGACGCCTTCCCGCACCGTGACCAGGTGGAGGTCGTGCACCGCTCCTTCGAGCTGGATCCCGGCCGCGCCAAGGACGACGTCCAGCCCGTGCTGGCCATGCTGACCGAGAAGTACGGCATGAGCGAGGCCCAGGCCCAGGCCGGCGAGGACAACCTGGGCGCCCAGGCCGCCGCCGAGGGCCTCGACTACCGCACCCGCGACCGCGACCACGGCAACACCTTCGACATGCACCGCCTGCTGCACCTCGCCAAGGAGCGGGGCCGCCAGGACGAGCTGATCCAGCTTCTGTACCGGGCCAACTTCGCCGAGGAGCGCTCGCTGTTCGGCGAGGGCGACGAACGGCTCGTGGAACTGGCCGTAGAGGCCGGCCTCGACGCCGACGCGGTGCGCGCGGTCCTCGCCGACCCGGCCGCCTACGCCGACGAGGTCCGCGCCGACGAGCGCGAGGCCGCCCAGCTCGGCGCGAACGGCGTCCCCTTCTTCGTCCTGGACCGCAAGTACGGCGTCTCCGGCGCCCAGCCTGCCGAGGTCTTCGCCCAGGCGCTCACCCAGGCGTGGGGCGAGCGCTCCCCGCTCCGCCTCGTCGACCAGGGCGATGCCGGGGCCTGCGGCCCGGACGGATGCGCGGTGCCGCAGCACTGAGAAGCCGCGGCGCTCCACCGCGGCACGGGGCGAAAGCGCAGGCAACCGCCCAGCTATAAGCGATCCTTGGGGAAGTGGCGCAAAAACGCGCAATGGACTTTTACTTCGCCGCGCCGCAGAGTGGAGCCATGGACACCTTCGAGACTCTCGTCCGCGCGGAGTTCACTCCGGGGAACACCTACCTCAACACCGCGAGCAACGGACTGCTGCCCGCCCGCACCGTCGCCGCCCTGCACGAGGCGGCGCTGCTGCGGGCCGCGGGCAGGCCTCTCACCCCGCTGTACGACGACGTGGAGGCGAGCCGGGCGGCCTACGCCCGGCTCGCCGGCGTCCCGGTCACCCGGGTCGCGGCCGGCGCCTCGGTCGCCGCGCACACCGGCGTCATCGCCGCCTCGCTGCCGGCGGGCGCCGAGGTCCTCACCGCCGAGGACGACTTCACCTCGGTGCTGAACCCCTTCCACGTCCGCGGCGACCTCAAGGTCCGCGCGGTCCCGCTGGAGCGGATCGCCGAGGCCGTCCGGCCCGGCACCGCGCTCGTCGCGGTCAGCGCCGCGCAGTCCGCCGACGGACGGATCGCGGATCTGCCCGCCCTGCGCGAGGCGGCCCGCACCCACGGAGCACGCACGTACGTCGACTTCTCCCAGTCCGCCGGCTGGCTGCCCATGGACGCCGGCGCGTACGACTACTCCGTCGCCGTGTCCTTCAAGTGGCTGCTGGGCCCGCACGGGGCCGCCTTCCTGGTCGTCCCGGAGGACTTCGGCGGGCTCGCGCCGGTCCTGGCCGGCTGGGTCGCCGCCGAGGTGCCGTGGGACAGCTGCTACGGCCCCGTCGCGGAACTGGCCCACTCCGCACGCCGGTTCGACCTGAGTCACGCCCTGTTCACCTACGCGGGGCTGCGCCGCTCCCTTGAGCTGATCGAGGAACTCGGTGTCGCCGCCGTGCAGGCCCACGACCTGGCCCTCGCCGACCGGTGCCGGGCCGGGCTCGCGGCACTCGGCCACGAGCCCGTGCCCGCGCCCGGCTCGGCGATCGTCTCGGTGCCCGGACTGGGGTCCCGTCAGCCGGAGTTGAGCCGCGCGGGCATCGAGGTCTCCAACCGCGCGGGCAACCTGCGCGCCGCCTTCCACCTGTTCAACACGGTGGCGGACGTGGACCGGCTGCTGGACGCGCTGTCGGACTGAGCGCGTCCGGTGCGCCGGGCCGGGAGCGCTCGGCGCACCGGGGTGCGTGTGCTCGGCGCCGGGTGGGCGTGTGCTCAGCGCACCGGTGCTCGGCGTCCCGGCGGGCGAACTCGGCGCATCGGGATGCGTGTGCTCGGCGTCCCGGCGGGCGTGTGCTCAGCGCACCGGCGTGAAGTCGCGGGCGCCGATGAACTCGGGCCGCCGCACGGGTGCCGCGAACGGCTCCACCGCCGCGTTCTCCACGCTGTTGAACACGATGAAGACGTTGCTGCGCGGGAACGGCGTGATGTTGTCGCCGGACCCGTGCATGCAGTTGCAGTCGAACCAGGTCGCCGAACCGGCCCGGCCCGTGAACAGCTTGATGCCGTACGCGGACGCCATGTCGGTCAGCGCCGCGTCGGAGGGCGTGCCCGCGTCCTGCATCTGGAGCGACTGCTTGTAGTTGTCCTTCGGGGTGGCGCCGGCGCAGCCCAGGAACGTCTTGTGCGACCCCGGCATGATCATCAGACCGCCGTTGGTGTCGTGGTTCTCGGTCAGCGCGATCGACACGGACACCGTGCGCATCCGCGGCAGACCGTCCTCCGCGTGCCAGGTCTCGAAGTCGGAGTGCCAGTAGAAGCCGGAGGCGCCGAAGCCGGGCTTGACGTTGATCCGCGACTGGTGGACGTACACGTCCGAACCGAGGAGCTGCCGGGCGCGCCCGACGACCCGCTCGTCGCGCACCAGCCGGGCGAAGACCTCGCTGATCCGGTGCACCTCGAAGACGGAGCGGATCTCCTGGGTCTTCGGCTCGACGATCGACCGGTCGTCGGCCCGGATCGCGGGATCGCCCACCAGCCGGTCCAGCTCCCGCTTGTAGACGGCGACCTCGTCGTCCGTGAGGAGCTGGTCGACGGAGGCGAAGCCGTCCCGCTCGAACGAATGGAGGTCGAGCGGCTCGAACGGGCCGGGCGCGTCCGGGGCGCCCCAGACGACCGGGTCCTGGCGGGGGACGGTCACCTCGGTGGCGCCGCGGCTGGGGTACAGATCGGTGATGTGGGTGCGGGTGACAGTGGTCATGGTGATGTCACACCTCCTCGGGCTCGGTGAGCAGGGGATAGACGCCGTTCTCGTCGTGGTCCTCCCGTCCGGTGACGGGCGGGTTGAACACGCAGATGCAGCGGAAGTCCTCCTTGACACGGAGCGTGTGCCGCTCGTGCCCGTCGAGGAGGTACATGGTCCCGGGCGTGACGGTGTGCGTCAGCCCGCTCTCGTGGTCGGTGAGTTCGGCCTCGCCCTCCACGCAGACCACGGCCTCGACGTGGTTGGCGTACCACATCGACGTCTCGGTGCCGGCGTACAGGATCGTCTCGTGCAGCGAGAATCCGACCCTTTCCCCGGCGAGGACGATGCGCTTGCTCTCCCAGGTGCCGGACGCCGACCTCACGTGCCGGTCGGTGCCCTCGATCTCCTTGAACGAACGGACGATCACGGTGTCGCGATGCCTCCTATATAGGTGGTGTCTGTCGCCCGAGGGGTCAGGCGGTTTCCCGTACGGCGCGGGCGAGGACGCTCATGCCCTCGTCCAGCTCCTCGGGCGTGACGGTGAGCGCCGGCAGGAGTTTGACGACCTCGCTCTCCGGCCCGGACGTCTCGATCAGCAGTCCGAGTTCGAAGGCGCGGTGCGCCACCCGTGCGGCCCGCCCCTTGTCGTGGAACTCCAGGCCCCACACCAGGCCCCGGCCCCGGTACTCCTTGATGTCGGCGAGGTTCTCCTCGGTGATCGAGATCAGCGCCTGCTCCAGCTGCTCGCCGCGCCTGCGGGTCTGCTTCTCCATCGCCGAGCCGTCGGCCCAGTACGTCTCCAGCGCGGCGGTGGCCGTGACGAACGCCGGGTTGTTGCCGCGGAAGGTGCCGTTGTGCTCGCCCGGCTCCCACACGTCCAGCTCGGGCTTGAACAGGCACAGCGACATGGGCAGGCCGTAGCCGCTGATGGACTTGGACACGGTGACGATGTCGGGGGTGATCCCCGCCTCCTCGAAGGAGAAGAAGGCGCCGGTGCGCCCGCACCCCATCTGGATGTCGTCGACGATCAGCAGCATGTCCTGCCGCTCGCACAGATCCGCCAGCGCCCGCAGCCACTCCGGGCGCGCCACGTTGATGCCGCCCTCGCCCTGCACCGTCTCGACGATCACGGCGGCCGGCTTGTTGAGCCCGGAGCCCTGGTCCTCCAGGAGCCGCTCGAACCACAGGAAGTCCGGGATCTGGCCCTCGAAGTAGTTGTCGAACGGCATCGGTGTGCCGTGCACCAGCGGGATGCCCGCCCCGGCCCGCTTGAAGGCGTTCCCGGTGACGGCGAGGGAGCCGAGCGACATCCCGTGGAAGGCGTTGGTGAACGACACGATCGCCTCGCGCCCCTTCACCTTCCGCGCCAGCTTCAGCGCGGACTCCACGGCGTTGGTGCCGGTCGGACCCGGGAACATGACCTTGTACGGCAGGTCACGGGGGCGCAGCACCAGGTCCTGGAAGGTCTGCAGGAACGTCCGCTTGGCGACGGTCGACATGTCGAGCCCGTGGGTGACGCCGTCGCGCATCAGATAGTCGATCAGCGCCCGTTTCAGCACCGGGTTGTTGTGGCCGTAGTTGAGCGACCCGGCACCGGCGAAGAAGTCGAGGTACTGGTGTCCGTCCTCGTCGTGCATCCGGCTGCCCTGCGCCCGGTCGAAGACGACGGGCCAGCCACGGCAGTAGCTGCGCACTTCGGATTCCAGGGTCTCGAACACGCTGAGGTCGGGCTGGGTGATGGTCACGGCGAAACGCTCCTCGATGCGGTGGGGGGAGTCGTGCGGTGGGGGAGTCGTGCGGAGGTGGGCGACGGGCAAGGCCGGGGCGGCCGGGGATGCCGCCTCAGGCCGAGGTCAACGGGCCGATGCGGTACAGGACTTCGGGGTCGTGCGGGCCGTCCGGGAACAGGTCCGTGCCGAACAGGACCTCCCGGGTGACGTCCGCGCCGTGCCGGGCGGCGTAGGAGGTGAACAGCCGCTCCGAGGCGGTGTTGCCCGGCGTGATCGTGGTCTCGACGGTGGCGAGGGGGTGCTCGGCGGCGACCCGGTCGGTCAGCGCGTCGAGCAGCGTGGCGGCCAGGCCCCGGCCGCGGTACGCGTCGTCGACCGCCACCTGCCAGACGAGCAGCGTCTCGGGTGCCTCGGGGCGGATGTACCCGGTGACGAAACCGACCGGTTCGCCGTCCTCGGCGCGCGCCACCGCCGAGGTGGCGGCGAAGTCCCGGCACCACAGCAGATAGCTGTAGGACGAGTTCAGATCGAGGGTCCCGGATTCTTTCGCGATACGCCAGAGAGCGGCCCCGTCCGCCACCGAAGGGCGGTCGATCCGCAGGTCTGCTTGTGTGGCAGTCATGCGGATTGAACTTACCGAGCGGCTTTCGGAAATGCATGGAGAGGTGACGGCGGTTTGGTGATGCACCCGTGATCGGGTTCCGTTATGCCCGCTTATGCACCGCCCATAAGCGGGCATAACGTCCCGTCTGTGCAATGCGTCACGCGTACGCAATGCGCTCCGAAATCTCTGCGTTTGGGCGCGGGAGATCCGGGCAGAAGAACTCGGGAAGCCATTCGTGGAATAGGTGAGGAAAAGGCAACGAGAAAGCGGCTTCGGAATTACTTCTAATTCAACGGCCGGTAACCCCGTCGATGCGCTCCCGCGGAATGCTCGCGTGGCCGGGGTGCCGGTCGCGCGAATCCGGCGGTCCCCACCGCCACGGTCCCGCCGGTCCCCACCGCCACCCTCCGTCGGTCGCACCGGGTCCCCACCGCCACCGTCCGTCGGTCGCACCGGTCCGGCGACCCTCACCGCCAGGCCTGCTCCGCGGCCCGCAGTGCGCCCGTCAGGTCCACGTCCAGGCCCCTCTCCGCGAGCGCCGAGCCCAGTGCCGTCAGGCTGCCCCGGACCGCGCCGGGCGTCGCGTCCGCCCCGTAGTGGTTGACCCGGATCATCTCCTTCGCCAGCGCACCCCCGCCCGCGGCCAGCGGCAGCGCCGGGTCGCTCGCCAGCGCCCGGGCCACCAGCTCCGAGGCGACGACACCCGACGGCGTCCGCAGCGTCGTGGCGACGGGCGCCGCCTCGCGCGCCTCGCGGACGTACGGCTCCAGGCCGCCCCCCAGCGCCAGGACACCCGCGCGGGTCGCCGCGGCGGCGGACGCGTGCCGGGCCGTCACCGTCTCCAGCCCCTCCGCCTCGATGCGTTCCAGGCACGCCTCGAGCGCCAGCATCTCCAGCTGCGCCGGCGCGTGCAGCAGCGCCTTGCGGCCGCCGTCGACCCACCGCTCCTTCCAGTCCAGCAGCGACAGGTAGGAGCGGCGCGGCGCCTTCTGGTTCGCCGCCATCCGGGCCCACGCCCGCTCGCTGACCGACACCGCCGAAACGCCGGCCGGCCCGCCCATCGCCTTCTGCGCGCCGATCACGCACAGGTCGACGCCCCAGGCGTCCGGCAGCACGGGCTCGGCGCCGACCGAGGCCACGGCGTCCAGGTAGAACAGGGCGCCGTGCTCCTTCACCACCTCGCCGATCTCCGCGACCGGGTTGGTGTTGCCGGTGGCCGCCTCGGCGTGCACCAACGACACGAAGTCGATCCCCGGGTGCTCGGCGAAGGCGGCGCGGATCCGCTCGGCGGTGACCGCCGTGTGGAAGGGCACCGCCAGATCGATCACCGTGGCGCCGCAGTCGCGCAGCCAGTCCCCGAAGGTCTGCCCGTACGGGCCGGTGATCACGTTCAGCGCGGTGGTGTCCGGCCCGGCCGTCCCGCGGATCGCACCCTCCAGCGGCAGCAGCGCCTCGCCCTGCGTGATCACGACGTCCTGCCGGGTGTCCAGCAGCCGTGCCACCCGGTCCTCGACGGAGGCGAACCGGGCGGCGGTCAGCGGAGCGAGATCAAGGAAGGGGTGATTCACGGCGGTGCTCTCTTCACTCACGGGGTAAGGGTGACGAGAGTAACCGGCGTGATCCCGACCCCCCGGACCGGCGACTTCTCAGTCCGAAGGGCCTCGCTGTCAACGGTTTGATTTGAGAGCCTCAAACTTCTCCTTATAATCGGAACCTACAGTTCTCCCACAGGAAGGCCCGCCGTGAACACGCTCCTCGGGCGTCGCACCCGTGTCCTGGCCGCCACCATCGCTACGGCCGGGCTCATGCTCGTGGCCGCCTGTACCTCAAGCGACGACGGCGGCAGCGGCTCGAAGACCGCCGCGGGCGGTGTGGAGCTGGTCAAGGCGGGTCAGCTCACCACCTGCACCCACCTGCCCTACCCGCCGTTCCAGTCGGAGATCGACGGCAAGGTGCAGGGCTTCGACGTCTCCGTGATCGATCTGGTCGCCAAGGACCTCGGCGTGAAGCAGGAAGTCCTCGACACGCCGTTCGAGAACTTCAAGACCGGCGCCTTCCTCAACTCCGGCGAGTGCGACCTGGCCGCGGCCGGCATGACCATCACCGAGGAGCGCAAGAAGAACGTCGACTTCTCCGACCCGTACTTCGACGCCACCCAGGCCGTCCTGGTGAACAAGGACGCCGGGGTGAACTCCCTCGCGGAGATCAAGTCCAAGAACGTCAAGCTCGGCGCGCAGGCGCAGACCACGGGCGAGGACTACGTGACGAAGCAGGGCTTCGACCCGGTCTCCTTCGAGTCCTCCGACGCCGTCCTCAACGGCCTGCGCACCGGCCAGGTCAAGGCCGTCGTCATCGACTACCCGGTCGTCCAGGGCTGGCTGAAGGACAAGGCCAACGCGGACGCCTTCGAGGTCGTCGACAACCTCAACACCGGTGAGCAGTACGGCTTCACGGTGAAGAAGGGCAACACGAAGCTGGTCGGGGCCATCAACAAGGCGATCGCCGACGCCAAGGCCGACGGCACGTACAAGAAGCTCTACGAGCAGTGGATCGGCCCGTACGACGCGTCCGCGGCCTCCCCGTCCGCCTCATGAGTGACACCACCGAGCTTGAGGCCCCGCCCCGCAGGAAAGGGCTGAGGAGGAGCCAGAAGCGCAGGCTGTCGCGCGGCGTCCAGTACGTGGTCTTCGTCGCCGCCCTGGTCGCCTTCGCGGCGTCGGCGGACTGGGACCGGTTGCAGAACCAGTTCGCGCAGGCGGACATCGCCCGACAGATGTTCCCGGACGTCATCACGCTGGCGCTGAAGAACACCGTGCTCTACACCCTGTCCGGCTTCGTCGTCGGACTCGCCCTCGGCATGGTCGTCGCACTGATGCGGCTGTCCTCCGTCGGCCCCTACCGCTGGCTCGCCGGCATCTACATCGAGATCTTCCGCGGCCTGCCCGCCCTGCTGATCTTCATCTTCATCGGCGTCGCCGTGCCACTGGCCTTCCCGGGCACGGAGATCGTCGGCGGCACCTACGGCAAGGTCGCCCTGGCCCTCGGCCTGGTGGCGGCGGCGTACATGGCGGAGACGATCCGCGCGGGCATCCAGGCGGTGCCCAAGGGGCAGATGGAGGCGGCCCGGTCGCTGGGCTTCTCGCCCGCCCGCGCCATGATCTCGATCATCATCCCGCAGGCGTTCCGCATCATCCTCCCGCCGCTCACCAACGAACTCGTGCTCCTGTTCAAGGACTCCTCGCTGGTGCTGTTCCTCGGCGTCACCCTGGAGGAGCGCGAACTGTCCAAGTACGGCCGCGACCTGGCCAGTACGACCGCCAACTCCACACCGATCCTCGTCGCCGGCCTGTGCTACCTGCTGGTGACGATCCCGCTCGGCTTCGTCGTGCGCCGTATGGAGGCCAAGGCCCAGGAGGCCGTGAAATGAGCCGACCGGAGATCGAAGTCCGCGGTCTGCACAAGTCGTTCGGCGACAACGAGGTGCTGCGCGGCATCGACCTGGAGATCGGCCAGGGCGAGGTCGTCTGCGTGATCGGCCCGTCCGGCTCGGGCAAGTCGACGCTGCTGCGCTGCGTGAACCTCCTGGAGGAGCCCACCGAAGGGCAGGTGGTGGTCGGCGGCGTCGAACTGACCGACCCGGACGTCGACATCGACGCCGCCCGGCGCCGTGTCGGCATGGTCTTCCAGCAGTTCAACCTCTTCCCGCATCTGACGGTGACCGAGAACCTGACGCTGCCGCAGCGCCGGGTGCTCCGGCGCGGCAAGGCCGAGGCGGGCCGTGTCGCCGCCGAGAACCTGGAGCGGGTCGGCCTGTCGGAGAAGGCGACCGCCTACCCGTCCTCCCTCTCCGGCGGCCAGCAGCAGCGTGTGGCCATCGCCCGCGCACTGGCCATGGGCCCCCAGGTGATGCTCTTCGACGAGCCCACGTCGGCACTCGATCCGGAACTGGTCGGCGACGTCCTCGCGGTCATGCGGATGCTCGCGCAGGAGGGCATGACCATGATGGTCGTCACCCACGAGATGAGCTTCGCCCGCGAGGTGGCCGACCGGGTCGTCTTCATGGACGGCGGAGTGATCGTCGAGGACGGCGCGCCCGCACAGGTCATCGGCGCCCCCCGCCACGAGCGCACCCGCCACTTCCTCTCCCGCCTCCTCGACCCGGCGATGGCCGAGGTGGAGGAGACCTCGGACCGGGTGGGCGGCGACGCCTGACTAAGGTGCCGTGCATGAGCGACGACACGGTGCTGCACGTGAAGGGCAGGGTCCTCACCGGACCGGGCGAGGACGAGGTCCGTGACGAGTTGTGGGTGATCGACGGACGCGTCTCCCACGACCGCCCCGCCGGCGCCCGTGACATCCGCACGGTGGCCGGCTGGGCGCTGCCCGGCCTGGTCGACGCCCACTGCCATGTCGGCCTCGGCGCCCACGGGCCGGTCGACGCCGACGTCGCCGAGAAGCAGGCGCTCACCGACCGCGACGCCGGGGCCCTGCTGATCCGCGACGCCGGCTCGCCCTCCGACACCCGCTGGGTCGACGACCGCGACGACCTCCCGAAGATCATCCGGGCGGGCCGGCACATCGCCCGCACCCGCCGCTACCTCCGCGGCTACGCCCACGAGACCGAGCCGGACGGCCTCGTCGCCCACGTCGCCCGGGAGGCCCGCCGCGGCGACGGCTGGGTGAAACTGGTGGGCGACTGGATCGACCGCGAGGCGGGCGACCTGACGGCCTGCTGGCCGAGGGACGTGGTGGAGGCGGCGATCACCGAGGCCCACCGTCTGGGCGCCCGGGTGACGGCCCACTGCTTCGCCGAGTCCTCGCTCCGCGACCTGGTCGAAGCGGGCATCGACTGCGTCGAGCACGCCACGGGCCTCACCGACGATCTGCTCCCCCTGTTCGCCTCCCGCGGCGTCGCGATCGTCCCGACCCTGGTCAACATCGCGACGTTCCCGCAGCTCGCGGACGCGGGCGAGGCCAAGTACCCCACCTGGTCCGCCCACATGCGCCGCCTCCACGCCCGCCGCTACGACACCGTCCGCAACGCCTACGACGCCGGCATCCCGGTCTTCGTCGGCACCGACGCGGGCGGCACCCTGCCCCACGGCCTGGTCGCCGCGGAGGTCGCGGAACTGGTCAGGGCCGGCATCCCCCCGCTGTCGGCCCTGGCCGCGACGACCTGGTCCGCCCGCACCTGGCTCGGCCGCCCCAACCTGACCGAGGGCGCCCCGGCCGACCTCGTGGTCTACGAACAGGATCCCCGGGCGGACGTACGGGTGCTGGCGGCGCCGTCACGAGTGGTGCTCAACGGGCGGATCGTGGGCTGAACCGATCGAAGGCGTGTGCGGATGCGCCACGTTGGGGTGAACTCGGGTGAGCGCGCTGTCGAACGGGCGGCGGTGCGACATCCTTTCGACGTCCCAAGCAGTCTCTCTGGGGGTCCCCCACCTTGAACGGCTACACCTTCCGCATGCCCGCACGCCGGTGCGCCACCGTACTGGCCGCCACCGCCCTCGCCGCCGGTCCCGCGACGCTGGCCGGCGCACCCACCGCGCACGCGACCGAGGAAGGGAACGCCAGTGCCGTGGTGCTGCGCACCGCCCTCGACGTCGCCCTGCTCGACAAGACCGTCGACCTGCCCCTCGCCGCCTCCCTGAACGAGGTACGCGCGCCGCGCAGCGCCGAGAGGACCGCGCTGACCGTCGAACTCGACGGCGTCGACGGCGGCCGTCCCGTCAACGTGCTGCGCGCGGACGTGGCCGAGTCGCGGGCGACGGTCGAGGGGGGCAGGGCCGAGGCCTTTGCCCGCCTCGCCCACGCCGAGCTGCACGTGCCCGGCCTGCCTCTCCTCTCCCTCGTCGAGATCGAGGCCGTCTCCTCCAAGGCCGTCTGCGAGGCGGGGAAGGCCCCGGTCGCCACCTCCAGCCCGATCGGCGCGGTCACCGTCCTCGGCAAGCGGGTCTCCCTGTCGGCCGGCGGGCCCACCGACGTGAAGGTGCCGGGCGTCGGCGAGGTCCGGCTGGAGTTCGGGCAACGCGAGACGACGTCCCGCACGGCCGCCGCGACCGCGCTCCGGCTGACGGTCGCCATCGACCCGGCGAACCTCAACGTCGCCGAGGTCACGGGCACGGTGACCCTCGCCGGGGCGGCCTGTGAGACGCCGGCGGCGCGGAGCGAGGAGGCTCCGTCGAGTGCCGGGCCCGTCCAGGACGCCGCGCCCGTCGGGGACGTCGAGGACGTCGAGGCACAGGGCGCCCCCGCGCAGTCCGGCCTCGCGGAGACCGGCGGCAGCTCGACGACGCCGTACGTCGCGGGCGGCGCGGTGGTCCTGCTGGCGGCGGGTGCGGGAGCGGTGGTCCGGACGCGACGCCGGGGCTGAGGTCCGCAGGACCGGGGCGCGGGAAGGGGCGCCGGGAGCGAGACACGCCCCCCGGGCGTCACCCCGCCCCCACCACCACCCCGACCGCGCGCAGAAACCCGTCCACCGTGTCCCGGTCCCGCACGGCGATCCGCAGCCACTCCTCACCCAGCCCCGGAAACGTGTCCCCGCGCCGCACCGCGTACCCGAGAGCACGCAGCTCCCGCCGCACCGCCCCCGCCCCGGGCACCCGCACCAACACGAACGGCCCCTGAGCGGGAGCGGCCACCCGCACCCCGTACCCCGCGAACTCCGCGAGCCCGTCGACGAGATACCCCCGATCGGCAGCCACACGGCGCGCCGCACGCTCCGCCTCCTCGAGCGCCGGAGGCGACACGCACGCCTCCGCCGCCGCCAGCGCGGGCGTGGACACCGGCCACAGCGGCTGGGCCCGCTCCAGCTCACGGATGATCCCCGGCGCGGCGAGGACGTAGCCGACACGCAGCCCCGCCAGCCCCCACGTCTTCGTCAGGCTGCGCAGCACGACCAGGCCCGGCACGTCCGTCCGCCCGGCCAGGGCCTCCCGCTCGCCCGGCACCGCGTCCATGAACGCCTCGTCGACGACCAGGGTCCGCCCGTGCCGGGCGAGCCCGGCGATCGTGGCGGCGGGGTGCAGCACCGACGTCGGATTCGTCGGGTTGCCGATCACCACCAGGTCGGCGTCCTCGGGGACGGCCGCCGGATCGAGCCGGAAGCCGTCCTCCTCCCGCAGCAGCACCCGGTCGACGCTGTGCCCGGCGTCCCGCAGCGCGGCCTCCGGCTCCGTGAACTGGGGATGCACCACGACGGGCCGGCGCACCTTCAGGGCGCGGGCCAGCAGCACGAAGGCCTCCGCCGCGCCCGCCGTCAGCAGCACCCGCTCCACGGACAGCCCGTGCCGCGCCGCCACCGCCGCCCGCGCGGCCCGCCCGTCGGGATAGGCGGCGAGTCCGGTCAGGGACGCGGCGATGTGCTCGCGCAGCCACGCGGGCGGCGTGTCCGCGCGCACGTTGACGGCGAGGTCCACCAGCGCCGAGCCGTCGTCGCGTACCTCCGCGTCACCGTGGTGGCGCAGATCGTGCCCGTCAGTGTGCATGGGAATGCGCGTGCCCTCCGTGATGGTGGCCGTGACCGTGGTCGTGCCCCTCGTCGTCGGGGTGGAAGTGCGGCTGCTGCGGCAGCCCCACCTTGTCCTCGAAGCCGGGCAGCGCGATGCGGTACACACAGGAGTCGCAGTTCATCCGCAGATCGCCCTCGACGGCCTCCGCGTACCGTTCCATCACCAGGTCCAGCAGCTCCGGCTCGGGCCCGATGACGTCCGCCGACCGCACCTCTACCTCCGGGTGCGCGGCCGCCCAGTCCCGCGTCTGGTCCCGTACCCGGTCCGGCAGGATCCCGGTGAACAGGAAGTAGGGCAGGACGACGATCCGCCGCGCGCCGAGCCTCACACACCGCTCGAGGCCGCTCGGCACGTCCGGCGCCGCCAGCGACACGAACGCGGTCTCCACACCGGCGTACCCGCGCCCCTCCCACAGCAGCCGGGCCGCCTTGTACACCTCGGCGTTGGCGTCCGGGTCCGTCGACCCGCGCCCCACCAGGAGCACGGTCACGTCGGCCCGGTCCCCGGGCGTGCGCCCCGCCGTGCCCAGCGCCTCCTCGAGCCGCCGCTCCAGCACGTTCAGCAACGCCGGGTGCGGGCCCAGCGGGCGGCCGTACGTGTAGGAGATCCCCGGGTGCCGCTCCTTCTCACGGGCCAGCGCCGCCGGAATGTCCCCCTTGGCGTGCCCCGCGGACACCAGCATCAGCGGTACGGCCGCGAACCGCCGTACGCCGCGCTCCACCAGCTCCGTCACCGCCTCGCCCAGCGGCGGCGGGGACAGCTCGATGAAACCGCCCGCGACGGGCAGTTCGGGGTGGCGGCGGCCCAACTCCCGGACGAAGTCGCGGAACGCCTCGGCTCCGGCGTCGTCGCGGGTGCCATGGCCGGCGATGAGCAGGGCGGGCGGCGGGGTGGTCACAGTTTCTCCTCGGGGTGCGCGTCGGGGTGCGAAAGGGGGGTGTACAGCAGGGCGTTGAGCGCGGCGGCGGCGACCGCCGAACCGCCCTTCTCGGAGACGTTGCTCACGGCGGGCAGGCCGCTCTCGCGCAGCGCGGCCTTGGACTCCGCCGCACCGACGAAACCGACGGGCAGGCCGATGACGAGCGCGGGGGAGACGTCGAGGGCGAGCAGCTCCTCCAGGGCCGTCGGCGCGCAGCCGATCACCCAGAGGGCACCGGGCCCGACCTGCTCGTACGCCAGCCGGACCGCGTGCGCGGAACGGGTCAGCCCAGGGCCGGCCACGGCGTCCTTGAGCCGGCAGACGGTCTCCCGCCGGGTGATGCCGGCGGCCACCATCTCCACGTCCACGACGACCGGCGCCCCGGCGTGCAGCGCGGCGTGCGCCTTCTCCAGCGTGCTCTCGTCCATGACGAGGTCGTCGGCGTACTCCAGGTCGGCGGCGGAGTGGATGACCCGCTCCACCACCGCCCGCGTCAGCGGCGCGAGGTGCGAGGTGTCGAGGCGGGCGCGCAGCCGCCGGAAGGACTCCTGCTCGATCGGGTGGACCACACGGTTCACTTGGGCTCCTCCTGCCAGCGGTAGCCGCGCGGCGTCACCATGCGGCCCGCGATGTCCCGGGTCGCGGTGTTGCCCACCGTCACGACCGTCATCATGTCCACCGTCGCCGGGTCGAGCAGCGCGAGCGTCGTCACCCGCGCGGTCCCGTCCGGCCGGGAGGCGTTGCGCACGACACCCACCGGCGTCGTCGGCTCCCGGTGCCCGGCGAGGATGGCGAGCGCCTTCGGCAGCTGCCAGTCCCGGCCCCGGCTGCGCGGGTTGTAGAACGTCACCACCAGGTCCGCCTCGGCCGCCGCCCGCACCCGCCGCTCGATGACCTCCCACGGCGTGTGCAGGTCGGACAGGCTGATCGACACGTGGTCGTGGCCCAGCGGCGCGCCCAGGATCGCCGCGGCGGCCAGCGCGGCGGTCACCCCCGGCACGCCCACCACGTCGATGTCGTCGGACGCCTCGGCGAGCGCGGGCGAGGCCATGGCGTACACGCCGGCGTCCCCGCTGCCGATCAGCGCGACGGCGTGCCCGCGCCGGGCCTCGGCGACGGCCGTGCGCGCCCGCTCCTCCTCCGCGCCGAGCCCGGACTCCAGGATCCGGGTGCCGGGCCGCAGCAGGTCACGGATCTGGTCGACGTACTGGTCGAGCCCGACGAGCACCGAGGCGCGCCGCAGTTCGGCCCTCGCGCGCGGCGTGAGCAGGTCGCGGGCGCCGGGCCCGAGCCCGACCACCGCCAGCCGGCCGCGAACGGGCCGCCGTACCACGGCACAGGTCGCCGTCGCCGGGACATCCGCCGACCTGCGCTTGGGTACGAGGAGTTCACCGCCGCCGACCAGGGCGGCCGCCTCGGCGACCGAGGGCGTGCCGACGGCGGCGAGCGGCGCGGCGGACGGGTTCGGCACCTCCACGCCGGCCAGCTCCTCGGCGGAGTACGTCACGACGGGCACCCCGAGCCGGGCCGCGGCCCGCACGATGCCCGGCTCGTCCGCCTTGGCCTCGACGGTGGCCAGTCCGGCGACACTGCGGGGGGACAGCCCCGCGTCCCGCAGGGCGCCCTCGATCATGTCGAGGATCTCCCCGGCCGGCGCCCCCCGGGACGCGCCGACGCCGACGACCAGGGACGGCGGACGCAGCAGCACCTCGCGGTCACCGGGCTCCACGGCCCGGTCCGTCAGACGCACCGTGTAGGCGCCCCGCCCGGCGAACGGCACCGGCGGCAGCGGCCACGCCACCTCCGCGTCCAGCGCGACCGGCTCCCCGTCCAGCAGGGCCCGCGTCACGCCCGCGACATCGCCCTCCACGGGCAGCCCGAGGGTGTCCAGACCGGGGATGCCGACGGCGTCCGTAGCCGTCGTCACCACGGGCACCGCGCCCAGCCACTCGCCCACCTCGCCGGCGAGTGCGTTGGCGCCGCCCGCGTGCCCGCCGACCAGCGGGACCGCGAACCGGCCCGCCTCGTCGACGCACACCACACCCGGATCGGACGCCTTGTCGGACAGCAGGGGCGCCACGAGCCGTACCACCGCGCCCGCCGCCAGGAAGCACACCAGCTGCTCGCACTCGGCGAACGCCCGCCGGACGGCGTCCCCGACGGGACCGTCGTACACGCGCGTGCGGTCCGGCCACGCCGCGGCCAGCCGGTCGCGTGCCGCCGCCCCCGCCGCGGTGGCGGAAATGAGGCCGATCACTGAGTGACTCCTTCTTCAGGGACGGGGGTTCTGGACCCCCACAGCAGAAACACGGGATTGGTCGCCGCCAGCCGGGTCACGTCCCCCGGCAGCGGCGCCAGCCGCGAGGACTGGAGCAGTACGCCGTCCACGGCGAACCCGGCGTCCGTGAGCGCGGCCCGCGCCGTCGGCACCCGGTCCAGCGCGGCCATCGCGACGACCACGGTCCGCCGGGCCCGACGCGCGCACGCGCCGACGATGGCGGGCAGTTCCCGCCCGCCGCCGCCGACGAACACCGCGTCGGGATCGTCGAGTCCGTCGAGCGCGTCCGGCGCGCTGCCGTGCACCACGTGGACGTCGACCTGGTGCGCGGTGGCGTTGGCGCGGATCCGGCCGACACCGTCCGCGGTCTTCTCCACGGCGCTGACGGCGGCGCCCAGCCGCGCGCACTCCACGGCCACCGACCCCGAGCCGGCGCCCACGTCCCAGACCAGGTCACCGGGGCGCGGCCCGAGCCGGGCCAGGGCCAGCGCCCGCACCTCGAACTTGGTGATCATCGAGTCGCGGTGGGCGAAGTCGCCCTCGTCCAGCGCCCACCCGGCGGGCCGGCGCGCCGGCCCCGCGAGCGTCCGCACCGGACCCGGCGTCCGCGCCTCGTCCAGACAGAGGACGACACTCACCGCGGGCCCCCAGTCGCGGGCCGCCGCCTCGGCGGGCGTGACCCGCTCCACGCGTTCACGCGCCGGGTCGCCCAGCGCGGACGCGACGACGAGCACCCGGCCGGGAGCGGTCCCGGCCAGCGCGGCACCCAGCTCGGCGGGCCCGGCACCGGGCCCGGTCAGCACGGCCACCTTCGGATACGCCCGGCACACCTGGACGGCCGTCCGCGGGTCCCGCCCGTGGGCACTGACGACGACGGCGTCCTCCCAGGTCAGCCCCAGCCGAGCGAAGGCCGTGGCGACCGAGGACACCCCCGGCACCACCTCCAGCCGCTCCGCCCCGAACCGCTCGGCGAGCGCCCGCACGATCCCGAAGAACCCGGGGTCGCCCGACGCCAGCACCACCACCCGCCGTCCGTCGGCGACGTACCTCTCGACGGCGTCCAGCGCGGACGCCAGCGGCCCGAGCACGATCCGCTCCACGCCCTCCGGCAGCGCCACGGCGTCCAGATGCCGCCGCCCGCCGACGACGAGGTCCGCGCCCGCCGTCACCTCCGCGGGAACGGGCGCCCCGGTCCCCGCGCCGACGACGGTGATCGGACGGCTCACGTACTGGCACCCCGCTCGCGCAGGGCCCTGCGGGCCTCGGGGTCGGCCTTGCGGTAGCCGTGGAAGTGACCGGGGTGGTACAGGTGCGAGCGGGTGCCGTGCGCGGCGAGCGCCGGTCCGACCAGGAACAGCGTGTGCTTCCACAGCTTGTGCTCCTTGACCGTCTCCTCCAGCGTCTCGATCGTGCACCGCACGATCAGCTCCTCCGGCCAGGTGGCCTGGTGGGCGATGACGACGGGCGTCGACGTCGGGTAGCCGCCCTCCAGCAGCTCCCGCACCAGCTGCCCGCTGCGCGCGGCCGACAGGAAGACCGCCATGGTCGTGCCGTGCTTGGCGAACTCCCGCACCTCCTCGCCGGGCGGCATCGGCGTCTTGCCGCCGCCGAGCCGGGTGAGGATCACCGACTGCGCGACCTCCGGGATCGTCAGCTCGCGCCGGGCGAGCGCGGCGACCGCGGAGAAGGAGGACACCCCGGGCACGATCTCGGTGTCGATGCCGATCTCGTCGCAGCGGTCCACCTGCTCCTGCGTACCGCCCCAGAGGGCGGGGTCGCCGGAGTGGATCCTGGCCACCTTCATGCCGTCCCGCCGGGCCCGCCGGTAGACGGCGACGACGTCCTCCAGGGACATGGTCGCCGAGTCGAGGATCTCCGCGTCCTCGCGCGCGTGCTCCAGGACCTCCGCCTGCACCAGGCTCGCGGCCCAGATCACGACGTCGGCCTCGGCGATGGCGCGCGCGGCACGAAAGGTCAGCAGGTCGGCGGCGCCGGGACCGGCGCCGACGAAGGTCACCTTGCCGGTGGGGGCGTCGGTCATGGGTTCGGGTCCTCTCATGACGGGGTGGGGTGTGGGACGTGACACGGGTGATGGCGAAGGTGCGTGGCCGGGGCCCGATCGGATACCAAGGGCACATGGCGGTGTTCGTCGCGCTCGGCGCGTTCCTGATGACGTTGGCCGGCGGCTGGACGGCGCAGCGCGTGACCGACCGCCGCCACCTGGTGCTGGGCCTGGCCGGAGGCCTGATGCTGGGGGTGGTCGGCCTGGACCTGCTGCCGGAGGCCCTGGAGGCGGCCGGCTCGGAGGTCTTCGGGGTGCCCGCCGCCCTGCTGCTGTTCGTGGCGGGCTTTCTCCTCGCCCATCTGGTGGAACGTCTGCTGGCCCACCTCCCCCGCTCTCGACTTCGCTCGAGCGGGGGGACCCCCATGGCCTCGCACGGCGCCGGCGAACACAACGGCCGCCGCCCCGAGGTGGGCCTCACGGCGGCCGCGGCGATGGTCGGTCACAGCGCCATGGACGGCGTCGCGATCGGCGCGGCCTTCCAGGTGGGCGGCGGCATGGGCACGGCCGTCGCGCTGGCGGTCATCGCCCACGACTTCGCGGACGGCTTCAACACGTACACCATCACCAGCCTGTACGGGAACGCCCGCCGCAGAGCACTGACCATGCTGTTCGCGGACGCCGCCGCACCGGTCGTCGGCGCCGCCTCCACGGCGTTCGTCACCATCCCCGAACCACTGCTCGGCGCCTACCTCGGCTTCTTCGCCGGCGCGCTCCTCTACCTGGCGGCGGCCGAGATCCTCCCCGAGGCCCACCACGAACACCCCGCCCGCTCCACGGTCCTGTGCACGATCGCGGGCGCGGCCTTCATCTGGCTGGTGGTGGGCCTGGCGGAGTGAGCCGCCGACGGCGGGCCGCGGGTGGGTGGCGCCGACCGGGCTGCCGGTGGGCTGGTGCCGGGTGGCGACGGGCATGGTGCGGATGGGCTGCGGGTGGGCGTCGACGACCGGGCCGCGGGTGGGCTGCGGGTGGGCGTCGGCGACCGGGCCGCGGATGGGCTGCGGGTGGGCGTCGGCGACCGGGCCGCCGGTGGGCTCGTGTCGGGTGGCGACGATCGAGCCGTCGGTGGGCTGGTGCCGGGCACCGGTGGGGGAGCCCGATGCCGGCCGACGGTGGGGGCCGACGAGCGAGCCGCGGGTGGGCTGCGGGTGGGCGTCGACGACCGGGCCGCGGATGGGCCGCGGGTGGGTGGCGCCGACCGGGCCGTCGGCGGGCTCGTGTCGGGTGGCTACGGGTGCGCCCGCGGCCGCCCCGTGGCCGGACCGGGGGGCCGAGTTCGCGGTCGGCTGCCGGCGGGGTCCGGTGGCCGGGTCCGCGGTCGGCTGCCGGCCGGTGTCGAGGGGCGCGCCCCCGGTCGGCCGGGGAGCGGCGGCGGCCGGCCGCCGCGTCGCGGGGTCTCTCACAGCTTGCCGCCTCTTCCGCCGTCGCGGCGGGCCGGGGCGATGAGGGTGGAGAGGTAGGGGAGGGGCTCCCCGTCCAGCTCGGCGGCGGGGCGGATGGACTCCTCGGAGAGGCCGAGCGCCGAACCCCACACCGCGTCCGCCAGCCGCCCGGTCTCGCGCAGCGCCTCGGCGACCTCGGCGGCCTGCCGGCCGAACTTGTAGGCGACGACGGTGCCGGGACCGGCCAGCGCGTCCTTCAGCACCGCCGACCCCGCCGTCACCGGCACCAGCGTCAGCGGCTCGGTCCCCTCGGTCAGTACGGCGCCCGACCGCGCCGCGAGATCCTGCATGGCGGTGATCCCGGGCACGGTCTCCACGACGGTGCCCGGCACCAGCTCCCCGATGGTCTGGGCGAGATACGTGAACGTCGAGTACACGTTGGGATCGCCGATCGTGGCGAAGGCGACGGAGCCGTACTGCCCGAGCAGCTGCGCCACCCGCTCCCCGGCGGCGTCCCACGCGGCCTCCCGCCAGGCCCGGTCGGACCGCTCGTTCAGCGCGAACACCACCTGGACGACCTTCTCCTCGGGCACGTAGTGGAGCACCGTCGTCTCGGCGCGCCCCCGCTCCACGCCCGCCGTCCCGTCGGCCGCGGCCATCACCGGGACGACGACCACGTCGGCGGCCCGCAGAGCGTTGACGCCCTTCACGGTCACCAGCTCCGGATCCCCGGGACCGACCCCGACTCCGATCAGCCTGCTGCTCATGACGTCCGGCACCTCTCCACGAACCGACGGGCCACACCGGGCGACGACGCCCAGTGCGTGTGCAGATAACTCGCGTGCACACCGCGTTCCACAAAGCCTTCGACCCGCTTCACGGGAGCGAGGACCCCCCAGGCGGGAGCCGTCCCGGCGCCCGGTTCGACGACGGTGCGGTGGAACTCGTGCCCCCGCATCCGGGTCCCCGCCCCGGCGAGCACGCTGTCGCCCACCGCGACGGCGTCCCGGTACCCGAGGGTGAGCCGCTCCGTCATCCGGGCGGTGGCGTCGAGCACCCCGCACATGGGCAGCCCGTCCAGCTCACGGCAGAGATAGAGCAGGCCCGCACACTCGGCGGCGACGGGCGCCCCGCTCTCCGCCAGCGCGGCGACCTCCTTGCGGAGCCCCTCGTTCGCGGACAGTTCGGCGGCGTACACCTCGGGAAACCCGCCCCCGACGACCAACCCGTCCGTCCCCGGCGGGAGTCGTTCGTCCCGCAGCGGATCGAAGGTGACCACCTCGGCCCCGGCGGCGGCGAGCAGCTCACCGTGCTCGGCGTAGGAGAAGGTGAACGCGGCCCCGCCGGCGACCGCGACGACGGGCGCCGGCTGCCCGGCCGACCGGGCCGGACGGTCGTGGGTGGGCGACGCCGCGGCCTCGGAAGCGTCCCAGGCCGCACCCGACAACGCGCCGGCCCCCCGGGCCAACGCCAGCAGCCCCTCCAGATCACAACCGTCGGAGACCTGCGCGGCCATCGCCGCGACCGCCGCCACCGCGGCGGCCCCCCGCTCGGCCACCGGCACCAGCCCCAGATGCCGTGACGGCGTCTCCACCGGTGCGGCCCGCCGCAGCGCGCCCAGCACCGGCACCCCCACCGACTCCAGCGCCTCCCGCAGCAACGCCTCGTGCCGGTCCGAGGCGACCTTGTTGAGGATCACGCCCCCGATCCGCACCTCCGGGTCCCAGGACACGAACCCGTGCACCAGCGCCGCCACCGACCGCGACTGCGACGACGCGTCCACGACCAGCACCACCGGCGCCCGCAGCACCTTCGCCACCTGCGCCGTGGACGCCAGCTCACCCTGCCCCGCGGCCCCGTCGTACAGCCCCATCACCCCCTCGACGACGGCGATGTCACACCCCCGCGCCCCGTGCAGGAACAGCGGTGCGACCAGCTCGGGACCGCACAGGTACGCGTCGAGGTTGCGCCCCACCCGCCCGGTGGCGAGCGCGTGGTACCCGGGGTCGATGTAGTCCGGCCCGACCTTGTGCGGGGACACGGCGAGCCCCCGCGCGGCGAGCGCGGCCATCAGCCCCGTGGCGACGGTGGTCTTGCCGCTGCCCGACGAGGGCGCGGCGATGACCAGCCGTGGGACGGAGGACGTCACCACTCGATGCCCCTCTGCCCCTTCTGCCCCACGTCCATGGGGTGCTTGACCTTGGACATGTCGGTCACCAGGTCCGCGAACCCCACCAGCTTCTCGGGCGCGTTCCGCCCGGTGATCACGACGTGCTGGTTCCCCGGCCGCTCCCGCAGCACGGACACGACCTCGTCGGTGTCGATCCACCCCCAGTGCAGGGGGTAGGCGAACTCGTCCAGCACGTACAGCTGGTACGTCTGCGCGGCGAGGTCCCGCTTGACCTGCTCCCAGCCCTCGCGGGCCTTCTCCTCGTTGTCCATCTGCGAGTCCCGCTGCACCCAGGACCAGCCCTCGCCCATCTTGTGCCAGACGACGGACCCGCCCTCGCCGGAGTCCCCGAGCACCCGCAGCGCCCGCTCCTCGCCGACCTTCCACTTCGCCGACTTGACGAACTGGAACACCCCGACGGGCCAACCCTGGTTCCAGGCCCGCAGCGCGAGCCCGAACGCGGCGGTGGACTTGCCCTTGCCGACCCCGGTGTGCACGATCACCAGCGGCCGGTTGCGCCGCTGACGCGTCGTCAGTCCGTCGTCCGGTACGACACTCGGCTGTCCCTGCGGCATTACGCGGCCCTCCTCGAAGTTCCCTGCACGTCCCTGACCAGCCCGGCGATCGAGTCCGCCCGCAGCTCGTCGAGCGTGACGGCGCTGCCGCCCAGCTCGCCCGCGAGCTGCCCGGCGAGCCCCAGCCGTACGGGCCCCGACTCGCAGTCCACGACCACGGAGGCGATCCCGTCGGCCGCGAACAGCCGGGCCGCGCGCCCGGCGAGGGCGACGGGCTCCGGGCCGCCGGTCGCCCGGCCGTCCGTCACCACGACGACCAGCGCCCGCCGGGCGGAGTCCCGCAGCCGCTCCACCCGCAGCACGTCGTGCGCCCTGAGCAGCCCCGCCGCGAGCGGCGTCCGCCCCCCGGTCGGCAGCGACTCCAGGCGTACGGCCGCCGCGTCCACGGACGAGGTCGGCGGCAGCGCCACGTCGGCGGCCGACCCGCGGAACGTCACCAGCCCCACCTTGTCCCGCCGCTGATAGGCGTCGAGCAGCAGCGACAGCACGGCACCCTTGACCGCGCCCATCCGCTGCCGGGCCGCCATGGACCCGGACGCGTCGACGACGAACAGCACGAGGTTCCCCTCGCGCCCCTCCCGTGTCGCCTGCCGCAGATCGTCCCGGCGGACGACGAGACCGCGCCCGGAGCGTCCGCGCGCCCGCTGGTGAGGCGCCGCCGCCTGCACGGTCGCCGCCAGGTGCAGCTTGGTCAGCGCCCCGCGCGGCCGCCGGGCCCCGGTGGTCCGCCCGTGCTCGGTCCGGGCCCGCGAGCGTCGCCCGGCGGCGCCCTCGCCGAGGCCGGGCACGCTCAGCACCTTCGTCCGGAAGGGCTCGGCGGCACGCGCGGGCTGCTGCTCACCGGCGCCGCCCCCCGAGGTCTGCGGCTCACCGCTCTCCCCGGCCTCGGGACGCGCCCCGGTGTCACCGTCCTCGGGCCCCTCCGACGGCGGCTGCCCGCCACCCCCGTCACCGCCGCCCGGCCCGTCCGGGCCGGGATCGGGGTCGGGGTCCTCGTCGTCGGAGCCGCCGAACTCCTCCAGCGTCTCGTCGAGCTTGTCCTCGTCGAGGCCCGGCGCGTCGAAGGGATTGCGGCGCCGCCGGTGCGGCAGCGCCAGCAGCGCCGCCTGCCGGACGTCCTCCGCGAGCACGTCGGTCCGCCCCGCCCAGGCCGCCAGCGCCGTCGCCGTCCGCGCCATCACGATGTCGGCCCGCATGCCGTCCACCTCGAACGCGGCACAGGTCGCCGCGATCTGGCGCAGCGCCGCGTCGCCCAGCCGCACCGACGGCAGCAGGGTCCGAGCCGCCACGATCCGCGCCCGTAGGGAGGTCTCCTCGTCCTCCCACCGCGCGGCGAAGCCGGCCGGGTCGTCGTCGTGGGCGAGCCGCCGCCGCACGACCTCCACGCGCTGGTCGGGCTCGCGCGAGGCGGCGACCTCGACGGTCAGGCCGAACCGGTCGAGCAACTGCGGCCGCAGCTCGCCCTCTTCCGGGTTCATGGTGCCGACCAGCAGGAACTTCGACGCGTGCCGTACGGAGACACCCTCGCGCTCGACGTACGACGCGCCCATCGCCGCCGCGTCCAGCAGCAGGTCCACCAGGTGGTCGTGGAGGAGGTTGACCTCGTCGACGTACAGGATCCCGCGGTGCGCGTCGGCCAGCAGGCCGGGCTCGAAGGCCTTCACGCCCTCCGACAGGGCCCGCTCGATGTCCAGCGCGCCGACCAGCCGGTCCTCGGAGGCGCCGACCGGCAACTCGACCATCCGCGCGGGCCGTTCGACGCCCGCCCCCGGCTCGTGCGGCCCGTCCGGGCACGCGGGGTCGGGATGGGCGGGGTCGCAGGAGAAACGGCATCCCGGGACGACGGGAACCGCCGGCAGCAGCACCGAGAGGGCGCGTACCGCCGTCGACTTGGCGGTGCCCTTCTCGCCGCGCACCAGCACTCCGCCGACCGCCGGGGACACGGCGTTCAGCAGCAGCGCGAGCCGCAGGTCGTCCTGGCCGACGACGGCCGTGAACGGGAACGGGGTACTCACTGGTCGTCGCCCTCCAAGTCGCCTTCCAGCTCCAGGTAGGTGGCCCGGAGCCGCTCGATCGTGTCCGCGTCGGGCTCGGCCCACAGTCCGCGCTCGGCGGCCTCCAGGAGCCGCTCGGTGATGCCGCGCAGGGCCCACGGGTTGGACTTCTTCATGAAGTCCCGGTTCTCCGCGTCGAAGACGTACTCGGCGCTGAGCTTCTCGTACATCCAGTCGTCGACCACGCCCGCGGTGGCGTCGTAGCCGAAGAGGTAGTCGACGGTCGCCGCCATCTCGAAGGCGCCCTTGTAGCCGTGCCGCCGCATCGCGGCCATCCAGCGCGGATTGACCACCCGCGCGCGGAACACCCGGTGGGTCTCCTCGCCCAGCGTGCGGGTCTTCACCTGGTCTGGGGTGGCCGAGTCGCCGACGTACGCCTCGGGGGAGGCGCCCGTCAGGTGGCGGACCATGGCGACCATGCCGCCGTGGTACTGGAAGTAGTCGTCGGCGTCGACGAGGTCGTGCTCGCGCGTGTCGACGTTCTTCGCGGCGACGGCGATCCGCCTGAACGCGGTCTCCATGTCGCCGCGGGCCGCCCGCCCGTCGAGCCCCCGCCCGTAGGCGTAACCGCCCCACACCGCGTACACCTCGGCGAGGTCGGCGTCCGAGCGCCAGTTGCGGGCGTCGATCAGCGGCAGCAGCCCGGCGCCGTACGCGCCCGGCTTGGAGCCGAAGACGCGGGCCGTCGCCCGGCGCCGGTCGCCGTGCTCGGCGGTGTCCTCGTCCGCGTGCGCCTTCACGTAGTTCACGTCGGCGCTCTCGTCCAGGTCGGCCACCGTCCGCACCGCGTCGTCGATCAGCCCGACGACGTGCGGGAAGGCGTCCCGGAAGAACCCGGAGATGCGGACCGTGACGTCGATGCGGGGCCGGCCCAGCTCGGCGGCGGGCACGACCTCGAAGCCGGTCACCCGTCGCGAGGCGTCGTCCCACACCGGCCGGCAGCCCAGCAGCGCGAGGATCTCCGCGATGTCGTCGCCCTGGGTGCGCATGGCGGACGTGCCCCACACGGTGAGGCCCACCGACTTCGGGTACTCGCCGGTGTCCTGGAGGTACCGCTGCACGAGCGAGTCGGCGAGGGCCTGCCCGACCTCCCAGCTCAGCCGGGACGGGATGGCCTTGGGGTCGACCGAGTAGAAGTTGCGGCCGGTCGGCAGGACGTTGACCAGCCCGCGCGTCGGCGAGCCGGACGGACCGGCCGGGACGTAGCCGCCGTCCAGGGCCTTGAGGATGTGCCCGATCTCGTCGGTGGTCCTCGCCAGCCGGGGCACGACCTCGGTGCAGGCGAACTCCACCACCGCGACCGCGTCGGGCAGTTCGGTGCCCAGGACCTCTCCGACGAGCGCGCGGCTCTCGCCGGCCGCCCATCCCCGCGCCTCCATGCCCTCCGCGATCCGCCGGCACAACTGCTCCAGCAGGTCGATCGCGTCGGCGGCCGAGCGGGACGGCCCCGCCACGAGGTCCGTCAGCTCCACCGGGACCTTGACCGGCGCCCCCGGCTCGGCGAGCAACTCCTTCTCGACCAGCCCGAAGTGTTCCGCCAGGCAGGCCCGCAGGCCGGGCAGCGCGTTCGCCTGCCCGCCCCACACCTGCGAGGCCCGCAGCACGGCCAGCACCAGGTTCACGCGCGGTTCGCCGACCGGACCGCCGCCGAGGATGTGGAGGCCGTCGCGGATCTGCACGTCCTTGATCTCGCACAGATAGCCGTCGATGTGCATGACGAACTCGTCGAACGCCTCGTCGTCCGGCTGGTCGTCCACGTGCAGGTCGTGGTGGAGTTCGGCCGCCTTCACCAGTGTCCAGATCTGTGCCCGCACGGCCGGCGCCTTCGTCGGGTCCAGGTCGGACACGAGCGCGTACTCGTCGAGGAGCTGCTCCAGCTTGGCCAGGTCCCCGTAGGTGTCGGCGCGCGCCATCGGCGGCACCAGGTGGTCGACGACGGTGGCGTGCCCGCGCCGCTTGGCCTGCGTGCCCTCGCCGGGGTCGTTCACGATGAACGGGTAGATCAGCGGGAGTTCGCCGAGGACGGCGTCGGGGGCGCAGCCGCGGCTGAGCCCCAGCCCCTTGCCCGGCAGCCACTCCATCGTGCCGTGCTTGCCCATGTGGACGATCGCGTCGGCGCCGAAACTGTTCTCCAGCCACCGGTAGGCCGCCATGTAGTGGTGCGAGGGCGGCATGTCCGGGTCGTGGTAGATGGCGATCGGGTTCTCGCCGAAGCCGCGCGGCGGCTGGATCATCACGACCACGTTCCCGAACTGCAGGGATGCCAGCACGATGTCGTCGCCGTCGACGTAGAGGCCGCCCGGCGGCTCGCCCCACGCGTCCAGCATGCCCTGCCGGAGATCCGGGTCGAGCCTGTCGAACCAGGCCCGGTAGTCGGCCAGCGGCACCCGCGCGGGCGCGGCGGCGAGCTGCTCCTCGGTGAGCCATTCGACGTCGTGGCCGCCGGCGGCGATCAGCCGGTGGATCAACTCGTCGCCGTTGTCGGGGTAGTCGGTGAGCGAGTAGCCGGCTCCGGCGAGGGCGTCCAGGACCCGGATCGCCGAGGCGGGCGTGTCGAGGCCGACCGCGTTGCCGACCCGGGAGTGCTTGGTCGGGTAGGCGGTGAAGACGAGGGCGAGCTTCTTCCCGGCGTTCGCCTTGTGCCTCAACCGGGCGTGCCGTACGGCGATCCCGGCGACGCGCGCGGCCCGCTCGGGGTCGGCGACGTACACCGGAACGTCGTCCGGGCCCTGTTCCTTGAAGGAGAACGGGACGGTGATCAGCCGCCCGTCGAACTCCGGGATCGCGACCTGCATCGCCGCGTCCATGGGGGAGAGGGCGGCGTCGGAGGCGTCCCAGGCGGCCTTCGACGAGGTCAGGCACAGGCCCTGCAACACCGGCACGTTCAGGTCGGCGAGGGCCCCGATGTCCCAGGCCTCCTCGTCGCCCCCGGCCGAGGCCTGCGAGGCGTGCGTGCCGCCCGCGGCGAGGACGGTGGCGACCAGGGTGTCGGCCGCGCCGAGGATCTCGTACAGACCGGGGTCGGCGTCGCGCAGCGAACCGCAGTACACCGGCAGGGCGTTGGATCCGGTGGCCTCGATCGCGTCGCACAGCGTGTCCACGAAAGCGGTGTTGCCGCTCAGTTCGTGGGCGCGGTAGAAGAGCACACCGACGGTCGGACGGCCGTCCCGGAGCACCCTTTCCCCGTGCACGCCGTATCCGGGCATCGTGCGCGGCTCCTCGAACCCCTCACCGGTCAGCAGGACGGTGTCGGAGAGGAACCGCGCCAGCTCGGTGAGGTTGGCGGGCCCGCCCTCCACGAGGTACCTGAGCGCCTCCGCGACCACACCGGCGGGCACGGACGACTCGGCCATCAACTCGGCGTCGGGCACGGCCTCCCCGCCGAGCAGCACCGTGGGGATGCCCGCCGCCCTCAGCGCGGCGAGCCCGTCCTCCCAGGCCCGCTTCCCGCCGAGCAGCCGTACGACGGCGACGTCCGCGCCCTCGATCAGGCCGGGCAGCTCCTCCGCCACGTCCACGCGGGTCGGATTGCCGATCCGGTACGAGGCGCCGGTGGCGGCCCGTGCCGCCAGCAGATCGGTGTCGGCGGTCGACAACAACAACACTGTGCTCATACGGGCGCTCCCGGTGGAATGAAAGGCAGTCCTTGCGGCGCGCCCGACTCGATGAGCCGCCACAGCGCGTCCGTGTCCGCGTGCTGTTCGATCAGGTCGCCGAGCCGGTCGAGCTGCTCCTCGCGCAGCGCGGCGAACGAGGTGTCGGCGGCCGGCACGAAACGGCGGCCCGCGGCGGCCGCCACCTCCCGCAGGAACGCCCGGCGGAAACCGTCCGACTCCAGTGAGCCGTGCCAGTGGGTGCCCCAGGTCTGACCGACCCGGCAGCCGTCCAGGCTGTTGCCCAGGCCGTCGGAGATGAACGCCTCGCCCCCGCTGACGTCGGCGACCCCGTGATGGATCTCGTACCCCTCGACACGCTCGCCGAGGGCCTCGCCGACGGGCCGGGTGAGCGTCTTCTCGCGCGCGAACCGCACCCGGACGGGCAGCACTCCGAGCCCGTCGACATGGCCCTGCCGGCTCTCGACCTCGTCCTCGATGTGTTCGCCGAGGATCTGGAAGCCGCCGCAGACGCCGAGGACCGGCCGGCCTTCGGCGGCTCTGCGCCGCAGTGCCTCCGCCAGTCCGCGCTCCCGCAGCCACTCCAGCGCCCGGACCGTCCCCCGGGTCCCCGGCACGATGACCAGATCGGCGTCGGCCAGCTCCTCGGGTCGGTCCACGAACCGGACGACGACGCCCGGTTCGGCGGCCAGCGCGTCCACGTCGGTGAAGTTGGACATGAGCGGGACGGCGCACACGGCGACCCGCAGCACGTCCTCGCCGACGGGCGGGGAGACGTTCGACTCCCGGACGGTCCCGCGCAGCGACACCCGCAGCCCGTCCTCCTCGTCGATCCCCAGCCCGTGCCGGAACGGCAGCACCCCGTAGGTCCGTCGCCCGGTGAGCCCGTGCAGCATCTCCAGGCCGGGCTCCAGCAGCGAGACGTCACCGCGGAACTTGTTCACCAGGAACCCGGCGACCAGCTCCTGGTCCTGCGGCGAGAGCAGCGCGACGGTCCCGAAGAAGGAGGCGAAGACGCCGCCGCGGTCGATGTCGCCGACGACGAGCACGGGGAGCCGCGCGTTGCGGGCGATGCCCATGTTCACGATGTCGGTCCGCCGCAGGTTGATCTCGGCGGGACTGCCCGCCCCCTCACAGATCACCGCGTCATACGTGCCCCGCAACTCGGCGAGACAGTCGAGAACGGTGCCGAGGAGTTCGCGCTGCCGCCCTCCGTGATAGCCGCGCGCGCTCATCTCACCGACCGGCTTGCCGAGCAGCACGACCTGGCTGCTCCGCTCGCCGCCCGGCTTGAGCAGCACCGGGTTCATCAGCGCGGTCGGCTCGACCCGGCAGGCCTGCGCCTGCATGGCCTGCGCCCGCCCGATCTCGGCGCCCTCACGGGTCACGAACGAATTGAGGGACATGTTCTGCGCCTTGAAGGGCGCGACCCGGACCCCCTGCCGCACCAGCCACCGGCAGATCCCGGCCGTGACGACGCTCTTGCCGGCGTCGGAGGTGGTGCCGGCGACGAGGAGACCCCCACTCATGACGTACGCCCCTTCGCTCCCGCGGCGACGGCGCGCGCGGTGATGACGCGCGCGGCGACCGTGACGCCGAGCGCGAGCAGGCCGACCCGGCGGGAGAGCCGCGCGGCACGTTCGATGTCGTGGGGCTCGACGGGCCGCCCCCGCTCCCCGTTCAGCACGGGCCGGTGCTCGACCCGCCCGCCGTACGACAGCGTCCCGCCGAGCCGCACCCCGAGGGCACCGGCGAACGACGCCTCCACGGGACCGGCGTTGGGGCTGGGATGCCGGTGCGCGTCGGCCCGCCAGGCCCGCACCGCCCCCCGGGGATCGTCCCCGGCGACGGCGGCGAGTACGGCGGTCAGCCGCGCCCCGGGCCATCCGGCGGCGTCGTCCAGCCGGGCGGACGCCCACCCGAACCGACGGTGGCGCGGCGACCGGTGGCCGACCATGGCGTCCAGGGTGTTCACGGCCCGGAACCCGAGCAGCCCCGGCACCCCGCCGACGGCCCCCCACACGAGGGCGCCCACGACCGCGTCGGAGGTGTTCTCGGCGACGGACTCGACGACCGCGCGGGCGACCGCGTCGGCGTCCAGAGCCTGCGGGTCCCGCCCGCACAGATGCGGCAGCCTCGCCCGCGCGCCCTCGATGTCCCCCGCCTCCAGGGCCCGTCCGACGGTCCGGGCCTCGCGCACCAGCGAGGTCCCGCCGACGACGGCCCAGGCGGCGGCGCCGGTCAGCGCGACGGAGGCGGCGGGGGAGCGGCGTACGGCACGGGTGGCGGCGGCCCCGAGAGCGACGGCGCCGCCGGCGCACACGGCGGTGTACAGCGCGCCCCACCCGCGGTGGTCCCGCCACAGCACCCGCTCGACGGCGGCAGCGGCCCGCCCGAACAGGGCGACCGGATGGCCCCGGCGCGGATCGCCGAGGATCAGGTCCCCCAGGAGGCCGGCGGCGGCACCGTACGCGTAGCGGCGATCGGCACCCACCGGCTCAGCCGGCCGACGGGTCGGGCAGCGACCTGGTGGCGGACCTGGAACGGCAGCCGAGCATGGCGATATGTCCTCACTCAGGGTGTCCACGCCCTGGTTCGACGAGACCGGCGACGAGAGTTCCTGGCTCCCGGGGTTTTCACCCCCGGTGACAGTGGCGGGACCGCGCCGGATTCACACCGGCTTCCTCTTCTGACGCCGTACATGGCCCCGGCAGTCCACCATGGTCCCGGAAGGGCCGTCAACTCGCCGTTGACCTGCGACAGCACAGTGTGCAGAACCCCACATGCCTCCGGTCACGGCCGTCACGCACACGTGGGGCGCGGGACGGTGATCCGTCCCGCGCCCCACGTGTGCGTGTGCGTGCCGTCCGTCAGGCAACGATCAGCGAGATCCCGTACGCCACCGCCGCGGCGCACGCCGCGAAGCACGCGTAGGCGCCGGTGACCGCCAGGGTGGCGGAACCGCCCTCGGCCGTCGCCCGCTCGCGGCGGGACAGGCCCATGATGCCGAGCGTGAACAGGGCCACGAGGGCCACCGTGATGAGGAGGCTGACGCCGAAGACGGAGCCGAGAGCCGCCCAGTCGATCTTCATGCTGCTTCTTCCTTCGTACCGGTGGGGGCGGGGCTCAGACGGCGGTGACGGTGGGGGTGGCCGGCAGGGCCGGTTCCGCCACGGGCGCGGGGATGGTGGCCGTCAGGTCGTCGGTGACGGTGCCCGCCGGGGGCGGGGCCACGGCGGCGATGGCGGCGGTCACCACGCCGGCCGGCTCCTCGTCGACGTCGACGACGTTGGTGTGGTCGACGACCTCACGGCGCGAGAGCTTCCAGATCGCGGCGCTGGAGGCGATGAGGAACACCGCGACGAGCGCCGTGCCCCAGCTGCCGAAGCCGGTCACGTACTCGGCGAGGGCGGCCACCAGGGCCGCGGCCGGCAGCGTCAGGCCCCAGGCGACGAACATCCTGGTGGCGGTCGACCAGCGGACCACCCCGCCCTTGCGGCCCAGACCCGCGCCCATGACCGAGCCGGAGACCGAGTGCGTGGTGGAGAGCGAGAAGCCGAGGTGGGAGGAGGCCAGGATGACGGTGGCCGCGCTGGTCTGGGCGGCGAAGCCCTGCTGCGGCTGGAGGTCGGTCAGGCCCTTGCCCATGGTGCGGATGATGCGCCAGCCGCCGAGGTAGGTGCCGAGCGCGATCGCCAGACCCGCGGACAGGATGACCCACAGGGGCGGGTCGGAGTCGGGAGCGACGGCGCCGCCGGCGACCAGGGCGAGGGTGATGATGCCCATCGTCTTCTGCGCGTCGTTGGTGCCGTGGGCCAGCGAGACCAGACCCGCGGAGGCGATCTGGCCGGTGCGGTAGCCCTTCGCGGCGGCCTTGCCGTCGGCCTTCCTGCCCAGCGTGTACGACAGCCGGGTGGCGAGCATCGCGGCGACGCCCGCCACGATCGGCGCGGCGATCGCCGGGATCAGGACCTTGGTGACCAGCACCTCGCCGTGGACCGCGCCGACACCGGCCGAGGCGATGGTGGCGCCGATGAGACCGCCCATCAGGGCGTGCGAGGAGCTGGACGGCAGCCCGACCAGCCAGGTCACCAGGTTCCAGAGGATCGCGCCGACCAGGGCGGCGAAGATGACCTCGGGACGGATGCCGGTCTCGTCGACGAGACCCTTGGAGATCGTGTTGGCGACCTCCACGGAGAGAAAGGCGCCTACAAGGTTCAGAACGGCGGACATGGCCACCGCGACCTTGGGCTTGAGCGCACCGGTCGAGATGGTGGTGGCCATCGCGTTGGCGGTGTCGTGGAAACCGTTCGTGAAATCGAACGCGAGTGCGGTTACTACCACAATCGCGAGGATCAGCGAGAAGCTTTCCATGTACCCAGGCAATCGTTCGAGGTCATTGGCAGGATGAACGTAGGGAACCCGAGTGAACGGAAGGTGAACTGGGGCGGGCATCACGGTGTCCACAATCGGCGGGAGGGATTCCGCTCCGCCTCGACACCCCGGACGCCGCACGGGCCGCGGTCCCGGGCCCCGTTCTCCGAGGGTCCCGAGGGGCCCTGAGTGAGACGTCGGTCACCTGGCAGGATCGGGGCATGACCGACCAGCGGCGCGCCACCGGCGACAGCACCCGAGACCTCCGCGGCGAGGACGTCGCACACGCCTGGGAACAGCTCGTGGCGACGGCCCGGCGCACCGTCGCCGACCGGCTCGTCGTCGGCACCTCCGGCAACGTCTCCGTCCGCGTGGGGGACCTCGTCCTGGTCACGCCCTCGGGTGTCCCCTACGACCGCCTCACCCCCGACGACGTCACCGGCGTCGACCTCGACGGCCGACAGGTCCTCGGCACCCTCACCCCGACCAGCGAACTGCCCATGCACCTCGCCGTCCACCGCACCACCGACGCCCGCGCCGTCGTCCACACCCACGCCGTGCACGCCACGGCCGTCTCGACCCTGGTGACCGAACTCCCGCCGGTCCACTACATGACGGGCGCCCTCGGCGGCCCCGTCCGCGTCGCCCCCTACGCGACCTACGGCACCGAGGAACTCGCCCGCAACCTCCTCCACGCCCTCACCGGCCGCACGGCCTGCCTCCTCCAGAACCACGGCACCCTCACCTACGGCACCACCCTCGACCAGGCCTACGACCGCACGGCCCAGCTGGAATGGATGTGCCACCTGTGGCTGACCGCGGCGTCGGTCCCGGGCCACACCCCGAACCTGCTGACGGACGCCCAGGTGAGAGAGGCGGGGGAGAAGCTGAGCGGCTACGGCCAGACAGACGCGAGGTGAGGCCCTCGGGGGCAAGCGACGGGGCGACGGGCGGCTCCGCGGCGACCCGGTGGCTCCACCGTGTCGCGTGCGGGCCGGTGCGTGGCGTCAGGCGTGTCGCGGGCGGGCCGGTGGCGGCGCGTGTCGTGGGCGGGCCGGTGGCGTCAGCGTGTGGCGGACCGGCAGGTCGCGGTCAGCCACGGCGCCCCGGCCGGGGCGCACCGGTTCATCCGCCCGTGAAGGCCGCACCCCGGGCGCGACGGCCCGGCACCGCGCCGGCGGCCGCCCACCCGCGCCCCTCGGCTCTCCACCACTGGCCCTCAGGAGGATCGGCCAGGACACTGGACGAGTGCGCCCTGTCACCGCAACCACCGTCACCGCGACCGCCGTCACCGCAGCCGCGGCCCTCGCCGCCGGCGCCGCGAGCGTGGCCGCGGGCCGCCTCGCCAGCGACGCGGCGCTGAAGGCGTCGCCCGGCCGCCCCCTGCCCACCGAACCCCGGCTCACCGTGCACGGCACGGCCGCCGGCCAGGTGGTCCTCACCCGCCACCTCGCCGCCCTGCGCCCGGGCACCTACGGCCTCGCGGGCGACGGCTCCCAGGCGGTCGTCGGCCCCGTGCTCGCCACCGCCCCGCACTCCGCCGACACGGTCGTACGCCGTCTGGAGCGCGTCACCCACGGCACGCTCGGCGCGGGCGACGCGGTGTGGTTCACCCCGAACCTGTTCGTCGGCGACCCGAGCACCGCGCTCGGCCTCGACCACGCCGACGTCGACGTGCCCGGCGAGCTGGGCGCGCTGCCCGCCTGGTTCGTCCCCGGCGCCCGCTCCACCTGGGTCATCGCGGCGCACGGCCTGGGCACCACCCGCGAGCACGCCCTGAACCTGATGGGTTTCCTGCACCGGCGCCGCTTCCCGGTCCTCGCCCTCGCCCACCGCGGCGACCTGGGCGCGCCCCGCTCCCCGGACGGCCTCAACCACCTCGGCGAGACCGAGTGGCGCGACCTGGACGCGGCCATGCGGTACGCCGTCCGCTACGGCGCCGAACGCCTCATCCTGCTCGGCTGGTCCACCGGCGCCACCATGGCCCTGCGCGCCGCCGCCCGCTCGGGGCTGCGCCATCTCGTCTCGGGCCTGGTGCTGGACTCCCCGGTCCTGGACTGGCAGGCCACCGTGCGGGCGCTCGCCTCCGCCCGGCACACCCCGGGCGCGCTGCTGCCGCTGGCCGTCCGCGCCGCCGAGGGCCGTGCCGGCCTGAGTGCCGACGGGGTCGCCGACCCGGCCGTGCCCGCGGTGCCGACCCTCGTCCTCCACGGCCCCGACGACACCGTGGCCCCCTGGGAGGCCTCCCGTCGCTTCGCCGCCCGCAGCCCCGGCCTGGTCACCCTGCACCCCGTCCCGCACGCCCCGCACGCCGCCATGTGGAACCCCGACCCGGCGGCCTACGAGGAAGCGCTGCGACGTTTCCTGACCCCCCTCATGTGAGGCACCGCGGCGCACCGCGGCCGAGGCGGCCCCCGAAGTTCCGTTCACGGCTGTACCGCTGGCCTGAAAAAGCCTCCTCGCCCTTCCCCGGAGCCCCTGCCTTGGCCAGTCCCTTAGCCCCCCGTGACGTTCCGTTTGGGTTTTCGGACCGTCAACCGGAAGACTGCACCCGTGACGTCCCGTATCCCGCGCGACTCCAGGCTTCGACTCGTCCGCCCACGACCCCTGGCCGCCGCCCCCTCAGCTGTGAACCAGCGGCGCCCACGCCGCCCCGCACCCCGCCCGCCGGAGGGCACCCCCGCCCCGGCGGAGCTGGCCAGAATGGCGCGCTCCGGTCTGGCGCCCGCGGCCCGTGTCGCCCGCTGGGCCGACAACGCCCTGGGCCCCGGCCGGGACGCGGCCACCGACGACGGCAAGGCCACGCTCTCCGAGGCGACCGCCGAACGCGCGGCGGCGGACCTGGGTCTGAGCGCGGCTCAGGTCCGCGCCGACTGGGACACCGCCCGCCTGGCCGGCCTCGTCGAGGTGCACGGCGACAGTGCCCGCCCCGGCTGGCGGCTGCGTGCCTGGAACCGAGACGACAGCGCCGTCCTGCGCGGCTGGGTCGCCCTCTTCGACGCCTGGTCGCTGGCCACCCCGGAACCGCCCGACCAGGAACCCGGCGCGGTCGCCGAGGTCGTCTCGGCGATGCCGCAGGTGCTCTCCTTCCTCCAGCTGTCCGCCGGCCCCGTCCCCGTGGACCAGCTCCTCGACCTGCTGAGCCAGCGCGTCACCGAACTGCGCACCGAGCGCTGCGAGGTCCCCTACGGCCCCGTGGGCGCCGACACCACGACCCCCGGGCCGCCCGGTCCCTCCACCGACGCCGACCCGGCGGAGCCCGCCCACGCCGCCGCACTCGCCCCCCTGCTGGACTGGGCGCTGCACGCCCTCGCCTCGGTGGGCGCTCTCACCTGCGGTGACGGCCACGCCACCCTCACGCCGCTCGGCAGCTGGGCGGTCTGGGTCAAGCTGGAGCAGATCTGCGTCGCCGCGCAGAGCCCCGCCGGCAACATCGAGGTCTCCGCCGAGGAGATGCTCCGCGGCTGCGCCCAGCTCCGCCCGAACGCGGCCCGCGCCGAGTACCGCGCCTGGCTCGCCGCCCGCACCGTCGGCAGCGCCGTCGGCGAACTCCTCGCCGCCGCCCGCGGTGAGGACGCCCTGCTGCGCGGTCTCGCCTTCGAGGCGCTGCGCGTCGTCGGCGCGCCCGCCGAGCCCGACGTGCGCGCCGTCGTCGACGAGCCCGCCCTGCGGCCGTACGCCCTGCTGTGGCTGGCCGAGCACGACGGGGTGGACCCCGAGGACGCCCACGAGGTGCTCACCCGCCAGGAGGCCACCTGGCTGTGGGTGGACACCGCGGCCGCCGTCGCCGACCACGGGGAGGCTCCCATGCTGGTACGGCACCTGGAGTCCGCGCTCCAGCCGACCGTGCCCGCGCTGCTGGCCGAGGTCCGCTCCGTCGGGCACCCGCGCACCGTGCAGGTCCTGGTGGCGCTCGCCGCCGCGCACCCCGACCCGGCGCTGGCCAAGGCCGTCCGCCGGGCCGCCTTCCAGGTCCACACCGGGGGCTGATCCCGGCGCCGGACGTCAGCCCTGTATCTCGGGCGCGTACGTGCCGAAGCTCCAGATGTTGCCCCCGACGTCCCGGGCCATGTAGTCCCGCGAGCCGTACTCCTGGTCCGTCGGGGGCATCAGGATCTCCGCGCCGTGCTCCACGGCCCGCCGGTGGTGGGCGTCGACGTCGTCCACGACGACGTACACGCCGGCCGGGCCGGCGTCCCGCATCGCCGCGTCGAAGAGACCGCCGCGGCCCTTCGAACCGAGCATCACCGCGCCGTTGCCCTGCACCAGCTCGGCGTGGAGCACCGAACCGTCCTCGCCCTCGAACACCGACAGCTCCGAGAAGCCGAAGGCCTCCGTGAGCTGCCTGATCGCCGCCTTCGCGTCCCGGTACAACACCGTCGGGTAGATGCTCGGGCGCCCGCCGCTCGTGCCTGCCATGCCGACCACTCCCTTGTGACGCAGCGCGATTCCTGCCGGAGATGTCACTCACGGCCCAGTCTGGCAGCGACCACCGACAACGCCCCCGGAGCGGACCCGCGAGGTCGGCGCAAGGCGTCGGCCCTGTTCTCGTACAGCTACGGCGAACGGACATGTAGCGCGGGGTGAGGCTCGCGGCTGGACGGGGCGCGGCCGCGAGGCGGGGAACGAGCCGAACGCAGGCGACCGTCCCGACGGTCCTCACCGAGGTCCGGGGCGCCACGACCGCCGCGACCGCAGCCATGCCGTCCGGCATGGGCCGACGTTTCGCCGAACCGCCGGCGTGTCGCTCAGCGGGGCCTGAGTCCGTCGACGACGACGTCCAGCATGCGGTTCAGCTGGGGGCGCTGCTCGGGTGCGCCGGCCACGGAGAGCAGACCGGCGAGGATGCCGCCCACCTCGACCGGGTCGATGTCGCTGCGCAGTTCTCCTGCTGCGGCGCCGGCCTCGAGCACCATCGCCAGGACCTGCTGAACCTCGTCACAGACCGGTCCGGTGCCGAAGCGGCCGGAAGCGCTCATGGCGACCAGGGCCTCGCAGATGCCGCGTCGTTCGCCGGCCCAGTCGGCGAATCGGAGCATCCACGCGTGGAGGGCCTGTGCGGGCGGCTCGGTGGCCAGCAGGGTGCGCGCGTCCTCGCGCAAGGGGCGGATCTGGTCCCGGTAGACCTCTTCGACCAGATCCTCCCGGGTGGGGAAGTGTCGGTACAGGGTGGCGTTCCCCACTCCCGCGCGTTTGGCGATCGCGTCCAGCGAGATCGGGCGTCCGGAGGCGAAGGCTTCGGCGGCCGTGGCGATCAGCTGCTCGCGGTTGCGCTGCGCGTCGGCGCGCAGGGTGCTGCGTGGAGGGGTCATGACCTTCGCGATCGTGAGTGGCGGATGAGGCTCGGGAGCGATTCGGGGATGTCCCCGGTTCAGTGTACGGTGAGACAACCGGGGAGTTCCCCGATTACGGGTGGTCCCACCCACCCACCGCCTCAGCGACGAAGGGTTTGCCATGCCTACAGCGGTCATCACCGGGGGGACGACCGGGATCGGCAGAGCGACGGCCGAGCTGCTGCACGCCCGCGGCTACCAGGTCGCGGTCACCGGACAGAATCCCGAATCCCTCGCGCGGGCGCAGTCCGAGCTTCCCGATGACGTGCTCGTCGTCCGATCCGACGGGCGCGTGCTCTCCGACACCGACGCCCTGATGTCGGCGGTGTCGGCGCGGTTCGGATCGTTGGACCTGCTCTTCCTCAACGCCGGGATCCTCCGTCCGGCACCGGTTGCCGAGGTGACGGAGGAATCGTTCGACGAGCACGCCGACCTCAACTTCAAAGGCCAGTACTTCACCCTCCAAAAGGCCCTTCCCCTCATGAACGACGGCGGCTCGATCGTGCTGACCGTCGGCATCGGATCCCGTCGCGGCATCCCTGGCGCCACGGTGGGGGCGGCGACACGCGGCGCGCTGCTGGCCATGCTGCCCTCCCTCGCGCTCGAACTGGCCCCGCGCGGGATTCGCGTCAACGCCGTGAGCCCCGGGGCCACCGACACCCCGCTGCTCGACAAGCTGGGGGTGCCCGAGAGCGGCCGGGACGCCCTGCGCTCGAAGATCCCCCTCAAGCGCTTCGGAACCAGTCAGGAGGTCGCGGAAGCAGTCGCCTTCCTCGCCTCGGACGCCGCCGGCTACATCACCGGCCAGGACATCACCGTGGCCGGCGGCTACGGGCTCGGCGCCTGAAACCCGGGCGGGTCGACCACCGATCCGCATCTCTCGAACGCCACGAACCGCACCTCACAGGAGAACACGATGGCACTCACTCTCGACACCTATCGGCTGCTGGGCCGTTCCGGCCTCCGGGTCTCACCGCTGGCGCTGGGTACGGCGACCTTCGGCACCGAGTGGGGCTGGGGCGCCGAGCGCGACGAGGCGCGCAAGATCTTCGACCGCTACACCGAGCTCGGCGGCAACTTCTTCGACACCGCCAGCACCTACACCAACGGCAGCTCCGAGCGACTGCTCGGCGAATTCGCCCGCACCAACCGCGACAGGATGGTGCTGGCGACGAAGTACTCGACGCTGCGTCAGCCCGGTGACCCGAATTCCGGGGGTACCCACCGCAAGAGCATGCTGGCGTCGGTGGAAGCCAGTCTGCGGCAGCTGAACACCGACTACATCGATCTGCTCTACGTGAACGTATGGGACTTCAGGACGCCGGTGGAGGAGATCCTGCGGGGCCTGGACGACCTGGTGAGGCAGAGCAAGGTGCTGTACGTGGCGATCTCCAGCGCCCCGGCCTGGCAGGTGTCGCGCATGCAGGCGATCGCCGACCTGCGCGGCTGGGCGCCACTGGTCGCACTGGAGACCGAGTACAGCCTGATCGAGCGCACCGCGGAGCGTGACCTGATCCCGATGGCACGCGAGATGGGACTCGGCGTGGTCCCCTTCTCCCCATTGGGCGGCGGAGTGCTCACCGGCAAGTACAGCCGGGAGGACCGGAACCGGGCGGGCTCCGTTGTCGGCGAGACCGCCGGCAACCGCAAGAGCCTCAACGTCGCCCTGGGATGGGTCACCGACCGCAACCTTGCCATTGCCGACGCGGTGAAGCAGGTGGCCTCGGAGCTGGGCCGCACACCCGCCCAGGTGGCACTGGCCTGGGCCCTGAACGCCCCGGGCGTGACGGCACCCATCATCGGCGCCCGCACCGTCGCGCAGCTGGAGGACAACCTGGGTGCCCTACAGGTCGACCTCACTCCTTCCCAGCTGGCCCGCCTCGACGAGGTCAGCGCCATCGGGCTCGGCAATCCGCACGAGCTGCTCACCAGCGATCACATCCGCGCGGTCACCACAGGCGACATGAAGATCCAAACCCTGGGCTGATCCGCTTCATGAATGGCGACGTCCAGATGTATCGGCATGTACTCGATGAGGGAACGGAGCAACCTCGGTATGGGTAGGTACAGCGACAAGAATGTGGTGATCACGGGTGGCAGCAGCGGCATGGGGCTCGCGCTGGCGGAGCTGCTGGTGCAAGGCGGAGCCCGCGTGGTGATCACCGGCCGTTCCCGGGCCAAGCTCGACGCGGCCCGCGAACGGCTCGGCGAGAACGCCGTGGCCGTCCGGGCGGACGTGGCCGCACTGCCCGACCTGGATATGCTCGCCGGCCGTGTGAAGAGCGAGTTCGGCTCGATCGAGGCCTTGTTCGTCAACGCCGGCATCTCACCCCTCACGCCCCTCGAGTCGACGACCGAGGAGGTGTACGACGAGCTGTTCGCGATCAACGTCAAGGGCGCCTTCTTCACCGTGCAGAAGCTCGCCCCGCTGCTGAGCGCGAACGCCGGCATCGTCCTCACCACCTCGATCGCGAACGTCATCGGCATGGTGGACACCAGCGTCTATGCGGCCGGCAAGGCGGCGCTGCGCTCGATGGCCCGCACCTTCTCCCGCGAGCTGCTTCCGCGGGGAATCCGTGTCAATGCCATCAGCCCGGGTCCCATCGACTCGGGGATTCTCGAAACGATGAACTTGTCCGAGGAGGCCGCTGACCAGTTCAGGGCGGAACGGACCGCGAGCAACCCCATGAAGCGCTACGGCACCGTCGAAGAGTTCGCCGAGGCGGCCGCATTCCTCGCCTTCGACGCCACGTACACCACCGGCATCGAGCTGGCCGTGGACGGCGGTGAAACCCAGCTCTGAGTCGTCCACCGTGCCGTCGCCGTCCGCGCCGTGCCCGGTGTCGTCACCCGCGATCAGATCTTCAGCCGCGTTCGGGTCGTGTGACTGAGCCGGTCCGGCGTGCCGCGACGGAACCGCTTCTCGAAGTCCTTGATCGCCTTGCCCACCAGCCGCCGCACCTGCCCGCTGCCACCGCTGCCACCGCGCCGCCGATCCGTGCGTCCACGTCTCCCGCGTCTCCCGCGTCACCCGCCCAACCCGCCCCCGCCCCGCTCCTCGCGTCCGGCGAAGCACGGACGGTCTCCCAGGAGCCCGCCGCCGCCTCCCCGGCGCGGCCGGGCGGAACCGTGCAAGCCGCCTGCACAGAGCCACCTGCTCAGCGGCCTGCTCGGCCGTCGCGGAGGTCGCGCGACGTGGTGTGCGGGGACCATCTCCCCGCGCCGGTCCCGCCCGCGCGAGCCCGTACCGTCCAGCGCGCGCGGCACGCCGCCCGACCCCTCGCGCGCGGCGTGCCGCGAAGATCGAACACGCGCACCCAGAAAAAGTGCTTGCACGGCCCCGTTAGAATGGGGCCCATGGCCATTCTCCTCGCGCATTAGACGGCGGGAACGTCCTCAGCCGTCCATCCCGCCCCCACCCGCTCTGGAGTCTGTCCGTGATCTCCGCCTCCGGCATCGAGCTGCGCGCCGGTGCCCGCATCCTCATCGAGAACGCCTCCTTCCGCATCACCAAGGGCGACCGCATCGGTCTCGTCGGGCGCAACGGCGCCGGCAAGACGACGCTGACGAAGGTCCTCGCCGGTGAGGGCATCCCCGCCGCGGGCCAGGTCACCCGGTCCGGCGAGGTCGGCTACCTCCCGCAGGACCCCCGCACCGGAGACCTCGACGTCCTCGCCCGCGACCGCATCCTCTCCGCCCGCGGTCTCGACGTACTGATCCGCAAGATGCGCGACAACGAGCAGCGCATCGCCAACGGCTCGGGCGCCACCCGCGAGAAGGCCATGCGGCAGTACGAGCGCCAGGAGACGGAGTTCCTCACCAAGGGCGGGTACTCCGCCGAGGCCGAGGCATCCACCATCGCCGCCGCGCTCAACCTGCCCGACCGGGTGCTCGGCCAGCCCCTGCACACGCTCTCCGGCGGTCAGCGCCGCCGGGTCGAGCTGGCCCGGATCCTGTTCTCCGACGCGGACACCCTGCTCCTCGACGAACCGACGAACCACCTGGACGCCGACTCGATCGTCTGGCTGCGGGACTACCTCAAGACCTACCGCGGCGGCTTCATCGTGATCTCCCACGACGTCGACCTGGTCGAGACGGTCGTCAACAAGGTGTTCTACCTGGACGCCAACCGTTCCCAGATCGACGTCTACAACATGGGCTGGAAGCTCTACCAGCAGCAGCGCGAGGCCGACGAGAAGCGCCGCAAGCGCGAGCGGCAGAACGCCGAGAAGAAGGCCGCCGCACTGCACACGCAGGCCGACAAGATGCGCGCCAAGGCCACCAAGACGGTCGCCGCGCAGAACATGGCCAAGCGGGCCGACCGGCTGCTCGCCGGCCTGGAGGCGGTGCGGGCCTCCGACAAGGTCGCCAAGCTGCGCTTCCCGGAGCCCGCGCCCTGCGGCAGGACCCCGCTGATGGCCGAGGGTCTGTCGAAGTCGTACGGCTCGCTGGAGATCTTCACCGACGTCGACCTGGCCATCGACAAGGGCTCCCGCGTCGTCATCCTCGGCCTCAACGGCGCCGGCAAGACCACCCTGCTCCGTCTCCTCGGCGGCGTGGAGACGCCCGACACGGGCGAGGTGCGCCCCGGCCACGGACTCAAGCTCGGCTACTACGCCCAGGAGCACGAGACCCTCGACCCCGAGCGCTCGGTCCTGGAGAACATGCGCTCCGCGGCCCCCGACCTGGACCTCGTGGAGGTCCGCAAGGTGCTCGGCTCGTTCCTGTTCTCCGGCGACGACGTCGACAAGCCGGCCGGCGTCCTGTCCGGCGGCGAGAAGACCCGGCTGGCCCTGGCCACCCTCGTGGTCTCCTCGGCCAACGTGCTGCTGCTCGACGAGCCCACCAACAACCTCGACCCGGCCAGCCGCGAGGAGATCCTGGGCGCGCTGCGCACCTACAAGGGCGCGGTCGTCCTCGTCACCCACGACGAGGGCGCCGTGCAGGCGCTCCAGCCCGAGCGGATCATCCTGCTGCCCGACGGCGTCGAGGACCTGTGGGGCTCCGACTACGCGGACCTCGTCGCCCTGGCTTGATCGAATGAGTGATCCACGGCGTATGGATCATTCGGCCTACCGGTGATCCATCATCTGTGTGAGATCTCCTCGTATCGAGGTGTGTCCTGCATCGATCTCGCGGCCGACCCCTTTGTCGACAGGGGTCGGCCGTCGTGCGTCGCTGACCTGGTACTTCGCCGATGAACCCGTTCGGCCGTACGAACGCGCGTCACTGGAATGACAGGTTCCACTTGTGGGGACGCGCTCCTGTCGTCAAAACCCTGTCCCACGGACCTTGCCGAATGGGTGGCCATCGGGCCCCGGAGGGGTGATCATGAGGGGACCAGAGCGCACTTCCCACGAGGAGGCACGGGTGGCCGAGACTCTGAAGAAGGGCAGCCGGGTAACCGGCGCCGCGCGCGACAAGCTCGCGGCAGACCTGAAGAAGAAGTACGACTCCGGTGCGAGCATCCGGGCACTGGCCGAGGAGACCGGCCGCTCGTATGGCTTCGTGCACCGGATGCTCAGCGAGTCGGGCGTCACGCTGCGTGGGCGTGGCGGGGCGACACGCGGGAAGAAGGCCGCCTCATCCTGATCCGGGCGGCCCGACGGCTTCGATGGTGACCACCCGGTCGGTCTTCCGATCGGCCGGGTGGTTACTGTGCAGTCACTTAGCTGACCGCTAGCTGACCGCACCCATCGGAGGCGCCCCATGGCCACGCCCGACCAGGAACTCGTTCCCCTGCTCGACAAGGACGGCGTACGGCTCACCGTCGACGACGCACTCGCCACGGTGACGCTGACCAACCCCGCCAAGCGCAACGCGCAGAGCCCGGCGATGTGGCGCGCGCTGGCCGAGGCGGGTCGGCAACTGCCGGGCTCCGTCCGTGTGGTCGTGCTGCGCGGCGAGGGCAAGTCCTTCTCCGCCGGCCTCGACCGGCAGATGTTCACGCCCGAGGGGATCGAGGGCGAGCCGTCCTTCATCGATCTCGCACGCAGTGGCGACGCCGAACTCGACGGCGCCATCGCCGGGTTCCAGGAGGGCTTCACCTGGTGGCGGCGCAACGACCTGGTGTCGATCGCCGCCGTCCAGGGCCACGCCATCGGCGCGGGCTTCCAGCTGGCCCTCGCCTGTGACCTGCGCGTCGTCGCCGACGACGTGCAGTTCGCCATGCGCGAGACCGGCCTCGGCCTGGTACCGGACCTGACCGGCACGCACCCCCTCGTCTCCCTCGTGGGGTACGGCCGCGCCGTCGAGATCTGCCTGACCGGCCGCTTCGTGCACGCCCAGGAGGCGGTCGCCACCGGCCTCGCCAACGTCTCCGTGCCCGCCGCCGAGCTGGACCCGACGGTCCGTGAACTGGCCGCCGCGATCCTGGCCGCGCCGCGTGACGCGGTCGTCGAGACGAAGACACTGCTGCGCGGCGCCGGCGACCGGACGTACGACGAGCAGCGGGCGGCCGAGCGCGCCTCCCAGGCCCGCCGCCTGCGGGACCTCGCCGGCCTCGGAGAGTGAGCGCGACGGAGGAGTGAGCGCGGCGGGCCCGAGGCGCGGGGTGGGCCCCGGTGTGTGTGGCCGGGTGTGCGCCTCGTGCCCCATGCGCGTGGCGAGCCCGGCGCGGGTGCCGGGCGCGGCGTGCGTTCAGCGCGCCGAGGTCACCAGCACCGCCACGGTCGGCGGATCCGGCAGCGCGTTCCACACCGCCGCGCGTACCTCCCGGGCCACGTCCACCGCCCGGTGGTCGGCCCGCACGGCGATCTCCACCCGCGCGTGCAGCCGCGGCAGGGCGGCTGGTCCGTCCCGCCGCTCCTCCAGGCGCACCGCCCGTCCGAGCACGTCCGTCAGCGCGGACACCCCCGGCACCGAGAGAACGGCCTCGGCGACGCGCGCCTCGTCACCCTCCCGCGCCACCCCGGCCGACCGGGGCGGCGAGGGCGACCGCTCGAAGCCCGGCTCGGGCTCCGGCCCGGGCCCGGGTTCCGGCTCCGGCCGCTCCGCCTCCCCGTCGAGCAGCGCCGTCACCCGCAGGTCCACCTCGGCCACCACCAGCCCGAGCCGCTCCGCCGCCGCCACCGCCAGCACCGTACGCAGCCGGGCCGCGGTCGTCGGCAGGGGTTCGGAGGCCGCCGCCGCGAAGGCCGCCGTCACCCGCAAGGGCCCCGGAGGCAGCGCGCTCGGCGGCGCCGGCACCACCGGCTCGTACGTCCGCCCGGGATCCGCGACCGCGATCCGCAGCACGCCCAGGCGCACGCCGGGCAGCTCCCGTGCCGCCTCGCGCAGCACCGCGTCCGCCGCCTCCTCCGCGATCCACGCACCGTCCCGCGGTCCGCCCAGGGGGAGCAACCGGCCCAGTCCGATCTGTTCACGCACCGCGCGCGTCCATCTGTCCGCCGTCATTCCTCCAGCCTGCCGCATCCCTGGGGCGAGGTCGGCCCACCGCGCTTACGGTGGCAGGAGGACGACGACCGAAAAGGACGTACGGCGATGAGTGAGACGACCGAACAGAGCAGGACGCAGCTCCCGGACGGCGGCAACGAGACCGTGTCGACCCGGAAGACGACCAGGCGAGGCGGCGGAGACCCGGCGTCCCGCGGACGCACCACCATCGCCGACGGCGTCGTGGAGAAGATCGCCGGACTGGCGGCCCGGGACGTGGTCGGCGTGCACGCGATGGGCAGCGGCGTCAGCCGCACCTTCGGAGCCGTGCGCGACCGGGTGCCCGGCGGCACGAAGTCCGTCACCCGCGGCGTCAAGGCCGAGGTCGGCGAGGTGCAGACGGCCCTCGACCTTGAGATCGTGGTCGACTACGGCGTGTCCATCACCGAGGTCTCCAGGGACGTGCGCGAGAACGTCATCGCCGCCGTCGAACGGATGACCGGCCTCGAGGTGGTGGAGGTCAACATCGCGGTGAGCGACGTCAAGCTGCCCGAGGAAGAGGACGAGGAGCCGGAGTCCCGGCTCCAGTGACACACCGGCCACCGGGCGACCGGACCGCTGAAGGGAGTGCACCGTGAATCTGGCCGTGGTGGGCATGATCGCCGGCATGGCACTGGGCTTCGCCGGATACTTCGGCGGGTTCGGGGCCTTCCTGCTGGTGGCGGCGCTGGGCGCCGTCGGGTTCGTCGTCGGCCGGTTCCTCGAGGGGGACCTGGAACTCGGCGACTTCTTCCGCACGCGCGACGACCGGCGCCGGTGACCTCCGTGAGCGAGGGGCCCGGCGTGCCCGGCACCCGCCCGGCCGTCGTCCCGGCGGCGGAGCGGGGCGCCACCCGGATCGCCGACCGGGTCGTCGCGAAGGTCGCCGCGCAGGCGGCGCGCGAGGCCGTGGGGTCGCTGCCGCCCGACGCCGCCCGCCCGCACGCCACCGTGGTGGTCCATCACCACGCCGCCCACATCCGCGTCCACCTGGAACTCGGCTATCCGACCGACATCGGTCCGCGCTGCCATGCGGTGCGTCGTCATGTCACCGAGCGGGTAGGCGCGTTGGTGGGAATGGAGGTGCCGGAGGTCGCCGTCCAGGTGGAACGCCTGCACCTGGCGGCGGAGCACGGCGTGGTACACGGGAGGACGCCATGAGCGAGCCCCTGGGCTCCGAGGGCACCACACGACGACTGCCGGTTCTGGAGCGGGCGGTGGAGGCAGACGTACCCGCGCCCGAGCCCGGATCCGAGTCCGTCCCCGCGCCGAGCAGCGGGCGCTTCTGGTCGGCCCGCCGGGTCCCGGCGGCCGTCGTCGCGCTGCTGCTCGCCGCCCTCGCGGGCGTCCTCCTGTACGACATCGCCGCCGTGCGTGCCGACCGGCCGGCCCTGCACGTGCGCCGCGAGCTGGCGCGGCAGCTCGCACGACGACCCGTGGACGACACGTGGGTCCTCGTCGGCGCGGGCGTCGCCGCGGCCCTCGGCCTCTGGCTGATCCTGCTCGCCGTCACGCCGGGACTGCGCGACGTCCTGCCCATGCGGCGTCCCCACCCCGATGTCCGCGCCGGCCTTCACCGGGGCGCCGTCGGGCTGGTGCTGCGCGACCGGGCCGTCGAGGTCGCCGGCGTGCAGTCGGTCCACGTCCGCTCCGGGCGCCGCCGGGCCGACGTGCGGGCGGTCGCCCACTTCCGCGACCTGGACGAGGTGCGCGCCGACCTGGACGAGGTGCTCGGCGACGCCGTCCGCGGCCTGGGGCTCGCCCGGCCGCCGAGGCTGTCCGTGCACGTGCGCCGACCCGGACGGAAGGGATGACGACGATGCTCAGGACTGTCAACCGCGTGGCTCTGGGACTCGTGGGCCTCGTCCTGCTCGCCGTCGGCGGCGCCGTGCTCGCCGTCGGCCTGGGCGCCGACCCGCCCTCCTGGTGGATCCACGACGACCGGCACGACGTCCTGCTCAGCACCGCCGAGCGCACCCACTGGCGGGACGAGGGCTGGTGGTGGCCGACCGTCATCGCCGTACTGGCGGTGCTCGTCCTGCTCGCCCTGTGGTGGCTGGTCGCGGTCCTGCGCCGGCACCGTCTCGGCGAGGTCCTCGTCGACACCGGCGACGGCGCGGGCGCCCTGCTGCGCGGCCGGGCCCTGGAGGGCGTCCTGGCCGGCGACGCGGCCCGCCTGGACGGCGTGTCCCACAGCCACGCCCACCTCACGGGCCGCAGGGACGCCCCCGAGGCCCACGTACGGCTCCTGCTGGAACCGCACGTGGACCCCTCCGCGGCCCTGGACCACCTGACGCACGAGTCCCTGGCCCACGCACGGGAATCGGCGGCGCTGACCTCGCTCCCGGCGGAGGTCCGCCTGAGGACCGCCAAGCACAAGGCCGAACGCGTGAGTTGACGCCGGTCGGGGCGGACGCCGCTGGTGACCGGTTGATTCCGGTCACCGGTCGGGGGCAGGCGCCGCTGGTCCGGAACAGGCCCCGGCGCGGCCGGACGCAGCCCGGACGCAGCCCGGACGCGGGTCCGGAAACGCCTGTTGGCGTCGGCCTCAACCCGGAAGCCGACCGGGGACAGGTCCCCGCGGCCGGCCTGAACCCGGTCGCCGGTCGGGGGCAGCTCCGGCGCGGCCGGTCGGACCCCGGACGCGGAGCTGGAACAGGCCCGGTGGAGGCCGGTCTGCATCCGGTCACCGGTCGGGGGCAGCTTCGGTGCCGCCGGTCGGAGCCCGAGGCGGGTCCGGACAGGCCACGGTGGCCGCCGTCTGCATCCGGAGGCCGACCGGGGGCACGCCCGGTGGAGGCCGGTCTGAACCGGCCGCTGGTCCGGAACAGGCCCCGGCGCGGCCGGTAGGACCCCCGACGACGGTCCGGAGCAGGACCGGCGCGGCCGGTCAGAAGCCGTGTCGCATTCCGCCGTCCACGGGGACCATGATCCCGGTCAGATAGGAAGCGGCCGGGGACAGCAGGAAGGCCGCCACCCGCCCGAACTCCTCCGGCGCCCCGTACCGGCGCAGCGGAATCCGGGACTCGTTCGCCGTCCGGGTCGCCTTCGGATCGGCCGACAGCCCGTCCAGCTCGCGCACCCGGTCCGTGTCGATCCGCGCCGGCAACAGCCCCACGACCCGGATCCCGCGCGGCCCCAGCTCGTCGGCGAGCGACTTGGCGAACCCGGCCAGCCCCGGCCGCAACCCGTTGGAGATCGTCAGCCCCGGAATCGGCTCGTGCACCGATCCGGACAGCACGAACCCGATGACACCCCCGGGCCTCAGTTCGGCGGCGGCCGCCCGCGCCAGCCGCACGGCGCCGAGGAACACCGACTCGAACGCGGTCCGCCACTGTTCGTCCGTGGTGTCCGCGGCGAAGCCGGGCGGCGGCCCGCCCACACTCACCAGCACACCGTCGAAGCGGCCGAAGGCCTCCCGCGCGGCCGCGATCAGCCGCGCGGGCGCCTCGGGGTCGGCGTTGTCGACGGCGACCCCGACCGCCTCCGGCCCCAACGCCTTCGCCGCCTCGGCGGCACGCTCCGCGTCCCGTCCCGTGACGACCACCTTCGCGCCGTCCGCGACCAGCTCGCGCGCCGCGGCGTTGCCGAGGCCGCGGGTGGCCCCGGTGACGACGTACACCCGGTCCTTCAGTCCAAGATCCATGGCCCTATCCTGCCTGCTCGCCGCCGTACAGCGTGAGGGCGGTGTTGACGAGGCCGATGTGGCTGAACGCCTGCGGGTAGTTCCCCAGGTGGCGGCCGGCCTTCGGGTCGTACTCCTCCGCCAGCAGTCCCACGTCGTTGGCCAGCGCCACCAGACGGTCGAACAGCTCCCGCGCCTCCTGGACCCGGCCCGTCATGTGCAGGGCGTCCGCGAGCCAGAAGGAGCACGCCAGGAAGGCGCCCTCGTCACCGGGCAGGCCGTCGACCGCCTGCCCGGCGGTGCTGTAGCGGCGCAGCAGACCGTCGTGCCCGAGTTCCTCGCGGACGGCGTCGACGGTGCCGATCACGCGCGGGTCATCGGGCGGCAGGAAGCCGACGCGCGGGATGAGGAGCAGGGAGGAGTCCAGTTCGCGCGAGCCGTAGAACTGCGTGAAGGTGTTGCGCTCGGGGTCGTAACCCTTCTCGCACACCTCGTGGTGCACCTCGTCGCGCAGCGCCCGCCATGCCTCCACGTCGCCGTCGAGACTCGGGTACCGCTCCACCGCGCGGACGGCGCGGTCCGCGGCCACCCACACCATCACCTTGGAGTGCACGAACTGACGGCGGCCGCCGCGCACCTCCCACAGCCCCTCGTCGGGCTGGCGCCAGTTGTCGACGAGCCAGTTCATCAACGCGCACTGGAGCGCCCACATGTGCGGCTTGGGCGACATCCCCGAGACGCGGGCCAGCGACAGCGAGTCCATCACCTCGCCGTAGACGTCCAGCTGGAGCTGGGTCACGGCGCCGTTGCCGATGCGTACGGGACGGGAGTCGGCGTAGCCGGACAGCCACGGCAGCTCGCATTCGGGCAGTCGGCGCTCACCCGCCAGCCCGTACATGATCTGGAGGTCCGCCGGGTCGCCCGCGACGGCGCGCAGCAGCCAGTCCCGCCAGGCCTCGGCCTCCTCCCCGTAACCGGCCGCGAGCAGGACGCCGAGGGTGAGGGTGGAGTCGCGCAGCCAGCAGTAGCGGTAGTCCCAGTTGCGGATCCCGCCCATCTCCTCGGGCAGGGACGTGGTGAGCGCGGCGGCGATACCGCCCGTCGGCACGTAGGTGAGGGCCTTGAGGGTGATGAGGGAGCGGACCACGGCGTCCCGGTGGGGTCCGTCGTAGCGGCAGCGTCCCGACCACGCCCGCCAGTCCTCGACGCTGGCCCGCAGCGCGTCGTACGGGTCGATGAGCGGCGGGCGCGCGTGGTGCGAGGGGTGCCACGTGAGCACGAACGCGACCGTCTCGCCCGCGGCGACCGTGAACTCCGAGTGGGTGCCGAAGTCCTCGCCCCAGGTGTGCACCTCCGGCTCGCTGCGCAACCACACCGCGTCCGGCCCGGCGACCGCCACCCGGTGGCCGTCGACCCGGCGCATCCACGGGACGACCCAGCCGTAGTCGAAGCGCAGCCGCAGGGCGCTGTGGACGGTGACGCGGCCGCGCAGCCCTTCGACGATGCGTACGACGTCGGGTGCTCTGTCGCGCTGCGGCATCAGGTCGGTGACACGGATCGCGCCCTCGTCCGTCTCCCACTCGGTGTCCAGGACGAGCGTGTCGGGGCGGTAGGCGCGGCGGGTGCAGTGCTTCCCGTCGGCGCCCTTGGGCGCGATGCGCCAGTGGCCGTTCTCCTCGTCGCCCAGGAGCCGGGCGAAGCAGGCCCCCGAGTCGAAGCGGGGCAGGCACAACCAGTCGACCGAGCCGTCCATGCCGACCAGGGCCGCGGTCTGTTCGTCGCCGATGACGGCGTAGTCCTCGATGCGGGGGTGCACGGGGTGCGGGTTCCCGGCGAGGCGGCCGGCAACCGGGGCGGGGCCCGGCAGGCTGACACGGTGCCGGTTCGTGCGGCCGACGGCGGTCCGTGGCCCGGGCGCGGGCCGGGCCGGGCCGGCGGCGATCGCCGCACCGATGCCCCGAGATACCGCACGTCCGGGCGGGACCGGACACACCGGCACGGAGACCGGCATGGAGTCGGCATGGAGACCGCACGGAGCCGGCACGGAGACCGGCATGGAGCCGGCACAGAGACCGCACGGAGCCGGCACGGAGCCGGCACGGAGCCGGCACAGAGACCGGCACAGAGACCGGCACAGAGCCGGCACGGAGAGCGCCCCGCGGGCGTCGCTCAGACCGCCGCGGGCTGCGCCTGTGTCGTCTCCTGCGAGGCGGCGGCCTCCCGGCGGTCGCGCAGCTCCCGCCGGACCAGGATCACCCAGCCGATCGGTACGCCCGCGGAGAACAGCCACCACTGGACGGCGTACGCGTAGTTGAGCGCGGCGTCCTCGTCGCCGGGCCTGCCGATCAGCTCCGGGGTGCCGTTGTCGGGCTCGGGCGCCGTCTGCGCGATGTAACCGCCGAGCACCCGCGCGCCGAGGCGCCGCGCCTCCTGCTCGCTGTTGATCAGCATGACCTGCCGGTCGGGCAGCCCCCGGAGGTTCTTGATGCCGCTCGCCGCGGTCGTCTCGTCGGGCATCAGCCGCCCGGTCACGGTGACCTGCCCGGCGGGCGGCGCCGGGATCTCGGGGAACGTGGTCTGGCTGGGGGCGTCGGCGGGGATCCAGCCGCGGTTGACCAGCAGCACCTTGCCGTCCGTCAGGACGAACGGCGTCAGGACGTGGAAACCGACCTCCTCGTCGCCGTTGACGCGACGCCGGACGACGACCTCCCGCCCGGCGTCGAAGTGGCCCACGGCGGTCACGGAGCGGTACCGCTGGCCGGTGCTCACGGTGTGGCCCGGGGAGGTCATCCTCTCCACCGGCACGGGGTCGGCGCCGAGGGCGGCGGCGACCAGGTCGTTGCGGGCGGTGCGCTCGTCGTAGCGGTGCATCTGCCAGATGCCCAGCCTGATCATCGTGGGGATCAGGAGGAGGGCGACGAGCGTGATGATCACCCACTGCCGGGACAACAGGAAGCGGTACACCCCACGACCGTACCTCCCGGTCGTGGGGTGTACTCGGGTGGGGGCCGCCTCAGACCCGGTCGACGATGCCCGCCTTTCCCTCCGCGCGGGCGCAGTGGGCACCGCAGAACCAGTGCCCCTCGACCTCCACGCCCTGGCCGATGATCTGCACCCGGCAGTGCTCGCAGATCGGGGCCATGCGGTGGATCGCACAGGCGAAGCAGTCGAAGACGTGCACGACGCCCTGCGCGTGCACCTCGAAGGTCATTCCGTAGTTGTTGCCGCAAACCTCACATGTCGCCATGCGCCACAGGGTGAGCCGTCGGCGCGGCACGGGCGAGACGGCGCCGGGCGAGTCGCCCGCCAATCACCCGTCCGTACGGTCACCGCCGCGCGGCCGGCTCGACATCCCGCAGCAGCTGGCCGAACGCCGCCTCGTCCACCACCGGCGTGCCGAACTGGCGGGCCTTGACCACCTTGGAGGTGCCCGAGTCCGGATCATTGGTGACGAGCAGGCTGGTCAGCCGGGAGATCGACGTGGCGACGTGCAGCCCGGCCTCGGTCGCGCGGTCCTCCAGCAGCTCGCGCTCGACCGAGGTGTCCCCGGAGAACGCGATCCGCATGCCCTGTTTGAGGCGTTCGCCGTCTTCGTACCGCCCCGGATTGGGGTAGGGGCACGCGGGCCGCTTGCGGGCCGGACGCCAACTCGTCGGCCGGTGGCCGCCGGGCCCTCCCGCCTGCCGGCCGATCAGCGGCGCGGGCCGGTCCTGCCACTCCGTCAGCGGCCGGCACTCGTGCAGCGGCAGCCGTACGCCGCCCGCCGCCGCGGCCCGCAGACTCGGCCGGAACGCCTCCGCCAGCACGCGCGCGTCGTCCAGCGCGTGGTGCGCCCGCCGCTGGACGACACCGAAGTGGGCGGCGAGGGACTCCAGCTTGTGGTTGGGCAGGGGCAGGGCCAGTTCCTTGGAGAGCGCGATGGTGCACAGCCGCTGCCGCACCGGGGCCTCGCGCTTCGCACGCGCGTACTCGCGGGCGATCATCTGCCAGTCGAACACCGCGTTGTGCGCCACCAGGACGCGGCCGTCCAGCCGGTCCGCGAACTCCTGTGCCACGTCCTGGAAGAGGGGCGCGCCCTCCAGTGCCGCGCTCGTCAGACCGTGGATCCACACCGGGCCGGGGTCGCGCTCCGGGTTGACCAGCGTGTACCAGTGGTCCTCGACCTCACCGCGCGCGTCCAGCCGGTAGACGGCGGCGGAGATGATCCGGTCGTCGCGGGCCAGGCCGGTGGTCTCCACGTCAACGACCGCGTATCCGCGGGGATACGCGGCCGGCCACTCCGTGGCGGAGGACACTGTGGGCGTACGGTCTTCGAGCATGGTCAATGAGGATACGGGCCGCCACCGACAGCGGCGGCACGCCTCCCACCCCACCACCCGGCCCACCCACACGCGCGTGCGGGACGAAGCCGGACGGAAGACGCCCGGGGCGTACGGGAGTTCGACACCGGGGCCGGGCGGCGGGGGCGGCGCATGTCACGCCCTCGCGGTCCGCGCCGATCCCCGTCCCGGCAGGCCCTCTTCGGTACCCGTGCGGGGAGCGTCGGTGCGGGGTCCCCGCCGCCCCGGATGCCATCCTCCCGGTGTGACGGAACCAACCCACGACGAGGCTCACGGCGGGTCGCTCGGAGCCCGGCTCAACTGGCTGCGGGCCGCCGTGCTCGGCGCGAACGACGGCATCGTGTCCACCGCGGGGCTCGTCGTCGGCGTGGCCGGAGTCACCGGCGACCGCTCGGCGCTGCTGACGGCGGGTCTGGCCGGCCTGCTGGCCGGGTCGATGTCGATGGCGGCGGGGGAGTACGTGTCGGTGTCGACGCAGCGCGACTCCGAGATGGCCGCCCTCGCACTGGAACGACGGGAGTTGCGGGAGCAGCCGGAGGCCGAGCTGGAGGAGCTGACCGAACTGCTGGAGGAACGCGGCCTGAGCCGCCAGGTGGCCCGGGACGCGGCCGTCCAGCTGACGGAACGCGACGCGCTGCGCGCCCACGCGCGCGTGGAGCTGGGCATCGATCCCGACGACCTCACCAACCCCTGGCACGCGGCCTGGGCGAGCTTCCTCGCCTTCACGGCGGGCGCCCTGCTCCCGCTGCTGGCGATCGTGCTGCCCCCGGCGGACCGGCGGCTGCCCGTGACGGTGGGGTCGGTCCTCGTCGCCCTGGCCTGCACGGGATGGAGCAGCGCCCGCCTGGGAGCGGCGGCACCCGCGCGGGCGGTCCTGCGCACCATGGGCGGCGGGGCGGTGGCGATGGCGGTGACGTACGCGGCCGGGTCGCTGCTGGGCGCGGCGGGGGTCTGAACGGCGGCGGTTCGAGCGGCGGTTCGAGCGGCCGGGTCCGAGCACGGCGGCGGTTCGAGCGGCCGGGCCCGGGCGGTGAGATCCGAACGGCGGCCCCCGAGCGGACCCCGTGGTTCGAGCGGCCGGGTCCGAGCGGTGAGATCCGAACGGCGGCCCCCGAGCGGACCCCGTGGTTCGAGCGGCCGGGCCCGGGCGGTGAGATCCGAACGGCGGCCCCCGAGCGGACCCCGTGGTTCGAGCGGCCGGGTCCGAGCGGCAAGGTCCGAACGGCGGCCTCCGAGCGGACCCCGTGGTTCGAGCGGCCGGGTCCGAGCGGCAAGGTCCGAACGGCGGCCTCCGAGCGGACCTCGCGGTTCGAGCGGCCGGGTCCGGGCGGCAAGGTCCGAACGGCGGCCCCCGAGCGGACCCCAGCTGCTGCCCGACGCCCTGGGCGGCGCTGCTGCCCCACGCCCGCTGTGGCCCATCGGCCCATCGGCCCGTCACCCGGCTTGGCGTGACCGTCACCGTCACCGTCCACGCGTACCGGGCGGCTACCGGGCGGCTACCGGGCCGCGATCGAGCGATCGACGACCACGCCGCGCTCGGGGCCGTGGTGCCCGGCTGAGCCGTCGACCCGGTTCCGCGCCCCTCCCACCGGGCGCGCGGCTCCCCCAGGGGCCCGGCGTCCGGTTTCAGGACCAGCGTGCGGAGTCCGTTCCCCACGGGCCCGGCGGTCGCGTCCAGTCGCCCGGCCCGCCGTCGAAGGACACCGGCGGCAGGACGTACCGCAGCCGCCCGATCGGGCTGACGGTCTCGGCGAGCCAGGACTCCGGCAGAGCGCCGTCGATACCCTCCTCATCCGGTTCCGTGGGGTGCGTGAGCCACGTCGCCGTCCGCGCCAGCGCCAGCCGCACCACACGGCCGTAGCCCTCGGACGACTGCTCGGTGAGGGCGCGCAGGACCGCTGCGGCCAGGAGGTGCCCGGTGCCGTGGTCGAGGGCCTGGGCCGGCAGCGCGCCGGGGCGTTCCGGGGTGCCCTCGACGGCCGCGATGCCGGTCGCCGCCTGCACCAGGCTGTCGAACCCGCGCCGATCGGCCCAGGGCCCGTACGCGCCCCACGCCGACAACTGCGCCACGACCAGCCCCGGCCGGCGCGCGGTCAGTTCCTCCGCCGAGAGCCCGAACCGGTCCAGGGCGCCGGGCCGGTAACCCGTGACCACGACGTCCGCCGTGGCGAGCAACTCCTCGAACCTCCGCCGGTCGACGGCGAGGTCCAGTGTCGCCGACCGTTTCCCGAAGCCGGTGTCGGCGTGCTGGTCGGGCAGTTCGGGCGATTCGGGCGGGTCGAGGCGGAGCACGTCCGCGCCCAGCAGGGCGAGGGTGCGGGTGGCGACCGGGCCGGCGATCACGCGGGTGAGGTCCAGGACGCGGAGCCCGGCGGCGGGCAGCAGGGGAGTGCCGGTCAGGGCGGGAAGCACGCGCGCGCGGGTGGTGTCGAGGCGTTCGCTCTCGACGAGGGGGCGCCGGGCGACTTCCGCCCCCTGCGCGTGGGCGGCCCACTGGGCGGGCGTCCGCGTGGCGACGGCCAGGCCCCCCGCGGCGTACACCGTCTCCTCCACCTCCAGGGCGGATCGCTCGGCGAGGGCCCTCTCGACGGCGGCCGGGTCCGCGGGCAGGTCCAGCGCCCGCAGCAGCCGTTCCCGGTGGTGCGGATAGTTGGCGTGCGTGCGAACCCAGCCGTCGGCCGTGCGCCAGAACCGCGACAGCGGCGCGAACGTGACCGGTGCCCGCCCGTCGATCAGCAGATGCCGCTCACTGGTGAAGGCGGAGGCCACCGCCCCGTCGTCCAGACGTACCCGCGGCACCTCGGCGAGTCCGGCCCGGCGCGCCCCCAGTTCGGCCGCGGCCAGCGCGCACACCCCGACCGAGGCCCGTGCCAGCTCGCGCACCGGGAGCCGGGCCGCGAGGGCGCCCCGCCGTACGACGGCCGACACACGCGCGAGGAGGGCGGGATCGCCGCCCAGCTCCGACCAGGCGAACTCCATGTCAGTCATGACTGCACTATGCATCATTGATTGAATCAATATATAAGCGTGGGGTGTGCAGAGATGGCTCCCTGGTTGTCCCGACGTGCCGGGAGGCCGGGCGGATCAGCTCCGCCCGGCCTCCCGGGTACCGCATGGTCCTGCTGTCGGCTACCTCACCGCGCGCAGCGCGTTCACCACGCCGAAGCCGAAGAAGCCGTTGACGCGCTTGCCGCCCTCGCAGGTCGCGTCCACCACACCGTCACCGTTGCCGTCGTACGGCTCGGTCGGGCAGCCCGGGTTGTCGGCCTGCGCCTTGAGCAGCACCTGGAGCGCCGCCGGAGAGGCCCACGGATGGGTGGACTTCAGCAGCGCGGCCACCCCGGCGACGTGCGGGGACGCCATCGAGGTGCCCTGGAGGAAGCCGTACGCGTTGTTCGGCATCGTCGACAGGATGCGGCCGTTGGCCGACGGGGTCTCCGGGACCTGGTACCGGTCGCCACCCGGCGCCGCCACGTCCACGGCGCCCAGACCGTACGTGGAGTAGTACGACTTGGTGCCCTTGACGCCCGTCGCGCTCACCGTGACGACCCCCGGCAGCTGGGTCGGCACGTCGAAGCACTCGTGCGGGTCCACCGTCCGCGTCACCGGAGTGGAGTCGTCCGGGCTGGAGGCGTCCACGATCGCGTCGGAGTCCAGGTCGTGGTTGGAGTTGCCCGCCGAGGCCACGTTGAGCGTGCCCTTCGACTGGGCGTACAGCTGCGCCCTGTTGACCGCGTCGACGATGGCCTTCTGGTCGGGATCGTCCATGCAGTTGTACAGCCACGGGTCGACGTAGTAGCTGTTGTTCGTGATCTCGACGCCGTGGTCGGCGGCGAACACGAAGGCGCAGACGACGTTCTCCGGGTAGAAGAGGCCGTCCTTCGGGTCGCTCACCTTGATGCCGGCGACCTTCACGCCGGGCGCGACACCGGCCACGCCGATGCCGTTGCGGGCCGCCGCGATCTCACCGGCGACATGCGTGCCGTGGTAGTCCTCGGTCGGGTTGTACGGCCGCCAGGCGCCCTCGCTGGTGTCGGCGACGCCGCCGACGCAGTTCGCCGACTGAGACGCGGAGAAGTTCGGGGCGAGGTCCGGGTGCGTGTCGTCCACACCGGTGTCGATGACGGCGACGGTCACCCTGCTGCTGCCCGGGTTGATCTCCGCGGCCTTGTCGGCGCCGATGGCGCGCAGGTCCCACTGGTCGGCCTCGAGCGGCTCGCTCGCACCGGCCGCGGCGGACGCGCCGGCCGTCCTGGCGGCCTCGGCCGCGGACATCAGCTGGGCGGCGCCCTCGTCGGTCGTTCCCGCCAGGCTCAGCGGCGCGGTGCGCGTCGCGCCCGCCGACTGCACCCCGCGCACCGCGCGTATCCGCGCGCCGAAGTCGGGGTCGGCCGAGTGCACGACGATGACGCCGATCTTCGCGTAGGTCGCGACGACGGTGCCGTCGGCCGCGGCGATCGCCTTCTTCACCGACTCGATCGTGCGGTGGTCCACCTTGGTGTTGACGACGTACGCCAGCGTCGCGGCGTCGGCCGTCCGGGTGGCCGGAGTCGTGTCCGGAACCGCCGAGGCGGCCGTCGGCAGGAAGCCGAGGGACGCGGTCAGCGACAGCACGACGGGCACCGCGAGGGCGAGGCGGCGTCTGGAAGGCAGATGAGCCATGGGGTCTCCACATCATCCGGAAGCGAGACCTGTCCGGACACGGGTTGTGCCTGGACAGGTACATGACGGGTGGTGCTCGCCCGAAGCTATCTCCCCTCCTCACCGACCAGCAATGACCTTCGGGAGGTGAGTTCACCGGCCATGACCTACGGCGGCCGCCGCTCGTTGGCCATGAGCCGCCGTAGGCCACTTCGGAAACCCGTGCGAGGTGTTGAACCCGTCGCCGTGCGCCGCCGTGACCTTGGGCAGGGACGGCGAGGACCCTCGCCCGTCCCCTCACCCACCGCATCCGCAACGCGAGGAGACTCCGTGCCCGCCGAGACACCGCCCCCCTCGAAATCCCCAGCCCAACTCCCCTCCACCGAGGAGTTCGTCGCGGTGCAGGAGAGCGCGGAGTTCGGTGAACTGCGCCGCTCCTACCGCGGCTTCGCCTTCCCGCTGACCTTCGCCTTCATCGCCTGGTACCTGCTGTACGTCCTGCTGTCCAGCTACGCGGGCGACTTCATGGGCACCAAGCTGTTCGGCAACTTCAACGTCGCCATGGCGCTGGGTCTCGCCCAGTTCCTCACCACGTTCCTCATCGCCTGGTGGTACGCGCGCGTGGCCGCCGACAGGTTCGACCCCAAGGCCGACGCGATCAAGTCCCGGATGGAGGGCGGCGCATGAGCACCGCGCACACGTTCCTCGCCGCCGGCGAGGCGAGCGAGCACCGCACGCTGATCATCACCCTGTTCGCCGTCTTCGTCGTCGCCACGCTCGTCATCACCGTGTGGGCGGGCCGCCAGACCAAGGACGCCGCCGACTTCTACGCGGGCGGCCGCCAGTTCACCGGCTTCCAGAACGGTCTCGCCGTCTCGGGCGACTACATGTCGGCCGCGTCCTTCCTCGGCATCGCCGGCGCCATCGCCCTCTTCGGCTACGACGGCTTCCTGTACTCCATCGGATTCCTGGTCGCCTGGCTGGTCGCCCTGCTCCTGGTCGCCGAGCCGCTGCGCAACTCCGGCCGCTACACCATGGGCGACGTCCTCGCGTACCGCATGCGCCAGCGCCCGGTCCGCACGGCGGCCGGCACCTCCACGATCGTCGTGTCGATCTTCTACCTGCTGGCGCAGATGGCGGGCGCGGGCGTCCTCGTCTCCCTGCTCCTCGGCATCACCAGCGACGGCGGCAAGATCGGCATCGTCGCCCTCGTCGGCGTCCTGATGATCGTGTACGTCACCATCGGCGGCATGAAGGGCACCACCTGGGTCCAGATGGTCAAGGCCGTCCTGCTCATCGCCGGCGCTCTGCTGCTCACCTTCCTGGTGCTGCTGAAGTTCGACTTCAACCTCTCCGACCTGCTGGGCTCGGCCGCCGACAACAGCGGCAAGGGCGCCGCCTTCCTGGAGCCCGGCCTGAAGTACGGCGCCACCGGCACCACGAAGCTGGACTTCATCTCCCTCGGCATCGCCCTGGTCCTCGGCACCGCGGGCCTGCCGCACATCCTGATCCGCTTCTACACCGTGCCCACCGCCAGGGCCGCCCGTAAGTCGGTCCTGTGGGCCATCGGCCTGATCGGCGCCTTCTACCTGATGACCCTCGCCCTGGGCTTCGGCGCCGCCGCGCTCATCAAGCCGGACGAGATCACCGCCTCCAACAAGGCGGGCAACACGGCCGCACCCCTGCTCGCGCTCCATCTCGGCGGCGTCGACTCCACCTGGGGCGCCATCCTGCTCGCCACCATCTCCGCCGTCGCCTTCGCCACGATCCTCGCGGTCGTCGCGGGCCTGACCCTGGCCTCGTCCTCCTCCTTCGCCCACGACATCTACGCGAACGTCATCAAGAGGGGCACGGCCACCGAGAAGCAGGAGATCAACGCGGCCCGGTACGCGACCGTCGGCATCGGCGCCGTCTCCATCCTGCTGGGAGCCCTCGCGAGGGACCTGAACGTCGCCGGACTGGTCGCCCTGGCCTTCGCGGTCGCCGCCTCCGCCAACCTTCCGACCATCCTCTACAGCCTGTTCTGGAAGCGGTTCACCACCGCCGGCGCCCTGTGGTCCATCTACGGCGGGCTGGGCACCGCCGTCGGCCTCGTACTGTTCTCCCCCGTCGTCTCGGGCAAGCCCACCTCGATGTTCCCCGACGTCGACTTCCACTGGTTCCCGCTGGAGAACCCCGGCATCATCTCCATCCCCGTCGGGTTCCTGCTCGGCTGGCTCGGCACGCTCCTCTCCAAGGAGGAGCCCGACACCGGCAAGTACGCGGAGCTGGAAGTACGTTCCATGACCGGCACCGGCGCACACTGACGCACCACCTCGAAGGGGCCGCGTCGCGGGCGATCTGTAGATCCCTACGACGCGGCCCCTTCGTGCTCGTGGAGATCGGGCCCCCTCGTTGTCGGTGGTGTCCCGTAGGCTCAAGGTGACGGAACACCTTCGAACCGCTACGAGGGAGGGGGCCCGCGTGCTCATCGACACCTACGGCCGGGTGGCCACCGACCTGCGCGTCTCGCTGACCGACCGATGCAATCTGCGGTGCACGTACTGCATGCCCGAGGAGGGCCTGCAGTGGCTGGCCAAACCGGACCTGCTCACGGACGACGAGATCGTCCGCCTCATCGACATCGCCGTGACCTCCCTCGGCATCGAGGAGGTCCGTTTCACCGGCGGCGAGCCCCTGCTGCGCCCCGGCCTGGTCGGCATCGTCGAGCGGGTCGCGGCCCTGAGCCCGCGCCCCCAGATGTCGCTGACCACCAACGGCATCGGCCTCAGGCGCACGGCGCCGGCCCTCAAGGCCGCGGGCCTGGACCGGGTCAACGTCTCCCTGGACACCCTGCGCCCGGACGTCTTCAAGACCCTCACCCGCCGGGACCGCCACAAGGACGTCCTCGAAGGCCTCCAGGCCGCCCGCGACGCGGGTCTGACCCCGGTCAAGGTGAACGCGGTCCTGATGCCGGGACTCAACGCCGACGAGGCCCCCGACCTCCTCGCCTGGGCCGTCGAGCACGACTACGAACTGCGGTTCATCGAGCAGATGCCCCTGGACGCCCAGCACGGCTGGAAGCGCGACGGCATGGTCACGGCGGGCGACATCCTCACCTCCCTGCGCACCCGCTTCGACCTCACCGAGGAGGGCTCCCAGGAGCGCGGCTCGGCCCCGGCCGAGCGCTGGATCGTCGACGGCGGCCCGCACCGCGTCGGCGTCATCGCCTCCGTCACCCGCCCGTTCTGCGCGGCCTGCGACCGCACCCGCCTCACGGCGGACGGCCAGGTCCGCACCTGCCTCTTCGCCCGCGAGGAGACCGACCTGCGCGCGGCCCTGCGCTCCGACGCCCGCGACGAGGAGATAGCGCGCATCTGGCGCCTGGCCATGTGGGGCAAGAAGGCGGGCGCCGGCCTGGACGACCCGACCTTCGTCCAGCCGGACCGGCCGATGTCGGCGATCGGCGGCTAGGGCCGGGAGGCTCCGGGGCCCGCCTCGCCCCGGGCCGAAGGCCCGGTGGATGCCCCGTTGGACGACTCGGTGGCTCCCTCGCGGGTCTCCCACTCGGCCAGCAGGACCACGTCCTTCAGGAAGCCACGCACCCCGAGGAACTGGGACAGGTGCTCCCGGTGCTCCTCACACGCCAGCCACGTCTTGCGGCGCTCCGGCGTGTGGAGCTTCGGGTTGTTCCACGCCAGCACCCACAGGGCGTCGGTGCGGCAGCCCTTCGCGGAGCAGATCGGGGTCTCGTCACTCACAGATTCGTCTCACAAGTGCGCTGAAAAAGGCGACGCCGAGCAGCCACGGGGGGAGCTGCCCGGCGTCGGTCCGTCGCTCCGACGGGGGATGCGGAGCGCGTACGAAGTATGTCACGACGACCCGGCGCCACGGCACTGGAACAACAGCTTTTATTGGGTCCGGCGCACAGCCGGCTCAAGGCCGCCGCTCGGCCGGACCGCCCTCCGCGTTCCCCGGCAGGGGCCCGGATTCCTCGCGTGCCGACTCCGGTTCCGTCCGCACGGATTCCGCCCGCACGGACTCCGCGGAGGGCTCCTCCCGCGCCGTCCGTTCCTCCGCGCGCGCGGAGGTGATCATCGGGGGCAGGGGGGCGCTCACGAACGTCGACGGGAGTCCCGGCGCGTTCTCCCGCCCGGCATTGGCGATCACCACCGCCACGTACGGCAGGACCAGGCCCAGGACCAGCGCCACCACCGCGACGTGCCGTTCCACGTTCCACAGCGTCGCCGCCAGGATCACCGCCACCGTACGGACCGACATCGAGATCACATACCGCCGCTGCCGGCCCCGCACATCGTCCTGAAGCCCCTGACGTGCCCCGGTGATCCGGAACACCTGGACGTCGCCGCCGTGCTGCTTCCGCATCACATTCCACCATCCACCCGCTGGAACTCTCCCACTCCACCACGGTACGCCGCGGGCGGGCCGCCCCGGAGACCGGGGCGCCGCCGGTCCGGGAGCCGCCGTGCGCCGTACCACGTACGGCCGCACCCGACATGCGGCGTACCGCGGTCGGGCCGACACTGAGGTCAATGCTGGCGTAGAGCCGTACGAGGAGGCAGCCATGGGCTGGTTGTGGGCGATCATCGTGGGATTCGTGCTGGGCCTGATCGCGAAGGCGATCATCCCGGGCAAGCAGCACAGCCCGCTGTGGCTGACCACCATCTTCGGCATGCTGGGCGCGATCGTCGGCAATGCCGTCGCGCGGGGCTTCGGAGTCGACGAGACGCCAGGCATCGACTGGAGCCGGCACATCTTCCAGCTCGTCGCCGCGATCGTGATCGTGGCCTTCGGCGACATGCTGTACATGGCGACGCTGGGCAAGCGCAAGCAGCGCGTCTGAGCATGGGCGAGGGCGCGGCCCGGCGCGCGAGGCGGCCGCGGAGAATCCACGGCCCGGGCACCGGACGCGCGCCCCTGGGGCGCCTACGCTCCCGTCACCTCGACGGCGGCCAGGTTCTTCTTGCCGCGCCGCAGCACCAGCCACCGCCCGTGCAGGAGATCCTCCGCCACCGGGACGGCGTCCTCGGCGGTCACCTTGACGTTGTTCACGTAGGCCCCGCCCTCCTTCACCGTGCGCCGGGCCGCGGACTTGCTGGCCACCAGGCCGACCTCGGCGAGGAGGTCGACCACCGGCGCCGGCTCGGCGACCCGGATGTGCGGCACCTCGGACAGGGCCGCGGCCAGCGTCCGCTCGTCGAGGTCCGCCAGCTCGCCCTGCCCGAACAGCGCCTTGGACGCGGCGATCACGGCGGCCGTCTGCCCGGCGCCGTGCACCAGCGTCGTCAGCTCCTCGGCCAGCGCCCGCTGCGCGGCCCGCGCCTGCGGCCGCTCCTCGGTCTGCCGCTCCAGCTCCTCCAGCTCCTCGCGGGACCGGAAGGACAGGATGCGCAGGTAGGTGGAGATATCCCGGTCGTCCACGTTCAGCCAGAACTGGTAGAACGCGTACGGCGTCGTCATCTCCGGGTCGAGCCAGACGGCGCCGCCCTCGGTCTTGCCGAACTTGGTGCCGTCCGCCTTGGTCATCAGCGGCGTCGCCAGCGCGTGCACGGAGGCGTCCGGCTCCAGGCGGTGGATCAGGTCCAGGCCGGCCGTCAGGTTGCCCCACTGGTCGCTGCCGCCCTGCTGGAGCGTGCAGCCGTAGCGCCGGTAGAGCTGGAGGAAGTCCATGCCCTGGAGGAGCTGGTAGCTGAACTCGGTGTAGCTGATGCCCTGGTCGGACTCCAGGCGGCGGGCCACGGAGTCCTTCGTCAGCATCTTGTTGACGCGGAAGTGCTTGCCGATGTCCCGCAGGAACTCGATCGCGGACAGACCGGCCGTCCAGTCCAGGTTGTTGACCATCACGGCCGCGTTCTCCCCCTCGAACGAGAGGAACGGCTCGATCTGGGAGCGCAGCTTGCCGACCCAGCCGGCGACGGTCTCGGGGTCGTTCAGCGTGCGCTCCGCCGTCGGACGGGGGTCGCCGATCAGGCCCGTGGCGCCGCCGACCAGTGCCAGCGGCCGGTGCCCGGCCTGCTGGAGCCGGCGCACGGTGAGCACCTGCACCAGGTGTCCGACGTGCAGGGACGGCGCGGTCGGGTCGAAGCCGCAATAGAACGTGACGGGACCGTCCGCGAGCGCCTTGCGCAAAGCGTCCTCGTCGGTGGACAGGGAGAACAGCCCCCGCCACTTCAGCTCGTCGACGATGTCCGTCACTGTTCTCGCGTCTCCTTGATGATCTCCGGGCGGTCGGGTGACCACCGGCTACGAGGTTATACGCCCTGGCTGACAGAGCTCATGTTGAAGTCCGGCACCCGCAGTGCGGGCATCGCGGACCTGGTGAACCAGTCGCTCCACTCCCTGGGCAGCGTCTTCTCCGTGCGCCCGGCCTCGGTGGCCCGGCCCAGCAGGCCGACCGGGGACTCGTTGAACCGGAAGTTGGTGACCTCGCCGACCACCTCGCCGTCCTCGACGAGATAGACGCCGTCCCGGGTCAGCCCGGTCAGCAGCAGCGTCGCCGGGTCCACCTCGCGGATGTACCACAGGCAGGTGAGCAGCAGCCCCCGCCGGGTGTCGGCGACCATGTCCTCCAGGGAACGGTCGGAACCGCCGTCCAGGATGAGGTTGTCGGCCCCGGGAGCCACCGGCAGACCGGTCAGGGCCGCGCTGTGCCGGCTGGTGGTGAGCTGCTTCAGCTCGCCACCGCTGATCCACTCGGTGGCCCGGATCGGCAGCCCGTTGTCGAAGACCGACTGGTCACCGCCCGAGGAGTGCGCCACGACGAACGGCGCCGACTCCAGACCCGGCTCGTTCGGGTCGCTGCGCAGGGTCAGCGGCAGCTCGGCCAGCTTCTCGCCGAGCCGGGTGCCGCCGCCCGGCTTGGAGAACACCGTCCGCCCCTCGGCCGCGTCCCGGCCCGACGCCGACCACAGCTGGTAGATCATCAGGTCCGCCACCGCGGTCGGCGGCAGCAGCGTCTCGTACCGGCCCGCCGGCAGGTCGATCCGCCGCTCGGCCCAGCCGAGCCGGACGGCCAGTTCGGCGTCGAGCGCCCCCGGGTCGACGTCCTTGAAGTCCCGCGTCGAGCGGCCCGCCCACGCCGAGCGGGTACGGTCCGGCGACTTCGCGTTCAGCTCCAGCGTCCCGTTGGGCTGGTCGTGCCGCAGCCGCAGCCCCGTCGACGTGCCCAGGTAGGTCGAGACCAGCTCGTGGTTGGCGAAGCCGTACAGTTCCCGGCCGCCCGCACGCGCGCGGGCGAACGCCTCGCCCAGCGCCGGCGCGAAGTCGGCGAACACGGCGGACGAGGTCTCGACGGGCGCCTCGGTGAACTCGGGGGACCGCGCCCCGCCCGTCACCAGGGGCTGCGCGTCCTCGGCCGGAGCGGCACCGCGCGCGGCGGCCTCCGCCGCCCGCACCAGCGGCTCCAGCTCGTCGGCGGTCACCGCGGACCGCGAGACGACCCCGGAGGCGGTGCCCTCCTTGCCGTCGACGGTCGCGATCACGGTGAGCGTGCGCCCGCGCGTGACGCCGTTGGTGGTCAGCGCGTTGCCCGCCCAGCGCAGATTCGCGGTCGACCGCTCGTCGGCGATCACCACACAGCCGTCCGCCCGCGACAGCTCCAGCGCGCGCTCCACGACCTCGTGCGGCTTGTCGGTACGGGCGCTCATCGGCCGGCCTCCTGCGTCGTGTTGAGGATGTTGACGCCCTTGAACAGGGCGGACGGACAGCCGTGCGACACGGCCGCGACCTGGCCCGGCTGGGCCTTGCCGCAGTTGAAGGCGCCGCCCAGGACGTACGTCTGCGGGCCGCCGACGGCCGCCATGGAGCCCCAGAAGTCGGTGGTCGTCGCCTGGTAGGCCACGTCCCGCAACTGGCCGGTGATCCGCCCGTTCTCGATCCGGAAGAACCGCTGCCCGGTGAACTGGAAGTTGTAGCGCTGCATGTCGATCGACCAGGACCGGTCCCCGACGACGTAGATCCCCCGGTCCACGCTTCCGATCAGGCCCTCGGTGGACATCCCCGCCGGATCCGGCCGCAACGACACGTTGGCCATGCGCTGCACCGGCACGTGCGCGGGCGAGTCGGCGAACGCGCACCCGTTGGAGCGCTCGAACCCGGTCAGTCTCGCGATCCGCCGGTCCAGCTGGTAGCCGACGAGCGTGCCGTCCTTGACCAGGTCCCAGGACTGCGCCTCGACGCCCTCGTCGTCGAAGCCGACGGTCGCCAGGCCGTGCTCGGCGGTTCGGTCGCCGGTCACGTTCATCAGCTCCGAGCCGTAGCGCAAGGTGCCGAGCTGGTCGAAGGTGGCGAAGGAGGTACCCGCGTAGGCGGCCTCGTAGCCGAGCGCCCGGTCCAGCTCGGTGGCGTGCCCGATCGACTCGTGGATGGTCAGCCACAGGTTGGACGGGTCGACCACCAGGTCGTACAGGCCCGGCTCGACGCTCGGTGCCCGCATCTTCTCGGCGAGCAGCTCCGGGATCCGCTCCAGCTCCTCGTCCCAGTCCCAGCCGGTGCCGGTGAGGTACTCCCAGCCGCGCCCGGCCGGCGGCGCGATCGTCCGCATCGAGTCGAACTCGCCGCTGGACTCGTCGACGGACACCGCCGTCAGCGCCGGGTGCAGCCGTACCCGCTGCTGAGTGGTCACCGTCCCCGCGGTGTCGGCGTAGAACTTGTTCTCGTGGACGGTGAGCAACGAGGCGTCGACATGGTTGATCCCGTCGGCCGCCAGCAGCCGCGCGCTCCAGTCCGCGAGCAGCGCCGCCTTCTCCTCGTCGGGCACGGTGAACGGATCGATCTCGTACGACGAGATCCAGGTGCGGTCGGCGTGCACCGGCTCGCCGGCCAGCTCCACACGCTCGTCGGACCCGGCCGCCGCGATCACCCGCGCGGAGAGCTTCGCCATCGCCACCGCCTGCGAGGCGACCTTGGCCGCGGCGTCCATCGTCAGATCCACACCGGACGCGAACCCCCACGTCCCGCCGTGCACCACCCGCACCGCGTACCCGAGGTCCGTCGTGTCCGACGACCCGGAGGGCCGGGCGTCCCGGAGCCGCCAGGAGGCGCTGCGCACCCGCTCGAACCGGAAGTCCGCATGGTCCGCGCCGAGCGCACGCGCGCGTGCCAGGGCGGCGTCCGCCAGGGCCCGCAGGGGTAGTGCCAGAAATGACTGATCGATTTCATGGGGCACGGATGCGATCCCTTCGAACTGCTCGCCTGCGAGATACGTCGCAAGCAGTGAATCATGGCTCACCGCGCCCGTTCCTCGGAAAAAGTGGACGACGTTTCCGGCCTGTCCCGTGGGATGTTCCGCGCTCTGCGGCAGGACATCGGACCGCTCCCCGGGGACCCCCCGACCGCGGGAAGCCCGAAACGGCCGGCGCCGAGGGCCCGCCCGCCCATGCCCCCGGAACGGCGGACCGACGTCCCGGCGAACTGTAGAAACCCGACAGTCACCTGTACACGCCACTGTCGGTGCCCGATTCCCTGTCGGCGGGCCCGGACCGATAGGTTCTCGAAGAAGCCGCCTGTCGATCCAGCTGTCCGGGCGGGTGTCAAGACCCCTACGGAAAGGGTGATCCGTTGAGCCGCTCGGTTCTCGTCACCGGAGGCAACCGAGGCATCGGCCTCGCCATCGCCCGCGCGTTCGCCGACGCCGGCGACAAGGTCGCGATCACATACCGGTCGGGGGAGCCGCCGGCCGGCTTCCTGGCCGTCAAGTGCGACATCACCGACTCCGAGCAGGTGGAGCAGGCCTACAAGGAGATCGAGGCCGAGCACGGCCCGGTCGAGGTCCTGATCGCCAACGCCGGCGTCACCAGGGACCAGCTCCTGATGCGCATGTCCGAGGACGACTTCACCTCGGTCCTCGACACCAACCTCACCGGCACCTTCCGGGTCGTCAAGCGCGCCAACCGCGGCATGCTGCGCGCCAAGAAGGGCCGGGTCGTCCTGATCTCCTCGGTGGTCGGGCTGCTCGGCTCCGCGGGGCAGGCGAACTACGCCGCCTCCAAGGCCGGCCTGGTCGGCTTCGCGCGTTCCCTGGCCCGTGAGCTGGGCTCGCGCAACATCACCTTCAACGTCGTCGCGCCCGGCTTCGTCGACACCGACATGACGCAGGCGCTGACCGACGAGCAGCGTGCGAACATCGTCTCGCAGGTGCCGCTCGGCCGGTACGCGCAGCCCGACGAGATCGCCGCGACGGTGCGGTTCCTCGCCTCGGACGACGCCTCGTACATCACTGGAGCCGTCATCCCCGTAGACGGCGGACTGGGAATGGGTCACTGATCACCATGAGCGGAATTCTCGAGGGCAAGCGCGTCCTGATCTCCGGAGTGCTGATGGAGTCCTCCATCGCCTTCCACGCCGCCAAGCTGGCTCAGGAGCAGGGCGCCGAGATCATCCTGACCGCGTTCCCGCGGCCCACGCTGACCGAGCGCATCGCCCGGAAGCTGCCCAAGCCCACCAAGGTCATCGAACTCGACGTGACCAACGACGAGCACCTGGGCCGACTGGCCGACGTGGTCGGCGAGGAGCTGGGCGGCCTCGACGGCGTCGTGCACTCCATCGGCTTCGCTCCGCAGGACGCCCTCGGCGGCAACTTCCTGAACACACCGTTCGAGTCGGTCGCCACGGCCATGCACGTCTCGGCGTTCTCCCTGAAGTCGCTCACCATGGCCTGCCTGCCGCTGATGCAGAACGGCGGCTCCGTCGTCGGCCTCACCTTCGACGCGCAGTACGCCTGGCCGCAGTACGACTGGATGGGCCCGGCCAAGGCCGCCCTGGAGGCCACCAGCCGCTACATGGCGCGCGATCTGGGCAAGCAGAACATCCGCTGCAACCTCATCTCCGCGGGCCCTCTCGGCTCGATGGCCGCGAAGTCCATCCCGGGCTTCGGCGACCTGGCCGCCGTCTGGGACACCCGTTCCCCGCTCGAGTGGGACCTCAAGGACCCCGACCCGGCCGGCCGCGGCATCGTCGCCCTGCTGAGCGACTGGTTCCCGAAGACCACCGGCGAGATCATCCACGTGGACGGCGGCCTGCACGCCATCGGCGCCTGATCTCCCGGCACGTCACCGACGCCCCGCAGCCCGCATCGCGCGGGAGGCGGGGCGTCACCCGTTCGGCGCATCCGGCCGGGCGGCGGGGCACCCGCGCGGGGCACTCTGGAGTGCGCGCCCGTCAAGCGCTTCCCTCCCCAGCCCGGCCGAGGAGGTCCCCTTGTGCGCCTGTTCCGCAGCCTGGCCCCAGTGACCGTCGCCGTCTGCCTCGTCCTGTCCCTGCCGTACGAGGCGTTCCCCCACGCGCGCGTGGAGGACCGGCGTGCCGGCGCCGTACCCGAGGAGCCGTTCGGCGCGGAGTGCCGGACCAGCGTCGACGGGTCGCGGGTGACCGCCTACTGCCACAACCCCGACGCCGTCACCGACCGGGTGCGCCTGCACATCGAGTGCGCGCGCTGGTGGGACCTGGACACCGACGGCGGCCCCGTCGACGTGGGACCGGCCGTGACCGTGCGGCTGACCGGACGCTGCTGGAAGGAGGTCGGCGCGGCCTGGGTCAGTCATCGGCCGGCGTGAACCGGCCGGGCCGGCACAGGAACGGATAGCTCGCCGCCTCGACCGCCGCCGCCTCCGCGTCCCCCGCGCGGATCGCGTCGACCAGCCGGGTGTGGTCCATACGTGTCTCCGGCGTCAGCTCCTCGCCGACGTCCTCGCGCAGCCAGTCCCGCAGGACCTCGCCCAGATCGGCGTACATGGCCGTCATCGCGTCGTTGTGCGAGGCGGCCACCACCGCCAGGTGGAAGGTCGCGTCCGCCGTCACGAAGACCTCGGTGTCCCCCGACTCCCACGCCTCGTCGCGGCGCAGCAGCAGCGTGTCCAGCTGTCCGAGGTCCTTTTCCGTGCGCCGCTCGGCGGCCAGCCGGGCCGCGCCCGACTCCAGGGTGGCCCGCAGTTCGGCGATGTGCCGCGGGTCGGCGTCCGCGAAGCGGCGGTGCATCACGCCCGCCAGCTCGCTGGTCGCCACCACATAGGTGCCCGAGCCCTGCCGGATGTCCAGCAGGCCGTTGTGCGCCAGTGCCCGGACGGCCTCGCGCACCGTGTTGCGCGCGACGCCCAGTTGCTCGACCAGTTCGGGCTCCGTCGGGATGCGCGAGCCCACCGGCCACTCGCCCGAGGTGATCTGGGTGCGCAGCGCGGCGATGACCTGCTCGGCCAGCGCGGAGCGACGGGGATGGCTCAGGGGCATGGCACACCTTCGCACGGGCGGGGCCGGACAACGGGCACCGGGGATGGACAGCCAATCATCCTATGATTCTATGATGGACGACATGGTGAGCGAGAAAACCACGAGCACGCGCGATCAGGTGGCCCCGGCGACGCAGGGCCGTCCGGTGTCCCGGCCCCCCGCCCCGAGCGCGTGGGCGACCCGCCTGGTCGTCCTCGGCATCGTCCTCGCCGCCCTCAACCTCCGCCCCGCGATCACCAGCCTCGGCGCCCTCCTCGAAGAGGTCCGATCCGGCCTCGGCATGAGCGGCGGCGTAGCCGGCCTCCTCACCTCCGTACCCCCGCTCTGCTTCGCCGTCTTCGGCGTCATGGCGCCCCGCCTCGCCCGCCGCTTCGGCGCCGGCGCGGTGGTCTGCGCCGGCATGGCCGCCATCACCGCGGGCCTGCTCGTACGGCCCTACGCGGGCGGTACGGCGGGCTTCCTCGCCGCCAGCGCCCTCGCCCTCATGGGCATCGCCGTCAGCAACGTCCTGATGCCGGTCATCGTCAAGCGCTGGTTCCCCGACCGCGTCGGCTCCATGACCGGCCTGTACTCCATGGCCCTCGCCCTCGGCACGTCGGCCGCCGCCGCCGTCACCGTGCCCATGACCGACGCGCTCGGCGGCGACTGGCGGTCCGGGCTCGTGGTCTGGGCGGGCCTGGCGGCGGCGGCCGTACTGCCGTGGCTGCCGTTGGCGGCCCGCGAGCGGAGGACCACGCCCGCCGCGCGGACCTCCGCGCGCGTGGAGGCACCCGCCGTACTGCGCATCACCCGCAGCCGCACCGCCTGGGCGCTCGCCGTCTTCTTCGGGCTCCAGGCCACCGCCGCCTACATCACCATGGGCTGGATGCCGCAGATCTTCCGCGACGCGGGTGTGCCCGCGAGCACGGCCGGACTCCTGCTGGCCGTCACCATGGTCATGGGGGTGCCGCTGGCCTTCGTGATCCCGCGCGTCGCGACCCGGCTGCCGCACCAGGGACCGATCGTCGTCGTGCTCGGCCTGTGCGGTCTCGCCGGGTACGCCGGCCTGCACTTCGCGCCCGCCGCCGGCGCCTGGGCCTGGGCGCTGCTGCTCGGCGTCTCCAACTGCGCCTTCCCGCTGGCGCTGACCATGGTCGGGATGCGGGCCCGGACCAGCGGGGGAGTGGCCCAGCTGTCGGCCTTCGCGCAGAGCGCCGGCTACCTGCTGTCGATCCCCGGACCGCTGCTGGTGGGCGTGCTCTACCAGCACAGCGGTGGCTGGGGTCTGCCCCTCGCGCTGATGGCGGCGCTCATGATCCCGCAGATGGCGGTGGGAGTGCTCGCCGGCCGCGACCGCACGGTGGAGGAGGAGACCGCCCGCTGACGGCCGCCCGCGCGCCGCTGTCGTCCCGCGGGCCCGCCGACGCCCGCCTCTCCGGCCGCTGTCCTCCTGCGGGCCCGCCGACGCCCCTGCCGTCCTGCGGGCCCGCCGACGCCCGCTCCGGGAGCCGTTGCCCTCCGCCCCGCGAGCCGTTGCCCTCCCGGGAGCCCGCTGGCTCCGCTGCCCTGCCGCGGGCCCGCCGACGCCCCCACGCCCTCGCTGACCCCGCGGGATTTCTGCCGTGCGCCGGGTGCGAGACTTGACCCATGCCAGTGCTCGATCCGAACCCCGAGAACGGCCAGAAGAAGATGCTCATCGTCTTCGGCTCGTTCCTCCTCATTTTTGTGATCATCGGGATCATCGCCACCATCGCCTCCCCCTGACGCGACCCGGCCCCGACCGGCCACGGTGGGGTTAACCCCCCTGTCCCCTAGGGGGTGAGGGTCAGGGTCAAGTGGGTGGACCACCGGATGGGACGACGGCCTCCGGATCCGTACCTTCGAGAGGTGGCCGCACGACGCGGCCGGGAACCCTCGGAGACCAGCGGAGGCACCCATGTCGGCCCCCTCACACACCCGGCCCCACCCGGCCGCCCAGGGCAGCGGCGCCGACACCCGGCTGCCCTGGTGGGCGCTGGCCCTGCCGACCCTCGCCTTCGTCGCCCTTCTCACACTGATACTCAACCCGTCCGACGCCCAGGCGGCATCCGGCGACCCGGCGATCACCGACCTCGTCGACCGCGTGCGGCAGCTCCTCGCGCGCTAGCGCCGGCGATCACGCCCGGGCGCACTCTTCACACCCCGGACCCCGGCCGAGGCGCGTGTCAACTCCCTGCGCCCCATGGCCTGTTTCATGCGAAGCTGGGAGTCATGAGCGTCGCAGAACCCCGCAGGATCGTCCTCTTCCGGCATGCGAAAGCCGACTGGCCACAGGTGACCGACCACGAGCGACCGCTCGCTGACCGGGGCCGCCAGGACGCGGCCCGGGCCGGACGCCGACTGACCGGTACCGGCATTCCCGTCGACCTCGCCCTGTGCTCCACCGCGACCCGCACCCGTGAGACGTGGAAACTCGCCGTCCACGAGTTCCCGCACCGGCCGAGGACGGTCTACGAGGAGCGGATCTACGAGGCCTCGCCCGGCGAGCTGATCGCCCTGCTCAACGAAACCCCGGAAGAGGTGCACAACCTCCTCCTGGTCGGCCACAACCCGGGCATCGAGGGCCTCGCCGAGATCCTCTCCGGCGCCGCCGAGGGCGACGCACGCGAGCGGATGACCCGGCGCGGCTTCCCGGCCGCCGCCTTCGCCGTCGTGTCCTTCGACGGCTCCTGGAAATCCCTGGAGCCGGGTGCGGCCACGCTCGTCGACTACTGGGCGCCGTCCGAGTGACACCGTCACGGTAGACGTGAGGCCCGGCAGCACGCCGGGCCCCGCGGTCGGTCCCGGCCGCTACCCCTCGTCGTGCGTGTCCGCCGCCTCGACCTCTTCCCGGGTGACACCCAGCAGGTACAGGACGGTGTCCAGGAACGGCACGTTCACCGCCGTGTGCGCGGCCTCGCGCACCACCGGCTTGGCGTTGAAGGCGACACCGAGACCGGCCGCGTTCAGCATGTCCAGATCATTGGCGCCGTCACCGATCGCCACCGTCTGCGACAGCGGTACGCCCGCCTCCGCGGCGAACCTGCGCAGCAGCCGCGCCTTGCCCGCGCGGTCCACGATCTCCCCCGTGACCCGGCCGGTCAGCTTGCCGTCGACGATCTCCAGGGTGTTGGCCTGCGCGAAGTCCAGCCCCAGCCGCTCCTTGAGGTCGTCGGTGACCTGGGTGAAGCCGCCGGAGACGACGCCGACCTGGTAACCCAGCCGCTTCAGGGTGCGGATCAGCGTGCGCGCGCCCGGCGTCAGCCGCACCTCGGCGCGCACCTTGTCCACCACCGAGGCGTCGAGGCCCGCGAGCAGCGCCACGCGCGCGTGCAGCGACTGCTCGAAGTCCAGCTCGCCGCGCATCGCCGCCGCCGTCACCTCGGCGACCTCGTCCTCACAGCCGGCGTGCCCCGCGAAGAGTTCGATCACCTCGTCCTGGATGAGCGTGGAGTCGACGTCCATGACGACCAGCCGCTGGGCGCGCCGGTGCAGCCCCGCCGCGACGACGGCGACATCGACACCGAGTGCCGCGGCGTCGGTGACCAGCGCGGTGCGCAGCGGCGCGGTCTCCACCCCGGAGACCGCGAACTCGACGGCGGTGACCGGATACTTGGCCAGCCGGAAGATACGGTCGATGTTGCCGCCGACCTTGGTGATCCTGGCGGCGACGGAGGCAGTGGCCTCCGCGGTGAGCGGGTGCCCGAGCACGGTGACCAGCGACCGTCCGAGTCCGCGCGGCCGGTTGTCCCCGAGGCCGGAGATGATCTCGGCCTGCATCTTCATGGACTCCGCCCAGCTGTGGACGGTCGACCGCAGATCCCCCTCCAGCCCTTGCGGCGGCTCGGTCACGAGCGCGCACAGCACCATGCGGCCACGGGTGACGACCTGCTCGATGTCGACCACGTCGACGGAGTAGGCGGCGAGGGTGTCGAAGAGGCCGGCCGTGATGCCCGGCCTGTCCTTGCCGAAGATCTTGACAAGGAGAGTCGGGAGATCGGAGGCCGAGGTCGGCGAGGTCTGCGAAGCGCTCATGGTGTATCCACCGTATCCGGCACCCAGTGCCTCCCGCCGCCGAGGTCCGCCAGGCGGACACCGAACAGTGGGTGTCGGGTACGCGGCGATCATGTGAAGGGAACACAGGTGAGCGGTCGGCGGGGCCGGATGAGTAGGAGCACTCATGACGCCGTCCGCTCGCCGGCCACAGGCTGGCCGCGTGAACGTGAAACGGAACGTCGAACCCCATGACCTCGGCGACTGGGCCGGGTGGTTTCCGCTGGCCGTGCTGTTCTGGAGCTGGGCGGCGCTGCTCGTGTTCGGCCCCGTCGTGCTCTTGGCCGTTCTCTCGGTTGCCTGGGCACAGCCGATGACCTCACTGGCGCCGTGGGCGAGGGTGGCGGTGCTCCAGGTCGGCGTCACCGCGGCCGTACTGGCACCCCTCCGCTTCGCTCCCGGCGTCCGCCGTCTCGCCCGCCCGGCCCGGTTCGCGTCGCTGGGGTTCCTGGCCGGCGCTGTCGCACCGGCCGTGCTCCTCTGCCTCGACCTCCCTCCCCTGTGACTCACCGACCACCGCCCGGCCGGTCGGGAGGCGGGGGAGGCGGTGGCGGGGGTGGTGGCACGGGGCCGTCGTCCGGTGACCGCTCCCCGGAGCGTGGGTGGCGGGGCGGGCGCCGGGGGCGTCCGGCCGACGGCTCGACGGGGCCCACCATCGTCGGTGCGTCGTACAGTCCGTCCCCGGAGCGTGCGTCCTCCGGTTCTCCCAGCGCTTCCGGCACCCGCAGGTAGGGGTTGGTCGCCGGGTTGGGCGGCCGGTACGGCGTACCCGGCGCGTACGGCCCGGAGTCGCCGTCCGCCGCCTCCGGATGCCCGGACCCGTGCGGCGCCCGCCCCGGACCGGGCCCGTACGGGGGTTGCCCGACCTGCCCAGGCGTCGGGGCCGCCCGGTCGTCCGCCGGGCCCGCCGCCCAGTGATCCATCCGGCCCGCCGCCCCCTCACCCATCGGGCCCGCCGCCCCGTCACCCGCCGGCCCCGCCGTCATGTCACGGGTCGCCGGCGCCACCGCCCGGGTGCCCGCCGCCCCGGTCGCCCGGGCGAGCAGGGCACCGGCCGCGCCGGCGCCGGCCCCCCACGCGGCCCCGAGCAGCAAGGCCGTGCCGAGACGGCCGTGCAGGTCCACGCCGGCGCCGAAGGCGTCGAACCCGAGCACGGACAGGGAGGCGTCCACGGACACGTCCGTCAGCCAGGCGAGCAGCGGCAGGGCCGTCGCGGTCACGACGCCCAGTCGCACCGCGCACCGCCCGACGAAGCCGGCGGCTCCCTCCTCCCGCGCACCACCGGGACGGGAGTCCGCGGCGTCCGCCGCCCTCGCCCGCCCCACGGGGCTCCGCACGGCCGCCAACACCCCCGCCAGCAGCATCATCACCGCCGCCGCGACCCCCAACAGCCATACCCGACCGTCCAGTTCGGCCAGCCGGCCCAGGGTCACCGCCTGATCGGTGTCACTGGCCAGCAGGTCGTCGAGCGGATCGGGCAGCACCCGCGTCAGGACACCCGTCGCCCTGCCGTCCCACGGCACGAACAGACCGACGTCCACCCCGAGCCACACCCCGTTGGGCGCACCGAGCAGCGCCGCGCCCGCGATCCGCTTCGGGTGGTCGTCGCCGATCGCCGCGTACGCGGCCGCCGCGAGCCCGGCGCCCACCGCGACCAGCACCACCGTGACGAGGGCGGACACGGCGGGCCGCACCACCCGGTGCACGGTGTCCCAGCCGTGCGGCAGTGGCGTCCGGCGGGAGGCCAGCAGGGCGATCAGCAGGACCGCGGCCGACCAGACGAGAGCGCCGAGGAGCGTCGCGGCCGTGTCGACGGTGAACCCGACCGCGGCCTGCGCGTCGACCAGGTCCCCGAGCCGGTCGGGCAGCAGGGCACCGATGTCCCCGAGGTCGCCCACCCCGGGGATCCCGACGCCGCCCGCGTCACCGCCGCCGGGCAGGTCGTCCAGCCCCAGGGCCCCGCCGTCGATGGTGATGACGTCGTGGCCGGCCCAGGCCAGGCCGCCCAGGGTGGCCACGAACAGGGCGACCACCGTGCCCCCGCGCGCGAGGAGTTCGGCCGGCGTGACCACGACTCCGGTCGCGCGCAGGGATCGTAGGAAGAACCACGACAGGAGCACCGCGCCCGTCAGGCTCACGCCCAGTGGCGTGATCTCGACGGCGGTGTTCGCCTCCGCGCCCGTCAGGCCGAACGTGGACACATCGCCCGACGGCGTCACGGAACCGCCCGCGCCGAGCGCCACGACGGCCGCCGTCATGGGCCCCAGCGAACCCGCGGTGTCGGCCCCCAGCAGATGCAGCCCGAGCGCCGCCGTCCCCGCCATCCCGATCAACGCCCAGCTCACCGCGGCGATCGCGGACAGCAGCACGTCCAGCCACGGCACACCCTGGTCGTACGCCGCGCTCCCGTCGTTCCCGACGCTCGTGCCGGCACTCATGCAGACCCCCCGATCCGCGGTGCGGAGCGCGGAGATCACCGCGTCCGTCCCCCTCGCGTGCGTTTACCACTCTCCGGCCCGGTTTCAACCCCGTCAACGGGAACGGCCGATGAGACCGCGGGCAGCCCGCGCGCCCCCTTCACAAGGCCCGACTTTCGGTCAGGGGGCCGGGCCTGAAATAGTTCCCGACGATGTTCGACATCCCTAGACTCCCTGTGATGGGGGTAACTCGGGGGACTACTCAGTGGGGCATGGAGTGCCGGAACTCGTACTGGAATTGAACGGACGCACCTGGACGCTCGATCCGTCCAGGTCATACACCCTCGGACGGGATCCGCAGGGGGAGGTCGTCCTCGACGACGCCAGGGTCTCGTGGCGTCACGCCACGGTCACCTTCAACGGCCACGGCTGGATACTGGAGGACCACGGCAGCACCAACGGAACGTTCGTACAGGGCCAGCGCGTCCACCAGGTGGACATCGGGCCCGGCTCGGTGGTCCACCTCGGAAACGCCACCGACGGACCGCGCCTGCACCTCTCCGCCGCACAGACGGCGGTCGCACAGCCGCAGCAGCCGTACGCCGCGCAGGCCGCGAACCCGGGCTGGGCCCAGCAGGCCCCGCCCCAGCAGCAGATGCCGCCGCAGCAGATGCCGCCGCAGCAGATGCCGCAGCCCGGATGGCAGCCGCCGCAGAAGGTCTCCGCGCCCGTGCCGCAGCAGCAGGGCCCCGGCGTCGGCGCGGGGGCGCCGCCGGTCTACGGCGACCGCAGCCCGACCACGTTCCACCAGTTCTCCCTCGGCCGCGTCATGCGCATCGGCCGCGCCCTGGAGAACGACCTGGTCGTCTCCGACCTCCAGGTCTCGCGCAACCACGCCGAGTTCCACTCGACGCCCGACGGGCGCATGGAGATCCGCGACCTCGGCTCGCACAACGGCACGTACGTCAACGGCCAGCCGATCGCCAAGGGCGGCTCGCAACTGCTCGGCCCCACCGACATCGTGGGCGTCGGTCACTCGACGTTCCGGATCGTCGGCGACCGGCTCGAGGAGTTCGTCGACACCGGTGAGGTCTCCTTCTCCGCACGCCACCTGACGGTGACGGTCGACGGCGGCAAGCAGATCCTGAAGGACGTCTCCTTCGGTGTTCCGGAGAAGTCGCTGATCGCGGTCATCGGCCCGTCCGGCTCCGGCAAGTCCACCCTGCTCAAGGCCCTCACCGGCTACCGGCCCGCCAACGAGGGCGACGTCCTCTACGACAACCGGAACCTCTACAAGCAGTTCGCCGAGCTGCGCCAGCGCATCGGTCTGGTCCCGCAGGACGACATCCTGCACAAGGAACTGACCGTCAAGAAGGCCCTCAAGTACGCGGCCAAGCTCCGCTTCCCGGCCGACACCACGGCCGCCGAGCGCAACGCCCGCATCGACGAGGTGCTGCGCGAGCTGAAGCTGGACATCCACAAGGAGAAGAAGGTCACCTCCCTCTCCGGCGGCCAGCGCAAGCGCGTGTCGGTGGCCCTGGAGCTGCTGACCAAGCCGTCGCTGATCTTCCTCGACGAGCCGACCTCGGGTCTCGACCCGGGCATGGACCGCGACGTCATGCAGCTGCTGCGCGGTCTCGCCGACGACGGCCGTACGGTCCTCGTGGTCACGCACTCGGTGGCCGAACTCGCGATCTGCGACAAGCTGCTCGTGATGGCGCCCGGCGGCAGCGTGGCCTACTTCGGTCCGCCCGAGGAGGCGCTGAACTTCTTCGGCTACGACACCTGGGCCGATGTCTTCTCCGCCTTCGAGAACTACCGCGACTACGACTGGGCGGGCCGCTGGAAGGGCTCGCAGCACTACCAGATGTACGCCGCGGACATCGACGCCATCGCCCCGCAGTCCGTGTCGATGACGCCCATGCAGGCGATGAGGCCGCCCAAGCCGCAGGGGTGGATGTCCCAGTTCGTCACGCTGGTGCGCCGCTACGTCTCGGTGATCGCCTCCGACAAGGGCTTCCTGGCCCTGACGGTGATCCTGCCGGCCGTCCTCGGCGCGGTGAGCCTGCTCATCGACTCCGGCAACAGTCTGCTGCCCAACCCGGTCAACCCGAAGACGGGCCGGATCATCCCCAACGGCACGGCCACCACCGTCCTGCTGATCCTGGCGGTCGGCGCCTGCTTCGCGGGCGCGGCCAACTCCGTCCGCGAGCTGATCAAGGAACGGGTCATCTACGAGCGGGAACGCGCCACCGGCCTGTCCCGCTCCGCGTACCTGATGTCCAAGGTCTTCGTGCTCGGCGTGGTCACCGTGCTCCAGGGCCTGCTGGTCGGCGTGATCGGCTTCGCGAGCCGGGAGATCCCGGCGAAGGGCCTGGTGCTCGGCAGCGCCACCATGGTCGAGCTGTCCATCCCGATCATGGCGCTGGGCTTCACCTCGATGATGTTCGGCCTGGTCATCTCGTCGCTGGTGAAGACGGCCGAGAAGACCATGCCGCTGCTGGTGATGTTCGCGATCATCCAGGTTGTGTTCACCGGCTGCCTCTTCGCCCTGAACGGCGCGGTCGGCGTCAACGAGTTCTCGTACCTGATGCCCTCGCGCTGGGCGGTCGCCGCCGCGGGCGCCACGCTGGACTTCAACAGGATCAGCCCGCCCAAGGACGGCGGCGAGACGGACCCGCTGTGGGAGCACACCGTCGGCGCCTGGGGCATGGACATGGCCGCGTTGATCGTTCTCGGCGTGATCTGCGGATTCTTCGTGGCCCGCTTCCTGCGCCGCCACGAGCCCGAGGTCATGCGCAAGTAGCCGCGAGCGGTCGGTACGACGCCGAAGGGCGGCACCCCGGTCGGGGTGCCGCCCTTCGGCGTGTGGGGGGTCCGGCTACGGCTCGGGACGCTCAGTACGCGCTGTTGACGTTGTCGATCGTGCCGTACCGGTCGGCCGCGTAGTTGGCGGCGGCGGTGATGTTGGCGATCGGGTCGTAGATGTTCCAGGACGTGCCCGGGACGTGGTACGCCTTGAAGGTCGGCGGGATGACCTGGAGCAGGCCCTTCGACGGGATGCCGTTGATGGCGTTGATGTCCCAGTCGTTGATGGCCTTCGGGTTGCCCGAGGACTCGCGGATGATGTTCTTGTGCAGCCCGTGGTAGGAGCCCGGGATGCCCTTCTTCTTCATGATGGCGAGGGACTCGCGGATCCAGCCGTCGAGGTTGTTCGGGTAGCTCTTGACGACGACCTGCTTGACCACGGGGCGCTTGGCGGCCCGGCTGGCGGCGGCCTTGGCCTTGCGCGCGGCGGCGGCCTTCTTCGCGGCGGCAGCGGCGGCCGCCTTCTTCTTCGCCGCGGCGGTGGCGGCGGCCTTCTTCTTCGCCACCGCGTCCGCGGCGGCCTTCTTCTCGGCCTTGATGGCCTCGACCTTCAGGCTGGTGCCGGCCAGCTGGTCGGTCACGTCGGCCTTGACGTCACGCACCTGCTCGGAGCTGTAGGCCACACGGGACGAGGAAAGGGCGTCCGTGGTGGTCGTCTGACCGTCGGCCGGAACCACGGTGAAGGCGATGGCGGCGGCGCCGAGTGTGGCGACACCAGCGATCGCGATCTTGTGAGTGTTCTTGGGCATGGCGGAAGGACCTCTTCGAATAGCGCGGAGGTCGCTCTCTTCGTCCGACGGCGGGTGCTCACGGCACGAACGCCGGGGAGGAAACCCGCGGCGCTGAGCGACGAGAGCCATTGTTAGCGGCCGCAAAATGCCCAGGCAAAGGTGTGACGTACTACGCCTGGTAGTGGATCAGGGAAGGGCAAAACGGGACAGATCAGACTGTCTGCCCCGTTCAGGAGGTCCCTTTTGACTCCTATCGCCCTTCGTACGTGATCTGGGCCCTATGTGCGGGCTCACAGGGACGACGAGGTTTTGTCACCGATAGTTGCTCACGCGATGCTCTGTGTGAGGGGCTCCTCTGGCAGGAGGAGATGCACGTCCCCGAACTCGTGCCACAGGTAGGAACCCCGCAGCGCCGCCTCGTAACCGCGGTCGATCGCGGTCCGCCCGGCCACCGCCTCCAGCATCAGCAGATGTGAGGCCTCCGGCTCGTGCAGCCCCGTCAGCAGTCCGTCCACCACCCGCACCCCGCGCTCAGGAGTGACCACGAGGTCCGTCCAGCCCGCACGCGCGCGTACGACCCCGTCGGCCCCCGCCGCCGACTCCACGGCCCGCACCGCCGTCGTCCCCACGGCGATGACCCGGTCCGCTCCCGCCCGCGCCGCGTTGATCAGCCGGGCCGACGCCTCCGGCACCGCGAACCGCTCCGGATACGGCGGCTCGTGCGCCTCCGCCGACGCCACCCCCGTGTGCAGCGTGACCGGCGCGAACCGCACCCCCCGGCTCACCAGCTCCGCCACCAGCCGTGCCGTGAACGGCCGCCCCGCGCTCGGCATCTCCGCGCTGCCCACCCCGTCGGCCGACGGCAGCGCGAACACGGTCTGGTACGCCGACAGCGGCTGATCCCGTTCCGTATAGGCGTAGCGGATGGGTCGCCCGTGCTCCCGCAGCAGCCCCGGCACCGCCCCCTCGGCCACCCGAGCCCACCACAACCGCCCGCCGGGCCCGGTCAGCCCCTCCTCCAGCACCAGCCGCACCCCGGCGGACAGCCGGACCTCCGCCCCGGCCGGACCGCCCGCACGCGGGCGCGTGGTGCCCCGCCCGTCAGGTTCGCGCAGCTCGACCGCCCACCGCCCGTCGTCCCCGAGCGTGGAGAAGTGAACCACCACGCGCGCGTGCCCGATCCGCCCGTCCACGGCGGCGGCCAGCGTCGGCGAGGTGTTCACCACGAGCAGGTCCCCGGCCCGCAGCAGGCCCGGCAGCTCCCCGAACACGTGGTGCGCCGGCTCACTCCCACGCGACACCAGCAGCCGTACGGAGTCACGGTCGCGGCCGGGCCCGCGCTGCTCGGCCGGAACCCGCGCCGACAGCCCCTCGGGCACCCTGCCCCGCTCCCGGTCGCCCTGGACCGGAGGAACCCCCATGGCCGACGTCATCGCCGTCCCTCCAGCAGGGCCGGCGCCGCGTAGCGCCCGCTGGGCGGCCGCTCGTCCAGCAACCGCAGGAAGGCCGGCGCCACACCGCCGGGCTCCGGCCGCGCCCCGTCGTCCCCCGGCACGGCCGCCGCGTACAGGTCCGTCGCCATGTCCCCGGGGTCCACCGCCCACACCCGCAGCTCCGGCTCCTCCTCGCCGAGCACCGCCGCGAGCTGGTCGAGAGCCGCCTTCGACGCCCCGTACCCGCCCCACGTCGCGTACGGCTCGGCCGCCGCGTCCGAACTGACCGTGATCACCGCGCCGTCCGGCGCCGCGCGGAGCAGCGGCAGCGCCTCCTGGACCAGGCCCAGCGCGGCCACGACGTTCACCTCCAGAGCCCGCCGCAGCCCGTCCAGGGGCAGCTCCGCCAGCCGCACCAGCGGCTCGGCGCCCAGCGCGCTCGCGTTGTTCACCAGCAGCCGGCAGCCCCCGAGCCGCCGGGCGGCAGCCACCAGCGCGGCCCGGTGCGCGGGATCGGTCACGTCCCCGGCGAGCGCCTCCACCCTGCTCCCGTGCCCCGCGACCGCGGCCGCCGCCTCCTTCAGCACCTGCGCCGTCCTGGCGTCCAGCACCAGCTCCCAGCCCCGCGCGGCGAGAGCCTCGGCGAGCGCCCGCCCCAGCCCCTTCGAAGCCCCCGTGATGATCGCAACCGGCATGGCAACCGTCCCCTCGTCGACCCGCCACTCGGCGGTGACCTCACGGTAGGAACGCGCCCCTGCGGCCCGCCTCGGACGCGGGACGGGGCCCACCGGGGCCCTTCGACGTACGCCCCACGCACCGGGGACCTCGGCCCTAGGACTTGCGGCCTACCCCGCTGCGTCACAGGTCCGATGCCTGCTGTCACACCCCGCCGGTACCGTGAGGGCATGAGTCAAGGCCCCCGGTCCGGCCTCGCCGCGGTCAGTTCCGCGCTGCTGGCCATGAGCAGGCACCTGGAGGTGCGTGACGTCCTCAAGACGATCGTCGCCTCGGCCCGCGAACTGCTCGACGCGCAGTACGCCGCGCTCGGCGTCCCGGACGATCACGGAGGCTTCGCCCAGTTCGTCGTCGACGGGATCGACGAGGAGCAGTGGAAGGCCATCGGCCCGCTGCCCCGGCAGCACGGCATCCTCGCCGCGATGCTGCACGAGGCCAAGCCCGAACGCCTCGCCGACGTGCGCGAGGACCCGCGCTTCGAGGGCTGGCCGTCCGCCCACCCGGAGATGTCCGACTTCCTCGGCCTGCCCATCCGCGACGGTGACGAGGTCATCGGCGCCCTGTTCCTCGCGAACAAGCTGTGCTCCGCGGAAGAGGACACCCCCCGCGCCCCGAGCCCCGGTCCCCGGGGCGGCTGCCGCTTCACCGAGGAGGACGAGGAACTCCTCTCGATCCTCGCCCAGCACGCGGCGATAGCCCTCACCAACGCCCGCCTGTACGAGCGCAGCCGCGAACTCACCATCGCGGAGGAGCGCACGAGGCTCGCCCACGAGCTGCACGACGCGGTCAGCCAGAAGCTGTTCTCCCTGCGCCTCACCGCCCAGGCCGCCGCCGCCCTCGTCGACCGCGACCCATCCCGCGCGAAGGGCGAACTCCAGCAGGTCGCCGCCCTCGCCGCCGAGGCGACCGACGAACTGCGCGCCGCGGTCGTCGAGTTGCGCCCCGCCGCGCTCGACGAGGACGGCCTGGTGGCCACCCTCCGCACCCACGTCCAGGTTCTGGACCGCGCCCACTCCGCGCACGTGACCTTCACCGGCCACGGCGTCCGCGCCCTCCCCGCCGCCCAGGAGGAGGCCTTCCTGCGCGTCGCCCAGGAGGCCCTGCACAACGCGCTGCGCCACTCCGGCGCCGAGCACGTCGACGTGACCCTCCACAAGCGCGGCCCGGACACGGTCCTGCGCGTCACGGACGACGGCAGCGGATTCGACCCCACGACGGTCCGCAGGGCCGGCCGCCACCTCGGCCTGGTGTCCATGCGGGACCGGGCCGGCGGCATCGGCGGCAGCCTGACGGTGGAATCGGCGCCCGGCAAGGGCACCACGATCGAGATGGAGGCTCCCGGTGGCTGACGCAATCAAGGTGCTGCTCGTCGACGACCACCAGGTCGTCCGCCGGGGCCTGCGCACCTTCCTGGAGGTGCAGGACGACATCGAGGTCGTCGGCGAGGCGTCCGACGGCGCCGAAGGAGTCGCCCGCGCCGAGGAGTTGAAGCCCGACGTCGTCCTGATGGACGTCAAGATGCCGGGCATGGACGGCGTGGAAGCCCTCCGCAGACTCCGCGAGCTGGCCAACCCCGCGCGCGTGCTCGTCGTCACCAGCTTCACCGAGCAGCGCACCGTCGTCCCCGCCCTGCGCGCGGGCGCCGCCGGTTACGTCTACAAGGACGTGGACCCCGACGCCCTGGCCGGCGCCATCCGCTCGGTGCACGCCGGCCACATCCTGCTCCAGCCCGAGGTCGCCGGTGCTCTCCTCTCCCAGGACGAGGCCAACTCGGGCCAGGGCAGAGGCGGTTCCCTCACGGAACGGGAACGCGAGGTGCTCGGCCTGATAGCGGACGGCCGCTCCAACCGGGAGATCGCCCGCGCCCTGGTCCTCTCCGAGAAGACCGTCAAGACCCACGTCTCGAACATCCTGATGAAGCTCGACCTCGCCGACCGCACCCAGGCCGCCCTGTGGGCCGTACGCCACGGTGCGGCCGGCTGACCCGCACCGCCGGCGCGGGACCGGCAGCACAGCGGGTGCCATCCGGATGCGTCTCCTCCGGTCGTAGATTCATACCGTCGTGGGAATGTCCCCCGGATGGCGCATCCTCCGCCGGTCCCCGGCGTTCTCCAGTGCGTGCCGCGGCGGTTGCCGCGGCAATCGCTAAGAGGGGTCAGAAGTGAAGAACCTGAAGAAGGCAGCGGCCGTGACGATGGTGGCCGGTGGGCTGGTGGCCGCGGGCGCCGGGATGGCCTCCGCCTCCAGCGGCGCGTCGGCCGACGCGGTGGCCGAGCGCTCGCCGGGCGTCGGCTCGGGCAACGTCATCCAGGCCCCGGTGCACATCCCGGTCAACGCCGTCGGCAACAGCGTCAACGTCATCGGCGTGCTGAACCCGGCCTTCGGCAACCTGGGCCTCAACCACTGAGGAACCACTGAGGAACCACCGAGAGACCGTCCCGAGTCTCTCCCGGCCTTCCCCGGCCCCACTCCGGGGGAGGCCGGTCCGCTGATCGCCCCCCTGCCCCGACGGGCAGTGCCGGTGCCGAGCCCCTCACCGAAGCGCCTCCGCCGGATCGATCATCGCCGGAGGCGGTGGGCGACAGGGGAGGCGCCCCGTAAGTGCCGGACTGACCGACTCGACGTGCGTGAGCGGATGCGCCGCGCAGGCCGCACCGTCGCCGACTCAAGCCCCGGCAGCGACTCCGGCCCGCCACCCGGGCCCCGCTGCCCCGCTCCCTCACGCCACACCCGCCAACCCGCGCGCACCTCACCCACCCACGCACCCCACCCACGTCCCCACCGCACCGCTACCGCTCCCGTTCCTCCACATACGCGTTGTACGCGGCCACCTGCGCCCGCCGCCCCGTCCGCTCCACCGGCCGCAGAGCGGCAACCCGAGCGCCCATCTCCGAAGCGCTCACCGCACCCCCGTGCCCGTTCTCATGCGCCAGCGACACCAGGAGCCCCACCCGCTGCGCAAGCTCCAGCACCCGCACCGCCCGCGGCGGATACCCCGGCGCCAGCACCTCCCGACCCCGCTCCGCCCGAGCCCGGTACGCCTCGACCGCCGCCTCCGCCACCGGCCCCGAACCGGCCACGTCCAACCGCGCCAGCACAGCCGTGGCGTCGCGCAGCGCCTCCGCCAGCTCCCGCTCGGCCTCGCCCAGCGACGGCACGTCCGCCGGCGGAGCCTCCCGCACGGGAAGGCAGTGCCACACGACCTCCACATGCACATCGCCGTCGGGCCCGGCCTCGTGCACCTCGGGCACCAGCCCGAGCGCGGCACCGTGACAGACCACCGCCTCCTCGGCCTCCAGCGCCCGCGCGTTGAACTCCGGCGGCCCGCTCAGCCCCAGCGGATGCCCGGGCGCCGGCAGCGCCACCCGCAGCCCCCGCACCCCGAGCGCCCGCAGCCGTCCCAGCGCGAGCGTCAGCCCGACGGGCGCGGACTCGCCGGGGAGCCCTTCCACCCGGTGCACGGCGTCCGACCCGACGATGGCGAGGACGGCGTCGTCCGGAGAGACAAGTCCGGCCAGAAGGGCATTTCCCCAAGCGGCAAGGCGACCAGAGCGCGGTTCCGAGAGCATGCCCCCAGCCTAAGGACCGGACCGATGGAACGGCCCACCCGACCGGTGGCGTAGATTTTCCTGGAGGGGCCGCGCCCACCCGCGCGCGGCGGTCCGAGCCACTGGCGTACGCGACAACCGAGACCGGCCACACTGCAAGGGGAGACAACGCGCTCATGAGCGATGTTCTGGAGCTTCATGACGTATCCGTGGTCCGCGAGGGCCGGGCTCTGGTGGACCAGGTCTCCTGGTCGGTCAAGGAAGGCGAGCGCTGGGTCATCCTCGGCCCCAACGGAGCCGGCAAGACGACCCTGCTGAACATCGCGTCCAGCTACCTCTACCCCAGCAGCGGCACCGCCACCATCCTCGGCGAGACCCTCGGCAGGCCCGGCACCGACGTCTTCGAACTGCGTCCCCGCATCGGGGTGGCCGGCATCGCCATGGCCGACAAGCTCCCCAAGCGCCAGACCGTCCTGCAGACCGTCCTGACCGCCGCGTACGGCATGACGGCCGGCTGGCAGGAGGACTACGAGGAGATCGACGAGCGGCGCGCCCGCGCCTTCCTCGACCGCCTCGGCATGACCGAGTACCTGGACCGCAAGTTCGGCACCCTCTCCGAGGGCGAGCGCAAGCGCACGCTCATCGCCCGCGCCCTGATGACCGACCCCGAACTGCTGCTTCTGGACGAGCCGGCCGCCGGCCTCGACCTCGGCGGCCGCGAGGACCTCGTCCGCCGCCTCGGCCGTCTCGCCCGCGACCCGATCGCCCCCTCGATGATCATGGTCACGCACCACGTCGAGGAGATCGCCCCCGGCTTCACGCACGTCCTCATGATCCGTCAGGGCAAGGTCCTCGCCGCCGGTCCGGTCGAACTGGAACTGACCTCCCGCAACCTCTCCCTCTGCTTCGGCCTCCCCCTCGTCGTGGACCAGGTCGGCGACCGCTGGACCGCCCAGGGACTGCCCCTCGCCTGACCGCCCCCGTCCGCGCCCTGTCGGCGGCACACCCGCCGGACCTACCATGAACGCGTGAACGACATCGACGCGTGGGTGTGGTGGCTCGTAGGCGCGGCAGCGCTCGGAATCCCGCTGGTGGTCACCGCGATGCCGGAGTTCGGCATGCTCGCGGTCGGTGCGGTGGCGGCGGCCGTCGCTGCCGGGCTCGGCTTCGACCTGGTCGCCCAGGTACTCGCCTTCGTGATCGTCTCCGTCGCCCTCATCGCCGTCGTCCGGCCCATCGCGGCCCGGCACAGCGCCCAGCGCCCCCGATTCGCCAGCGGCGTCGACGCGTTGAAGGGCAGACAAGCCGTCGTACTGGAACGGGTCGACGGCTCGGGCGGACGCATCAAGCTCGCCGGGGAGGTCTGGTCGGCGCGCGCCCTCGACACCGACCGCGCCTACGACGTGGGGCAGGAAGTTGACGTCGTGGACATCGAGGGGGCCACCGCGATCGTCATCTGACCTTGTCAACTCCCGCACCGCACAAGTGAACCGAACATCCCACGAGCCGGACGACGGTCTGTCACACTCGACCAGCAAGATCTTCGACAAGCCTAAGATCTTCCGAAAGCGCCGAGGCGGAGAAGGGTACGGGGAGCACGATGGAACCGGTCATCATCGTCTTGATCATCCTGGTGGTGTTGGTCTTCATCGCCCTGATCAAGACGATCCAGGTCATCCCACAGGCGAGCGCCGCGATCGTGGAGCGGTTCGGCCGCTACACGCGGACACTCAACGCGGGCCTCAACATCGTCGTTCCGTTCATCGACACCATCCGCAACCGCATCGACCTGCGTGAACAGGTCGTGCCGTTCCCGCCGCAGCCGGTGATCACCCAGGACAACCTGGTCGTCAACATCGACACCGTCATCTACTACCAGGTGACCGACGCCCGCGCCGCGACCTACGAAGTCGCCAGCTACATCCAGGCGATCGAGCAGCTCACCGTCACCACCCTGCGCAACATCATCGGCGGCATGGACCTGGAGCGCACCCTGACCTCCCGCGAGGAGATCAACGCCGCCCTGCGCGGCGTTCTCGACGAGGCCACCGGCAAGTGGGGAATCCGCGTGAACCGCGTGGAGTTGAAGGCCATCGAGCCCCCGACCTCCATCCAGGACTCGATGGAGAAGCAGATGCGCGCCGACCGTGACAAGCGCGCCGCGATCCTCACCGCGGAAGGCACGCGCCAGGCCGCGATCCTCACGGCCGAGGGTGAGAAGCAGTCCGCGATCCTCAAGGCCGAGGGCGAGGCCAAAGCCGCCGCCCTGCGCGCCGAGGGCGAAGCCCAGGCCGTCCGCACGGTCTTCGAGGCGATCCACGCCGGCGACGCGGACCAGAAGCTCCTCTCCTACCAGTACCTCCAGATGCTCCCGAAGATCGCCGAGGGCGACGCCAACAAGCTCTGGATCGTCCCCAGCGAAATCGGCGACGCCCTCAAGGGCCTGTCCGGCGCCATGGGCAACTTCGGCCCCATGGGCGGCGGTTCGAGCTCCAACGGCGGCGGCTCGGACAGCCCCAAGGAACGCCGCGAGAAGCCGTCGATCGACTGACGACCCCGATAGCGCACGGGTCCCCGCGCCTCCTCCGCCAGGAGACGCGGGGACCCGTGCGAACAGCCCCGTACGAGCCGTGCCCGACGGGCGGGCCGTCAGGCCGCGTCCGTGGTCAGCCACTCCGGCAGCGCGGCCAGGTCCTCCTGCCCCAGGGCGAGCAGCATCGCGTCCTGCGGCGTCGGTTCGAACGGCTGCCGCAGCAACGGCATCCCCGCCTGCTCCGGAGTCCGGTTCGCCTTGCGGTGGTTGTCCACCGCGCAGGAGGCGACCGTGTTGAGCCAGGAGTCCTGCCCGCCCTGTGCCCGCGGCACGACGTGGTCCACCGTGGTCGCCCGGCCGTCGCAGTAGGCGCACCGGTGCCGGTCCCTGACCAGGACACCCCGCCTCGACCACGGAGCTTGTCTTCGGAACGGCACCCGTACGTACCTGCACAGCCGGATGACGCGGGGCGCCGGTATGTCCACCTCGGCTCCCCGCATCCGCAGTTCGGGGTGGGCCTGCTCGACGACGGCCTTGTCCTGGAGCACCAGAACGACGGCACGGTTCAGCGTCACCGTCGACAGCGGCTCGAAGCTCGCGTTCAGCACCAGCGTGTCCCGCATACCAGCCCACCTCCTGTGTGCACCGGCCCACCCCCTGGCGGGCTGGGGTCAACTCTGGCCGGGCACGCCGGGATGGACAACGCAATATCCGCCGCTCCCACGGGGGCCTCCCCACCCCCGGCAACAAAATGCCCGCCCCTGATCACTTCCAAGACCAGGGACGGGCAAACGTTGAAGGAACGATGAGCTGACGGGAGCGAGAGCCGCCTCAGCTCACCGCGGGGTTCTCGTACTCACCGATCAGCTGGGCCCGCGCGATCGCGTGGAACCGCAGATTGAACCCGACGGCGGCGGGCGAGGCGTCGGAATCCGCACCGAGCTTCTCCTGGTCCACGGCGTACACCGTGAAGACGTACCGGTGCGGGCCGTCCCCGGGCGGCGGCGCGGCCCCACCGAAGTCCTTGGACCCGTAGTCGTTGCGCGCGTGTACGGCACCTTCGGGCAGGCCCTCGAACTTCCCGCCGCCGGCACCCGCCGGAAGCTCGGTCACCGAGGCGGGGATGTCGAACAGGACCCAGTGCCAGAACCCGCTGCCGGTGGGCGCGTCCGGGTCGTAACAGGTCACCGCGAAGCTCTTGGTCTCCGGCGGGAAACCCTCCCACCGCAGGTGCGGCGAGGCGTTCCCCTCCGCCTGGACCTGGTCGCCCTTGAGTGCCGCGCCCTCCTCGACGTCCTCACTCGTGACCGTGAACGACGGCACGGGCGGATGGAAGTCGTGGGGGAGCGGCCGCCGCTTGAGCTGGGTCACCTCGGTACCTCCTGCATCGGTTCTGGAGTCAGTGGTTCCGAGCCTAGAACCAGTTGCGCTTGCTGCCGACCTCGGACAGCCACTGGTTCAGGTACGCCGCCCAGTCGGTCCCCTGGAAGTCGTTCAGCCCGACCTGGAACGAGCGGAAGGTGTCGCTGCCCTCGCTGAACAGTCCGGGCTTCTTGTCCATCTCCAGTACGACGTCCATCGTGTGCTCGTCGGCGACGAAGCTCAGCTCCACCTGGTTGAGACCCCGGTACTGCGCCGGCGGGAAGAACTCGATCTCCTGGTAGAACGGCAGCTTCTGCCGCGTACCCCGGATGTGACCGCGCTCGAGGTCCGCGTTCTTGAAGCGGAAACCCAGCTGGAGGAAGGCGTCCAGGAGCGCCTTCTGCGCCGGGAGGGGATGCACGTTGACCGGGTCCAGGTCACCGGAGTCCACGGCTCGCGCGATCTCCAGCTCGGTGGTCACCCCGATGTTCATCCCCCGCAGGGCCTGCCCGTCGATCATCGTGATCGGCGTCTCCCACGGGATCTCCAGACCGAACGGCACGGCGTGCACCGCGTTCGCCTGGAGTTCGAAGGCCCCGCCCAGACGCTGCTTGATGAACTCGATGTCCTGCTTGTACTCCTGGTCGCCGCTCTCCACCTCGACCTTGGCCTGAAGCCCGACCGACAGGCCCTCGATCTGCTGGTTGACGGACCCGCCCTGGATCCGCACCTCACCCTGCACGACGCCACCCGGAACGACGTTGACCTCGGTCAGCACCGTCTCGACCGAGGCCCCACCGGCCCCGAGACTCGCGAGCAGCTTCTTGAACGCCATGACTCTCCCTCTACACCTCTACGACGGGATCCTTGATCCCTACAAACGCGATCCGGCCGGAACCGGTTCCGCGCTCCACCCTGGCAAGCGGAGTGCCGGCTGACCACCCCGGCACACCGGCCGCCTCCACTACGCTCGGAGGACATGATCGCGAGCCCCGACCGTACGCCCCTGCCCAGGGCCTTCTTCGAGCGCCCTGTCCCGCAGGTCGCACCTGACCTCCTCGGCCGCCTCGTCGCGCGCACCGACGTGGTGTTCGGCCCGCCCGGACATGTGTACGTCCACTGCACCCACGGCATGTCAGGGCGGTCGGCATGAACGTCGATCTCCTCGCCCATCCCGCCGAAGAGGTCGCCCCCAGGCTGCTCGGGAGTGTCCTCACCTGTAAGACCCCCGAGGGAACCGTGCGTATCGCCATCACGGAGACCGAGGCGTACTCCGGTTCGGCTGACCCGGCTTCCCATGCCTACCGAGGCCGGACACCCCGTAACGCCGTCATGTTCGGAACCGCGGGACACCTGTATGTCTACCGGTCCCACGGGCTCCACTGGTGCGCCAACGTCGTGACCGGGACGGACGGCATCGCCTCGGCTGTCCTCCTCCGGGCGGGCAGGGTCGTCGAGGGGGAGGACCTGGCACGCAAGCGGCGAGGGGAGACGGTTGAGCATCCGCGTCTTGCCCGAGGTCCGGGCAACTTCTGCCAGGCGCTCGGCATCACGGCGGAACACAACGGCGCGGACCTCCTGACGGGCACCTCGGTCATGCTGTCCGAGGGTGAGCCCGTACCCGCCGCGCTCATCCAGGCCGGTCCTCGGGTAGGCGTCAGCAAGGCTCACGACTGGCAGCACCGGTTCTACCTTGCGGGTGATCCGACGGTCTCGGCCTACCGACTGAGCCCGAGAGCCAAGCCGCCCGCCGGAGCCTGAGCCGCTGGACGCCGTTCGCCGTGCCGGGCTCTCGGAGGTTCCGCCCGCAGGCGTCGACTCCCGGCCCGCAGCGACGGGGGACCGGCCGAAGGCCCCGCTCACTCGCACCCGGTCCCTGCGGACCAGGTGCGCAACGACCGCGTACGGGAGGCGCCGGCGACGGCGCCGCCCACCCTTGGCGGTACTGGACCGCCGACGACCCGACGGTGTGCGTACCGGGCTCATGCGCCCCGGCGCCGCGGAAGTTGACTCGACTCGGCCAGCGGCGTAACGTAGCCCGAGCCGCTTGACCCGGGTACGGCGTTCGCCTGCAGCCGGAAGCGGCCAACCCACTACCTACGACGCCCCTCAGCGGGGCCGAACTCGACGTGTCCGCACGTCTGAATTCGAACTCGAAAAGCTCGATTATGAGCTGGCGAGGGAATCGGCTAACGTAGTGAATGTCGAAAGGCCGACAGGCGAAAGCCGAAAGCCCAAGGCAAATCCCGCCGACAGGGAATCGGACCGGAAACGGTCTGATAGAGTCGGAAACGCAAGACCGAAGGGAAGCGCCCGGAGGAAAGCTTGAGAGAGTCTCTCGGGTGAGTACAAAGGAAGC